>DULN01000003.1 GCA_012840355.1 Clostridiales bacterium | reverse complement strand
CAGCGCTCCTTAATCAGCGAGACAAACATGCCGAACACCAACGAGTTTACCCGCGCCTCTGCAAGCGATGTCACGCTCTCTGGGCCGAACTTATGCATCGCCGCGTCGTAGTTGCCGTTGTATACTACTAGAAAATCATAGCTGTCCTCACAGATTAGCTCCGCGGCTTTCGCGTTCGCCTTTTCGATTGTGTCGTAGATAAAGTAATCCATGTCCCGCTCGCGGAATATCATCGACATGCTGCTGCCGGTCTGGGCGACAATCGCCGCGCGCTTGCCATCGCATGGCACAGCGCCGCACAGACGCTATCAAGTGACATATTGTATACCTCCCAACAGGGGCACGCCCCCAAATCGCCGCATTCGGCTTTTATTTCCCACCAAAATACTTAAAGTAGACGTATATCGGAACAGCCGACCATCCGTGGCAAAGGCTGCCGCCATTCGCGAAAGCCGCCTCGCCATCGATTGTCTCCCAAAAGCTTGTCGCGCCCGATAATAGCATTTTGCCCCAAAGCTCGGCGATATTGTCCAGCACAAACTTTTCGTATTTTTCGCGCCGCTTCATCAGTGCGTCGTATTTGAAAATGCTGTGCGAGAGAGTCACCGGCAAAAGACCGCCGCCGGCTATCGCCTCAAGTACCGAGCCGAGCCGCTCCTCCGGCACGGCGCCGGCACAGACGGCAAGCGAGTTTGTCAGCTCGCTGTAGTGCCAAATCCGCCCCTCGCGTAAAAACGAGGCGTAGCAGCCCCGCCCGCTGTCGAAAAACGCGGCGTCAATCGCTTTGTTCAGCTTCTCGTGCGCGCTTTGGTAATGCTTTTCCTTCTCGGGCAGCCCGAGCCTTGCGCAAATACTTGCCAGCGCGCGCAGCCCCAGCGAGACGAAGGCGCAGAGCGGCGCGTCGTATGTGCGCTCCGACTCTGGCACATAGCCGAAAATCGTGCCGGCGAGCCCTTCCTGCCACTCGTAAAAGTCCCAATACTTCCGCTCGCCGTAGCACTTTAGCAGCCCACCGTCTGCCTCAAGCCGGCGCAAAAACCCGCCCGCGATGCGCTCGGCGGAGGGTAAAAGCCCCCGCACAAACTCCTCGTCGCCCGAAAAATCGAGGTACTCCCAAAGCTGCACGAGGAACATCGCAGAAAACGACGGAATCGTAATCGCCACTTCAGCCGGCGAGCATAGTTCAAGTAGACTGTCTTCGCGCAGCGAGTGGGCTATAAGCTCGAGCGAGGCGCGCGGGAACCGGGTCTCGCCGAACGCATAGTAGCCGCAGAGCATCTGGTTGCGCGAGTCCATCGTGTAAAGTGCCTGCTCGCGCCACGGGCAGTCCTCATAATGCTCGTGCATGCAGAGCTGAAGCGTTCTGCAGGCAACCTCGTAAATCTTTTTGTGCAAGCCGTCGGTTATCGGCGGCTCTGCCGGCTCGGGCAGCGGGTAGACAGTCGGGCGGACGCCGGTATAGTACAGCTTGCACTCTCTTGCGTAAACGTGCAGCTCAAGGTATCGCAGCCCCAGCCTCAAAAACGGCGCGAAAAAGGCATTCCTCCCCGCGCGAGCGCGGTATTTCACCGCGAAGTTGCGCCCACCGACATGCGCACGCACGCGCAGGTCGGCAAGGTGTTCGCCCCAGCCAACATAGACGTCGCACTCGTGCGGCACCTCAAGGTCCAAAAGCAAAAGGCCCGTGCTCTCCTCGCCTAGGTCGGCAATGGCGAAAACGCCGTCGGGCTCATGCCCCTTGTAGCTTCCCTCGACCGAAAGCTTAATTCCCTCTTCCGACGGCAGCGGAAGGCTCCCGCAGACATATTGCACCGCTAGCGCCGCGGCCTGCATCTTTTGCGCCGGCGTGCCGTCCGCCAAATCGAAAAACACGCCTTTGTTTATAAGACCCGCGCTTTTCGGCGGCTCAATTTTTAGCAGCTTTACCGGGCGCGGGCGGATGTCGTAGGTTTTCTCTACTATGTCGGCGTATTTCTCTCCTTCGCGCTCGCCCTCGCGCGTGGCGTCGTAGTGAAAGCCGATGCCTAGCTGAACGGTGACCCACTCGACGCACTCGCCGCTTTCGTATGCGCTGTTTTTATAGGCGACCGTCCGCTCCGACGACGCGCAGACTACCCCGCCGTCGGCTATGACCTCGAAAATCAGCCCCGGCTCCCCGCACCGGTAGGTCGAGCAGCTTATCCCTTGGTAGTAAACCGTGACGAAAAGCTCGTTTTCGCCGGGCTTTATGTGCCCGGTTATGTCTACCTCGTCGTAAAACTTCAGGTCCTCGTAGTCCGAGCACTGCGCGCAATGGGCAAACTCGCCGTTTACATACAGCGCGTAGCTTCTGTCGCAGCTTATTTTTACCTTGCACGAGGACGGGGCGGATTTTAGCGTAAACTTATCCTCGAAATTGACGTATACGTTTTTCCCGCGGTACGAGTTGTGCCAAACCCACTTGGCTTTATCAAAGCTTCCCATAGCCCACTCCTTTATGCGCCTATTTTGCTATACACCCGGTATTATACCACAGCTTCGCCCCGGCGTGGCATAGAACCGCTAAATTTGCGAATTTTTTCTTTTCGGGCTTGCATACCGGCGCCTGCGGTGATACCTTATACTAAAGATTTATATGGGGGGGGCTAACGATGAAATTTTCCTCGGAGAAGGGGCTGTCGATAACCCATGGCGGGGCGGAGGTAATGGCAGGCATACGCTTTTGGGTATGCCCCGAAGGCGCGGAGCCGATATATTTGCCTCTAGCCGCGCTAACCGGCGAGCGCGCCGAGTTTTCAGACGAGTCCGGCGAGATAACCGGGGCGCTGTGGATAGTGGAAGCCGAGGGCGGGCTTGCCGCGCTTTATATTGAAGTTTCCTACTACCCCTCGCTCGGCAGCCGGCGTGGGCAAAACCATCTTGACATCGAGCGAGCCGCCGGCATAGACATAGCCGAGATGCCTTTTGAGAAAGCGATGGCGAACTACATGCGCTGCAATTTCTGGTGCGGCACTAAAATATGCGGGAGCGCGGCGGAGCTGCCCGAGCGCACGCAGGCATTGCTCGCGCGGCTACATGGCGGCGGATACATGCTCCTTTTTGCCACGAGCGACGGAGGGTTCAAAAGTAACCTCAAAGGCGCGGGCGGCGGCACGCTTTTTGCGTAAAGCATACGGGGGCGCTTGCCCCCGCTTTACTTTTCTATTATATTCCCATCTTCAATATGTAACACCCTGCTGGCGTACACGATTAAGCCGGTATTGTGCGTTACCATAACGACCGTGCCGCCGTCCCGGACGCGCTCCGCCAATAAATCCATCACTTCTTTAGTACTTTTTTGGTCGAGGTTGCCCAAGCTCGTAATCAACCACGTGGTCAAGCTTTGAAAACTTATCGAAATAATCCCGCTTTACACAATAATCTGTTTTATATTTGTCCATCGAGCCGTCCGCGTTAAACCGCAGCTATATACCGACAGCGTGAGGACTAAAAACACTCCGCAAATAATATAGTGTTTTTTGTTGCGGATTATATTTTTTAGTGCGTTAACAAAAATAAACATAAACGAATATATAAATATAATAAATTTTCCACAATTAGTCAATATCAATTTTTCAGTTACATAAAGACAGCCTGCCAAGTAACACGGCAGGCTGTCCTTATCTAAATATAGATTTTTTACTGCTGATTATTTTGCCTTTTTCTTATTTATTATTACAACCGCTGCGACAACTGCTATTATGATTACAACCGCGACAAGTATTATCGGCACGATAGCACTGTTGCCTTCGGTTTCGGCAGGGGTTTCCGAGTCGCTGCTAGACGCTGTGGTGTCAGCGGCAGGCTCGCTGCTTTCTTCGGTAACCGCAGCCGGCTCTGTTACGGCTTCTGTTGTTTCCGCGGCAGTTTCTTCGGCGGGAGCTTCTGTTTCTTCTACCGGCTCCTCAACAATAGTACCGCCTGTAGATACGTAAAGCTCTTTTACTTCGTCGGCAGAGAGAGCCTTATTGAAAACTGCGGCGCTGCTAATAAGTCCTTTGAAGTCGCCGTATCTCCACCACGGGCAGTTATATGAGCCAAGCTCAATGCCTGTGGCGTATTCCATTTCTTCAAGGAGTATGTAAGGAATATCAAACAAGTTGCCTTTAGCAAACGGGTTTTCCTCATAGAGTTTCCCGTTTATATAGAGATTTGTAGACAGGTCATCTATAACAACCGTGTACTGTGCCCATTCGTTTTCGCATGCCGATACTTCCTCGGCGGCAGAGAACGGGTCGGACCAAACGCGCTGGATACCCCACTCGGTTTCGTTGCCGTCCGTATTAACGGTGACAACGAGGTTGGCGCACAGAGAGAGATAACCGACTCTTGTGAAATCTATGGTGAAAATCGGGGCCATGCCATGAAGTTCATCCGGGGGAGCGGCTTTGGCCCATACCGTAAACGTCAGGCCTTCCGAAAAATCCGTTTGTGAGAGAATATCCGTTTTAAGAACGGCTTTGCTGGAACCGCTGCTGCCGCCTGCAAACGACAACACCTGGCCTTTTTCCTCGTCGTTTACGAGTTCGGCACCGACGACTTCCATTCCTTCCGGAATGCCGTTTGAAAAGTCGATGCTAATAAGCGCATCGTTCATCGAAACGGCGGCTGAAGCGGGAATTGACGACAGTGATATTAACATTAATATCACTGCTGCTGCTAAAATCCTTTTCATAAAAACTCCTCTTTACATAGTTTTTTGGTTACATTTATAATCATATCACAAATTTTCTTAAATTACAATATTTTTTCTTAAAAAATGCACAAGATAAAATCAGCCCGCCGAGCTTCCATTTTTTGATATAGAAGAAGCGCCCGGCTGCCACTCGTCGCTCCAGATACAGTTCGCCGCGTCCTGGAGGATACCGTAAACATCGTTAAACAGGATGGGATCTTCAGTACCTCTCATGCTGCCGGTATTCTTCCCACGTGTTGCCCTTCGCTATGGGAAGAAGCCCCGTCCCGCCTTCGATATGATAATCGGAAAGCAGCCTTGTTTCGCTTAACCCGTCCATTATATGCTCTTGCTTAACGAACGAATCATAAAGGTTGGGTTATTTTGCAATCTTAAAAACGGCGGCGGCATTTCTTTGAGTGAAAAAGCTTTTAGCGATAAACAGTAAAGCAACAACAAAATAAAATAGCCTATCAGGCTTGTTTCCGCCTGATAGGCTACGATACATTGTGGAGCTAAAGACGGGAATCGAACCCGTGACCTCATCCTTACCAAGGATGTGCTCTGCCTACTGAGCTACTTTAGCGTGTCCGGCTCATCGCGCGTGCCTTGATATTATACCACTGGAAAGCCGGTTTGTCAACCGTTTTTTAATTTTTTCTCGAAAAATGAGGGCTTCTGGCGCTTGCCGCTTGATAAGCCGGTTCGGCTGTGCTATCATTTTTTAAAAAACACGAAGGCAGGTACAGCATGAAATCGCGCTTTTTTGAGGAACTCGCCGACCGCCAGCCTGAGCTTGCGCCTTGCGCCGAGCCGCTGATTCGCGCGGCTACGCTCGCCGCCGCCGCAATCGAGAGTGGGGGGAAACTGCTCGTCTGCGGAAACGGCGGCAGCGCAGCCGACGCACTACATATCGCCGGCGAGCTGGGCAAGGGCTTCATCTCGCGCCGCCCGCTTTCGGCGCGCGTTAAAGAAAAGCTGAAAAATGCATGCCCCGCCCTCTCGCCTGATATGCTTGAAAAACTCCAGTGGGGGCTTCCAGTTGTGTCGCTTTTAGGCTCAGACTCGCTCTTTACCGCCGTCGCCAACGACACCGACGCCGAGCTGGTATTCGCCCAGCAGCTTTACGCGCTTGGCATGCCCGGCGACGTGCTATTTGCCATCAGCACATCCGGCAACGCGAAAAACGTCGTCGCCGCGGCGGCTCTCGCACGCGGAATGGGGATTTCTGTTATAGCGCTTTCCGGGCTTGGCGGCGGCAGGCTCGGCACGCTCGCCGACGTGAAAATCTTGGTTCCCGCGATTGAGCCTTTCCGCGTGCAGGAGCTTCATGTGCCGGTCTACCACGCCTTTTGCGCCGCGCTCGAGGAGCATTTCGAGTCGCTCGGCTGGGGCGACAGGCTGTAGCCCCCAAGCAAAATCCCTCAGGGCCCCGCTTTTTTTAGGTGCCCTTTTTTTATTGCCCTATTTTAGAAAACGCCTCTATCAATTTTTCAAGATTCCTATTATACATCTTTTCACGCTTTTTGTAATACGACATAAAGTCGCTCTTGCCGCTGAGCAACAGGTTTCGCGGCGTTTGGGCAAGGTCGCCGATAAACAGGCAGTACACCCACGCAGGGTCGAAAGCGCGGTTGTTGTGTATTATTTCTATCATCTCTGCCGAGGTCTCGTCGCGCAGGTATTTTCCTTTCAGCGCGACGTCGTAATATATCGGCTTTAAGCCAAGCGCGCTTTCGGACGACATCGCCTCTATGACCGCGGCGGCCGCTTCCACGCGCGTCGACGTAATCGGTATGCCGAACACGCCAATCTGGTCGTGCTGGAAGGTCAGATAAGTTTTCTGGTTTTCGTCCCATTTCGGGTACGGGATTATGCCGTAGTCGCTCTGCATGTTCCTCAGGTAAGCAGTTTCGGTGCCGTATATCCAGTTGTTGATGAAGACATGGTGGTCCTGCGAGAAGTAGTTGCAAAGGTCGGTCATCTCGTTGTTGTCGGAAATCTCGACATAGGGGAATACGCCCGTCGTTTCGTGGTTGAGCTCATATAGCTTTTTCACTGCGTCGGCAAACTTTTCAAGGTTTATGCAGAAATAAGGATTGCCGTCGCTGTCGATGTCCATCATGCGCAGGTCGTACGAGGCGGTATAAGCGTCTACTATGATAACGTCGCTGGTGCCAAACTCAAAGTAGTCCGAGCACTCCGGCTCGCGCCCGTCAGGCGACTCGTAGATGTTGCCAACCTCTCGCCAAGATTCGCCATCATCCGACACAAGGTGCGCAAGGCAGCCGCGCCCGATTTTTTTGTCGGTGGTTGTCACAAACATATGAAATAGCCCATCCACGGATTTTACCACTTTCGGGTCGCGAGCCGACGCGCGGTTGTAACGCTCGCTGAGTGTAAAGCTGAAGCTTTTGTCTTTCTTGAAGTGGAAGCCGTCTGCCGATACCGAGCGCCTTATCGGCGCGGGCGAGCCGTCCATCGTGCGGACCGTGTAATAAAGCGCGTGCTCCTTGCCCGTATAAAACCACGAGCCGGTGCCTTTTTCAGGATGCGGTTTTTCCTTATCGCGTTGCCCGAAGCCACAAGCCTGTCGATTTGGCGCGTCCCGCCGATTTTGCCGTAAATCTCGTGCAGCTCGCCCGCCATGCCGTAAAGGCAGCCCGCAGCGAGCGCCTCTGGCGTGAAGTTGTCCTCGCTTATGCCGGAAATCTCGCCGCGCATGTCCGGGTCGCTGCGCGTGCCGCTGAAGGTCGTGCGCACCCGCAAGACGTTTTTCGACTCAACCCCTTTTTCTGCAAGCCGGTTTAGCACCTCGTACTGCTCGGTGTCGGGCAAGCCGCAGGCAACGGCATAGGCGCGGAAAAACCGCTCGATTATCGCGTATGCCCGACCGCCGCACAGCCCCGAGCCGCAAAGGAGAAACTCGCAGTCGACATAGGGCCTTACCTCAATCTCGCCGCCGAATATGGGCCTGTCGCCTATCTCGCTTGTGACAAGCGAAATCTGGCTGCCGGTTCCGAAGTTCGCGAGCGCCGAGCGTTCCTGGTCCTTTACCGCGCCGAGGAAGCTCGCCTGGTTGTCGCCAATCGCCACCGCGACGGGTATGCCGCGGTAACTGCCAATCACCTCGCATCCCGCCGTCACCGCGGGCAAAATGCCCGCAAACGCTCCGCATCTTTCAAGCGCGTCGGCGTCGAACCTGTTGCTACACAAATCGTAAAACCCTAGGCTCGCCGCGT
>DULN01000002.1 GCA_012840355.1 Clostridiales bacterium | reverse complement strand
TTCAGATTTTCTATAACTGCATTGGCGCTATCGACTTACCAAACTAAACGAAAAAACGGCATAGCCGAAAATCTACGACTATGCCGAATTTTTCAGGAATTAATAATCCCTATCTGACCGCTCCTAAGGGAGCGTTTTTATTTTTTGCCTTGCTCGCTCATTTTTACAAGGCATCGACGGTTTTCGTCGCTATGAGGCTTGTTCCCGGCTCGATAAAATCGGCAACCAACACGTCGCCGGTTTTCACCGGCGCTTTGACGGTAACGGTCTTTATAATTTTCATCGCGTCGAACATCGCGCTTTTTGGTATCGGGCGGCTGGTACGCACCGGCAAAAGCTTGTCGTCAGCTCCGACAATTCGCACCGTCGAGGTCAGCGTCCGTTTCGGCGCCGTCAGCTCCTCGACCGCGTATGTCACCCCGCGCTTGCAGGAGTTGCCCTCGACGCTTATGACCGTTTTTCCGTCGTCCGTCAGCGTTGCCACAAGCTCGCATCCCACCGGGCAGACAATGCATGTAAACTTCTTTACGGTTGACATATCCGCTCCGTGCGCCGGCAAAAAGCCGGCTTTTTTTACGTTTTCGGATTCGTTTCGGCGCGGAACTCGTACCCCTTGCCGCGCCGCGTTATAATCAGGCGTTTTCCGGTTGCACCTTCAAGTTTATGCCTTAGATAGCTGACGTAAACTTCCACCACATTGGTCCCTATACCGGCTTCGCCGCGCCAAACGTTCTTTATTAGCTCGTCGCGGCTTACCGGCCTGCCTCTGCGCTCATATAGGTAGCAAAACAGCCTATACTCGCGCTCGGTGAGCGCTATTTCTGCGCCGTCGACAAACACATGCCGGCTCTCGCCGTCGGCGACTATTTTCGGCTCCACTCCGCGCCGCTCCCCGCCGTCGTCCTGATCCTTGTCAGCCGTCCCGCCGAACAGCGCCGCTTTCATAAACGCGTCGACCCTGAAGGGGTACCGGAATAGTTTTTTTGTATGCTGCGGAGCGTCGGGGTCGGCAAGTTTCCTCTTTACCAGCTCGGCGTTGCCCAAGTCGTCGACATATATATAAATTTCGGCGTCATGCAGCCCCGCCTCTTCTTTTGCACCACCCAAGATCGACGCCGAGACGCCCTCGCGCTCAAGCTCCAGTTTTAGCATGCGAGCCAAGAGCACCGCAAAGCGCCCGGGCGCATGCGATATTTTCGCGTTCACCTTACCGCATCCAAATCGTCAAGCCTTATTAAGGCTTCGGCGTTGACCGAGTCGCCCTCCCGCAATGTCCGGAAATAATATATGTCGTCAAGCTCGTTGCAGTGCCTGTATACCCTGACAGTTTCACCAAGCGGCGCTTCCGAGTGGTAGGATATCGTGGCAGAAACTACCATTTTCTTCTCCATAGAGGGTATATAGCCGCAAAACATGTCAAGGTAACGGGTATTGTTCATATGTCTGTTCTGGTCAACCTCGGCGTACGAAACCGTATGTTCGCCCGCTAGTGTCAGCGTGACGGTTTGCGGTATCAAAATCCTCGGCGGGGGTTCCATTTCAAGCGGCTCGTCAAAGCCGAACCCGAGCTTTATATCGTCGGCACGCAAGAGGCGATGGCTGCGGGTATCGACAAGCGCCCATTGCGAGAATAGCTCCGCGACGGGCAATCCGTCGCGCAATATCCGCCCGCAGCGCAAAAAGCTCATCGCCCTTGTCTTGCATAGCCAGGATTCCACGGTTATCTCGTCAAACGAACGCAGGGGCCTATAAATGTTTAGCGTCAGCTTGCTTACGATAAAAGCTTTATTTTCGCGGCGTAAGTCGTCGGTCGTCGGACCATGCCTGTAGTGTTGAAGGTTTGCTGTCTCCTGCAGATAGCGCAGCACCGACGAGGCCGACGCAACGCCGTTGAAATCCATATCGTGAGAATTGACCCTAAAACGCTCAATCTGCTTCATTTCGACTGCATCCCACTGATTAATGCTTTTCAGGGGGACAGCAGCCGCCGCCCCCCGGGATTGCCGCATATTTTATAGCTTGCCCTCCGATCCGAGCACATTTTTTATCTTATGCGCAACCATCTTTTTGACTTCTTCGCGCGCTTCGCCGAGGTAGGTGCGAGGGTCAAACACCTCGGGCTGGTTTTTGAGCACACGGCGGATAGCGGCTGTCATCGCAAGCCTTATATCGGAGTCGATATTTATCTTGCACACAGCCATCGACGCGGCTTTGCGCAGCATATCTTCGGGCACGCCGAGCGCGCCGTCGAGCTTGCCGCCGCAGGCGTTTATCTCGTCGACATACTCGGGCACGACGGACGAGGCGCCGTGCAGCACGATCGGGAAGCCGGGCAGCCGGCGGCCGATCTCTTCGAGAATGTCGAATCTCAGCTTCGGCTGGGTCTTAAATTTATACGCGCCGTGGCTTGTACCGATCGCTATCGCCAGCGAGTCGACGCCGGTCAGCTCGACAAACCGCTCTGCCTCGGCAGGGTCGGTAAAAATTGCGTCGCTCTCGGCAACTTTAACGTCGTCTTCAACGCCGGCAAGCCTTCCAAGCTCGCCCTCAACGACCACTCCGTGAGCGTGGGCGTACTCGACGACCTTCTTAGTCAGAGCGACGTTATCCTCAAAGCTCAAATGCGAGCCGTCGATCATAACCGAAGTAAAGCCATTGTCTACACAGGCTTTGCATATCTCAAAATCGGCGCCATGGTCGAGGTGGAGCACGACGTCTATGCCAGTCTCTTTCATCGCCGCCTCAACCAGCGCCATAAGGTATGCGGGCTTTGCATATTTGCGCGCGCCTGCAGAAACCTGGAGTATCACCGGCGAGCGCAGCTCCGCGGCGGCTTCGGTTATAGCCTGGATTATCTCCATGTTATTGATGTTAAAGGCGCCGATTGCGTATCCGCCCTCATACGCCTTTTTGAATAGTTCTTTTGTGGTTATAAGAGCCATATTTTGTCTCCTTGCGTTTCTTTTCTACAATCAGTTTTATTGTATCACTCTGGAAATAATATTTCAAGTATAAATTTTTTATATTTCTCCAAAGAGAGCAGTGTCAGCCCTGCCTAATACTGTCACACATGGCGTACTAATATTGTTCTCCGCGTCGCAAGGGAAATGCGCGAAGGGATAAAAAAATCCCGCAGCCGCATAAGCGCGCCGCGGGAAAGATTATTTTACTTTATTTAATAATCAATCACTCTGAGCTTGAAGTAGTCGATAGGATGCTTGCAAACAGGGCATACAGCCGGGGCTTCTTTGCCTACAAATATATGCCCGCAGTTTGCGCATTGCCAGGTTACTTCATCGTCGCGCTTGAAAACGCGCTCGTTTTTTACGTTCTCAAGCAGCTTGCGGTACCTTTCCTCATGTTCTTTTTCGATCTTCGCTACCGCCTCAAACAGGAAAGCAATGTCGTTAAAGCCTTCCTCGCGCGCCTCTTCGGCGAACTTCTTGTACATGTCGGTCCACTCATAGTTTTCGCCGCTGGCTGCGTCCTCAAGGTTAACGTCGGTCGCGGGGACGCCGTCGTGGAGCAGCTTAAACCAAATCTTCGCGTGCTCGCGCTCGTTAGCCGCGGTCTCCTCAAAATACTTTGCTATCTGGACATAGCCGTCCTTCTTCGCCTGGCTGGCATAATATGTATACTTCATGTGTGCCTGGGACTCGCCGGCAAACGCCGACTTCAGGTTAGCTTCGGTCTTAGTGCCTTTCAGTTTCTTCGCGTCAGTGCTCATACCTCATCTTCTCCTTTATGTGAATTTTTTTATTGGCAGATTTAAAGAAGGCTTTGGGAACAGCAATACCGCTTATTCCCCAGCCTCGGCTTCATTTGCCGCGCAACCGTCGCAAATGCCGGAAAACAACACAAAGCAGTCCTCGAGCTTCAGCCCTTTTGCACTCACCGAGTCGCAAAGGCAGCTTGGATCCTCGGTAAGCGTGCCGCCCTCCTTAAGCTCCACGTCAAAAACATGCCCGCATTTGCGGCAAACCGCATGGTAATGTGGGTCGATCCGGTGGTCGATATGGTCGGCCGCGTTCGGCACCGGGATTCTCAAAAGGTGTCCTTCCTCGCAGAGCAGGTTCAAGTTCCGGTATACTGTGCTGCGGCTTATAGCCGGGTTATACCTACGGACATACTCGCATACCATATCGGTGGTTGGATGGTTTTTTAGTGACCTTACCGCATCCAACACCAATGCTCGCTGGATTGTGTTTCTCTGTATCGGCACTTTAGCTGCTCCTTGAACTTTGTTTCTGATAGAATTATATTGCATTTAGGATTGTTTGAAAAGGTATATTTTGTAAAAATCATGTAAACCATTTGTGAACATCGAGCCCGCTATTGAAACGTGCTAAAAGATAGAATATAATATTTTTGCAAAATTTACACCACAGCGGGGGCCGCTATGATTGCAAAATCTAGATTTTTAGTTTTGCCGATTAACAACGGCGCTCCGGCTCAGCGACTATTTATTTATGCCGATGGCGCCGAGCCGTATGAGCTTGATGTAAAGTATGACCCCAAAAACCCGCGGTATGCCGCATATATTGACATCTTGAGGTTTGCCGGCGCGGAGATAAAAGTCACCTTGTCCAACGGCAGCGTTCCGGAATTTTCATTCGCGGACGAGCTTCCGGAGGATACATATACCGAGCCATACCGCCCGCAGGTAAGGTTCTCCGTCCCGCGCGGCTGGACAAACGACCCGAATGGGCTTGTTTACGCCTATGGGACTTGGCACATGTTTTTCCAGCACAATCCCGCCGGCACCGAGTGGGGCAACATGCACTGGGGGCATGCCACATCGGTCGACCTATTGCACTGGCAATATGACGGCGACGTGCTTTTCCCGGACAAGCTCGGGACAGTATTTTCGGGCAGCGCGATTTTGGACGAGCGCAACGCATCCAGGCTTGGAACAGCCGATTTGCCGCCTATATTGCTGTTTTACACCTCGGCGGGCGAGCCTTTTGTGCAGTGCCTCGCATATTCCGACGACGGCGGCAAAACGTTTAAAAAATACCCGCGCAACCCCATAGTCGGGCATATTGCCGGCGCCAACCGTGACCCGAAAGTGGTTTGGTGCGACGAGCTTGAAAAGTTTATTATGGCGCTCTATCTTGACGGCAACGACTTTGCGCTGCTTTGCTCGGACAATCTCCTCGAGTGGGATGAGCTGCAGCGGATAACGCTGCCGGGCGACGCCGAGTGTCCCGACTTTTACCCGATGATGCTTGACGGAACATCCCGAAAATGGGTTTTCTCTGGCGCCTCAGACTGGTATTTCACCGGCGAGATAAAAGTCGGGAAGTTTGTGCCCGACGGGCCGCCGAAGCGCCTTTTCGCGGGCGGACGGGAAAGCTATGCGGCGCAGACGTTTTCCGGAGTTCCCGACGGGCGGCGCATCCGCATCGCGTGGAACACGGCATGGCACAACTTCGACGACAGCCCGTTTTCGATGTCAATGACCTTCCCCGCCGAGCTTAAGCTCCGCACCGTGGGCGGCGTGCCCACTCTTTGCGCCTCGCCGGCGCGCGAGATAAAAAAGCTTTTTACCGAGGGGCCTGCGGCGGCTTATTATGCCGAGCTTACCGTAAGCGTAAGCTCGCCAGGCGCGGCTCTAAATATTTGCGGCTCGGAAATACCGCTGCAGTTTGACGGCACGCATCGCGTTGAGGTAATACTTGACAGAAATGGCTGGGAGCTTTATTTGCCCGACTTTGGCCGCTACTGGGTTGGCGGCGTACCGAGCGGCTCCGCTTATATTGAGTATAGCTGCGAAGATATCTCGGCTCGCGGCGCAAGCATAAAAAATGCGGAACTTTACCGCCTTCGCTCCGTACTTCCCGCGCCTCGCGCCTAAAATATAGGGCTACGCAATCGCAAAGCCCATCTTATCTTAGCAAATTTTATATACGGAGGAAATGTCCTTGGACAGCATTAATTCCGAGTATTCCGCCCCACTTTCGTCGATTATCGAGGAATTCCAGCTTGAAGTTATATACCTGCCGCCCGAGGTGGACGTTCAGGTCACGCGATCGGACGTCAACCGTCCGGGGCTGGCGTTGAGCGGCTTTTTCGGTTATTTTGAGCCCGGCCGGATTCAAATCATCGGCAACAGCGAGCACGCGTATATGCAGACTATGACCCGGACCGAGCTTCGCACGCGCGTCGAGGCATTTGTCTCTCGTAAGCCGGTCGCCATTATATACACGACTTCGCTTGAGATTGACCCAATTATGCTCGAGCTTTGCGAAGAATACGAAGTCCCGCTGCTTCGCACCTCGCGCCAAACTTCGGAATTTATGGCAGCGCTCATCGCTTCGCTCAACGTCAGCCTTGCGCCCCGCCTGACCCGCCACGGCGTGTTCGTCGAGGTCTACGGCGAGGGTATCCTCATACTCGGCGACAGCGGCGTCGGCAAAAGCGAAACAGCCATCGAGCTTGTCAAGCGCGGACATAGACTGATAGCCGACGACGCCGTCGAAATAAAGCGCGTATCTGCAAAAACACTTGTCGGCAGCGCGCCTGAAATTTTGCGCCACTATGTGGAGCTGCGAGGCATCGGTATTGTCGATGTACGCAGGCTTTTCGGCATGGGCGCGGTCAAGCTGACCGAAAAAGTCGACCTCATTGTCAATCTTGAGCCTTGGGTGCAAGGTAAAATGTACGACAGGCTCGGGCTTGAAAATGAGTATACCGAAATACTTGGCATAAAAGTCCCGATGATCACAATCCCAGTGCGGCCCGGCAGGAACCTTGCGGTTATAATCGAAATCGCTGCGATGAACAACCGCCAGAAGAAAATGGGCTATAACACTGCAGTAGAGTTCAACAAACGGCTGCTGGGTCAAATGGACGTGGAAACTTAAACAGCATATACGGCCCGCCCCGCCTTTTTTACTTGACAGGCTTAAGGATTTATTATATCCTTATAATGCTATTAATACCATTGAAAGGCGGGTTGGAACGTATGCTGCGAAAACTTCTAGCTTTTCTGGCTGTCGCCCTCTTTGCGATATTTGCCCTTTCCTGCAGCGATGGGGCTGAGACCGCGTCGGACACAACCGCAGAGGTTGAAGAGGCTGCTGCAACCGAAACTTCAGCCGAAACCGAGGAGACAACAAAGGAAGCAGAAGAAACCACAAAAGGCCCCGAAACTACCGCGGCGCCTGAAACCGAGCCTGAAAAAAAGCCGCTTAAAACGGTGCCTGTCATAGTTTACAACTTCGCAGAAGCCACCGAGCTTGACTGGGACCCGACGAACCATATCACTGACATGCGGCTTGAGGACGGGCTGCTGAAGCTCACCAGCACCGGCGGCGACCCGTTCATGATATCAAAACAACCGCTCGACATCGACGCGTCGGAAATCGACCTTATAAGGATCAAAGTGCTTAACATGACAGATTCATTTAACTGTCAGTTTTTCTTTGAAACCGACGCCGAGCCATTCATGAGCGAAGACAAGTCGTACAGGTGCATATACGATTACGCCTTTTCCGAGCCCGACTCCGACGAGTGGAACATCGTGGAAATATACACTATAGACTGCTTCAAATGGGAAGGCACGATAAAAAGGATACGCTTTGATCCATCCACGTCCGCCGGGGACATATTTATCGAGTATATAAGCCTTGAAAAGTTTGAGTAAAGGCAAATACCGGCGAAACATATAACATAGATTTGAAAATAAAAAAGGGCGTCCCGCACGGGGCGCCCTTCTTTTATTCCGCTTATGCCTTTTTTGGCTTTTCGGGCTTTATCTCTTTGCCCGAAGCGACTGCCATCGCGGCTTTTACATCGTCGTCGGTTATCTCGTATATGCCACCGCTATAACGCGCGCCGGTGTAAAGCCAGAACATTCCCGCGCCCTCTTCGGGCCTCAGCGCAATTGTGGAGCCGAGCTCGCATGGAGTCAAAACGGGGTTATACTTAAGCTTCTTTTTCGATACAAGCCGGTTTATAAACTTCACGTATAGATACCGAATTTTATCGGCGTTAGTAGTAAGGTCCTTCCAGCGCAAGCGGTTCTGAATTTGCCTGAGCCTGCGCAAAAACCCGTTTTCGTTTGCGTCGAACACAAACGACTTTTCGTCTTTGCCTTTTACTCTCTGGCCGTGCGACTGAAATCCGAGCATCTCACGCAGCCGCGCGGTCATTTTTGCAAGGCTAGCGGCGAACTTTTCAAACGCCCACCGCGCGCTGCCAAACACATACTCCCGGTAGATTTTCGGTATCGCCTTGCGGAACGCGAGCACCGCAAGCACATACGAAAACACCATTATAACCCACACGAACTGCGCCACATAGCGCATCGTGTCGTTTGTCTGCAGGTTATAGTGGTACCTCAGGCGCAGATAAACCTGTTGCGCCACCACACCGATTGCGGCATATATAATGGTGCGGATTACGTACTTGCGGTCCCACTGTTTCTTTTTTATTATTTCTTCGGGCTCGCTGCGGAGCTTCCTTTTCTCGCCCACCGCTCAGTATTCCTCCTCCGAGAGTTTAATCAGCGTGACCGAGTTCCCTAGCAGCTCGAAGTTCCGAATGTAGTCGTCGACCATCTTTGTTTCAAAGGGCGTCAATATATAAATTTCGGTATCGTGCAATACGTTTTTAATGTCTTCCTCAAGCAGCGACAAAAACGATATACCCACGCGTGGCCGCACTTTCGCCATCTCGCGCAATATCGCTTCAAGGTGCAGGTCGCCGCTTTCTATTGGGTACCTTATAGACGTCTCTCCGGTGACAAGAACGCAGTTTGCTGCGAAACCGGCCCTGTAACCGTTATACGATGCCTCGCGGATAAGCGCCGAGGCGTACGAAAGCCCAAGCTCCATCATCCGCTCGTATTCACCCGTCGGCACCGGGAAGTCCACGTCAAGCTGGAAGTTAAGGTAAACGAGCAGGTTTCGGCTTGAGCAATAGTCGCGCTTGTTGACTCTTATGCCGTCAAGGCCGAGAGAGCCTGAGCGCGCCGTCGCTTTAAAGTTTATGATATTGAAGGGGTCGCCGGACATATAGTTGCGTATGCCACTAAACGAAAAGGGGTCGTAAATCATGCGGCGGGTAGTTGCGCTATCGCCGAACAGGTGGCTGGTTGGCTTTAAAACCTTGTCGATGGGTACCACCCGGGGATAAACGTATATTTCCGCAGGGGCGCTAAGGTATCGAACCTTTTTCCCGTAATATATGTCCGCAGTCTCAAGCACATAATAGCCGCGTTTTGCGCACTTTATCAGGTGCCGGCGGCGTATTTTCATAAACGGCAAAAGGTGGAACCGGCTCGTAAAGTACTGCATCGGCGCCGGCTTTTTCGGGTCGCGTATGTAACCCTCAATTTCTAGCGCATTATAAACATATGCTTCGACGTTGACGAAAAACACCGGCAAAATGCTGCGGTTTCTGATTGTCTCAATCAGATACACGTGGTCGGTCTCGTAAACGCCTTTTTCCGAAAACTCGCGCGAGTACTCGAGCTTTGCAATTGCCCGTTCACGCAAGAGCTTGCCGATGTAGAATAATATAGCGAGGAAGACAAGCGCGAAAAACCCCACCGTCAGCCGCCGGAACCAATCGGCGTCAATCAGATAGATATAGCTGTTCATCCTAGGTACCGCGGCGGATATTTATTTCCCGGCCGACCAGCCTAGTACCGCCTCGGTCGGTACGGGCACGCGGCGGAGCACATCTTCGATTATCTCCTGCGCCGCGTTTTTCTTTATTCTAAGCGAGCTTGCCAGAACAAGCCTGTGCGGCAAAACGGGCATGGCCGCGCGCTTGATGTCGTCGGGGATTAGAAAATCGCGGTTCGATATTGCGGCAAACCCCTTTGCCACGCGAAGCAGCGAGAGCGCCCCGCGCGGGCTGACGCCCAGCGCCACGTTTTCATAAGTGCGCGTAGCTTCGCAGATGCGCACGATATAATCCATCAGGTCCCTGTGTACGTATACTTTGTTTACCTGTTCCTGGCACATTATTATGTCTTCTTTACTAGCGACCGGCTGAAGCTCGACAAGCGGGTTTTCGCTGTTAAAGCGGTCGAGTATGTCGACACCCTCTTCGTGGCTCGGATACTGCATAGAGGTTTTTATAAGGAAACGGTCGAGCTGCGCCTCGGGCAGGGGGAACACGCCCATGCTTTCGATCGGGTTCTGAGTAGCGACAACCATAAACGGGCTGGCAAGGTTATATGTCACGCCGTCGATCGTCGCCTGGTTTTCTTCCATGCACTCGAGCAGTCCCGCTTGGGTTTTCGGAGTCGCGCGGTTAATCTCGTCTGCCAGCACTATATTGGCAAACACTGGGCCAGGGATGAACTCGAACTCGGATTTTTTCATGTTAAAATAGTTAATACCCGTGATGTCGGAAGGGAGCAGGTCCGGAGTGAACTGTATCCTCTTTGCCACGCAGTCGATTGATGCCGCAAGCGACTTTACGAGCATTGTCTTGCCCGTGCCCGGCACGTCTTCGATAAGCACATGGCCGCGGCAGAAAAGCGCTATCAGCAAAAGGTCAATGACTTCGTCCTTGCCGACGATGACTCGGCTAATGTTCTCCTTGATCCTTGTGTAAATGGGGTATACGGGATTGTCCATCGTCTCGGTTTCCTTTCCTTCTGGGTGTGGTCTACTCCGGCGTTTTTGCAAATTATCATAAAGGCATTATACATGAAATAACGATATTTGTAAATAGATAATAAGAAGCTTGGCAAACAATATTTACATAAAGTTAAGATTTTAAGACAAAATTTAAGGAAATTATAGCAACAAAGCGAAATGTTTACAAGCAATTAATAACTGTTTTCGCGTCTGGTGGTAGAATATATAGGCTATGAAAAAATATTTAGAGGCAGGAAAAATCATAAATACCCACGGCGTTGCCGGCAAGGTAAAGCTCGAGCACTGGTGCGACTCACCCGAGGTGCTCGCAGGGCTTGAAAACCTCTACTTTAAACAAGGCGACGACTATGTGCCCCGCAAAGTGCTCTCCGCCTCTGTTTTCAAAGGGCGGTTTGTAATCGCAAAACTAGAAGGCATAGACACGCTTGAAGATGCCGTAAAACTCAAGGAAACGGTCGTATACGCCGACCGTGACGACATCCCGCTCCCCGAAGGCGCTCATTTCATCGACGACCTTATCGGGCTTGGCGTTTTCGATGCAGACACCGGTGTGCGGCTCGGCACGCTTGTCGGAGTCCAAGAAGGCGTTGCCTCCCAGCTTTATGAAATCGATACCGGGCGCGGGGTCTCACTTGTCCCGGTTGTCAAAGAATTTGTAAAGCGGGTCGACCTAGACGAAGGCATTTTTATAAAGCCGATAGAGGGACTGCTCGATTAGCGATGCGCTTTGAAATAATGACGCTTTTCCCCGAGCTTGTCGATTACGTGCTGTCGGTCTCGATTATCGGCCGTGCGCAAGCTGCAGGCGTTATAAGCGTGCAAACGCACAATATCCGCGACTACAGCACGGACAAGCACCGGCGCGTCGACGACACGCCGTACGGCGGCGGCAAAGGGATGCTTATGGCAGCTCCCCCAATCGCCGCTTGCTATGACGCTATTATGGCTTCGCTGCCAAGCGGCATCTCGGTACGCACGGTTTATATGTCGCCGCAGGGGGCGCTCTTAAATCAAAAAACCGCAAAGAGGCTCGCGGGATACGACGCGCTTATTATCCTCTGCGGTCACTATGAAGGCGTCGACGAGCGCGTTATTGAGGAATTTGTCGACGAAGAAATCTCGATAGGCGACTATGTGGTGACCGGCGGCGAGCTGCCCGCCTGCATACTCGTCGACGCGGTCGCGCGAAACGTGCCGGGCGTGCTTTCGGCTGAAGAATGCTATGAGCTTGAAAGCCACTCGGCGGGCCTGCTCGAGTATGCGCAGTATACCCGCCCGCCGGTATTCAGAGGGCGCGCGGTGCCCGAGGTGCTGCTGAGCGGCGACCATGCCGCAATCGCACGTTTCCGCCGTAAAAGCGCCATCGAGCGCACAAAAAGAAAGCGCCCCGATCTAATATTATGACGGCCTCTCGGGGACATCTTACCTGTTTAACTTGATATTATGCCAAACCATACTGATAAAGGCGGAGCGCGCCAAGGCGCGCTAACCGTCGCGGCTATGATGGCGGCAACGGTGCTATCAAAGCTGCTCGGCATGCTGCGCAGCGTGTTTATGGCAAACGCATATGGTACCACCGAAGCCGCAAACGCTTTCACCGCCGCGTACCGTATAACGAACAGCATTTTTGATATCCTCTTTTCAGCCGCAATTGTGGGCTGCTTTGTGCCCGTCTACAGCTCGTTTGACGAGTGCCATGCAGACGAGCGCTCCGAGTTCGCGAGGGTATTTTTAAACTTCATCCTGCTTTTCACCGGCACGCTAGCGCTTTTAGGCATAATATTTGCTCGTCAGATTGTTGCGGCGTTTACGCCGGGGCTAACTGCCTCGGCTGGCTGGCTTGCAGCGGCGCTTTTGCGCGTGAGCTTCCCGTCGATTGTCTTCATCGGCGCGGCTTACACGCTGGTTGGCGTCATGCAGTCAAAAGGCAGGTTCCTTTTGCCCGCCGCGATGAGCCTGCTGTCGAACCTGATTATTATCTTATATTTCATTTTCGTCAACGGCAGGCTCGGCGAGTGGGGAATATACGGGCTAGCGGTTGCGTACCTTATCGCATGGCTCGCACAGCTTTTAACCCTTGCTGTCCCGCTCGCCGCCTCAGGCTCAAAATACGAGCTGTCGCTCGACTTTAAAAACGCGGCGTTTAGGCGTGCGCTCGCGATGATGCCGTCGGTTATGGCCGGCTCGTGGCTGCTCCCCGCTGGGAACCTCGTCGCTACATTTTTCGCTTCGCTGACAGGCTCCAGCGGCGATGTTTCGGCGTTTGATTATGCATGGAATATCTACATTATCATTGCAGGCACGCTTGTATACAGCCTCTGCCAGTACGTATTCCCTAAACTGTCACGCCGTTCGGCCGAAGGCGACAGCATTGGCTTTGGCGAGTCGGTATCGTCTGGGATGCTCGCGCTTTGGGCGCTGATTTTGCCGTTTGTTTTCGGCGCTTTTATCCTCGCGCGCGAGGGGGTAGCGGCTCTGCTTTTGCGCGGCGCCTTTGATGCCTCGGATGCTGAAAGCGTGTCGGCGGCACTGCGGATGCTGCTTTTCGCCGTGCCCGCATTTGCGGCAAACGAGATGCTATCCCGCGTTTTTTACTCGCGCGCCGATCCTGCGGTAGCCGCCGGCGCCGCAGCTGCTGGGATAGCGGGGAATGTCATATCCTGCGCTATTATGGTGAGCATTTTTCGATTTGGGCTTGGCGGCGTCGCGCTATCGGGCGCGGTCGGTCAATATGTGTCGGCCGCAGTGCTATTAGCGTTTGCGGCGAAAAAGATACCCGGGCTTTTTAGCCGCGGCTTTTTTGCCGAGCTTTTAAAAGGCGCGGCGTGCTCCCTTATATCGGCGGGCGTCATGGCTGCGACGTACGCCTTTATGCCCGGCTCGCCGTATGAAAGAGGGCTAATACCAAATATTTTAGTTTGCGCGGCAGTGTTTTTGCCCGCCGCTGTTTTGTATGCTTTAATGCTATGGATCTCCGGCTATGCGCCGCTTTTGGCTTTTCGCAGCGCTAGGGCTGGGGAAAAACGGGAGAAATAAGCGATGCGTCAAAAGCGACTGCATGGAGCGATAAGGGAAAGCGCGATACTCTCCGCGCTTGACAGGTTTTCGCAAGCTATATACGCCGCGGCAATGCGCAGCTTTATCGGCGGGTTTTTGACAGGATATGACGGCTCCCTTCCGTCACGGAGCCTGCTTGCGCTGCTCGAGGAAAAACTCGGGCTGCGGCGCAAAATTGTAATTCCGCTCTTGCGTATTATCGGCGGCTCGTGCGAGCAAAGCTTTGTATTACGCTCTATAAAAAGGCTTGTTAGGTATTTTCTTAATATATCCCTGCAAGTATACGGCATCGGCTTTTTCTCGGCTGGCATGTACACTTCAATTGTGTATATCGTGACGAGGTTCGCGTTCGGCCGGCCCGACGCCGATCCTATAAGCCTTCTCGTAGGGATTGTTTGCGCACTTGTCGCGCTACCTCTGATGTTTTCAAGCCAGCCGCTAGGCGAGGCTATAACGCAAAGCCGGCTTGGCTCGCTGATCTTTATCGATTTTCTTGGCTTTCGCCGCGAAGCCATATACGACGGCTCGCCGCCCGTTGGCAAAAACACGGTGGCGTTCGTCTCCGGCATGATATTTGGGCTTGCGACCTATTTCGTCTCTCCGTTAATTTTGCTTTTATCAATAGCAGGCCTCGTAGCGGCTTATATGCTCCTTTCGATGCCGGAGATCGGCGTGCTTTTGCTTTTGGGCCTTTTGCCGTTTTTACCAACTATGTATGTTGCGGGGCTGACAGTAGCCACTGCCGGCTGCTTCTTCCTTAAATATATCCGCGGCAAGCGCGTTTTGCGCATTGAGCTGCTCGACGTCAACATCGCGGTCTTTATGCTTTTAACGCTCTCCTGCGCGCTGTTTTCGATCAACCGCGCGATAAGCATAAAGCCCGGGCTGCTATATGTGTGCTTCATTTTCGGCTATTTTTTGGTCTCCCAGCTTATACGCACGCCGGAGTGGGCGAGCCGCTGCATATTCGTCCTGACTCTTTCGGCATTTGCCGTAGCCGCGATAGGCATATATGAGAATTTCTTCGGCCAGCTTTCGCTCACTTGGCTTGACACCGAGATGTTCGAGGACATAGAGGGGCGGGTCGTCTCGACATTCGCTAACCCCAACGTGCTCGCCGAGTATCTGATTATGACTCTCCCCTTCGCGCTCACGGCGTTTCTCACGGCGAAAAAGCCCTCCGCCCGGCTCGCGGCGCTTATCGCTACTCTAGCTTCGGTGCTTTGCCTTGTTTACACATGGTCGCGCGGGGCTTGGCTGGGCATCCTTATTGCGCTGGTTTTCTACTTCCTCATATACAACCGCAAAACGCTTTCCGCGCTCTGCTTTGGGGTACTGCTTGTGCCCTTTTTGCCGCTTGTATTGCCTCAAACCGTCGTCACGCGCTTTACGAGCATCGGCAACCTCGCCGACACCTCAACCGCATACCGCGTGCACATATGGATGGGCTCGCTAAATATGGCGCGCGACGTCTTCTTTTCGGGCCTTGGCACCGGCATGGGGGTATTCGCGGCAGTCTATCCCCAGTACTCGCTCGGTGGCATAGAGGCGGCGCCACATAGCCATAACCTGTATCTGCAAATGGTTATCGAGCTTGGGATTTTCGGACTGCTCGCTTTTGTAATTGCGATGATAAACTTTGCGCGGGGAGCGCTCTCGAGCTTTCCCGGCGAGGAAAACGGCAACAGGTCACGGTTCCTTTACGCTGTTGCCGGGCTTTGCGGCGTGCTCGCATTCCTCGCCCAAGGCATGACCGATTACGTATGGTATAACTACCGCATATACGCGATGTTCTGGCTGCTTGTCGGGCTAACCAGCGCG
The DNA here is from genome assembly GCA_012840355.1 of Clostridiales bacterium. Lineage (GTDB taxonomy): Bacteria > Bacillota > Clostridia > Oscillospirales > CAG-272 > DTU078. Next base: position 226,372 of record DULN01000002.1, on the reverse strand, counting down.
CTAGCAAGGCTGTCGTCAGCCGAGAAAACTTACCTTTTGCAACAAGACTCCTCTTACTAATACAAATACTGCAAAACCCGGAGAGGAAATAGCCATATGAAAAGAGAAGCCGCGCCACGCAGAGCTTTGCGTTTCAACTTTATCGACGCGCTCTTTCTGCTTATAATCCTTGCAGCATCTGCGCTGCTCGTCTATATTTTGTTCTTCCACAACCCCGAAAACATCGACCAAAAGTCATATACCGACGTCGAGTACAAAATTGAGCTGCGCATGGTGCGCGAAGAGCTCAAGGGCAAAATCAACATCGGCGACAAGGTCATCGACGCGTCAAAGCTTTACACCATAGGCGAGGTTACGGACGTAAAATACGCAAACGCCATCTACACCGGCGTCAACCGCCAGCAGGGCACGCTTGTCTACAGCGAGTATCCCGGGTTTGTAAACATAACGGTCACTATAAAAGCTCCGGCTGACCTAAGCTCGGGAAATTATATGATTAACGGTGTGTACAAACTCAGCGTTGGGTCCTATGTCAGCATCAGGGTGCCGAACTTCACCGGCTCCGGCTACTGCATCTCAATCAAGGAGGTAACCGCATAATGAACGGCGCAAACTCAGCGGCAGCGAAAAAGCGCTTTAATGCCGTCGACTTTTTTATCATCGCCGCGATTATGGCCTGCATTGCAGGGGTGGCGTTAAGATATAACCTCATCGAAAAGCTGAGCGTCGGCTCACCCAAAGATACCGTCGAGATTTCCTTTTATATTCACAACATATCCGAATACTCAGCGCAGGCGCTTGTGGTTGGCGACGACATCTATTCCGGCGGCACATACCTCGGCAAGATCAGCACCGTTGATATAAGCAAAGCCGAATATTATTTTGAAAACTCCGAAGGCGTCCTTGAGCTGACATACGACGAGCGGCGCTACGACGTCCGCGGCACTATAATCGGCTCGGGCACGATGACCGAAGACGGATTTATGCTGAACAACAACACATATATTGCGGCGGGCAAGGAAATGCTCGTTAGCACCAAAAACATTACCGTAAATATACTCGTGACAAATTTGAATGTTACGCCGGCAGGCAACTCTTAGCCAATATTTAAATTTATTTAATATTTGTCAAAATCCCTCTTGATTTTAATATGCCCGTTTGTTATAATAAAATTGTAATAGTATAGATACGTCCGCGTAGAATATACAGGGAATGGAGCGATTACCCGATGATATCTAGGAATGTAACCATCCAAAACAGCGTCGGACTTCATGCGCGTCCCGCCACGTTTTTTATCCAAAAAGCAAACTCATATAAAAGCTCTATCTGGATTGAAAAAGACGACCGCCGCGTAAACGCGAAAAGCCTTCTCGGCGTGCTTTCGCTTGGGATTGTCAAGGGCACAACCATCACGCTTATTGCCGACGGGGTTGACGAGGTAGAGGCTCTCGACGGGCTTTGCGACCTTATAAATAACGGGCTTAACGACTAAACCGGCGGAATCGGCATGCCCAGTCCGGCTAATGTGCGGGAAAGCTTTCCTCCCTTTGAGCATGAGGGTACAATTTATATCGTTTGTATGCAGCAGACATAAACCCGGTGTGGACTTGTCTGCTTTGTTTTTATTTTAATAATTTTTGTGGCTAGGGTTTGATGAGAAACTTTTCCCCCAATATCGAGCATCTCCGCGAGAAAGCCGCGGCTTTACCGGCTACACCCGGCGTTTACCTAATGCGCGACAAGAACGGAAAGGTTATATATGTCGGCAAATCAAAAGCATTGCGGCAGCGGGTTTCCCAGTATTTCCACGAGCACGCTTCCCATGATATAAAAACCGCTAAAATGGTCGCGTCGGTGTGGGATTTCGACTATATGCTCACCGACAACCACATGGAAGCGCTCACGCTCGAAAACCAGCTTATAAAGCTGCACAAACCTAAATACAACATCAAGCTTAAGGACGACAAAAACTACCCTTATATAAAAATCACGCTTTCGGAGGAATACCCCCGGATACAAATTGTTAGAAGGCGGGCGGCTGACGACGCCAAGTATTTCGGGCCATACTCAAGCTACGGTGCAGCGTTTGAGCTTGCCGACACGCTGCAAAAGACTTTCCGCATACCGACCTGCAAGCGCGTGTTCCCGCGCGATATCGGCAAAGGACGGCCGTGCCTCAACTACCAGCTCGGCAGGTGCGACGCGGTCTGCATGGGCAAAGTATCGCCCGAAGAATACAGGAAACGGTTTTCCGATATAATGGCGTTTTTGCGCGGCTCGTTCGATGAGGTCAAAAAATCGCTTACAAAGCAGATGGAAAACGCCGCCGAAGAGCTACGGTTTGAAGCCGCGGCTGTGTACCGCGACCGCATTGCGACGCTCGAAAGAGTTTGGCAAAAGCAAAAAGTGGTTGGCGCCCCCGACGTGGAGCAGGATGTCATTGCGCTTTACACTTCAGAGCTTTGCTCGTGCATCACGATTTTCTATATCCGCAACGGCAGCGTTGTCGACAGCGACAGTTTCTGTTTCCCGCCCGACCAGCTTTGCGACGGCGACACTATTACCGCGTTTTTGTCCGACCTATACCAAAAGCGCGAGTATATACCGCGCGAAATACTATTCGGTTTTAGGCTGGGCGAGGAAAACGAGAGCGTTTTCGCCGAGTTTTGCTCCGAGCGCGCGGGGTACAAGGTCCGACTGCGCTTCCCCGAGCGCGGTGACGCGCGCGCGCTTTGCGATATGGTCTATGACAACGCAAAACAGCGCGCCGAAGCGTATATCGCCGAGGCTGAGCGCGACAACCGCACGCTTGTAAAGCTTGCCTCGCTGCTAGGGCTCGAGGTCGTACCGGAGCGCATTGAGGCGTTCGATATTTCTAATTACGGCTCGGAAAGCATGACGGCAGGCATGGTCGTCACCGAGGGCGTTAAATTCAAAAAGAGCGAGTACCGCACGTATAAAATCCAATCGGTCACAGGTGCGCCTGACGATTACGCCGCAATGGCGGAGGCTGTGCGCAGGCGGCTAGAGCATAACACAGGTGAGCTGCCGGACCTTATACTTCTTGACGGCGGTAAAGGCCATGTTTCAACTATAAAGGGCCTTCTCGCCGAGCTGGGATACGACATCCCGGTCTTCGGCATGGTCAAAGACGAGTACCATAAGACGCGCGCGCTTACCACCGAAAGCGAGGAGATATCGATAGCGCGCGAGCATGCGGTCTTCACGTTCATTTATAAGCTGCAGGAAGAAGTGCACCGCTATACGGTCACACGCATGAAGCAGTCGAAGTCGCGCCTACTTAAGCGCTCATCGCTTGAAGACATACCGGGCATCGGCCCGGCAAAAGCAAAGGCTCTTATAACGGCGTTCGGTTCAATCGCGGCTGTGCGTGCCGCAGACGTTGAAAGCTTGGCTAAAGTAAAGCTTATCTCGCAAGCCGACGCCGAGCGCATTTACAGCCACTTCCACAAAAACGAAAACGGATAATATCCTAAATACACTATAAAGAAAGGTATCGCTAAAAAAGGCCGCGGCTAGTTGCCGCGGTTTTTGCGAAATCATAGCCGTAATGCTTGCATCTGTTTATTCCGCAGGGCTTGAAGGGGTAGACGGCTACATAGTCACCGTCGAATGCAATATGGAACCCCGGCTCGCCGCGTTTGAGATTGTCGGCCTGCCCGACGCGGCGGTCAAAGAAGCGAAAGAACGGATTAGGGCGGCGATTTGCAACAGCGGCTTTGAGTTCCCCGACGCCGAAATTACCATAAACCTTGCGCCCGCAGACAAAAAGAAGCAGGGCTCGGCATATGACCTTGCGCTTCTTGCTTGCGTGCTCTCCTGCTCCGGCATGCTGCCGGATACGCTCGAAGGGAAATGCTTTATCGGCGAGCTTTCACTTTCGGGCGAGGTACGGCCGGTACGGGGGGTTTTGAGCATGTGCGACGCGGCGCGGGCGGCAGGGCTATCCGAAGTCTTTGTGCCCGCGCGCAATGCGGCGGAAGCGTCGGTTGTCCAGGGCATCACCGTCTATCCGGTCCCGGACGTTGCGGCGCTTGTAAGCCATCTGCGCGGCGAGAAGCCTATTACGGCAGCGAAGTTTGACGAAAGCTCTTTTGACCCCGGCGCGGCGTGCTCTCAGCTCGATTTCGCCGATGTAAAAGGACAGGAATTTGCCAAACGCGCGTTGCTCATCGCGGCTGCGGGCGGTCATAATGTGCTTATGATAGGACCGCCGGGCACCGGCAAAAGCATGCTAGCCAAGCGAATCCCCTCGATTTTGCCCGATTTTACGCTCGAAGAAGCGATAGAAACGACGAAAATCCACTCCGTAGCCGGGCTTTTGCCCGAAAATGTAGCGCTCATTACCCATCGCCCGTTCCGATCGCCGCACCACACGATGTCGCCGGTATCTCTTGCGGGCGGCGGCTCCGTACCGTTGCCCGGTGAGGTTTCTCTAGCGCATAACGGGGTTTTGTTCCTTGACGAGCTGCCGGAATATATTAAAACCGTAGCCGAAGTTTTGCGCCAGCCGCTTGAGGACAGACATATCACAATCACGCGCGCGAGTGGTCGGTACACATTCCCATGCAATTTTATGCTCGTTTGCGCAATGAACCCCTGCCGGTGCGGCTACTTCGGGCACCCGAGCAAAAACTGCACCTGCAAGCCGGCGGATATACGGGCGTATCTTTCCAAAGTCAGCGGGCCGCTTCTCGACCGGATCGACATACAAATTGAGGTGTCCCCGCTCTCGTTCGACGAGCTATCAAAGCTTGCGCCGTCCCGCTCGTCGGCTGATATGCGCACCGATGTAAACAAAGCTCGCGCGTTCGCTCTCAAGCGTTTTCTCCGCGACGGGAAAAAGCTCCGCTGTAACGCCGAGCTTTCTCCGGCTGATCTGCGCAAGTATTGCACGCTCGACGACGAGGCGACGGCGATTATGCGCGCAGCTTTTGAAAATATGGGCCTCTCCGCGCGCGGATATGACCGCATATTACGTGTGGCGCGCACTATCGCCGACCTTGAGGAATCGGAGAATATTAAAGCCCATCATATAGCCGAGGCTGTTCAGCTCCGCTCCCTCGACCGCAAATATTGGCAGAGATAATACTTATATTGGTATAAGTTACCTCATTACAATTTTTTTATAACTCTGCTTATAAACAGTTATTGCCATTTTACAGACGGCGAAATAGAGGCTTTTGCGATTATTATAATATCGTCGCGCCATTCCGCAGGCTAAGAAAAAACATAGAAAGATTTATCTCATAAAAACAAAACAGCGGCATGCCTCATCGGCATGCCGCTTATTTTTTGCCATCACGATCTCACACCGCTTCCTCGCTGGCGCGCAGAATAAGCTGCGGCGGCTCGGTTTTATCGATAACGCCCGGCGTGATTATTACGCGCTCCACGTCAGGGCGCGACGGTACGTCGTACATTATGTCGAGCATCACATTTTCCATTATCGCACGCAAGCCGCGCGCGCCGGTGTTGCGCTGGATTGCAAGGTCGGCAATCTTCTCAAGCGCCTCATGCGTGAACTCGAGCTCGACATTGTCCATCGAAAACAGCTTTTTGTACTGCTTGACAAGCGAGTTTTTCGGCTCCGTCAGAATATTTATCAGCGCGGCTCGGTCTAGGCTGTCGAGCGCTACGACTACTGGCAGCCTGCCCACAAGCTCGGGAATAATCCCGTACTTGATGAGGTCGTGCGGGGCGACCTCGCGCAACAGATTCTGCTTACGAAGCTCCTCTTTGCTCTTTATGTCGCTTGTAAAGCCGATTTGCGAGGTGCCTTTGCGCTTGGCGATTATATCCTCAAGCCCGTCAAACGCTCCGCCGCATATGAATAGTATATTTTCGGTGTTGATCTGGATAAACTCCTGGTTCGGGTGCTTGCGCCCGCCCTGCGGCGGCACATTGGATATTGTGCCTTCAAGTATCTTGAGCAGCGCTTGCTGAACGCCCTCGCCCGAAACGTCGCGGGTTATAGAGCGGTTCTCGCTCTTGCGCGAAATCTTGTCGATCTCGTCGATATATATTATCCCGCGCTCGGCAAGCTCGATATCGTAGTCCGCGGCCTGAATCAGGCGCAGGAGTATATTTTCAACGTCTTCGCCCACATAGCCTGCTTCGGTAAGCGTGGTCGCGTCGGCGATTGCGAAAGGCACTTTAAGCGTCTTCGCAAGCGTCTGCGCGAGATAAGTTTTGCCTACCCCGGTCGGGCCAATCAAAAGCACGTTGCTCTTTTGTATCTCAACGGTGTCGGATGACTTCTTCTGCTGCTTTGACCCGCGCGACGAATACGTGGGCGGTGGGAGCTGCAAAATTCTCTTATAGTGATTGTACACCGCCACCGAAAGCGCCTTTTTTGCAGCATCCTGCCCGATGACATACTCGTCGAGGATGGCTTTCAGCTCCGCCGGTTTAGGCAGCGTCTCAAGCGTCAGCCCCAGCTTTTTGTCCGTGCGGCTGCTCCATTGGGTGTGTTCGCTTACTATTTGGTTGCAGGCGTCAAGGCAATTGTTGCATATATAAAGGCCGGTAATCGAGGGGATCAGGAAAGTTACCTGCGATTCGTTGCGACCGCAAAAATCGCACTGCAGCTGTCCGGACCCTCCCGACCCACGTGTTCCTCCGCGATTGGTTGTCGGCATGTCGCTATACTCTCTTTTCTATAACTTTATCAATAATTCCGTACTCGAGCGCCTCTTCCGCGGTCATGAAGTAGTCGCGGTCGGTGTCGCGTTCTATAATCTCGATCGGCTTGCCGGTGTTTTTGGCAAGGATTTTGTTTAGCTTGTCGCGCGTCCTTATAATATGGTCCGCGTGAATCTTTATATCCGATGCCTGGCCCCTCGTGCCGCCAAGAGGCTGATGGATGAGTATCTCGCTGTTGGGCAGCGCGAAGCGTTTGCCCTTTGCGCCGGCTGCAAGCAGGAACGCGCCCATGCTCGCCGCCATGCCGACGCATATAGTCGAAACGTCGCACTTTATATAGTTCATAGTGTCAAATATCGCAAGCCCTGCGGTTACCGAACCACCGGGGCTGTTTATATAAAGCGAGATATCCTTGTCGGGGTCTTGCTGCTCGAGAAATAGAAGCTGCGCCACCACCAGCGAGGCGGTATAATCGTTTATCTCGTCGGCAAGAAACACAATCCGGTCGTTGAGCAGTCGCGAGTATATATCATACGCGCGCTCGCCACGGTTTGTGGTTTCTATTACGGTTGGGACAAGTGGCATATCTCTTACCTCTCTTTCGTTATGATATAACCAAACCGCCTGCTTTATGCAAATTGCAGCAAAAAAGCTAAAATTTTGCCTACAAGGCTAAATCCCCGTGCCGGTTAGTCGCCTTTTGTGCCCTCGCTGCCGTCGCCATGCTCATGGTGGTGGTCATGGTCGTGATCATGATCGTGGTCGTGATCGTGGTCGTGATCGTGGTCATGGTCGTGGTCATGGCTGTGGTTTGACAGCTCGTCTATCTTATCGGTTACGACAGCGTTATCACGGACGAGCTTCATAGCGGCGCGGAGCTTCAAGTCTTGCTCGATCATCTCGCGGTCGATGCTATTTTTGACCTGCTCGACATCTTCAATGCCGTAAGATTTGGCGATATCGTCGTATTCTTTCTCAATTTCCTCTCCGCTGACGGTGATATTCTCAAGCTCCGCAATCTTTTCAAGCGCAAGGCGGAGTTTTACCTGGCGCTCCGCGCGCGGGCGGAACTCCTCGCGCAGTTTTTCAAGCGTGTTGTCCGTATACTTCAGGTAGACGTCAAGCGAAAGCCCCTGCATGCGAAGACGGTTGTCATACTGGCGCAACATGTCTTCTACCTCGTCGTCGATCATGCAAACGGGGATGTCAGCCTCCAGGTTTGCTACGAGCTTATCAGCCAGCTTTTCGCTGACGCCCATTTCGGCTGCATTCTCATGCGCTTTCTCGATTTTTGCCCGGACGTCCGCCTTATATTCAGCAAACGTGTCGAATTCCGAAACATCCTTTGCAAACTCGTCGTCAAGCTCGGGAAGCTCAACAAATTTGACGGAGTTGACCTTCACGCTGAAAATCGCAGGCTTGCCGGCAAGTTCTTTCGCATGGTAATCCTCGGGGAAGGTGACTTCTATCTCAAACTCGTCGCCCGCTTTGTGTCCGACTATCTGCGGCTCGAAACCGGGGATAAAAGCGCCGGACCCGAGCTTCAGCCTATAATGCTCGGCGGTACCGCCCTCAAAAGGTTTGTCCTCGCCCTTAATTTTACCGCTATAGTCAATGTCGACAATGTCGCCTTCGGCGGCGGGGCGGTCGGTCACTTCAATCTCGCGGCCGTTGCGGACACGCACTCGGTTTATCTCGCTGTCTACCATCTCATCGGTGACCGGCACGATGAGCCTTTCGACCTCCAGACCTTTATACTGCGAAATCGTTACCTCAGGCTTAACATAAAACTTTGCGGTAAACACTACGCCGTCTTCGCCGACTTCGGTTATATTATACTCGGGACGGCTGACAGGCTTTGCGCCCGACTCGGCCAGCGCCTCCCTGAAAGCAGCGGGTACGACAACTTCAAGTGCGTCCTCATAGAACACGCCCTTGCCGTACATCTTTTCGATCAAGCCGCGCGGCGCCTTGCCGCGTCGGAAACCCGGAACCGATATCTTCGGCGCTCTCTTCTTAAATGCCTCGTCAACCGCGGCTTTGAATGTCTCGCGGTCAACCGAAATCTCAAGCTCAACCACGTTCTTCTCCGGCGTGGTCGTATTCCTCAGACTCATTTTCTTTTTTACTCCTTGGGTCGGTTCTTAATCGTTTTTTATCTTATTTTTCCGGTAGTATCATTATATTCTAGCCGACATTATATTGAATGTCAATTACAAAACGGTAAACAATAAGTTATTATACTATTTCCGTATTCTCAGTTTATGCGCAGTGGTACAAAGTCAAGATAATCTGCGGCGACGGGGATAAACTCGATGCCTTCAAAGACACGCACCGGCGGGATGTCGTACACGCCGTGGATGTGCCCAAAATAACAGCGCGCGATTTTATAGCGGTGCAAAACGTCTACTATCTCCCTGAACACATAATCGCGGTAAACCGGCGGGAAATGTATAAACGAGCACTTAATAATTTTTTCAGCCTCGCCTGCAGGAAGTTCAGACATTAGCTTTTCGCCGGCTTCAAGGCTTAGCGTCAGCCTGCCCACCTCTCGGTTTGCGACAAGCTGAAAATCGGAGTCCGCCGGCGCGTTTTTGCCTTCGGGATACCAGCCTCGCGTGCCCGTTACCAGCATATTTTCGACTATATAGGCGTTGTTATGCAGCAGCTGTATGGTTTTTATGCCGTGCTCCGCAAAAAACTCCGTAATTTTTTTAACGGTATCCCACCAGTAGTCGTGGTTCCCTTTTGAGATAATTTTTTTGCCCGGCAGCGATTCGAGGTATAGCAGGTCTTCCTTTGCCTCTTTCAAAGTCATCGCCCATGAGATGTCGCCGGGGATTATGACGGTGTCGCTTTCATTTACAAGCTCGCGCCACGCTTTGTCGAGCTTTGCCATATAGCCCGCCCAGCGACTGCCGAAGACATCCATCGGCTTGTCGACCGACAGCGAAAGGTGCGTGTCAGCCAGCGCAAATATTGCCACTAAAATTATTTCCCCTTTCGCCGTAATTTTCCTTTTTGATTATATTGTAACGCCGCGGCTGTGGTTATACACCCGCATATTTTTTGACCTCGCAGCGCAAAATAATAACGCAAGCGCCGTAATGATGTAATTCAAGCTCAAGAAAGAGGTAACGGCTAATGGGTATTTTCGATGAATTTTACGATTCGACCGTTCAACGTACCGACAGAAGGCCGCCGAAGCATATTCGCGGTATTTCCTGTGACGTTGTAAACTGCGCTTATCACGACGGCGACAATTACTGCACTGCCGAACGTGTGGCGATCGGCCCGTCGTACGCCACGATGTGCGCCGACACCGTTTGCGCCACATTCAAGCCAAAGCAGATGTAGCCACCATTACGGCGTAGCATAAGCTCCGCCGGAGCGTATCCCCCGGCGGTACATCTATACGGCGAAAGCCAATACCGCGCCGTCCATACCGTCCGCTTCGATCGCAGCTTGCGGATCGAAGCGGATTTTTCTTTGCTCAAGCCCGCACAACGGCGCGGGGACCGGCGTTTTTGTATATTCCGAAAGCTTTTCAATCGCTTCCGCGCCCTCCGCGGTCACGCCCGTGAGCGCAAAATAAACGTCTGATGCAAACTTATACGCGCTCGCAGTCGATACGGCAAGCATCTTCCTGCCGCTTGCTCCCCTGCCGTCGCCCTCAAGATAATTTTCGGCGCAATAAAGCCCTACCGCCGTATGAGTATCGCAAAGGTACCTATACCGCTCCCAAACCGACTTTATCTCGGCGCGAGTCTCGTCCTCGGGGCACCAAAGCCCGATAAAATCGCGGCAAAGCTCGTAGTGCAGCTCGGGCGTGATTTGATACTTGCCTGTTTCGGCGAGGCTCTTCATATAGCCCGCCGTATCCTCAGGACCAGTGACAAACCACAAAAGGCGCTCGAGGTTGCTTGAAACAAGAATATCCATCGATGGCGAGATAGTAAGGAAAAACTCGCGGTTTTTGTCATACACGCCGGACTCAAAGAAATCAGCGAGCACACGGTTGCTATTTGAGGCGCAGATAAGCCTTCTTATCGGTAACCCCATGCGTTTTGCGATATATGCCGCAAGAATGTTGCCGAAGTTTCCGGTCGGCACCGTAACGTATATTTCCTCGCCGAGCTTAACGTCACCGGTTGCCACAAGGTCGCAGTATGCCGAAATATAATAGGCGATTTGCGGCGCAAGTCGGCCCCAGTTTATAGAGTTGGCGCTTGTGATCATATAGCCGCGCCCCGCAAGATCGCTTTTTATTTTTTCACTTGAAAAGATGCGTTTTACGCCTGCTTGAGTGTCGTCGAAGTTGCCTTTTACTGCTTGCACGAAGACGTTTTCGCCCTCTTGCGTCGCCATCTGAAGCATCTGCATGCTGCTGACGCCCCCGGCGGGGTAAAACACCATGATTTTAGTTCCGGGGACATCTTTGTAGCCCTCAAGCGCCGCCTTGCCCGTATCGCCCGATGTCGCGGCAAGTATCAGCGCTTTTAAGCTTTCGCCGGTCTTTTGCAGTGCAAGCGATAGAAGGCGCGGCATAATCTGCAGCGCCATGTCTTTGAACGCCGCAGTCGGCCCGTGCCAAAGCTCAAGCACGTAGAGCCTATCATTTAGCTTTGCCACCGGCGCGGCTCCGCCCGGGAATTTCACCTCCGTATACGCAACGCGAGAGCACTCCTCAAGCTCCTCATACGAGTAGCTGTCGCACAAAAACATATGAAGAACCTTTGCGACGCGCTTATAATAAGTAACGCCGCAAAGCTCCTTTAGCAGCTCCTCGCTAAGCTCCGGAAGCTCGTCCGGCACAAACAAGCCTCCGTCGCCAGCAAGCCCGAGCTTTATCGCTTCAGCCGAGCTTACAGGCGCACATCCGCCCCTCGTGCTAACATACTTCATAACAGCACCCAATCCCAACAAACAAAAATTCATTTTAGTATAACATGAGGGTGCTATTTTAACAAGCGATCAAAATATTTTCTGCCGTTTGCATAAAACACTTTATCGATAAGCTCATCGGGATAGTTAAGTTGTCCCAGCTTATCGGCAAGTTTATACAGGTCCCATATCCCGCGGATTCCCTCTGGTAGCTCAGCCGTGCCGTCAAAATCACAGCCTAGCCCAACGTAGTCCTCGCCACCAAGCTCTAAAAACCGCTCGATATGCGCCGCAATGTGCTCGATTTTGCACTTTGAGCCGGCAAGCTGCGGCGCGACTAGGTTTACGCCCACTATCCCGCCGGTTGCAACTATGCTTTTGTAGTTTTCGTCAGTAATTCCGCGCGGGCTGTCGGTGTACACCGAGCGGCTGTTTGAGTGCGAGGCTAGTGCCGGAAAGCCGTACTCGGCGCAAAGCTCAATAACCTCCGCAGTAGTGCGGTCGGACGCGTGCGAGACATCGGGCGCAATCCCCAGCTCAAGGCAGCGGCGGACCAGCGCGCGCCCATACTCGGTCAGCCCCTCTTTTGTGTCATACGCGCCGCCGGCGGCTTCAATACCCTTCCATACCAGCGTCAGCACGCGCACACCAGCTTTATAGAGTTCCTCAAGCCTTGAAAGCTCACCGTTAACCGGCGAGGCGCCTTCCATCGCGAGTATGTAAGAAAAGCCCGGGCGAACCGCGCTGCTTTCGCCCTCCTCGCAACCGAAGTTCGGGTCAAACCCCTCCTCGGTTTCGCGGCGCTGCGGCGGGATTTGCGAGTCGATATAATTTCTTACAAGGAAGAAATTTTTCCACAGCTCCTCGGGGTCGCGTCGGTGCCGGCTGAAGATTGCGAAAACCTGCGTGTAAACCGAAAAATCGCCCGACTTGTCGAGCGATATATGAAGCAGGCTGTTGCTATTTATATCGAGCTTTTTGTCAAACGCTTCGAGCGCGGTGTCGCAGTGCAAATCAAACAGCCTCAATTTCAACGCGTTATAGCCCCCTTAATATGATTAATATCATACGCCCACTCGCCGCCCGTCAGTTCCTTATATGTTATTTCAATAACATCCACTCGGGGCTGAAGCTTTGTCGGATGCTCCCGCAAGTAGTACTCGGTGCCGGCAATAATTTTTTGACGCTTTGAGTACGTTACCGCTGCCGACGGGCGTCCAAACCGGGCGAGTAGCGCCGGGTCATAGCGTCGCAGTTTTACCTCTACGAACAAAATGTATTTGCCGTCCTCGGCGATTATGTCAATTTCGCCTTTTATGCGTCCGCCGGCGTTGAACCTGTAGTTGCGGCAAACAATTGTAAAACCGAGGCGGGCAAGGTACTCGCACGCCACGGTTTCTCCTAGCTTTCCTGTCTGGTATGTAGAGCTCATCTGTACAACTTAAACGAGTTGCGGTGCACGCCCGGTATAGGGCCGTATTTTTCTATTGCTTCATAGTGGGCTTTCGTGGGGTAACCTTTATGCACGGCAAAGCCGTACTCGGGGTAAAGCTTGTCAAGCTCAAGGCAATACCTATCGCGCGCGACCTTTGCTAGTATCGACGCCGCGGCGATAGACAGCGAGCTTGCGTCGCCACCGACTATCGGCACAGCAAGCATTCTAAAATCACGCGCGATGTTGCCGTCGACAAGCACGACGTCGGGCAAAGGGTCGAGCATTTCCACTGCACGGCGCATCGCAAGCTGAGCGGCATTTAAAATGTTTAGACTGTCAATCTCCTCGACCGTCGCATACGCTATGCCGTATGTAACTGCCACGCCGACGATAATGTCAAAAAGCTTTTCTCGCGCGCGGGCAGTGAGCTTTTTTGAGTCGCAAAGCCCCGGCAGCTTTGCCCCCCGGGGCAGGACGCAAGCCGCCGCATAGACTCGCCCGGCAAGCGGCCCGCGCCCCGCCTCGTCGGTGCCCGCGACTACGGCGTAGCCGCGGGCGTAATACTCTTCCTCGGCAGTTATATCAGGCAAAACCTTAATCGGTTTCATTCTTGGACGGGGGTAATCTTGAGCTTGTAAGAAAATTCTTTTTCGCTAAACCTATATTTTTCGGCAAGCGCAGGGCCGCAGGAGTTGGAGCCTATGCCGCTCTGCTTGTAGTCGATGTAAACATAAGTCTCGCGGTCGGGCACAAGGTCGCGGTCATTTCTCGCCGCATCGAGCTGCTCAGCCGAGTAATGCAGTGCAGAGACCGTGAGCGGCATGTCGGACTCAAATCTCAAGCCGTGGCCGGTCAGGCTCAGCACTTCAGCCCAGCGAGTGCCGGCGTGGCTGCCCGACTCCTGCGGGAAGATGTAGTGCTCGTAGTTGTCGGTGACGCTGACCTCGTGCAAGCCGAGCCTTGCGTTTAGGTTCTTGTCTACATACGCCTCGCCGGGTCCAAGCCCGAAGAAGCGCAGCCGCTCGGTAAGCTCGGGCATGACAAGCGCAAGCCCAAACCTTGGCAAGAACGGCGCCTCTTTGTCAACTTTGACGTTGTACTCTATCTCAAGCGATCCGCAGCGGGTTACCGTATAGGTCGCCTCGGCGCGGATTACCGGCCTTATCGTGTAGCCGCCAAGCGAAATCGACGACTTTATGACCGCGCGGTCGGAATCGCTTTCGACAAGCTCCATTGAATAGCACTTTTCGGTAAGCCTGTGGAAGCCCCAGCGCCTCCACTCCCTCTGGATGTTGCGGTCGTTGTCGGTCGGCGCGCGCCATACGGTCAGCCTTGCGGGCTCGGTAATAAGCTCGCGGCCGTTGTGCACGATGGCTGCGATGCGCCCGCGTCCGCGGTCGAATTTGTATGTGGTTTCGCCCACGGTGACGGTTATAAAGCGGTCGTCCTGCACAGCCTCAACCGGGTCTAGGTAAATAGGCGCCTCCGCTGCCTTGCAGCAAACTGGGCCGTCGTAGATGATTATCTGCTCAAAGCCAAGCTCATGGCCAGCTTTCGCCCAAGGATTGTCGTACTTAGACACCAGCGTGAACGTCGCGGTCACGCAGCCGCAAAGCTCGATGCCGGTAAGGTCTATCTTAATCTCGGTCGTGCCGCGCGGTGGGGTGTCAAGCTCTGCTATTACGCCCGAGCGCACCGGTTTGCCGTCTTGCTCGACGGTATAGCGCAGCTCGCAGTCGCAAAGCGTCGTAAAATAACGGCGGTTGAATATCTCAAACACGCCATGCTCGGCGTCTTTTGCGTTAATATAGAAGGGCTTTATCGCCTGCTTGAGCTCGAGCATGCTCGGCGAGATGCGGCGGTCGGGGTAAACAAGCCCGTCTACGCAGAAGTTGCCGTCGTTGGGATGGTCGTCGAAATCGCCGCCGTATGTGAAGCGGTATGTGCCGTCGGGCTGGCGAATAGCCACCGAGTGGTCGAGGTACTCCCAGACGCAGGCGCCGAAGAACCTGTCGTCCCGCTCGATTATCTCCCAATAATCGCGCAAATCGCCCGGGCCGTTGCCCATCGCGTGGCAGTACTCGCAAAGGAACAGCGGCAGCGTGTACTTATCGTTATTCAGGTACCGCTCGCAGTCTGCAGGCGAGGTGTACATCTGGCTTTCAATATCGAGCACGTCGGAGTGCTGGACCGAGTTTTCGTCCCACTGATATACTCGGCCGCCTTCATAGTGCACAAGCCTCGAGGTGTCGCGCGACTTTATAAACTTCGACATCGCGACATGGTTGCGGCCATAGCCCGACTCGTTGCCGAGCGACCACATTATAACGCACGGGTGGTTCTTGTCGCGCTCAAGCATGCGCTCGACGCGGTCAATGTAGCTTGCCTCCCACGCTGGGTCGTCGGAGATTGCCGACACGTTGCCGAGCGCATACATGCCGTGCGTTTCTAGGTCGGTCTCGTCGATTATGTAAATACCCAGCACGTCGCACAGAGCGGTCAGGCGCGGGTCGTTCGGATAATGGGATGTGCGGATGCAGTTGCAGTTGTGAGCCTTAATGATTAAAAGGTCGTTCAGCATGTGCTGGTACGGCGTCGCGTGGCCGAGGATCGGGTGGCTGTCGTGGCGGTTTACGCCTTTGAGCTTCGCGGGTACACCGTTGATATATGCGACCTTGTTTTTGACCTCAATTTTCCTAAAACCGAAGTTAATCTTTATCCACTCGCTGCCGCTATGCAGGAAAAGCTTGTAGAGATTTGGCGTCTCGTCGGTCCACTTCTGCACGTCGGCAAACTCGCCAGATATAACGGCGCAGCCGGACTCGTCGGGCGTGACCTTGCCCTGCCCGATAACTTTCCCGCAGGGAGCGACAATTTCAAACTCGACCTCTGGGCGGCCGACCGTTTCAAGCTCGACTTTTAGGGTGCCGTTTTTATACTCGCCGTCAAGCTCGGGCCGTACGAACACGTCGCGTACATGCTGGCGGTCGCGGTAGAGCAGGTATACTTCTCGGAATATGCCCGACACGCGCCACATGTCCTGGTCCTCAAGGTATGTGCCGTCGCACCATTTGAGCACCAATACCTTTATCGTGTTTTTGCCGGAACGGAGCACTTTTGTGACGTTAAACTCGCTCGTCATGTGGCTGACCTGGCTGTAGCCCACAAAAGTGTCGTTTATCCACACATAAAAGCAGGAGTCAACGCCCTCAAATACAAGAAAAACGTCCTTTTCGTCAAGCACGCCGGCGGGAATGGTAAAATCGCGTATGTAAAGCCCGCAGGGGTTGTCGTCCGGCACATGCGGGGGATCGCAGGGGATCGGGTAGTTTACGTTCGTGTAGTTGGGTACGTCGTACCCTTTGTCAAGGTCGGTTTGCCAGCTTCTCGGGACTATGATTTTGTTCATCCCATCCCTAGAGAATTCGGGCAACGTGAAATTTTCGACATCGAGCACCGATTCGTAGAACTTAAAGTCCCAGTCGCCGCACAGCGACTTGAAATATGCGGACGAGCTGCGCGCGTTGACTAGCTCCTCCGACGAATCGCGGGCAGCAGCCTCTTTGGTATGATACGGGATAAAATACGCGTGAGGACGCTCGCAATTGACATGCAGCGTGTCAAGCCGTTTGTAGTAGTCCGGGAAGAACATAGGCTCACCTCAATTTTAATTTCCGTATTTTTCGGTCTACCTTTTGTTTTTATTGAGAGTCAAATTATAAATCACGCGGGTTACACAATGGGCCTTACATAGTCGGTCTCCGCGGGCAGGCCGGGCATAAACTTGTGCGGGGCAGCCCAGCGCGCCGCATTTCTGATTATTCTGCGAACGTTCGGGTCATAATAAGAGCGTTCGGTTTCATGTCCTGGCTGGAAATAGAACACTTTACCGACGCCGCGATAATAGCAGCAGCCGGATCTAAAAACATTACCGTGCTTGAACCAAGAGATAAACACCAGCTCGTCAGGCTGAGGAATGTTGAAAGGTTCGCCGTACATCTCTTCCGACTCGAGCATGAAATACTGCGGAATGCCTTCGGCTATTGGGTGGGCGGGAAGCACGTTCCAGACTATCTCAAGCTGGTTGTCGCCCCACAGCAGGCTTCCGTCGGTGCCGACAATGCTTCTAAACGGTTTTGACATATGCGCCGAGTGAAGCGCGACAAACCCCATGCCTTCCCTGTAGACGCGATGCCTGATTTTTCTCACGATCTCGTTTGAAACATGCTCATGAAGCAGATGGCCCCACCAAATGAGCACGTCGGTATTGTTTAGGACTTCATCGGAAAGCCCCTGGTCCGGGTCCCCCAGCGTCGCAGTCCTGACGTTAAAGGTATCCGGCTCTTCTGCGAGTATTTCGGCTATACAGCCGTGAATGCCGCGCGGGAAAATCGAGCGCACGTGCTCGTTGTGCGTTTCGTGGTAGTTTTCATTCCAAACAGTAACGTTTATCATTTTTTATCCTCCAAGAGGGTGCTTTATGGATTTCATTTTTTCTGTGCTCAGGGATTTCTTATTCGGCTTTCTCATCGGTGCCGCCGTCGCCTGCACGATAGTATGCGCAGGCGCGGCGGTGTTCTTCCTCTTTTTTTAGGGTCAGCCGTTTTTGGAAAGGAAGCGGTCTATTATCTGCTGCCTGTAGCTCTTTGACAGCGAGGCGAAGAAAGCGGAGTAGCCAGTGACTCTAACGATTAGGTCAGGATGCGTGGAGGGGTTCTCGTGCGCCTCACGAAGGATCCGCTCGTTTAGGCAGTTGAGGTTTATAAGCGTGCCGCCCATATTATTGTGGGCGTGTATCAAAGCTATCAGCGCGTCTATTCCGCCGTGCTTTTCAAGCATTTCGGTGTCGATGTCAAGGTGCAGCGGCGCGGAGTTACCATATCCCGGCTGAGTTTCGGCGACCGCGGTCGCCTTCAGCGTCGGCGAGAAGGTGTTAAGCCCCGTCGCAAAGCCTGGGTCAGGCTCGCTCGAGTGCGATATCGGCTCGCCAGCTTTTCTGCCGTTAGGCGTGGCGGGGAGCTTTTTTCCGTAGTCGTATATCGCGCCGTGCGAGAATAGGCCGGGTATTATCGGAAGGTTGTATTTAGGCGTGCCGGACTCTTTGCAGGTTTTAACAAAGAAATCGCGTATTGCAAGCGCCCATTTTCTCGCCGGCGAGTCGGGCGCGCCGAAACGGCTGATATTTTTAAGCATCAGCCGCTCGTTTTCATAGCCTTCGTAGTTGGCATCGAGTATCCGGTATAGCTCATCCCATGAGAGCCTTCCCTCTTTTATTACGCGCTGCTCGATAGCGGTAAACGAGTCTGCTACCGTCGCAAGCCCTACGCCGTCGATGTTGAAGTTGAGGATATCCACGCCTCCTTCCGAGCAGTTAAGCCCGCGCTCGATGCAGCCGTGCATAAAGAGGTTGTATACAACCTCGGGACGGTTGCGGCCGACGCGCTCGTAATGCAGGTCGTATCCTTGTTTAATCGAATCGACTATCACCTTTATATGGTGGCAGGTGCGCTCAAAGAGCTTCTCGAGCGTGCGCTCGCCGTCCCTTATATCCTGCAGCGCATGCCAAAACGCGAACGCCATATTAGCGCGCGTAACATCCTGCAGCGGGTACTCGCGTCCCGGTATGGCGCACCAGTTGCAGCCAACTTTGATCCGCTGGCGCGCAAGCTGAATCGGGTAGCCGTTGCGCGCATAGCCCTCTTCAATGCCTTTGTTTAGCGAGAAGCTCGCGCCGGTGCCGTCTTCAAGTATATACTCAAGCGCGCGGCGCAAAAGCTCCGGATGCACGAGGTCCGATACCCTTACGGCAATGTTTATCGGTATACGCAGATAATGCATCGCGTCGAGCACCAAAAAGCTCATGCGCGAGGTCATATCGCGGCTGCCGTCGGGCGTCAGCCCTGCTATCTGCGAGTAGTGCGTGTCGTTGAAAAACAAGCTCGCAAGGTACCAAACGGCTTCGTCGTCCTCAATAAGCCCCGCGGCTTTGTCGCGCTCGTAATAGGGGCGCAGCATCTCGTCAAGCTGCCCGAGCGCGCCGCCTACAAAATAGGTGCGATCTATAGTCTGAAAATGCGCTATAAACTGGCAAGCTTCGCGCAGCGTGCGAGGCGGGTTATATATCAACCACTCGTTCATCTGCGCGATCTCGAGCAGGTTCTTTTTAAACCACGGGTCAGCCTCCTCGGCAGCCATTCTGCGCGCTTCCGCCGCAACGCCGGCCACAAACGCCTGCGTGCCGAGTATTATGTCCTCTTCGCAGTCGTAAAAGGCGGTGTCGACGGGATTATTAAGTTTTCTATAATATCTGACTTTTTCGAGCAGCCCGCCCCAGCCGAGTTGCAGCCCGATATTTATATCGCCGGCGCAGTGGTTCATTGCGCCGAAGCCCGGGTAGGTGTCGTATTTTCTCCAAAGCGCGCGCAGCTCTTCGGGCGGCTCGTCTTCGGGCGCCCAGCCAATCGGCATATAGTCGGTTATCGGCTTAATCCACGCGCCACCGAGCGCGCTGTTTTTGTTTACGTATTTCGGCATTTGCTCGAGGAAGCGCCGAAAGTTGGTGCCGATATAACGGTAACCATAAGGTTTGTCGGCGCCTATTGGCTCAAATTTGAAGTCCGGGAAATATACAAATCCCCAGTCGTCGATATCAAATTTGCCGACACCGATGGTTTTCAGCTTAAAGTCGTTGATCGCCAGTTTGTCGTCGTGCAAAGACTTTATGCGCTCGGCATATACAGGCCGCAGGACGGTGCGTTCGGTATTCAGCATAAAACAACCTCACTTGTCAAATTTTACGGTTTATATGCGCGAAGACCTCTCCCCCGCAGGTATTCTACCACTCTTTCGGCTTCGGCGCCCGTGGGGGGCACGGTGCCGTCTGTGGGATCGCCTATCCCCAACGCCTCGTACTTGCTAGCGCCAAGCTTATGGTACGGCAAAAGCTCCACCCGCTCGAATGCATACTCGCGCCCCGAGCTTTTCGCTTCGGCTTCAAGCTCGCAAAGTATATCCGCGATGCCGGGGATTTCGCCGTCATTGAAACCGGGGACATAAGGTATCCTTATCCAAACTCTTTTTCCTGGTCTGCAAATCTTTTTAAGGTTATCTATTATAAGCTCGTTGCCCGCTCCGGTCATCGCGCGGTGCACTTCGGGCGACGCGGCTTTTACGTCATAAAGGTACATATCCACAAAGCTATCTATGCGCTGGAAAAACTCCCACGGCACATTGCCCGCCGTATCCACCGCCGTGTGGACGCCCGCCTCTTTGCAGCCGACCAGGACTGCATAAAGAAAATTGGGCTGCACCATGCATTCGCCTCCGGAAAACGTCACGCCCCCGCCCGAATGCTGATAATACGGCATCTCGCTTTTAACATTTTCAACTACATATTCCGCCGTCACTGTTTGACCGACGCCAACAAGCGCGCCGGCATAACAGGTATCGGTGCACTCAAGGCAACGTATGCACTTACTCCGGTCTATTATATGTTCCCCGCCCTGGCCAATAGGCTGCATTATATGCGCCGACACAGGGCATACCGCAAAGCACGCGCCGCAGCCTATGCATTTTGCGGGATAAAACTCAAGCGACGGTTTGTGCTCAATAGATTCAGGGTTATGGCACCATTTGCAGCGCAGGTTGCAGCCTTTAAAGAACACCGCAGTGCGCACGCCCGGCCCGTCGTGGATTGAAAAGCGCTGTATGTTAAATATCACCCCTTGCGTCACCGCAAGCTCCGGGGTAAATATGGCTTGGTTTTTTCCTGTGTTATTCATAAACCTCAATTATCGTCTTTGCACGCAGCTTTGAAAGCAGTCTGTCGCGCACTATCTCCTTTGCTTCGCTTTCGGGCAGGTCTTCGGAAAGCATGCCCTGTGCCATTGCGGCGTAATAAAGCGCCAAAATCAGCACTCTTACTTTCAACTCGCGGTCGAGGGCGGCGCGCAGGTCCTCGTCGAAGCCTTTGTCCGACCGCGCAAACCTCTTTTTGTACTCAAAAACCAGTTTCCGAGCTTCTTCGGTTTCTAGCGCCTCGTTTACTCTTTTTAGCGTTTCACTAAATGTGCTTTCGTCGTAGGTCATGCCGCTGCCGTTTGCATACTCATAAAGCAGCGTCAGCTCAATAAGCTGGCCAAGCAGCTCGCCATCTTCAAGCTCGCCCTCTTCTCCCGAAAGCCCCGCCTTTTTTAGCAGCCTTAGCATCGCGACGTCGCGCGAGTAGAGCTTGGTTTTGCCTACTTTTGCAACAAGCTCGTTTACAATTATCGGCTTTAACAATCCGCCGAACACGGTATCAAGTCGATTGCCGATGGCAGCCGCAGCCAAAACGGACGCAGCTAATAGAATAGCCGACGCAGCCGCAAACGCTGCCGTTAATCTGCTCCTGCGCATGCAATCAACTCCAGTAGCTTATCAGGTTAATGATAACACAACCCCACCCCGGTGTCAAGCTAACCGTAGCATTTATTCCCGCACCGTCACCTTCATGCGACGCAAACAGTGCGGCTCTGCATATGATAATAACGGTGAAAAAATATAGGTGTTTATAATGTGAAGGTATAAACGCCTCACCGGAAGACAATAATAAATATGTGAAAACAAACCGAATGTCAAAACAAGGAGCTGCAACTTGTGAACATCAGAAGAGGAGATATCTTCTATGCGGACTTAAGCCCGGTCGTCGGTTCCGAACAAGGAGGACTGCGCCCGGTGCTTATTATCCAAAACGATGTGGGCAACAGGTATAGCCCAACAGTTATTGTTGCCGCAATCACAAGCAAGCTCGGCAAGGCACGGCTTCCTACACATATCGACATCTCCTGCGGACATAATGGTAAAAACAACATCGGTCTGGCACGCGATTCGGTAATTTTGCTTGAGCAAATACGAACTCTCGATAAGCGCCGTCTCCGCGAACGGATCGGGCATCTGGATGACGAAATCATGCGTGCTGTTAACGATGCGATTCAGGTGAGCGTAGGGCTGGTCAATCCTCCCAGCACCACTGGAACCGGGGGCAACGACGCTACCGGATGATAAGCGGCTGCAATTTATATTGTAAGATTTTATACGTATTTTATTTACTGTTTCATATTTTAAAAAGAAAGCGGTATATAGCAGGAGTAACGGACAGTTCGGAGGCAAAATAAGCTTTCCCTCACCCGCTTAATGCTGCTTTTGTGTGCTTTACCTTTTTGTTATAGTCCGCCTCCAATAACAAAAAAGCGCGTGACTTTTAGGTCACGCGCTTTTTGTTTTTGCATTAACCTATGATACCCGAACGCTCGATACCCTGTACCAGGTAGCGCTGGCAGAAGAGGTATATTACTACCAGCGGGGCGATGATGAGGAGGCCGCAGGTGTTGCGGATCGCCGCAACGTACAGGTTCTGCGCCGCATAGTTGGTGTCAAGCTGCTTTGGCACCTTGATGATGTCGGGCATAAGCGTCGGACCGGTGGTCGTGAAAAATACCTCGGTGTAGAAGTTATCCGTCCACTGCCACGAGAAGGAGAACAGGAAGATTGTGATCATCATCGGTACGGACAGTGGGAGGATGATCTGGAAGAAGGTCCTGATAACACCCGAGCCGTCGATGTATGCCGATTCCTCAAGCTCATCCGGCACGCCGCGGAAGAACTGGCGCATGACGAGGATGTACAAGCCGTTCTTAAATCCGAGCCCGCCGAGCGAAAGGAGGAACAACGGCCAGAACGAGTTATTCAGGTTAATCGACGTGAAGTTTATCACGCGCAGATTCGGTATAAGCCCGCCACCAAGCAGGTTGAAAAGCCCATAGATGTCAAAGTACCTGAACTTCATGAACAGCGAGAGCTGAAGAGTCTTGTGCGGGACGACCATCGTGAAGATAACGAAGGCAAACAAGAGCTTTGCGCCTTTGAACTTATACTTCGCAAACCCGTAACCGACTGCGCTGCAGATAAGCGTCTGAAGCAATGCGCAACCGAACGAGAGTACGAAGGTGTTAAACAGCGCTGTGAGGTACCCGTTCTCCTGGATGATCGCTTTGTAGGTGTCAAGGGTCGGGTTCTTAGGTATCAGCTTAACCGTTACGTCGACAAAGTCTTCGCGCGCCATGAAGGACGACGAAATCTTCGAGAAAAACGGAAGCAGGATGACGTAGGAGATGCCAAGCAGAAGTATTAGCCTGAAGAGTTTATATACTACCCGCCCGACGAATGACCAGGAGAGGTATTTAATTTTAAAACGCGTCCACTTGGAGGTGCGTTCGAACTCTACGCGGATTTTGTTCTTGGACTCTTTTAATACTTTCGGTCCTGTTTGGACATTAGTTGCGTTCATTATTTTACCTCCATTACAAGTCGCGCTTCTGGTAGAAGACGTACGCCGACAGCACTGCTACCACAACACCTATAATAGCCAGGACCAAGAGGAAGTACATCCACGCCATCGCAGTGCTGACAACCTGGCCGCCCGCTTCGTTATACACGCCTGCAATATACGTCATCACCTGGTTCGACTCTGACGTGAACGAGTCTATAACAGTGTAGATCGTATTCGCAAGTATAAGCGGGCTTATCATCGGGAAGGTAATCTTCCAGAAGGTCTCCCATGCGGTTGCGCCGTCTATCGAGCACGACTCATATATAGCGGGCGAGATAGACTGCAGACCGGCAAGGAACACAAGCATCTGGACGCCGGAACGGTTAATTATGTTGTATATCTGGTTTACGTAGCCGGTAACATATTCTAGCAGCTCCGTGCCGACCTGCATATTTCTAAACAACCTTGAGAAGTCGGCAACAGATACTATCTCCGTAACCGTATCCCTACCAGTACCGGTATCAATACCCGAACTCGTGTCGCCCATGTAAGAGAGCAGCACGTTCGACCGGTCGATCTGGTCGATAAGACCGGTGCTGAGTATGACGGGGACGAAGAATATCGCTCGGAACGCCGCCCTACCAAACATGTTCTGGTTGAGCAGCACAGCCATAAACAGCGAGAAAATAACTATCGCGGGGATGTCAAAGACCAGCTGCCTAATGCCGCTCGTAAGCGTGCGGACATATGACGGGTCCTCAAAAAGCGCTTTCTGGTAGTTCTCAAAGCCGACGAAGTGAAGCTCGTAACCACCGCCGGGCAGAATCTTTATCTCGTTGAAGCTGTACCTTATGGAGTCGATTATAACCGGCAGGTAGATTATCAGAAAGCCTAGCACGAACGGCATTACGAAAATCCATCCGGCACGCGCTTTCTTTTTATCAAGCGATACAATCTTGCGTCTCTGCTTCGGAGGCGCTTTTTTTACGGTTGAAGCGTTATTCATTCATTTCACCCCTCAATCTTTACATAGCTAAGCGCCGGGATGGTGTAACCTTCAACCGTAACCGCGAAGTTGTTGTAGTTGAGAATGAAGCTGTTGCCGGTTGAATATGTCACACGAACAATCAGACCGTTGTCAACCGTATACTTGGTGTATACGTATCCGCCATCCTCAGCCTCTTCTGCGGTCTCTTCGGTTGTTTCACCGGTTGCCTCGCCAGTGGTTTCTTCCGTAGTTTCACCCTCGGTGATCTCATCGGTCTCGATAGGCTCTACGGTTTCTTCAGTGAGTATGGGTTCGCCAGTCTCAGCGGCTTTGCGCTCTGCAAGTTTCGCCGCCCTTTCTTCCTTAGCTGCCTTCTCGGCTTCAGCTTTAGCCTTAGCCTCTTCTTCAGCCTGAGCAGCCGCCAAGTCTGCCGCTATCTCTTCTTCAGACGGCACGCGCTCGCCGATGAGGAACTCATGGTTTTCAATCGTCGCATACTTCTCCGGCCCGAGCACTTCGTTAAGCTCTTTGTACTTCTTGACCATGTCTTCGAACCAGATGTCGTATGCAACCGAGTAGTAATCCGAGTAACCGCTCTCCTTGAGCTTTGCTATATTGCGGTACACGAGTACGAAGTACGGGGCGGCGCCGTTTTCAATTATCTTCAGGGTCTCATAGAACATGTCGCCCGCCATGTTAGTCGGTGTGCCCGCAAAATTGAGGTACCCGTGGTACACAAGGCCGAACAGCGGTACCGCTTCGCTTGCGTAGGTGTAGCGGCTGGAGTCGAGCGCTACGCCGAGCACATGCTTCGCGTACGGGATCGCGTAGGCGTTGCCGCCATCGATCATGATGGAGCCGTATTTCTCCTTGAGCTTTCTCAACATATCGATGACGAAGCCCTTCGAGTCTTCGCGGTTATACGGGTCTTTCTTATCGAAGTCGGAGTTGAGGTCGGAACCCAGAGTTGCTACCGACACGCCAGTGTTCGCCGCGCCGATCCTATCCATCTCCTTCGCGAAGGAGTCGAACATCTTCTCAAACACCGAAGGCGAGATTGCTATAAGACCGGTACGAATGAAGTACTGGAACGATGCGTCATACTTGCGCTTCTGGGTGTAGCGGGAGTCAATCGTCTTTACAGCGTCGGTACGATAGGAGAAGCCGTCAAACAGCTTGTTGTCAGCCGCGTATGAGAAGTCAAAATCGGGATAGACGCCGATGTTCTTCTCTTTCGCAAAGTCTAGCAGGTCAAGGAATCCCTTATCGCCGCCGACGACTTTCTCAAACTTGACCTTATACGGCGTCGTGGCTCGCATACCGCCGTTGGTAAAGCCGGTCAGTTTGAAGTTTATGTTCGTAATCCCCTGTTCTGCAAGATCCGCATACATTTGCTTGATGTCCTCAAACGTCGTAAGCGGAGTCTTGACCATAACCGGGATACTTAGGATTTTCTCCTGGCTATCGATTACGCCCAGTGTCTCAATGTAAAGCGGGATGTCATTGCCCTTCTGGGCTTCTTCTGTTTCGGACAGCTTTGTGATATAGCCTTTGCGTATTAGATAATCCCTATACGCTTTGGCCATGCCGACGTAGCTGGCCTCGTAATAGTCGGTTATGTTATTTTCCTTAGCGTAATCTTCATCGGTCAGCAGTATATAGCGTATGCGGTAGCTGCCGGTGTATTTACGCTCGGAAACGACGGTCCACATCGCGTTCGCGCCGACCGAAATTGATGCAGCAAGGTTATACGAGTCTTTCGGGCGCGGATAGAACTCGGTGAACACCGAGTTGTACTTGTGCAGCGCGTTGCCGCCATGCTCGGTGACGATCTTCGCGAGCGCGTCGCCTTCCTCGATTATAGCGACATAGCCGCGCTTTCTCTCGACGGGAACTTCAACTTCTGTAACCTGTACGATCGGCTCCTCGTACTCCTGCTCTTCGCCGTTCTCGTCGATGTAGGTGGTTATTATCTCTTCTTGCTGTACCGTTGTTGTACCCTTATAATCCTCCACAACTCCGAAAATCGGCATGCGCATTATCTGCTGGTTCGCACCGCTGATTTCGTGGTACGCAAAGTCCTGGCCGTACAGCTGGCCTGCGATGCTTCGCCAAGCACCGTACTTGGCGGTATCCTCAAACCTTACCAGCGTACCGCTGCCGTCGGGAATGACGGTATAACCCGTGAACTGGGACGAGCCTGCGCCCATATAAGGCAGAATCCTTATATAGTTAAGCGCATACCTAGCCTCGTTGAACTTAATGCCGTTCGCGGGAAGGCGGACGGTAAGGCCGTACTCGTCGAGGTAGTACTCGAGAGCCATCCTAAACAGAGCCGGGTCGGTATCCTGGCCCTGATACTCAGTGATGAGGTGGTCTTCCTGAAGCGTCTCGTACGTGTAGTTCGGGCAGAATTCACGAATAATCTGCTCTATGAGGTTGAGCTCGCGCTCAGAAGCGTACGGGTCGAAGACGTAGACCGCCATCTTCTTTGTGATGGGGAACGTCGTCTGCAGCTCCTGCTTAGCGCGCTCGGTAAGCGACGGATCTTCAGGGTCTTTCAGCGTATAGAACGCGCTGATCTTTTTATATCTGCTTTCGTCCGTGATGTTCGCCAGAATGAGAGTTTCAAAACGGTTTTTCTCAATCATCCTCGGAACGAGCTTACGCGTCTCCTGGCGCCCGATTATATACTCGACGCGGATACCGTTCCTGAGATTCTTCTTCTTTATCTGCTTGCGCAGTGCTGCCTCAACGTACGAGTACATCGGCACGTCTTTATCGTTGTCGGTGTACCTGATTATAAGCTGAGACAACAGCTGGTCTTTGATATTGTCGGATGAAGCTGCGCCAGTCGGCATAGGTGTCGCAACGTCATACGGGTTCGAGAATATAATGTCTCCCGTCTGATTGTTGCGCAATGCGACTTCGCCTGTATAGTAATGGTAGTAAAGCTCGTACGGCCCAACCTGGACCTCAAGGCTCATTGTAGCGAGCTTTTCTTCTGGCGTTGCATATACCTCGGTTCGATAGTCGATTGTCTGTTCTTCCTCTTCTTGGTCGGCGGCAAACACCGGAAGAATCGACAGCTCAGCTACCGCCCCGAGTACAAGTATCAAGGTAAGCAGCGCCGAAATAATTCTGTCCTTAATCATTATCCCAAGTTCTCCTATCCTTAGAATCCGGTTACAACCGATACGAAATCTCAGTTACAATGCTCGAAACGAAGCCGACCATCTTTACCACCAATGTCGACAGCAGGATCATAACGAACATTATAAACGCCATGCCGACAATGGTTCCAATGCTTGTAATGATGTTCTTGCCGAGCGTGTAGTCGTGTGTAACCATCATTCCGAAGAAGATCAAGATGCCTACCCAGTACCATGCGATTGTGATCAGCATGGTGTAAATTCCGCGCTCAGAATCCAGCAAGACGTTTGTCAACAGCGTTGCCGGGATGATAAACATCGGAAGCGGAAGGAGCGAGTAGGATGTCGCGACGAAGATGTCTTTGAAGCTGCCTTCGCCGTCCATCAGCGTTGTAAGACACCAGTTAGCGGTGACCCAGAGGAACAGCGGGACGAGCAGCGAAGTTACCTGCACGAGTATGCTCGCGTATGTTGCACGCGGATTGAAGATATAGGATCTGCCTATCGCTTGATACGTGAACGCCAGAACCGAAAGTGCAATGTAGAATATTGCGCCGCGGATCGAACCGCGTTTCTCGTGCTTCAGATCCCAGAAGCCGTCGAACGGATGGAATATGAGGTGGAATCCGTAAAGGATTTCTTGACCGAAGGTGCGCTTCTTTGTGGATATAGCCGTCTTCTTGTTGACTTTAGCCGCGAAGGAGAAGAACTTCATCAAGCCCCAGCATACCAAAACAACTACGATCGGTATGACGATGAAGTATTTCGACACCCACTCCTGGCGGTACATCTTGAAGGCGTTGGAGTAGTTGGGTACATCATATGCAGCCTTGAAGTACTCCATTGCCTCCGTCCATTTGCCCTGGCGGTAAAGCGCTTTGCCTATACCGACGTAGGCGGTGTCGAAGTTAGAGTTGCGCTGCAGGATTGCTTTGTAGTCGTCAATTGCACGCTCGTATCTGCGTTGGTTCTCATTGCGAAGCGCGTTGATCAGTATGTCGCCATACTCGGTGCGCGAGTAAAGCGTTATGTTGTTGGCGGTTTTATCCAGCACCAAAAGGTCGCTGCCCTTGTAGGCTATGGCCTCGATGCTCTGGATGTTGCCCACCTGCATTCCCTTGTCACCGAAAGCGAAGAGGAGGTTGCCATCCTGGTCATAAGTATAGATCCTTGAGCGCTTTTCGTCGATTATCGACCATGTGCCTTCTTCGCCAAGCGCGACGTCTATAATTTTCGACGGGCCGGTGATGTCGGAGAATATGGGCGAATCGTTGATGTTTACTTCACCATGCGGGCTGAAGAAGCCGTTACGCGACATAACGTCGCTACCTGCGGTGTTCAGCTTCTTAACAGGCGCATATGGTGAGGCTTTGTCTCTGATCGAGGCGCGCTGAGCACCTTCGTCGATTGACGAAGTTGTAACGTATATAAAGCCTTCTTCGTCTATTGTGATGTTGTTGTACTCTGTCGAGATGTACTGGGTGGACAGTGCGCGCTGTTCGGCGGTCTGGAACGAACGCCAAATTATATCGATTATATTATAGGTAACTCTCTGCGCGCCGATAAAGCCCTGGAACTCGCCTTTTTCGTTAAGAGCTATAATACCTTGGTATGTCGTGGACGAAACTACATATATACGTTTCGCTGAGTCGACCGCGAGCGCCACCGGCTTGTAAATGTTGTTCTGCTCGAAAACCGCGGAGGTCGGCGCTTCAAGGATATGGTCAATTTCGCCGTCAAGCGTGAATACAACTATGCGGTTGTTTTCCGTGTCAGCCACATAAATGTACTCGTCTGTCACGAAGCAGCCGGACGGGCCGTTAAGGCTATCCGGAACGCCCTGGTCGTTTACAAAGGATGAAATTGCAAAAAGGAACTTGAAGTTGGGGTCGAGGACGTCAACGCGGTTGTTGCCACCCTCAACGATGTATATGCGACCGTCCGGCCCGACAAACAGGTCGCGTGGGTCGGACATCGCGCTGGGCAGGCCCATATACGCGGAGTCAATCTGCATTATGGGCGTATATGCGTCAGGCGACAATTGAGGCCTGCCGTTGATGTCGTAAGTGTATGTCTTATACGGCGCGGCATACGTCGGGATGACCGAGGCAACGATCATCAGTAAGGCCGCGACTGCTGCCCAAATCCGCAACATCTTTTTCACAGTCATTTCGCCTCCCTCAGTCTTTCATTCCCGACGAAGCCATTGTCTCGACTATCTTGGACTGGTTAATGATGAACACCGTAATCGGCACGCTCATCATGAGTATAATCGCCGCAGACGACGCGCCGGAGCTGACGGTCTGAACTGTTGAAATAGCCGAGTTAAACGTCTTAAGGTTTTCGCTCCATACGTAAGGGGATGCGCCGGTGTTCCAAACGCCCTGGAAGGTTGTAACCATCAGGGTTAGCCATGCCGGCTTAACCAGCGGCATAACGATTTCCCAATATATCCTCAACTCGGAGGCGCCGTCGATTCGAGCGGCTTCTATCATCTCGTCGGATACGTTTCCGTCAATAAACTGCTTCATCAGGTAAAGGCCCAGCGTCGAAGCCCACACCGGGATTATCGAAATCTGATAGGTGTTAAGCCAGCCCAGAGCCACATAAATGATGAAGTTCGTGATACCCGCTATCGTGGACGAGATCATCAGCGAATAGCGGATAAGCGCGAAAACAAACCTTGAGCCCGGGAAGCGTATCTTAGAGAGCGCGTACGCCGACAGTGAACCGATTATAAGGCAACCCAGCGTCGCAAGGATTGATATTATAATAGTGTTGAATATGTAACGCGAGATCGGAACCCACGTCATATTCAGGTTTGTGAACAGGTCTATAAAGTTCTGAAGCGTCGGCCTAATCACGTAGAACCGCGGAGGCGTGATGTTGCGCTCGCCAAGCGGCTTGAACGCCGTGACTAAAAGGTACCACACCGGCAGGAACATGAAGAGGCCCATAAGGGTCAGGATAATCGAAATGACTGTGTCTCCGCCTACCGATCGGTTTAAGACAACTCTATGCTTTCTTGTTCTAAGCTTTGCCATCTTACTGACCCACCTTCGCAAGCAATTTTTGCACCAGCACGTTTGCGCCTATCATCAGGAAGAATAGCACAAGCGAAATAGCGGAGGCATAGCCGAACTCAAAACGAGTCGTCATGTATTCTTCCAGGTGATGCTGCAGCGTATAACCAACATAGTTTGTCGGGGGCCTGCCGCAAAGCGCGGTAACGATGCCACCGAACCCGAACGAGCTGGTTATCGACAAGACCGCGCCGAACAGAAGGATCTGCCTCATGGAAGGAAGGGTTATATACCACAGTTCCTGCCAACGGTTCTTGATACCGTCTATCGCTCCTGCTTCATAAAGCGAGCGGTCGACACCCTGCAGGCCCGCTATAAAAGCAAGGAACGACGTACCAAGCGAGGTCCACAGCGCTACGACTATACACAACGGAACGATGTAATTGGCGTCGGTGAAGAAGAGTATCGGTTTTGTGATAAAGCCCATCTTAAGGAGCCAACCGTTCACATACCCGTATATATCGCCCTGGAACAGGAGCTGCCATACAAGGTATGCGTTACCGGATATAGACGGCCCGTAGAAGATGAAGGTAACGAACGCTCTCACTTTCGGAGGGAGCTCGTTTATAAACCATGCGACTAGGAAGGACAGGATGTATGATGCCGGGCCTACCGCTACGGCAAATATCATTGTGTACTGGAAGGCCCTTACGAAGAGGTCGTCATCAAGAAACAGCCTGACGAAATTGTCGAAGCCCACAAAGTCCGGCCACTGCAGCATGTTAAAGTTCGTGAAGCTCAGCAGGATCGAAAGGACGACGGGCACGACGGTAAATGCGATGAACATTACCAAGAAGGGGAGTACCATTATATACCCGACCCAAGTCCGCTTCATCTGAAGCAAGATATACTCGGCCTTCGTCATGTCCTTTCTGGCCTTCGGCAGCTTCGGCTCTTTTTCGGACGCCTTTTTAACTGCACCGTTTGTCATTTGGCGACAATTCTCCTTTACAATTTTTTTTGAGCGGACCGAGCACTACGAAGCGAGGTTGTCTTCGGGCTTGCTTTCTACCGCATACGAGTCTCTGTAGGAGATCTCAAGATAATCCATCTTGAACTCCTTGCGCTTGCGCGAAATCTCCTTGTCGATATCGATTATTCTGTCTTGCATCGCGGTTATCGGGTTTGCACCGTCGTTGTAAACCGACAAGAAGGCGTTGTTTACATGTACTGGCACTATATACGAACCCGGATACTCGGGAATGCCAACCAGATACTTAAGCTGCGTGCTTACAGCTTTGTACTCGTCTTCGGTCCACGCAAGCGAAAGCAGCGCGTTGATGTTTGCGGTATTGTACTTGGTCGTCGGGTTGGGTGAAACGTTGAGCTGCTCCTTCGCAAGCCTGATCTGGGTTTCCTCGCTTGTGTACCACTTCATGTACTCCCAAGTTGCGTCCGGATCTGTCGCGCCTCTCGGGATAACGACCGAGGTTACCGTTACCGGCGAGGTGATATTAATCGAACCGTCATCCTGTTTAAAGCCAAGCAGCGGCGCCATCTCCCACAAGCCGCGCAGCTCGGAGAAGCCCATCAGCGTGTTGTAGGTGCCGATAGCATCCGCAATCAGTATCGGCATCTGAGCGGTCCTGAACCACGAGATGTCGTAGTTGACCGGGCAGCTGTACTTCCTGAACATGTCGGCAAGTTTCTGGAATGCTTCAAGCGCTATGTTGGAGCCGAGATTTATTCTCCTGCCGCCGTCTGCGTAAAGCTCGCCGCCAAGCTGATAGAGGAAGATGTTCGTGCCCGCAAGGCCGGTGGGCAAGCCTATCTGCATGTGCTTGTTCTGAAGCACCGGCAGTATGGTGTAGAGGTCATCCCAGGTCCTCGGAATCTCAAGACCGAGCTCCGCAAGCGTGTCGACGCGGTAGAACATCATGTAGAAGGCCATAACGGTCGGCAGACCGTAGGTCAGCACTTCGCCCTTCGCGTTCTCCATCGTCAGAGGAGTTATCGCCGCGTCGTCGAACCAAGTGATGACATCGTCAAAGCCCTCTTTGTCGTTAAGCGGTTCGACAGCTTCGCGCAGGCCCCATGTTATCGTATCAGTCGAGTTCATATTCGCTATGTCGGGTCCTATGCCGGCTAGTATCGCTTCCGTCAAGCCTGCGGATATAACTTTTATCTTAACTGCTATATTGGAGTATGGCGTAAAGTAGTTGTCGATCAGGTAGCGCTGTATAAGGGCGTCGTCGCGTCCGAGAATGGAGACTATCCACATCTCGACTTCGCCCCTGTAATCGATCTGCTTGCCGTCGACGGCGTCATAGCGGTAACCGATGGTGGTATAGTCCATCGTGAAGCTCATGAAGAACGCCGAAATTTCAAACCAAGCAGCCTGGAAGAAGTTTGCCTTTCCGGGCGGCAGCGGATCGTTTACGCCCTGGATTACGAAATAGTCAAGTTTCAGCGGCTGGTCGAGTGATGCATAAAGCCAGTTGGAAGTGGCGATTATATAGTTCTTAAATGTAACGAAGTTAGGCGCGATCTCGTACTCGTCTTCTGCCATCGTCTCAAAGAGCATCGCGTGAGTATTCAAGGTCGCAACCTGGTCGCCGAGCTCGCCGGTGATAGCTTCGAGCTCGTCGGCGATCTGGTAAAGTTCCTCAGCGGCTTTACCAATCGTGCGCACGGCGCCCGGAATGACGCGCGTAAAGCCGTAGTCGCGGTAGGCGTCAGGTGTCGGGCCGGTGAGCATGACGAACTGCTGGTACGCGGCGTTAAGCTCGCGCACAAGCTGTCCCACGCGGTATACGTAATCCACCATGTGGCCGAGCACGACTTCAAACTCGATTATGTTCTCGCCCTTCTCGAGGTAGAACATAAAATCAGTATAGCCATCGTTGAGCGGCTTGCTCTGCCAGTCGGGCGAGTATTTAAAGCGGAGGAAACTCGCTTCGCGGAAAGGTATCTCGCCGTTTATCTTAATACGGCGCGACGTGAACATGCCTATGAGGGAGTTCTGACGGAACCGGGCGGCAATCGTATAGAAGCCGGATTCGGGCACTGTGACCTTATAACGCATCCACTGGTTAACAACCGAGCTGTTGAGGATGTTGTACTTTATAACCGCCGGGTCCTGGGGCTCGGTGAGAGCCGATGTACGGTCGTTTGTCGGATACAGGCACGCGTTGGATACAAGGTACGGGTTTTCGGCCTGAACCTTAATCGGCTCGGTAGTCTCAATTATCTTTGCGCCCTTCGACTTGTAGTACTCCACGTACTCCTCGTAGCTCATCTCCGGCTCATAGCGGTAGAGCTCGATCGTGGAGATAATAATGGGCTCACGGGCGCCCACAAATGTAATCGTGTGGTCGCCCTCGGTAAAATAAAATTCAAACGGATCTATTGCAAAGCCGAGCCAGTCACGCAAGAAATATGTATTCCAAATTGGCCTCTGCTGCCTTATCGGACGGATGTCGTTGCCGACGATATCTATATCGAACGAGCCGTCCTCATTCAGCACATACTCCCAAGAACGCGGGAAGTAGAGATACCGCGCCTCGGA
Source organism: Clostridiales bacterium (assembly GCA_012840355.1). Classification (GTDB taxonomy): domain Bacteria; phylum Bacillota; class Clostridia; order Oscillospirales; family CAG-272; genus DTU078. The sequence goes on along the minus strand of DULN01000002.1, from coordinate 192,347 downwards.
GAAAGGCAGTTTGCCATCAATATAAAGCATGCGCTCGATCGTCGTTACCGTCTCACCTACGTACGGTATGTAGGTGATGCGCATCGCATACCTTCCGGTTTTCGGAATATTTACGTGCCATGTAGTTTTACCGGTCGGGCCCATTTTCAGCGACGGGCCGGGCACACCCTCGTAATCATGCAAAACCTCAACTTCGGCGGTGGTCTCCTCAGGAATATAGTCCGCCGCCCTGATTACGACGGTCTGTTCCGCCTTCGGCACTTCGGCGTACTTCAGGTTATAATCGTGATATGATATTGCATTTATCATATCCTCGATCTCGGCAAGTGTCCGGTTATAAGTGCCGAACATCTCTTTGTGCGCTTCGGACACTTGCGTCGAATCGGCATATGCCGCGTCAGCGCCGGAGTCCGAATCGGCGGCCGATGCGGGTATAACCGACAGTGCGCCGAACATCATCGCAATTACCATGAAGATGGCAATTACCTTTTGCGCGTGCGACTTGTTCATGTGGATGATTTCCTCCTACTTGTTTTTAGGAAATAATGGCGGCCTTTTGCTCCTTAAACCGGAAAGCGCCATAGCCGCTTCAAACACGACACCGGTTAGCGATACCGCGAAATTTGTCCAAGCGAGCGGGGCGTGGCACGTACCGCCCTCTCCCCGGGACATCAGCAACAGCATCCTTCCGCAATATTCCAAAACCGGTTTCTTATTATTGTTTACAGGGTTAAAATTTACCTGCATTGGCTGGACTACAAACGTCGGCTGCCGTTAAAAAACCGTTAACAACAATTATGCGGAATATATTAATACAACCGTCGTCGTACTCCAAAATTCACTCAATTATAATAACACAAAGAAGGAAAGTTGTCAATAGCGACAAATCCAGGCTAATGTTTACGTGGTGGATACATATTAGATAACCAAGGTTTATAGCACCGTTTTTGTTTGTTCACAATTTCACTATATATTGTTATTGCCACCTTTTACCCTGCGACTTCTGTGGCGCTGTAAATATAATTTACCAATGCGCAATTAGCTTGGTTTTTTATAATAGCTATCGGGCTAATGCACTGACGGGCTGACTATAAGCGTAATTGTTTTTTACACATTTGCGCCCGGATGGCTATATTTGTAGTATGTAAAACGAGACAGGGCGCTTGTGCACCTTTCACATTTTTACGCCCGTATTTTCTACATTTAAGCACTATGCACAAACTTATTTCGAGCCAGCTCGATATATGCGGCTCGACCATTTATGCCATAAATTTATAAAGACTTGCGATTTCTTACTTGACGCAAAAGCGCCTGCGGGTTTATAATGTACGGTGCAGTTTTTTGGCATGTCCTAAGGAGGCGAGCGGTCACGGCACACAACTTTTTCGCCATTCTTTTCAGGCAAAAGCTCATCAGGCGCTGGAGCCTTATGCGCAACGTAATGGTAGACACGCTTGCGGCGCACACCGCCGAGGTAACAGCTGTCGCACATATGCTTGCGCTTATCGGAAACAAATATTTTGGGAAAAACTATGATCCGGGACGGGTCGCGCTTTTGGCGCTATACCACGACGCTTCGGAGGTTTACACCGGCGACCTTCCCACGCCGGTCAAATATTTTAACTTTGACATGCGCCGGGCTTATTCTGAGATTGAAAAAAGCGCCGCGCACACCCTCTTATCAAAGCTTCCCCCCGAGCTTCAAAGCGAATACGCGCCGCTGCTTTTGCCGGAAAAGCAAGATTCCGACGCGGAGCTTTGGCCGCTTGTCAAAGCTGCGGACAAGCTGTGCGCATATATAAAATGCGTCGAGGAGGAAAAGTGCGGTAACGCCGAGTTCCGCGAAGCGCGCAAAACGCTACAAGCTTCCTTGATTTCAAACCCGCTGCCAGAGCTCCATAAATTTATGGAAGACTACCTGCCCGCATTCGAGCTTACAGTCGACGAACTCTGACGGCAAATTTGATTATAAAAATTATAAATCATTAGGACGGTATTTTCAATGGGTAAACTTCACATCATCGAGCATCCGCTTATCGCGCATAAGCTTACCATAATGCGCAAGGTGGAAACGGGACCAAAAGATTTCCGCGAGCTATTAAACGAGATTTCGATGCTTATGGGATATGAGATAACACGCGATTTCCCGCTTACGGAAATCGAAATCGAAACGCCGCTGCAAAAAATGACGGCATATGAGATAGGCGGCAAAAAAGTGGCGATAGTCCCGATTCTCCGCGCCGGGCTCGGCATGGTAGACGGCCTGCTCAGCCTTATACCGGTGGCAAAGGTAGGCCATATCGGCCTTTACCGCGACCCGGAAACTCACACCCCTGTGGTTTACTACTGCAAGCTTCCCGCCGACATCGACCAGCGCACTGTTATTTTGTGCGACCCGATGCTCGCGACCGGCGGCTCTGCCTCCGACGCTGCGTCGATGCTCAAGGAAAAAGGTGCAACCGATATCCGCCTTATGTGCCTTGTCGCCGCACCCGAAGGCGTGGCGCGTATGCAGGCTGACCACCCGGACGTCGACATTTACACAGCCGCGCTTGACGACCGGCTGAACGACCAGGCATATATACTTCCCGGTCTTGGCGACGCCGGTGACCGCCTGTTCGGCACAAAATAAAGGCGCCCAAGCCGGAACCGTTAGGTTACCGGCTTTTCGTCTGCTTTTTACACGCTTATGTCTAAAAAAGCACCCTCCGCTTAGCAAAAGCTGTCGAGCGGCTTGATTCCATTTTTAGGTAATAATTTTATATTTTGCGAGTGTTAACATATGATAAAAATATCCTGCGCCGAAATACTATGCGTCGGCACCGAGCTTCTTATCGGCGACATTGTAAATACCAACGCTGCTTTTATCTCAAAGCGGCTCGCCTCGCTCGGCATAAACCAATACTACCAGGCGTGCGTCGGCGACAATCCCGAGCGGCTGAAAGCCGCCGTCAAAGCGGCGCTTTCGCGCTGCGACTTGCTTATCACCTCGGGCGGGCTTGGGCCGACATATGACGACCTCACAAAAGAAACCATCGCGGAAGTGCTAGGCCGCGAGCTTGTGCTCGACGAGCGCTCCCTTTCGCGCATCCGCGAGTTTTTCCGCCGCCGCGGTGCCACGATGACCGATAACAACCAAAAGCAGGCGATGATACCGCGCGGCGCTATTGTGTTCGACAACGATTGGGGCACGGCGCCCGGATTTGCTGTCGAAGACGAGGAGCTCGGCAAAGTCGTCATAATGCTCCCCGGACCGCCTCGCGAGCTTGAACCGATGTTCGACACATACGTTATGCCCTACCTGCGCAAATTCGCTAGCGAAATCATCGTCAGCAGAAACATAATGATAACCGGGCTCGGCGAGTCGGCGGTCGAAGCGAGGCTGCGCCCGCTTATGCAAGCCGCGCTTAACCCGACCGTCGCGCCATATTGCAAAGAAGGCGAAGTCAGGCTCCGCGTCACGGCTAAGGCTAAAACTTATGAAGAAGGGCTGCGGATGTGCGACGAGATGGTCGAGCGCATCCGCGCGACCGATGTCGGACAGTATATTTACGGAATTGACATCGACCTTGAACATGCAGTTGTCGACACGCTGCGCAGCCTTGGGCTTACGCTCGGTACCGCCGAGTCGTGCACCGGCGGGCAAATCGCCTCACGCATCGTCGACGTCGCCGGCTGCTCCGACGTGTTTGTCGGCAGCGTTGTAGCCTACTCCAACGACGTAAAGGTAAAATTGCTCGGCGTCTCCCCCGATACGCTTAAAAAATACGGCGCAGTGTCCGAAGAGACTGCGCGCGAGATGGCGTCGGGCATTGTGAGCCGGCTCGGCTGCGACGTCGGGCTTGCAACGACGGGCATTGCCGGCCCGGGCGGGGGCACGCCCGAAAAGCCGGTAGGGCTTGTCTATGTAGCCTGCGCCTATCGGGGCAATATCACTGTCGACAGGCTCACTCTTTCTGGCACCCGCGAACATATAAGAAGGCTATCCTCAAACCGCGCGCTGAAAATGGCGCTTGAAGTTGTAAAATCGTAAAAATGCATTGGCATGCATAAAGCTGCCGTTGAACGCCCGCGGCGTTGTAGGCTAGCCATCGATCAAAAGCAAAAAAAGCTGGGGGCAATAGAGTCCCCCAGCTTTTTTTGCGTTGTGTTACATCGCGCCGGCTCCGCATATAATATTTTGCCCGCTAATTGCGCGTTTCCCGTACCTTTCTGGAAGCTGCGAAATACATATCCGCGGCGGGCGCGTTTGCGCGCTTTGGCGCGCACGCTGAGAGGTCCTATGATGAATGCGAAACTTTACGATTATATAATGTCGCTCCCGATTGTCGATTCATACGAACTGTTGCCGCCTCGGGCCGAGCTGCGGCAGCCTCGCGATGTTATTGCGGAGCTGCTCTCGGACGCCCCCGCATCCGCGCTGCTTTCCGCAGGGCTTGAGCCGGGTAAACTTGAGCTTGCTCTTGGCGACCAGCTTTCGGTGCGCGAAAAGTGGAAGCTTATATCGCGGCACTGGGAGCTTGCGGCGCACACGCCCGCTTGCCGCGCCGCCGATCTTGCGGCATGCGAGCTTTACGGCATCGAAGAGATTGACGAGGACACCATTGAAGCATACGACGCCATCTTCCGCTTAACTTTCTCCGAGAGCCGGTATGAATATATATTAAAAGAAAGGTGCCATATCGAGTTCGCGCTACTGTTTGGCGAGCAGAATAGCATGACCGAGCCGCTTGCTGACCGGCGCTACTTTAAGCCCGCCGGCGACATTTCTTCGCTCGTGTCGCCGCAGTCAGCCGAAGAAGTTCAAAAGGCATGCGAACTCGCGAAAATAGGCGTTTCGGCATTTGACGATTATCTTGAAGCATGCGCCCGCCTGCTTTTGCAAATTTCTGGGCACTGCAAGGTTATATACTGCACTAAGGCGCCATTGCCGCTTCCCTCCTCTTATTCCGACGCACGCAGCGCGTTTGCGGCGCTCATCTCCGGCCAGCGCAGCGATGGCTGCGAAGCGGTACAGCGTTATGTATTCAGGCACCTTATGTCGCTTGCCGAAACGCAAGGGCTGACTGTCCGGCTCGACGACGGCGGCGCTGAAAGCATAAGCTACGCCGAGCTTTTTACGCTTTATCCTAAGCTCAAGTTTGACATTTTAGTCTCGGAGTCGCCGGGCAGGCGCGAGCTTAGCAGGTTCGCGGCTACGCTGCCTAATGTTTACGCAAACTTTAGCAAAGCGCCCGGCGCCGCAGCGGAGTACCTCGGATTTGTGCCGTACAGCAAGCTTGTATTTTTCGGCGGGGGCTGCCGGACAATAGACGCGGTATACGGCCGCGTGCAAATCGCGCGCGAAACCCTTGCCCGCGTGCTCTCGCAATACATCGCGTCCGGCATTTTCAGCTTGCGCAGGGCTGAAACTGCCGCGCGAGCGATGCTTTTCGAAAACGCGAAAAATCTTTATAACGCGCAGCCCGCGGCGTAGCAAAATATTGCTTTCGGCACCGGCTTATGATATACTGCACCCGATGATAGTACGCAACCGGAGGTTTTATCATGAAGAGAGTATTTATCACCGGGGGCAGCCGCGGCATCGGGAGGGGAATCGCCACTGTTTTTGCCGAAAACGGCTACGACGTGGCATTCACCTACCACACGGCGGAAGAGGAAGCGCGCTCGTTGTGCGAAGAGATTGAGTCGCACGGCGTCCGTGCATTCATGTTCCAAGCTTCGCTTGATGAAAAAGGCGTCGCCGAAGCGGTAACCGAAAAAGCAATCGTGGCGCTGGGCGGCATCGACGCGCTTATTTGCAATGCCGGCCGGACGGTCCATAACCACATACTTGACACCACCGAAGAGGACTGCGACTACCTATATAATTTAAATTACCGAAGCTACCTGATGTGCGCGAAAGTCGCGGCGCGCCGCATGGTAGCCGACGGGACTGAGGGCAGCATTATCTTTATCACCTCGACGCGCTCGATGCGCGCATATCCTGAAGACTGCCTTTACGGCGGGCTGAAAGCCGCGCTCAACCGCAGCGCGGAGTCGCTTGCTCTTGACCTTGCAAAATACCGAATCCGAGTAAACTGCATCGCGCCCGGCAACACGGCGATCCGCGGCAATTTTACGCCGGAGGAGCTCTCCCGCACGCCGTTTCAAAGAAGGATCCCTCTCGGCCGCTCGGGCACGCCGCGCGAGGTCGGCATGCTCGCGCTTTACCTGTGTTCGGACGCCGCGGCGTATATTACCGGCGATATTATCAAGATAGACGGCGGACTCATCTTGCCCGGCATGCCCGAACATTGATACGGGGAAACTCGCTATAGCGCAACTACTGGGAACATAGCCCTAGCCCATGCTCAAAGTTTTTTAAGGAGGTATGGGGAACATTTTAGAATAAGTTCCCCCACACACAAAAAAAGAGCCGCCAAAACTGGCGGCTCTTTTTATAGCTTTTGCTTATTTCAGCTCGGCGAAGTACTTGATGGTGCGCACCATCTGGGTCGTGTAGGAGTTCTCGTTATCGTACCAAGCGACGACCTGAACCTGATAGGTATCGTCGTCGATCTTGTGGACCATCGTCTGGGTAGCGTCAAATAGCGAGCCGTAGGTCATGCCGATGACGTCGGACGAGACGATCTCCTCTTCGGTATAACCGAAGACTTCGCTCGACGCGGCTTTCATAGCGGCGTTGATGCTGGCCTTTGTAATGTCCTTGCCTTTGACGACAGCGACGAGGATGGTTATCGAGCCGGTAACGACAGGCACGCGCTGAGCCGAACCGGTCAGCTTGCCGTCGAGCTCAGGAATAACAAGGCCGATAGCTTTCGCAGCGCCGGTGGAGTTGGGAACAATGTTCGCCGCAGCGGCACGCGCACGGCGCAGGTCGCCCTTGCGATGCGGGCCGTCGAGAACCATCTGGTCGCCGGTATAGGCATGGACCGTCGTCATGATGCCGCTGACGATAGGCGCATAGTCGTTGAGTGCCTTAGCCATCGGGGCAAGGCAGTTGGTGGTGCAGGAAGCAGCCGAAATGATCTGGTCTTCGGGCGTAAGCGTCTTTTCGTTTACGCCGTAAACGATTGTCTTAACGTCGTTGCCCGCGGGAGCGGAAATAACGACTTTCTTTGCGCCCGCCTTGATGTGCGCCATGCTCTTGTCCTTGCTTGTGTAAAAACCGGTGCACTCGAGCACGACATCGACATCAAACTCTTTCCACGGAAGCTCCTCAGCCTTTGCAATTGCAAAGATTGGGATCTCCACGCCGTCGACAGTGATGGAGCCGGGCTTCACGACGGTCTTTCCGTCCTCGGCATATTCGGGCTCCTTCGAGGTTACGGTATGCAGATTCTCGCCAATTTTGCCGATATATCCGCCCTGTGCAGTGTCATATTTCAAAAGATGCGCAAGCATTTTGGGGCTAGTGAGGTCGTTGATAGCGACAATCTCATAGCCCGGCACGCCGAACATCTGGCGGAACGCAAGCCTTCCTATACGTCCGAAACCGTTTATCGCAACTCTTACTGCCATTTTTACGGGTCTCCTTGTACTTTTATAATCTTCGCCCTTATATTTTACAATATTGTTTCCCTTTATACAATACCCTAACGAGTTTATTTTCATAAATTTTACAATCAAGTAATTTTGCATGCAGGTTCGCTACCCTCGATCCTGCAAAATAAGCAAGTGATGTGCCTGTGTAAAAACCGCCCGCAACCAAACCAGCAAGGTGAAAATCAGGCTTTTTGCCTAAAAGACTTGACTTTTCCCCGCTCGGCGCTTACAATATTATATTAGCAAACCTGTCCGCGGGGCGTTTGCCCCGCATGTTTGTATAACTTCTTTTTTTGAGTTTTTTGACATATACTTGCAGTCAGGGAGGTGCTTTATGCCCGGTTATATGTGGCCAGTTCTCGCAGGTGCCGCTTGCCTTGTCGGCGGTACCCTGCTTGGTATAATAATCGGTATCGTATATCGCAAGAAAGTGGCCGAAGCAAAAATCGGCTCGGCTGAACTAGAAGCTCAAAGAATCATTGACGAAGCTATCAAAGAAGCAGAAACCAAGAAAAAAGAAGCGCTAATCGAAGCTAGGGAGGAAATCCTCAAACAGAAAAACGAGCTTGAGCAGGAAATTAGGGACCGACGCCAGGAGCTGGCGCGCACTGAACGCTCACTCGCACAGAAAGAAGAAAAGCTCGACAGAAAACTTGAAAGCCTGGAGAAAAAAGAGGAAACGCTCAACCGCAAAATCAAAGAGTGGGAGGCCAAAACAGAGGAGGTCGAACAGCTCAAAAGCCAGGAGCTTGCAAAGCTTGAGGAAATCGCGGGGCTTACCGCAGAACAGGCGAAAGCGGAGCTTGTCAGCCGCATAGAGGAAGACGCAAAACGCGACGCCGCGGCAAGGCTCATGGAAATCGAGGCGCAGCTTAAAGAAGAAGCCGAGATGCGCGCCCGCAACATAATCGGTCTTGCGATTCAGCGCTGCGCGTCCGATTGCGTTTCGGAGGCTACGGTTTCAGTCGTGCCGCTGCCCAACGACGACATGAAAGGCCGCATTATCGGGCGCGAAGGCCGTAACATACGCGCGATCGAAACGCTCACCGGCGTCGACCTTATAATTGACGATACGCCGGAAGCCATTACCCTCTCAAGCTTTGACCCAATCCGCCGCGAAATCGCGCGAATTTCGCTCGAAAAGCTTATCGCCGACGGGCGCATCCATCCTTCCCGCATAGAGGAAACGGTAGAGAAAGCGAAAAAAGAAGTCGACATGATTATAAAGCAAGCCGGCGAGCGCGCGCTGTTCGAGACAGGCATCCACGGCATGCACAGCGAGCTTGTCAAGCTGCTCGGTAGGCTGCGCTACCGCACAAGCTATGGGCAGAACGTTTTGCGACACTCGATAGAAGTGGCCCAGCTGGCGGGAATGATGGCGGACGAGCTCGGCGTCGACTCGACGCTCGCAAAGCGCTGCGGGCTTTTGCATGACATCGGCAAAGCGATGACTTCTGAAGTAGAAGGTTCCCACGTAAAGATTGGCATGGAGATAGCGAAGAAGTACAAAGAGCATAGGGAAGTCATCCATGCCATTGAATCGCACCACGGCGACGTCGAGCCCCAGACGGTAATAGCAATGATAGTACAGGCGGCCGACGCAGTGTCGGCGGCACGCCCGGGCGCAAGGCGCGAGGATCTTGAAAACTACCTCAGGCGCTTGCAGAAACTTGAGGAAATCGCCAACAGCTTCGAAGGCGTTGAAAAATCCTATGCGATACAGGCCGGCCGCGAGATACGCATAATGGTCAAGGCCGACCAGGTTTCGGACGAACAGATGGCACTGATGGCGCGCGAAATTGTGGTAAAGATTGAGGGCACTCTTGAGTATCCCGGCCAAATCAAGGTCAATCTCATTCGCGAGAGCCGGGCTGTAGAGTATGCAAAATAAAATATAGACCGCAAAACGCGGCTATATACCTGCCGAAAGGATAACAACCGGGAAAACAATCGGGGCGCCGCCCCGTATGGATATAACCTCCGCCCGCGCACCACGCGCACGGAGTCGATCAAGGTCGCCCGCTGCGTTTGTTTATCCTAGCAAAATACACATAATAGATTGCTGGCGGCGCGGGACGGTATAGTCCCGTGCCGCTGTTTTTGCCCGCTAAAACTGTGCGCTTACGCCGCATCACAAAACCAAACATAAAAATATTAATATAAGTGAGGTAACCGCCCGTGACGTTTACAGAGACTGCGCGGCTGGCATCCGCGCTAAAAGAGAACATCGCGAAAGTAATATGCGGCAAAGACGACAAAATCACCATGGTCATAACAGCGCTTCTGGCAGGCGGCCATGTGCTGCTCGACGACATTCCCGGCACCGGCAAAACAAGCCTTGCGCGTGCGCTGGCCAAATCCATCGGATGCGACTGCAAGCGCGTGCAGTTTACTCCCGACCTTTTGCCTTCGGACCTGACGGGAATCAACTACTATAACCAAAAGCAAAACGAGTTTATTTTCAGGCCCGGACCAGTATTTACGAATATCCTCCTCGCCGACGAGATTAACCGCACCACGCCGCGCACGCAATCGGCACTGCTTGAGTGCATGCAGGAAAGGCAGACCACAATTGACGGCGTCACGCACAAGCTTGAAGACCCATTCTTCGTCATAGCCACGCAAAACCCAATAGAGTCGCAGGGCACATTCCCCCTCCCCGAAGCGCAAATCGACCGATTTTTAATGAAGCTGTCGCTCGGCTATCCCTCGCCTGAAGCTGAAAAAGATATGCTCGGGCGTTTCGCCGAGTCGTCGCCGCTTGACACCCTCGGCGCTGTCTGCGAAAAAGGCGACATTGTGGCTGCAGTTACCGCCGTCCGTACTGTTAAAGTATCGGACGCTATCAAAGACTACATCGTGCGCATCGTTTGGGCGACCCGCGAGTCCGAGAAAATCCGACACGGAGTTTCGCCGCGCGGCGCATTGTCTCTTATGCATGCAGCACAAGCCAAAGCGGCGATCGAAGGGCGCGACTACGTTTTGCCCGACGACGTCAAAGCCGTCGCGGTGCCCGTGCTGGCACACCGCATTATATCCCGTTCCCAGAACACCATACGCCTACCGGAGTCAAACGAAAATATTATCGAGTATATAATCGACGGCGTACGCGCGCCGATATGAGGCAGCGTTATGTTCTTCCTATCGATTCTTGTCGCGATTATAATCGTTTTCGGAATAGCCTCGCACCTTTATACAAAATACACTTTCATAAACGTCGAGTACCAGACGGCGTTTAGCGCGACCGAGGTATTCGAAAACGAGGATATTTTCCTCTATGAGGAGATATCAAACAACAAAACGCTCCCTTTGCCCTGCGTGCGCGTCGACACCGAGCTGCCCGAAGGTCTGCGCTTTGTGCTCCGCCGGCGCGAGGATGCCGCTGTCGCCGTGCGAAAAGCGGAGCCACGGCGCAAAAAGCGCGGCCCGGTAACCTCCCGCTCGCTAAAGTCGCAAAGGGAGGCGGAAAAGCCCGAAGCCGAAGAATATCTGCGCGGGTATGTGCAGAGCATTTTCTCGCTGCACAGCTACCGCAAGATTACCCGCCGCTGGCGGGTCACATGCGAGCGCCGTGGCGTTTACTCGATAGGCGGCACACGGCTTGTTTCTACCGACCCGCTGGGCTTTTTCACACAGTCAAAACGCATAGAGGCGCCTTCCGGCAAGCGCGCGACTATAACAGTGCTCCCCAAGCCGCTTGACCTTAGCAAGTTTTTCGCCGCGACTCCTCAGCCGACCGGCGAGCGCACGGCGCCGCGCGGGTTGGTTTCCGACCCGCTGCGCATAGCGGGCAGCCGCGAGTACACGCCGCTCGACCCGATGAACAAAATAAACTGGAAGTCTACTGCGGTTCACGGCAAACTCATGGTCAACGTCGAAGAGTATGCCGAGGAGAACCGCTTCGGGCTTATTTTGAACATGCAGTCGCGCAGCCATGAGCAAAACCCGAAAACGCCTAGCGACCCGCAGAGCGTCGAGCTTTGCATCAGCGTTTGCGCAACGATTTTCGACATGATGTCGGTAGGCAGCGTGCCGGTTAGGCTCATCGCCAACGCTCCGCCTGAGGAAGCCGGGCTTGGCGAGGATCACACAATTATGATAGGTGATAGCCCGGTCATTCGCACGCGCGAGTTTATCGGGCGCGGAGATATGATCGAGGCGCTGCGGCTTCTGTCCGTGTTGCCGATGAAGATTTCGTGCCCGATCGAAAAGCTTCTCGACGCCGTCGCGGAAGACCCGCTTTGGTATGCCGAAGGCGGCAATCTCATAATTGTTTCGCCTTTTGTCGACGAGCGCATGATAAACTTCCACGCAGCGATGAAAAAAGCCGGCGTTCGCGTCATCTTTTTCGTTACCGGCACAAGCAAGAACGCGCCTATCATACCGGAAGACGTTGAAATTTGGTTTAGGACCTACCGATAAGGCGAGGTGATTTTATGCCCAGACAGCCGGAAGACGTGCGTGCCGTATCGCTTAAGACCGCTGCAAGATTCGACAGGTTTTATAAGCTGCTCGCCTGCGCCGCCCTGATTTTTGCCTTTGCGCCGCTGGTGTACACTTTTATACGCCCGGTTGCCGGAGATTTTACGCTGCCGATTGTAGCGGGGATTGCGCCAGCGCTTTTTATCATTGGATATGGGCTACAAGCGATATTCGGCGCGGTGACGCGCATGGAGAGGACGCTTTATTCCCGCACATATGAAAAGCTTGAAAGCTATTTTACGCCTGCAAAAGCGGCGCTGCCGCTCACGCTCTGCGTAATAGCGGGCTTTGCCGCTTCGTCGGCATTCTCGCGATTTTACAAAAGCGGCGCGCTCGGCTATTATGAGCGCGCGTCGGCACTGCCCCTTTTTGTTGGAATCCTCACGGTCCTTTTCTTAGCCGCTGGAGTCATAGCTTGGTTTTACCCGCCCGGCTATATCGTTTCGCTCCACACTGCGTTCGTTTACCTTGTGATATTTCTCAGCGACTATGGACTAAACATCGTTTTCCAAGTGTCGCAAAAATTTCTCGCGGCCTGCTTTGCGGGGTTTTTGCTGTGCGCGATTGTGGTCGCCAACCAAACCCATATCGTTACGGTCATAAACACCGCCGGAACCGGCATTGTAACGCCTCGCGTGCGGTATTATAACCTAATATCTGTGGGGCTTTTGGCCCTGTTTGCCGTGCTCACCGTGCCAGTTGTGCTCGCCGTGTTCATAGGGCTGGCAGTACTCGTCAAAATGCTTTTGTTTTTCATCCTGCGCGAAAGGTACATTTCGCCGGAAGAACAAATGCTCATGGACGCGGGCGAGCAAGCGGCGGTGTTCGGCAAAACCGTGTACGGATTCGAAGAGATAAACCAGTCGCTCGCAAAGCTGCTCTTTTTGGTTTTCATCTTCATAGCTATCGGCACGATGGCGTTTTTTATAATCTCCCGCTACCGCAACATCCTTCAAACCATTATCAATTTTATCGATGCGCTGTTTGCAAATCTTTTGGAGTTCCTCGCAAACCTCTTTGAGTTTAACAAGTTTTCGACCGAGAAGTTTATCCTTTCAGACTACCGCGACGTCGAAACTAAGATAGACAAATCGGCGGTAAGGGAGTACACCGGCAAAAAGCCCCAGCAAACCGCGCGCAGCTACCGCGACTTTTTGCGGAAACTTGAGTCTATAGCCGACTCGCGCGAGCGCCTTGCGTTCGCATACGCCGAGCTTGTCCGCTGTTGGGATAAAAAATACGGAATTAGGCTTAAAAGCTCCGACACGCCCGCAGAAATCGAGCGCAAAATCCTTGAGGTATCTGCCGATACCGCCGCCGAGCCTATAACTCGCGCGTTCGAGTATGTCAAATACGCAGAGCGCTATTTGCCCGAGTCCGAGTCGGCAAAGCTCATCGATGCGATGTGCGCCCAAATCAAGCGGGCATATGGGGACTGATTAAGAACAAAAAAGCCGTCAGTTTAGGGTATATCTACTCACCCTAGCTGGCGGCTTTTTTTATGCGCTGTCTTCGGTGACGCCTTGGCTTTTTGCCATGCTATAGTATAGCCCTCTTTTCGCCATAAGCTCGGCGTGGCTGCCGCGCTCGACAATCCTCCCGTCTTTTATGACAAGTATCACGTCCGCGTCGCGGATTGTCGAAAGCCGGTGCGCGATAAGGAAGCTTGTGCGCCGCTCCATGAGCCTTGTCAGCGCGCGCTGGATGTCTTTTTCTGTCTTTGTGTCGACCGAGCTTGTCGCCTCGTCAAGTATTAGTATCGGGCTACCAGAGAGCACCGCGCGCGCAATCGCGAGAAGCTGCTTTTGGCCCTCCGAAAGCGTGTCGGTGCTGCCCGAGATAAAAGTCCCATAGCCGTCGGGCAGCCTTGTTATAAACTCGTCGGCGTGCGCCATCCTCGCCGCGGCAACAACCTCATCGTCGGTCGCGGTAACTCGCGAGTATCGGATATTGTCCATTATCGTGCCCGAGAATAGGCAGGTGTCTTGCAGCACCACCGAAAAAAGCCGGCGCAAGCTGTCGCGCTTGTAGTCGCGCACGTCTATGCCGTCAACCTTCACGCTGCCGCTATCGACATCGTAAAACCTCGTGAGCAGGTTCACTATCGTTGTCTTGCCCGATCCGGTCTCGCCGACTAGCGCTATTGTCTGCCCAGGCCCAACCTTAAAGCAAATATCGTGCAGCACTGGGTTGTCGGGCGTATAGCCGAACGTCACATGGTCGAACTCCACCTCGCCGGAAATCGACGGGCCGGGCTCGACGGCATTTTCGCGGTCGGGTGCCTCCTCCTCGGTATCCATAACCTCAAACACGCGCTCGGCACCGGCAAGCGCCGACAGCACGGTGTTGAACATACCCGCAACGTTGTTAAGCGGCCGTCCAATCTGCTTTGAATAGTTGAGAAAGCTGACGACCGTGCCGACCGGCAGCCCATTCCCTGCCGCAAGCAAGCCACCGGTCAACGCGACTAGCGTAAATGTCAGGTTATTTATGACGTTGAACATCGGCATCATAAGCCCCGACCAAACCTGAGCCATATAGCTGTCGCGCGTAAGGTCCGCGTTTATCTCCGAAAACTCGCTCAAGATGCGCCGCTTTTGGCCGAAGGCCTTTACGGTACGCATCCCCATAATGGTCTCCTCGATTAGCCCGCTCAGCGCGCCGAGATTTCTCGACTGACCGATAAAATGCGGCCTGCTGTTTTTCGCGATAAACACGGTAAGCCCGATTATAAGCGGCACGCATATAAGCGTTACAGCCGTCAGGGGTACGCTGAGCGAAAGCATCAGCACAAGCGAGCCTGTGAAGGTTATAATGCTCGATATAAACTGCGTCGTCGCCTGCGCAATCGTGCTCGATATGCTTTCGACGTCGTTCGTCACGCGGCTCATTGTATCGCCGTGCGGCCGTGTATCGTAAAATTTCAGCGGAAGCTTTTGCAGCTTGTCGAAAAACTCTTTTCTGAGCGTGCGCACGAGAAGTTGCGACACGCGCAGCATCAGCACGCCCTCGGTCGTGTTTATTATCCAGTTAGAAAGGTAAAGAAGGCCAATTATAAGTAAAAACCTGAAAAGCAGCGGGTGGTCAAGCTTGCCTGTAACTATATCGAACGCATTATAAGCTTTGCCAACAAAGTAAGGTATCGAAACCGAAATCGCCGAGGTGGCGGAAGTTAAAAGCACTGCCAAAAACAGCGCAATCTTTTGGCGCATGTAGACCTTTATAATCCGGCGCACGGTCCGCTTTGTGTCGCGCGGACGCTCGGCTGGCCTAAAGCGGTTTGCGCCTAGACCCCGCCTGAAAGTAGGAAGGCTTGTATCTCGTTGCAATTGCCTTGTGTCCATCGTCTTTTCACCGCCTCAAGATGGCGTCATTCCGCCTTTTCTTCGCCGTGCGAGCCTTCGATCTGGGACTTGTAAATGTCAATATAAACCCTGCAGTTTTTCATCAGCTCGTCGTGCTTGCCGAAACCCGCCTGCACGCCATCTTCCAGCACCAGGATTTTGTCGGCAAACCTTGCCGATGCACAGCGCTGCGTTATGTTTATCGTAAGCCTTGAATCAGCATCGCGCTTTAGCGCTTCCCTGACCTTTGCTTCGGTCAGCGCATCGAGCGCGCTCGTGGCGTCGTCTAGAACCAGCGCCGGCGCTTTTTTAACCAGGGCGCGCGCTATCGCTACCCTCTGCTTTTGCCCGCCTGAAAGGTTTACACCTCCGCTGCCGAGCACGGTCATAAGCCCCTCGGGCTTCTCGTATATAAAATCAGCCTGCGCATCTTTTATCGCTTTGTCAAGCTCCTCGTTGCTCGCGTTCTCGCGTCCGAACCGCAGGTTCTCCTCAACGGTTCCCGAAAACAGCATCGGCTTTTGCGAAACATACCCTATAGCGTTCCGCAGCGCCTCGACATTGTAATCTGAAATCGGCCTGCCGTCTATCAAAATCTCGCCCGAGTCGGCATCGTAAAAGCGTAGCAGCAGCGCGCATATCGTCGATTTGCCGCTGCCGGTCGGCCCGATTATCGCCAGCGTTTCCCCGCGGCTTACTTTAAAGGAGATGCCGTCGAGCGCGGGGCGCGCCTTGCCGCCTAGCGCCGCGGTCGGATAGGTAAATTTCACGTTGCGGAACTCAAGCGTTTCAAATTTTATATCAGTTATCTTTCCACCGGTAAAGTCGTCCTTGCTTTTTATTACCTCGGAGATGCGTTCGGTCGAAGCTTTCGTGCGCACAAACGTGTTGAAAATGTTTGTAATCGTCGTAAGCGATGTTAAAATCTGCGACATATAAATTATAAACGCCGATATGTCGCCTGGGGACGCCGCGCCTGCCTCAAACATCGAGCCGCCTATCGCCAGCACCATCACCGTGCCGGCGCCGACCGCGAGTGTCATTATAGGCGAGGTTAGCGTTATGACAAGCTGCGCCGTAAAGCTCGCTTTATAGAGCGAGTCGTTTGCGCCGGCGAACTTCGCCTCTTCCTCCCGGTATGTGCCGAACGCCTTTATCGGGCGGATGCCCATCAGGTATTCCTGCACCACCGAATTAAGCCGGTCGGTCGCAGCTTGGAGTTTCGAGTAAAGCGGATAGCTCAGCTTCATGCTTATAAATATTACAGCCATCACGACTATCACGACACCGTAAATTATAAGGCTGAGCTTTAAATTCAGCATCGCCGCGAGCACCATGCTCCCCACGCAGACGACCGGCGCCTTTAGGAATATGCGCATTATGCCGTTTATAAATTGCGTGACCTGCTGTGTGTCGCTTGTCATGCGCGTTATGAGCGAGCCCGGCTCAAGCCGGTCGGTTTCAAACTCCGCGATGCTCATGATTTTCGCAAATAGGTCGCCGCGAAGCTCCTCGCCCACCTTTTGCGATACCCGGCTGGCGAGCACGTTGCGGGATACCGCAAAAAACGCGCCTGCGCCGGTTACAAGCAACATAAAAACACCCCAGCGGACGACCTTGCCATTATCGCCGCCGCGGATGCCTTCATTTATTATTCTTGACATAAACGTCGGGCCGAGCAGATCGCAAACCGCCTCACAGCAAACGCAAAGTATGCCGCATATAAACGGCAAAAGGTGCCTTTTTATGTACTTAAAGCAGATTCTCATATTGCCTACCGTTTAGTCGGGATTTAGCCAAGCGCTCTGGCTGCGCAACCGGCGGCAGGCAGGCGTAAATATCAGCGCCCGCCTGCTACAAATGCCGCTAAATTTATATAAATTATACATTACCTTTCCCGCTATGTCAACAAAGCGGGGGCCGAAAGGAAAAAACTAGCCTCCGGGATGTGCCCGGAGGCTACTATTTTAGCGTTTCTTTTTCAGCACGGCGGCTGCGGCGGCAGACGCTATCGCCATTATCGCAACAAATGATGCCGAATCCATTGTCGCGGGCGCTGTAGCGGGAGCCGGAACATCAGCCGAGCCCGTAGCAGGCGCAGACACGGCACTCGGCCCGTAAGAGGTAAAGCGTACGCCGTTATAGAAGGCTATCCTGCCGCCCCAGCCGGCGTCGGGCTGGCAGTCACCGATATAGACGTAGATCTTGCCGTCTTTGCCGGTGAGAAGGTGGCTGAGGTCAAACGTCTGCGTCGGGACCTGGCCGTTTTCATCTCGGCGGCTGCCCCAGTTCGGCGAGCTTGGATCCTCGTTTTCGTTCGGTTCGGCGACCGCTATGAGCGTATAGCCGTCGAGATCGTCGGGATCGCCACTTGTCGCGCGGATTTCATACTGCTGGTCGATGCCCATCGAAATAGTGGCAACCGTATCGGTGGCGCGCACGTCAAACTGGTAGATCACATATTCGGTGCCATCCATAAAGCGCGCCCTACCGCCGTCGATGTTGCCGCCTTTTTTGTAGAAGAACGGCTGCTCGGAAGAAGTGCCGACCACGAAAGCCTGGTCGTTAGCCGTAAGGTTCATCGAGGCGAGGATGTCGGCAGCATCTTCTTCGGCAGTCTTCGGCTTAGCGACAGTAGGCGGCGGCTCGGTACCTACATAGTAAGTGATGTCGAAGTCGCCGAATATGTAGCCGCCCCACCCGTTGGTAGGATCAGCGTCGGCCATTTTAACCCAAATTTTACCCGTCGTGTTGTTTTCGCACCACTTTGACAGGTCATATGTCGGGTACTGGACACCGATAGAATAGCCCCAGTCCGGTTTTCCGCTTGCGATTTCTTCTTCGGTCGGCTCGTTGACATGGATCACTTCATATGCGTCGTCGTCATCGGGGTCGGTATTTGTAACCGACACTTCAAACTGCGCCTGGATCTTCCATGTCAAGGCCGCATACTTTGAGCCTTCCGGGCACGGGAACTCGTAAATGATGAAATTCGTCCCGTCGTGGAAGCGGCTCTTGCCGTCGCCTGGGTCGTTTGAGCCCATCTCAAGGTAAATATAAGGATCTTCTCCGGGCGTCCTGGTACGGAACACTATCGTTTCCGCCCAAATCGGCAGCGCGAGCAGTGCTGCCATTACAAAAACAAAAAATATTGTTACAGCCTTCTTCATACGTGACCCTCCGCTTGCTTGGCGTCTAAAATTTGGCTGTTATAATAATACAATACCCTTAACAGTTTGTCAACAAAATTATAGCCAAGTATTTATATATAATTTAATTGAAAAACAGCAAGATTTATAAATATTTAGCCGTAGTGGAACATAATATGAATTATTTAGCCTTGATATAAAAAAAGCCGCTTTCCGCAGAACGTTGCAAAATCAAAAACCGCCGGCTCAAATAGACCGGCGGTTTTTTATCTGCGCCCGCCACGTTGGCGGCGATATGCCTTGTCTGATCCTGCATGTTTTTCTATAAGCGAAATTACTACCCGGCGGTTCCCTTCTACTCCAATCGACGCGCTTGTCACGCCATCGATGCTCTGCACTTCGGAATGTATGATTCTACGCTCGTATGGGTTCATCGGCTCAAGCGAGACGCTTTTTCCATACCTTTTAACCCGGTTTGCCACGCTGCGAGCCAGTTTCCTCAAAGTTTCCTCGCGCTTTGCCCGGTAATTCTCAACGTCTATGATTATGCGAGTGTATGGATGTTTTGAGTCTTCGTCCCGTTTGTTTGCTGCAAGGTTGACAAGATATTGCAGCGCGTCGAGCGTGTCGCCATGATGCCCTATCAGCACTCCCGCGTCTTTGCCGCTTATATAAATTGCTTTGTCGCCGGCATCTCCCTCCGGCTCGCCGAGCTCGGCTGATACCTCAAGGTTCATATCCTCGATAAGTTTGCGCACAAGCATTAGCGCGTTTTTCTCAGGCGGAGGATCGTATGTTACGCGGACCTTTGCCAAAACTTCGCCAAAACCCAAAAAGCCCTTTTTCGGATGCTCGAGAACCTCGAATTCTACCTCCGATACGTCTACGCCGAGGGTTTCGGCGGCAGCGGCGACGGCGGCTTCGATTGTTTTGCCGGTGGTTACAACTTCCTGTTTCATAGGGCTCTCCTTGAATCTTTCTTAGCTTTATCCTCTCTCTGTTATAGGCGCCGATTGCCCGTTATTTGCTTTCCGTCGCTTTCTTTTTGCCCGGTTTTCCGGCGCCTTTTTCTTTACCGGCATCTTTGTCGCGCTCGTCTTTCAGCTCTCCCCTATCTATCAGCTGGGCAGCCATGCCGCCGGCAGCTTTATTTTCAGGC
Organism: Clostridiales bacterium; assembly: GCA_012840355.1. GTDB lineage: Bacteria > Bacillota > Clostridia > Oscillospirales > CAG-272 > DTU078. Next base: position 172,665 of record DULN01000002.1, on the reverse strand, counting down.
TGCTCGGCTTCGTCTGCCTCGTCCTCGTCGTCTTCTTCGTCTATGCGGTGGAGCGAGCGCTTTTTCTTCTCACGGCGAATGGTGCCGTTCATCTCTTTTTCTATTCTCTTATAATCCTCTTCCGTAAACACCGGAAGCGGATACATTTTCATGAGTATAAACTGCTGCAGCGTGCTAAGGATGTTCTGGTAAATCCAGTAGATGCCGATGAGTGCGGGGACCGTAAACGCAATCCACACGCTAAACAGCGGCATCGTTAAATCCATAATCTGAATCGACGTGCGTGTGTTCGGGTCGTCCATACCCGGCGTGTATGTCATCTTGCGCATCAGCTTCATGCTGGCAAACGAGATGACAAACGTCAGCACCGGCACAAGGGTGAGCCATGAGAGTTCCACTTTCGGCACGTCGGCTAGGTTTAAAAGCCCGCCGAAAACCGTAAAGTCCGGAAGCTGCGACTCCGAGAACCCGGCTGGCAAAAGGTCAGCAAACAGCGGGAAGTTGGAGCCGTGCATCAGCGTTACGATGTTTATCTGTGTAAGCGGCCTTCCAGCTTCAAGAGCTTTTACCACGCTTTCGGTAACTCCGGCCAGCGAGAGCGCCGAGGCGTTATAAAGCTCGGTAACCCGAGCGCTAATCGCTGAAATCACTTCTGCCGACAGGCTGCAGAGGTACTTTAGCGGGTTGTTTATAACCGTATAAAGCGCCATTATTATAGGAAGCTGCACCAGAAGCGGCAGGCACCCGCTCATCGGGTTGTAGTTTTCGTCCTGATACAGCTTCATTATTTCTTCGTTTATTTTCTGCTGCGTAACCCTATCGGTCCGGCCGGCATAGCGTTTACGTATCGCTGCTTCCTTCGGCCGGAGCTCCGCCTGTTTTACAACGCTTTTTTGCTGCTTGATACCGAGCGGGAACAGTATAACTTTTATTATAAGCGCAAAAAGGAAGAGCGCCAAAAGGTAGTTCGGTATCAAAAAATAGCAAAAACGTATAAGATAACCTAGAGGTACGTTTATGAAGTCAAAAAAATTGCCCATCTTCGTTTTTCGTATCCTTAAGCCGATAAAAAGCTGGCTTTTAAATTTAACGACAGCCTACTAAAAATTCCGGTTGCCGACAAATCAGCGCTGATAGTAATAAATCCGAATGGCACCGCCGATTGCCGGCGATTCGCCTTTCCTTGGGCGGCGCGGCACATAATCTATCCCGCCGCGCGAGAAAGGGTTGCAGCGGAGTATCCTCCAAATCGCGAGCGCTCCACCTACAAAAACGCCCCACTCGCTCACCGCCTGGGCGGCATATTCTGAGCAGGTGGGATAATATTTACAGGTTCGCATGCGTTTGAGCGGGGAGAGATATCGCTGATAAAACCGAATAGCCGCCAGCACAAACTGTTTAGGATAGTTTTTCATTAGGCTCCTCTTTTTGCTTTGTGCCGGAAAGCATGCCAAGCTTCATGAAGGCGCGCGCTAGGTCCTTTTCGACCTCGTGGGATTTTGCATATGCGGTAGCGTCGCGCGCCACAAGAACAATCAGATTCCCTCCCCGAAGCTCGTACTTCGCCTCGACGCTGCGCAATGCCTCGCGCAGCACCCGCTTGCAGCGGTTTCGCACCACGGCGCCGCCATTGCGCTTTGTAACGGTCAAGCCGATGCGGTTTATGAATTTCTTTTCGGGGTTCTGTTTCCTGAAGCGCGCGGCGCAATAGTCTGTCAAAACGTAGACAACTACCGTCGGGGTAACGAATTTTTTCCCCTTGGCGTAGACCTTTGAATAAAGGTGGTTTTCGTTAATCGATATGTGTTTCAAATCAGTAGCAAAGCCTTGCGCGACCTTTTGCGCGTCTTCTCTTGAGCACCTTTCGGCCGCTTCTTGTTGACATTCTCTTGCGGAAGCCGTGCTCTTTTTTGCGCTGGCGCTTCTTTGGCTGATATGTTCTGAGCATCGCAGTCATCACTCCTTTACTTGGGTTTATGGCGCACACTTTAGCTGATGCTATATTTAGGACGTTACCCTATATTATAAACACAAATCGCCGCTTTTGTCAAGTATTTTTCTTTTGTTTCCGCCAGCCGGCAAACGGCGCACTTCGGGACTCTAAGAAGCGTGAAAAAAGTTTCCGACAAAAATATTAACATTTAATTATATATTTATACCGGCTTTAATGATATAATATTGCAAAAAGCTGAATTTAGGTATTTTCAATATGAAAAATAAACCGCAAGACCCTAAATCCCGCCGCATTGGAACAGTAGGCGGGCAAGCGGTACTCGAAGGCGTTATGATGAAAAGCAAAGACCGCTACTCTGTGGCGGTCAGGCTTGAGGACGGCGATATCGACATCACAAGCGAGCGCCTTGTGCCGCTGAAAAACAAATACAAAATCCTCGGCTGGCCGCTCATCCGTGGCGTCGTAAATTTCGGAGAGATGCTAGCCTTAAGCTACAAAACGCTCGAAATATCGGCGCGCGCCACCGGCGTCGAAGATGAAGCGTCCGAAACCAAATTTGAAAAATGGCTGCGCGAGAAATTCGGCCGGGGCATCGTTGACGTAATAATGGTTATAAGCACGATTCTCGGCGTCGGGCTTGGGCTTGGTCTGTTTTTCTTTTTGCCGAGCCTTGTCACCAAGGGCATTGACATTTTATCCGGCGGCTCGCTTGGGCTAGCCCGCAACCTTATCGAAGGGGTTATAAAAATCGGCATTTTTGTCGGGTACATCGCGCTGGTTTCGCTTATACCCGACATCCGGCGCACATTCGAGTACCATGGCGCCGAACACAAGTCGATTTTTTGTTACGAGAGCGGCGAGGAACTGACTATAGAAAACGTCAAAAAGTACTCGCGCTTTCACCCGCGCTGCGGGACATCGTTTCTCATCGTCATGCTGCTTATAAGCGTGCTGCTTTACTCGCTCCCCATTTTCACCTGGGACAACATGCTCTTGCGCATGCTGACAAAGCTTATCTTTTTACCGCTTCTCGTCGCGCTCGGCTACGAGTTTATAAGATACGCCGGCAGGCACGACAACGCGCTAGTCCGAGCGCTTTCTGCGCCGGGACTTTGGATGCAGCGGCTGACCACGCGCGAGCCTGATGAACGGCAAATCGAGGTTGCGATAGCTGCGCTAAAGTCGGCGTTGCCCGAGGAGTTTCCAGGTTTTAGTCCTGAAAAGAAAATTAAAACCGTAAACCAGGTATTTGCCGAAAACGGAAAGGCAAATTCTGATACCGCAAATGCATAGCAAAAACCTCAAAAAACCCATGAGCCTTGCCGAGCGGCTTTTACGCGAGCGCTTCCCCGAAGGGCCGGAGATTGACGAGGCCTTCCGCCGGCTTGCCGCGGGCGAACCAGTGCAGTATATAACCGGCATAGCCTATTTTTATGACGAAACCTATCACGTTTCGCCCGACTGCCTTATCCCCCGCCCCGATACCGAGCGGCTTGTAGAGCTTGCGGTAAAATTTGTGGGCAGCAGCAAAATGCGCATGCTCGACCTTGGCACCGGCAGCGGCTGCATCGCTATATCAACGGCTGCTCACTGCTCCGATCTTGCCGTCACTGCGGTCGACATATCGCCCGGCGCCCTTGAGCTTGCCGAAAAAAACGCGCTGCATAACGGCGTTGCAGATCGTGTAAGCTTTATGCTTGCCGACATGCGCGACTCCGGGTTTATCGGCTCGTTGCCCGACGGGGGATTTGACATTATCGCATCAAACCCGCCCTACATAGCGACGGGCGTTTTGCCGACGCTTGATAGGTCGGTCCGGCTTGAGCCAATGCTCGCGCTTGACGGCGGTCCCGACGGGCTTGACTTTCACCGCACGATTTTAAAGGATTACCGAAAAAAGCTTGCTCCCGGCGGCGTTATGCTGCTTGAGATTGGCTACGACCAATCCGGCGCTGTGCACGCGCTCGCCGAAGAGTACGGCTACATCTGCAAAATACACCGCGACTATGGCGGCAACGACCGGGTCGCCGAGCTCGTTTTGCCATGAAACTGTTACCTGTCAATCTAAAGCACGCGCTGAGCAAAACTATAAAGCCTGTGCTTTTGAAGGTTTACCCTAAGCTTAAAAGCTTTCTTAGGGTTTTTGCCCTGCTTTTTGCGATTTGTACAGGGCTTTTCGTTGCGACTTTGCTTTTCGGCTCGATTTGCCCCGTCAAAACGATATTCGGTATCCCCTGCCCCGGCTGCGGGATGACCCGCGCGCTTATTTTCGCCGCACGGGGGAACTTTGAACGCGCCTTTTATTATCACCCGCTCTTCCCGCTGGCTCCGTTTTTAGTAGCCGGCGTCGCAGTGTACTCCCTCTCGAAAAAGCCGCCGGTAAAAAAGTGCGCGGGCGCAATCCTCCTTGCGCTTTGCGGCGTATTTGTTGCGGTATGGATTTATAGGCTTGCTGCCGGATGGCGATAAAAAGAAAGCTCCGCCGAAAAATATCGGCGGAGTTTTTGCTTTTTTATATTTTTTCGGCGGTGAGCGCCTCGTGGACTTCCCTAAGCCGCTTTGGAATCTCGATTTTCTGAGGGCACTTTTTCTCGCACGCCCTGCATTCGACGCAATCGGCTACAGGCTTCCCAACTCCGTGTTCCGCTCTTCCGACGCGAGAGTACATATGCCGCGCGTGGTCTTTGAGGCCGTAGACATTGAAGTATGTATAGCAGTTGAAAACATAGGGTATGTCTATGCCCTTCGGGCAAGGCATGCAGTATCCGCAGCCGGTGCAGTAAAGGTCGGAGAACTTCTTAATCTCCTCCATCATCACCGTGACGCGCTCCCAGTCCTCGGGGGACATCGGGTTTTCTTCGTCGCCTATTTTGCAGTTCTCCTCGACCATCTCTATCGTCGTCATGCCGGACAGCGCGCAGGAGACGTTTTTGTTACCGAGCACAAAGCGGAGCGCAAGCTCGGGCGTCGAGCCGCTCTTTTTGCCGAGCAGCTTTTCGTAAAGGTACGATGGCGCGGCAAGCCTTCCGCCCGCGACCGGGCCCATTATGACCGTGCCAAGCCCTTTCTCATGGGCGTATGCGAGCACTTCCTCGTTGCTGCGGTCAAGCAGGTTATACTGCATCAGCACCGACGAGAAAATCTCGCCGCGCTCGATTATATAGACCATATTCTCTGGCTTGTCGTGGAACGAGAACGAAATATGGCGGATGAGCCCTTCGTCCATCGCCTTGCGCGCCTCGTCCATCAGCTTCAGCGGTACAATCTTCTCGTCAAAATCCTTTTTGCCTATGCCGTGGAAATGGTAAAAGTCGATATACGAGGTATCGATCCGTTCGAGCGACTGGTGAAGGATGCGCTTGAAATCGTCCGTGGTGTTCACCATCCAAAGCGGAAGCTTCGTCGAGATCATCACCTTGTCGCGGAAGGGCTTAAGCGCTTTTCCTACCACATACTGGCTTTGCCCGTTGTTGTAGCCGACAGCGGTGTCGAAATAGTTGATGCCCAACTCATAGCCGCGGCGGAGCATCGGGATAGCCTTTTCCTCGTCGACGACGCGCTGCCCGTCGCGATCGATTTCCGGCAGCCTCATGCAGCCGAAACCAATCTGTGAGATTTTAACGCCCGTTTTCCCAAAATCGCGATACTTCATCTTTTTATCTCCCTATCTTTTAATTTTTTATTGCTTTTTTCGTAGTAGGCGCCGTTTTCTCAAACTATCTCGCCACGCAAATCGTACATTTCAGCCACGCCGATTTTGACGTCCACAAACTCGCCGGCTGGCACCCTGCGGTCGGCGGCAAATAATACCTTACCGTCAATCTCGGGCGCGTCGGCATAGCTTCGCCCAAAATAAAGCCCCGAATCCTCGTCGTAGCCTTCGCAAAGCACCTTTAGGGTTTGCCCTATCCAGGAGCGGTTTTTCTCCTCATGCATCTCAAGCTGGATTTCCATAAGACGGTCGAGCCGGCGCCGCTTTTCCTTCTCCGGCACCTGCCCGGGCATATCATATGCGGGCGTACCCTCTTCTCTCGAGTAGGTGAACGCGCCGAACCTGTCGAACCGAACCTCTTTTATAAACTCGCACAGCTCTTCAAAGTCAGCGCGCGACTCTCCCGGGAAGCCTACAATCGCCGTAGAACGGATTATTATGCCCGGCACATTCTCGCGCAGTTTTTTTATCGCCGAGCGGACGGCTTCGCTGCCTCCGCGCCGGTTCATCGCGCGCAGAACTTTATCCGATATGTGCTGGACCGGAAGGTCGATGTATTTTACCAGCCTGCCGTTATCTCTTAGCTCCCCTACAAGCTCGTCGGTTATCTTGTCGGGATAGCAGTACATTAGCCTTATCCACGGGATAGAGGTCTCCGCTGTGATTTTCCGGACAAGCTCCACGAGCTTATACTCCCCGTAAAGGTCAAGCCCGTAACGCGTGGTATCCTGCGCGACTAAAAGCAGCTCGCGCACGCCTGAGCGCTCGAGCGTTTTTGCTTCTTCTACAAGCTCCTCCATAGGGCGGCTGCGGAACGGCCCTCGGATAAGCGGTATCGCGCAGTATGTGCAGCGGTTGTCGCAGCCTTCAGCTATCTTTAGGTATGCATAATGCGACGGCGTCGTTATAATCCGCTCGCCGCCGAGCGGAGCTTCGGCATTTGGTTTTACCGAGCGGAACCGGCTCCCCTCCGCGGCGGCTTTTACCGCCTCTGCAATCTCGCGGATGCTGCCGGTGCCGACAATCGCGTCAACTTCGGGCAGCTCGCGCTCGATTTCGTCCGCATAGCGCTGGGCCATGCAGCCGCAGACAACAATGCCTTTGAGATTGCCGTGCTTTTTCAGCTCGGCGACATCGAGAATGCTATCTATCGATTCCCTTTTTGCGCTCTCTATAAACGCGCAGGTGTTTATTACGATTACATCGGCTTCTTTTTCGTCGCCGGTCAGCTCGTAGCCAGCCTTGTCGAGCAGCGAGAGCATTACTTCGGTGTCGACCTGGTTTTTTGGGCATCCGAGCGATATAAAGCCGATTTTGATTTTCTCCATGCAGTACAAAACTCCAGTTTCTTCTCGCAATATAGCACCCTTTACTCGGTGCTAAGCCTGCTTTCGCGCTCAATAAGCGCGAATGCGGCGTCGATTAAGTGTTTGAACTTAGGCTTGTCGTAAGCCTTGCAAATAAAAGACTGCCTTGGCGAGTTTATGTCCTCGCCGCTGATTTGCATAAATCCGTATTCTTCGCAAAGCGCCATTACCCTGTCAAGCTGTGCCTCAGTGTTGCGCGTCGGCATATATGTCACCGCGTCGAAACCCAGCTCTTTTAGCACCCTCATCAGGTCGTCAAGGTAATCGTCTTCAAACTTTTGCGTCTTTTTGTCGCCTGTCACCGAGTCGCCGACATCGCCGAGATATGCGTATGCGGCAAGCCCGTCATAACGGTGGACCATTTCTATAAACTCGGAGACATCGGGCATCTCGTCGGTGGCATTTACGTAAAATTTTTCTACAAAATTCCCCTTAAGCGCACCGAGAATATCATACTCGTAATATTGAGGGGTGTCATGCCCGCCCAAAATGTTGCGCTCGACGCGCGCCGGGACGTCGATTTCGAGCACATTTTTAAGGCAGTGCAGCGCTTCTTCAGGCGTCTTATACACCGCGGTAATCTTTTTTGTCAGCGCGAACAGTATATGCCGCTCGGTCACGGTGCTCACCGCAAGCGGCAAAACATCGCGGTCAAAATCGATGGCAAGATAATCCGGCACGATTTTATTAATGTTTTCGCACATTTTTCGGTTGCGCCGGTTGCGCGCCTCGCGATATGGCGCAAACCAATTGTCAACCGCCACTATATACTGGTGCGGGATGCAGTGCATAGCGACATACGCGCACGAGTCCTGGTCGGGATTGTTTATCCGCCGGCCGACAAACGGCGTACGCGACATGTCCACCCTGCATTCGACGCCCACCGTCACCGGCAAATCGAGCAGTTTCCCCGCCTCAAGGAACTCCCTTGCGCCCGAGGTCGTGTCGTGGTCCATTATCCCAGCTGTGGCGAGCCCATTCGCCCAAGCCGTGTAAACCGCGCCCGCCGGAGTGTAGGGCGAGAACGAATGTGTGGTATGTATGTGGTTGTTGATATAATGAGTGCGATTTACAGCCGGAAGGCTACCGTTTTCAACCATCACGCGAAGCTTCTCGATCGTCATCTTTCTGCCCCTCTATATAAATGATGCCGCCGCAAAAAAGCCCTGCGGCTAGCCTATTTTTCAGCCAAACTGACACATCAATTTTGGCCGACCCTGAGGGCCGAGCCGCTCTCAAGCCCCGGACTGCCGGCAAAAAACGCAACAAACATGCCGAGCATCGAGTAAGATAAAACCCGCATGTAAGGGACCGCAAGATAAACAAAATCGCCTATCTCAACAGGCGCGCCAAACTCGATTATATCAATCGCTGTCTCCGCCGCCCGCAGAATTAAGCCTGCGACTGCAAATACCACTGCAGCCATAACGCACCCCTGGCGGAAAAGCTTTGCGCTGCTTGCCCCGCCGCGTTTTTTTGCGGAATTAGATATAGCTGCCGCCGCCGCCACCACCACCGCTAAAGTGGCAATATCGGCGAGAAAATTTGCCGCCGCATACGCTGCGGCATACGGTAAGCTCTCATCGGGCATGCCGGTAGTAAGTATTAGTAGGACCATCCCAGCGCAATATGGAACCAGCGCCGAGAGCACGTCAAGCGCCAATATCGGGCCGGCGCCCCGCCATCCAAGCTCAAAATAAGCGCGCAAAAAAAGCCCAAACCCAGAAAAAACCGACACAGCCTCAAAAAGCGGAATCGCGCCGGATATTATGGGCTCGATGTTTTCATATGCGATATTCCCGGCGATTTCATATGAATATAAAAGGCGCAAGCCGAAACTGTTTGCAAGCGGAATCGCCACAACCAAAATCAATGCGCGTATTATAAGCTGTTTTTTCAGCGGCATAAAGTCCCCACGGAACTAAATTAAAATCAATAGTACCTTATTACCGACACCACGCGGCCAAGCAGGTACACGTCGTCAAGCACAATTGGCGCCATCCCCTGATTTTCGGGAACCAGCCTGCACTTTCCATCTTCGCGGTAATAAGTCCTGACCAGCGCCTCGCCTTCGACGAGCGCTACTACTATATCGCCGCTCGAAGCTTCGCTGTCTTTTTTGACAATCACAATATCGCCGTCCAGTATGCCCGCGCCGGCCATGCTGTCGCCCCGGATGCGAAGGCCGAATAGCTGATTTGCTTGAAAGCTGCGGCTGCCGACCGGGAAATCGAGATACCCTTCATGGTTTTCAAGCGCAAGGATTGGAAGCCCCGGCGTGATTTTGCCCAAAATCGGCACGCGCAGCGTGCGTTTCGGCTCAACCGCAAGGCTCTCTACCCGCAGCGTGCGCGATTTGCCCGACTCCTTTTGAATATATCCTTTGCGCTCGAGCCGCTCAAGATAGGTGTGCACTGTCGAGGTGCTTTTTATCTGCAGTGCCTTTTGTATGTCGCGCACCGACGGCGAATAGCCTTCTCTTCGAATGACGTCGAGTATGTACTCGTATATCGCCTTTTCTTTATCCTGCAGTTCTTGCAACGCTTAGCCCCCGTCTAAACAAATGTTTGAAGTCGGCTCTGTTTATTATATCATGCCTTCGTCCCAATTGCAAACCTATGTTCGCCGTTATGTCAACAAAATTATAAACCCAAACCCGCGCAATCTGAGAGGCGGACTTGCATATATATTGGACAAAGCTACTTTAGGAGGGCAGAGCGTTGCAGTTTGATTTTTCCTATGATAAAGTCTTCGGCTGGCCGGAAGTTTTAGCCATATCGAAACTGCTATGCGAGCGGTACGGGAACTTTTTGCGTTTCGGCTCCATCGGGCAGAGCGTGCTTGGCAGAGAACTTGCACTCCTTTCATTTGGGCAAGGAAATCGGCGCATTCTGTTTGTGGGAACCCATCACGGGCTTGAGCATATTACCGCAAACCTGCTTTTAATGTTCGCCGAGCGGCTTTGCCGTGCTGCCGAAAACGGGGGGAGGCTCGGCAGGGCGGCCGCAAAATTTCTTTTTGAGGCGCGCACTGTCGACATCGTGCCGATGCTCAATCCCGACGGCGCGATGATTGCGCAAAGCGGAACCTTTTGGCAGGCGAACGCTCACGGGGTCGACCTCAACCACAACTACAACGCCGGGTTTACGGCATACAAGCGCATGGAAGCCGAGGCGGGGATAACCGGCCCTGCTCCCACCCGCTACGCGGGCGAGTTTCCTGAAAGTGAGCCTGAAACCGAGTCGCTTTGTACATACATAAGGCAAACCCAGCCCTATGCGCTCGTCTGCCTGCATACGCAGGGCGGCGAGATTTATTACGGATACGACGGCATCGTGCCGCGCGGCGCAGCCTGCCTCGCCGGGCGCATGGCGAGGCGCAGCGGGTATGTGATTTCGGAGCCGACCGGTATGGCGTCGCACGGAGGTTGCAAAGACTGGTTCACGCTCGAGTTTAACAAGCCGGGCATCACGATTGAGTGCGGGCACGGCACAAACCCGCTGCCTCCGGAGCAGTCGACCTCAATCTACAACGAGATTGAAGACGCGCTTGTAGAAGCATTGCTTTAGCGTCAAAGCAACAAGAAGTCCCGTCCGCGGCTGGCGAACGGGCGGCGATTAGTCTATAGTTATTTTCGCTTTTTCTAGGTATCGCGCAAGCTCAGGCTGCGTCACATAGTCGCTGTAAAACCCGTCGCATACGCCATACATCAGCATTGTGCCCATCGTGGTGATGCGATTTATGGTATGTACATACACCCGCAAGCCGTATGAGTGCAAAAGTGACGTCACTTCGGCGTTTGCCCTTGCTTCCGGCATTGTCACCACGGCAATCCCACGCTCGGCGCAAAACTTTCCTAGTTCGTTATAATCAAGATCGTTTGGGTTTATCTGATAGACCGTAAAAATGTAGTTTTTAAAAGGGTACACCGAGCTTACGGTATCGTACATTTCATAATTATAAATTTGCACTATAATCCTATCGAGCCGGCTGTCATATTCCATTGCCTCGCAAATCTGCTCGAATTGCTTTCGCACGGTTTCGGTATCGGTGAATTTTGTGTCGGTAACAAAAAATGTGTCCTCGTGCGATGCCATAAACTCGGATATATCTTTTATCGTTATCGGCGTATAAAGCCCCTTAATCGGCGCCGATAGGAACGCCTCAAGGCTCATTACAGGGTCTTCGGGCTTCTTTTGCTCGAGCGTGTAGTACGAGTCGTCGGCAAAGTCATGGCGCGCAACGAGATAACCGTCCGAGGTGAGCACAAGGTCCACCTCGAACACCCGCTGCCCTCGCGAGTAAGTCAGCTCGAGCGCCTCGTATGAGTTTGTCTCGCAACGCCCGTCGACGCAGCCGAGCGCATGCGCGACTATCCTGTTGTCCTCGTACCATGCGGGCTCGCCTTCCGGCGCTTTGTAGACAACGGCGGGCGCCTGCTCAAACGTGTGGTTTGCCTCAGCCGTTGTTTTTGACAAGTTTTTGCCTGCGTCAAACCTTGCCGGCTCGCTGCAACCGCCAAATATCGCGGCCGCGGACGCGGCAAGCCATAAGGCTAAAAAAACCTTTGCCAGCCGCGCCCGCGTTGTTTTTACACGAAAAAGCCAATAGCCCGGCTTATAAAATCCCGTTTTCACAGCTGCCCTGACTCGTCAAGATTCGCCTGTGCGTGGCGTTTTATCTTCTTTGTCGTGGTCTTTTCAAAATCTTCGCGGCGGATTATAAACTTGCGTATGCGCTTGTAGGTCGGAAGTTTCAGGTTAAGGTCGTTTATCATATCCGCGAAAAGGTTTCTTACCGCGTCGCGGTAATCGGGCGAGTCTATATTGTCGGTCGGAATGCCCTTTGCCGCAATTTCGGCGTTGACCCGCTCGTAGTCTGGGTATATTATCGCCTTAATAACAGTCTCGCCATCCGGCGCGGTGTCGCCGACGACCATCGAGTCGAGCACTCTTGGGTCGCGGCCGAGATGGTACTCAAGCTCCTCGGGATAAATATTCTTGCCGTTCGAGGTAACGATGACGTTCTTCTTTCGCCCGGTTATATGGAGGAATCCTTCCTCGTCTATATAGCCAAGGTCGCCGGTGTAAAGCCAGCCGTCGCGGATAACCTCCGCCGTCGCCTCGGGCATTTTATAATACCCGAGCATGATGTTATCGCCGCGGTATTTTATCTCGCCTATGCCGTTTTCATCGGGATCATGGATTGCAAGCCAAGCGTTGGGAGGCGGAAGCCCGGCTGCATCATCTTTGAAGTAAGTGTCGCGGTTGACCGCCGCGAGCGGCGCGCATTCGGTGAGCCCGTAGCCCTGAAGCGCATGGAAACCCAAATCGCGCAGCCCAGCCAAGACTTTGGGGTCAATCGCGGCGCCGCCCGAGATGAGCAGCCTCAGCCGACCACCGAAAGCGTTGTGAATTTCGGCAAAGAGCTTCTTTGAAAGGTCAATCCCGACCTTTTTCAGCGCGTTATTAATCTTTATCGCGCGGCGGAGCATTGCTGCCCGCCCGCTTTTTTCGGCGTTTTGCCATATCTTTTTGTAGAGTGTTTCAAGAAGCAGCGGGACGACGAGCATCACCGTTGCGCCTGTTTCCTGCAGGTTGCGCTGAATCGTGCTCAGCTTCTCGCAGTATGCAATAGTCGCGCCGCGATAGAGCACCGCCAAAAAACCGCAGGTGCACTCGTAGGTATGGTGCAGCGGCAGAACCGACAAAAAGATGTCCTCGGGCTGGACATTTATCATCTTGCACATTTCCATGATGTCGAAAACGATGTTGTGGTGGGAGAGCATGACACCCTTAGCGATACCGGTTGTGCCCGAGGTGAAAATTAGCGCCGTCATCTTATACGGGTCGATCGGCAGACCGTCGTATGCCGTCGAGCCGGCTTCGAGCATTTCAGCGCCTTTTTCGATAAGCCTGCGAAGGTCGCTGAAAGCTATTTTCTGCACGCCTTCTATACCCGCAAGCTTGCCTTTCACCGAATCGGCATGCAGGATTGTGTCGACTTCCGCGATGCTGACAATGTTTTTTATATCTTCGGCTGTCGACTCGCGGTCGATAGGCACGACGACGCCGAGCCCGCAAACGACCGCCATATACGAAACCGCCCACATGTAGCAGTTTTCACCTATAACCGCGATGCGGCGTTCGGAGCGAGCGGGGTCGTAAAGAGCCGCGCCAAGCCCGCGCACATCGCGATAATACTCGTTATACGTCACGGGCTGGTATTTTCCGTCGCGCTTTTCGAGGAACGCCGTCAGATTGCCGTAAAGCTCTACGCTAGAGCGTAAAAGCTCGCGTATGTCCGTAATCGGCCTTACTTCATAATTCACATATTTCTGCTTCATTCATCTGCCCCCCCGAGTTAAGAATGCGTATATGTTCAGTCCTACCAAAACAAGCAGTGCTACCGTGGTGACGGAGGCATACGCAGCCCGCCTGCGCCTAATTTTGCCCGCAATGCCCGCAAATCCGCCGACGCCCAATCGCTGCGCTCGCCGCGACATGCGTTTCTCCCGGGCTGCAGCCACAACCGAGCGGAAAAAGTCCGCGCATTCGCCGCAAGCGTCTATATGCGCGCGAACAAAGCTACCCGTCATCTCGCTTGTGGCTCCATCCGCATAAAGGGGGATAAGATCGCGCACAACTTCGCAGGCCATCCCTTCGCCCACTTCCCGAGGGACAAAAGGCAAAAAGAGCTTCCTCGCCGCTTTTTTCAGTTCCTTACCTATTGCGATGATTTTTTCCGCCTTCAAAATACGCAACCTCCGACAAACAGATTCAGCGCACATCATCAATAAATCCCTGGCTTTTAAGTTCGGCCTCAAGCTGCCGTTTGGCTCGGTGAAAGATGACTTTTGCCGAGTTTTCGGTGATGCCCAAAAACTCCGCTATTGCCGAAAACGGCAGCTCGGCGTATATCCTAAGCACTACCACGTCCCGATATTTTTTGCCAAGCCTTGTCACCGCCTGAATTACGGCATCGCGCAGCTCGCGCCGCTCCGCAAGGTCTTCCGGCCGCTCGTCGATATCGGCGATTACCCCCTCAAGTTCGGAAAGCTCGCAACCCAAAAGCTCGCGTTTATGTTTGCGCAAATACTTAAAATATGTGTTTTTCGCAATTGCAGCAAGCCAAGTAAAAAGTTCGCAAGAGCCGTTGTACCGGTGCAAGGATTTATATGCTTGGTAAAATGTCTCCTGGGTCAGCTCTTCGGCAAGCGAGGCGCTGCCGCACAACTTGTATAGGAACCCGCATATACCCGAGGAATACTCGTTGTATATACGTTCAAACTCGCTCCTCATGCGCCCCACTCCATTTCGATGTAAATTAATACCGCGCCGGTGTGATTTGTTACAGTTTTAGCGGCACCTTTCGACAATAAAGCCACGCCCTCGTTACTTGCCTCCACTAAGTAGCGCCCCTAGCGTCAAGAGCGCTCCCCCAAGGGCGCTTAATCTTGCGCCGGCTAAAGACAGCCTCATTTTGCCAAGCTTCGCTGCGGCTGCTAAAGTTAAAATCCCGAGCGCAAGCACCACCGCTGCCGGATAAACGAGAGGCGAGATGCCGCTGCTTTTTGAAATCACAATGGAGGTGGGCTTGTACTTTTTACCGTAAATCCCAATATAGCCTTTTTTTGTGGCTACTTTAAGGCTAAATTTCATCTCTGACTCCTTTGGGGCGCCTTGAATTTTAGGTTCCGCCGGCGCGCCACAATTGGCGGTCGGGGAAAACCCCTCTTGCGGCGCCAATATTAGGGTCGCTTTTAATTATTTTCTCAAAAAGCCGGAATTTAATACGAACTATAAACCAAAATAAAATCCTACTTTATTTGTATATTATAGCACCGCTAAATTGTTGCGTCAATAAACAATTTTCAATATCGGCAGTTTCGTTGACATAGGAGTTTTAGCGTGCTATACTGTTCCCGAAATATGGGAGATTATATATATAATGTGGCAAAGGAGCGTGCTGCCATGTCGATACGCACCGAGTTTACCTCCCCCGACCGAAAATACGGCATCTATCAAATCATACACGGCGGGGTTGCCGCATCACCCTCATCGGGCGCCGACATCACGGGGCAAGGCAAGCCGCCGCCGCACTCGCCCGGCGCCGCAGACCGCCGTCGCGACTATTTTGAGCGCTGCGGGTTTGCGGGCGTGGTCGGCAACGTGCCGTATGGCGACGGGTTCCCGGACGACGAGTACGAATGGCTTGCCACCGAGGCAGGCATCCGCGGCTACATAAAGCGCGGCATGAGGGTATGGCTGTACGATGAGAAAGGGTACCCTTCCGGCACCGCCGGCGGCGTTGTCGTCGAAAGGAATCCCGAGTATATCGCGAAGGGTCTTGTCTGCTACGAGTATTGGCGCACCATCTCCGGACCCTGCAAGTACCGTGCCGACACGCCCGGTGACCGGCTGGTATGCGCGATGCTGCTCCCGATTGACGGCAGCGAGCCAAAAGACGTCACGCATTTTCTCGGTTCGGATGGCGTATTGAGGCTCGAGGTGCCGCCCGGAAATTGGCACCTTTTTATGATGAGCGAGCGCAGGCTTTTTGACGGCACGCACGCCGCCGAAAGCTACTCCGAGCCGCGCAACTATATAAGCCTTTCCGACCGCGACGCAGTAAAAGAGTTCATAGCCGTCACGCATGAAAAATACGCAAAATATCTCGGCGACGAGTTCGGGCGCGGTATCCCCGCGTTTTTTACCGACGAGCCCTCGCTTATCTCTTGGACGATACGACATGGCGTCTACCCAATTTTGCCGTGGCACCCGTCTTATCCCAAAGAGTTCGAGGAAAAGTACGGCTACTCGTTCTTTTTAGCCGCGGCTGCGGTAGTCACAGGGCGCGGGCCCGATGTTACTAAGCGGCGCTGCGATTTTTGGGAGTTTGTCGCCGACAGCGTTGCCGAGGGCTTTTTCGGGACTATCCAAGACTGGTGCAGGGCTCATAACATCAAATCGTCGGGGCACATGCTCGCGGAGGAGCGGCTGCAGTCGCATGTCTACTCCTACGGCTCGATGTACAAGTGCGCGTGCAGGATGGATTGGCCGGGCATTGACCAGCTTAATACCGAGCCCGGCGCTTTGATGAACCAAGACATAATCCCGATAGCGAGGCTGCTCGCCTCTTTTGCCGACGTTTACGGCGAGGGCGAGGCGTTTACCGAGTTTTCCGACCATGTCACTCGTATGGCGGGCAGGGTAGCCGACAAGCGCTGGACATACGCTTCGGTCGGCTGGCACATCGCGCAGGGCATTAACAACTTTACGAGCTACTACTCTTTTGCCGGCTGGGCTGAAGACGAGCTTCGGCATCTCAACCTCTACACCGCGCGCTGCGGGCAAATCATGCGGCATGGCAAGCGCGCATCGACGACTGCGGTGCTATACCCAGAGGCTGCAATTTGGAGCGCCTACACGCCGTCGGTCGCCGCAAACGCCATCGATCATAGCACCCAGACGCTGCGTATCGACCAAACCTTCGCCCGCACCTCGTGGGAGCTTTTAAAGCAGCATGTCGATTTCGACTATCTTGACGAAGACGCAATACTTGAAGGCGAAATCGAAAGCGGCGCGCTCCGCTTCCGCGGCAGGCAGTACTCATGCATAGTTCTGCCCAGCGCTAATGTCCTGCGCCGCGCGACGGTCGAAAAGCTCGCCAAAGCATCGGCTGCCGGCGTAGGCGTCGTATGCGTTGGCTGCTATCCCGACACTGCACGCGAAGACGGAGGGCCGATTAACTTTACCGCCTATTTCGAGCGTATGCCGGCGCTATGCGACATCGACGAGAAATACTCTCCGAGGGGGCTTTTTGAAACCGGGCTTATAAAGCGGCACATAACCCTCACCGGCCAAGGGGCTGGAATGGTGCTATCGCATGTGCGGCACGAGGGAAGCCAAACCCTAGTATTCCTTTGCAACATGGCAGACGAACCATATGAAGGCGAGCTTATCGCCGAGGGCGCTACAGCCGAGATTGCCGACCCAAATACCGGCGAGATCGCGCCCACAAACGCGGCGACTTGCGGCTCTGGCATTACCGTCCCGCTTAAAATAGAGCCGCTACTGTCCAAGATAATCATAATTGAAAGATAAAGGAAGGCGATTAAAGTGGAAGACAAAATCGGTTACGGAGTCGTAGGGCTCGGCATAGGCAGGGCGCATGCCGATGGCGTGCTTAGGTCCGAGCGCGGCAAGCTCGTCGCGGTATGCGACATCGATCCGGTGAGGCTCGGCAAATTCAAGTCCGAGCATCCCGACGTCGAGGCTTACGCAGACTTTAGCGACTTGCTCCGCGACGAGCGGATAAAAATTGTTAGCATCTGCGTCCCGAGCGGGATTCACGCAAAACTGACGGTCGAAGCGCTTGAGGCAGGCAAGCATGTGCTCGTCGAAAAGCCCATCGACATAACGGTAGACGCGGCTATGAAAATCGAGGAAGCGAGGGTGCGCACCGGGCTTAAGGTAGGCGTAATTTTCCAGAACAGGTTTAACGCCTGCATGGAGCCTGTACGCAAGGCGATAGACGAGGGCAGGCTCGGAAGGCTCATCCTCGGCACGTTTGCGGTTAAATGGTACCGCGACCAAAAATACTACGACGCCGGCGGCTGGCGCGGTACCTGGGAGCTTGACGGCGGCGGCTCTCTTATGAACCAAGCGATACATACGGTTGACATCATGCAGTGGCTGATGGGTGAGGTCGATACTGTCACATCCTATGCGGGCATCCACAACCACAACATCGAAACCGAGGACCTTACGGCATCGATTATAAAATTCAAAAGCGGCGCGGTCGCGACTTTCGTCAGCACAACCTGTGCGTATCCGGGCATTTCGACCGATATACAGCTATATGGCACCGGCGGCTCGATAGAGATTGACGGCGACAAGCTGAAGACCTGGAAGCTCGTTGACGGCGACGAGCTTGAGGAAGAAGAAATGCTCGACCTCTACGGTAGCGGCGGAAACCCGCCCGGCGACACCAAAGTGCGCGGGCACGCGCTTATGGTTCAAGATATGATTGACGCTGTATACTTTAACCGCGAGCCGCTGGTTTCCCCGCGCGAGGCGATAAAATCGGTCGCTATTGTTAATGCCATCTACGAGTCGGCACACACTGGCAAACCTGTAAAACCCAAAAAAGTATAAACCGGAATCAAAAACCCTGCTCGCACTGCCGCGGGCAATGCATAAAAGACGGGGGATACATTTTATGAAGCTGACTTCGCGCGAGCGCATCATGCGCATCTTCCAAAACAAAGAGATTGACCGTCCCGGCTTTAAACTTTGGGGCGCGACAACGAGCGATTATCTGCTTCACCCCGCATACCGCCCTGTCCGGGACCTTGCCATCGAAAAAACCGACCTCTTTGGAGGCTATTACGCGCCGTTTCATGTTTACTGCGGCAGCAAATGGCACGAGCAGATTGAGATTTACGACAAGGACACCGACCAGCCGACATGGAAAGACCATCACGTCATTTTCCACACCCCGAAAGGCGACCTTCACGGCGTAGAGCGAATCTCCACCGTCGGCGAGCCTTCGTATACGATTGAGTATTGGGTCAAAGAGCCGGAGGACCTCGACAAGCTGATGTCGCTGGAGTATGAACCTTTTGAGTTTAATCTAGACGGCTTTTTTAAGGCAGAGGAGGAGCTGGGCGACCGCGGCGTAGTGCTGTGCGGGCTTGACCACGCCGCATATGCGCTGCAGCGGCTCACAGGCTCCGAAACGCTCGCGTATTTTACCGTCGACTGCCGCGAAAAAGTCCACGAGGTGATTAGCGTTTTTTCAGCCCGCCTGCGCGCCCATCTTGACAAAATACTGTCGGCAGGCGTAAAAGGCCCGTTCGAGTGGGTCGGCCCCGAGCTTTTCATCCCGCCGCTGCTCTCGCCGCAGGATTTTATGGACTTCGTCTACGCATACGACAAGCCGCTTTGCGATGAAATTCACAACGCCGGCGGATACGTATGGGTGCACTGCCACGGCAAAGTCGCAAACTTCATCGAGCACTTTATAAACATGGGAGTGGATATCTTAAATCCGCTCGAGCCGCCAAAAAACGGCGACGTAATTCTCAGCGAGATCGTGGAGAAGTTCGGAAACCGCATCGGACTTGAGGGCAACATCGAGATACAGGAGATACTCCAATCCACGCCCGAGCGGCTGAAGATGCTTATAGAAGAATGCGTTGAAGCCGGGAGAAAGAGCGGCCGCTTTATCCTTTGCCCGTCGGCTGGGTATATGGAGTACCCTTTCCCCGATGAAAAGTACATAGAGAATCTCTTGCTCTATATAAACTACGGCTACGAGTGCGTCGAGCGCTGCAGAAAAGAATAGCTTTTTGTTAGCGCAAAAAAGGGCCTGCCCTCCGTGTGCTGGGGCAGGCTTTTTTTACTTTACTTATTTTTTATTTTTCGCAATTTGCCCGAGGATTTCTATACCTCTCTCGATTTCCTCTTCGGACGGGGTCGAATAGTTGAGCCTTACGGCATTTATCGTTTTCGACAAATCGCAGCGGAACGCGTCGCCCGGCACGACAAAAACCTTCTCCGCTGCGGCGTCTTTAACGAACTTATTGACATCTAGCCTCTCGGGCAGCGTGCACCAGACGAACAGCCCTCCTTCGGGCTTTGTCCACTTAAAGTCGCCGGGAAGCTCGCTCGCCATCGCGTCGAGCATCAGCCCACATTTATGTTTGTATAGCTTTCTTATATTCTCGATATGCCCGTCAATGTCAAACTCAGTCATAAACTTATGTGCTATTAGCTGGAAGAAGATGTTCGTATGCACATCTTCCACCTGCTTTGCGACGACAATTTTCTGCGCGATTTGCTCAGGCGCGCAGACAAACCCCACGCGCATGCCCGGCGAAAGTATCTTCGAGAACGAGCCGCAATATACTACAATACCCTCGGTATCAAGGCTTTTTATTGTCGGCACCTCGTCGCCCGAGAAACGCAGCTCGCCATAGGGGTTGTCCTCGATTATAATGGCGCCGTAGCGTCTTGCAAGCTCATAAACCGCGCGCCGCTTTCCCAGAGTGGTAGTTATCCCGCACGGATTGTGGAAGGTCGGGATTGTATATATAATTTTCGCGCGCGGATTTGATTTAAGCTCTCTCTCAAGCGCTTCGATATTCATGCCGTCGTCTTCCATCGGCACACCGGCGATATTAAGCCCCAGCGAACGGAACGCGTTCAGCGCACCGATGAAGCTCGGTTCCTCGGCAATTACCGTGTCGCCTTCGTCGCACATCACTTTTGCGGTAAGCTCTATGCCCTGCTGCCCACCGGACACAATAAGCACCATGTCGCCGTCTTTACCGGTCGCAAACCGCTCGCGCAGCCGCGCCGCCACTGCTTCGCGCAAAGGCATATAACCTTCGGTTATGCTGTACTGCAGCGCGAGTACCGGCTGGTTTGCCAATATATCCGCAGCCGCCCGGCTTATAAATTCTGCCGGGAACGACTCGGGCGCAGGGTTGCCCGCCGAAAACGCTATCGAGCCGGGCTGCCCAAGGCTTTTGAATATCTCGCGAATCGCCGAGGGCTTAAGTTCAGCCATCTTCTTCGAAAATCTGTATTCCGCCATAACATATGGAGCCGTCAAAGAGTCGACGCTCAATACGTCCCCTTCCGTTTGTTTTAACGCATCCGCATATGCCGCTGCGTTAAAGAATATTTTACCACACAAAGGTGCATAATTGCAAGAGATTTACTGCGCAGTATTGAATATTGATATAAAATATGCTACAATGTTGCCGTAAGTTTATGCGGCAAACGGCTAACCCCAAAACAAAAAGCGCGGCTTTTTGCCGCACTTCCGAGGTACAAAAGATGAGTTATTACGACGATGCTGAGCCGAAAAAGGGTTTTAGTATTGGCAAGCTGTTTAAGTGGCTGATGGCGCTTATTACCTTTTCGGTCTACCTTCTCTTAACGCTGCGCGCCTGCGCGCTCGACGGGCTAAAGGACACTGCTAAAACCCGCCAGCTAATCCGCAATGAGACGTTTGTACAGGCTTATTCCGCGCAGCCGGACTCGATGAAGGTTCACGCCTTCGCCGAAGACAGCATTACCACAAGGGATGGGAGAATAACCGTCACCAACATACGCTTTATTGAGCCTATAGACCAGTTTCAGCTCACTGTCCGCTATAACAAAAGCCTCGCCCGTTTTATAATGGACGATTTTTCGCTTAAAAAGGAGCCGACCGGCGAGTATCTGACTTTCGCGCTGCGCGACGACCAAGGCAACCTTTACACAAAATTTGAATATATCACCGACTCGATTTTCGTTTATAACTTCCGGCGGCTAGTATTTGACGGCGTGCAGCTCGATGGATGCAGCTACCTCAGGCTTGAGGTCTACTACACCGGATATGTCAACTACGAAAGCAGCTCAGCGCCTATAAACACCATAACCGTCTACACGAAAGAGCAAGGCCTTGTGCCATACAAACCTAAAAAAGGCGAGCTTTCGGCTACTACCACTGACGGCCTTATACAAAGCCGCGTATGGAAAAAACCCGCCGCCAGCGAAACTGAAACTGCGGCGGCGGAAACGGAGAGCGATTAGTTTTTTATGATTCTTAAATCAAAAGACACGACAATAGCATACCGATGCCCATACTGCGGGAAATGCATTAAGGGCATTGTCGGTATTTTTACGCTCACTGGCGACGTCATCAAACTCAAATGCGACTGTGGCTACAGCGAGCTTACGATTGAATATACTCCCGACAAAAAGATTCGCCTTTTGGTCCCCTGCATTTTCTGCCCAACCCCGCACACTTATATAATCGGCAACGGTATCTTCTTTGACCGAGAGATGCTGACTCTCGACTGCGCCTATGCCGATTTTAGCATCTGCTTTATCGGCTCGGAAGAAGATATAGAAAAAGCTATCGAGGAGTCAAACCGCGAGCTTTCCGACTTGCTTTCCGAGTGCGGGCTTGACGATTATGACAAACTTCACATTTTAAACCGCTCGGGCCGCGACATATGGGACGATGACGACGATTATATCTCTGGCGATATCTCCGTAGAGGATATCGTGCGTTTTATGTTGAGGGAGCTGGAGGCCGACGGCCTTATACATTGCAGGTGCAACGAGTACCAGCTCCCCCAGTACGATTTCAAAATTGTCGGCGCAACCGCGCGTATTTACTGCAAAACCTGCGGCAGCCGCAGGGATTACCCGTTGGGAAGCTCACTATGCGTAAACGCCTTCCTTCACCTTGATAAAATCGACCTCACCGCGGAGACCGACGGCGAGACGGACGGTTAAGACAGCCGCTCAAGCAACCGCTTCGGCAAAAGCTTATAGATTACCAGCGCAACTGCCGAGTTGAGCGCGGCTTTTATGAGATTGAAAGCCACGATAAACGGCATCAGCGGCATCACGACGTCGAGCGTCACGCCCATGAAAATGGGAGTGAACAGCATGTTCCAAAGCGCCATGGTGACCGTCATCGCCACAGTACCCGAAAAAGCTGAAATAATGTCAATAACTCCGGCGTTTAGTCCAGCGCCGGTTTTTTGTTTGCGGGTGTGCAGCAAAAGGCGCAAGCCGGAGCCAGCGAGCACAAGCGCGCCGGTCGCGAGTATGTGCATAAGTATGCCTATCCAGCCGCTCTGGGCGCTGACAGTGAGCCCTTGAACAACGCTGACAACCACGGTAAGTACAAGCCCGTGCAGGGGGCCGAAAAGATAGGCGCAGATTATTATCGGAACGTCCGCGGGGTCATACTCGAGGAACGGCACCGCAGGGAAGATCGGAAAATGGATGAAGTAAACGAGCACAATCGAAAGCGCCGCAAAAATGCCCATTGCGGCAATGCGATACACTCTAAGACGGGTTTTCGTCATAAATAAAAAATCCTCCTGTTACGGAGGTAAAATATCCATGGAAAACGGCTACAAAGCCGCTCACACGGTATATTTTCTTCCATCCAGACTTTCACTGTCGGTGCAGGAGTTCCACCTGCTCGGCACCCGACGCTTTTTAATGCATCGGGCGTTCGCGGACTTTCACCGCCGGTGCGGAATTTCACCGACCCCCGAAAATATAGTGTGAATTATGTATTTAGTTGTAATGTAGTAATTATGATGTCTTTTTAGGCCCGGAGAAGGCATGATGCCTTCTCCGGGCAAGTTTTACTGGGACATTTGCAAATTGGTAATCCTCAGGCGCAATTAGTCAAGAATTTCAGTAACGACGCCCGAACCGACCGTCCTGCCGCCTTCACGGATAGCGAAGCGCAGACCCTTCTCGATAGCGATCGGGGAAATGAGCTCGACAGTCATCTCGACGTTGTCGCCGGGACGGCACATTTCAACGCCTTCGGGCAGACCGATAACGCCGGTAACGTCAGTGGTTCTGAAGTAGAACTGCGGACGATAACCCGCGAAGAAGGGCTTCGAACGACCGCCTTCCTTCTCGGTGAGGACGTAGACGTTGCCCTTGAACTTCTTGTGCGGATGGATCGAGCCGGGCTTGCAGAGAACCTGACCGCGCTCGACTTCGTCCTTCTGGATACCGCGGAGGAGCACGCCGATGTTGTCGCCGGCTTCAGCCTGATCAAGCAGCTTGCGGAACATCTCAACACCGGTAACGACGGTGGACCTGCTCTCATCGGCAAGGCCGACAATCTCAACTGTGTCGCCAACCTTAACGGTGCCGCGCTCAACCCTACCCGTAACAACCGTGCCGCGACCGGTGATCGAGAAGACGTCCTCGATCGGCATCAGGAACGGCAGGTCGCTCTTTCTCTCGGGCGTCGGGATATAGCTGTCAACAGCCTCCATAAGCTCATGGATGCACTTGTACTCGGGCGCGTTCGGGTCGGTGTTGGTCGACTCGAGAGCGTCGCGGGCGCAGCCACGGATAACCGGGACATCATCGCCCGGGAAGTCGTACTGGTTGAGCAGGTCACGGGTTTCCATCTCAACGAGGTCGAGGAGCTCGGGGTCGTCGACAAGGTCAACCTTGTTCATGAAGACGACAATCGCGGGAACTTCGACCTGACGGGCGAGCAGCACGTGCTCGCGGGTCTGCTGCAGGGGACCGTCGGACGCAGCGACAACGAGGATCGCGCCGTCCATCTGAGCCGCACCGGTAATCATGTTCTTAATGTAGTCGGCGTGGCCAGGGCAGTCGACGTGAGCATAGTGGCGGTTCGCAGTTTCATACTCGACGTGACGGGTATTAATTGTAATACCACGCGTCTTTTCCTCGGGAGCGTTGTCGATCTGGTCATAAGCTAAGAACTGAACGTTATTGTTAACAAGCGAAAGAAACTTTGTGATAGCGGCCGTCAGAGTGGTCTTACCATGGTCGACGTGGCCGATGGTACCAATGTTTACGTGAGGCTTGGTTCTTTCAAAATGTGCCTTTGCCATTTTTATTTCCTCCGTATTTATTTTATATTATTTTATGCCTGGTTGGCGTTACGCACTGTGATAATCTTGTCCTGGATGTTCTTCGGAACCTCCGCGAAGTGGCTGGGTTCCATCGTATAAACACCGCGGCCTTGAGTGCGCGAACGCAGATCTGTTGCATACCCAAACATCTCGGAAAGCGGTACGAATGCGGTGATCTGCTGTCCGCCTGCGACGGGCTCCATGCTCTGGATAGCGCCGCGGCGAGCGTTGAGATCGCCGATTACGTCGCCGGTATAATCGTCCGGGGTTATTACGACCACTCTCATAATCGGCTCGGTAAGCACGGGATCCGCTTTGCGCATGGCTTCCTTGAACGCCATCGAACCCGCAATCTTAAACGCGAGCTCCGAGCTGTCGACTTCGTGGTAGCTGCCGTCGTAGAGCGTGACTATGACGTCCACAACATTATAGCCTGCTAGCACGCCCGCTTCCATAGCGCTCCTGATACCGGCGTCGACCGCGGGTATAAACTCCTTCGGGATCGCGCCACCGACAATCTTGTCGACGAACATATACCCCTTTCCGCGTTCGTTGGGTTCGATTCTGATCTTGACGTGACCGTACTGGCCCCGGCCGCCGCTCTGGCGCACGTATTTGGTGTCGGCCTCGGCGGGCTTGCGTATAGTCTCTTTGTAGGATACCTGGGGCTTACCAACATTCGCTTCGACTTTAAACTCGCGAAGCAGGCGGTCAACTATAATCTCAAGATGCAGCTCGCCCATACCCGCGATGATTGTCTGCCCGGTTTCCGGGTCGGTATAGGTGCGGAACGTCGGGTCTTCCTCCGACAGCTTTTGCAACGCAATCGCCATCTTTTCCTGGCCGGCTTTGGTCTTCGGCTCGATGGCTACTCGGATAACGGGCTCGGGGAACTCCATCGACTCAAGGACAATCGGGTGGTTTTCGTCGCAAAGCGTGTCGCCTGTAGTGGTGTTTTTAAGTCCGACTGCCGCCACTATTTCGCCAGCCGCAACGCAGTCTATATCGCGGCGCTCGTTAGCGTGCATTTGCAGCAGCCGGCCCAGACGTTCACGAGAACGTTTGGTCGAGTTATAAACTATGCTCCCTGCAGGAACCTTACCCGAGTACACGCGGAAGTAGCAAAGCTTGCCTACAAACGGGTCGGTCATAATCTTAAACGCAAGCGCGGAGAACGGCTCATCGTCGGAGGCATGGCGTTCGATTTCCTCGCCGCTGTCGGGATCGACACCTTTAACCGGCGGGATGTCAAGCGGGGAGGGCAAATAGTCGACTATTGCGTCGAGCAGTTTTTGCACGCCCTTGTTGCGGTACGACGTACCGCAGCAGACCGGCACAATTTTATTTGCGATTGTCGCCGCACGAATCGCCGCGACGATCTCCTCTCTTGTTATCTCCTCGCCGTTGCAGTATTTTTCAAATAGCCGTTCGTCGATTTCCGCTACCGCTTCGATAAGCTGCCCCCGATATTTTTCGGCCAGCTCGACCATATCCGCGGGCACTGGTTCCACTCTCATGTCTTTTCCGAGGTCGTCGTAATATACGTCGGCCTCCATGTTGATCAGGTCTATAATACCGCGGAAATTCTCCTCGGAACCGATCGGAAGCTGGATGGGGTGGGGGTTACATCTGAGGCGCTCCCTCATCATATCAACAACTCTATAGAAGTTAGCGCCGGTAATGTCCATTTTGTTTACATAGGCAATACGCGGCACGCCGTAGCGGTCTGCTTGACGCCAGACGGTTTCGGACTGTGGCTCCACGCCGCCTTTGGCGCAGAAAACCGCAACCGCACCGTCAAGCACACGAAGTGAGCGCTCAACCTCAACCGTAAAGTCGACGTGTCCGGGGGTGTCGATGATGTTTATACGGTGATCCTTCCAGTAGCAGGTCGTCGCAGCGGAGGTTATCGTTATCCCGCGCTCCTGCTCCTGTTCCATCCAGTCCATCGTAGCGGAACCTTCATGGACTTCGCCCAACTTATAATTGACGCCCGTATAATAGAGTATTCGCTCGGTTGTCGTAGTCTTCCCGGCGTCAATATGCGCCATAATACCAATATTGCGTGTCCGCTCAAGAGGATAATCTCTCGGCATTAATTTTTCTTCTCCTTATTTCTAACCAGCCAATCCCCTCCCATGGGGAGGAAAAATGCATTAATCTATAGTAGTATGGTTTGCTAGTGTATTTTTTATCTATCGAAATTATGAATTAATACCTGTAGTGAGCAAACGCCTTGTTGGCTTCGGCCATTCTGTGCGTTTCGTCTCTCTTCCTGACCGCGCCGCCGGTGTTGTTCATGGCATCGATTATCTCAGCTGCGAGCTTCTCAGCCATTGTGCGTTCGCCGCGCAAACGCGAGTATGTGCGCAGCCAACGCAGGCCAAGTGTCAGGCGGCGTTCCGGCCGAACCTCCACGGGAACCTGGTATGTGGAGCCGCCCACACGTCTTGCCTTTACCTCAAAAACAGGCATTATATTCTCCAGCGCCGCGTTGAACGCTTCTATCGGGTCCTTGCCTGTCTTCTGCTGGACTATCTCAAAGGCTTTATAGACGATTTTCTGTGCAACTCCTTTTTTGCCATCAATCATTATATTGTTGATGAGCTTTGTAACCAGCTTGGAGTTGTATACCGGGTCCGGCAGAACATCTCTTTTAGGCACTCTACCTCTTCTCGGCACTTTCTTCCCTCCTTCATTATGAAAATGCTATCACAGGTACTCGAAACCTAAGTTTCGTTGCGCACGGAGAGGTTAACAGGATATATAAAATTATATTATAAATCTTCGTTAACCGCAACGTGACAAAACTAATAAAATTTTGCAAATTATTTTTTCTTTTCGGCCTTAGCGCCGTATTTGGAACGGCCCTGCTTGCGCCCCTCAACGCCCGCCGCGTCAAGCGCGCCGCGTATGATGTGGTAACGCACGCCGGGCAGGTCGCGGACACGGCCGCCGCGGATGAGCACTACCGAGTGCTCCTGCAGGTTGTGACCTTCGCCTGGGATATAAGCTATCGCTTCAAGCTCGTTGGTCAACCTAACCTTTGCGACTTTACGCAACGCAGAGTTCGGCTTCTTCGGCGTTCTTGTGCCGACAAACGTGCATACGCCACGCTTTTGCGGGGAGCTCTGATTGAAAGGCCTGTTTATAAGCTTGTTGAAGCCTTTCTGCATCAGAGGAGACTTGGACTTGTAAGCCGTGGTCTGCCGGCCGTGCCTTACAAGCTGGTTAAAGGTTGGCATGTCATTCCTCCTTCTTCGAAAATTTATAATATAAAGTTATATTTCCCATGGAGGCCGGTTAAATTCAGGCAACTTTTCTGGTTTTGACTAACTATAAGCGTCTATATTATTTTTGCCATGAAAAACAACACGTATCTCGCATGAAAATACAACATAGTATACCACTGCAATAAAGATTTTGTCAAGTCCTATGAAAAACCGATGAAAATTTTCAGCAAACCGCACAACCCCCGACGCATCGGCATTGGGCGTTTGCGGTGTTATGTCACCTTATAACCTCATTTGCAGCGGTTACTTACAATTTATGCCTTATATCCTTAAAAGGAGCTTCCGAGCAGTTACCCTCTGCCGGAAGCTCCCGAGTGCTACATTTTTAATTAATCGAAGTCGCTTCCGTCGTCGTCGTAACCGATATCACCGTCGTCGCCGTCGTCGTACATATCGTCGTCAAACTCGATATCGATATCGTCGTTGTCAAAATCCGGCATAAAGCGCCTGTCGGCATCGAACTCAGCGTCGTATACCGGCAAGTTCAACTTGCGCATCTCAGCTGCAGCCCGTTTGAACGGGTTGTTGTCCGGGTCATACTGCTCACCACGCTCGATCTCTATATTGCGGTAGCGCTCCATGCCCGTACCAGCGGGAATGAGCTTGCCGATGATGACGTTCTCTTTGAGGCCGCGCAGGTGGTCGACTTTACCTTTGATTGCCGCCTCGGTGAGCACCTTTGTGGTCTCCTGGAACGACGCGGCTGAGAGGAACGACTCCGTGAGCAGTGACGCTTTGGTGATACCGAGCAGCGCGGGCGACGCCACGGCGAGCCGCAGAGTACGCTCGCCCGCGTCGATACGCTTTTGGATTTCCTCGTTTTCTTCCTCGAACTCGTTGACGTCGACAAGCGAACCGAGGAGGAGGTAAGTGTCGCCGGGGTCTTCGATTTTTACCTTGCGAGCCATCTGGCGCACTATAATCTCTATGTGCTTGTCGTTAATCGCTATAGACTGGCTGCGGTATACGCGCTGGATTTCGCGGATTATATACTCATAGGTCGCCTCAAGGCCGCATATGCGCGTGATGTCGACGGGGTTGAGATGGCCTTCGGTAAGCGGCTGCCCTTTGGTGACGTTGTCGCCCTCGTTAACTAGCATGCGTATGCCGTAGGGCACCTGATAAGTCGCCGTCTCGCCCGTTTCGGTGTTTGTGACCGTAACCGCACGCATCCGCTTGACGTCTGAGATCGACACTACGCCATCAAGCTCGGAGATAATCGCCGGGTTCTTGGGCCGGCGCGCTTCGAACAGTTCTTCGACGCGCGGCAGACCTTGCGTGATGTCGGAGCCAGCGACGCCGCCGGTATGGAAGGTACGCATCGTGAGCTGCGTACCCGGCTCGCCTATCGACTGCGCGGCGATTATGCCGACCGCCTCTCCGACGTTAACCGGCAGGCCTGTCGCCATGTCGGCGCCGTAGCAGCGGGCGCAGACTCCATGCTTTGTCTTGCACTCGAACACCGATCGGATATAGACTTTTTCGATCCCAGCCTTGAGAATCTTTGCGACATGCTCCTCGTTGAGCATCACGCCTGCCTCGGCAATCACCTCGCCGGTGTTCGGGTCGACGACCGGCTCCATTGTATACCTGCCGAGGATCCGGTCGCGCAGCGGCTCGATAACTTCGGAGCCGTCGACGATCGCCGAGACCCAGATGCCCTTGTCGGTACCGCAGTCTGTCTCGCGGATGATGACGTCCTGGGCGACGTCGACAAGGCGGCGGGTAAGGTAACCAGAGTCGGCGGTCTTCAGCGCCGTGTCGGACAGCGATTTGCGCGCGCCGCGCGCTGCGATGAAGTACTCAAGTATATTAAGACCTTCTCGGAAGTTGGACTTAATCGGTATCTCCATCGTCTTACCGGTTGCCGAGTACATAAGGCCGCGCATACCGCCGAGCTGGCGAAGCTGCTTTATGCTGCCTCGCGCGCCCGAGTCGCTCATCATCCTGATTGGATTGAACTTGTTGAGGTTGTTCTGCAGCGCGGTGGTAACGTCTTTTGTCGTCTGGTCCCAAATGGCTAGCACGCTCTTGTAGCGCTCATCTTCGGTAAGCATACCGCGCCTGAAGAGGCGGTTGATATCCTCAACCTTCTTTTCGGCGGTCTTGATAAGCTCTTTCTTTTCAGGCGGGACCGTTATATCGGTCATGGCTATGGAAATCGCGCTCTTTGTCGAGTACTTAAAGCCCATAGCCTTGATCTCGTCGAGCATTATTGCGGTAGCCGATGTGCCGTGCCGCTTAATGCAGCGGTCGACAATCTGACCAAGGTCAGCCGCGGTTACCTCGAAGTTGATCTCAAGGTCAAGCTGCTTTGCGGGATCGCTGCGGTCCACATAACCAAGGTCCTGCGGTATTGGTTTGTTAAAGATCAATCGGCCAAGCGTCGCGTCTATTATGCCCGACACCTGCTGGCCGTCTATTTCGCGGGTAACGCGCACTTTAATCGGCGCGTGCAAGCCCAGATAGCCGTTCTCGTATGCCATCAGAGCCTCGTTGAAGTCGCGGAAGTAGTGGCCTTCGCCGGGCTCGCCTTCTTTGACAACCGTCAGGTAATATGAGCCGAGCACCATGTCCTGCGAAGGCACCGCGACGGCGCGGCCGTCGACCGGCTTGAGGAGGTTGTTCGCCGAAAGCATGAGGAACCTTGCCTCGGCTTGCGCTTCGGCCGATAGCGGGACATGCACCGGCATCTGGTCGCCGTCGAAGTCGGCGTTGAACGCGGCGCAGACCAGCGGGTGAAGTTTTATAGCGCGCCCTTCGACTAGCACAGGCTCGAACGCCTGAATCGAAAGCCTGTGGAGCGTCGGCGCGCGGTTGAGCAGCACCGGGTGCTCTTTAATAACGGCCTCAAGCGCATCCCAAACAGCGGGGTCGACGCGCTCGACTTTCTTTTTCGCGTCCTTGATGTTCGACGCTTTCTGCGTTTCGACCAGCCGTTTCATTACAAATGGCTTGAAAAGCTCAAGCGCCATCTCTTTCGGCAGGCCGCACTGGTATATCTTCAGCTCGGGGCCGACGACTATAACCGAACGGCCCGAGTAGTCGACTCGTTTGCCAAGCAAATTCTGGCGGAACCGTCCCTGCTTGCCGCGCAGCATTTCGGAGAGGGATTTAAGCGGCCTGTTCGAGGGGCCGGTGACCGGCTTGCCGCGGCGCCCGTTGTCTATAAGCGCGTCGACCGCTTCCTGCAGCATGCGCTTCTCGTTGCGGATTATTATATCAGGCGCCGAAAGCTCCATGAGCTTGCGCAGGCGGTTGTTGCGGTTTATTACGCGGCGGTACAAATCGTTGAGGTCGGACGAGGCGAACCGCCCGCCGTCGAGCTGTACCATCGGGCGCAAATCCGGCGGTATTACCGGTATGACGTCGAGTATCATCCACTCGGGGCGGTTGCCCGATTTGCGGAACGACTCGACGACGTCGAGCCGCTTTATAATGCGCAGCTTCTTTTGACCGGTAGCACTCTGCAGCTCCTTTTTAAGCTGCGCGGAAAGTTCGTCAATGTCGATCTCGGCTAAAAGCTCCTTTATAGCCTCGGCGCCCATGCCGACCCGGAACTCGTCCTCATAGCGCTCGTACATCTCACGGTACTCGCGCTCGGTCAAAAGCTGCTTTTTCTGCAGCGGCGTGCTGCCCGGGTCGATTACTATATACTGCGCGAAATAAAGCACCTTTTCGAGCAGCCTTGGCGATATATCAAGCAGAAGCCCCATGCGTGACGGGATAGCGCGGAAATACCATATATGAGAAACTGGCGCTGCGAGCTCTATATGGCCCATGCGTTCGCGGCGGACTTTTTTGGTCGTTACCTCAACGCCGCACTTTTCGCAAACTTTGCCTTTAAAGCGTGTGCGCTTATATCTACCGCAAAGGCATTCCCAGTCTTTTGTCGGGCCAAATATGCGCTCGCAGAACAAGCCGTCGCGTTCGGCTTTCAAAGTGCGGTAATTTATGGTCTCCGGCTTTTTAACCTCGCCGTGCGACCAGCTTCTGATCATTTCGGGAGACGCCAGTCCGATTCTTATCGAATAAAACGTGTTGTGTTCCATCACAAGCATCACGCAAAGGCGCGAGGGGACGCGTGGGCATGAACGCTTTTGCCCTCCGCGCCTTTGTCTTTCCCTTTCTCTAAAATTTTCAAGCCAGCTTCTCCTCAGTCATCGAAGCTCTCGTCGTCGTCGAGTTCGATATCGTCAAGATCGGCGTCTTCATCGAATATCTCATCCTCGGCTTCTTCCTCATACATGCCGTCGGATGTTGCAGTGTCGTCGACTGCCTCGCCGATATCCTCTTCGGCGACATACGTCGGCGCTTCCATCGGCTCGTCGGAAAGCGTCGACAGCTCGATCTCGTTGCCGTTTTTGTCGAGCACGCGCACGTCAAGGCATAGCGACTGAAGCTCTTTGACAAGCACTTTGAACGATTCGGGCACGCCGGGCGTCGGAATGCTTTCGCCTTTGACGATAGCCTCATAGGTCTTAACGCGCCCTGTAGTGTCGTCGCTCTTGACGGTGAGTATCTCCTGCAGCGTATACGCCGCGCCATACGCTTCGAGCGCCCAAACTTCCATTTCGCCGAAGCGCTGGCCGCCGAACTGCGCTTTGCCGCCCAGCGGCTGCTGGGTGACGAGCGAGTACGGGCCGGTGCTGCGCGCGTGAATTTTGTCGTCAACGAGGTGATGCAGCTTGAGGTAGTACATGATGCCGACAGTGACGGGATTGTCGAACGGCTCGCCGGTGCGGCCGTCGTAAAGCGTTACTTTACCGCTCTCGTCCATGCCCGCCAGCTTTAGGCACTCTATTATATCGTCCTCGGTCGCGCCGTCAAACACCGGCGTTGCCACCAGCCAACCGAGTTTTTTTGCCGCGATGCCAAGGTGCACTTCAAGCACCTGCCCAATGTTCATTCGCGACGGGACGCCGAGCGGGTTTAAGACTATATCTAGCGGCGTGCCGTCCGCAAGGAAAGGCATGTCTTCGGGCGGCAGTATGCGCGACACGACGCCTTTGTTACCATGGCGGCCCGCCATCTTGTCGCCAACCGAGATCTTGCGCTTCTGAGCGATATAGACGCGCACAGATTTGTTGACGCCGGGCGGCAGTTCGTCGCCATTCTCGCGCGAGAAGACTTTAACGTCTACCACAATGCCGGACTCGCCGTGAGGCAGCCGCAAAGACGTGTCGCGCACGTCGCGCGCTTTCTCGCCGAATATCGCGCGGAGCAGCCGCTCCTCGGCGGTAAGCTCGGTCTCGCCTTTGGGCGTGGTCTTGCCGACCAGAATGTCGCCGGCGCGAACCTCCGTGCCTTTGCGCACAATACCGTCCGGCGAAAGGTCCTTTAGCGCGTCCTCGCTTACGTTCGGTATCTCGCGCGTTATCTCTTCAGGCCCGAGCTTTGTGTCGTGCGCTTCGTGAATATACTCTTCTATGTGTATCGACGTGTATGTGTCGTAGCGTACGAGGTTTTCGTTTATAAGGACCGCGTCCTCGTAATTATATCCTTCCCACGACATAAATCCGACGAGCACGTTCTTGCCGAGCGCTATCTCGCCGTTGCAGGTCGCGGGGCCGTCGGCGATGACGTCGCCTTTTTCGATCCTGTCGCCGACGTTGACTATCGGGCGCTGGTTAATGCAGGTGCCCTGGTTCGAGCGCTTGAACTTTATAAGCTTATATGTGGTCTTTTTCCCGCTGTCCTCGCGTATAACTATCTCGTCGGAAGCCACGCGCTCGACAACGCCGCTCTCTTTAGCCATCACCATTACGCCCGAGTCGATAGCGGCTTTATATTCCATGCCGGTGCCGACAATCGGCGCATCGGTGACGAGCAGCGGTACCGCCTGCTTCTGCATGTTCGAGCCCATGAGGGCGCGGGAGTTGTCGTCGTTTTCAAGGAACGGGATCATCGAGGTGGCGACGGACACCACCATCTTCGGCGACACGTCCATAAAGTCGGCTTCGGACGCGTCGACCTCTATAATTTCGGCGCGGTGGCGTGCCGTAACGCGCTTATTTTTAAACCTGCCATTCTCATCAAGAGGCTCGTTCGCCTGCGCGATCACGAAATTGTCCTCTTCGTCGGCGGTCATGTAGACAATCTCGTTTGTCACCACGCCGGTTGCTTTGTCTATCTTGCGGTACGGGGCTTCAATAAAACCATACTCGTTGATTCTCGCATAGGTCGCAAGGTACGAGATAAGGCCGATGTTCGGGCCTTCCGGGGTCTCGATAGGGCACATGCGGCCGTAGTGCGTGTAGTGTACGTCGCGCACTTCAAACGACGCGCGGTCGCGCGAAAGGCCGCCGGGGCCGAGCGCCGAGATACGGCGCTTGTGTGTCAGCTCCGCAAGCGGGTTTGACTGGTCCATAAACTGCGAAAGCGGAGAGCTACCGAAAAACTCGCGTATCGCAGTGAGGATCGGCCTGATATTTATAAGCTGCTCGGGCGTTACCGACTCATTTTCCTGGATTGTCATGCGCTCTTTAACAATCTTGTCCATCCTTGAAAACCCGATGCGCAGCTGGTTCTGAAGCAGCTCGCCGACCGAGCGCAGGCGGCGGTTGCCAAGGTGGTCGATATCGTCCTCGTACCCTACGCCGTGCGAAAGGCAGACAAGGTAGTTAATCGAGGCGAAAATGTCGTCTTTCGTTATATATCTCGGCACAAGCTCGTGGATGCGCTGTTTGCATTCCGCAAGCAAAGCCTCGCGGTCGGACCCGTGCTTTTCGAATATCTCAAGCAGCACCGAGAGCTTAACTTTCTCGCGGATGCCAATCTCGGTAAGGTCGTACCCAAGCACGTCGGCAGGGTAAACCATGCCGTTTGAGAACACTTTAAGCTCGCGCCCGTCGCCGATGTCAAGGTAGACCTCATTGACGCCCGCGTGCTCTATAGCCATCGCTTTCTGCCGGTTAATGAGCTCGCCGGCGTCAAACAAAAGCTCGCCTGTTATGGGCGAGACGACCGGGCGGGCGAGTTTCCCGCCTTCTATGCGGCTGCCGAGTGAAAGTTTTTTGTCGAACTTATAACGGCCGACCGCCACAAGGTCGTAACGCTTTGTGTCAAAAAACAGGTTATTTATAAGAATTTGTGCCGACTCAACAAGCGGGGGTTCTCCGGGCCTCAGCCTCTTGTAAATCTCCTTGAGCGCCTCGTCGCCGGGCGTCGTGCCGTTTTTGTCGGCTTCTATCTGGCAGTCGTCGCGCTCAAGTGTCGCGGTGATTTTCACATCGTCGCCAAACAGCGCTATAATATCCGCATCGTATTCCACGCCGAGCGCCCTGATAAGCACTGTTATTGGGATTTTGCGGTTTTTGTCGATTCTGACATAGAAAACGTCGGACGAGTCGGTTTCATACTCAAGCCATGCCCCACGGTAAGGAATGACGGTGGCGGTATAAAGACGCTTGCCCGATTTATCGAGTTCCGACGCATAATATATGCCAGGGGAACGCACAATCTGCGACACGATTACGCGTTCCGCGCCGTTGATAATAAACGTTCCGTTTTCGGTCATGAGCGGGAAATCGCCCATGAAAATGTCGCGCTCTAATAGCTCACCCGTGATTTTGTTGTGCAGGCGCACGGTAACACGCAGTGGCGCCGCGTAGTTGACGTCGCGCTCTTTGCATTCCTCCACCGAGTATTTCGGCGTGGGGTCAAGGTGATAACCTACAAACTCGATGGAAAGGTTGCCCGAGTAGTCCGTAATCGGCGAGACGTCGCGAAGCACCTCCATGAGGCCCTCGTCAAGAAACCACTTGTAAGACTTCTTCTGTACCTCAATGAGGTTCGGCATCTCGAGCGCGTCGTCGATCTTTGAAAAGCTCATTCGAGTAACTCGACCGAGCTTCACGGGTTTGACCATGCGAAAAATCACTCCGTTCGATTTTAAAGTTTTGTGCTGTCCCCGGATACCAGATGTCGTGGGATAATGCCGCGATGTGTCGCTTGCGTCAAAACCCGCGTGCTACATCTCGCGTAAAACTCCCCGCACGATGACAAGATGTATGGACAGTCGCCTGTACTAAAACTAAAATTCGGGCGCAACATGACAAAGCTACCCTCTCGCACTCCGGCTCGGCAAAGCCGCCGCTCAACTGTGCGATCCGGTAACTTTGTTACATCTTACTCCCGAAAAGAGCCTTTACCGATATTTTTATTCATAAGGCAGGATTTGCAAAAACCAGCTTACCACGCTGATTTCCGGGCCGGCTCCAAAAAGGTGTTTTCCGCGGGCCTGCCCCGGATTTTAATCGTGCAGGTTATAATTATAACATAAATCGCAAAGTTTGTCAACCGGAACAATAAATTTTACAATAATTTAACAACTAAAAAGATGTAAAAAGATATTGCTTTTGACCCTAAATTGTGGTATGATAAACATTGTGACTAAATTTTTATCGAGCGACAGGAGGTGCAGGCATTGCCGAAATCGAGATCGGCGAAAAAGCGCGTTTTGCTGACGGCAAAGAGGACGCTTCGCAACAGGATGACGAAGTCCGCCATGAAAACGGCTATAAAGAAGTTCCTCGCCGCGGTGCAGGCCAACAACTATGATGCCGCAATAGCCGCGTATAAAGTTGCGATTGCGAAAATCGACCGCGCCGCCACTAAGGGCATAATCGCTAAAAACAACGCGGCACGCAAAAAGAGCCGTTTCACCCGCGCGCTTAACGCGATGCGAGCCGCCCAGTAAGGGCGCACGCTTGCACGGCAGTGTCCGAAATTTTGTGTCGGAAATAAAAAACGCACCCGATGCAGGGTGCTGTTTTTTATTTTGCCAGTATTTTACCTAATACGCAGCTTTAGCGGCTCTTTAGTCGCCTTCAATTCCGCGCATGTAGCTGATATATTTGTAGAATGCCACGCCAGGCTCGTCGAGTTCCCTTGCCCAGCGCTTTACCCACTCGTATGAATAGAAACCCTCATAGCCTATAGCCGATAGCGCTTTATACGCATCTTCAATAGGTATGTCGCCGTAGCCTGTGAGCACATACATTATTTTACCGTCCGGCTTTTGCACCGAGTCTTTGACATGCACATGCTTTATGTATCTGCCAAGCCGCTCGACGGTCGCCGCGGGGCGCTCGCCGAAAAACCGCACTGTATGGTGGACGTCCCACAGCACGCCGGCATTAGGCATGCAGACGCGCTTTATAAAATCAAGCATGTGATTTGAACCTGCAAGCCAACCGTTAGTTTCGACAAGAAGTGTTACCCCGAAATTTTCGGCATACTCGCAAAGCGATTTAAACCTTGCTATAACGTCATCTTTGTCGACCTTGCCGCCCGGCTCGGGAGTCCCCTCCCCGAGCACGCGGACGTATGGTACGCCGAGCCTTGCGGCAAGGTTTACATAGTCTTTGACCTCGGCTTCGGCTGCAGCTATATCGGGGTTATTAGCAAGATATGCCCCGGAGGTGAGAATAGGTATAGTGAGCTTTGCGGCGCGGAGCTTTTCGAGAAGCTCGCCCGCATGCTCGGGCAAAAGCTCGCGGACGCGCGGCGCGTAGATTTCCTCGCCCACACCGCGGATCTCGATGCCGTTATACCCAAGGTCGGCCGCGACGGCTACCACCTCGCTAAGGTCCCAGTCGGGGCAGCCGAGCGTCGAAAAGGAAAGTTTCATTTTCAAAGCAGATTCCTCCCGCTCACGCAGTTTCGATTGCAGCCGCTTCGCCAAGGCCGAGCTCTTCAATCGCAGCTTCGCGGAGCTTATATTTTTGCACCTTGCCTGAGGCGTTCATCGGGAAGCTGTCGACTATTTTGACATACGAAGGCGTTTTGTGCTTCGCCATGTGCGAGCGGACGTACTCTTTTATCTCCTCTGGGTCAATTATAGCACCCTCCTTGGGTATTATGCAAGCCATAATTTCCTCGCCGTAAATTTTTGACGGTACGCCTATAACCTGCACGTCTTTTACTTTTGGGTGGGTGTGTATAAAGTCCTCAATTTCTTTCGGATAGATATTTTCGCCCCCGCGGATTATCATATCCTTTATGCGGCCGGTGATTTTATAGTACCCGTCCTCGTCGCGGCAGCCGAGGTCGCCGGTATGCAGCCAACCGTCTTTGTCAATCGCCTGCGCAGTCGCCTCGGGCATTTTGTAGTACCCTCTCATCACATTGTACCCGCGCGCGCAGATTTCCCCAATCTTGCCGGGCTCGGTAATCTCCTCGCCGGTTGAGGTGTCGACTATTTTTACCTCGACGCCGGGCAGCGGCCTGCCGACGGTATTCACGCGCTTTTCTATCGGGTCGTCGGTAACGGTCATCGTGCAGCCAGGCGAAGCTTCGGTCTGACCGTAAGTTATCGTCACTTCGCGCATGCCCATCACGTCTATTACCTCTCTCATCGTCTTTATCGGGCATGGCGAGCCTGCCATAATACCGGTGCGCAGGCAGAACTTGAAATTTTTAAACTCCGGATGCTCGAGCAGCGCGATAAACATCGTTGGAACGCCGTGGTAGACCGTGCAACGCTCGCTCTCTAGCGTCTTTAACACTTTCAGCGGGCTGAAATACGGCACAAGCACCATTGTTGAGCCGTGCGTCACGCAGGCAAGCGTCGCCAAAACCAGCCCAAAACAGTGGAAAAGCGGCACCGAAATGCAAAGCCTATCTTTTTCGGTGAGCTTTAGGCAATCGCCGATTGAATTGCCGTTATTTAATATATTGTAGTGCGTGAGCATTACGCCTTTTGGAAAGCCGGTCGTTCCCGAGGTATACTGAATATTTACGACATCGTGGCAGTTTAAATTTGCAACAGTCGCCTGATACTCCGCCTCGTCGACCGTATCGGCGAGCGCAAGAATCTCGTTCCAGTTATACATGCCCGGGTAGGTATCTTTCGTTAACGTCACGACGGTCCTCAGCATCGGCAGCGCGCGGCAATCGAGCGAGCTTTTGTCCTGCGTTTTAATCTCAGGGCAAAGCTGATAGATTATGTCTATGTAAGATACGTCTTTGTAGCCGTCGCAGCAGACGATCATCTTTGAATCCGACTGGCGGAAAAGGTACTCTGCCTCGTGGATTTTGTAGGCGGTGTTGACGGTAACGGTCACCGCGCCGATTTTCGCGGCGCCGAAAAGCGTGAGCAGCCACTGGGGGCAGTTTGTCGACCAAATCGCGATATGGTCACCGGGCCGAATCCCAAGCGCATATAAAGCGCGCGCCGCTCGCTCGCAGTCGGCGGCAAACTCGGCGTATGTGCGCCGGTATATGATCTCTTCCCCTCCGACAGTATCCTCAAAAACGACAGCTTCCACATCCGGAAACCTATTTGCAATATAATCTAGCTGCTGACCAAGTGTCCTTTCGATAAACTCCATCGTTTTCCGTCCTTTCGTTATGATATTGGCAAAACAAAAAGCCCCGCCCGACCGCATACATATACGGTCGGACGGAGCAGTATAGTCTCCGCGGTACCACCGACATTGCCCGCACGAAGCAGGCCACCTCTTCGGATACTTAGGCGCTATGCCCGCATATCCTATCTCTGTAACGGGAGAACCCGTGCCGATTACTCGGGCAGGCATATCCGCCTCCCTTTCACCGTGCCGGCTCGGAAGTGAGTTTCCGCCCTACGCGGTAAGGCGCTCTCAGCGTAACGCACTCGGCGTTAGCGCCTCTCTCTGTGACCGCGCCCGAAGCGTACTTAGCTTCGTCGTCGCCTTTGTCAAAATATTTTTTTGGGATTATACCACGGCAATTCACTTTTGTCAAGTACTACGTTAAAATTCAAATGCAAAATTACCGCATCGCATGCAGCCGATATGTTCCAGCGAAAGCGGTTATAATGCCATTGGCTGGCATGGGGAATTGCCCATCGCCCTCTTTTTTATTCGCCGCAGCAACTACTTATGGGTCAAACCTTGTTTCGATAACCTTTTCGCACTCAGGCGGCGAGTAGCGCCAATAGCTTATATGCATTCCCGGCGCGATGCCTTCGACATATTGCGGCTTTTTCGGCGGGCCTGGCGGGGCGTTATAGACGTCGACGATAACAAGCTTTATTTTCATTCTTGCGGGGTTAATGCTCTTTATGTATACTGCGGCGCTTTGTCCCGGTTCGACGTCGGGCGTGTACTCAGCAAGCCCCGCGAGATTCGGGGTAAGCTCTATAAACACGCCGTAGCTTTCCACGCCACGTATGATGCCCGCCACGGTGTGACCGGGCTGGAACTTTGCCGCGTTCTCGAGCCAAGTGCCGAGTAGCTCCCTTTGCGAGATGCTTATCCGCCCGGTCTCCCTGTCAATCGAGCGCACGCAGGCGAGGATGTTCATCCCGCACCACAGCCTATCGCGCGGGTGCGATATGCGCGAAACCGAAATGGCGTCTATGGTCATCAGCGCAATATATCCGCAGCCAATGTCGCAAAATGCGCCGAAATGCTCAAGATGTGTAACTTTTGCTTCTATAACGTCGCCCGGCTCAAGCCCGTAAAGGTATGCCTCGTAGCATTCCCGCTGGGCCTCGCGCCTTGAGAGCAGCGCGTTGCCGTCCGGAGTGAAGCCAAGCACTTTAAAACAGACGGGCTTGCCCACCCGTGTTAAAATCGCGATGTCCCTCGGCGGGCCGGCGTTGGGATTCGGATCGTAGAGCACTTCCTCGCGCGGTATAAAGCCTTTTATACCGTCGCACAGCTCGACTTCAAGACTCAAGTCGGATACGCAGCGGACAGCCTGCGCCTCGAGAATGGTGCCTTCAATGCAGGCGCGCTCAAGTGCGGAGCGGGACGATAGCGCAAGCCTGTTTTGCGGCGTGCAGAGCAGTCCGCCTTCGGGCGGGTATTTTTTTGCGCGTTCATAAAGCTCTGTCCTCATTTTCTACTCCATCCTTTAACATTGTTATCGGCATAATCCTGTAACATGTTTATTAAGCCGCCGCGTGAAATATGTACATATTATTAAAATCCCACCCGGCAATAAAATAGCCGCCACGGCATACTGCCACTGGCGGCAAAATTTTTAAGTTATTCCCGCTGCTATATCTCAGCGAGCCGGCAAATAAGCTTACCCCCATAGGTTTCAGCGACAGCATAGCTCGGCTTGCCGGCGCGCGGCTGCCCAAGGCTCCCTGGGCAAACTACATAAAGCGGCTTTTCATTCACTACTTCGCGTGGCGGCAAATACTCGCAGCGCGGCACATGCGTGTGCCCGTAAAACACCGCGTCTACCCCAAGCTCCCGCGCACGTGCAAGCAGCGAAACATCGCCGTATTTTACGCCGTACTTATGCCCATGCGTGAAAAAAAGCATAAATCCGTCAAGCTCTACCACGGCTTCGGCAGGCGGCATTTTTTCGCCAAGCATAAAAACGTCGCAGTTGCCCGTGACCGATACTATGCGTTTGTTCTTATATAGCGCTGCAGACGCCTCAAACTCGCGGGCGCCATCGCCGAGGTGCACGAACATGTCTGCGTCCTCATGCAGCTTCATCATTTTCCTAAGACGTGCCATATTTCCGTGCGTATCTGAAAAAATAACTGCTTTCATAGCGAAATTTTTCCCTATTTTGCATAGAAACTCGCCATATGCTGACACATATGAGATTTTAACATATACTGTTACAAAACACAAGCGAGAGCGAGGTAACAATATGAACATAGACCCGGAGCTGCTTGCCAAACTTAGGCGGCTTGACGAGCGGCAGCTCACCGAAGCGATTTTAATACTGGCGGAAGCTGCCGGTGCCGACGAAAAGCAGAAAAAACGCTTGCTTGAGAATGTCGGTTACATAAAGCGCCGAATCCAGAACGCGTCCGACAGGGAGATTATGCGCACAGCTGAAAAGCTCACCGCCAGCGGCGAAATCGACCAGGCAAAAATCGACGAGCTGCTTAAAAAGTTTAGGGGGCTTTAAGATATGAGCGACGAAAACCGTTCCGATTTATCGACATTAATTAATAAAGTCATATCAAACCCTGAAGCTATGCAGACAATTATGAAGCTTGCGAACGATCTTAAAGAAAATCGCAGCGATGCGGCGGCGGATGAAGAAGATGACGAAAACGAAACCCCTCAGCCTGCGGCGGGCCAGCCTGCAGAGGGCGGCCAGGCTGATCAGGCGGTGAGCGCGAGCGCAAACCCTCATTTTCACCGCGGGCATAGAAAACGCGGCGATGAGGAAGAAAACCGCATTCGCCTGCTCATTGCTCTAAAGCCGTATTTAAACGAGGATCGTCGTGAAAAGGCTGACATTATGATCCGACTACTGAAACTCTTGCGGTTTACCGACCTCAACGAGCTTTCAAAACTTCTCGGCGATCTTTCAAAGTGAACGGGGGTGGCGAGCTTGTATCCACGCTATGGTTCACGGCGTTCGCTGATACCGCCGCCTGACTACAGCGGCGTGTTATTCAACAATGCATCAACCCCAGCCGACAACAGCAATCCTAACAGGCCCGACAAAAATGAGCAGCAAAATAGCGAGCCGGCGGCAGTAGCTGAAAGGCAGGCAAACCTGCCGGCCGAAAGCGCAGCACAACCTGAAAATCAAGCGCAGCGGCGCGGCGCCGAGTCTGACGAAAACGTCACGCTTCCTTTGCCCGCGCCGGATATACGCGGGCTTGACGAATGCCTTCCCCGTTATCCGCTGCCGCGCAGGCCTTTTAGCCATTACTACAACCGTCAGCGCAAAAGATACACGCTTACGGAAACCGCTCCAGAAACCGAGGCTCAACCGCCCGCTAAGCCCAGCCCGATTACGGATCTGCTTTCGCATGCGGGGTTTGACGACATGCTGCTTGCCGCGCTTATACTTATGATGCTTGAAAGCGGCAACGCGGACCCTATAACGGTCCTGCTGCTCGGTCTTTTGCTTATTTAATCCCGGCGATTATGTCAGCCGCATTGCTCTCATCGC
Source organism: Clostridiales bacterium (assembly GCA_012840355.1). Lineage (GTDB taxonomy): Bacteria > Bacillota > Clostridia > Oscillospirales > CAG-272 > DTU078. The sequence continues at coordinate 130,031 of DULN01000002.1, read as the reverse complement.
TAAAACAAAACAAGCCGCAGCACGCATAACGCGGTGTGCGGCTTGTTTTGTCGTTGCGGCAAAAATAAAACCGCACGATACTTTTATCGCGCGGTTTGTTTTTAGTTTTCGCTCGGCTGGTCTATCAGCCTTGACAGCCTTATCTCGACCCGCCTGTTCATAGCTTTTTCTTCTTCGGTCTCGCCTTTCGTATATGGCTCTGTGCTCGAAAATGCGGAGAGCACCATTTTGTATTTCGGCAGCTCGCACTCGGTTACGAAATATTTCATAACCGTCAGCGCGCGCTTTGAAGAAAGCTCCCACGAGTTAAAATTCGTAGGTATCTCGTCAATTGCAACCCAAGCAGTATGCCCGCATATTTCAATTTTGTAGATTTCGTTATACGCTTCCTTTATTATATCGGCGACCAGCGACAATATATCATAGCTGTCATCTTTAAGCACAGCTAAGTCCGGATAAAACAGCACGCCTTCCCTCAGCCTGAAATAAACGTAGTTGTTGACCCGCTCGACGTCAATTTGGTCGCCATAGCCTTTCTTCCTTATTATTTCCGCTATACGGTTGACAAACTCGTCGAGGTCATACATTATCCCCTGTCCGGTGTTGTCCTCAAGGCCAAGTTCATCCTCTTGTTCCGGCTGGGTTTCAGGCGGCTGTATCTCTACATCCGGCATCTCATAAGTGAGCGGATCGGGCACGTGATCCACAACTTCAGTTCCCCTTCTGCCGCCGAGCAACTCGCTCATGAGATATGATAGGCTTTTAAACTTCTGCAGGTCAATCGTGCTCATCATATAGAGCATTATAAACATCACCAGCAGGTTGTTCATCAGGTCGGCGTATGTGGTAAGCCATGTGCCCTTGGTAACTCTGTTATAGTCCGGCGTTTTTCTTTTCAACTTTATCCCCGTCCCTCAAGCGGAACCAAGTAGCCCTTGCTGTCAGCTGCCCAATGTAGTGCTACCGGTGCCGCTGCCGCTTCTAGTCGTTCCGGCGGTGTTGCGGTCAGCGCCCACCATGCGGAGCACTTCCGCCCTTCTGCGCTTTGTACCGGTGGCATACGCCTCAAGCTGCTCGTGCAGCATCTTGGGGTTTATGCCATTCCTTATTGCGCACACGGCCGATATAATCATTTCCTTTTCGAGCCTGTAGGTCGCGAGCCTATTTTTAAGCTTTTGGGCAATAGGCGAGAAAAACCCGTTTGCCAAAAGGCTGCCATAAAGGGTCGTTATAAACGCGACGCCTATCGCTTTTGTCAGCGTATTGGGGTCGTCCATCCCCATCGAAAGCATCTGGATAAGGCCGACAATCGTGCCTATCATACCAAACGCGGGCGCATATTGGGCTGCGACTTCGAACATTGCAATATCGGACAGCCGTCTCTGCTCGTATATATAAATGTCATTTGAGAGGATTTCCTCGATCTTTTCCGGATCGGTACCGTCGACAGCTAAAAGGATGCCTTTTTTCACATACGGGTCGACGCCGCCCTTTTGCCCTTCCGCATCGATTATGGATTTCTCAAGGCTCAAAAGGCCGTTTTGCTTTGCGGTACGCGAAAGCGAAATAAGGAAATCTATAGTTTGGTTTATCCTTGATTTAGGCCTCCTAAAAGCTTCGAACACCAGTTTCGGGAAATTTTTAAGGTTTTCAAACCCAAATGAGAGCATTACCGCGCCTAAGGTCCCGCCGCAAGTTATGACCATGGCGCTCAGCATCATCAACCCCGCTACGTTGCCGCCCTCCATCGCATACCCATAGAGGACGAAACCGAAACTGGCGATTATTCCTATAATGCTCGCTATATCCATGTTGTAACCTCGATTCTATTCTGCTATCATTAGCCGTTTATTTTGTGCTTTTATAATCGACAAGCGCCCCTTTTACAGGCCCCGCTTGCTTTCCGTACCCGGCGTTTATGAGCCTTCTGTTTTTCGCAGCCGTAATATGCCTTTCGGATTCCTCTTTTTTCTTTGCTGCAACGAAAGCGAGCTTTTCGTTTAGGGTCTTGCAGTTTTTAAGAAGCCTAAAGTAGAGCTCGGTTTTTTCCGCCGCTTTCCTTTTTGCCTCGTCAAGCCGCCCTCCCGCCTTGCCGCTTAGTACGGCTTGCGACATTTCGCGAATGCCGGCAAGCTCGCGTTCGGACACCGGCAGCTCTATTTTAAAAAGCTCCTCAAAAAGGCTGTTTTGGCTCTCCAGCACATCGCATGCCGGCTCGTACTCTCCTTTTTCAATAAGCTCAAGCGCGCTTGCGTATAGGCTGCTTATGCGGCTAAGCGCCTTACACCTTTGCTCGAGCACGGCGCAGAGCGTCTCAAGCGTACCAGCGTCTATGTAGCTCATCTGCCGCCGCTAGCCACCTTGCCGGCAGTATTGTTAACCCTCGCGAGATACTCGGCTTGCTTCCACGTATCTTTTAATTCGGTGGCAAGCTTCTGTATCCGCTTTAATATTTCGGCGTCTTTTTTAATGTTAGCCTCCGTCAGCTGTTCGATTATGAAGTTATAAAGCGATAGCAGGTTTTTGGAGATTGGAAAGCTCATGTCAAGGCTTTCGATGAGATAGTAGTATATGTCCTGAGTCTTGACAAGCAAGGCATGCGCGGTTTCAATGTCCTTTTTCTCGATACTGTCAATCGCGCGGCTAATGTTCAGGCACGCTTTCTCAAGCAAAAGGACTAGCTGCTCGCCGGCAGTAAGCGACGTTATCGATTGCTGCACGTATTTTTTATACGGAGAGTTCATTTTAAATTACCTCTATTCCAGTTTACCTGTTGCTGTTACCCCAAATCATGCTCATGAGCCAGCTGCTTTGAGCCTGCAGGTTGGCAAGCGCTTTCTCCATTGCGGTAAACTGCTTCCAGTACCGCTCCTCTTCATACGCGAGCTTTACGTTTAACTCATCAATCTTCTTTTTCAGCGCGTTAATGCGCTTAGTGTATTCGGTGTCGCCTTTAAACGAGTCGTCCGGGCTGCCGACAAGCGTTATAAGCGCGCCTTTTTTGCCGACCTTGTTAAGGTTTGTCCTAAGGATGTCCAAAAGACGGTCGAGCACGCCCGACTGGTTAAAGCGCTTATTCTGCTGTTCTTGCGTAGCGTAAAGCGAGTAGGAGATGCCGCTTTTTTGAGTAAAAAGGTTTATAACTTTCTCTGGATTTGTCTGTAGCGCCTCTCTCAGCTTCTTTTCGTCGACCGTCAGCTTGCCTTTGTCGGCATATTTTGTCGTCGCTATGCCTATGTCCGCGAACGTGCCGATGGGGTCGTCGCCCTCGACTAGGCTCATTATCGGCGTATAGAATATGCTCCGAAGCTGGTTTGCGATATTTGTCAAGTATATGTCGTTGCGCAGAAGCCCCGTTTTCGCCTTCTCCGTCCAGAGCTTGATTTCCTCTTCGGTCATCCCTTTTTTCTGGTCTTCGGTAAGCGGCAGGTAGTCGGGGTCATACTCCTCAGAAAGCTTCGTTACAATCTTCGATAAAAGCTCGTTGTAATCGGCAATAAACGACTTAATCTGCTCGACAAGCGCGTCGACGTCGCGGCTGAACGTAACGGTGATCTTCTCTTCCTCGGCGCCTTCCGCCATACCGTTGAGCGTTATAGTTACCCCGTCGAAGCTTATAGTGTTCGTGCTGCGGGTAACCGTTATTAGCTCATCGGAACTACCGTTCGTGCTGAGCCTTACCACGGCGTCGGTACCTTGGGTTTTTACGCCCCCGCCGAACAAGACCGAAAGCAGGTTGCCTGTTTTGTCCTCAAACTCAATATCCGCCGCCGCGCCCGACTCGGTCGCTGTAAGGGTAAACTTGTCGGTCAGCTGCGAGTATGTAATCTTGACGCCCGCGCCGCTTTTGTTGATTTTCGCAATGATGCTGTTAAGCGTTTCGTTTATTGAAGCCTCGATTTCAACGCCGTTAATTACAAACAAGAACTTGCCGTCTTCGTCGGTTTGCAGCTGCCCGGCGAGCCCCGCCGACTCGAGCGACACGTTGAGGTCAACCCTATTCGACGCAAGGTTGTCAAAATACAGCACGTCCGCCGGGGCAGCATCAGCCGGCATCTTTAGCGTCAGCGTACTAGCCTCCGCCGAAAGCTCAATCTGACCATCTGTGATAGAAACGGCGACGCGGCCTTTGCCAAACGCCTTGTCGAGCATATTTTGAAGCTCGCTTGCGACATCCCCGACGCTTTTGTATTCTATATTTTCATCAAATTTGAGCGTCCTCTCAACGCCGTCTAGGCTAACGGTAATGATTTTGCCGCCAAGCGCGCTTAATTTGTCCGTGTTAACCGTAATTTTTGGGTTTGCGCTGACGCGGCTGCTGCTTACAACGGTCGTATTCGTCGCAAGGCTTATAATGTCGTGGATATAGATACTCTGCGACGGGAAAGATGACGTCGCGGTCACGGTGACAAACGGCGAGCTTGAGGTAGCTTTCAAGCTTTTTAGCGCATTCTCAAGCACTGACGCCGTGCCGCTGAAATATTTATTTTGAAAATTATATAGAGAGGTCGCAATTTCCTGATAAAATTCCTTTTTCCACTCAAGGATCTGCTTTTTTTGCTCAACTTCGGCTATTTTGAGCTTGCTGGCCGAAAGCATGTCGGCCACAATCGCCTCGGTGTCAAGGCCGGAAGCAAGGCCGGTTATGCGCGAAGTCATCACCGAGTTTACCGATTGCGACATTATTTTATCTCCTTTAAGACAAGTATATCTCTTCTATAAAATATATCGATAAAAAATCTGAAAGTTTAAACACGAAGGCTATATTTTTACAGCCGATATTATCGCATTTGCAATAGCTTCAAGGGGATACTGCTTTTCAACTGCGCCGATCTCAAAAGCGGCGCGCGGCATGCCGTAAACCACCGATGTTTTTTCGTCCTGCCCGATAGTCGTCGCGCCGCGGGAACGCATCTCAAGAAGGCCCTGCGCCCCGTCGCGGCCCATGCCGGTAAGTATCACGCCGACTGCGTTCGGGCCGTATACCTGCGCTACCGACGAAAACAGCACGTCGACAGATGGGCAGTGGCCGTTAACTTTCTCGCCTTCGAAGACGTCGACCACAAACCTTGAGCCTATCTTCCGCACCTTCATGTGCTTGTCGCCGGGCGCTATAAGGACTTTGCCGGGCAAAATCACGTCGCCGCTTTTCGCCTCCACGACATTTAACAAAGTCTCGCGCGCCATGCGTTCGGCAAACATCCTCGAGAACACCGGCGGGATATGCTGCACCACCACTATACCGGGGATAGCCGAAGGCAGGCTCTTTAGTATGACATACAAAGCTTCGGTACCGCCGGTCGACGAGCCGATGGCAATAATTTTCTTGTAGTCAAATTGGTGCTTTACAGGGGCTGTTGCTTCTTTTTGCGCGCTGCCCGGTGCGATTTTAACTTTGGCTTCCGCCGCGGCGATGATCTTCGATTTTAGCTCCTGCGCAAAATTGTACATTCCGGCAGGGGTGCGGTCGTCGGGCTTTGCCACAAAATCGACCGCGCCCGCCCGCATCGCGTCGAAAACCACGCCCGACACTGAGCTGATTATTATGACCGGCATTGGGTATTGGGGGATAAGCCTCCTGACAAACTCAATGCCGTTCATTTTTGGCATTTCAATATCGCAAGTCATCACGTCGGGCCGGTATTTTATTATCATATCCCGCGCTTCGTAAGGATCGGCGGCCTTCCCGACAATCTCAAACCTCGGGTCCTCTGCAAGATTGCGTGCAAGTATCTCCCTGAACAGAATCGAATCGTCTACTATGAGAACTTTGATTTTCTTTACCATGCGTAAACACGCGCTTGAGGTTTTACATTAGATTTTTCTGTAGACCGCTGGCATTATGTACTTAAACTTCGATTCATCTTTTGATATGAACTCGGAATGCCCTATAAACAGATACCCGCCGAGCTCAAGGTTGTCATACAGCTTGTTTACAAGCCATTTCCTTGTTTCGTTGTCGAAATATATCATTACGTTGCGGCAAAAAATGACGTGAAACTTTTTCTTGAATGGATAATTTCGTTCGACAAGGTTAAATTTTCTGTAAATGACGTTGTTTTTGATATTGTCGACTACCCTATACTTGTCGTGGCTGATTTTTATAAAATATTTGCTCACCCACTCGGGCGGGAGCACCGAAAGCTTGTCCGCCGAGTAAATGCCGGCAGCAGCAGTTTTTAACACTTGCTCAGAGATATCGGTAGCGAGTACCCTGGTATCCCAAAAGAGCATTTTGCTGCCAAAGTACTCGCTTAAGATAATAGCAAGAGTATACGATTCCTCGCCCGTGGAGCACGCGGCGCACCAAATCCTCAGGTCGCGGTCAATCACGTTTTTTTCAAGATACGGCAATACCTCTTTGCGGAAAAAGACAAAATGCTCTTTTTCGCGCATGAAATAAGTGTGGTTGGTGGTGATTTTGTTCACCAACATCGCCGCCAGCTGGCCGCTTTTGTCGGAAAGCAGCTTGTCTATAAAATCCGTATAACTCTTAAACCCATTTTGGGCGAGCGCGTTAGCGAGCCTTGCGGAAACCAGCTGCTTTTTCTGGACGGAAATCGAGATGCCGTAATTGTTTTTTATGTACTCAGCAAGTTTTAAAAACTCGCTGTCGGTTAGGTCGGACAGTCCAGTACCGAGCTTTAGGGATTCAATATTTGCCGAACTCATTATCGTTAAGGATTATTCTCAAGTTATCATTTTCAAACTCAGAGCGTGTATCCGGGAGGTTCCCGTTTTCATAGCTTGAAAAGTTCACCGTCAAATATGCCCTGTTGAGCTTGAACTTACTTACCAGCTTGTCAAGCAATTCCGCCTGCCTTGAAAGCTGCTCGCTCGCCGATGCGTTTTCCTCGGCAGCAACGCTGTTTTCATGGACCACGTTTGAAACAAGGGAGATGCCCTTGTTTATCTGCTCTATCGCAGCCGACTGCTCTTCCGAAGCCTTTGCTATATTGGCGATAAGCTCCGATGTTTTCGTGATTTCGTCAACAATGCTGCTAAGCCTTTTTGCGGTACTGTCGGCAATCCTTGAGCCGTCCTCGACTTTGGATATCGAGCTTTCGATAAGCTCCGTCGTCTCCTTTGCCGCTTGCGCGACACGAGCAGCGAGGTTTCTAACCTCTTCGGCGACAACTGCAAAGCCCCTGCCGTACTGCCCTGCCCTTGCAGCTTCTACCGAAGCATTAAGCGCAAGCAGGTTTGTCTGGAATGCGATATCTTCAATTACCTTTATAATCTTCGAAATGCTGTTTGAAGCCCGGCTAATCTCGTCCATCGCGGCAAGCATCTGGGCCATCATTTCGCTGCCGTCGACAGCCGAGCTTTGTGCCCTTGATGCGGACTCCCTCGCCTTATCGGCGTTTTCCGCGTTGACTTTTGTATGCTGGGTAATCTCGTCTATCGCTGCGGTAAGCTCTTCTATTGAGCTTGCCTGCTCGGTCGCGCTTTGAGAAAGCTGCGCACTTGACGCCGATATCTGGCGCGCGCCGGCAGCGACCTGCTCGGAGGCTTGGTTGATGCCGGCAAGCAACTCGTTAGTGTTTTCAAGCAGCACTTTTACCGCATGCGCAAGCTCGCCAAACTCATTTTTCTTGTTAAGGAACTCGTCTTTAACGGTGACGGAGAAATCGCCTTCTGCGAGCTTATTCGCCAGGCCAAGGAACGTATCGACACGCTTTTTGTAATTGTTTGCTATAATGCACGCCAAAACTAACCCCGCCGCAACTGCGCATATAGCCAAAATGGCCATTACGACATTCAGCTTTATGAGGTCTTTGTACAAATAAGTGTCAACCGTCGTGACGCCAATCGACCAATTTGTGCCTTCAATCGGCGCAAAACTCAGCGATTTTTGTTCACCGTTATAAAAATAGGAACCGCTGCCGACACGACGCCCTATCATTTGCCTGTGTAAGCTTGCCAGGCTCTCAAGAGAGCGGTCGTTTTCGGCAGCCTTAATTATGTTGTCCCCTTTAATTACAAGTCCTATGTCTTTATGAGCAACAACCGTGCCTTCGCCGTTGATTATAAACGCATACCCGCTGTCGCCGTATGAAACTTTATTTACAATCTCCGAGAAAGCCAACACGTCCACAGCGGCGGTCAGCGTGCCTTCAAGCTCATTATGGTTGTCGTATATTGGCACTGAAAGCACTATTACCATCTCGCCGCTATCAAGGTATAGCGGGTCGGAAAGATAGTGGTTTCCGGCAATTGCCGATTTGAAAAACTCAAACTGCGACACATCGATGCTTTCTTTTCGCAACGAGTAGGCATGCCCGCTTATATCCGAAACGAGCATGTCGTAATAGCCTTTTTCATTTGCTGTCTCATTTATTTTTTTAAGTATTGTTTCCTTATATTTTGCCGTATCAAAAAACTCCGAACAGCTTGCCAGGGCGTCGATATAATCGAAATTAGCCTCTACCCACCCCGATACGGTATCGGCAGCGCCTTTTGCGACTTCTTGGAGAGACAGCTGAAGGCTTTTCCTAAGCGCAGTTGAAAACATTAACCCTGCCGCTATGGAATAGCAAACACAAACGGCAACGAATACCGTACCAAAAGCTAATATAAATTCGTGCCTTATAGACTTTTTTCTTTTTTTCTTATTTTTTTCATCCATAAAGTCCAACCCTGGAAATATATAGCTTTAGGTAATTTTCAAGATGCTTTGATAATCGATAAGCAAGTAAATGTTGTCGCCGGATTTTATAATGCCCCTTATAAAATTGCTTTTGTTTTTGCTTGTCTCGGGCGGTGGCACGATACTCTCGGCGGGTATGTTCGCGACTTCGCAAACGGCGTCCACGACGAAGCCGACATCCATGCCGTCAATCTGCGTAATAATTATGCAAGTGCGGTCGTTATACTCGATTTTGGGCATATTAAAGCGCAGCCTTATATCCATTACAGGGATGATGCTTCCCCGCAGGTTAATGATGCCCACAAGATATTCCGGAAGACCGGGTACTTTAGTTATTTTGGGGACGCTGACTATTTCAGTCACGTACCCAAGCTCAATCCCGTAGCTGTCGTCCCCGACTTTGAATATCAAGAACCTGCCCGAAAGCGTGTCTTCCTCTTGCTCAATAATTTTGCTCACAAGCTCTGCCATTACCGAAAATCACCTTTATGTTTTTATATATCGAAACTTACCAGCCAGCTTACGTCGAATATAAGGCTTATGCTGCCGTCGCCGAGCAATGTGCAGCCCGCAAAGCCCTCGGCGAGCTTCGAGCGCTTTATAAGCTCCGGCATGCTTTTTACAACTACCTGCTGCTGGCCGATGAGGCTGTCGACAAATATGCAGCGGCGCCGCTCTTCTTGTTCGACCATTACCAAAATTCCATCCGAAAGTTCCGTCACGCTTGTTTCTATGCCCCATATCTCGTGGAGCCTGACTATGGCATAGCACTCGCCGCGCACCATTACCATCTCACGGCCGTCAGGGTCCCTAAAGACATTTTTCAGGTCCGGCTTAAACGATTCCCTTATGTTTGAAATAGGTATTGTAAACAGCCTGTCGCCCACTGTTACGTTCATACCGTCGATAATTGCGACGGTGAGCGGGATCTTCATCATAATCGAAGTGCCCTGCCCGGGCGTGCTGTCGACTGAAACATTACCGCCAATCGTGCCGATGCTCTGCATGACGACGTCCATGCCGACTCCCCGCCCGCTGAACTCCGTTACGGTCTCGCTTGTCGAAAAGCCCGGGAGGAATATAAGGTTATATATTTCTTTGTCCGTCATGCTCTCGGGCGATTTTTTAAGCAAGCCGTTTCGCATCGCTTTTTCGAGGATTTTTTGCTTGTCCAGCCCGCGCCCGTCGTCGCTGACTATAATGTACACATAGCTGCCCGCGCTGTACGCTTCAATGCTTATGGTCCCGGCTTCAGGCTTGCCGGCGGCTATCCTCTCCTCGCGACTTTCTATGCCGTGGTCGACACAGTTGCGGACAAGGTGCAGTATCGGGTCCGAAAGATGCTCGATGATGTTTTTGTCAACCTCGGTCTCCTCGCCTGTGATTTTAAGCTTTACCTGCTTGCCGAGCTTTCTGCTCATGTCCCTCACGATGCGGTTTGTACGCTGGAATACCGTCGCGAGCGGCATTAGCCGCATCGACATCACAAGCTCTTGTATTTCGTCGACTATCTTGTGCAGTTGCGCCGCCTCACGCTGAAACGAGGGCAGCTGCATCCCTTTGAGGTCCGGGTTTTCTACCACCATTGACTCGGCAATGACAAGCTCCCCGACAAGGTTCATCAGCTTGTCGAGCTTTGACACGTGCACGCTAATAATGCTTTGCGTAGGCTGGTGAGCTTCGGTTTTTCTTGAATCTTGCGAGCCGTTTTGAGATGCGGCTTTTTCAGCAGCTTGCGGTATCGCAACAATTTCTGTGTTCGCTTCTGCTTGGTCTTTAGCCTCGGTTTTGACTCGGTTATCAGGCTCGGCAGCCGGCATCGCCGTATCGTCGAGCGCCACGCCCTCATTCTCAGCCTTGGTGAGGACTACCTCGTGCACCAGCGGTATGTTTTCAAAGCGGGTTTGAAGCTCATCATAAGACGCCTCGGACTCGAAGTAAACTGTAAAACCGTTTTTCCTTATTTCTTCGGCGCTCCTGTCGTTCTCTTCGATATCGGCGGGGATAAAGGATACAATCTTTGCGTACTCGGCTATTTCGAGCAAAGCCGCATACGCGCGGATATTCTCCATACCGCAGCCATCTTCGAAAAAGAGGGTAACCTTATATCCAGCCGATTCTGCAGCTGCGGGTACGCCCTTTGCCGCTTCCGCGCTTTTTACCGCCTGCGCACCTTCAGCCTGGCCTTCATTTTTCAGCATACTTAAATACTTTTCGACATCCTTGCCAAGCTCCTCTGCCCGCTCGGCATCCTGCTCGCCGTCACTCTTTATAACTTCTATCTCTTCGTTAATAAAATCTATAAACGACAAAACGAAATCAGAAACTGTGCCAATATCGTACTCGGCGTCGGGGGTTTCGCGTATGTAGAAAAATAAATCCTCAATTTTGTGGGCAAGCGACGAAATGTGCGAGTACGACATCATCGCCGCAGAGCCTTTGACGGTGTGCATTATTCTGAATATCTCATTAATCGCCACTTCGGAAAACCTGTCGCCGGCCCCTGTGTCAAGGATTATTTTTTCAAGTTGCTGGGCGTTTTGAAGAGTCTCGAATATAAACAGCTCAAGAAGGGAATCGTCTTTTCTCTCTGCCATCAGTCAGACCTCGGTTTTGCGATAGGTTTAGTTTTCAGCCGCTACTTTGCGGAGCGTTTGTACTATGTGCTCCTCTTTATAGGGCTTAACTATGAAATTTTTCGCCCCGTTTAGGATTGCCTCCTTAACCATCCTTTCCTGCCCCATGGCAGATACCATCACGATTTTGGCGTTCGGGTCATATTCCCTGATCTTTTTTAGCGCGTCTATGCCTGACATATCGGGCATAGTTATATCCATTGTAACAATATCGGGCTTAAATTCAATATATTTTTGAATGGCTTCAACGCCGTTTTTCGCGTCGGCGACAACTTTGAACTCGTTTTTCTCAAGCACGTTTTTTATCGCAAGCCTCATGAACGCGGCATCGTCAACTACAAGTACCGTGTACAACTCGTCACGCTCCTCTCTAGTGTCATTAAATTATGGTTTTATCCTTTTATTACCCATAAAGTCAAGAAAGCCGGCCGAGCGGCCGGTTTTTGGTTTTTGTGTTAGTTTACCTTACGGCAAACTTCGGTTTTCCCTTCTTCATAGGTGCCGGCTACAACCACGCTGCCGTATGCATTTGCCGTGCCCATAAGTATACGGGACACCGCGGGAGCGGTGATTTCTTTTGCGATATCAACCGCTCCCGCGGAACTAAGCTGCCTTTTTTGCGGTGGCGAGGTTACTGGAGCAGCTGGAGGATGCCCTGCGGCTGGGCGTTCGCCTGAGCGAGCATCGCCTGAGCAGCCTGCAAGAGGATGTTGTTCTTGGTGTACTCCATCATCTCTTCGGCCATGTCGACGTCGCGGATGCGGGACTCTGCGGCCTGCAGGTTCTCCCTCGTCGTCGCCATGTTGTTCGACGCATGCTCAAGCTGGTTCTGGAGAGCGCCATAAGCAGCGCGCGTGGTGTTGACCTCAGAAATCGCAGCCTCAACGTCGTCGACGGTGACGAGTGTGGGATTATTGACCGCTATCGATGCTTTCTTTGTTAGATTATTAAGAGCATTCGTAGTTGCAGTTTTAATTTCGACAAACTGCTTTCCGTCTTCACCGTATTTTATAATAGATGCATTATCATCTGCAGTAGACGTCTTCAAAGCAGTTAAAGTCAAATCATCGAAAGTCACATCATTACCAAATGTTTCTGATCCATCCGTTTCATTAACAGTTACTTCTTTTATTGTATCCACATCAAGCTTATATATTGTGTCAGCTTCCATATTTTCGGGAAGGTACTTAATTTGGTTATTTACGCCCTCCCACTCGATCTTCTGCGCAGTAGAATTATACGTGCCACCTTGCCAACCATTTTCTTCAGTATATCTTAAATATGTATAATTACCACCGTCGTAAACAAACATATTTTTAACTACATCTTCAATAGTTGTAGTCTCAACTTCCTGCTTGCCAAATACCTGAATGCCGTTGAACTTGGTGTTCACGTAAATATCGCTAATTGCCTTGCCGAGAGCCTTCATTTCAGCGCCGATGTTGGCTTTGTCCTCTTCGCTGTATGTGCCGTTCTGAACCTGCACCGCAAGCTCTTTCAGCCTTGTGAGCATATCAGATACTTCGGTCAGCGCGCCTTCAGCGGTCTGGATGAACGAGATGCCGTCCTGGGCGTTGCGGATAGCCTGCCTGAGGCCACGGATCTGGCTGCGCATCTTCTCGGAAATCGAAAGGCCAGCAGCGTCGTCTGCCGCGCGGTTGATCCTATAGCCGCTCGACAGCTTCTCCATCGACTTGGCTATAGAAGTCGAGTTGATGTTGTACTGGCGATAAGTATTCATCGCCGATATGTTGTGGTTAATCCTCATTTTTTCTTCCTCCCTGAAATTTACGGGGATTCCATTCCCCTTTTTGTTTCACTAAATATATCGAATGCTCGAAACAAAAATAAAGCGGAAAAAGAAAAATGATGCAGAATTTTCTGACATTTTAGTTTTTTTCTTTCCGCTTTATAATTCTGCTTTTTAGCAAGTTCAGGTCTCGCGGGCTTTCGGCTAAAACCGCGTCGATGTTGGCGTTTATTGTCTCAAGCACTTCAGTCCTAACGATGTTGACATGCTTTGGCGCCTCAATCCCGATTTTAACCTTTCCTTCACTAATCTCGAGTACTGTCACGCGGATGTCGTTCCCTATAAGGATGCTTTCGGAGGATTTTCGCGTTATAACGAGCATTTTCATTCATCCTCCGAGCCGAATAGTCTTGTCCGCACCTCGTAGCCGGGATTTTCGAGGATCAGCTGGGCGCCGATTTTCCTGTCAAAATCGATTATGATAGGGCTTTTAAAGTTGACGGTCATATCGCGGATGTTGCCGGGGATGAAAGCGATTACAAAGATGCTCAGCTTGCTAGGGTCGCGCGTGCCGAAAATCTCGTCGGCCTCGGAAGGCAAAATGGGGCTGTAGTCGCTGACGAACATGTACGGGTCAAGCAGTATGAACCTCGGTTTTGGCCCGTCAATCGACTGAAGGTGAAGCATCCACGCGCTGTCAGGATTTTGCAGCACGACGAATTTTTTATGCTCTCTAAACGCGTAGACGCCAAGCGGGAAATTTATTATGTCTTCTTCGCGGATTTCCACGAAGCCGAAATCCATTGTCTCAATTATCATATAAATCCCCTCCGCCGCGCATCAGGAGGCTTGCTCTGGCGGATATTCCTTTATCCACTTTTCGGCGTAAATCTCAACCCGGTAAGGTATGTACCTAAACTCGATCCTTCCGGGTATTATGTCGACAACTCTCTGGTCTTTTTTGAAGTTTATATCGACATAGCCGTCTTCCCAGCTGATGTGCGGGGCTTCTTTGGGGATAAAATCGATTTTGCTCCATATCAGGCCGGGCTTTGTGTTCGCTATCTCGGCGACAGTTTTGGCATTCGGGCCGAGCAGCGCGTTTTTCTTATGGGCTTGTTTTGCCATATAGTCAAGCACAGCCCTGTTGCCTTTTACGGCAGAGTCTTGCAGGACCGACCATACCGGCCGTATGCCAATGGACTTAAAAAAGTCTGAGTTGTCGATTTTTATCTTGAGCGGGTGAGAATTTATCTCAACGCCGTTTCTTATAGACTGCACCCTAATCTCGGGCGGTATTGTCCTCATTAAGAGCTGCGCTCGCGTTATATCATATCTCAGCGATATTTGATAGATGTACATATGCACCCGTTTCTTGAACTTATTTTGCTAGTCAAGGAAGTCAAGAAGCGATGGCTGAAGAATTTTCGTTCCTATCTGCAAGCATGCGTTGTACGCAAGCTCAAGCTCTCCAAACGTTGTGATTGCTTCCGCAAGGTCGAGTCCTTCGAGCCTTGACTGTTTAACTTTAAGGTTGAACTGCTCGGAATCAAGCCGCTCTAGGAAAAAGTTTATGTACTCCGTCTTTTCGCCCACGCCGACATACTGAACCCTGACATTGTCCGCAATCTTCTGGAGCTTCTCATAATAGACATCCATACCGGACATGTCGTTTTCCTCAAACTTCTTCGCTATAATCCCGAGCATATTGTAAAGGTTTTTAGTATAGCCGTCTTCATCGACGCCACAGCCAAGCAGCTCAAGGCCAGTTACAGCTATATCCCGGGCTGTATTGGGTATCACATTGCTGTATTCGTCTAAGCTTAAGCCAAGTCCGATGTCTATGTAGCGCTTTTCGGTAACCTCCGAAATGTTGTCCACGAGCATGCCTTTATAAAGCAGCATGCCTTTTGTGTCCTCTTCTTCGCTAATTGAAAACGGAGGGACGCCTACAGTTTCGCCGCTGAAAATGTATTTGCCCGCAAACTGAGTGTTAACAGCAGCCAAAATCGCGTCCTGAAAAGCCCGCAGCGACTGCGCGATTGTATACCTCGCGGTCGCATCGCTTGTCCCGTTCATGCCTTGGGAAACCTGAACGAGGGCATCGGACACGATATTGTTGACGTTTGAGATTACCGACTCGTACTGGCTGAAAATGTCTGCAGCCTCGCGCAGGTTTTCGACATAAACGTCAATTTTATTTATGTTCTGTCGAACCTTCATCGCTCTCATAGCATTTATAGGGTCGTCGGCAAAATTCATATATTTGCGTTTTGCCGCTATGAGAGTATTCATCTGGCTCAACTCATTAAGGCTTTTGTTGAGGCTTTTCAGGTAGTTTTTTGAAATAATGTTATTTGTCAGCCGCAATTATATCACCCCCGGCTACCTTCCGACGATACCCATCCTGTTTATAATTATGTCAAGCATCTCGTCAAGAGCCGTCATAACCCGGGCGGACGCTTCAAAAGCCCTCTGGTACTTTATCATGTTGACGGTCTCCTCGTTGAGCGAGACGCCCTTTACCGACTCTCTCTGATTGTCAATCGCTGAGACGACCGTATCCGCCGCGCTAGCCCGGTCAGTATAGTAGTTTTTGTCTATCGCCGCGTCGGACATCAGGATCAGGACAAACTCGCTTAACGAGCCTACGAACTTCTCCGTAATCTCGTGCTTTTGCTCAAGCGCATGAATCATGCGCAGCACATTATCGTTTTTGCCGCTATCCTGATTGCCTTCAGTCGTCACCTTCAGGTAATTGGCGTCGGCAAGCCACCCGTCCGATATTGCAAAATCTTTCGCACCGGTTCCGACAAAGAGCGCGTCCCCGCCGTTGAGAGAATTGAACACCTCGGCGAATTTAACCGCAAAGCTGTCTAGCGACTTCAGATAATAAGGAATGCCTTTGAACTCTTCTACCTCTGCAAATGAGCCTTCACCGTTTAAAATGTCGAGCGTGCCTTTGATTTCACCGGTTATAAGGTCTAGCTCCTCGTCGCCCGCATATATCTTCAATTTGCCATCTTCTTCGCGCAGGCTAAGCGTGACAGGATCGCTTTGCGCTGGATCGACAAGCATAATATTACCACACTTCACGCTCAACGCGCCTTTATAGGGGCTGTCATCGGGATACTCGCCGACCTCTATTTTCAGATATTTCGAGACTTTGTCAAGCAATAGGTTGCGCGCGTCGTAAAGGTCGTTCGGGGTATTGCCCACAAGCTCCTCGTTTTGTATCGTCTTGTTGAGCTTTGCAATCTCATCGAGGTATTTGTTTAAATTTACGAGCGTTATAGTTTCAAGGTTTTCCTTTTCAAGCGCGCTTATCTCTTCCAGCTTATTGTAATAAAACTGGACCGTCTCGGTTATTTTCTGCGCCGACGAACGCACAAGGCTTGCAAATTCTATTTTCCCGCTATTCGTCGAAAGCGCCTGAAGCCGCTCGAATAATTCCTCTAGCAAAACGCCGAGACCGTCCGCAGTTGTCTCGTCCAAAATGTCGTTTATGTGCTCAAGCACCTCGGTTTTCTTCGCGAACTCCGCATACTCTGAGTTTGCGGCACGGAACCTAATATCGAGGAACTTGTCCCTGATTTGCACTATTTGGTCAACAGTGACGCCCTGGCCCAAGCGCTGGCTTCCTACAGGGGCATATTTATAAGTCGACGAACTATAATAAATCGCTTTCTGGTCGACGACTTGACGCGAGTAGCCCTCGGCACCCATGTTGGCGACATTCTTACCGGTAACGTCGAGCCCGACTTGCGCCGACTGTATACCGGATTTGACGATTTCAAAACCTGAAAATGTCGGTCTCACTTTATTCCGCTCCTTTTTTTGCTATAAGCTGACGCCCCGCGGGTTAAGCTAGCTTGGGGCGCTTTCCCGTACTGCAGGTTCTCCGGAGATATCCCGAGCTGCGTGTTCATCAGCCTTATGACGCCCAGTCGCGTTTCAAGCAGCCTTTCGTTTAGGCTTTTTACTTTTTGTAGCTCTTTCACCATGTCGAGCAGCTCCGAGTGAAGCTCCCCGAGAACTTCCCTTGATTCCGGATATTTCTCGTAAAGCTCCGACATTTTGCCTATGCCGAGAGCCGTGCAAAACTGCTGGATTTTCTTCTCCGCGGCGGAACATTCCATAATAAGCGCCATCTCGACGTTTATCTGAGACTTTAACGTTTCGACGTCGCCCTTCTCAAGCGCAACAGTCTTTTCTTTTTCCGCCGCATAAAGCTTGCCAAGGGTCTTGTTTAAAGTAGCAAGCACTCTTTTGAGGTCCTCAATTTCCCGCATAAATGCTTCTCCGGTAACGCCATACTGCCCGCCGCCAAGCGTCACGTGCTCTTTTCGCCCCCACCCAGTATCGCGTCGGCTATTTTATCGCTTGAAATATAATACTTGCCCGCCGCAACCTCTTTTTTAAGGAGCAGGAGCTTTTCTTGGCTCGCGCTTTCCTCGGCTTTTGCTATAGCAGAACGAACAAAGTTTTTCCCTGTAAAGTAGGCTTTCGCCTTGGCTGAAATTTGGACAATGTCCTTCGGCAAGGACACAGACGAGCTGTTGTTATTGTTTGGCGCCCCAGGGTCCTTGTTCACTTTTTTGTCAGCAAAGACGGGATCGACCGCATCGCTTGGTATGCGACCGGCAATTTTGTCGAAATTGTCTCTGCTAATTTTCATCTATTATTACACCTATCTTGTCGTCGACTTATAGATTAGATTCGGTTTCGACTATATATATCTTCCAAAATTTTAAAAAATTAAAGGCGGCTGAGGTCAACTTAACAAATTATTTGCATATTGCTCAACTTCGTCGGCAGTCCTCACCATGACGGCGTTCATTTGAAACGCCCTTTGGGCGGTAATCATTTCGGCGAACTCCCGTATAAGGTCGACATTAGATTTTTCGACAATCTCTCTGTTTGTGCCGTAATAGTCGGGCGTCACCGCGCCTGGCGAGTTATCCCTATGTACGCTTGCTGCCGTGCCGGTGCCAAGCTGCACTCGACCGCCTTCTGCCGCGTCATAAACAAGGTCGGAAAAGACCACCCTTTGCGATTTATAACCGTTGGTATTTACGTTTGCAATGTTGTTTGCAATGGCGTCGAGCGCGTACTGGTGAGCCCTTGCACCGCTTCCTGCTATATAAAACGCTTTTATCATCCTCTTACACCCTTCCTATTTCGTTAACCGTTTTCTCGAGGATTTTGTCCGCTGTGGCGACCACACGACTATAAGTTTGGAACGCTCTGGAGTCTTCGATCATTTTCATCATCTCGTCGAGCGGTCGGACGTTTGAGCGCTCAAGGCAGCGCTGCAGCACTCTTCCATTAAACCTGCCCGGCGCGTTTATCATAAACCTGTTGGTAAGCCTGCCGTTTACGTATATGTTGCCGGCTTCCGAAACCCATATGTAACCACGTTGCCCTACATAAATGCGCCCGTTTTCGCCAAGAACATAGTTGCCTTGGGCGTCGGTCAAATAGCCGTCGGCGCCAACTTGGAAGTGCCCGTCACGCGTCAAAATCTGGCCGCCGCCGGCACCCTCGAGCGTAAAGCTGCCCTCGCCGTCGAGCGCGAAATCGAACATCGAGTCGGTGAGATATAGGCTGCCAAACCTCTGGTCGGTATAAACGCCAGTTGCCTCTACTCCGCGGTTTTCGTTCCCAATTGGGGTCACGTCGCTGTCTATCCTATTTGAAAGGTAAGCTTGGAACTCGCCTGCGGTGACCTGTTGGCGCCTGTAGCCGTTTGTGTTTGCATTTGCTATATTGTTTGCGGTCACATTAAGCGAAAGGGTGCGGTATCTCAGCCCCGTCGCCATAACTCTAATCGTGCCGTCCATAATTACACCTCATAAATTATATCGTTAAATACCGCGAAATTTTTTCCTTTAGCTTCCTTAACGCCTTCATATGTATCTGTGTGATGCGCGATGGCGTGACGTCCATGACGAAAGCTATCTCTTTGAACTTCAGCCCTTCGTAATAATAAAGTGATATAACTGTCCGCTCGTTTTGGTCAAGCTCGTCCACACTCTGGGCGATTATCCTTTTCAGCTCGTCGGCGAGCGTTTTTTCTTCCGGCCTGCCGGTATCCGAGCGCGAGCTGTCGACCATTCCTTGGCTTTCGGCTTTATATATAAGCTCCTCAAAATTGAGAAGGTTCATATTGAGCTCGCTTTTGCGAATCTCGCTAAGCTCGTCTGCAGATACCCCCATCGCTTCGGCAAGTTCGTCGTCGCGTGGGTTTCTCCGGTGCTCAGCTCGGAAGCGGGCGATACACTCGTTCATCTCCCTTACCCGCTTGCGTACGTCGGCCGGGACCCAGTCCTTCTTCCTTATATAATCTAATATCGAGCCTCTGACCCTAATCGATGCGTAGGTGTCAAACTGAATCCCGCGGGTGTAATCGTACCGTTCTATGCATTTTATCAGCTCGAGTATCCCGTGATTTGTAATATCTTCAATGTCCTGCTTATAAAGCGAAACAAGGTTCATCCGCTTTATGTTCACGGAGACTATGTATAGGTAAGCGTCGAGTATCTTGTTTCGAAGATTTATGTCACGCGTCCTTGCGTATTCCTTCCAAACTCCTTCGTCGATTACTTGTCCGCCGGCTTTGTTTGCAGTCATATTTGGTTCCTCTTTTGGGTTTAGCTAATCGATATATTCCCGACAGCCATAACGGTAATATCTGAGTTCAATTCGCTGTACGAAAGTACGACGGCTTTGGAAGAAAACTGCTCTATCAGACGTTTGTAATAAAACCGGACCACGGGCGAGGTCAGCACTATGACCTCATCCACGCTGCTTGCCACTTTTTGCTCCTCCGCAAGCTGCGCGGAGATTATTTTTTGAAGAACGTCAGGAGCAAGAGAAACATATGAGGTGTTGCCCGCTTTCTTGATGTTTGCCATTATAAGGTCTTCGATGTCCGGGCTGAGCGTTATGACGCTTATCTTGCCGTCTTTTGCATATTTCCTCGAGATCGTCCGCTTTAAGGCTTGTCTTACATACTCGGTAAGAAGGTCGGTATCTTTGACTGTAGCCCCATACTCCGATATGGTTTCAAGTATTGTCACCAGGTCTCTAATCGGGATTTGCTCCGCAAGCAGGTTGCAAAGCACCTTTTGCAAGTCAGCCATTGTTATTACGCCCGGGACGGTGTCCTCGACAAGCTCTTTGTTGTGCTGCTTGAAGTTCTCAAGCAGCATTGCAAGCTCTTTGCGGCCGAAAAGTTCGGACATATGGTCCTTTATAACTTCTGACAGGTGAGTGATGATAACCGAAAGGGGGTCAATAACGGAGTAGCCCGCAAGCAGCGCTTTTTCACGCTCTTCTTCGGTTATCCACTTCGCCGGTATCTTAAACACCGGCTCGACCGTTTCAATGCCTTCAACCGTATCCTCTTCGCCCGTCTGGTTCATCGCGAGGTACCTGTCGGCAAGCACCTCGCCGCCTGCAATAAATTCCCCTTTGATTTTAATAACATACTCGCTAACCCCAAGCTCGGGATTGTCACGCAGCCTTACGGTAGGGATCACCATGCCGTACTCTTCCGCGTACTGGCGCCGGAGCATTGAGACACGGTTGAGGAAATTGCCGCCCTTGCTTTCGTCAAGCAGGGACACGAGGCTATAGCCGAACTCGACCTCAATAGGCTCGATGTGGAGCAGCGAATAGATGTTTTCCGGGTTTTTATAAAGCTCCGTTTCGCTTGGCGGAAGCTCCTGCTGTTCCGCTAATGCCTCCGCAGCAAGCTGTTCCTGCTGCTTGCGCCTTCTTAACACAATGCCGCATGCGATAAGCCCGGCGCCGAGCAGAAGGATTGTAAAAATCGGGAATCCTGGCACAAGCGTGAGCGCGAGCAGCGCCCCGCCGGTGATTAGAATTACAACTGGATACGATAAAAACTGCGTTTTTAAGTCCGTGCCGAGGTTGTTTACCGAAGCCGCGCGGGTGACTATCATGCCTGTCGCGGTCGAAACCATCAGCGACGAGATCTGCGACACAAGTCCCCCGCCGACCGTCGCGGTTATATAGACGCTTAAGACTTCGTTAAACGTTTGCCCGCCTTGGACAAGGCCGATTATGATTCCGCCTATGCTATTGACAAAAACTATTATTATTGCGAGTATCGCGTCGCCTTTTACGAACTTCGTCGCGCCGTCCATGGCGCCGTAAAAATCGGCCTCGCGCTGGATTTTCTGCCTGCGCTCTTTTGCGACATCTTCGGTTATAAGCCCGGAGTTAAGGTCCGCGTCGATCGCCATCTGCTTGCCTGGCATCGCGTCGAGCGTAAAGCGAGCCGCGACTTCCGATACGCGTTCCGCGCCTTTTGTGATAACCACAAACTGCGCGATAACGATAATAAGGAATATCACGAAGCCGACAACCGGGTTTCCGCCGATGACATAGTCACCGAACGCCTTTATAATCTGTCCCGCGTTGCCGCCGTTACCCAAAATAAGACGCGTCGCCGCGACGTTGAGGCCAATGCGGAGAAGCGTCGAAATGAGCAGCACCGACGGGAATACCGAAAACTCAAGCGGCTCCTTTATGTACATCGTTAGGAGCAATATGCCGAGCGATATCGCAATATTGAAGATAATTATTGCGTCAAGCAGCACGGTGTTTAAAGGTATGATAAGCAAAAAAATGACGAGGACTATGAATATTGTGACTACATTGTCGAGTATTTTTTTCATGCCTTTTCTTTCCGTACCCCAGCTTTGTCCTTATTGGCAAACGCCCTAGAGGGAAGCGGCGCTTTTTCTTTTAAGCCTATAAATATAAGCCAGTATGTCCGCAACCGGCTTATAAAACTCCTCCGGTATCGGCTTCCCTATATCCACCGCCTCGTACAGCCCTCGTGCGAGCGGCTTGTTTTGGGTTATATATACATCGTGCTTTTTCGCAATCTCGATTATTTTAAGCGCCACGTAGTCTTTGCCTTTTGCGACGACAATTGGCGCGTCGTCTACTCCCGGCGTGTATTTCAGCGCCACCGCGTAATGGGTCGGGTTTGTTATGACCACGTCGGCGGTCGGCACCTTGCGCATCATCCGCATCGCAGCCATTTTGCGCTGCACGTCTTTTATCCTCGCCTTAATCTGCGGGTCGCCTTCGGTCTGCTTGAACTCTTCCTTAAGCTCCTGCTTTGTCATGCGGATCTCGCGCTCGTATTCCCACCACTGGTAAAGGTAGTCGGCAATCGCAAATAGCGCCACATATACCGCAATGCCTATCGCTATGCTGTAGATGCTTTTCGCTATAAAGCCAAGCGAATCTTCAAGCGCCATGCCGGGCGTTTTTACAATATCGTTTATTAAATCTTTCAGTGTATTATAAACGACCGACCCAATAATTGCAAATTTTATTAGTGCCTTTAATAGCTCCACAGCCGACTTAAGCGTGAAAAGTCGCTTTAGCCCGTTTGCAGGGTTAAGCCTTGTAAGCTGCGGCTTCAGCCTCGCCGTGCTGAACAAAAACCGCGTCTGCACGCCGGTAAACACCACGGCGCACGCGGCGGCAAGAAGCCCCACAGGCACGGCGAGCAGGAAAAAATCTATAAAAATCCCGCGGAGTATTTCCCCTGCTGACGCAAGCGAAAGGCTGTCAGCCCTGCCTAGCTCCGCGATGCTTTTTGTCATCATGTTTTTCGAGTAGCCCGCGATAAGCGGTGCCAGCAGCCTTATAACAAACGCTAAGGTTACAAAACCAAACGCGTTTACTATGTCACGGCTGAAAAATATATTACCTTTTTTCCGTTCGTCCCGCCGCTTTTTTTCTGTAGCTTTTTCGGTTTTTGAGCTGTCCGCCATCTGTATGACCTCTACTACGGGGTCAGCATGTATTCGATGCCTCTGCTAATCGATTCAAAAAGGTATGCAATAGATTTGTCGAGCGCGCGCGATATAACCGGCAGCGATGCGAGCAGTATAAATAGCCCGACCGCCAGCTTAAGCTGTAGACCTAGGGCGAAAATATGCATCTGCGGGATGTTCCGCATCAAAAAACCCAGTCCCGCCTCCGTCAAAAGAATCGCCGCCAAGACGGGCATTGCAAGCTTCAGCGATAAAAGCAAAATGTCGCCAAATATAATCGCTACATATTTCCCCATGCTAAAGTCGATAAGCCCTTTCCCGACCGGGAAAAGCCGGCACGAGTTGCAAACAAGCCTTATAAGCGTCAAGTGAGAGTTTGAAGCGAAAAAGACAAGCACAAGCATTATATTGTACAGCGTGCCTGTCAGCGCAAGCGAAATGTTGCTCGACGGGTCATACAGCCTACTCATGCTTATGCCTATCTCGATATCGGAAATCTCACCCGCCGTTATGACGCTCGAGAAGACAAGCTGCATTATAAACCCTATGGCAAACCCGACAAAAAACTCCTTTAAGGCAAGGACTGCAAACACCAGCGGCTTTATCTTGCCGAGGTCCACCCTTTCAATAAGGGGATAAACGCAAACCGTCAAAGCAAGGGAAAGCCCGGCCCTGACAAGCCCCGGCACGTTCCTGCGCCCGAAAAGCGGGTTTAGCAGTACCGCACCCGACATCCTCATAAACACTAAAAGCAAAAGGATAAAATCGTTATATGTAGCGTCAAACATGGTTTTGCCTTATGCTAAAATATTACAATCGCGCCCAGAGTAATGCTCCGCTAATCCTTTGCCCGCCTTTTTAGTAAACCCTCGCTATCATGTCGAAAATCCTGTGCATATAGTCTGTAACCTGCGTTATCCCCCACGACGAAAGGAGTAAAATTACAAGCCCCACGGCTAAGATTTTCAGGATAAACGACACGCTTTGCTCTTGGATCTGCGTCGCCGCTTGGATTATTGAAATTGTAACACCTACCGCGGCGGTGACTATGAGAATCGGCGCCGCCAGAATCGCCGCAGTCAGTACGGCGTCCCTTAAAACTGTTAAAATCTCACCTTGGGACATTTTTTTACCTCTCTTTTGCGGCGCTACTTAGTTGAAGCCGGAGATAAGCGTCTGGAATGTAAGCTGCCAGCCATTGACTAGGACGAACAGCATCAGCTTAAACGGCATGCTTATAAGCGTCGGCGGCAACATAACCATACCCATAGACGTCAGCGTGCTGGCGACCACTATATCAATGACTAAAAACGGCAAATACAAAAGAAAGCCCATCAAAAACGCGCGCGTCAGCTCACTTGTGATAAAAGCCGGGATTATCACCGTCGTGGGTATGTCGTCATAGCTTTCGGGACGCTCTGTACCGCTTACATCGAGGAAAAAGTTGAGGTTTTCAGCCTTCGTGTTGCGGAGCATGGACTCGCGCAGAGGCTTTACCGCGCGTTCGAACATCTCCTCTTGGGTTATCTCCTCGTTTTTGTATGGTATGTAAGCATCGGTACGAATTTGTTCGATTGTCGGCGACATTATAAAAAGCGTTAAAAACAGCGCAGTACCGATAAGCACTTGGTTAGGCGGGGTTTGCTGCAGCCCCAATGCGTTTCGGAGCAGCGACAGCACCACGACGATGCGCGTAAAGCATGTCGTCATCACAAGGATTGACGGCACAAGCACTATAACCGTCATGAGGTATATAATGTCGAGGGTATCGCTGCCGCTCAGCACCTCTGCAAGCCCGGCGAGCTCCGTTGCCTCCGCGCCCTCCGCATCTTCGGCTGCGGCAAGCGGTACCGACAATGCGAGCGCAAGGGCAAAAAGGAGCACCGCCAGGACCAGTGGCCTTATAACCTTTTTCATATGCCGGGGTCGTCCTTGTCTTTTTTTATTTTAAGCATCTCTCCAAAAAGCGCGGCAAACTGCGAGGTTGCCCCGCCGCTTGCAGCCTCGTGGTTTTCAAGTAGCTCGTCCGATAGCTGCATAAGGAGCTGCACCCCGCTGCCGGATGCCGATGCAAGATATGGTTTGCCGTCCACGACGATAACCAAAAGATATGTATCTTTAGTAAGCGGAACCCTTTCGATGACGCGTATGATTTTCCCTGACATTATGACCTTTTGCTTTTCCGCTATCCATTTTGTCGCATAATACGCCGCAATGATTATGGCAACAACGATAAAAAGCGGGAAAGCAAGCGATAAAAACTCCGTCATACGCGCCACCAGCCTGTGCGGTTATTTTTTGTTGCGGACAATTTCCGTTATCCTCACTCCAAAGTTGTCTTCAATCACCACGACGTCGCCGCGTGCAAATAGCTGACCGTTTACAAGTATGTCCACCGGGTCGTCCGCATGCTTGTCAAGCTCGATTATTGCTCCTTTGGTCAAGTTCATAACATCCTTAACCGTCTTTTTCGCAGACCCGAGCTCGACCGTAATTTTTAGCCCGATGTCCAACAGCATATCGATGTTTTTGCTCTCCTGCACGGAAACCTGCTGCTCCTCATCTTCGCTTTCGTCTTCAAATCTTTGCAGTTCGAGGCCTTTTACGCTGACATTTTTGCGGGCTGAAGCAGATTGCGAAGGCCTACCTTTGCTATCCTGCCTGCTACCGTCTGCTTTGGGCTTGGGATTTCCCGCCGGCGCCTCTTCATCGCCAATTTGAAACTCGGGGATTTGCATGTGGCCGGTAACAACATCGTCCATATCGATGTCTTCCGCCTCTTTTGCAATATCGCCAGCATCTTCGGCAAGCTCGTCGGAGATGCCCGACATTTCTTTCTCGCTCATATCGCTGTTCCCCATTACATTCTTTACGATTTCTTTCGTAAAATCGACCGGGAAGACGGTTATAAACTCGTTGTCGACCAAATCCTGAATGAAGAATTTAAAACTTACGGCGACAATACTGTCGTATGCGTCGCTTTCGTAAAACTCGCCCAAAAATTGGTTTGGCACGACGAACGAAGGAGGCGATATGCTTATCGACTTTTGAAGGAATGTGGAAAGCGCGGTACTCGCCGCGCCCATCATCTGGTTCATTATCTCGCCGAGCGCGCTTGTGCGTATTTCGTCAAGCTCCTCAGGGCTCGAGGCGGGCTCTTCTCCTAAAAGGCTTGCAACCATAGCGTTGGCGTCGCTTATATTCATTATCATGAAGTTCGAGCCGTGCAAGCCTTCGACGTAGTCAATCCGGACTCCAATGACCGGTTCAAGGCTTTTATATTCGAAATCCTTTTTGCTTACGGTCAGAACTGTCGGCGTCGTGATTACAACCTGCCTGTTTAAAATCACCGAAATGGCCGTCGCCGCCGCTCCCATGCTGATATTCAGCACTTCGCCTATTATGTCGATTTCGCTGTTAGTTAAAAGAGGCGTGTCATTCATTGGATTGTGACCTTCCGTTGCAGTACTTGTTTATTTTTACAGCTTTGCTATATTTCTTAATCCCCGGCTCGCCCAAGAACCACTTGTTACCATTCACCGTAACCAGTACCGGATCGCCGTTCTTCTGGTCAAGCCTTATAACGTCCCCAACCTGCAAGTCCCTTAGCTCTTGAAGTGAAAGCGTCGCGGTCCCGAGGATGGCGCGGACGTCAACATAGGTGTTTCGCAGCTCTTCAAGATGCCGCCACCGCTCCTCATCGCTTGCGCCTGTACTGTCGCCCTCGACTTCTTTTTCTGCCAGGCTTGCAGCCGCTTGGACAAACGTATACGGTATGCACGCGGTGAAAGTGCCTGTGATGTTGCCTACCGTCACGTTATATACGACAACCTCGACAACCTCTTCCATTCGGATTGCCCTTATAAACCGGCTGTTCGTATCTATCTGGCGCAGCGTAACCCTGCAGTTGGGGATGTTCTGAAGCGCGTCTTGGATATAGGTGCACAGGCGCCTGAAAACCCGCTCCATCAAGGTGATTTCAATTTCGGTATACTCCCTGTCGGGTATGATATTCTTTTCACCGGTGCCGCCAAGCATCCGATCGATTATGGCAAACAGAATGTTGTTCGACATATCGAGCGTCATCGTGGCGTTCATCGGATAGATGTCGACAATTGCCGTCATCAGCATATCCGGCAGGGCGTTGTTGTACTCGCTGTAAGGGTGTTCGTCTATCGAAGCCACCGACAGCTCGCAATAGTTCCTAAGTAGGCTGGACAAATATGCCGCCACATGCCTTGACAGCACATCGGTAATGCCGGACAGCATCTTGTTTTGCTCTCTCGACATCTTTTTGGGGCTGCGAAAATCGTAGTTTTTCGCCTCCACCTTCGACACATTTTTCTTTGTGTCAGGGCTGCCTTTTATAAGCTCGTTTAGCAGTTCGTCTATTTGCGATTGTGTCAGTATTTCAGCCATCCGTCATTGTCCTCTACCGATTTTATAATAGCCGGCTACCCGGGCGACCGGTTATGTCTTTTGGGCATAACCAGCCGCCCTAAAGCTTTTTACCTCTTAATGTTTACAAGCTCTTCAAGCACCTGGTCGGATGTGGTTATTACCCGCGCGTTGGCTTTGAAACCGCGTTGCGCGATTATCATGTCGGTGAACTCTTTGGTGAGGTCGACATTTGACATTTCAAGTCCGCCCGAGACAAGCTCGCCAAATGTCGCGGAGCCTGCGTGCCCGACAATAGGATTGCCGGAGGCTGCGGTCTGGGCATAGTACATATTGCCCTCCTGCGATAGCCCTTCAATGTTCGGGAACGTGGCCAAAGCGATTCTGCCGAGCGTGACAATCTCGTTGTCTTCCGTGTTGATGGCGCGGATTCTGCCCTCGCGGTCGATATAAATGCTTGTGTATTTATCAAAGTCCTCTATCTCGATTATCCCAAGGTCATCCATGTCATCGATTGTCAAGTCAGGGTTGGGGTTGGTGCCTGTATTCATCACGCCAAGCACGAAGCTGTTGTTTGAATCGACGAGCTGCCCTAGCGCGTTGAACCTCAGGCTGCCGACCCTTGTATAGTAGATGGCGCCGGAGTTGTCTTGTACAACAAAGAACCCTTCGCCCGAGATGTAAAGGTCGAGCGTGCGAGAGGTCTGCTGGAACCCGCTTCGGGTCATAAGCATATCTATTGTGGCGACCGCCGAACCGTAGCCTATCTGTATCGGGTTGCTGCCGCCGCTGCCTACCTGATTGGCAGTACCTTCCGTCGGCTCGGTTGCGGCCGAAAGCGTCTGATAGAACAAATCGGTGAAAATAACCCTGCTCGCTTTAAAACCTACCGTGTTGACGTTCGAAATGTTGTTGCCTATAACGTCAAGCATTGTCTGGTGGTTCCTAAGGCCTGTTACCGCCGAATACATTGACCTTATCATTGCTCTTACCTCTTTCGATTTAGTTTGTATTCGGTAGTACCGGGCTTCTCTGTCGGTCAAAGCCCGCAAGCCCCCAAAAAAGGTCCGGCTTAGAGTACTACCGCTCCATTAAGGTTGCTGAACACTTTAGGCTCCCCATCGGAGCTGCCGTCCACAACGGTTATAACCGTCCCGGTTGGCGTGTTGACGATAAATGCTTTTCCGCCTATAAGCACAAGCGTGTCTTTTATTCCTTTCGCTTGTGCCATCTCAATTGCCGAGCCGAGCTGCCTAAGCTCGCCTTCCGAAAGCTCTATGCCGCGCTCGTCAAGCCGCTTTTTGGCATGCTTCGAGAAAGAGATTTTGCTTTCGGATTCTCTTAGCGCATCCTCGAACCGTACTTTGGGCTGCCCGGCAGACGAGTTTTGCGGCCTTTGGCTATTGCCGCTTGCACCCGCCGCGCCTATGGATTCAAGATGCCTTAAAAACAAATCGCTTACCCTCATTTTTACCTCGTTTTGCGGCTATGCGCTTACCTCTATTATGTCGGCTATCGAGTAAAATGTGCCGTTAACCTTTACATACGGGACGCCATCTTGCATGCTTACGCCAGTAACATAGCCGGTCACATTCCTTCCGCCGAAGTCGGGCGCATGGACCGTTACCTTTTTGCCTAGCAGCGATATGGCGGTGCTCACTTTGAGGGTGCTCGCCAACTCAGCCATCTGCGAGAGCGTCGAAAATTGCGCAAGCTGCGCAAGGAACTCGGTACTGTCCGTTTGGTCATACATCGTCTGGTTTTGAAGCTGGGCGGCCATAAGCCTTAAAAAGTCGCTTGTGCTAAGCTTGTCGGTCCCAAATTTGCTCGAAGCGTTTGCCGCTGCCGCCGCGGCAGTCACCGAATAAATGCCGTTTGTCGACATTTGACCTTCTCCTTTGCGATTTTATACGACATAATCGATCAGCCGGCCCGTGTATCCCCTTATTGCGGCAACTTGCCTTTTCCCGCCGGCTTTTGAGGGAGCACGGTGCTCGCTTTCGCTCTCCCACATCTGGTACTCACGCCCGCCGCGGCTATAGCCTCCGCCGGCAAATCCGACAAATGCGCCCTCTGCCATGCTGCCATCAAGCATAACCGAGACAACCTTAAACCGGCTTGAGGCGCTTTCCGAGAGCGTGCCCTGCAACGCTTCAATTTCGCGTGCTATAAGCTGCCTTGTGGAATGGAGCTTTGCCGATAGCTCTACTTCGAGCCGCTCGCCAACGCTTTTTAGCTTCACCGTCACCTCGCCAAGCCCTTCGGGCTTAAGCCTTATCTTAAATTCCGACATCTCCCCGCGCATAGACTCGATTGCATCGGCAAGCTGCCTTGCGACTCCTATAGAGTTTGGCATGTCCGCCTGCGTCGGGCTTATCACGCCCTTTTGTATCCCGGCAAGCTCAAATCGGCGCGCCTGGTGCTGAAGCACGGCTGCCGCTCCTATTTTTTCGGTGGTTAGCCTGCCGGCTACCTCGCCTTGCGCAGCTCGACGCTCGGGTTTTCCGCCATCCCTCGCCCGCGGCTGAAGCTCCGCCGCGCCCGCGCCGGCTTTTATTGATGCTGCTATCCGATCAGCATCCCCGGCTTCCGCGCGCTCGCCAAAGCTCTGCACTACCGCGCCTTGGATTTGCTCTTCCGGGACTGCCTGCGGGTTAATCTTAGGCATTAGCATGCGCTGCCTTTGTGCGGGTGAATATATACCCGTTTGACCTGCCCCGCTTTCGGCAAGCAGGTTTGCAGCATCACGCCCTATGGCTTCCCGCAGCCTCGCCGCAAAAGCTACTGCGCCGCCGCTTGGGGTTAAAGACTGCTTTTGCATCTCAGCCTCTCTTGGCAGGTTGAGTTCTTCGCCGGTAACGAAGCTTGCATCTTGTATTAGCGCGTTTTGCGCCGGGTTTTCATCCGGCAAAACATCAAGCCGGCTAGTATCACCCTGCGATTCCCAGTTTATAGGCAGCTGCAATGCCGGCAAATCCGTCCATGCCCGGCTAACTTGCGGGACATTTGCTTTAGGCTCGCCCTGCGATGCATTTCCGGCATCTAAAGCCTGCGTTGACGCCGTATGCGCGAGCCATCCGGCAAGCGCAAGCGCGTCGGGGGTAGGCTTTGTGCCGTTTTTATCTTTTGAGCCACCTTCATCGGGAGCCTGCAGCCCGTCGAAAAACCCATCCGGCAAACCGGGCATTGACCCGGTGATTCTCCCGCTTTCAGGTTGTTCCGATATTACCGATAAAAAAAGGCTCATAAAGTCTAAAGCAGACTCCCGGCTAGTCCTTTCGGCGCCGGGTTGTACTTCTGCCGGTGGCGTACACGCAAAGCCCTCTAGGATTTTTACCGCCGTCAAAACCGTTCACACCTCCTTTCCCCTAAAGCTATATATTTTTAAGAAACCGACCCGTTAGGAAATCGATTTCCTGTTGGCGATAAAATCTTCGATGAATTTTTCTTCGCTCTTTACTACTTCGCCGGTGTATATCTCAAACTTTTTCTCACGCAGCTTTTCGACCGTCATTTTGTCCTGCGTTATCGCGACGACCTTTTTGGTTTGCTTTTCAATTTCATGCTCTTTTTCTATTATTTTCGCACGCTGCAGCTCGATTTGCTTTTTTATATCGTCGATATGGTTTAGCATAATGGCGGCATCTGCGACCAAAAGACCTGCCGCCGAACGCATTTCATAATCGCGTTTGGCTTTCTCATATAGGTCCAAAAGCTGCCGCTCCTCCTCAAGCAGCAGGCTGTATTCGGTTCGGAGCCGCGCCAGTATATCCTTTTCCCTTCTTTGAAGGTGGTTTCTGTACTCTAGGACTTTATCAAGCGAAAACTTAAACTTTTTCAACCGCAGCGCCCCCGGCGAAGATTATTTGCTTGCTACAAGCCCGCGCATCAGCGCCACCGTTTCTTCAAACGTGAACTTTTCGTCAATGCCTTGCTTTAAGAACTCGTTTATCCGGTCGATATTTTGTATCGCGTAGTCGATCTTCGGGTTTGTGCCCATTTTATAGGCGCCGATGCTTATAAGGTCGTAGTTTTCGTAATATGTCGAAAGCGTCGCCCTGATTTCCGACGCCATCTGAAGGTGCTCTTGGGGAACTATCTCGGTCATAAGGCGGCTGACGCTCGCGAGAATATCAACCGCCGGGTAGTGGTTGCGCATCGCATAGCTTCGAGAGAGGACTATGTGACCGTCGAGTATACCTCGGACTGTATCCGAAATCGGCTCGTTGACGTCGTCGCCTTCGACAAGCACCGTATATATGCCGGTTATCGAGCCTCGCTCGAACTTGCCGGTGCGCTCAAGCAGCTTCGGCAACACGGCATACAGCGAGGGCGTATAACCCCGCGCGACCGGCGGCTCGCCTATTGAAAGTCCTGTCTCGCGCTTCGCCATCGCGAACCTCGTCAGCGAGTCCATCATCAAAAGCACGTCTTTGCCCTGGTCTTTGAAATACTCGGCGATCGCGGTGGCGGTGTAGGCACAGTTAAGCCTCATCATCGCCGGCTGGTCGGATGTGGCAACCACAAGCACGGTGCGCTTCATGCCTTCTTCTTTAAGGTCGTTCTCTATAAAGCCCCTAACCTCGCGGCCGCGCTCGCCGACAAGCGCGATGACGTTAACGTCGGCTTCAATATTGCGTGAGATCATGCCCAAAAGCGTGCTTTTACCGACGCCGCTTCCCGCGAAAATGCCCATCCTTTGGCCTTTGCCGCAAGTCAAAAGCCCGTCTATGGCTTTGACGCCCATTGTGATGCGCTCTGTTATCCGTGGCCGCGTGAGGGGGTTTGAGGGGGTTCCCTGGACAGGGTAATAAGCCTCTGCGGCGATCGGGCCTTTACCGTCTATCGGGTTGCCGAAACCATCTATAACTCTACCTATTAGCGCCTCGCCGACCGGCACCTTTAGCGTGTCGCCGGTCGACTCGACAATGCTGCCTTTAACAATGCCCGTAAGGTCGTCGTACGGCAAAAGCAGCACCCTGTCGTCCCTGAACCCGACGACCTCCGCTTTTATGTAGCCGGTATTTTTGGAGTTATATATTTTGCAAACCGTTCCAATATCGGCGTTCGGCCCCGTGCTTTCGATGACAAGGCCGACAATCTTGTCGACTTTCCCTTTAACCGAAACCGTATCGGTGTTATTTATGATTTGTTTTATATCATCAAACAAAGCCCATTGCCCCTTTACCTTTACGGCCCGGCAAAACCATTAGCGCTATGCCGTGAAAACCGCGTCGCGCAACATCCCAATCTGCGTATGTATTCCGGTGTCGACGATTTTCTCGCTGGTTTCTACTATGCAGGTCCCCGGCGGAGCGTCCTCGAGCACCTCAATTTCGATCCGCTCGGCGCCTTCGACTACCGAAAGCAGGTAGTCGCTGTGCTGGGTGGCAAACTCCACCTCATGCTTTGACACCGAAAGCTTGACCCATTTTTGGGCCTTTATATCCTTTACCGCTTTCTCGTAAAGCTTAAAGAATGTGTTTTTGTCCGCTAGCACCTTTTGGCCGAGGACTTTTTCGGCTATAATAAACGCAAGTTCGACCGCATCGTTTTTTGATTCGGCTAAAAGCTTTTCTTTGTCGCTTTCTATCTGCTGGATCAGCGAACGGAGCTCATCAAGCGCCTTTTTTACCTCAAGCTGACCTTTGATGCGGCCTTGCTCAAGGCCTTCTTTGTAGCCGTTCATCCGCGACTCGGCAAGGAGCGCTGCAGCCTCTTCCTTAACACGCCTTTTTATGTCATCGGCTTCGGCTTGTGCGCTCTCGATTATCGCGCGTGCCGCAAGCTTTGCCTCGTTGATGATATCACCAGGCGACGGACTGCTTACCACTTTTACGGCAGCTGCGCCTTTTTCTTTTTTCGGCGCGGAATATTTCACGCTGGCGGCTTCCACATTGACTTCCGAAACTTTGAAAACGTTAGACAATTATATCATCCTTCCGTCCCCTGACAATGTGTATCTCACCGGCATCAGCAAGCTTCCTGGCAATATTGACAATCTTCTGTTGCCTGTCTTCGACGTCGGACAAGCGCACACCGCGGAGGTACTTGGTCTCCTCTTCGACCGTCTCCCTCATGCGGACAGACATGTTCTCATAGAAGGCTTCCGCGATTTCCTTGCTCGCGCCTTTAAGCGCAATTGTAAGGTCGTTGATATCGATATTCTGAAGGAGCTTCTGGATATCGATAGGATCAAGCAGCGCGATGTCCTCGAACACAAACATGCAGTTGCGGATTTCCTCGCTGAGGGCCGGGTCTTTCTTTGACAGCTCCTCCATGATGAATTTTTCCGTTCCCCTGTCGGTCGAGTTGAGCACCGTGGCGATAAATTTTTTGCCGCCAATCTCGGTCATATCGACCGACTCGCTCATAAGCAGCTTGCGTTCGATGAGCTTTTCGACGTCCCGGACAATCTCGGGCGAGGTGCTGTCCATTTTCGCGACGCGCTCGACGACGTCTATCTGCACATCGCGCGGCAGCTCGCTTAAGATTGCCGCCGCCTGATCGGGCGAACAATACGAGAGTATCAGCGCGATGGTCTGCGGATGCTCGTTCTGCAATATTACAAGCAGCTGTTTGGGGTCTACTTTGTATATGAAGTCAAATGCCTTTACCTGGAGAGCTTTTGCTATTTTATTCAGTATCGCCGTCGCGGCGGCGACGCCTAGGGATTTTTCAAGTATCGCTCTGGCGTATTCTATCCCGCCTTCTGTAACATAGGTCTGCGCAAGACACAGATTGTAGAACTCCTCCATTGTGGCTTCGACCACGTCCGCCGATAGCGCCGGCATTGTTGCGATTGCGGTCGTGAGCTTTTCAATTTCGTCTTCATGGAGGTATTTGAAAACTTCAGATGCGGTTTCAACGCCCAGCGATACCACAACCGTCGCCGCTTTCCTAAGCGCATCGGATTTTTCAACCTTGGGACTCATCTGCTTTCATCCTCTTTGATCCACACTCTGAGCAATTGCGCCACCGTTTCAGCATGCTGTTGGGCAAACTCTTTTATCTGCCGCTTCAGAGCCTGCTCGCGAGTCTCGTTGAGCACTATCTCGCTGGGCATCGGCTTCTTTTCCGCCTGCTCCTTGAGCTGTTTTTCAAGCTCTTCGAGCCTGCGCTTCCTCTTCTTGTTCTTTATCGACTTTATGGTAATTATAATAGCGACTATTAAGATGATCAGGCCGAGCGCGCAGATTCCTATGATTATAAGGAGGTTTTTGTCGATGATATCGAATATGGAGGCTGATCCTTCATCCTCGGGGACAGGAACGGGATATGCCGTCTCCCTGCCGACGAACCTCGAGTAGCTCAGCGCGACTTTATCTACCGGGACACCCACGCTGAAAGCGACAAGCTCCCTGTACTTGGCTATCTCCTCGGTGCTCATCTCGGCGGAGTTGATTATAACCGCGACGGTCATGTCGGCTATATTGCCGCCTTCGTCGTGTATCTGCTTAATCAGCGAGTTTACCAAATACTGCGCGCTGTAGCTGCTTGACGTTTGCGTGCCAGCCGCACCCTCTTCGCCGGTCACCTCGGAATAAGTGGGGACCTGGTCCTGCTCCACGGCGTCTCCGGTGCTTTCGCTGTGCCGTTCTTCCCACGACACAATGCCACTATCGCCTACAACTGGCTCATAGCTTGTCTGCTCGGTTGTCGTCCTGCTGTAGTCCACCGATACGGTGACGGATACGCTTATTCCGTCCTTGCCGAACACCGGTTCGAGGAACGACCTTATTTTGTCTTCGAATAGCTTGTTAAGCTGAGTTATAACGTCGATTTTCTCGCCGACGTCGGGAGAGCCGAAGCCGGGTCCGGCGTTAAGCTGCTGGCCATCCTCGCCTACGACTACCACGTTCTCTTCCGAAAGGCCGGGGATGCTCCTTGCGACGAGCAGCACGATGCCTTTTATCTGCTTTGGCGTGAGCTTGGCGTTCGAGTAAAGCTGGAGCGCCACCGACGCGGTAATTTCGGGCTTCTCGCTTTTTAGCACATATGGGTCATCTTCGGGAATGCCGAGCGTGACTATGGCGCTTTTAACGCCTTGGAGCGTCTCAATTGACTGCTGGAGCCTGTCCTGCAGCTGGAAAATGTAAAGCTTCCGTTGCTCGTAGTCGGTCGTAAGGAGGTCCGACTCCCCGAGGAACAGGTCGTATGAAAGCGTGCTGTTGGGGTAACCTTCCACCGCGAGCTGCATTTTGAGCGCTGGCGCTTTGTCTTTGTGCACGAGGATTGTGCCGTCGCTTTCGACTTTAGAGTCCACGCCCATATCGTCAAGCAATCGGAGGATTTCAAGGCTTTCAGCCGACGAGAGCCCTCTGTAAAGCACCGTGTATTTGCCGGTGTTTAGTACCACGGTTATGACAACTGCCGCGATTATGGCGGTGCCTAAAACCGTGAATATCGCGATTTTCGCGCCCTTGCTCAGCTTTTTAAACGAAGAAACAAGCTGCTGTATGAATGCTGAAATTGATGTATTCATCTATTTCCGACTTGCTTTTGTCGTATTATTTTAAGTAACTAGCCGGCATCAAATCCGGCAATCTTTCGTGACGGCAAGTTATAGGGTGATGCGCATGATTTCGTTGTAAGCTTCGAGCGCCTTGTTGCGCAGCCCGACAAACAGCGAGAGCGCGAGCTCCGCTTTGGCTACGTTTATCGCGAGAGTATGCAAATCGTCCATATTTCCGGCAACCGCATTAATCGCGTCTAGCCTTGCCTGCGCCTCGGTCTCTTTGACGTTCTTTATCGCTTCTTCGAAGTAATCCTTAAACGGGATCGCGACGCCCTTTGCGCTTTGTGCGCTTTGCTTTTGCAAAGCCGAGCTCAGCTCGTTTATTCTAACGGGATTTACCGCCATTTTTATAACCTCGCATTAAAGAGTCATTTTCCGATTTCAAGCGCCTTAGTTGCCATGCTCTTTATAGCGTTAAAAACCGTGACGTTAGCCTCATACATGCGCGAGGCCTCTATCATTTTTATCATCTCATCGGTCGTGTCTACTCCCGGGCGCTCGACATACCCTTGCGCGTTTGCCGCGGGATCGTCGGGGTCGTACTCGGTAACTGCCGCTTCGGGGTCTTCCTCTATAGCCACGGCGACTACACCGCCGTAGGAGCTTATCTCCCTTTCGGCTTCGCTTAGCTTGCTTTTAAAGTCGACGGGTACCCTTCTTTCGGCAAACACGACATCTTTTCTGACATATGCCCCGCCGGCTCCCGTCGTATCGGAGTTGGCGAGGTTCTGCGCTATAACCCGCATTTTCAGCTTCTGTGCGGTCAGCGCCGAGCCGGGTATATTAAGAGAGCTTAAAAAAGCCATAACGCCGTCTTCTCCTGTCTATTTTTATTGCCCGCCGGTAATGGCGTATTTAAGCCTCTGGATCTGAGCGTTTAGCGCGGTTATCAGCGCGTTGTACTGCAGCTGAGCCCTGGCAAGCTCGATGTTTTCCTTGTCTAGCACGACGTTGTTGCCGTCCTCACTGTCAGAGGTCCAGTCCACCACCGTCAGCTTGGGCTCGAGCTTTTCCGCCGCCCTTTTTAGGGCGCGTTTGTCGAGCTCGCCGCCGTCTAGAACCGATTTTAGGATGCCTTCAAACTCGACCGTCCTGCTTTTGTAGCCGGGGGTCGTGGCATTTGCGATGTTATTTGATATGACTCGTTGCCGCATCCATAGCGCGTCTAGCCCTTTTATAAGAATTTCGGCCGAGATGCTATCGAGCATATGCAACTACCACCTTTCTCTCCGCCGTATTTATTTTTGACACCACTCAACTTTGTTGACAGACAATGGCGTGGCGCATCACAATTCGACAAATTTTCATTTATTTGCGTCAATGTTTTTATACAATATGCTCAAATACGACATTATTCGACACGGATTCATGACGTGTGAAAAAAATGCCGCAACAAGTTGCACAAAACTTGCCCCGGATTTTTATTCATTGCGACAAAACTATTATCTTTTAAAACACATTCCCAAAAAGGATTAATTTATCGATAATGCCATATCTAAATTGCCGCATTGTTGTTTGGAATAATTAAACAATTTGTCATCTATTACGCAATAATTTGTTATGCAGAATTACAATCACGCAAAATATAGTTAAAATTTTAAATGTAATTATACATAATTAATCCTCGGTTGTCAAGTTGTTACAAATTTTATATTCAAGTCAATTATATGGGAATAAGAAATTCTACCTGGTAGATGCTAAGCAATTTTTTGATGTTCCCTTATTCCATTTGTTGTTATTATTGACAATTTATGAATGCATATTTATTTTTTCAAGTAAAATTTTCCTCACAGATTCTATATCGTAGAAAATTGATTATTATTGATAGAAAAGCAAAAATTATGTCAATTTTTCTGTAAAAAATAGCCCTTTTCACCGGCAATTTTTAAAATGGCGCAAATATGGTAACAATCCATTAACACATATTTCTTTTTATGCCACAACCCGGGAACGCAGCAGCCATGCCGAAAAATAGAATAAAATTCTAAATAGTATATATTTATTCGCAAAAAATCCCGCAGGCTTTTTAGACTGCGGGATATGGCAAGGGTAGAAAGATTTGCACCCTCGACACGGTGGTTAGTCAATTATGTATACGAATTGTAAGTTTTTTTGACTCAGCTGAACTTCTCAGCGGCTTCTTGGATAAGTTTATTGACGACGCGATTGAGCGCGGCGGAGCGGGATATGAGAGTCTCTCGGCTGCGAGCTGATATGAAAAAATGCAACGCATTGTTATCATCTCGAAATCGTCGGAGTTGGCAAGGATCGAGGCGCGCGCGATACCGGACGGCTCGGTGTTAAGGTGCTCCGTGAATGTTATGTTGTAGTCATTCTCAAGCTTTCTATTCCGGTAATATATTGCGTCGTTGATCGGCTCTGCAGTCAGCTCATCAGTGTTGAGATTCGGATGGATAGTGTCGGCCTTGGTGCGCGTGAGCATACGGAAAGTTCGTCCGCCGAAATCGCGTTTTTCTACTTCCGGCACTATTTCACTTGTTTCATCGGTTGTTTCTTCTTCAGTGAAGTTGTCCGCAACGATAGTCTCACCGCAGCCGGTTACCTGAATCACAAGCGTCAGGCATAGCAGTATTATCAGTATTTTGGCTTTATTTGTACTTTTCATTGCATCCTCCGTTTTTAGGGTTAAGGCGCTTTTTTACATCTCTCTGAACTTATACTTATCCCTGTAATCTCCAGGGGTCATACCGGTATAATTTTTAAATGTCTGATTGAAGTAGGAAAAACTCGAGAAGCCTGACCTCATTGCTATCTCTGATATAGGTAGCTCAAAATCGGAGATAAGCAGTTTCTTCGCGATTGACAGGCGACGTTCCCTAATGTACTCGAAAATTGACATATTTGTAATTTTCTTAAAAAGGTGGCATAGGTAGTACTTGTTTATGTGAAGCTCCTTGCATATATCGTCGATAGTAATCTTTTCAGATATATTTTCGTTAATATATGCGATCGTCTTATCGATTGTGTGGTTGCCCTTGTATACGACATCTTTTTTATTGCATTGAATGATGGATATAAGCCTTATAATGTCGCTGGATATCAACGGAATCTTCATTTTGGAGTCGGAAACGTAGAGCGACCAGATGTTGCGAAACAGGGAATCGACGGTCTCGGCGACTCCGTAGTCAAGCGAGCAGCTCGTTCCTCCACCATCAAGAAACAGCTCCTTTACCACATCGCTCATTCCTGCGGCTGCAGCAAGCGACAGCATATATTCCCCGGAGATGAACAGCTTGTTTCTGACATACTCATTAGGGCACTCGGGATTTGTACAGTGGGTCTCGATGGCGTTGATAAAGTAGATGCTCCCCCATTCCATCGGATAGACCTTATCTTTTATCGTCACAAAGCCACGATTATACCATGTCTGAATTATCTCAAAGCAGTCAAAGTGCTCATGCTTTACATGAAGCAAGGAATCAACACCGACCGCTCTGTATTCAATATTGTAAATTGTTGCCACTCGCCATTTCCCCTCCCCCGAAAATTAATAATCCGTCTTAATACGAAAAGCAACCAACGTTTAGCTTTAAAAAATGCATTTGCGAGATTTGATATCAAGCACCTGTCATTTCCTAAAGCGTCACTAGTTTTATTATGTGTCTTAATTCATGTGGACATTATACGCTAGCCGATACGTATATAAAAACAGCAGAAGGACAACAAAACTGACACAAAATGGCTTGGTCTTTTGTGCCCTTCTGCTGGATGAAGCTTTAATCTGGCTGTTTTATGCTTATCCGGTTTTGTAGTCTGACCACCGAAGCTGTCCATACACTCGATAAAGAAGTCGATCGGAAGTCATCAGAATCAGCACGTCGGTTACTCCATAGGAGTCGATATGCTTGTCAAGATCGCATTCCCTACCCGGAAAGAATGTGTACGTCACGTCGAAGTGGGAAGCGATCAGTTCGCACATCCCCCTCGCATAGGAATCGCCGATGATGAGTAACCTTCTGCCGGTGTTGTTACCCGGATATACAATCTGAACTGGAGCGGGGTACAGCTCCTCGTATAGAGCAGAGCCACGTCCAGCATTGATTTTTCCAGCCATGAAAGCCTTAATCTTTTCTTTGAAGCTAACTCCTCCCCTGACTTTGTGCTCCGGAAGATCATAATCGTAAAAGGTGAACGGGTCATAAAGCGAATAATAGCCGGTCAACCTCGCGAGAGAGCCGTAAAACCTGACGCCGGGTGCGGTAAGGAGTTTCCCGGACTCTCTCATTTCACCTATATCAGGAGTGTCAAGCCTCATCATATCCAGGATCTGACCATAAGCCTCTTTTATGCCGTCAGCGCTCCAGTGGTGGTCAGTGAGATACGCTAGCCTCAGCCGGTCTGAGATAGTATCAAATCTCAGGTAATCAAAACGGACATTCTCGGGCAGCGAAGAGCGGAAAAGCTCAAAATCAATGGCTGTTGAGCTCTCTTGTGGCATCACATCAGAGGAAAAGCTTGTATCCTGAGTGCGGGTCCCCGCAAATATATAGTAATTGACCTCGTCTTTTCTATAAGAGCAGATCCGGTTCAATTCTATGATACTTTCGTTCAACCGCTTCGCCTTTGTGTCGTCATCGATGGACACGGCGCGTTCCAACAACTGGACCTTACTGCCGTCAGAGAGTTCAAGCGTGACCGCATAGTATCTGTGGATATTGCGAGCATCGTTGTTTGCTAGTAGTCTTGCCGTGGATGACACGATGTACAGCTCCGGCTCAGCAGTTATCTCAGACTTCGTATCGGCGTTATCCGATGTAGTATAGTCAGCGACAGGGGAGTTCTTTGTTGATACAACACCTGAGGAGGACGCAGCAGTAGAAGCCATGTTCGCCAGCAATATGTCCACAGGTTTGTTTATAAGATACTTAAACGAACTTGCCGCCGTAGCCGTGCTCGGGAAGACGCGAGTTTTTCCCCATCAGACGTGGGTATGAAAATCTTGTGCGGCGGTTTATAACCTGTGCAATTTTGTGATAACTGAGCTCAATGCTCACTTTTTATTCTCCTTTACAATCAGTATTTATGCGGCGCCCCTTTGTAATCAATAGCCGGCGGCGTCAAGCTCGGCGAATTTGTCAAGAATGCCCTGATAATGCTTTAACGCAGCGCGGCTAATTGCCGCCATACGGGACGAAATAATGTTTTGCTGCGCCTCGACGCAAGTCTGCAGCATGTTGCAGTAAGCAGTGTAGGACATACGGTAAAGCTGAGTGAAGTCGAGGAACGCGCCGTCCATAATAATTCTATACATCGTCAGAGACTCGTTGTCTCTAAGTGCTTTGCCCTGTAGCGATATTTCATACACCGCTGGATAAATTAGATTGTAACTCTCTATGGCTAGCGCTTCTGTGACCGAGGCGAGGAAATCTATGGTTCCGTAATTCGTTATCGGAAGGCCGAGAACCACGCTGCCACCCCCCACCTTAGTATAATAATTGCTCTGTTCCTCATTGAGTTTGGGATAAGGCAGCAATCCATAGTCGTTTTCCATATCGCGGAAGTAAAGCAGAGTATCCGAGAGGAATCCAGCGTACATGATGCTCTGCCCGTTTCTAAACATTTTCGCGATGTCGCTCTCTTGTGAGTTGCTAACTATGTAAGTGCTGTTGCTATTATAACATAGGTCAAGAACCTTATCTACACTCTGAACCATCCGGTCGGAGAACAGGGTCAGGGTACATGTATAGTC
Organism: Clostridiales bacterium; assembly: GCA_012840355.1. GTDB lineage: Bacteria > Bacillota > Clostridia > Oscillospirales > CAG-272 > DTU078. The sequence goes on along the minus strand of DULN01000002.1, from coordinate 88,542 downwards.
ATCAGAGATTTCCATCGTTTTGTTATCGAAGGCATATGTGAAAACAAGAGTGCCGCCGTGGGAGGTTAGAAGCCCGTAGAAGTCATTTTCATCATACTTACTATCGCCGTTTTTATCAATTTTCGTATCCCTAAGGTATGAAATCATTCTGTCGATAGTCCACGTACCATCCAACACATAAGTGTATGGGCTCTCAAGGCCCATGTCGGCGAGGATGCTCTTGTTGAAGAACATGCAGTGGGTATAAAGCGCACCGGTAAAGGGGATGTAGTTGAGTTCAAGGTATATCCTACCGTTTATCATACACCCGCTGTTGATCGACTGGTTGTACCATGGCTTATAAACGTCGATTACGTCCATGCTGTTCCAATCAAGCAGTGCTCCGGTAGTCGAGAGTGTCGCCATATCGCCCCACCCTCCGATAACAAGCTGATACGCGTTGTCGCCGCTCTGAACACACTTCTGAACAACATTTAAAAAATCCGGCACGCGATTCTCAGTGAGAGTTATGTTGAACGCTTCTTCTATTGTCATGTTCCGTGTGTATACGGCGTCATTCACGACCTCGCCGGTCAGCTCCTCCGTCGTTAGCTCGTAGTCAAAAAAAGCGGACATAGCCGAGTTCTGTATAGATAGCATACAGTACTGCCAGCCATTGAAGTCTGTAATAGGCACGATCTTTCGGAAATCCGGAGCTTCATCGGAGTCAATCGCAACGGTATCAGTCGAAACTGCATCGCTTGTGGTAGTGTCGGATATTTTGTCTGTCGGCTCGGAGCATCCTATGATCAAAAGAGTAGACATAATGATGGCTAGAAAAAGTGATATAACTCGACGGTCATAAATTTTCATAATTTGCCCCCGCTTATCATTTAAAAATAAATGTCTGAAGCCTGATTATTCTGCTCCAGACATTTTGCCGAATATTAGCTCAGATTGTCTATAACGCTGAGCTTAACGGCTTCGTTTCTTCGTAGAAATTACCGCTGCGACACACGCGACCATGCAGACGACGACGGCAGTAATGGCGGTGTCAGACGTCTTTGGGGAGACAATAGGTGCCCCACCGGTAACAGTCCCGGTCGAGACAGTCGGCGTTTCCGCCGGTCCTTCAACCGGAGCGGCATTCGGGTCAAGCTTGTAAAGCGTAGCAATATCGGAAGCGGAAAGCGCGCGATTGTAGAGTCGGAACTCGTCGATCATGCCGACGAACATCGGGTCGGATTCAGTAGCAGATTTGCCGAGATAGCAGTACAGGAGAGGTTCGCCGTAGGTAGCCATATTGGCGTTTACGCAATACTCGTTTACCGTTACAAGTTCGCCATTGACGTATACCTTTACGGCGTCGCCGTTTTGCACAACGGTGAGCATATACCATTCGTCGGCATTAAGGTTCTTTCCAACCATGTCGACGGTATCTCTCGGGCCATTGTTGATCTTGGCTCGATAGGTACCTTCGCTTCCGCCAGTCGACGGGGCGATGTAGAAGAACGTAGCATTAGTGTTGTTGAAGTCCATAATGCGTGCGTAACCACGCGCTTCGTCCTGTTTGAACCAGACGGAAACCGTCCACTCTTTCTTGTTGGGGTCGAGTGCAAGGTTCACGCCTTCCTTTATCTGAGCATAAGCATCGACACCATCAAGGTAAAGCGCTCTGCCGAATTTACCACCATCCGCGATTGTGGCGCTGCCCATGAGGTTGGCATTCCATCCGTTGCCTGTCGCATCGGCGCTTATACCGTTTTCGACGCCATCAAACGGGAGATAAACAACCAGATCGTCGACGATGCCGCCGTCAACTTCGACTATCGGCTCCTTTTCGACAATATCGATTTTGACCTCGCCGAGAGTATTGCTTGTAGCAAGCCCGGGGGTATACTTAAAGAGGGCTGTGACTTCGTCGGCTGTGAGAGCGCGGTTATAAAGACGGAAATCGTCGATAGCACCGAAGTACATCGCGTCGGATGCCGTAGCGGATTTACCTATCCAACATTGTTCAAGCGGGATGTCGTAGGCCGCCATGTTGTTTATGCAGTTTTCGTTTGATAAAGCGAGCTCACCATTGATATAGAAGTTAACCGTTGAGCCTTTCTGAGATACGACTACATGGTACCACTCGTTCTCGTCAATAAACACGTTGTAAGAATCGAGAGTGTCACGCGTTCCGTTATTGATTTTGGCGCGGTATGTAGGGATCAAGTCGCTGGTTGAGGGAGACATATAAAAGAACGTCGCGCTGGTGTTGTTGAAGTCGAACACACGTTGGAAATTGCGAAGTTCTTCGATCATGCACCAGACCGAAATAGACCATTCTTCGCCTTCAAGAGCTAGGTTTACGCCTTTGGGGATCTCGACATAGCCGTCCGAGCCATCAAGGTACAGCGCCTTGCCGAATTTGGCGACTACATCCGTCACCATTGCGTTGCCCATAAGCTTACCGTTCCATCCGTTTCCTGTTATGTCTGGTACAGCCCCGCCTACCTCATTGTCGAATGATAGGTACAATACCAAACCGCTGTTGATGTCGGCTGCGCTCACTGTACTGAGCGTTCCCAGCATCAAGATTGCCAAGATGATTCCCAGAACAAACAAAATTTGCTTTTTCACAGTTTTCCGTTCCTTTCTTATATTTTACTTTTTATGGTTTTCTGGATTGTTCACGGCTGCCGGCCAAAGTATGCTACAATGCCGCCGTCGACGTAAATTATCTGACCGTTGACGAAGTCTGATGCTCGGGATGCGAGGAATACCGCGGTTCCCACAATGTCCTCCGGTAAGCCCCAACGTCCGGCGGGCGTTCTTGCGCGGATATAGGTATCAAACGGATGCGGACTTCCGTCAGGTAACGGTTCACGCAACGGCGCGGTCTGGGGAGTAGCGATATAGCCAGGGCCGATCCCGTTGCACTGAATATTCATTCCCCCATATTCCGAGGCTATATTGCGGGTGAGCATTTTAAGCCCTCCCTTCGCCGCAGCGTAGGCTGATACCGTCTCGCGTCCGAACTCAGACATAAGCGAGCAGATGTTGATTATTTTACCGCCGCCACGCTTGATCATACCGGGTATTACTGCCTTTGAAACGATGAAAGCGCCTGTCAGGTCGACGTCGATTACACGGCGAAAATCCTCCACACTCATCTCGCACATCGGAATACGCTTAATTATGCCGGCGTTATTTACAAGTATGTCAACCGCTCCGAACCGGCTCTCAATATCGCAAATCATATCGCGAACTGAGTTCTCGTCGGTGATGTCACATACATATCCCGTTGCGTCGATGTTATCTTTTTTATAAGACTCAAGTCCTTTATCCACAATCTCCTGAGTCAAATCGTTGAAAACGATCTTCGCGCCGGCATCGTGGAGACCTTTCGCGATAGCATAGCCGATCCCATATGACGCTCCTGTTATAAGCGCAACCTTTCCGCTCAGATCAAAAATGTTCATTGTTTTGTTCCCCTAAATATAAAATGCCTTAAAACAGACTACGCATGTCGACGGGTTCCATGTCGTCGAAATCCTGATTTTCTCCGCACATCGCCCATATGAAAGCGTAGGCTTTCGTGCCTACTCCGCTGTGGATCGACCAGCTTGGGCTTATCACGGCTTCCTCATTTCGTACGACGATATGTCGTGTTTCGGTCGGCGTACCCATTATTTGGAACACCACGTCGTCTGGACCGAGCTCCATATACAGGTACACCTCCATGCGCCTTTTATGGGTGTGACATGGCATCGTGTTCCAGTTTGAACCAGGGCTGAGTCTTGTAAGCCCCATAGAAAGCTGGCATGTTTTAAGCACCGAGGGATGCAAATACTGGGTTATCACTCTCTTATTGCAGTTTTCAGCGGTTCCAAGCTCAAGGTGGCGCGCCGATTTTTCTTTAATTAATACGGTCGGGTACGACGCGTGGGCGGGCGATGATGTCACATAGAATTTAGCCGGGTTTGAGTTATCGACGCTTTCAAACAGCAGTTCTCGCACACCGCGTCCGACATAAAGCCCGTCTCCATTTTCAAGCGGGTATTTCTGCCCATCGGCGATGACAACACCGGCTCCGCCGATGTTAATGCAACCAAGCTCGCGCCTCTCAAGGAAATATTCTGAGCCGAGTTCGTCCCCACCACCAAGTGTCAGTGAATTATATACCGGCATTAGACCGGCGACAATGATCCTATCAAAGTGCGAATATACAATCCGTTTGTTGTCCTGTGTGAATAGCGACTGTATATGATATTCCTCTCTGATTCTTTTGGTATCGTACGTCCTGAAATCAGCCGGCGACGACGGATAACGTATTTCCATTTTCCATATCCTTCTCCTTTACGATATAATAACCGTACACTTCAAGCCGTTAGAGTACCGCCCGGTGATTTTTGCCCAACTTTGTTTGCTATAGTACCACAATAAAATTGAGCTTTATATTGTTTCATTGCTATCTTTTTTAGCTGTATTGCTTTTTTGGTAAGCAATCTGCTACTACTGCGGGATTCTAAAAACATCCGATCAGTTATAAAGAATAGTACTGAATAGAAGCCTTGAAAGGTCAGACTGAAAACAATACAGCCAGGGGTATGCCCCTGGCTGTATTTCTTGCTTCCATATGTATGACCATTAGCTCCCAATTAGGGAATCTGACGCTAAAACCAGCACCTTGGGTGTAACAAAAAAAGCCTGTAGATCCTTACGTCTACAGGCTTTTTCTGTGGCAGGGGTAGAAGGATTCGAACCCTCGACACGCGGTTTTGGAGACCGCTGCTCTACCAGCTGAGCTATGCCCCTTTATTCTACGGCGGTTATTATATCATGAGTTAAGCGTTTTGTCAATAGCGGCACGCTTATTTTGCAACCCTATATAATTATTCCCGAATATTTAACAGTTAGGTTTAAAACTTATGAGGCATGCGTAAATATTTTTATACTATAATATTTATGTTAGGGCATTTTACGATGCAGGAGGTGAAGGGGTGACCGATCCGTATTCCGTGCTCGGCGTCTCGCGCGACGCATCCGACGAGGAGATAACCCGCGCATACAGGGCGCTCGCGCGCAAATACCATCCCGACCTTAACCCCGGGAGTAAGCGCGCCGAGGCTATGATGAAAAATATCAATGCAGCATATATGCAGATCCAGGCGGAACGCAGCGGCAAAACCTGGCGCGCCACGCAGGGCTGGGGCTCCGATACCGAACCCGAGCCTACAAATACACGACGCACAAGTTACGGACCATACGGCGGATACTATGGAAGCGGCCCCGCATACGGGGGCGGCACATATTACCGTCGCCACAGACGCCGTTACCATGCGCCGTTCACAATCGGAATTTTTGGTTTTCCCCTTTTGCGCCTGATATTGTTAATCGTCATATTGCGTTTTGTGCTTGGCGTTGTCTTCTCCCTGCTTTACACACTCGCCGGGCAAAGCTACTATTTTGGATGGCAATCCGGCGGCACTCCTACCGAGCGCGTCGAGAACCATGCGCCCGCCTATAAGATGCCGGAGGATGAATTTGCCGTATTATGATTGAAAAAATAAGGTTATATCTTTCCAAATTCGGCTATTGGGTCGTCTCGCTGCTCGCCGGAAGATACGGGCTTGACACGTTCGGAAAAGCGATTTTCATCGCCGCGGTCGCGCTTGCCGCTATAAATATCTTCGCTTCGTCGCCGGTTTTGTATATAATTCAAAACGCGCTGCTATTATGGGAGATTTTCAGATTCTTTTCTAAAAATCATGCAAAAAGGCGTGCCGAAAACGCGGCATTTTTGCGCTTTTGGGATAAAACAAAAACCTTTTTTAAGCTCAGGCGCAGCATGCTGCGCGACAGGAAAACGCATGTTTATAAAAGATGCCCCACCTGCAAGGCGATGTTAAGGCTTCCAAAATCCAAAGGACGCCATTCCGTCCGCTGCCCTCGCTGCAACAGCCGATTCGATATAAGAATATAACGCTGCCGCATACATACCCCAAGACGGCGGCGTTTTTGATTTTGCGGGCGGGCATGCACTACCTGTTGACCACGCCGCCACAGATTTGGTATAATGTGTAGCTAGTTGCGAGGATTTAACTTTATGAAGCTACTTCGTTACTTAAAAAAATACTCCGTGAAGGCGGCATTGGCACCGCTTCTCAAGCTGCTTGAGTGCTTTGTCGACCTTGCGATTCCTATCCTGACCGCAAAAATCATCGACACCGGGCTTGGCACCGGCGATACTTTATACATTATCCGTGGCTGCGCGCTTATGGTACTGCTCGGGCTTGCCGGGCTGGCGGTGAGCGTAGCCGGGCAGTATTTTTCCGCGGTAGCAGCCGTCGGGGTTTCGTCCGAGCTGAGGCGCGCGGCATTTGCGCACATCCGATCGCTTGACGCCTCGGCGCGCCAGACGCTCGGTTCAAGCACGATTATAACCCGCTTGACCGGTGACATAAGCCAGGTGCAAGCCGGGCTCAACCTATTTTTAAGACTTTTCATGAGGAGCCCTTTTATAGTTTTCGGCAGCGTCTTTATGGCATTTTCGATTAACCGGCGTCTTGCGATTGTTTTCGCGTTTGTTGTGCCCGTGCTCGCCGCCGTCGTCTTTGGCATAATGCGGGCCACTACCCCGCTTTATAGGGTAACGCAAGCCAAGCTCGACTCTGTCGTCAAAGTCACGCGATCGACGCTTTCGGGCATGCGAGTCATTCGCGCGTTTTGCCGAGAAGACGACGAGGTCGCACGGATTTACGAAGCGTCGGACAAGCTAAAGGACGCACAGGCGCATGCGGGCATAATCTCCGCGCTTTCGACGCCGCTCTCCGGCGCGGTGATTAACGCGGCGACCGTCGCGGTGCTGTATTTCGGCGCGCTCGAGTTTTCGGTTGGCGGCATCACGTCGGGCGAGGTCGTCGCGCTTGTCAACTACATGTCGCAAATTTTTATCGAGCTTGTAAAGTTCGCAAACCTTATCGTGCAGGTGACACGCGCCGCAGCAAGCGCCGGTCGAATCGCCTCGCTGTTTGACGTTCGACCGCAGCTTTTGTACCCTGCGGAGGAATCAGCTGGGCTGCTTGACAGTCAAAAAGTAGCCGTCAGGTTCGAGCATGTCGGCTTCAAATATCCCGGCGCCGGCGCCGAGAGCCTTTCGGATATTTCATTCTCCGTGCGGCATGGGGATGCCGTCGGCATTATCGGCGGCACCGGCAGCGGTAAAACCAGCCTTGTCAGCCTTATCCCGCGGTTTTTCGACGCGTCGTCAGGTGATGTCTATTTATTCGGCGAACCGATAAAAGAGATACCGCGGCAAAAGCTGCGCTCGCTCGCCGGCATTGTCCCGCAAAAGCCGCTGCTATTTTCGGGCACAGTGCGCTCGAACCTGCTTTGGGGGGTGTCGGGCATTTGCCCTCCGGAAGAGGTCGATGACGAGTTGCTTTGGAAGGCGCTCGAGTGCGCCCAAGCCGCAGGGTTTGTCCGCGATTTGCCGGGCGGGCTTGACGGAGTTGTCGAGCAGGGCGGCCGCAACTTTTCTGGCGGGCAGCGCCAAAGGCTAACGATCGCGCGCGCGATGGTGAGGGCACTCCTTGCGCTCCGGGCGGGGCAGCCGTTTATTTTAATCCTCGACGACAGCGCAAGCGCGCTTGATTTTGTGACCGAGTCGGCACTTAGGCGCGAGCTTGCAAAACTGCGCGGGAAGGTCACAACTTTTATTGTCAGCCAGCGAGTCGCATCGGTGCGTTCGTCGGATTTGATACTCGTGCTCGACGACGGCAGGCTTGTCGGCGCGGGAAAGCACGACGAGCTGCTTTCGACCTGCCCCGTCTACCGCGAGATATATGAAAGCCAATACAGTGGAGGTGAAGCCGGTGCCTAAATCGAGCCGAAAAACACTGTTTCGCGCCCTCTTTAGGCTGAAAAAATACCGGCATTCCATCATTGCCGTTTTAATACTCGCCGCGGCTGGAGTTGCAACCCAGCTTGCCGCGCCGATCCTCGCGGGGCGGGCTATCGACGCGATGGTAGCCGGCTCGCTCGGAGTGCCGGAAGGGGTAATTTTTGCGCTTTCCCTTTACGGCACCGCGGCAGCCATTAACGCGCTTTGCGGCTGGGCGTCGCAGGCGGTAAGCGTCCGCATATGCGCGAGGGCGGCGTGCGACCTCCGCGGCGAAGCCGTCGCAAAGCTAAAGACTTTGCCTTTGGGATACCTTGATGCCCGGCAGTCGGGCGAGATTGTAAGCCGAATTACTGTGGATATCGAGACTTTTTCGGACGGACTGCTTTTGTTTTTTACCCAGTTTTTTTCGGGCATTATGACGATATTTGGCACGCTCGGCTTTATGCTTGCGACCAATTTGCCGGTGGGACTCACCGTCGCGCTTGTAACGCCGCTCAGCCTTTTTTCGGCAAGCTTTATATCACGGCGCAGCTATAGATTTTTCCGTGCGCAAAACGACGCGCGCGGCGCGCTTTTCGGCTACGTTACCGAGTTTGTAGAGGGCGCCGACGTCGTCGAAGCGTTCGCTTATGAAAGCCAGGCAGGCGCTCGCTTTGACGAGCTTGACAAACTGTACTCCGAAGCGAGCGTTAAAGCTACCTTTTTCTCCAGCCTTACAAACCCTGTTACGCGGTTTGTAAACGGCGTCGTTTATGCCGGCGTCACGCTTGCCGGCGCGCTGACGCCCGGCATGACGGTCGGCTCGCTGTCCTGCTTTTTGAGCTATGCGAGCCAGTACACAAAGCCTTTCAATGAAATCTCGGGCGTTATTGCCGAGCTGCAAAACGCGGCCGCCTGCGCGGCAAGGGTGTTCGAGCTGCTTGACGCAGAGGATGAGCCGCCCGAATCGGAAGACGCCAAAACGCTCGTTCCCGACGGCTCGGTGCAATTTGAAAATGTCTCTTTTTCTTATAACCCTGAAACGCCCCTCATAAAAAGTTTAAGCATCGATATTAAGCCCGGCATGCGAGTCGCAATAGTCGGGCCAACCGGCTGCGGCAAAACGACGCTTATTAACCTGCTTTTACGGTTTTACGACGTCGGCTCGGGCAAGATTAAGGCAAGCGGCGAGGACATCCGCAGCGTCACGCGCCGCTCGCTGAGGCGGGCGTTTGGTATGGTGCCGCAAGACACATGGCTAATCCCGGGCACTATAAGGGAAAACATAGCATACGGACGCCCCGACGCAACCGACGAGGAGATCCGCGCGGCTGCGAAGGCGGCATTTGCCGAAAGCTTTATAAAGAGGCTGCCTAACGGCTACGACACAGTAGTCGGCGACGATGGCGCCGGGCTTTCCGCCGGCCAAAAGCAACTTTTGTGCATCGCCCGCGTGATGCTCGCAAATCCCCCGATGCTCATCCTCGACGAGGCGACTTCAAACATCGACACTCGCACCGAGCTGAAAGTACAAAAAGCAATCTCGGAGCTCACAAAAGGGCGCACGAGCATCATTGTCGCACACCGGCTGTCGACAATCCGCGACGCCGACCTGATTTTGGTCATGCGCGACGGACAAATTATCGAACGGGGAAAACACGAGGAGCTGCTCGAGAAAGACGGGTTTTACGCAAAGCTATACGGCAGCCAGTTTGAAAAAATCGGCTAAACTGCAAAAATTCAGGCCGGGAAAGCTATTCCCGGCCCGTTTTTTATTTTGTTATCGTCACCTTTTTCAGCGCTTTCGACTCGTCGGGGTCAATCTCTTTTATATCGGTGAGCTTTAGAGCAAAAAGCTGAAGCGTTACCGCAAAGAGGAACGGGGAAATCGAATCAAGCCCCGGCGAGCTTGGTATCTTTATCGAGAGTTTCCACTTGTCGGCTATGCCCTCGTCGTCTGTGATGGCAATGATGTCGCAGCCGGTCGGCTCAAGGCTTTCTATTCTAAGCATTATGTCCGAAGCGTCTCCGAGAAGCTTTCCGCGCGCGGCTAGCACTATCACGAGCGTTCCCGCGCCGATTTGCGCGAGCGGCCCATGGTAGAAGTCGGCAATCGAGTAGCCCCTCACCTTTATGCGGTTGGTTTCGAGGATTTTCAGCGAACCTTCAAGCGCTATCGGATAGTTTATCCCCCGAGCAAGGACAAACGCGTTTTCAAGGTAGCGGTAGCGCAGTATAATCGAATCAATTTGCGGGGGCACCGTCTCAAGCAGCCTCTCAATTGCGTCGGGCAGCTTGTCTAGCGCCGCCAGCAGCTCATCTGCCGAGGAAAGCCCCGTTGACTCGGGCGGCACTTTCCCAAGCCTTTGCGCCCACCTCGCGCAGAGCGTGGCGAGCACATACATCTGCGCCGTGAATGTCTTTGTCGCCGCAATCGACAGCTCGGGGCCCGCTCCACAATCGAGGACATAATCCGCGGCTTTTGCGAGCGGCGAGGAAGTGTCGTTTGTAAGCGCCACGGTCGCCGCGCCGCATTTTTTGCCCCGCTCGATTACCGAAATAACGTCTTCGGCTTTACCCGACTGCGACACGCCAATCACAAGCGCGCGCGACAGGTCGAGCTCGGCGCCATAGCGCGAAACAACCGACGGGGTGGCAAGCGCGCATGGCATGCCCAGGTATATGCCGAACAGGTACTGTGCGTATGTGCACGCATGATCCGATGTCCCACGCGCCGCGAAATACACGAACGCGGGCTTGTCCTTTTCCACCCTGTCTAGTATTTTATTTATCGTTTCATCGTTTAGCCCGCGCAGCCCGCGCAATACTTGCGGCTGCGACCTTATTTCTTTTTCAAGGTTTTTCATTTTCGTTCCTGCCTGTTTTTATTCTATTATCACAATCTGCGATATAAGCAGCTTCGGTAACGTGAATTTAACCACGCCGCCTGAGTACTCAAACTTAAGCTCCTTCCCTTCGGGAGCGGTATAAACGCGTGCCGGTGCCGCATTGCGCTTTACCTCAAACTCGACGTCATATATCGGCACGGCGCCCTCTATCACTTCCGTGCCTTTTCCGCGCACCGAAGTGTAGGCAAAGAGGGCGTTTAGCACGTCGCGGCTTCCCTGCCTGTAGAGCGTCACAATACCGCGGTCGGGGAGGCTTGCCCTTACCGTGCGCTCGGAGTCGGGGAACAGCTCCCGCAGCACGCGCAGCACAAGCTCTTTTGCATGAAGCTCGCCTTTGGTTGCGTAGTCGGCGAACACCTTCCAAGCTATGTAGCCGGTGTTTTCAGTCACCACGGCGCCTACCCTTGCCCCGTTGGGACGGTTTGGCGCATGCTGGTGCGAGCAAAAATGCTCCGGCGTGCGGTTAAAGTATGGCTCAATAAGCTCGGCGATGGCTTTACCGCCAGTTACAGTTATATTATACGCCGGGCCATACATTACATACTCGGTGACACCGTTTATAAAGCCCTCGTCCGAGCACGGGCGCATATATGTCGGCGAGTAGTCGTTTTTCCCCTCAAATTTTGCGCCGAAGTCGAAAATAAAGCCGTCGCCTCCGGTGCAGGCATCGCCGGTGGCAAGTATCTTGCCGCCCGACGCAAGATAAGATCGCAGCTTAGCCTCAAGCTCGGCTGTGGGCATGACGCTGTCGGGAAGCACAAGGAGCCTGTATCCGCTAAAATCCGCCTCGCCGTCGACTATGTCGAAAAGGTATTTGCTTTCAAGCAAAATCCGGTGTGCGCCTGTATCCGAGTCTGACACGCTGCCGGACACACCCGACAAAATAGCTATGTCCGCTACCGGCTTTGCGCCTTTGTAGTAGCCTTCGACTTTTTCGACATACGAGTAGGCGTTGCCTATCAGCTTATATGTCGAAATGTTCATCCTCCCGCGCGAGTGCAGCTGGTCGCCTACCGAGCATTTCGCGCCGAATGCAAGCGCCAGCGCCGCCTCATAGCGGAGCGCGTTCGGATGCTTAAACCCGCCAAACTCTCCCCAGCTGGTGTGGAATTTGCCCGTCTGTCCGAGGTAGTCCATTCCAAGCGTCCGCGCATAAGCCGCCGACATCGGGAAATGGTCATAGCCCCAGCCGCCGGTCGGCAGGCTTTCAAGCTCATAATGCGTGTTGCGCAACGCGAGGTCGCGGCGCCCGCGCCTTATCGTGCCGCAGTTGAAAAAGATGTTGGTATCGGGGTCGTATTTGCGCACCGCCTCTATCATGCGGCGGCAGAACTCGTCATACACCATCTCGCCATGGCGGCGCACCTCGTCGGGGTTGTTCGGGTCAAGCCCGAGCTTTTTCATGCTCTTTATGCACCAGTGGCAATAGCAGGTTCGCACGTCGCAAATATCGAGGAATATGCCGGTGGGTTTAAACATTTGCATGACTTCCTCGACCTGCGCGGCGAGAATGTCAAGGTATGGCGTATTGAAGCAAAAAAGGTGATAATACGAGTCGTGGATAAAGTCCGGGGCATGGTTCGGCGAAGGCTTGTTGAGCCATTCGGGATGCTCCATAACAAGCTTTTCGTCGAATCCCGCAGATATGTAAATCGGCGCGTTGACGCCAAGTTCACGGCAAACCTTCAGCTGCTCACCAAGCAGGTTAAACCCATGTAGCCCGGGGTGCTGGACGTTTGCCTTTGTGGGATGGTACGCGTATCCATGGTGGCATTTTGAAAACAGCGTTATTGAGTCGACATGCCCCAAAACCAGCGCCTCGCGAAAATTCTCGGGGTCAAAATCCGCGCCGACCCCGTCAATCGCCGGCGAGGTGTGAAAATCGAGATGGATTTGTCTGTATCTCAGCGGATGCATGGCATTCCCATCCTTTTAAAAATTTAATATAATGCACCGCATACTATTTTAGCTTTATTTTAGAAAATTGTAAATATCATATCCTTATTTGTGTTGATTTTCCGATTCATTCTTTATAAAAAACTCCGGCTGAAAGCCAAAACTTTCAGCCGGTATACCCTATCTATTTCGTTTTGTCGTCCGCGCCCTGCGATTTTACTACTTTCATGCGCGAGAACTCCTCGCGCTCCCTTTCTTCAAGCTGATCGGTTATAAACCGGATATTTTCAAGCAGCCGAGGGATTACGTTGTTTTTGAGGGCGTTCGCGCGCGTTTGCGTCTTTTTTATCGCGACCGCGAGCCGCACGACGCTGTCCTCTATTACGGCAAGCTTGACGGTCAGCTTTTTCACCTCGTTAAATTTGAGGAAAGCCTCGTCAAGGTAGTAATTAGTGCCATAGTAGCCGTATGTGTTGCGCGCGGGCGGGGAATTTAGCTCTGCCGTCGGCAGCTCGACTCCCATAACCGATCGCCAGTCGAGCTCTAGTCCCATTTCGATTGGAACCGACTCGGCGATTATATCGCAGATGCCGAGCGTCAGGTTCGCGTTCTGAAGCGCCCTATACGCCGCGGCGTAAGTGTCAGTTATTTGGTTTTGTATCGCCTTAATGTCGTCGAGCATCGCCATTATCTCGTGCGTGAGGATGTTGCGCTTGCGGTCGAGCAGCTCGAACCCTTTCTGTGCCAGCGCAAGCGACCTTCTCGCGCGCAAAAGCTCGTTTTTTGTGGGATTTACATTCGCCATAATTCGCCGCCCTTAAAATCTGCCGTAATAATCGTCAAGCAGCTTGTCGTCGATCCGGTCGAGCTCCGAACGCGGCAATATCGACAAAATCTTCCATCCCAAGTTCAGAGACTCTTCCATCGTGCGGAACTCGTACTCGCCTTGCGCCAGGAAACTGGACTCAAACGCATCGCCAAATTTAATGTATAGCTTGTCGATTTCAGATAGCTCATCCTCGCCGATAACCGCGGCGAGCGAGCGCGCTTCCTGCACCCTAGAGTACGAGGCGAAAAGCTGATTTGCGAGCGGGGCATGGTCGGTGCGCGTGTAACCTTCGCCGATGCCGTCCTTCATAAGCCTTGAAAGTGAGGCGAGTATTCCGACCGGCGGGTAAATGCCCCTGCTTTCAAGCGCGCGGTCGAGCACTATTTGCCCCTCGGTTATATAACCCGTCAGGTCCGGGACTGGATGCGTAATGTCGTCGTTCGGCATCGTAAGGATTGGCAGCTGCGTTACCGAGCCTTTTTTACCGCGCAGCATGCCGGCTCGCTCGTAAAGCGTCGCCAGGTCCGAGTACATATAGCCCGGGTAGCCTTTCCTGCCGGGAATCTCCCCTTTCGAGGAGCTGAACTCGCGGCAGGCTTCGGCATACGAGGTCATGTCGGTCATCACGACGAGGATGTGCATGCCAAGCGTGAAAGCGAGGTACTCAGCGGCGGTCAGCGCGCAGCGAGGGGTTATAATGCGCTCTATCACCGGGTCGCTGATTAGGTTGAGGTACATCACGACACGGTCCATAACCCCCGAATCTTCAAACGAGCGGCGGAAAAATGCGGCGACGTCGTTTTTAACACCAATCGCGGCAAACACAATCGCGAAGCTGTCCTCTTCCTCATCGGTTGTCGCTATATTCGCCTGACGTACAATCTGCGCCGCAAGCTCGTTGTGCCTCATGCCCGAGCCAGAGAATATCGGTAGCTTTTGCCCGCGGATAAGCGTTGTGAGCACGTCGATTGATGAGATGCCCGTGACAATGCAGCTGCGCGGGTACTCGCGCGAAACCGGGTTTATCGGCAAGCCGTTTATATCGCGCCGCTCGGCACAGTAAATTTCCCCCTTGCCGTCGATCGGCCGGCCAACGCCGTCAAAAATGCGGCCTAGTATCTCAGGCGCGAGCGGAAGCTCCATCGGCCGCGCGGTAAATATGGTGCGCGTGTTTTCGAGAGACATGTCCTGCGTGCCCTCGAATACCTGGATGACCACGCGGTCGCCGTCGATGCGCACCACCCTGCCCATGCGCTCTTCACCGCTCACGAGCCGGATTTTTACAAGCTCCTCAAAGGAGGCGCCCGGCACTCCGTCGAGCACTATAAGCGAGCCGTTTATTTCTCGCAGCCCTAAATGCTCTATAATCACTTTGCCGTTTCCTCCCCGGTACTCGTCGCTGCGTCGATTTCCTTTATATACTCGTCAAACAGCTCGAGCCTGTCGCTCGGGATCTCGTATTTCATCTTTTCAAGCTTCTCGAAAATGCCCGTCGCGAGCAGACGCGATATCGGGACTGCCTTCTCAACCAGCGATTTGGCGCGGTCGTAAAGATGCAGTATCGTCTTCATCATCAAAAACTGCTTTTTTATCGGCGAGTAGGTGTCTTTCGGGTTATAAGCGTCCTGCTGCAAAAGCCCTATCCTTATCACGCGCGCGATCTCGATAATAAGCTTTTGGTCGTCGGGCAAAACGTCCGATCCGATGAGCTTTACAATCTCCATCAGCGAGGTCTCCTCGGCAAGCAGCCGGAGTATGCGCGCGCGGAATTCCGAAAACTGAGGCGCGACGTTGGTGTCATACCACTCGGTAAGCTCGCCTATATACTCGCTGTAGCTTTGCGTCCAGTTTACGGCGGGATAGTGGCGCGAATAGGCGAGTGATTTGTCGAGCGCCCAAAAGCAGCGGGTAAAGCGTTTTGTCGCCTGCGTCACAGGCTCCGAAAAATCAGCGCCGGTCGGCGACACCGCGCCGATTACCGTTACCGAGCCGACATCGCCGCCCAGCGTCATCACCCTGCCCGCGCGCTCGTAAAACGCGGCGAGCCGGGAGGGCAAATATGCCGGGAAGCCCTCTTCTGCCGGCATCTCCTCAAGCCTGCCCGATACCTCGCGCAGCGCCTCTGCCCAGCGCGAGGTCGAGTCTGCCATCATCGCCACATGATAGCCCATGTCGCGGTAATACTCGGCTATCGTTATGCCGGTATAAATCGATGCCTCGCGCGCCGCCACCGGCATGTTAGAGGTGTTGGCGATTAGCACTGTTCGGTCGGTGAGCTTATGTCCGGTGCGCGGGTCAACAAGCTCGCTAAACTCCTCAAGCACCTGCGTCATCTCGTTGCCGCGCTCGCCGCAGCCGACATATATGATTATATCGGCGTCGCACCATTTGGCTATCTGGTGCTGCACCATTGTCTTGCCCGCGCCAAACCCGCCGGGCAGCGCAGCCGTTCCGCCCTTCGCCAGCGGGAATATGGAATCCAGCACCCTTTGCCCCGTAACCAACGGCTCGGAAAGCTCAAGTTTCTCCCTTATGGGGCGCGGCACCCTAATCGGCCACTTATGGCACAGCGAAAGCTCCCGGGTTTCGCCCTCCGGCGTGCGCAGCTTTATTACCGTGTCGTTTACCCTATACTTGCCGTCAGGCGCTACATATACGACTTCGCCCTCTATTCCCGGGGGCACAAGGCAGCGGTGCTCTATCGAGGGGGTCTCCTCGCAGGTAGCGTAAATGTCGCCCGGCTTTATGATAGCCCCGCACTTGGCTTTGACTTTGACTTCCCAAAGCCGCTCGGCGTCAAGCGGCTCATAGTTGCCCCCGCGGCTGATAAAATGGCCGTCGCGCTCCTCGATTTTTTTAAGCGGGCGCTGGATGCCGTCGAAAATCGTGCCTATTATGCCCGGCCCAAGCGTTACCGAAATCGGCATGCCCGAGCCGACGACTTCCTCGCCAGGGCGCAGCGAGGTAGTGGACTCATACACCTGGATTGTAGCGCGCCCCGCCCCTATGCTTATAACCTCGCCGACAAGCCCCAGCTTGCCGACGAAGACCATCTCTTGCATTGAAAAGCCGGCGGCGCCGTCAAGCGTGACAACCGGCCCGTTAATGCCGTAAATTTTCGCAGTACTACTCATCTTTGCATCACTTCGATAACTTACGCGCATAAAATTTTTAATTTACAGACTCGCCTAGCCGCAGCTCTGGGATTGACCTGAAGCGTTCGCGCTGCTGCTCTAGCGCCGTATCTAGCGTGTCGTCGATAGCAAGCCTTTTCGCCCTGCACTCGGCCCGAAAGCCCCCAAGGCTTATTTTTTCGTCCGGCAGCGCCTCGACGCTTGCCTTTATAATCGATTTGAGCATCTCGAGCTTGCCCTCGTCCCCCGGTGCATAAAAAAGCTTAACCTCATCATCCGAGCCGAAATACTTATTTAAAAACTCCGCGCCCTGCGCAAGGTAGCCGTCGTATTCTTTAGTTTGCCTGAAGGCTAAAATTTTCTTTTTTACGCCTTCAAATACAGCTTCCTCTATCTCGGCGCGACATCTGTAAAGCTCGTCTTCAGCATCCCTTTGCGCGGCGGAAATCTGCGCGCCTGTCTGCCGGCGGATTTTGCTTATCTTTGAGCGCACCTCCGCCTCCGTCTCGCGCCGGAGCTCTTCTTCGGCTTTAGCAAGCTCGGTTTCTATATAAGCCTGCACGGCGCTAATTATCTCTTCGCTCTCTTTCATCGCCACGGCGCGTATCGCGGCGATGAAACGAGACTTTTTTTCTTCGTATGTCATCCGGCAAAACCTCTAATCAACCGGTTAACCTTCAATTTTTATCCCGACCGCATCGGCAAGATATTTCGACAAGACGGCGCCGGCACCCCTGCCGCCGTGCCGGTCGGGTATCTCTACAATAAGCGGCTTTTGCACCGAAAGCCGCAGCTCGCTGATATAATCCGGTATCATTGCCGCAAGCTTTTCGGTCACGAGTATAATTCCGATATTCTCGTCTGCTAAAAGCTCGGCGAGCTTCGCCTTTACGCTATCGGCATCGTGCAAAACCGTGCCTTCGACGCCGCACAGCCTCATGCCGACCGCGGTGTCGTGGTTATCGGATATAAGGTAAAAACGCACTTTATTCGCCCGCTTTCAGATTCGGCTCATTATCATGACCGAGATGACGATGCCGTATAGCGCTATAGTTTCGCCGAGCGCGACGAAAATCAGCGCCTTCGAGAAATTTTTCGGGTCCTCAGCCGTAGCTCCGACCGCCGCGGGGATACCGCCGGCAAGAGCGATGCCGCCGCCTATGCCGGCAAGGCCCGTCGAAAGCCCTGCCGAAAGCAGCCCTATGCCTTTCGAGCCGGATTCAGTGTCGGCTGCGGCTTCATCAGCCGGCGACTCGGCGGCTTCTTCAGCCTGCGCCGATGCAACGAGCGTGAGCGTTACAAGCGCGGTAAACGTCACCAACAGCACCGCCAGATGCCGGGCTATAGCGCGCGGCGGCCGAACCCCGCGTTTTATAGCATATAGCGCCGCATATATCGCGGCAAAAATCGCCACGGGCGGAACAAAAATCAGCGCAAAATCGGTTGCAGTAAGCATAAAAGGTTCCTCCAGAGTTCCGGGTAATAAAATCAATCTTTATCGGCACTGCCAGCCGGCTTAAACTCCCTGCCAGAGCCCGAGTAAAACCTAGAAAACAGCTCGTAATACTCAAGGCGCATGCTTTGCACGCCCACGAGCAGCCCTTCAAGCGCAATCACGAGCAAGTTCCCAAATATCATAACCACCGCGCCGGCGAAGCCGCCGCCTACCATTTCGGCAATAGTGGTAAACACCATCATCATGCCAGCGTGTACCAGCACGAACGCTCCGACCCGCACGAACGACACGGTGTTCGTCATATAACTGAGTATGGACTCGAACATTTCAAATATGCCCTGCAGGAGGAATTCCCCCCACTTTTCGGGCATCCAGTCACGCCGCCTCTCAACCAGCCGTCCGAGCGGCTCGCCAAGCCATATTAGCACCGCAGGCAATATTATCATTGCCCACATAATCACTGGCGTCGGGACGGGAATATCGATAACAAGCCCCAGCACCAAAAGGATCAGCCCAAGATACAGCACCAACCCCGCAAGGCCGTTTGTACTAAACAGCGCCGGGCCGTACTCGGCTTTACGCATCAAAATATATATATTTAGGGCCATTGCTACAATAAGGAGCACAACGCCAAGCCCGATTGCCGAGCCGAGTATTAGCATGATGCTGCCGCTTTCCATTACTTCTATCGGCTTGCCGTCAAAGCCGAGCTTACGGTAAAGCCCGTCGAGCAGGTGCTCGTATCCGAACACCGATCCTACCAAAAGCCCGAACAGCGCGCCCGATATGCCGCACCTGACCAGTATCGGGCCGAGCCGGTTTTTCATGTACTTACCCATTATATAGCCCACAAGTGCCAAAACCAGCCCTTGCCCAAGGTCGGCGAACATTATGCCGAAAAACAGCGTATATGTTATCGCCACAAGCGGCGTCGGGTCGATCTCGTCATAGCGCGGCATGCCGAACATCGAGACTAAAAACTCATATGGCCTTGCAAACCACGAGTTTTTTAGCTTCGTGGGAGGCGTAAACCGCTCCACCTGCCCGGGGTTGCCGAGCTTGACCTCCACGCCGCGCAGCTCGTGCAGGCTGTCCGATAGGCTTTGCGCCTCTTTCTCGGGAACCCAGCCGAAAAGCAAATAGCCGTCTTTCGCGCGGGCCGCAGCGCGCCGCAAGTTGAAAGCTTCCGCTAGCATGTGAAGTTTCGCGCACACGCTCATGCAGCTTTCATACTCGGCATCCCAAAAGAGCTTCAGCTTCTTATTGAGCTCGTCGGCTTTTGCTTTGGTAGCTTCATACTCTTCGCGTAGCCGCTTAATGGCGTCCTTCGGGCTGCCTGTAATGTCCGGTATTCGCAGCCGCTCGAAGAACAACGCCGCAAATATGCGGTCGACCTCGTCGATTTCCGAAGCCGGCGCAACATACATTCCCCAAGCGTATCCGCCCTCCTCCGAGCAGCGGAAAAACTCTACGTACGGGTTTTTGTTATATGCGTCTACCTCGTTTGCGCTCGCTATCGGCATGCGCCCGAACCGCAACTTTAAAAATTTTGCCGACCAAAGCGCGCTGACGTCCACGTCGAGCGACTCAAAATGGCGCAGCTGCTCGATTGAATCTTTGCACCTGTCAAGCTCAGCCTGCAGCTTAGCCTGCTCCTCGCGCAGAGCCGTAATGAGCTTTTCAACCTTTTTTATGCAGCGGTCGTATTTTTGAAGCAACGGGTCGGCCGCGGGCTGCCCCTCGCCTGAAGGCTTCTCGGCTGGCGCCTCGGTTACCTGCATACCCGTAAATTTTGCCCGCCAGAGCTTTTCGGTCTCGATGTCCAGCGCTTCAAAATATCTTAGCTTGTCAAGCTCAACAGGCTGCAAGGAGCCGGCGCCTTCTTCCGGCTGCCAGCCGAAAGAATGCAAAACATCTTCCGAAGAGGGCAGCTTATCGACAAGGCTGCCGATCTCCCCTTCTTCAAACGGCCCGAGGTCCCCCGCAGCATAGTGTGCGTTGTTTTTTTGCCCCGCTTTGGAATAGCTGGGCTTCTGTTTTCCTTTCCCAGGGCGTGTGCCCTGTGCCAGCATAGTTTCGTATACCGGCTCGCGCCCCGAAGATTTTACGGCTTCGGTAATTCGCGAGAGGTATGCCGCATATGGATTGTCCTCGTTTATCCTATAGTACCTGCCCGAAAGCGATCCAATCGCCGTTTCAGGCTGAAAGCTGCCGGAAAGCAGGCAGCGCATCGTCACCGCGTCAAGCGTGCTCGCGGTGCCCGATATGCTGACAAACTTCATTTTAGTGATCGACATAACCCTGTGTTTCACCGGGCATATAGCCTTTGCCCTTCATAGTACTCATATCCTTTCGCCGGGTCACGGCAAGAGCAGCCGGTTTTATCTTTATGCCTTAAGTCGCTATATCGTCCGCGAAATTGCAGACCAAAAGCCGCCTTACCGACTGCATATTCACATTGTATCTGATTCCTTCTATAATGATTATGAGGTTTTGCAGTTCTATCCTGCGGAGCTGTATAAACGCGAATACCAGCGCCGCCGGGTCCTGGGAAAAATGCAGCGCGTGCACATACCTTGAGTGGAGCATCCTCCGCGCGTTGATCTGAAAGTCATATTCAGCTTCGGCGTCCGACAAAAGCTTGCCATAAACGGTGCCCGACAGAATCCCCAAAAAATCCTTATAGCTTGCCGAGACAAGCGCGTCGGCGGTGTTTTTGTCGATTTTGTGCCAATACGGCAGAATGATTCGCGAGGGGTCCTCGGTGTCGCCGTAAAACTTTTTCGCGCGCAGCAAGATAGATATGTTTGAGATTTCGACAGCCGCAGAAATAAGCTCGCGGACCTCTTCTGAGCTTCTCTCCGCGCCGAAAAAGTCGCCGTATAGCTTGCGGTAGATCGCCACTTCGGCGGTCGTTATGTCGACCGCGCCGTCCGATAGATGCTCAAACGGCCGCAGGACTTCGTAAAATCGGGTTTTCTTCACCGCCTCAAGAAACGATTTGTAGTCGTGTGCGTCGGCCAGAGCATCGAAATCAATGTGCGTGTACCTATAAAACGCGCGCGTCGGCGTGTTTAAAAACGGATTGTCCCCGCTTTTCAGTACCCGCAGCACGTTGAGAAGGAAACCTGATTCCTCAAGCCCGATGAAAAAGTCCGCGAGGCTGTGTCCGATGGACTCCAGCGAAAAACATAGCTCTATGTTGTCCCTAAACTGGTTCTCGCGGAGCAAAAACTCAAGCTGCCCGCGGCTGATCTGCGTGTCGCTAAGCTCTGCCAGCGCTTTCCCGTAATCGGGCTTGCCTTTAAGAAAAGCCACGAAATCGGAAAGGCTCCTGCATTCTGTCAGCGCGGTATAGTCGCGCTCACCGAGCATCCGCCCGTACCGCGCGCGGATCTTCGACTGCATCGCGTAAGACGCGGTGTTAAACATGGCTTGCTACTCCCTGCTTATAGTGGCGCGGAAGATGTCTTCTACCCACATATCTCCATGCTTTTCATATGCGGCGCGCAGCGCGACAACGGCTTTTGCGCACTTTTCCCGCACAGCGGCAATGCTCCGCTTGACCGACTCGCTTCTCGACTGCCTGTAGCTTTCTACTTGCTCCTGTGCCTCTTTTTGGAGCCTCTTTTTCAGCTCCGCTATGCCCTCGTCTATAATGCGCCGCACGTCGCGTCGCTTCGCAAGAGCTTCGGCAGTCAGCTTTTGCGCGTCGGCGTCTATTTCAAGCAGCTCGTGAATTATATCCTGCATATCAAATCCCAAGCTTTGACTGTATTGATAATTTTTCATTATAGTCTCACTTTTGCATTACTTAAATACAAAATCGTGTCCTGTTTGATACTTTTTGTTGAAGAGATTTTGAACGTGGTGTCAATAGTCTCCACTAAAAGAACTTGCAATTAATATAGCGGTGTAGTATAATATAATGAATACTAATATGGAAAGGAGGCGAAATGGGAAGCGGTGTTTGGCTTTTTAAAGCGAAAGCAGAAAGATAAAAAGCCCTCAAAGCCACGCGCCATCGCGTTTGTCGACTATGAGCACTGGTTTATTTCGCTTGACAAGCTCTACAAAATGCGACCTGACATTAAAAGCTGGCGCGACGAGCTTGCCTCAAAATACGAGATTAAAGAAATTATATTTTTCGCGGATTTCTCAAATCCGCTGATCCGGCCCGAGCTATCGCGAATACGAGAAGTCACAAATTACATAATTGAAACCCAAAATACATCGTCGAGCTTCAAGAAAGATTTCACTGATTTTATAATGCTCGACCACATCTACCAAAAAGCGATGACAGCCCACGATGTGGACGTGTTTATTCTTTTCACCGGCGACGGGCACTTTAACTCGGTTGTTAACTTCCTTATAACCCAAATGGGCAAAACGGTCGGCATTTATGCGGTGCGCGACGCGTTATCCACCCAGCTCCGCAACACGGCGAGCTTTACGGTGACAGTCCCGCGCGAGGACAACAATTACCTTGAGTATTACCGCATGATTTTGCGCAACATGAAATACCTGCAAAACAACAGCGGAAAACGGCGCTCGTACCCGAGCTTTATGCCGACGGTGCAAAACGTGGCGCGCATCAATAATGTTCCGCAAAGCGCGATCGCGGACGCATTGCAAAGGCTTATTGCGAATGGCTATATAAACCAGACCCAAGAGCGGCCATACGGCTTTTCGCGCAGCATTAAAGTGCTCCATGTAAACTGGGAAAAATGCCGGGCTGACGGCATATATACCGATTAAACAGAAATTTCTTGTGGCCCAATATTTTTATTTTATTTTAGAATTTTAGCTTAAAGACAAGGACGCCAAATAAATGAAATCGGACATTGAAATTGCACACGAGACACGCCTTTTACCTATCACCGAGGTAGCGGGGAAACTGGGCGTCTCGCCCGAAGACCTTGAGCTTTACGGGCCTTATAAAGCAAAATTTACCGAGTCTTTCCTGCGGCGCATCGAAAACCTGCCCGACGGGAAACTTATACTTGTTACCGCGATTAGCCCCACGCCTGCCGGCGAAGGCAAAACCACAACCACAGTTGGTCTAGGCCAGGCGCTCTCTAAGCTTGGCAAACGCGCGATAGTCGCGCTTCGCGAGCCTTCGCTCGGACCGGTATTCGGCGTCAAAGGCGGGGCTGCGGGCGGTGGATATTCGCAGGTACTCCCGATGGAGGACATTAATCTGCACTTTACCGGCGACCTTCATGCCGTCACCGCCGCAAACAACCTTCTTTGCGCGCTTATAGACAACCATATACACCAAGGCAACGAACTTGGCATAGACCCGCGCCGGATTTTATTCCAGCGCGTTACCGATACCAACGACCGCGCGTTGCGGAACATTGTCATAGGCCTCGGCGGCAAGACCGATGGAGTGCCGCGCGAGGATCATTTTTCGATTACTGTCGCAAGCGAAGTTATGGCAATTTTGTGCCTTGCGACATCCATTTCAGACCTCAAGCGCAGGCTTGGCGAAATGCTCGTCGCATATGACAAAGACGGAGGTCCCATTCTCGCCCGCCAGCTCGGCGCGGTCGGTGCGATGGCGGCGCTGCTGCGCGACGCTCTAAAGCCAAACCTTGTCCAGACTACCGAAAACACTCCCGCCCTTATCCACGGCGGCCCATTTGCCAATATTGCCCACGGCTGCAACTCAATCCGCGCCACCAAAACCGCGCTCAAGCTCGGCGAGTATGTCGTCACTGAGGCGGGGTTCGGCGCCGACCTTGGCGCAGAGAAATTTTTCGATATAAAATGCCGCGCCGCGGGCCTTGCCCCATCGGCCGCGGTGCTCGTCGCCACGGTGCGCGCGCTTAAATACAACGGCGGGCAGCCTAAAGAAGAGCTGAAAAATGAAAACCTCGACGCGCTCACGCGTGGTATTTGCAATCTCGAGGCGCATATAGAAAACCTGCAAAAATTCGGCCTGCCGGTAGTCGTCGCAATAAACCGGTTCGACAGTGATACCGAAGCCGAGCTGGATTTTGTCCGGCGGGTTTGCGCTGCGAAAGGCGCAGAAGCCGCCATTTCCGAAGTATACTCCCGCGGGGGCGAAGGCGGGCTTGAGCTAGCCCGCGCGGTGCTGCGAGCTTGCGAGAAACCTTCAAATTTCAAGCCACTTTACGAGCTTGACTTGCAGCTTACCGAAAAGATTAAAACGCTTGCGACCCAAATTTACGGGGCGGACGGCGTCGAGTACGAGCCTGCGGCGAAAGCTTCGATAGCGGCAATCGAAGCGCTCGGCGAACGCTACGCCAAGCTTCCCATCTGCATGGCGAAAACGCAGTACTCGCTTTCCGACGATCCTGCGCTTCTCGGCCGGCCTCACGGGTTTAAGCTGCATGTCCGAGACGTGCGGCTGTCTGCCGGCGCGGGCTTTATAGTCGTTTACACCGGCTCCATACTCACGATGCCCGGATTACCCAAATCCCCAGCGGCTTATAATATAGATGTTGATGACGACGGAAACATAACCGGACTGTTCTAACATATGGAAAAGCTCTTTTTACGCGCAACCTCCAAAAGTCCCGAAGAAACCGAGGCGCAAGGCCGCCTACTTGCCGAAAAAATAGAGAGTTTGCCTGAATACGGCGAGAGTTTTATATTCGTCGCGCTATACGGCGACCTTGGCGCCGGCAAAACCGCATTTGTGCGCGGCCTTGCCTCGGTGATTGCGCCCGGCGCGCATGTGTCAAGCCCCACATACGCCATTGTCAACGAGTACCGCGGGCTGAGAGCGTCTCTTGTGCATTTTGATTTTTACCGCATCGAGAGTGAGGACGAGCTTTACTCGATTGGTTTCGACGATTATTTTACGCCGGGGGTTGTCATCGCCGCGGAATGGTGCGAGCGCATACCTTTCGCGCTTCCCCGCCGCCGGATCGACGTTAAAA
Source organism: Clostridiales bacterium (assembly GCA_012840355.1). GTDB lineage: Bacteria > Bacillota > Clostridia > Oscillospirales > CAG-272 > DTU078. The sequence continues at coordinate 63,555 of DULN01000002.1, read as the reverse complement.
TCGCCGGCTCAGGCGGCTCGCCGCGGGAGATTGAGGTTTTCGCGATTGGATACTACGTTTTTCCCACACAGCATTAGTATATGGTAATATTAGCGATTGATACTACCGAACTTACGGCTACCGCAGCGATAACGTGCGGTGAGCTGCCGCTTGCCGCAAGGCAAATCTCCGGCACCCGCACGCACAGCGAGACGATGCTGCCGCTTGTGCTCGAACTGCTCGAGGAGACTGGTCTCACCTTTTCCGATATAGAGCTTTACGCCTGCTCTGCAGGGCCGGGCTCTTTTACCGGCGTCCGGATCGGCGTCTCGCTTATCAAAGGCTTTGCGTTCGGTCGCTCCGGCAAAGACGGCGCACCTGTGCCCTGCTCGGGTGTATCGGCGCTGCACGCTTTGGCGTATAACCTGCGCGGGCTTGGCGGCGAGCCTTTCGTCGCATGCCCCGTAATGGACGCGCGGCGCGAGCGGTTTTACAACGCTATGTTTGAGGTATCTTCCGGCGAAATAACCCGCCTTTGTCCTGACCGCGCGATTTCAGCCGAGGAACTTGCCGCCGAGCTTGCCCAAAAATACTTGGGCCGGCGCGTGATCCTCTGCGGAGGTGGAACTGCGCTTGCTGCGGCCGCTTTTTCGCACCTGCCAAACGTATCACCTGCGCCGGGCGAGCTTTTGCCCGAATGCGGGGTATCGGTCGCGGTCTGCGCATACCGCGACTTTTATGGCACGCGCGAGTATGTGCGCGACGCGGCGACGCTTGCGCCGATTTACCTGCGGCCGCCGCAGGCAGAACGCAGCGACTAATACGGGGACAAGCCTTATTTGAGATGCTTATATAGAGGAAATGCGGCTATGAACAAAACACTCGGACTGTACTTGCACATACCTTTCTGCATTAGCAAATGCGCGTATTGCGATTTTTACTCGATTACCGACGACAGCCAGATGCAAAGGTATGCCGACGCGCTGATTTTGCATATGGAGGACTATTCCGGCGCCGCGAAAAACTACTATGTCGACACGCTTTACATGGGCGGCGGCACCCCGACCTCCATGCCCAAAAAGATGATTCTTGACATTATCGACGGCATCTACAGCAACTTTAACGTGCTTGAGACCGCAGAATTTACAATCGAATGCAACCCCGCTACCGCCGACCGCTCGCTGCTTTCGGCGCTTTACAAGGCAGGCGTCAACAGGCTGTCGATAGGCGTGCAAAGCGCCTGTGACAACGAGCTGCGCAACCTTACCCGCATACACACCTTCGAAGAGGCGGTTGAAACATACGAAGCCGCGCGCAAGGCGAAGTTTGACAACATCAACATCGACCTTATGTACAGCATCCCCGAGCAAACCGAGCGCAGCCTTGCGATGTCGCTGCAAAGCATTGTCGAGCTTGAACCGGAGCATATCTCGCTATACGGGCTAAAAATCGAGCCGAACACGCCGTTTGCCGAAAGCGCGGACAGGCTCGCTCTGCCCGACGAGGACACCGAGTACCGGATGTACGAGCAGGCTGTGCGCTTCCTTGAAAGCCATGGGTACAGGCACTATGAAATATCAAACTTCGCAAAGCCCGGCAAAGAGTGCCTGCACAATCTTCGCTACTGGAACTGCGAGGAATACCTCGGTCTTGGCCCAAGCGCGCATTCGTATTTCGGCGGGCGGCGATTCTCATTCAAGCGCGACATCGAAAGTTACATCGACGCGCTTGAAAACTGCGGCAGCGACGTCGAAATAATAGATGAAAACTACGAGATTCCGCCCACGGAGCGGCTCGGCGAGTACGTCATGCTGCAGCTGCGGCTCGCCGACGGCATCGATACGGTCGAGTTTGAGCGCAGGTTCGGCATATCGTTCGAGCGGCTGTATGGCAAATTCCTAAAAGTATATATTGAAAACGGATTTATGCAAAAGCGCGGGACCCGGTATTGCCTAACGCTCAAGGGAATGTACGTAAGCAACTACATACTCTCGACAATGCTCGATTTCGACGAGCAGGCTTACGGCTCTATTTCGACCGGGCTTGACAAATAGCCGAATGGGGCAAGCGCTATGAAACAAACGCTTTGGCTTGTTTTCCTCGTATGCTCGGGCATTGTGCTCGGCTCGCTCGTATCCGAGCTAACTTCAGGCATAAGCTGGCTGTCCTGGCTTTCATACGGGCTCGATTTCGGGTTAAACCCGCCATTTTCGCTCGATCTCGGCGCAATCACGCTGACGATTGGGCTGTCGGTAAGCCTTACTGTTGGCGTTATAATTTTTGTGGCATTTGCTATCTTGGTAGGAGTGAAAATTCGCTTTTGAAAGAGATAGTTTTGGCTTCAAAGTCGCCCAGGCGCGCGGAGCTGCTTGCGCAGATGGGCTATGACTTCGATACGGTCGACTCGCATATAGACGAAAGCACTATCACAGCGCCCACGCCGGCTGAGCTTGTAAAAAAGCTTGCTGAGGCTAAGGCGTTTGCCGCGCTCGGGATTTGCGGCGACGGGCATATTATAATCGCCGCCGACACCGTCGTCGAGGTATGCGGGAATATCCTAGGCAAGCCTAGGGACGAAGCGGACGCGCGGCGGATGCTTTCTGAGCTTTCAGGCTCGCGGCACGCTGTCCACACCGGGCTGTGCGTTTTAAACGGAAAAAATATCGCCTACTCGGGGACAAGCACCGCGCATGTTACATTCCGCAAAATCGGTGAAAAAGAGCTTGACCTTTATATCGCCTCAGGTGAGCCGCTCGACAAAGCGGGCGCGGTTGGGGTGCAGGAGCGAGGCGCAGTATTCGTCGAGCGCGTGGACGGTGATTTTTACGCCGTCGTGGGATTGCCGGTCTGCACGCTGTCGGTGGTGTTGGTCGGGCTTGGAAAATACCCAAACTACGGCTAATTAACCGTTGCCGCGCGGAATTTTATGGAACATTTTTTAGTTTTTGCGCGTCTTATAATTTATGCTTTAGGCTGAGGTGTAAAGTTGCAGCACGAGCTTCTTTTAACCCGCAGGCTTTTTGAGCTTGCCGACGCAAAATACGCCGACTTTATGGCAAAACTTGTTCCCACCGTCGAGCGCGAGCGTATAATTGGCGTGAGGCTTCCCGCGCTGCGCAAGCTTGCAAAATCGGCTGCCGGCACACCAGAAGCTCTGGAATATCTTCGCTCGCTCCCGCACCGCTATTTTGACGAAAATAACCTGCACGCGATGCTACTAAAACATGAAGGCGATATAGAAAGGCTGCTTGCGAGCGTTGAGGCGCTTTTGCCTTATGTCGACAACTGGGCGACCTGCGACATGCTGCCTTCGCCGCTTTTTGCAAAGCATCCTGAGCTTGTCTTCACACAGGTAAAAAAGTGGTTTTGTAGCAGCCACACGTTTACCGTGCGGTTTGCGGCCGTAACGCTCCTCTGCTATTATCTCGGCGAAAATTACCTTCCCGAGCAGAGCGACCTCTGCGCTAGGCTTGTTAGCTCCGAGTATTATATAAACATGGCGCTCGCATGGTATTTCGCCGAAGGGCTTGCGAGAAGGCCGGCAGATTTTATACCTTATTTCGAGCACGGGAAAATTAAAAACCCTTGGGTGCATAAAAAAGCACTGCAAAAAGCGCGCGAGAGCAGGCGCGTTCCACGCGATTTGCTTTGCAGGCTAGCGGAGTTAAAAACTGAAAAATAGTCACAGGTTTACCCAGCAGTACTCCAAGCGTTTTATTTTTTATTTCCTTTTGCCCATATTTTTGCTTTATAACGTCAAAACGTACAAGTAAACCAGAAAATTTTCGCCTTCATTTTGCCAATACTATCCGCTTTCTGATTGATTTGAGCATTTGCGCGTGGTATAATATTAGTAAGCAGAAAGTTGAGCCCCTCCGATTTTTCGGTTTATATAGATAAAAGCCATGAACAGCTCTCCCAACAAAAAAATCGGCAGAACGGTCTATTTTTTGGCATTGACCGCGCTGCTATTTTCGCTTTCGATAACGGTTTTCGCCTCGAAAAGCGACGAACAAAAGGCTCAAAAAGGCCTTGCATACCAGTCGTCTGCCGCCTCCACGCTTGCCTCCTCTGCTGCAGATGAGCCCGTCGCACCTGTAGAGATACCTGACTTTCTTTTACCTAAAAACGGCGGGTATATTTTGCCCGACGAAGGCGAATTATCGCAATACCTGCCGCCCCGAACATCCACGCCGCCCACAGAAGAGGCAAAGGGACCGCCTCCGACAATCGTGCCGGAGTCTGAGCCGGTCGGCGACGACTATTTTGCGGACGCGGTGTTTATCGGCGACTCGCGCACGGTGGGCATGATGACCTACAGCGGCGTAAAAAGCCACTTTTATGCGAAAGTTTCGCTTAACATTTTCAGCGTGCTGCATACCAGGTTCCTTGTACCGCCTGAAGGCGGGGACAATCTTTTAACCGTACTCGAGGCACTTGAAAAGTACCCGGTTTTCAGCAAAGTCTATATTTGTTTCGGAGTAAACGAACTTGGGTATAACCCCACATCATTTATAAACGCATACGAGTATTTCCTCGACCAGGTCATGCAGCGGCTGCCAAACGCGACCATTTATATTCAGTCGATAATCCCGGTCACAAAAGAAGCAGCCGCAAAAAGCAAATACGGCGTGACCAATGAGGCGATTGTGCGTAACAACGCGCTGCTGCTCGACCTTGCCAAGAAAAAAGGAGTTTATTACGTTAATGTTTATGAGATTTTCGCCGGCGAAGACGGCGCGCTTGACCCATCGCTCAGCTCCGACGGCATCCATCTCGGCAAGGAAGGCATAAAGATGCAAATGGATTATTTGCGCGCGCATACGGTCGGCGCAAACGCAGCCAAAACATCGTCAAATACTGCTGATTGAGGTTGGGACACATGAAAATACCTGCTACCAAAACGCTTGCGCTAATTTTTACAGTTTTACTCCTTGCGCTTTTTGCCTGTGAGAAAGCCGACCCGAACGCGAATCTCGAGCTTGACATTGAGCAGCTCGCGCGCGACCTTTATGAAAACGGAAAGTTTGTCGACCAGCTTGAGCGGCTCGACGACGCGGCGGTGCCTTATGCTTATAACCTCGGCAGCCCGGTCAAAGCGGTCGTCTATGCCGGAAGCGCCGCGACTCCAGAAGAGATTATCGTCGCCGAGTATGAAAACGAAGAGAGCGCAAGTGCCGGGTACGATAAAATAAAAACACGCCTGGCGGACCAGCGCAAAACATTTGACAACTACAACGCCGAGTACCGGCCTCTGCTCGACGACCCGCTGTTTGTCAAGCTTGGTAAATATGTTATCTACTGCGTTTCAAACGACACCAACGCCGCAAAAGCGGTTTTTGACCAATATACAAAAGGTTAAAAAAGAAGCCCGAAAGCAAAAAGCTTTCGGGCTATATTTATGTTCACGCCGATTTCGGCGATTCGTGTTTTATAAGTAGCGGCTGGATTTGCTTGCCTTGTAGCGCGTATTTCAGCGTTTCGGGCACAAGCGTGAAATCCGCGACAAGCGAGTGAGGCTTGCCGAACGGGTCATCCTGCCCGAACGGCACAAAGTAGATGTTCTTGCGCTCAAGCAGCCTTGCAATGCTTGTGAGGTTTGCCGACAGCGCGTCGTTTGTAGAGACTGCTATCACAAGCGGGCCGTCGGAGCGCAGGTGGGCTTTCGCCGTCATCGTGACCGGGCCGTCGGTTATGCCAGCGGCGAGCTTGCCTAGCGTGTTACCGGTGCATGGCGCTATTATAACAGCCTCGAGCCGCGTTTTCGGACCGAACGGCTCGGCGCCGACAATGTCGAGCACCGGCGACCGCCCGCAGATTTCGGTTACCGTTCTAACATGGTCGGCTGCTCGCCCGAATCGGGTATCGGTAGTCGCGGCGGCGACGCTCATAATTGGAACAATCTCCCACCCTTCGGCTACAAGCTTGCGCATCGCGTCGAATGCCTTGTCGAATGTGCAAAACGAGCCGCAAATTGCAAATCCTATCAAGTGTTTATGCCTCCTTATCTTTCCGGGGCTATGCCGTATTCTTTTAGTACGTTGACTATCCCCGTGCGCAATATCATTCCCGCCGAAGCCGGCGCCACGCGCCCCGGCAGCGACAACGCCTGTATCACTTTCACGCCATGCGCTTTAGCCGCGTCGGTGTCGACCCCGCCGGGCTTTGACGCAAGGTCTATTATAAGCTTCCATGAAGGGCCGCCGGCTGCAAATCGCGACAGCCACGCCTCGTCCAGAACGCGCGCCGGCACGCTGTTGAACACCACGTCATAGCCCGAGCAAAGCTCTGCGATCCGTGAAAAATGTAGGGGTTTGTAGCCGTATAGCTTTATCCAGGCAAGGTCGTCGTCCCGCCTTGCGGCGACTGTTACGCTTGCGCCCATCGCTTTAAGCAGGTTCGCCAACGCTTTGCCGACCCGCCCAAAGCCAAGCACGGCGGCATTTGAGCCGTGGATTGTAATCGGCAGCTCAGCCATCGCGACCGCGGCTGCGCCCTCCGCAGTTGGGATCGCATTTTCAATGCAAACGTCTTCGCGGTCATAGTAGTCTTCAATCTTAAGCCCAGCCTTTGCCGCCATCTCGCGAGCAGCCTCGTCCACACGACCGGCAAGCACCAGTGTCCCGGCAGGCACTTCGCCGAATATCTCAGAAAGGAGTATGTCCCCTCCAAGTGGGCAGTTCACGCGGCGGCCGTCAGTCGTATATGGCAACGGGAGAATCGCCGCATCGCACATATGCAGTGCGTCTTCGGGCGAAATGCAGCGTACCGCTTTGCCTAAAATGTCCTCGCCGCCCATGTTCCCGCCAGCGCCGCATACCGCCACCTCGTATCCGTCCTCTGCGAGCGCGCGCGCAAGCCAAAGCTGGCGCACGTCGCCGCCTATAACGGCAAGCTTTATATCCGAGATGCTGTGGTATTTTTTAGCCATAATGTTATATCACATCCGTAGAATATTTTTAACACCAGAGGTCTATGCCATTATATGCTGCAACGGATATGTGGGTCCCCGCGCCTTTAGCTTTACAAACAAAGGTTAATGTGTTATAATTTCGAAAGCAAACTATACTAAAAAAGCGCGGCAGGGCCGTGCGCAGGAGAAACCTCGTTTTATACTTTTTTAATATGCACAGACGATACGGCAGGGTTATGCCTAGGAGAAGTCAGGTTTTATGCTAAAAAAAATTATTAGGCTGCTTTTATCGCGCCGAGCGCTCGTGATCCTGCTGCTGATCCTCCAAGCCTGGTTTGCAGGATACGTCATATGGCACGCCGGCATCCGAAACAACCTTGCGGCAATGGGGCTTACCCTTCTCAGCTTTGTCGTCGTACTGTATATTGTTAACCGCAGCGATAGGGAAAGCTTTAAGCTCTCGTGGGTAATTTTCGTGCTCGCTGTGCCCCTTTTCGGCGGCGCGCTTTATTTTATGTTCCGAATACAGTCAGCAGCACGCCGCAGACGCAAAGCCATGCAGCAAAGCCACAATCTCGCACGCGCCGCGCTGGTGCAGGACGAAAGCGTGCGCAGGGAGCTTGCCGAGGTCAGCCCGCTTTGGGTCAACCAGGTCAACTACCTCATAGATGTGCCGGGCTTCCCTGTCTATAAGAACACCGAAACGGAGTATTTCGACGACGGGATGAAGTTTTTCGAGCGCCTGCTCGAGGTCGTAAAAGAGGCTAAACACTACATTTTTATCGAAGTTTTCATCATCCGCCCCGGCTGGATGTGGAATACGCTTGAAAGCCTTCTGGTCGAAAAAGCCAAAGCCGGCGTCGAAGTCCGCCTTATATATGACGATATGGGCTGTTTTATGTCGGTGCCAGGAAATTTCGACAAGAGGTTGCGTTCGCTCGGCATAAAATGTATTAAATTTAACCCATTTAGGCCATTTTGGTCGACGCTGCAAAATAACCGCGACCACAGGAAAATCATCGTGGTCGACGGAAAGGTCGCGCTGACCGGCGGGTTTAATTTCGGCGACGAGTATGTGGGCAAGATCATCAGGTTCGGCCACTGGAAAGACGCCGGTATACTTCTTCGCGGTGACGCGGCATGGAGCTTTGCGGTATTTTTCCTTGAGATGTGGAACGGCACGCTGCACACTAGCGAGGATTTTAACCTGTTCCGCCCGGACAGGCACCAAGAGCGCCCCGAACGCTCGGACGAGCCTGCAATCTCGCCACTCGGATACGTGCAGCCGTATGCCGACTCGCCGATGGACAACGAAAACACCGGCGAGCATGTCTACCGCCGGATTCTTTCAAACGCGCGCAGGTATGTGTATATCACCACGCCTTACCTCATACTCGACGACACCTTGCTCTCCTCACTCGAGCTTACGGCGAAATGCGGCATAGACGTGCGGATTATAACGCCCGCCATCCCGGACAAAAAGCTAGTGCATATCACCACGCGCTCGTACTACCGCCAGCTGCTCGCAGCGGGCGTGCGTATTTTCGAGTACACACCGGGGTTTATCCACTCAAAAACTTTCATCTCCGACGACGTGACCGCCACAGTGGGGACCATAAACCTCGATTACCGCTCACTTTATCTTCATTTCGAGTGCGGTGTATTGCTTCACCAGGTGCCCGCAATCGCCGACATCAAGCGCGATTTTCTTGAAACCCAAGCCAAGTGCAAAGAGATCACGCTTGAAAACAGCAAAGTCAATTTCCTCACGCGCGCGATGCAGATTTTCATGCGGCTTTGCGCCCCGCTGATGTAAAACGCAGCCGCAATGCGCCGCGCAAGATTAATAGTTCAAAAAAAAGGAACCGCCATCGTGACGGTTCCTTTTTTATTTTTTCGCCGTTTCGGCGAGCGCTTCGGCGAGCCTGTAAATCGCCTCACGCTGCTCATCCTTGACCGAAGATTTTATCGTTATAATGTCGCCTAAAACATTTATATTTTTCAGCTGGCCGATGATTTGCTTCATAAGCTTGCCCGCGGCGGGCGCCCACGAGCCGTTTTCGATAAACGCGACCGTGCGGTTTTGCAGGTTGTGCGCCGCAATGTCGCGCACCGTATTGTCCATTTCTATAAATATGCCAGTGTTATATGTGCTCGAAGCGAACACTATATGGCTCCATCTGAACGCCTCGGCGACAATCTTCGACGAATGCGTCATTGAAACGTCGTACACCGCGGTACGCACGCCCAGCTCATTCAGCCGGCACGCCAATATATCGACGGCGTTCGCCGTGTTGCCGTAAATTGACGCGTATACAATCAACACGCCGGTTTCCTCGGGCTCATACCGGCTCCAGCGGTCGTACTTTTCGATTATATAATCGATTTTCGAGCGATAGACATAGCCGTGCAGCGGGCAGATCAGCTTTATTTCAAGCTGCGACGCTTTTTTCAGCAGCGCCTGCACCTGTGGCCCGTATTTGCCGCAAATATTGCAATAGTAGCGCCTCGCCTCGTCAAGGCAATCGCGCTCGAAATCGACCTCGTCGTCGAACAGCGCGCCGTTTAGTGCACCAAATATGCCAAAGGCGTCGGCTGAAAACAGTATCTTGTCCGTTTTGTCATATGTGACCATAACCTCCGGCCAGTGGACCATCGGAGCCATGTAGAACACAAGCTCATGCTTACCGGTTTTGAGGCTATCCCCTTCTTTTACGATTAGATACCGTTCGTCGGGAAGGTTCACGTAGAAATGCCCGATCATCGCCTTTATCATCGCGTTGCAGACAACCGTGGTTTCGGGGTGCCTGCGCAAAAGGTCTGCAATTGTCGCCGAATGGTCGGGCTCCATATGGTGCACGACAAGGTAATCGAGTTTGCGCCCGGCAAGCACATGCTCGACATTTTCAAAAAATACGCTAGCGACAGCCTTGTCCACTGTATCGAAAATCACGGTTTTCTCATCGTCAAGGAAAAATGAGTTATATGAAACCCCTTCAGGCACGCCGTATACGCCTTCAAACAAAAACAGCCGCCTGTCGCTTGCCCCGATCCAGATAAGGTCGGATGTTACATTCCTTACACAATACATGCCTATGGTTCCTTTCCACTAGTTTAGCTATCAAATTATTGAATAGTATATACCCTTGTTCCCCATAAGTCAAGATTTTCGGGCCTAAATCGACTTTCTGCCGGTATTGCCGCTAAATTATAGCCAAATTTAGCGGCTTGCAAACAAAAAACGCCCCGCTTGTCGCGATGGCGTTTTTCGCTTTATTACTTCAGCTCGACAACAGCGCCGACCTCGGTGAGTTTCTTCTTGATCTCCTCGGCCATATCCTTCGGAGCGCCCTCTTTGACGGGCTTCGGAGCGCCCTCGACAAGGTCCTTCGCGTCCTTGAGGCCCAGACCGGTGATCTCGCGGACAACTTTGATAACTTCGAGCTTCTTCGGGCCGACTTCCTTGAGGATGACGTCGAACTCGGTCTTCTCCTCTTCGGCGGGAGCGGCAGCAGCCGCGCCGGGAGCGGCGACCGCAACGGGAGCGGCGGTAACGCCGAACTCTTCCTCAAGAGCCTTTACAAGCTCATTCATCTCAAGAATTGTGAGCCCCTTAATCGATTCAAGGATAGCTGTGATCTTCTCAGAAGCCATTTTGTTTACCTCCGTTATTTTAGTTATTGAGTAGCTTTTGCCGCATTATTCGGCGGCAGGTTCGGCTGCGGCCTCTGCGGGCGCTTCGCCCGACTTGTCGATTATAGCCTGCAGCGCATATGCGAGCTTGTAGAGCGGCGACTGCATGCTGAGCATGATCTTGCAGACCAAGGTCTCCTTCGACGGGATCTCGGCAAGCGCAAGCACACCCTTCTGGTCGAGGATCCTGCCCTCTACAAAGCCGGCTTTGATTTCAAATGTCGGGATCTTTTCCGCGTATTCTTTAAGAATCTTCGCGGGTGCAACGGGATCGTTTTGACTTATTGCCAGCGCATTCATACCGGTGAGCAAAGGCTTCAGCTCGGAAAAGCCCACCGCGTCAAAGGCACGTTCGGTGAGGGTGTTCTTATATACCTTATACTCAACCCCTGCCTTGCGCATCTCGCTGCGGAGCTGGGTATCCTGCTCAACCGTTATGCCCTGATAGTTGACAATCACGCCCGACACAGCTGTCTGAAGTTTTCCTACCAAAGCCTCGCACTGTGCCTTTTTCAGGGCCAATGTCTTTTCGCTTGGCATGGCTTTTGCACCTCCTGTGGCAAAATTTATTAGCCAACACAAAAACTCCCGGTTGCCGCAGCACCGGGAGAACAAAAATCTATCATAACACGGAATAATATATCCGTGCGTGTATTGATTTGTTCACCTCGGCTGGATTTACGCCGCGCAATAGTGCGCCGGCAACCGGCTGTCTTCGGCTCGATTTTTGATTATACCACAAAAAGCGCCCATTGTCAATAGCAATTCTTATTTTCTGCCTTTTTAGCTTTGTTGCAACATTCCGCGCGGCATGGTATAATGGCTAAAAGCTTATAATAAGGTGGGAGCAATGAAAAAATATATACTGTCGCTCGACGCGGGCACCACCTCCAATCGGGCGATTATATATGACCTTATGGGTAAGCCTGTCGCAAGCTCGCAACGCGAGCTGCCCCAAATTTACCCCAAGCCCGGCTGGGTGGAACACGACCCGCGCCTTATCTGGGCAACGATGCTCGCCGCGGTGCGCGAGGCTATGGCGGCGGCAGGCATATCCGCCTCCGAGATTGCAGCGCTCGGCATCGCGAACCAGCGCGAGACCACCCTGCTTTGGGAAAAATCGACCGGCAAGCCGTTATACAACGCGATTGTCTGGCAATGCAGGCGGACCGCCGACCGCTGCGACGAGCTGCGCAGGGACGGCTATGCGGAATTTATCCGCGAGCGCGCCGGGCTTATGCCCGACGCCTACTTTTCGGCGACAAAGATCGAGTGGATGCTAAAAAACATCCCCGGCGCGGCAGAGCGTGCCGAAGCCGGAGAGCTTGTGTTCGGCACAGTTGACAGCTGGCTTATTTATAACCTAACCGGCGGGCTGCATGTCACAGACGTGTCAAACGCATCCCGTACGATGCTTTTCAACATCCACACGCTGAGCTGGGACGACGAACTGCTTTCGCTTTTCGGTATACCCAAAGCGGTACTGCCTAACGTAGTCCCTTCCTCGGGTGTCATTGGCACTACAAAGCCCGAGCACCTTGGCGCCCCTGTCAAAATCGCCGGCATCGCGGGCGACCAGCAGGCTGCGCTATTCGGGCAAACCTGCTTTGAGCCGGGTGAAGTCAAAAACACTTATGGCACCGGCGCATTCCTGCTTTTAAATACCGGCAAAACTCCCGCAACGTCGCGCTCGGGGCTGCTTTCGACCGTCGCGTGGAGCAAAGACCCGTCGCTTTCGGACACGCTTTACGCGCTTGAAGGCTCTGTGTTTGTCGCCGGCGCGGTCGTGCAGTGGCTGCGCGATGAGCTAGGTCTTATTTCTACAGCCGCGGAGTCAGAAGCCCTCGCAAGCTCGGTCGAGGACACTTGCGGCTGCTATATTGTCCCCGCCTTTACCGGGCTTGGCGCGCCGTGGTGGGACGGTGCGGCGCGCGGCATTATAACCGGGCTTACGCGCGGGGTAAACCGACGCCATATCGTGCGCGCGGCGCTCGAGTCGATCGCATATCAAGTCGCCGATGTCATAAACGCAATGGTTGCCGACACGGGGCGCGAGATTAAAGCGATTTTCGTTGACGGCGGCGCCTCGGCGAACAACTTCCTAATGCAGTTTCAGGCGGACATACTCGGCGTGCCGGTGCTGCGCCCGGCATATATCGAGACCACATCGCTCGGCGCGGCGTACCTCGCCGGGCTTGGCGCCGGCGTATGGGACGGCGAAGCCGCGCTTTCCGCTCTCGAACGCAACCTCACCGAGTTTACGCCGAAAATGCCGGCCGAACACCGAGAGGAACTGCTATATGGCTGGCACCGCGCCGTCGAGCGCGCTTTGAGCGAAAGGAAAGCTTAACAAGTTTTTCCTTGACATAACGCAAGACGACAAGTATAATCTATATAACTTTGCAAACTCAAAGGATAGGTAACAATGAAGAAAAAACGCGACTTTGTCAAATACGTGAACGTGCTTCAGGGCACCGACTCGACATTTGGCTTTTCAACCGGCAACACCCTCCCGTTGACCGGTATGCCGTTTGCCTTTGTCAATTTCTGCCCGCAGACCACATGGCAGCCGCGCTGGTTTTTCAACTCCAACGATCGCCGTGTTTGCGCTGCCATCCGTGTAACCCACCAGCCGTCTCCGTGGATTTCGGACTACGGCCAGATTGGCTTTATGCCCGTATCGGGCGACATTTTTCTTGACGTGCGCAAATACGAGGGCGCGTTCGGCGAGCTTGACCTGCACCCCGATTATATGAAGGTTTCAATCCTGCGCCAACGCGCGACGGCCGAGCTTGCGCCGACCACGCACGGCTGTGCTATGCGGTATTCATATGACAACTTGCAAAACGCCGGGCTTGTGATCATAAATCTCGGCGGAGACACCTGCTTTAAAATCGACGCCGAGCGCAATATCGTATACGGCTACACGACCGCGCTTGAGGGCGGCGACGTCACCGGCAAATTCCGCGAGTATTTCGTGCTTGTGCCCGACGCGCAAATTGACGTAGATGGCTCTTTTGCGATTGAAGGCGGGAATAAAGTAGACCTTGAAACCCCCGGCAAAAAGCACATTTATTTACGCTGGAAGGCCGGCTTCGGCAGCGTTGTAAACGTCAAAGCCGCTTTTTCTTATATTAGCTGGGAGCAGGCTTTGTATACTATGTCGCGCGAGTTGCCCGACGGGTTTGGCACGCTGTTTGACCGCGTGAGGGCTGACGCGCACGAAGCGTGGCAGTACCGCCTCTCGCGCATCTCGGTCAAATCCGACCTGCCCAAAGAGAAGGCGGTTGAGGACTATAAAACCTTCTACACCTGCCTCTACCGCTGCTTCATGTTCCCGCACATCATGCACGAGGAAACGCCCGAAGGCAAGCTCGTGCATTACAGCCCCTACGACGGCAATATCCATGACGGCGTGCTTTACACCGACCATGGGTTCTGGGACGTCGCTAAGACTACCTATCCGCTTTACTCCATCATCTGTCCAGAGGACTTCGCCAAGATGCTCGAGGGCTGGCTCAACGTCTACGACGAGTATGGCGTAATGCCAAAGTGGCCGTCGCCAGGCGAACGCGCCGCGATGCCCGGCACGCTTGTCGACTCGATATTCGGCGAAGCGGCTGTAAAAGGAATACCGTTCGACGCCAAAAAAGCGCTCAAAGCCCTGCTCTCGCACGCCGACAGCGAAGGCAAGTACCCCGGCTCAGGCCGCAGGGGCGGGCACGACTACGCCAAATACGGCTATCTGCCCGAAGACATCTACCATCATGAAAGCGTCGCGGCTACGCTCGACTATATGTACGGCGACTACTGCATTGCTCAGGTAGCCAAGCTTGTCGGCGACGAGGAGACTGCGGCACGCCTGCTCGAACGCTCGAAAGGCTACAAAAAGCTATATGACCCTGAGCACAACATCATCCGCGGCTTGCGCTCGGACGGCACGCGCCGCGAGGATTTTGACCCGTTTGAGTGGGGCAGGGAGTACTGCGAAGGCTCCGCCTACCAGTGCGCTTACTCGGTTTATCATGATTTTGAAGGCCTTGCCGAAGTTTACGGCGGTAAGGACAAGCTGCTTGCCCAGCTAGCCTCGCTTGAGACGATGCCGTGCACCTGCCGCATCGGCAGCTACGGCAGCGAGATCCACGAGGCGACCGAGATGATGAAAAATGGCCTTGAAAGCGGGCTTGGACAAATCAACATCGGCAACCAACCCGGCTTCCATGTACCGTATATTTTCGCCGAGCTCGGCATGCCTGAAAAGACACAGGAGCTTATCCGCCGCGTAATGCGCAAACTTTACTCGTATAAGCCCGACGGACTGCCCGGCGACGACGACAACGGCAGCATGACCGCATACTTTGTTTTCTCTGCAATGGGCTTCTTCCCGCTATGCCCCGCAAAGCCTCATTACGTGCTCGGTAGCCCGCTCTTTTCAAAGGTGACGATTAGGCTCCCTGATGGCGGCAAATTCAAGATTCGCACAAAAGGCAGCCCATCCGAGACACCGTTTGTAAAAGAAGTTCTAATTGACGGCAAACCCATTACGGACTGCCACCTCTCGCATTTTGACATTAAAGACGGCTCAAAGCTTACTTTCGTGATGAAATAAGCCTCCCGCTATAGTGGTTTAGCCAAATAAAAAAGCGCCGTATGGCCCGATTTTAGGCTGTACGGCGTTTTTTCGCAAAACAAAAGCCGCCGGTACATCCCTGTATCGACGGCTGATATTTTAGTCGACCAATTTTATAAGCGCCATTTCGGCGGCGTCGCCACGGCGCGGGCCGAGGCGGTAAATCGTCGTGTAGCCGCCGTTGCGGTCGGCATACTGGGGCGCTATCTGATCGAACAATTTCTTGACGACGTCTTCTTTAGTTATATATGCAAGCGCCATGCGGCGGCTCGCGAGCGTGTTCTTCTTGCCGAGAGTTATCATTTTCTCAGCCATGCTGCGAACCTCCTTAGCGCGTGCAAGCGTGGTCTCTACTTGACCATGCTCGAGCAGGTATGTCACCAAGCCGCGAAGCATTGCTTTGCGATGGTCCGTTGCCCTGCCGAGCTTTCTTGTTCCGGGCATTGCTTAAAACCTCCCATAATTTCTGTAGCGTCAAAGCTCTGTTATGCTATTCCCGGGCACGCCCGGCGCGCCTCATTCTTCTTCCCTCTTCAGGTCAAGGCCGAGTGCACGAAGCTTGCTTACAACCTCTTCAAGCGACTTCTTGCCGAGGTTTCTGACCTTCATCATTTCCTCTTCGGTCTTGCTGACAAGGTCAGCGACCGTATCGATGCCGGCGCGCTTGAGACAGTTGAAGCTGCGCACCGACATGTCAAGCTCCTCTATGCTCATCTCAAGGATCTTTTCTTTGACTTTCTCTTCGCGTTCGACCATTATATCGTTCTTTGGAACCTCGTCGGAGAGATCCATGAACAATTTGAGATGATCATGGAGAATCTTGGCCCCGAGCGAAATAGCTTCTTTCGCCGTTATCGTCCCGTTGGTGAACACTTCGATGGTCAGCTTATCGTAGTCTGTTATATTGCCCACACGAGTATTCTCAACCGAATAACTGACGTTGTAGACCGGCGTATAAATAGAATCGGTATATATAACCCCTATTGCGGGCTGATGGTTTTGCTTGTTTTTCTCTGCTGAAACATAGCCCCTGCCGCGGTCAAAGGTGATCTCCATATAGAACCTGGAATTGTCGCTCACCGTGGCGATATGGTGTTCGGGATTGACTATCTCGATGTCGGCATCACACTTGATATCGCCGGCAGTCGCTTCGCACGGACCGGAAACGTCGAGTATAACAGTTTTCGGCCCGTTTGTATGAAGCTTGGCGACTATCCCTTTGACATTGAGCACTATCTCGGGGACATCCTCTTTAACGCCGGGAATTGTGGATATCTCGTGCAGGACTCCGTCTATCTTAATGCTCGTCACGGCAACGCCGGGCAGCGAGCTGAGGAGTACCCTGCGCAGCGAGTTGCCAAGCGTAATGCCGTAGCCGCGCTCAAGCGGCTCTACGACGAACTTCCCGTTTCGACCGTCTTCGCTTAGTTCGACCGTGGCAATATTGGGCTTCTCTATTTCTATCATTATTAAATAAACCCTCCTGTTTTTAGCCGGAACACAAATCAGTTACCGAATATCGGCATGCGGGCCGGATTACTTGGAGTAAAGCTCGACAATCAGGTGCTCCTCAAACGGGAAGTCAATATCTTCACGGGTCGGCAGCGCGAGCACTTTCGCCGATATATGCTCGCGGTCCACCTCAAGCCATTTGGGCGAAATCCTCGTGTCAAGCTTGTCGATGAGGGTCTTGAATTTCTCTTTGGAACGGCTCTTCTCGGCAAGCGTTATAACGTCGCCGACTTTAACCAGCTGGGAAGGAACGTTTACCTTCTTGCCGTTTATTCTGAAATGGCCGTGTAGCACAAGCTGGCGTGCCTCCTTACGGCTTTCCGCCAAACCTATACGGTAAACGACGTTGTCAAGGCGACGCTCAAGCAGAGTAAGCAGGTTCGGACCCGTCATACCTTCGAGTTTCGAAGCTTTCTCGAAGTAGTTGCAGAACTGGGTCTCGAGTACGCCATAGTACCTCTTAACTTTCTGCTTCTCGCGCAGCTGCAGGCCGTACTCCTTAGTCTGCCTGCGTGACACTCCATGCTGGCCGGGAGGCGTAGGTCTGCGGTCAATCGCGCACTTGCCGGAAAGGCAGCGTTCGCCCTTCAGGTAGAGCTTCGTGCCCTCTCTGCGGCACAGCTTGCACACGGGGCCTGTATATCTTGCCATGTTTTGATTTTTCCTCCTGTTGTAATGCGGCTGAAATTAAACGCGTCTGCGTTTCGGCGGGCGGCAGCCGTTGTGCGGAATTGGAGTAACGTCACGGATCAGCTCGATGTTCAGACCCGCGGCTTGCAGCGCGCGGATTGCCGACTCACGGCCTGCACCCGGACCTTTTACGTACACCTCGACGACTTTCATGCCATGTTCCATAGCAGCTTTTGCAGCTGCCTCGGCAGCCATCTGAGCGGCAAACGGGGTCGACTTCTTCGAGCCCTTGTAGCCCAAGCTGCCCGCTGATGCCCACGATACTGCGTTACCAAATACGTCGGTAATGGTTACGATTGTGTTGTTGAAGGTGGCGCGGATGTGGGCATGGCCGCGCTCGATATTCTTGCGCTCACGGCGCTTTTTGATTACCTTCTTTGTACTTGCTGCCATTTACTCTTCCTCTCTGGACTTATTGCTTTTGCAATCTGTCCAAATCTCCTAATTATTTCTTCTTGTTGGCAACGGTCTTAGCCGGGCCTTTGCGCGTCCTCGCGTTGGTCCTGGTACGCTGTCCGCGCACGGGCAGGCCCTTGCGATGGCGTATGCCACGATAGCAGTTGATATCGACAAGCCGCTTAATATTCATAGCGACGTCGCGGCGAAGGTCACCTTCGACACGGTAGTTTTTGTCAATCTCGTCGCGCAGCCGCGCGATTTCATCCTCGGTCAAATCCTTTGCGCGGGTGTCGGGGTTTATGCCTGTTGCCGCGAGGATCTTACGGGCCGTCGATAAGCCTATACCGTAGATATAGGTCAGAGCGATCTCAATGCGCTTCTGATTGGGTATATCTACGCCGGAAATTCGAGCCATATTATTTTATATCCCCCTGTCGGTTTCATTAACCCTGTCTCTGTTTATGTTTCGGGTTCTCGCAGATCACCCTAACAACGCCGTGGCGGCGGATGATCTTGCATTTCTCGCATATTTTCTTGACGGAAGGTCTTACCTTCATGTCTCCACTTCACCTTTCCACTTTAAATTGGCTATGTGCGCCACGCTTATTTTGAGCGCCACGTAATCCGCCCTTTGGAGAGGTCATAAATCGATACCTCGACGGTTACGCGGTCACCGGGCAAAATCCAGATGTAATTCATCCTGAGTTTGCCGGAGATATGCGCCGTTACGATGTGTCCGTTTTCCAGCTTGACCTTAAAGGTCGCATTCGGCAGCGATTCGACCACAACGCCTTCAAATTCAATTACGTCGTTTTTGGGCAGAAAAATCACTCCTTTTGATATTTATGATACGGTTGGCGCCAAACCGGACTCGCTAAACCGCCGTATTTCGGCTGCCGCTTTCCGGTTTGTGAGCGTAGAGGTATCCACCGAGCAGCGTCCGCCTGCGTACGAGACGTGCTTTAGTTTCTTTCGTTTCGGTTTATCAACCTTGCGAAGTTTTCCGTCGACAAGCAGAACGTATCCATCGCCGCATACGTCAGCAACGATAAATATCCTGCCCTGATCGCGGCCCGCGAGCGAGATTACAAAATCCCCCCGCGAGATCTCGTGCCGCTTATCGCAATCCGTCCGCATTCCCGTCATATGGCTCCATATCGTCACCCAGCCGAGTGAGTATAATTACGCCCTCTTCGGTTATTGCCACGGAGTGCTCGTAGTGAGCGGTCAGTGAGTGGTCGACCGTACGAACAGTCCATCCGTCATCGGCCTCGTAAACTTCGTACCCGCCGGCGCTTACCATTGGCTCAATCGCAAGGGTCTGGCCGGCGAAAATCCTAGGGCCACGGCCCGGAGTACCGTAATTCGGCACGTCCGGGGCCTCGTGGAGCTGGGCGCCCACGCCGTGACCTACATATTTGCGAATTACGCTAAAACCGAAAGTTATAAGGTAGCTTTCGATAGCCGATCCGATGTCGCCGATGCGGTTTCCCGGCTTTGCTTGCGCTATTCCGCGAAAAAAGCTTTCGCGCGTAGCCGTAATTAGCGTCTCTGCCTCCTTCGATATCTTTCCGACACCAAAGGTGGCCGCGCAGTCGCCGTGAAAACCTTTATAATACGCACCGACGTCTATCTTGACGATGTCGCCTTCCTTCAGCCTGCGCTCCTCCGACGGTATCCCGTGTATAACCTCATCATTGATGGAGATGCAGGCGCTGCCGGGGAAGCCTGAGTAGCCCAGAAACGACGGTGTCGCGCCGCACTTTTCGATGTGCGCTCGAATTATCGTGTCAAGGTGCTTGGTCGTAATCCCTTCGCGCACTGCTTCGCCGGCAAGAGCAAGCGCTTCCGCCGCTATCCTGCCGGCCGCTCGCATTGTTTTTAGCTGCTCCGCGTTTTTTATTTGTATCATAAATATCAGCCGCGGTCTTGTGCCGCTGCTTCGGGGAAGATTTCCGCAAGCACGGCCATAACAAGCTTGGTCGTGTCCGCAAGCTCCTTCTGGCCACGGACTGTCCTCAGCTTGCCGGTCTTCCGATAATACTCCTTAAGCGGCTCGGTCTGCTCATGATATACGCGCAGCCTGTCGAGCACAACCTCTGGAGTATCGTCGTGGCGGACGGTTAAATTACCGCCGCACTTGTCGCATGTGGAACCGTCCCCGCTGGGGTTGTAAACAACATGGTATGTCGCGCCGCATTTTTCGCACACCCTGCGGCCCGACATACGCTCGACTATTTCTTCGTCGGGAACTTCGATGCTTATTACCACATCGATTTCGATTCCCATCTGGTCAAGCGCTTCAGCCTGCGGAACGGTGCGGGGGAATCCGTCAAGAATATATCCGCCTTTCTTGCAGTCTTCCTGCTCCAAACGCTCGCGGATAATGCCTATAACCACGTCGTCGGGTACCAATGCGCCCTTATCCGCGTATTCTTTCGCAAGCTTGCCCATCTCGGTTCCGTTTTTTATCGCGGCGCGGATTATTGCGCCGGTCGAAACCGCAGGAATCCCAAATTTTTCGCTGATAATCTCGGACTGGGTCCCTTTGCCCGCGCCCGGAGCGCCCAAAAATATAATCCTCATCTTATTATTACCACTTGCCATTATTCAAGAAAGCCTTTGTAGTGACGCAATGTCATCTGTGCCTCGATCTCGCGCGCTGTTTCAAGCACGACGCCCACAACTATCAGCAGTGACGAGCCGCTGAACGCTATAGCGCCGAGCGCGAAATTCGACGCCAGGTTGACGATGAGCGGCAGCACTGCAATGACGGCGAGGAAAATTGCGCCTATTAAGGTTATCCTGTTCAAAATCTTGGTAATATAGTCCGCCGTGGGCTTGCCGGGACGGATGCCCGGGATAAAACCACCGTTGGACTTGAGGTTATTCGCTATCTCGACCGGGTTGAATGAAATCGATGTGTAGAAGAACGAGAAGAGTATTATAAGGACAAAGAACAACAATGCGTAGAACCAGGACCTATACGAGAAGAACTCAAGGAACCCATACCAGAAGGTGCCTTCTTTCGGCGCCGGGAACAAAATCGCGATAGTCGATGGGAGCGCGACAATCGAGTTTGCGAAGATTATCGGCATAACTCCCGACATGTTGAGCTTCAAAGGCAGGTTCGAGCTCTGACCGCCGTACATCCTGCGTCCCACGACGCGTTTTGCATACTGGACGGGCAGCCGGCGTTCGCTGTTGGTGATAAACACAACGAACGTGACAATGAGTACCGACCCAATCGCAGCAATGATGCTCAGGATTATGCCCCAAACACCACGCCTTGCCAGGTCAATAAAACCTCCGATCACGGAGAACATGCCCGAAACGATGTTGGCAAAGAGTATCATCGAGATACCGTTGCCAATACCGTTTTCGTTGATTTTCTCAGCCATCCACATTATAAGCGCAGTACCTGCGGAATAGCAAGCGATAATGACAATCGCGGCGAACACGCCGTAATTTGTCAAAACGCCCATATTGCGCATGTACATATAATAGCCGTACGATGTTATAAGACCGAGCGCTACGGTGACGTAGCGGGTGATCTGAGTGATTTTCTTTCTGCCTTCCTCACCCGATTTCTGCAGGTTCTCAAGCGCCGGAATAGCGACCGTGAGAAGCTGCATTATAATCGATGCGTTAATATACGGGGTTATAGACAGGGCAAACAGTGTCGCTCTGGAAAATGCCTGACCGGAAAGGATGTTCAGGTACTGGAACATCGAGCCTTCCGAGAAGCTCAGCATATAGTTGAGCATATCGGAGCTTATAAACGGCACTGGTATGACCGCGCCGAATCTATAGAGGATGAGTATGAATATTACAAACAGCATCCTCTTGCGTAGGTCAGGTATTTTCCAGGCATCGATGAATGTTTTAAACACTCAGATCACCTCGCAGGTACCGCCCGCCGCTTCGATCTTCTCCTTGGCGGCCGCCGAGAAAACCGAGGCGCGAACCGTCAATTTCCTTGTTATCTCTCCGTTACCCAAAACTTTAAGCCCGTCTTTGGCCCTTTTAACAAGCCCGCACTCAAGCAGCTTGTCATAATCAATGACGGCGCCGTCCTCAAAGCGGTTAAGCGCTGCGACATTTATAATTGCGTATTCTTTTCTAAATAACTTGTTGTTAAAGCCCCTCTTAGGAAGCCTTCTGTAGAGCGGGAGCTGGCCGCCCTCAAAGCCGACACGAACACCGCCGCCCGACCGAGCGTTTTGGCCTTTATGACCTCTGCCGGCGGTTTTACCGTTGCCGGATCCGATGCCTCTGCCTTTGCGCCACGCTTTCCTTACGGAACCGGGGGCCGGCGAAAGTTCATGGAGTTTCATTCCGTTTCCTCCTTAGCCTTACTTTTCGTCGGAGACAGGTTCGACTTTAACAAGATGGGACAACACCTTTACCTTGCCCCAGGTGCTACCGTCGTCGTTTTGGATCGTTATATCTCCGATTTTACGCAGCCCAAGCGCCTCTGCATTTGCCTTCTGTTTGGGAAGCGCCTTGATAAGGCTCCTTACCAGAGTAATTTTCAATTTAGCCATAGTATGTCATGCCGCCTTTCTCATTCCGTAGGTGCACTGTCAGTTTTGCCGCGCACCGACTGGGAAGAAATACCCCTCATCCTCGTGACTTCCTCCGGCGTACGCAAAGCACGCAGGCCCTCGAAAGTAGCTTTAACCACGTTGATGGGGTTTGTCGAACGGAGGCATTTTGCACGTATGTTGCGGATGCCCGCAACCTCGAGTACCTTACGAACGCTGCCTCCGGCGATGATGCCCGTACCTTCGGAAGCTGGCTTCAGAAGGACTCTTCCGGCACCGAACTCGCCGACAACTTCGTGAGGAATGGTGCTTCCCTGGAGGGAAACTTTTATCATATTCTTCTTTGCGTCCTCGATTCCCTTGCGGATAGCTTCGGGGACTTCGCTTGCTTTGCCAAGGCCATAGCCAACATGGCCGTTGCCATCGCCAACTACCATGAGGGCGGTAAACCGCTTAATGCGACCGCCCTTGACGGTTTTCGAAACGCTATTGATCGATACCAGTTTTTCCTGAAGATCAAGCGTCGACGCGTCTATTCTCTCTGCCATTTGAAATCCTTTCAAACTGTTTGGAATTTTTGTTTTTTATTATATCATGGTAGGCTTAGAATTTAAGTCCGCCCTCGCGGGCACCTTCGGCGAGCTCTTTAACGCGCCCGTGGTAGAGATACCCTCCGCGGTCGAATACCACGGTGGTTATGCCGGCTTCGAGCGCGCGCTTTGCAATGAGTTTGCCAATCTCACGCGCAGCGGCTTTGTTCCCGCCGTATCCGGGGAACTGATTTCCGTATGTTGATGCCGAAACCAGAGTAACACCTTTGGTATCGTCGATGATCTGGACCTGGATATGCCTCGCGGAACGGTAAACGCAAAGGCGCGGGCGTTCCGGAGTGCCGAATATCTTAGCCCTGACCCGGGCGTGTCTTCTCTTGCGCCGGGCGTTGGAGTCTTCTCTGATAAACATGCTGCTCTACTCCTTTCCTTATTTACCGGCCTTGCCCGACTTACGGCGAATGTGCTCGCCGGCATATCTGACACCTTTACCAAGGTAGGGTTCCGGCGGACGTTTGCGGCGGATTTGGGCGGCGATTTCGCCGACTATCTGCTTATCAATTCCCTTTACAATTATCGTGTTGGGGTTGGGCACCTCGAAAGTGATGCCGTTCCCTTCCTCGAAAACGATCGGATGCGAGTATCCGAGCGAGAGCGTCAGAGTTTTGCCGTTTTTCACGGCGCGGTAGCCGACTCCGACGATCTCAAGCTGTTTTGCATAGCCCTCTGTCACGCCGACAACCATATTGTTGAGCAGCGTGCGGGTGAGCCCATGAAGGGAATTGTATTCTTTCTCAAGGGAAGGCGTGACGATCCTTATGGTCGAGCCTTCCTTCTCTATTTTCATCTTCGGCGAGAGCTGCTGGCTCAGCGTGCCCAGCGGCCCTTTGACAGTTACAAAGTTTCCTTCGCCGATCGTCACGTCAACACCAGCCGGTATTGTGATCGGCTTGTTACCTATTCTGGACATAGTCTATCTCCTCCCGCTTACCAAACGAAGGCGAGCACTTCGCCGCCCACGTTCTCCTTGCGTGCCCGAGCGTCGGTCATTATTCCTTTGGGGGTAGACAGAATCGCGATGCCCAGGCCGTTCATTACACGGGGGATATCCGCGCAGCTGGTATACACGCGCAGGCCGGGCTTTGAAACCCTGCGCAACCCCTGGATAACTTTCTGTTTGCCTATATATTTAAGCGTTATTCGGATAACGCCCTGCTTGCCGTCCTCGATAAGGGTGTAACCCTTTATATATCCTTCGGCGACGAGGATGTCGGCAATAGCCTTCTTCACGTTCGACGCGGGGATATCGACCGTTTCGTGCCTGGCGTTGTTCGCGTTTCTGATCCGGGTCAGCATATCCGCTATAACGTCTGTCATTGTACCATTCTCCTCCTTCTATGTGGCTACTGCTATGCGGCTTTTAGCCGCTCCTCGCAGCACTCACCACGACGCCTTTCTTACGCCCGGTATCTCGCCCCTATATGCAAGGTTGCGGAAGCAGATACGGCATATACCGAATTTCCGCAGATATGCATGCGGACGTCCGCATATCTTGCAGCGGTTATAATAACGGGTCGAATATTTCTGAGGACGCTGCTGCTTTATAATAAGTGCTTTCCTGGCCACTTGGTTATTCCTCCTTATTTTGCGAAGGGTGCGCCCAGCAGGGACAGAAGCTCTCTCGCCTCTTCGTCAGTGCGAGCCGTGGTGACAAATGTAATGTTCATCCCGCGGATCTTTTCCACTTTATCATAATCGATTTCGGGGAATATCAGCTGTTCTTTCAGCCCCAGCGAGTAGTTGCCCCTGCCGTCGAATCCGTTAGGGTTAATACCTTTAAAGTCGCGGACTTTGGGCAGCGCGAAGTTGAAAAGCTTGTCGATAAACTCATACATGCGTTCGCCGCGAAGCGTAACCTTAACGCCGATTTTCATACCCTGACGGACCTTGAAGTTCGCTATCGACTTCTTCGCAACGGTCGGAACAGCCTTCTGGCCGGCGATGAGAGTAAGTTCGTTTATGACGTTGTCTATAACCTTGGGGTTATCCTTAGCATCGCCTGCACCGACATTCAGCACGACTTTTTCAAGTCTTGGAATCTGCATTACGTTTTTGTAACCAAAACGCTTCATAAGTGCGGGGGCGACTTCGTTTTTGTAATATTCCTTAAGCCTTGCCATTAATTTCGCCTCCGTCTTACAGCTCCGCGCCGCATTTGGCGCAGACTCTGATTTTTTCGCCCTTGGAGTTGGTGCCGGCCTTGGCGCGAACGCCCTTGTTGCACTTGGAGCAGTAAAGCATCACTTTGCAAGCATACATAGGAGCTTCGACCTTAACTATACCGCCGGCTTCACCCTGCCTGCGGGGCCTGAGGTGGCGGCTGACGATATTTACCCCCTGGACGATTACCTTGCCCTCTTTAGGGGAAACCTCGAGCACCTTACCACGCTTTCCTTTATCATCTCCCGAGATGACAATGACTTCGTCATCCCGGCGAATGTGAAGTTTATTTGCCATGTTTCACTCATTGCCTCCCGACTTACAGTACTTCGGGAGCCAGTGAGAGAATTTTAAGAAAATTCTTCTCACGGAGTTCCCTTGCTACCGGTCCAAAAATACGGGTGCCGCTCGGATTTAGGTCCGGCTCAATTATAACGGCTGCGTTGTCGTCAAACTTTATATACGAGCCGTCGGGGCGCCTTACGCCCTTCTTGGTACGAACTATAACCGCGCGCACGACATCACCCTTTTTGACCTGGCCGCCGGGGACGGCCTTCTTAACCGACGCCACGATTATATCGCCGATATTCGCATAGCGCCTGCCGGTGCCGCCAAGCACGCGGATGCACATCAGTTCCTTGGCGCCGGTATTGTCGGCTACCTTAAGGTATGACTGTTGCTGTATCATGTGGTCCTCCCCTTACTTGGCCTTTTCTATGATGGAGACAAGGCGCCATCTCTTGGTCTTCGAAAGCGGCCTGGTTTCCATCACATAAACGGTGTCGCCAACATTGCACTCGTTGTTCTCGTCGTGCACATGGATCTTGACGGTGCGCTTGATGACTTTTCCGTATTTTTTATGCTTGACGTGGTCGGTGATTGCCACAACGGCGGTTTTGTCCATTTTATTGCTTACTACCTTGCCGACACGAGTCTTGCGCATCGGACGGGACTCGGCTTTTCTCTCTTCCATTTACTGTCCTATACCTCCCGTCAAGCGTTCTTCTTCTCGCGAATGACTGTCATCACTCGAGCGATATCACGCTTGGTTTCTTTTATCTTATGGGGGTTGTCAAGCTGATTTATCGCAAGCTGAAAGCGGAGGTTAAGCAGCTCGGACTTCAGCTCTTTGAGCTTGCTGTCGAGTTCGGCGAGACTCATCTCGCGTATTTCTTTTGCTTTCACAGCTTATACCTCCTCTTCGGTGCCGGTCGCCATGCTTTCCTTCTTCACAAACTTGCACTTAATCGGCAATTTATGTGATGCAAGGCGCATAGCCTCTCTTGCGTCCTCTTCAGAGATTCCGGCCATCTCAAACATTATTCTGCCGGGCTTGACGACGGCGACCCAGTACTCGGGCGAGCCTTTACCGGAACCCATTCGGGTTTCGGCGGGCTTCTCCGTTACCGGCTTGTCGGGGAATATCTTAACCCAAACCTGGCCGCCGCGCTTTATATAGCGCGTCATCGCGATACGCGCCGCCTCTATCTGGTTGCTGGTGATCCACGCGGGCTCAAGCGCCATCAGGCCATACTCGCCGTACGCTATCTTATTCCCGCGCGTCGCTTTGCCCTTCATGCGGCCGCGCTGCACGCGTCTGTATTTTGTTCTCTTAGGCATTAACATTATGCGTCGCCTCCCTTTTGGGGATTATCCTTGGTTTGGGGCGCCGGGGCATTGCCTCTATCGGCAGCCTGATTACGGCCGCCCTGGCCGCCTGTACGCCCGCGACCCTTTGGTGAGCCACCGGCACGTCCGCCCGCGCGGGCGCTGCCGCCCTGATAGCCTCCACGGCCCGAACCGCGGCGTCCGCCGCGACCAGACTGCTTCTGCTGCTGTGGCATTGTCTCGACGAAGCGGCGCTTTTTGCCGGTATCCTGCAATACTTCGCCTTTATAAATCCATACCTTCACGCCGATTTTGCCGTATGTCGTGCTGGCTTCCCAGAATCCGTAGTCGATGTCGGCGCGCAGAGTCTGAAGCGGTATGGTGCCCTCATGGTAATGCTCGCTACGGGCAATTTCCGCGCCGTTCAGACGGCCCGAGACCATTACCTTTATACCTTTTGCGCCCAGTCTCATCGTGCGGCTGATAGCCTGCTTCATCGCGCGGCGGAACGACACGCGGCGCTCTATCTGCGAAGCGATGCTCTCCGCCACAAGCTGCGCGTTGAGATCGGGGCTTTTAATCTCGTAAACATTGACCGACACGGGCTTGCCGACCATGCCTTCAAGCGTCGCTTTGAGCTTTTCGATCTCGGCGCCGCCGCGGCCGATTACCATGCCGGGTTTCGCGCAATGGATGAACACGCGGACGCGCTGCGGATCGCGCTCTATTTCAAACTTCGGAACGCCTGCCGAATGCAGCTGTTCCTTCAGAAATCTTCTCACCTTATAGTCGGAAACCAGTGTGTCGCCGAACTCGGCGTCTTTTACATACCACCTGGAGTCCCAGTCTCTGATAATGCCGACCCGGAGGCCGTGCGGATTAACCTTCTGACCCATTGAGTGCGCTCTCCTCCTTACTCCTTCTCGGCGACCACAAGCGTCACGTGGCTGGTGCGCTTCAGTATGCGCGCCGCGCTTCCCCTTGCTCTGGGTCTGTAGCGTTTAAGTGTCGGGCCTGGGGTAACGTAGCATTCGGCCACATACAGCTTCGATGTATCCATGCCAAAATTGTTCTCGGCATTCGCCACCGCGCTGCCAAGCAATTTTATAAGATATTCCGACGCCCTTTTGGGGGTGTTCTTCAGTATTGCCATTGCCTCGCCGACATCTTTCTTGCGGATCAGATCGAGGACGACCTGCACCTTACGGGGAGTTATACGCGCATACTTTAAATATGCCGCTGCTTTCATTGCCTATATAACCTCCTGCTATCACTTCTCGGTGTTCGAAGTCTTCGACCCCGAGTGTCCGCGGAACAGGCGAGTTGGGGCGAATTCACCGAGTTTGTGGCCGACCATCTCCTCGGTGACATACACCGGTACATGCTTGCGGCCGTCATGAACGGCTATGGTGTGCCCGACAAATTCCGGGAATATCGTGGAGGCTCTCGACCACGTCTTGATAACCTTTTTCTCGTTCTTCTCGTTCATTTCCACGATGCGTTTGAACAGCTTGGGGTCGACGTACGGTCCCTTTTTAAGACTTCTGCCCATTCTGCTTTAAGCCTCCTTATCAGCCGTTCCTGCGTTTAATTATAAATTTATTGGTGCGAGCCTTCTTGTCGCGTGTCTTGTATCCCAGTGTCGGTTTGCCCCACGGTGTGACCGGGCCAGGCATACCGATGGGCGATTTGCCTTCGCCGCCGCCGTGCGGATGGTCGCAGGGGTTCATCGCCGAGCCGCGCACCGTCGGCCTGATACCGCGATGGCGTGTCTTACCAGCTTTACCGAGCTTGACGGTGTCATGCTCGATGTTGCCCACCTGACCGATTGTCGCGCGGCAGTCAAGCCGCACAAGGCGCACCTCGCCGGAGGGCAGGCGTATCTGGGCCATGCCGTTCTCCTTGCCGAGCAGCTGCGCCATTGTGCCCGCTGCGCGGACAAGCTGGCCGCCCTTGCCGGGATAAAGCTCTATATTGTGAATAAATGTGCCGACCGGGATATTCGCAAGCGGCAGGGTGTTGCCTACCTTGATGTCGGCGTCGGGCCCCGAGGTGACCGTCATTCCGTCGGTCAGGCCCGAGGGGGCGATTATATATCTCTTCTCGCCGTTTTCGTACTGCAAAAGCGCAATATAGGCTGTGCGGTTGGGATCGTACTCGATACCGATAACGGTAGCCTTCTGGCCGACTACATCTCGCTTGAAATCGATGATGCGGTATTTCTTACGGTTGCCGCCGCCGCGATGACGGACGGTTATGCGGCCGGTATTGTTGCGGCCGGCTTTTTTCTTTTTAACCGTGAGCAGGCTCTTCTCAGGGGTGAATTTGGTTATCTCGTCAAAGGACGGGACCGCCATGTTTCGCCGGCCCGGGGTTGTGGGCTTGTACTTAATAGCTGCCATCTCTGTCCCTCCTTATCTCATGCCCTCGAAGAACTCGATCGGTTTCGAATCTTCGGTCAGCGTCACGATAGCCTTTTTCCACGTTGAAGTGTACCCCTGAGCATATCTGACGCGCCTGGGCTTGCCCTTTACTACCATCGTGTTGACCGATTTGACTTTAACGCCGAACAGCTTTTCGATCGCGTCCGCGATCTCGGGCTTGTTCGCGTCGGGGTGTACGCGGAAAACGTACTTCTTATTTTCCGTCATTTCCATCGACGCCTCGGTTATCACCGGGCGGATGATTATATCCTGGGGCGTTTTCATTCTGCGTACACCTCCTCTATCTTACGCGCTGCCGCTTCAGATACAATGAACTTGTCGCAATTGAGAATGTCGTATGTGTTAAGCGTGCCGGGTAGGGCTATCTTTACGCCCTCGATATTGCGCAGGCTCGCGATGACCTTCTCATCGGGTTCGGGGATCACCACAAGCGCTTTTTTGTCCTCGGCGCCAAGCGCACGCAGCATGGCGACCATCGTCTTCGTCTTAAACTCGTTTGTCTTTATGGCGTCTACAACGACTATCTCGCCGCCGGCTACCTTTGCCGAAAGCGCGCTGCGCATCGCAAGGCGGCGAACCTTCTTGTTCAGCGTGATGCGGTAGCTGCGCGGCTTGGGGCCATGCGCGATACCGCCATGGGTCCACTGGGGCGCGCGGATTGAGCCTTGGCGCGCTCTGCCGGTACCCTTCTGCCTCCAGGGCTTCCTGCCGCCGCCCGAAACTTCGGAGCGGGTCAGCGTGGAGTGCGTACCCTGTCTTTGATTCATAAGATAAGCCCTGACAGCGGCATGTAGAACCGCGGCGTTGGGCTCGATGCCGAACACATAGTCCGACAGCGAAATGTCGCCGACTTCTTTACCCGCCATATCAACTACTTTTAAAGTTGGCATCGCATAATCCTCCTTGTCCTTACGCCTTGACCGCGTCGCGGATGAACACGATTCCGCCGCGTGCTCCGGGAACGGCGCCTTTCACCGCGAGCAGATTGTGTTCGGGATCGATCTTGGCGACTGTGAGGTTGAGCACGGTGACACGCTCGTTGCCGTACTGTCCGGGCATTTTCTTGTTTTTGAAAACTCTGGACGGGTCAGAGTTTGCGCCCATCGAACCTACCTGTCTGTGTACGGGACCGGTGCCGTGTGTCATTTTCAGTCTGTGCGCGTTCCATCTCTTGATAACACCGGAGAATCCGCGGCCCTTTGTAATTCCGGTAACGTCGACCTTTTCACCGACGGTAAAGATATCCACGGTGACGGTATCGCCCACTTTATAACCGGAAATGTCCTCGAGCCTGAATTCTTTCAGGTGCTTTTTGGGTGCCAGCCCGGCTTTCTTAAAGTGGCCGAGCTCCGGCTTGTTAAGCTTCTTTTCGGCAACATCAACAAATCCAAGCTGGATTGCGTTATAGCCGTCGTTTTCGACCGTTTTAACCTGCGATACGATGCAAGGACCCGCTTCGATGACGGTTACCGGGATAACGTTCCCTTTTTCGTCAAAAATCTGGGTCATGCCGACTTTTCTGCCGATAATGCCTTTCTTCATCTCGGTTTTCCTTCCACTATTGTTATTGGTCGGACTGCGCGACGCGTACCCGCCTGTTGCCGTTTTGCGAAAGCACATTCGTCCGCATCATCCGACATGACAATTTCTTTCGGCCATATTAAATAAATCGCAGCCATAAAGCTGCTTTCCCCTAGGCCCGCCAGGGGCGGCCTAGAGCTCTCCCTTCGGCAAGAAATTTGCTTGCCGATTCCGGCGCGCGGCCGATTAGAGCTTAAGCTCTATTTCAACGCCGGCAGGGAGCTCGATGCCCATAAGCGCGTCAATTGTCCTCTGGTTAGGCCTAATGATGTCGATAAGCCTCTTATGGGTGCGCAGTTCAAACTGCTCACGGCTGTCCTTATACTTGTGGACCGCGCGGAGGATCGTTATGATTTCCTTCTCGGTCGGCAGCGGGATCGGCCCCGAAACCGAAGCGCCGTGGCGCTTTGCGGTCTCGACAATCTTCTCGCACGCCTGATCGATAAGGACGTGGTCATAGCTTTTCAGTTTGATCCTCAGCTTTTCTTTGACTGCCACTTGGTTGCCTCCTTAAATTATTTCCAAAGATAATTTTCGGGGCGGGACGTCTCTACACTCGCCCGGGTGTTTCTTTGCCCTGCATTAAAATAACGCCGCGCCTTTCGACGCGGGCGCCATATAGGCGACACCGCACGGGGAAATCCGCCCGTTTACCGGAGGATAGCTCCGAGCGCGGCTGCCATTTAGCGCGCGCAACCAAGCACCCGACGCGCGGGATCACGGTCCTTCGCCCGTCTTAACGCGGCAGACTGCCCTATGCAGTCGGCTTCGCGCCGTCCGGACATACTCCACGGAAATTCCCCCAGCCGGCTCATAACAGCCAGGCACATGCCAAGAAAGCTCCAGCATGTGCCACCGGGCAACCTCCCGCTTCATCGCATATCAAGCTTTTCTATTATAATACAAAATTATTATAATTTCAAGTAGTTTTTAAAATTTTTTCGTCATCCACAATAATTTACATTAGGGCGAAATTTTTTGTGTGCTCTATGGACATATAGCTTACCGCTTTTTCCCGATTTTATACCTTCCCCGCAAAATTTTGCCCAAAAAAATCGCAAACCCGCCTCGCGCAACGCCGCACAAGCGGGCGGGCCGCATCAGTCAACCGGGGTTTTACCCAAAATAAGCGCGCCACATCGGCCGAACGGAGGGGCGCGAAGGTGGCGCGCAAAACCTCATTTATTATATGCAGCTTTGCGCCGCTCGGGCAATTATTTAAGGGGATTGCTGCCGTCTTAGCTCGGCTCTCTGGAGCAGGCCGGCGCGTCGTCGGTGGGCTCTTTTTCCCAAGATTTTTCAAGCTCGTTTATCATATTCACGCGCACGGCATGCCGGCCCCCCTCAAACTCTGTGGAGAGGAAGGCGTCGACAATATCAAACGCGAGCCCGCGGCCAACTACCAGCGCTCCAAGGCAAAGGACGTTCGAGTCGTTGTGCAGCCTTGTAAAGCGCGCGCTGTAGGTATCGCTGCAAACCGCCGCGCGGATGCCCCGGTGCTTGTTCGCCGCAATGCTCATGCCTATGCCCGTGCTGCAAAGCAAAATGCCGCGCTCGCACTCGCCGCGCTGGATTGCCTTGCACACCGCGTCGGCATATATCGGGTAATGCACCGACTCGGGCGAAAAGGTGCCAAAATCGATATAGGGTATCCCCTTCTCTTCAAGGTGCAGCCTAAGCTGCTCTTTTAGCTCATATGCGCCGTGGTCGCAGCCGATCGCGACAGGCAGCATTTTTTTCTCTTCAAGCATTTTTTCACCTCGCTTACTTTACTCAGTCCGGGTTTCATCCTGCGCCGAGCCTGTGTCCGGCTGCTGCGGACGGCGCGACGGTTCGGTAGCAAGCTTAATGTCGACCGGAAGGGTGTTTTCGTCTATATGCTCAATCGGGGTCTGAGGCTTAAGCGTAAAGGTTATATCGCTGTATATTTTCTCGTTTTTCGTATTAAGCGTATATTCCCTGTACAACACAAGCCTACCGTTCTTCTCATTTACACCGACAGAAATCCCTCTTATATAAGTTTCTACAAAATCTAGAGGGACATAAAGCGCGCCGGACTCGTAATAAGAAGGCGCGGGCATTCTCGTCATATTGCCGTTTACTGTCACCGCCGTAGTTCCAACCTCGAAAACGACTTCTTCACCGCCGGAATAATTTGTAAGGTACCTTAGCCTTGAAAGGTCGCCAATTGTTATAAAATCAAGGTACTCGGCAATTTCCGTAAAGTTTAGGTAAACCTGCCCGTCCTTTATCCTCTCGCCGTATTTAAGCGTTTCAACTTTGTAGGTGGTGTCGTATTTGTTTTCACCGAGCTGGTATACCACGTCCTCGCCGTGCGGCGGGCGGGCAACGACCAGGTTCAGTGCAAAAAGCCCGGATGAGAGCGCAAAAAGCACTACATATATTATTACTAGCGCAGTAAAACGCGTGAGCAGCAGAGTTATCGCTGAAATGCGGCGTTTTTTTACATAATAGCGCTTAATCTCCCTGCGACGGCGCATGAACTCAAGCTGCTCGGGAGTGACGCCACGCCGCGAGTTTATGTCCTTTCTCCGCTGCGCCGCAGTCTCCGGGCGAAGCTTTCTCGCCGCTTTTTTTGCACCGGCTTTCCGGCCCGCAGCTTTTTTCTTCGCAGATACGGCAACGCGGGCTTGGGCTTTGGGCGGCGCCGCCCGACTGCCCGTGGGAACCGGGCTCACGGGCTGAGCCATACCCTTACCCGCCGCCGCGGCTTGCTTTTTTACCGGAGGCTTTCCTGCTGGCTGTGCCCGGTTTTTTACTGCGTTCGGCGGATTGGCGCCTTTTTTTGACGCATGCCGCTGTCCGGGTGTCCGGGGTTTTGCATTAATGTTTTTTGGAGGTGCCGATGCTGGCATACCGCCCGCATTCCTCGCGGCGGGGCGGCCATATGAAGAAATTACGGGAGCGCCCGATGCGCCCCGGGCCGCTCCCGATGGGCGCGGAGCGCCGCTATTTTGTTTTCCGCGCCTTTCGATCATCCGATATGCCCTTTAGAAAATTCTTCGCGGTTATATTGTATATATACCCCGGCCGCGCAATTTTTTGCCTTCGGTCAGCTGGTGCGCCGTCCAGCCTATTATCGGGTCGCCGCAGCGCCGCAGTTCCTCGTAAAGCATAAGCCGCAGCTCTTTTACCCTTTCGGCATACGAGTCGTCGTTTATCCGGTTTACAAGTTCGCCGGGGTCAAGCTCCAGGTCGTATAGCTCGTCTATATCGGTTAAATTCCACACGTATTTTAGCTTGCCGTCAGTTATCATGCGCTCGCAGAATAGCCCGAACTGCTGCCCGTTATATGTTGATACCGCATAAGAGAGACCTGTGTCGCACCCCTGTAGCAGCGCGCGCGATAGATCTGCGCCGTGGAACGCGCCTTCAGGGTACTCGATGCCGACAAGCCCCAATAGCGTCGGGCCAACATCAAGGCAGCCGTGCGAAAACCCTCCGACCCTGCGCGGTTCGATATGTCCTTTCCATGAGATTATCAGCGGCACGCGCACTAGGTCGTCGTACATATTGTAATGCTTGTCAATAAGCCGGTGCGAGCCGCACATGTCACCGTGGTCGGAAGTGTAAACTATAATCGTATTCTCGCGCTCGCCGAGCCGGTCGAGCTCCGCTAGAACACTGCCAATAGCGTCGTCACACTGCGAGACCATGCCGTAATAAAGCGCGACGGTCTTCGACCACTCTTCCCAGCTTCTGCCCTCAAGCCCCCAATTATAAAGCTGCTGTCTCCTTATATAGGGCTTGCCTTCAAAATCTTCGTCGAATCCCGCCCATTTTGGCACCTCAGCCGGGTCGTACATTGTGTCGAACGGCGCCGAGGGGCGGCAGGGCAGATGCGGCTCCGGGCAATCGACAAAAAGCAGCCACGGGCTGCCGCTCTCGTGCAGCCGCCGAAGCTCCTCTATCGCGCGCCGAGCCGTGATGTGCGTGTTGTTGTATTCAAGTGGCGCGGGGTCGCTCTCGCCGAAATACCCGTTTTTAAAGCCGACTTTACCGACATGCTCCTCGCGCTCTTTTGCGAGCTCCGCGCGGCTTATATGCTGCTCAAAGCCGAAATCGGCTGGCGTACAGCCGCCAAGCTCCCAAAGCCCGACAAGCGAGGTTTTATAGCCCGCCTCTGCAAGCGCGCAGGTCCACTTGTAGCCGCCAATTTGCGCGTGCAGCGGGAAAACAATATGCGGGTTCCAAAGCCCCCCGCTTTCCTCGGGCCGGCGGCCGGAAAACAGCGCTTGCCTTGCCGGAGCGCAGACCGGGATTGGGGTATACGCGCGCTCAAACCAAGCGCCGCGTGCCGCGAGCGCGTCGATGTTCGGCGTTTTTACGGGATATATCCCCGCCGCGCCAATACAGTCGTATCGCTGCTGGTCGTATACGAAAAATAAAATGTTCGGTGCTTTCATTTGGGCGCCCCGCAGTTTCGGCAAGACTTTTCTCATTATGTCTTATAATGATATCACACCCGGCTACTCTTGTCAAGCAGACCCCCTTTGCCCCAGCCACTGCGATTATAATTGATTTGCCTCTCCTCTTTTGGTAAAATGATATTGAGCACTTGGTAAATAAATTTTCAAGTTTTACATAGTCTTAACAATAGCTGGGTTTCACCTTTTACATCAATCGGGTAAAATTTTTATGCGCCTGTTTTAGCACAAGGCGATCAGCTTGGAGGAGAGCGATGATTTACCTTGTAGAAGACGACGATAGTATTAGAAAGCTTGTCGTCTACACTCTCGAAAGCCAAGGGTTTAAGGCCAAGGGATTCGAGAGGCCTTCCGAGTTTTGGGAGGCAATGCAGAAAGAAATGCCTTCGCTTGTGCTTCTTGACATAATGTTGCCCGAGGAGGACGGGCTTTCCATCCTCCGAAGTCTTCGCTCGGCTTCGGCAACAAAAAAGCTGCCTGTTATAATGCTTACCGCGAAAAACACCGAGTATGACCGCGTAATAGGGCTCGATTTTGGCGCAGACGATTTTATCTCGAAGCCTTTTGGCATGATGGAGCTTGTGGCTCGCGTACGCGCCGTGT
This sequence comes from Clostridiales bacterium, assembly GCA_012840355.1. Taxonomy (GTDB): domain Bacteria; phylum Bacillota; class Clostridia; order Oscillospirales; family CAG-272; genus DTU078. The sequence goes on along the minus strand of DULN01000002.1, from coordinate 27,737 downwards.
TGCGCCGCGCCGAGCCGTCGCAGTGCTCCTGCACAGAATATGTCGCTGGCCCCCTTTATGTATGCCCTGAAAAGCATATTGTCAAGGTAGACGGCAAGGAGGTTTCGCTAACCTATAAAGAGTTTGAGATGCTTTGCCTGCTCCTTGAAAATCGCGGCATTGTGCTCACGCGCGACGTTATAATGGACAAAGTTTGGGGAAGCGAGTTTGCCCGCGAAAACCGCACTGTCGACGTTCACATCCGCTCGCTTCGCTCAAAGCTCGGCGAAGCCGGTTCGCTTATCGAAACTGTCCGCGGGCTTGGCTATAAGATTGGGGGATAAGCCTTGACCCTTCGTATATTCCGGAACGCATTTCTAGCAAGCCTTGCGGCTGTCATAGCGTGCACGCTGTTCTTTGTCGGGATAATGTACTATAGCACGCATAAGCTCGCTTTCGAGCGGCTCTCTGCCGAAGCTGAGCAGATAGCGTCAGCCCTCTCCTCTTATGGCGACGATTATATTAATACTGTCACTCACGCTTCGCGCGTCACGCTGGTCGCGGCTGACGGCACAGTGCTTTTCGACAACACCGCAGACCCCTCGAAAATGGAAAACCACGCCTCGCGAGAGGAAATACGCGAAGCGCTAGGTGGCGGCACGGGTGAATGCGTCAGAATGTCGAGCACCCTGTTAAAAAACACGCTTTATTATTCGAAAAGGCTACCGGATGGCCGAGTTCTGCGTGTCGCGACGACGCAAGACTCGGTCCTTTCAATGTCAGCGACAGCGCTAATACCCTTATTTTTGGGGATTCTTTTAGCGCTTGCACTCTCGGGAGTGCTTGCGTCAAGGTTAGCTAACGATATTACAAAACCTATATACGAGCTTAACCCAGAAAAAACCGACGCTCTGGAAGTCTATCCCGAGCTGCTGCCTCTGCTTGAGTCGCTGCTTTCCCAACAGCGCACGATTCGAGCCCAGATGGACGAGCTGTCCCGCCGGCAGCGCGAGTTCGCTGCGATTACAGAAAACATGCGCGAGGGCTTTATCCTTGTCGACAACCGCCGCACGATCCTCTCATGCAACCGCAGCGGGCTTGTGGCGATAAGCGAGCATCCGCGCGCGGATGAAAAGACAATCTCACGCGTCTGGTGCAAGCCCCAGATTTGCGATGCCGTCGACTGCGCGCTTGCCGGAGAGCGTAATGAAGTGCTTGTTGATATTGGCGGGCGAGTCGTTCAGGTAATCGCAAGCCCTGTCGTGTCGAACCTGCAGGTAGCCGGCGCGGTGCTGCTTACGATGGACGTAACTGAACGCGAGCAGCGCGAGGCGCTGCGCCGCGAGTTCACCGCCAATGTTTCACACCAGCTTAAAACGCCGCTCACCTCTATCTCCGGATTTGCCGAGCTGCTTAAGGAAGGCTTTGTGCCACCCGAAAAAGTACGAGAGTTCGCCTCGGACATTTATTCCGAGTCGCGACGGCTTATTGCGCTTATCGACGATATTATAAAGCTCTCACGCCTCGATGAAGGAGTGCCTTCCACCGAACGCGAGCCGGTCGACCTTTACGAGCTTTGTGACGAAATTATAGAATATATGCAGCCGGTAGCCCAAAAACGCTCGGTCAGCCTTAACCTACAAGGCGAGCATGTAAAAATTTTAGGCGTGTGGAGCATACTAAACGACATAATTTACAGCCTATGCGATAACGCTATAAAATACAACAAACCCGGTGGCGAGGTTACCATAAATATAAAACGCTCTTATGGCGAAGTGGAGCTATCGGTATCAGACACCGGAGTTGGCATCCCATACGAGCTACAAAACCGAGTGTTTGAGCGGTTCTACCGCGTAGAGAAAAGCCAATCCCCCAGCATAGGCGGCACAGGGCTTGGGCTTTCGATTGTCAAGCATGGCGCGCAGTTCCATGGCGCGCGCGTCGAGCTTGAAAGCGAGCCGGGATTCGGCTCGAAATTTACGGTCATATTCCCGCCCGAAAGCGTTATTGAAGACGGTGTCAATGAAAACAGGACTGAAAAGTAGAAGCTATGATAACATATGAGGACATCAAAAATAACCCCGACATCACCACATATATAAAGCGCGCCGATGAGGCGCTGGAAGCGCTCGGCTTTACCGAGCATAGCCTAGCGCATGTCGGCATTGTCGCAGAAAACGCAGGCTATATTCTAAAGACGCTATGCTTCCCCGAGCGCACGATAGAGCTAGCCAAAATCGCGGCGCACCTGCATGATATCGGCAATCTTATAAACCGCGTCGACCACTCACAAAGCGGTGCGGTCATGGCGTTTCGGATACTCGATAATCTCGGCATGGCACCTGATGAAATCGCCCAAATTGTCTCGGCGATTGGCAACCACGATGAGGGCACCGGCAAGCCTGTAAGCCCTATTGCGGCAGCGCTGATTTTGGCTGACAAATCCGACGTGCGACGCACACGCGTTCGCAATTATGACATCGCTTCTTTCGACATCCACGACCGCGTCAACTACTCGGTCACAAGCTCCGAGCTAAAAATTAACGAGGAGCGCACCGCTATAACCCTAAAGCTGACTATAGACACGCGCTACGGAAACGTCATGGACTATTTTGAAATATTCCTCGACAGGATGCTGCTCTGCCGCAATGCTTCAGAAGCGATCGGGCTGAAATTCAAGCTCATTATAAACGACCAGCCCCTGATATGATTTTCATAGATTTAACAAATTTCGAGAAATTTTAAATTAATTTAACGCCGCCATGATTTTGGATTTAACGGCGGCGTTGTATAATGCCTTATGGTTCGAAATTTGCCAGAAAAACTTGGAGGACCTATTTTTTATGGACTTTTTCGACTTTTTGACTCTTCTTGGCGGGCTTTGCCTTTTTTTGTTCGGCATGTCGGTCATGGGCTCGGCGCTTGAGAAAAGCGCCGGGAAAAGCCTAAAAAGGCTGCTTTCGAAGCTGACAGGAAACCGCATATCCGGGTTTCTCACGGGGCTTGGCGTCACATCAGTAATCCAGTCGTCGTCGGCTACCACCGTTATGGTCGTCGGCTTTGTCAACTCGGGACTTATGACGCTCTCGCAAGCGACTAACGTCATAATAGGCGCTAACCTCGGCACAACCGTCACCGCGTGGGTTTTAAGCCTTAGCGGGATAAAGGGCGACAGCTTCTTTATTAGCCTTTTAAAGCCCTCTTCGTTTACGCCCATTTTAGCGCTTATCGGCCTTATTATGTACATGGCTTTCAAAACAGGCAAAAAAAAGGACATTGGCATAATCCTTTTAAGCTTTGCGACGCTGATGTACGGCATGGAGATCATGTCCGGCGCAGTTTCCGGTCTGCGGGATGTGCCACAGTTCCGCAATATCCTTATCGCTTTTTCAAACCCGATTTTAGGCGTTCTTGCAGGCGCGATATTCACGGCGATCATCCAGTCGAGCTCAGCCTCAGTCGGTATCCTGCAGGCGCTTTCGACTACCGGACAAGTCCCCTACTCTGTGGCGATTCCTATTATAATGGGGCAAAACATCGGCACATGCGTGACCGCGATGCTCGCGTCGATTGGCGCAAACAAAAACGGCAAGCGCGCCGCGATCGTGCACCTTACGTTCAACGTTCTCGGCACGGTTATTTGGCTTTCAGTCATCACAGCCGCCAACGCGATGTTCGATTTTGCGTTTTACGACCGTGCCTCAACCCCCGCTGGCATCGCTTTTGTCCATACAATGTTTAATATTCTTACTAGTGTCTTGATACTGCCCGGCTCTAACTTGCTCACGCGAATAGCGCATTTAATTGTGCCCGAAACTTCTGCGCCCGAACAAATAAAGGAGCTTGACGAGCGTCTAATGGCTACTCCCTCCATAGCTATTGACCGCTGCCGCAGCGTCACCGAGTCGATGGCAAGCATAGCCGCGCGCTCCATAAAGTCCGCAATTTCGCTGCTTACAGCATATGACCACGAGACCGCGGCTAATGTGCGCAAGGATGAACAGTCGGTCGACGACCTTGAAGACAAAATCGGCACATACCTCGTCCGGCTTAGCGCCCACTCGCTTACAGACAAAGACCACACCGAGTCGGCAAAGCTTTTGCACCTTATAGGCGACCTCGAGAGAATATCCGACCACGCGGTCGACCTCACCGAGTCGGCAGAGGAAATCCGCGAAAAAGGTATTGCTTTCTCGAACGCCGCAAAACAGGAGCTTTCGGTCATATGCGCCGCCGTCACCGAGATTGTCGACCTCGCGATTAATGCATTTATTAATAACGACATCGATACCGCCTCGCTCGTCGAGCCGCTTGAGCAAGTTGTGGACATGCTTCGCGAGCAGCTGCGCTCCCGTCATATCGTGCGGTTGCAGCATGGCGAGTGCTCTATCGCGGCGGGATTCGTGCTCTCGGACATACTTACCAGCCTCGAGCGGGTCGCCGACCACTGCTCGAATATCGCGGGCTGCGTTATTGAAACCCAGAAAGACAGCCTTGGGCTTCACAGCTATCTCAGCGACATAAAAAGCAGCAGCCTGGCATTTATCGAGCGCTACAACGAGTACGCCCGCAAATACGCTCTAATGCCCCCGAAAAATGGGAATGGCTTGTAAAACGGGGCAATAGCCGCAAAATAAAAATAGGGATTACATCGCAAGGATGTATCCCCTTTTTATTTTTGCCGCATTTCCGGCATAGTTGCTTTAGCGCACCTGCCCGCTGCCTAAGACGTAATATTTGACGGTCGTCAGCTCGGCAAGCCCCATCGGGCCGCGCGCATGCAGTTTCTGAGTCGATATTCCTATCTCCGCACCGAAGCCGAACTCACCGCCGTCGGTAAAGCGCGTCGATGCGTTTACATACACTGCCGCCGCGTCGACCTCGCGCCTGAACTTTTCCGCCGCCTCAAGCTCGCGCGTCACAATTGCCTCGCTGTGCATCGTACCGTACTTGTTTATATGCGCTATCGCCTCGTCTATGCTGTCGACGACTTTTACCGCGAGGATATAGTCGTTGTATTCCGTGTAATAGTCCTCTTCTGTCGCCTCTTTGATGCCTGGGAGAATTTCGCGCGTGCGCCCGCAGCCGCGCAGCTCGACATTCCACGGCGAGACCGCCTCTGCAAACTTCGGCAAAAACTCGCGCGCTACGTCTTTATGCACCAGCAAGGTTTCAGCGGCGTTGCAGACCGACGGCCTTGAAACTTTTGCGTTTGCCGCGATTTTCACCGCCATCTCAATGTCAGCGGATTTGTCTATATAGACGTGGCAGTTGCCCGCGCCGGTTTCAATAACCGGCACTTTCGCGTTCTCTACAACGCTTTTTATAAGCGAGGCTCCGCCGCGCGGTATAAGCACGTCGACAAGCCCCCGCTGCCGCATAAGTATCGCCGTCCCTTCGCGCGTGACGTCGTCGACAAGCGACACGGCGTCGGCGGGTATCCCTTCCGCCTCAAGCGCCTCGCGCATCAGCCGTACAAGCACACGGTTGGTGTTTATCGCTTCTTTGCCGCCGCGAAGCACCACGGCGTTGCCGGTCTTTATGCATAGCGACGCCGCGTCGACCGTCACATTCGGGCGCGCTTCGTATATAATCGCGACCACTCCGAGCGGCACCCGCTCCCGCGTTATTATAAGCCCATTCGGGCGCACCCAGCGTTCGCCACCGCCGACAGGGTCAGGAAGAGCTGCGACTTCGCGCACCGCCGCGGCGACAGCACGCACCCGGTCCTCGCCAAGCTTGAGCCTGTCGAGCATCTTCGGTGGCACAGCGGGGTTTACAAGGTCAATTTCATTCGCTTTTTCAATCTCGCCCGCCGAACGCTCAAGCGTGTCGGCAATGCGGTAAAGCGCCGCATTCTTTTTGGCAGTGGATAGCCCCACTATCTTTCGAGACGCCTCCTTTGCGTCACAACATAATCCGGCAATATAGTTTTCAAGCTCCGACATTTCTCTTTCCCCAAAGCTTTATTTTGCTAATACATTATAACATCAGTAAGCCTAGCAATCAAGCCATATAAAACAGCGCTGAAACATATAATAACAACAGATATTTGCTTGACAATTATTACAAGGTATGTTATCATTAATTATGATAGTTTTATTTCTATTGAACGAAGGGAGCGCCCGCGATGGACGAAACGTTGCTTATACATCAAAACGATATTATCTACAACGAGCCGAAGACCAAAAAGATGTACCGCCTTGAAAGCGGCCACATCAAAATGATTACATACGATTACCAGGAAGTTAAAAAATTCTTCGGGCTGAAAAAGGAGCTTATCGAGGTTATCACAATCGACGTCGACACGGAAGCCACCGAACTTTCCGGGCCAATCATCCTCCGCGAGGACCAAGAGCCCGACTTCCGCAAATACATGAGCAAGCTTCGCTACTTTGCGGAAGACAACAAGATACCGATGGAAATCAAGCGCCTCGACGGTGATAACACGAGGATAAACTTCTAAAGCTTTTTATCCGCTTGCGCCTGGTACTAGCCTACGGCGGGAACGCCTTCAGATTTCTGAGGCTGCCCGCTGTTTTTACATTTATTTTTATAGCTTAACTAAAAACAAATATGAAAATGCTTGATTGCCCACCTACAAACCCGCCGGAAGGCGGGCACGCGAATATTAGCCCCGGCGAAATGAATATAAGCTCCTCCACGCACGCTCCTAGCTCTATAGCGCCAAATGGCTCAAGCAGGTTAGGGCACCCAAAAGCCAAAGCTTTCGATGGACAAGCCGCGGCAGCAAAAGCCTCCCTGCGCGGCGCGGGAATGCAAAACGCCGGCAAGCCGCATAAGCATACCAGCACAAAAACCGGCATGCAAAAACAGCCATATTCTCCGTCACACGTCGCCGCGCCTGCCGCCACAGCGGGAAAGGCTAAAGCAACAGCTCCCCATCGTAGGTACGCCGCGGGTGAAAACCCTAAGCCTGCCTCTCCATATTCAGCATATAAGCTCATCGGCGCGCTGGCGGTCGCCGCCGCGCTTCTTTTGGCAATAACTTTTGCGCTTTTTGCTGGCAGCGCCGCATACAGCGCCCCGGCGGCGTCAAACGAAAATGGCGAAATAAGCGCCGAGCCGCCATCAAACTCAGCGCACGCCGCCGTGGAGAAGGATAAAAACGCGGGCCTTCCCGCGCTAAAAGCCAGCGGCAAAAATTTTGTAGTCTGCATCGACCCTGGGCATGGGTATGACGACCCCGGCGCTGTATGCCCCGATACTATTGGCGATGCATCCGAAAAAGACATAACGCTTGCAGCCGGGCTAAAATTGCGGGACATATTAATTGAAGCTGGGATAAGCGTCATTTTGACCCGACATGACGACATCGTCCCCGAAAGCCTTGGCGGCGCCGGTCAATACACGCTTGACCCATTTGAGCGCGTAGATTTTGTTCTCGCGCATCCGGAAACCGACCTTTTTATTTCTTTGCACTGCGACGCATACGCCGAAGACCCGTCGGTCGGCGGCACGAGGATTTACATATACGAAAAAGCCGCAGCCGGCACGGATTATTATGCCCAAACACTCTCTGTATCGATAGGAGAGGCACTAGGCGCCAACGTGCCTATTATTTCAAAGGATATATACGAGGCGTATTATGTGACCAAAAAGCTTCCGATACCCTCGGCTTTAATTGAGATGGGGTTTATAACAAACCCAGCCGACGCGGAAAACCTTTTATCCGACGCATGGCGCGAGAAATTTGCCATGGGCGTGGCGGCCGGCATTATTGAATTTATAAACTCAACCCAATGACTCTCGCTGTGGAGCAAAAGACATGAACATTACAGATGTGCTAACAAAAGAGCTTAATATACCGCGCGACAGTGTCGAGCGCACTGTCGCGCTTCTTGACGAAGGCAACACTATCCCTTTTATCGCGCGCTACCGCAAAGAGGCAACCGGCTCGCTCGACGACACCACGCTGCGCAAGCTCGCCGAACGCCTTGCCTACCTCCGCTCGCTTGATAAGCGCAGGGAAGAGGTGCGCGCGGCAATCGCCGAGCAGGGCAAGCTCACCCCCGAGATTGATTCGCAACTTGAGCGGGCAGTGACGCTCACCGAAATCGAGGACATCTACCGCCCGTATAGGCCTAAGCGCAAGACCCGCGCGTCGGTCGCTCGGGAGCGCGGGCTTGAGGATCTAGCACTTGCGCTTATTATGCAAGAGCCAAGCTACGACCCGCCGCTCGAGGAGCTGGCAAAAAAGTTCGTCGACCCCGAAAAAGGCGTGAACTCTGTAGAGGAAGCATTCGCCGGCGCGCGCGACATCATAGCCGAGGATATCTCAGATAATGCCGAGTACCGCAAAGACATCCGCTCGCTCACGTATGAACTCGGCTTTATTGTCTCGAAAAAGAGCGGCGACGACCCTGACGGCACCTACGCGATGTATTACGATTACCTTGAAGAGCTATACAAAATACCGGAACATCGCGTGCTGGCCCTAAACCGCGCTGAAAGCCGCGGGGCGGTAAGCGTCAGCATTAAAGTTGACAAAGAAATAATTTTAAACTACCTTTTGTCGAAGATCATAACAAACAAAGAAAGCCCCGCGGCAGTGCATGTCGCCGAAGCTGCAATCGACTCATACGAGCGGCTAATCGCGCCGTCGATTGAGCGCGAGATCCGCTCGCAGCTCACTGAAAATGCGAGCGAGAGCGCGATAAAGATATTCTCAGAAAACCTGCGGCACCTGCTGTTAGCCGCGCCGGTCAAAGGTAAAACCGTCATGGGGCTTGACCCCGGCTACCGTACGGGCTGCAAGCTCGCGGTGGTCGACCCAACCGGCAAAGTGCTCGAAACCGCGGTGATTTACCCGACCAAGCCATTCGAGAAGGTCGACGAGGCAAAGAAGATCGTCAAAGAGCTCATCCGCCGGCACCATGTCGATATAATCGCGATTGGCAACGGCACGGCGTCAAAAGAAAGCGAGATTTTCATCGCGGGCGTGCTTCGCGAGATACCCGAGCCGGTGAAATACGCTATTGTCAGCGAGGCCGGCGCGTCGGTATATTCCGCTTCAGAGCTAGCCGCCGAGGAGTTTCCGGAATTCGACGTTACCGAGCGCAGCGCGGTTTCAATCGCGCGGCGCATTCAGGACCCGCTCGCCGAGCTTGTCAAAATCGACCCGAAATCGATTGGCGTCGGGCAGTACCAACATGACATGAAACAGTCGCAGCTTGACGAGGCGCTCTCCGGCGTCGTTGAGGACTGTGTCAACGCGGTAGGCGTCGACGTCAACACCGCATCTCACGCGCTATTATCACATGTCGCGGGCATAAACGCGGGGGTCGCTAAAAACATCGTAAAATACCGAGAAGCGCACGGCGAGTTCCGCTCGCGCGCAGAGCTTTTAAACGTGCCGCGGCTCGGCGAAAAGGTGTTCGAGCAATGCGCAGGGTTTTTACGTGTGCCGGGCTCAAAAGAAGTGCTCGATATGACCGGCGTGCACCCAGAGTCGTACGGCCCCGCAAAAGAGCTGCTCCGCCGGTTCGGCTACACTGATGAGGATGTGCGGGAGCGCCGGCTCGGCTCGCTGCGTGAGAAGGCTGAAAAGTACGGCATCGAACGGCTTGCGGGCTCGCTCGGCATAGGCGTTCCAACGCTGCTAGACATTATAACGGAGCTTGAAAAGCCCGGCCGCGATATGCGCGACGAGCTGCCCCAGCCGATTTTGCGCGACGACATTATGGAGCTATCCGACCTTGCGCCCGGCATGGTGCTGACCGGTACCGTGCGGAACGTCACCGATTTCGGCGTATTCGTAGACATCGGCGTGCACCAAGATGGGCTTGTGCATATATCACAGATTACAAACCGCTATATAAAGCACCCCTCCGAGGTGCTGTCCGTCGGCGACATTGTAACCGTTAAAGTGCTCGCCGTCGACACCGAAAAAAAGCGCATATCGCTAACGATGAAAATATAACAAACGCGCGGAAGGCCCACGCTTCCGCGCGTTTTTAGCGATAAGATAGTTCGCCCCCCTCGTTGACAAACAGCGGGATTGAGGGCTATAATTTCACCGTATCTTTTATTTTGGGTGTGGCAATATATAATGAACAACATTTTAAGCGGATTAAACGATCAGCAGCTGAAGGCTGTAACCACCACCGAAGGCTATGTGCGCATTATAGCGGGCGCGGGCTCGGGCAAAACCAGGGCGCTCGCGCACCGCTACGCATACCTTGTGCGCGCAGCCGGCATACCGCCCTCGAGTATTCTCTGCGTCACGTTTACAAATAAAGCCGCCGGCGAGATGCGCCGCCGCGTGCGCGCGCTTGCCGGCGATGGGACCGATACCTCGCTTATCACCACCTACCACGGATTTTGCGTAAGGGTATTGCGCGAGAGCATCGGCCATCTTTTCTGGCCTGAAAACTTCCGCATCATCGACGAGTCCGAGCAGAAGAAAATTCTTGAGGAAATCTACGCCGACCTTGGCTTAAAGCTCGATTACGCCTCATTTGAAAAGATTATCGATATAATCGACAAGAAAAAGTCGACGACCGATTATGTCGGCTTTTTGTGCTCGCGCGAACCGTGCGACCCCGACGCCGGCGCCACGCTTGAGGAAAAAGTCGTCTACCGCTATATGCTTTACCAAAAGAAAATTTTCGGGCTCGACTTTAACGACCTTATAAATTTCGTCTTCGTCCTATTCGAAAAGCGGCCCGACATCCTCGAAGAATGGCAGCGCCGGCTTGTTTACATACAAGTCGACGAGTTTCAGGACAGCTCAAGGCGCGAGATGAAGCTCATTGATATGCTCGCAGCTGAATGGCAAAACCTTTTTGTCGTCGGCGACCCCGACCAGAACATTTACGAATGGCGCGGCGCCGACGTGAGCCTGCTCGTCGATTTCGACCGCACCCATCTCGGCACTAAGACCATACTGCTCGAGCAGAACTACCGATCGACCGGCAAAATCCTCGCCGCCGCAAACGAGCTAATCTCGCATAATAAAAACCGCGTGCCCAAAACTTTGTTTACCACCGGCGAGCCCGGCGCAAACGTCGTTCACATCCACTGCCGCTCCGAAGAAGAGGAAGCAGCCGCAATAGTCGCCGAGATAAGAAAGCTCATCGGCGAAGGCTTTAGGCTCCGTGACATAGCGATACTCTACCGCTCGGGCTTTCTTTCACAGTTTCTTGAAAAAGCCTTTGCCGCCGAGGGCATTCCATACGAAATATTCGGCAGCGTGCGCTTTTTCGAGCGGATGGAAATTGTCGACGCAATTTCATACCTTCGGCTCGTAGAGCGCGACGACGACGAGGCTTTGGTCCGTGTTGTCAACAAGCCACGCCGCGGGTTCGGTCGCGCAAAGCTCGAAAAGCTTAAAAAGCTCGCCGAGCGCGACGGGATATCGCTGCTCGCCGCGCTTGAAAAATACGCGTGCACGCCCGAGCTCGGCTGCCCCCAAGTAGGTGAGCTTGCAAGGCTTATATACGAGCTGCGTGGGAAAAAGGACGAGCTGCGCGTCTCGGACATTTTGCAAAGGCTGCTTGTCGAGTCTGGCTACGAGCGTTATATCCGCGAATCGGGCAACATGGAAAGGCTCGACAACCTCAGCGAGCTGAAAAAGATCACGCTTGAAAGCGAGCGCGAGTACGGCAAAACCACGCTAGGAGACCACATGCTGCCCGAAAAGCTCCCGCTTTCGGTATTTCTCGAGCAGCTTGAGCGCGCCGGCGACGAAAACCTCGACGACGCGGTCGACCGCGTTAAAATGATGACCGTACACGCAGCGAAAGGGCTTGAGTTCCCCGTATGCTTTGTCGTCGGCATGACAGACGGCATCTTCCCGTCGAGCCGCACGCTTGAGGAGCGCGGGGCTGCCGGTCTTGAGGAAGAGCGCCGGCTCTGCTTTGTGGCGATAACGCGCGCGATGAAGAGGATTTACCTCACCGACTCCGAGGGCGAAGGGCAAAATGGGCGCAGGAAAATCCCCTCGCGCTTTTTTGCTGACATCGGCGAAAATAACTTTGTGCGCGTCGGCTCAATCTCAAAAGAACTCGCCGACGAGATGCGCGCGGTTGCCGGCTGGAATTTGCCTACACCGGCCGAGCGGCTTTCGGTAGGCAGCCGCGTGCGACACGCGGTATTCGGCGAAGGCGAGATAATCGGCATCGACGAGCGGCGCAGCGTTTACGAGATACGCTTCGACAGCGGCAATGTGCGGCCAATTTCGATGGATTACGATTTTGGGCATTGGCAGAAGGTGCTTAAAGATAGCATGGTTTTTGCCGCAACTGCAGGCGCAGCCGATGGGGTATCGAATCAAGAGGCAACAAATAGCGATATTGACGCGCAAGATGAGCCAGATACGACCGAATATGATAAAAGCGAGCTTTTAACGCCCGAAGCCGCACGCAGAGCACCTGACCGCGTCGCCCCGCCCAGCAAGGTTGACTATACCGCCGGCTCGGTGCCCCGCCGCAAGAAAGAGGTTTCGCCCGAGCCTGACGAGCAAATAAAGCTTACTGACGAGCTGCTTGACGATTTCGACGATCACGCCCTAACATTTGAACCTCATAACTCGATACCGGAAATTGAAATCCCCCCGCCAAGCGAGCCTCTGCAGGGTGCCGAGCGCGAGGAAACGGACGACGCGGACGTCACCGAGCAGTTCATATTTGAAGGCGGCGCTACGGGCGACGGCGAGCCGCTGGGGCTTTGGAACGACCCAAGCGTGCCGAAGGACGGCTGGATTTGCGTTGGGATTTCCGACCTCGGCGCGCCCGTCGGGCTTTGCGGCATGTGCAAAAAGCAGGCGATCAGATACGCGCACCATATGATTCACCCGCTTTACCCGCGCCAAATTGACGCAGGCTGCGTCTGCGCAGGCCGCATGGAAGGCGACGTTGTTGCATCAAAGCGGCGCGAGGCGGAGCTGAAGTCGCGCGAGGCTAGGCGGCGCACCTTTATAAACCATGCCCGCAAGCGCAGCAAAAACGGCAACGAATACTTTAAATACAACGGCGATATTATCACGCTGCTCGAGGACAAATATAGACCCGGCCACTATAAAGCCGTATGGCGCGGAAAATTCACAAAGCCATACCCGTCGCCCGAGGACGCGCTCTCGGAGTTGTTTGACCTTTTGACAAACGCAAAATAACTGAAATCGGAGCGGATCTCCGCTCCGATTTTACAGCGGTATAAATGAATATACAGGAAAATAGGCAAGGAGAAAAAATCTCCTTGCCTTTTAGTCGTCAATTATCGTGCTGTAGTTCGGCGCCTCTTTGGTGATTATGATGTCGTGCGGGTGCGACTCGCGAAGGCCTGCGTTTGTAATGCGTATAAACTGACCGTTTTTCTGCAGCTCCTCTATTGTGCGGCAGCCGCAGTAGCCCATGCCTGCGCGCAAGCCGCCGATGAGCTGGAAGACCGTGTCGTGCAGCGGCCCTTTGTACGGCACGCGGCCTTCGACTCCCTCGGGCACGAGCTTTTTGCTTCCCTCTTGGAAATAGCGGTCTTTCGAGCCTTTCTCCATCGCCGCAAGCGAGCCCATGCCGCGGTATACTTTAAACCGGCGTCCCTGATATATCTCCGACTCGCCGGGGCTTTCTTCGCAGCCCGCGAACAGCGAACCTATCATTACCGTGTCGGCGCCCGCCGCGATAGCCTTCGTGATGTCGCCGCTGTACTTTATGCCGCCGTCGGCGATAACCGGTATGCCGTATTTTGTCGCAACGCAAGCAACGTCATAAATCGCGGTAATTTGCGGCACTCCGATACCGGCAACAACGCGGGTCGTGCATATGGAGCCGGGGCCGATACCCACTTTAATCGCGTCGGCTCCCGCGTCGATAAGCTCCTCTGCCGCGCGCGCGGTGGCTATATTCCCCGCCACCAGCTGGCAATTTGGGAACTTGGCTTTTATCTTTTTTATGGTTTCGATAACATTTTCCGAGTGCCCGTGCGCGCTGTCTATCGACAAAAAGTCAGCGCCAACCTCAAGCAGACCTGCAGCGCGCTCTATGACATCGGCGGTAACGCCTATCGCGGCGCCGCAAATGAGCCTGCCGCTTGCGTCTTTCGCCGAGCTCGGATAACGCATCGCCTTCTCGATATCCTTGATTGTAATAAGCCCGCGCAGCTTGAAATTCTCGTCGACAAGCGGCAGCTTTTCAATTTTATATTTGCGCAGTATCTCCTGCGCCTCTTGCAGCGTCGTGCCGACCGGCGCGGTGACGAGGTTATCTTTTGTCATAACCTCGGATATTTTGACCGAGTAGTCGGAAAGGAACCGAATGTCGCGGTTTGTTATAATACCGACAAGCTTACCGCTTTCGTCACAGATAGGCACGCCGGAAATTTTGTATTTGCTCATCAGCGCTTCGGCTTCGTAGACATAGTTGTCCGGCGAAAGGAAAAACGGGTTGTCTATAACCCCGCTCTCGCTGCGCTTCACGCGCAATACTTGGTCTACCTGCTCTTCTATTGTCATATTTTTGTGAATCACTCCGGCGCCGCCTTCGCGCGCCATCGCTATCGCCATTTCAGCTTCGGTAACCGTGTCCATCGCCGCCGAAACGAGCGGAATGTTCAGCTTAATTTTTTTGGTCAGCCTGGTGCTAAGCTGCACCTCGGTTGGGAGGACCGAGCTGCGCGCGGGGATTAAAAGCACGTCGTCGAAAGTCAACCCTTCGCGCGCAAACTTCTCCCTCTCGTTTGTGTTGACCATACCCTTTTTCTTCTCCTTTTACATCGATTTAGAAATATATATTAAATCGATTATATCACCCTGTATTCGCCAAGTCAACCGGCATAACAGATAAACCGCGCGCCGGACACTTAGCCCAGCACGCGGCAAAATTCATGATTGAACCGTCACGGCGTCCGGTACAACGCCCACTTCAATGCTTTCGGCAGGCATGACTTCGCCGTCGACGCAGACGGAGCGCAGCCCCTTAATCGAGATTTTGACGCAGCGCCTGTAATCGAGCAGCCCCTCAAACTTTTTGACTGGCTTTTTTGATTCAGGGTCGATATGCTTCCCTTTGCGGTATTCGGCAACAAGAGACAAAAAGCGCATCCTTGACACTTTTTTCGCCAGCAGTATGTCGAGCAGCCCGTCGTCGGTCTCTGCGACCGGCGCGGCCATAAAACCCCCGCCATAGTAGCGGCCGTTTGCTGCGAGAGCGAGCAAATACTCGTCCTCCTCTTCGGTTTCGGAGCCGTCGGGCTCGGTTATCTTCAGCTTCCAGCGTTCGCCCATCTTGTGCAGCAGCGTGTCGCCAACGCCAAAAATATACGCCATCGAGCCTGTGACAAGCGGCAGGCGCTTGTAGTTTTGCATCTTTTCGACGACGGTCGAGTCAAAGCCGGTGTTTATTATATTCACCGCATATTTTATGCTTTCGCCGATGCGGTATTTTAATACGTCAAACCGGCGGCGCTCGCCGCGGCGGAGCAGCCGGTGAAAATCGTTTCCGGTCCCGGTCGGCACAACCGATAAAACCGCCTCGCCGCCTGCGCCCGCGGAGAGGATGCCGTTTACAACCTCGCACAATGTCCCGTCGCCGCCATATACGATAAAATGCGTCTCGGGCTGCCCCGTGCAATGCTCGCGGACAAACCGCTCGGCGTCGCCCACCCCTTGGGTGATATAATACTCTTCGCCTTTTAGCTTTTCCTTTATAAGGTCAAACGGGTTGCGTTTCCCCGCTGCGGGATTTATAATATGAAGCCTGTTCATTGGACCACCTGCGTTCGGGCAAAAGCCATGCCGGAAATATATACGGCATTTATGTTTATTTATAAAAAGAAATTTAGATGATTATACACTCCCGAGAAAACGGTGTCAACTCCTAAAAAAATTGCTTTTTTCTAGCAGCCGCACTGGGCTTTATCTTGTTGACAGGGGTTGCTGTGTGTGTTAAAATGTCTTCTGATGCGGCAATGCCGCAATGTTTTACTATATTAGAAGTTTACCGGAGAAAATAAGCCGATGAGAAAACTCATGCTCGGCAACGAAGCGGTAGCACGCGGCCTTTATGAGGGCGGCTGCGGCTTCGTTTCCAGCTATCCTGGCACACCGAGTACCGAAATAACCGAGTACGCTGCGAAATATCCCGAAATATATGCCGAATGGGCGCCGAACGAAAAAGTGGCGCTCGAAGCCGCAATCGGCGCGTCGACCGCCGGGATGCGCGCTTTTTGCGGCATGAAGCATGTCGGGCTGAACGTCGCCGCGGACCCGCTCTTTATTGGTGCTTATATAGGGGTCGGCGGCGGGCTTGTTATAGGAGTAGCGGACGACCCCGGCATGCACAGCTCACAAAACGAGCAGGACTCGCGCCATTACGCGATAGCCGCTAAGCTTCCAATGCTCGAGCCATCTAATTCCGACGAGTGCCTGCGCTTTACAAAGGCGGCGTTCGAGCTGTCCGAGCGGTTCGACACGCCGGTAATTTTGCGGCTGTCCACTCGCATCTCGCACTCGCAAAGCATTGTCGAGCTTTCGGAGCGCGAAAACGTGCCGCTAGTGCCCTATGAGAAGCTACCCGCAAAACGGGTCATGATGCCGGCATACGCGCGCCCGCGGCATACCGTCGTCGAGGAGCGCCTATCCGAGCTGCGCGAATACGCCGAAAGCTGCCCATTTAACCGCATTATCCCGGCGGAGGGGACGGGCAAGCCCAAGCTTGGCATTGTCACAAGCGGGCCTTCGTATAATTACGCACGCGAGGTGCTTGGCGACAGCGCCGCTTATCTTGTAATTGGAATGCCAAACCCCTTGCCCGAGCGGCTTATCCGTAAATTTGCCGAAATGGTCGAGCGCGTTGTCGTTATCGAGGAGCTTGACCCGATAATCGAAACCCATATAAAGTCTCTCGGCATCCCATGCGACGGCAAAAATATCTTCCCGCTCACCGGCGAGTATTCACAAGGCCTCGTCGCCGAAAAGCTTCTTGTCAAGAAGAATGAGTATGCGAAGCTCACCGAGGAGCTTCCCGGCAGGCCTCCGGTTCTTTGCCCCGGCTGTCCTCACAGGGGCGTGTTCTACACTTTTAAGAAGATGAAACTGACGGTGTTCGGCGATATCGGCTGCTACACGCTTGGCGCCGCACAGCCGCTCTCGGCGATGGACACAACCTTCTGCATGGGCGCATCCATATCGGCGCTGCACGGCTTCCTCAAGGCAATGCCGGATTACGCCTCGCGCACCGTTGCGGTTATCGGCGATTCGACATTCCTTCATTCGGGCGTCACGGGGCTTATGAACATTACATACAACCGCACGCCTGCGACGGTAGTCATCGTCGACAACAACATCACCGGCATGACCGGTCATCAGGACAACCCCGCGACCGGAAAAACGCTTAAAGGCGAAGACGTCACGCCCGTATCGCTTGAAAAGATTTGCGAAGGCGCGGGCGTTTCGCCGTCGCACATCCGCGTCGTGCCTGCTTCGGACACCGCGGCTTTTGAAGCGGCGCTGCGCGAAGAGCTCGCCTCGCCAGAGCCGTCTGTTATAATCGCTCGCCAGCCTTGCGCGCTGCTTAAGACTGTAAAGCGCGGCGATCCGGTTACTGTAGACACAGGCAAATGCAAAGGCTGCCGCGCCTGCATGGCAGTTGCTTGCCCGTGCATTTCGATGACGGATGGCAAAGCGCAAATTGACGCCGCGCTATGCACCGGCTGCGGGCTTTGCGCCGGTCTCTGCAGGTTCGGGGCAATTGACTAAAAGCCAGCGCTTAGTTTGACTGCTGGCGCCGGCATATATTCCGCTTGGAGTGATACTGATGGATAAAACTCAGACTTTCAGCATAATGATCGTCGGTGTCGGAGGTCAGGGCTCGCTGCTCGCCTCCCGCATCATCGGCGACGTTTTTCTTGCGCAGGGCTATGACGTCAAGGTTTCGGAGGTGCACGGCATGTCCCAGCGCGGCGGTTCTGTAGTCACTTACGTTAGATTCGGCGAAAATGTCGCCTCTCCCGTAATTTGCGAAGGTGAGGCCGACATTATACTTTCATTTGAGCAGCTCGAGGCCGCGCGCTGGCTGCCGAGCCTTAAGCCCGGCGGAAAAATTATTACCGCAACGCAGCGCATAAACCCCATGCCGGTTATAGCCGGCACCGCAAAATACCCTGAAAACCTTATTGAAAAGCTCAAAGCGCAAGGCGCAAGCGTAATCGCGGTCGACGCCGCCGCGCTTGCCGAGCGGGCAGGCAATATAAAAGCCGCAAACGTCGTGCTGATCGGCGTGCTCTCAAAACTTTTCGGAATAAACCGGGACGTGTGGCTAAGTGCTTTAAAAGATAACGTCCCGCAAAAATACATAGACGTCAACATCGCGGCATTTGAGCTTGGCGAGAAAGCCGCCCAAACCGCCGCATAGAATCGAGGCAAGGCAAATGGATTTAAGACGGCTTGAAAAAGATGTATCCGCGCTTGAAGCGGCCGGGATTATAAAAGGCGGCATCGTGCTATACGGCAGCTCATTTTTCGGCGTATGGGGCCGCGAGCGGGCAAAGGAGCAGCTTTCTGAGCTTGGCACTGTGGTCTGCAACGGATTTGGCGGCTCTCTTGCCGCCGAGCAGGTTTACTACTACGGCAGGCTTGTGCGTGCTTTTGAGCCGAGCGCGCTCGTTTTGCGCGGCGGCGTTAACGACATAAACGCCGGCATCACTGGAGAAGTTGCCGCAGCGCTCACTATTTTGCTTGCTGATATGGCGCATGCCGATTTTCCAAATATAAAAATAGTGGCGCTTTCGGTTTTCGGCTGCCCATTCGTCGATGGGCTTGAAAGCCACAAACGCGAGCAGGTGAAAATTTACAACGACGCGCTCGAGAAAGCCGCCGCGACCCGCGACTATCTTTCGGTGCTTGACCTAACGCCCTTCTTTACGGACGCGTCAAGCGGCTACCGCCCGCTTTTCTCCGACGGGCTGCACCTGACCGATGACGGATATAAACAGCTTGCGCCGTATTTTATTAGTAAAATAAAGGAATTGGTTTGACCTTTATGACGAAGTATTACAACGAGCAGGTTGAAACCGCCTCGCGCGACCAGATGTTTTATATCCAGTCGCTGGCGCTGACGAGAAAGATTAAGCAGGTATACGAAAACGTCCCGCTATACCGGCAGCGCATGCAGGAAGCCGGTATCGAGCCGGGCGACATACGCAGCGTTGAGGACCTCTCAAAGCTGCCATTTACATACAAGCAGGATTTGCGCGACACTTACCCATACGGAATGTTTGCGGTGTCCATGGATGAGGTCGTGCGCATCCACGCATCGTCGGGCACGACCGGCAAGCCAACCGTCGTCGGATACACAAAGCGCGATATTGAGATGTGGAGCGAGTGTGTCGCACGCGCACTTGTCGCCGCGGGCACCCAGAAAAACGACTACATCCACGTTTCATACGGCTACGGGCTTTTCACCGGCGGGCTTGGCCTCCACTATGCCGGGGAGCTTATCGGCGCGACTGTTATTCCCGTCTCGTCGGGCAACACGGCGCGCCAAATCCAAATCCTGCGCGATTTCGGCAGCTCGGTGCTCTGCTGCACGCCTTCGTACGCGCTTTATATAGCCGACACCCTGCGCGAGCAGGGCGTAGACCCCGGGGAGCTGAATCTCAAAGCCGGCATTTTCGGAGCCGAGCCTTGGAGCGAGAACATGCGCCGCGAGATAGAAGAAAGGCTGCATATTAAAGCTTATGACATCTATGGGTTGTCAGAGGTATGCGGCCCCGGCGTTGCGTTCGATTGCGAGTGCCAAAACGGGCTGCATGTCAACGAAGACAACTTTATAATCGAAATCGTTGACCCCGAAACCAAAGAGCCGCTTCCCGACGGCCAGTTTGGCGAGGTAGTATTCTCCTGCGTGACCAAAGAAGCGCTGCCTTTAATACGCTACAACACGCACGACATTTCGGCGATAACTCGCGAGCGCTGCAACTGCGGCCGCACGCTAACCCGGATGCACAAGATTGCCGGCCGCACCGACGACATGATTATAATCCGCGGCGTAAACGTCTTCCCGTCGCAGATTGAGAGCGTGCTTTTGTCGATTGGGGAAGTTGACCCTCATTACCTTATCATTGTCGACCGTGTAAACAACCTCGACACGCTTGAAATACAAGTCGAGGTGTCGGAGCGGATCTTCTCCGACCGGGTGGCAGAGCTTGAGCGGCTCGAGAACAAAATCCGCGCCGCCATCGAGAGCGTGCTCGGGCTTTCGGCGAAGATCACGCTTGTCGAGCCTTATACAATCCCGCGCAGCGAAGGCAAGGCAAAAAGGGTCATTGACAGGCGAAAAGACCTACACTGATTACGCACCGTTATGAGCTACAAGACATTGCCATGCGTCCGCAGCGCATAGCAAAACTAAAGAGGGGAGCATACGCCATGATTTTAAAACAGGTTTCGGTTTTTGTTGAAAACCGGAGAGGGCGGCTTGCCGAGGTTACCGGCATCCTCGCTGAGTCAAACATCAATATCCGCGCGCTTTCTATTGCGGAAACCACGAGCTATGGGCTTTTGCGCATTATCGTTGACTGCCCGCTCGAGGCAGAACGAATACTGCGGGAGCATGGCATTGCCGCGTCGATGACTAATGTGCTCGCCGTGAATGTTCCCGACGTGCCGGGTGGGCTGCACAAGCTCTTGAAAACCCTCTCCGAGCACAACCTATCGATCGAGTACATGTACCACGCTTTTGTAAGCCAAAAAGACAATAACGCCTGCATGATACTAAGGGTTGACGACGAGGAAAAAGCGCTTTCGGTCCTTACCGAGAATGGATATACAGGCCCCTCTTTTATAAATTAGCTTATAGTGGAGGATAAACTCATGGTAAAACTCGGTGTCAACAGCGTCCTTTTCAAAGGCGTCGATTTTAAAACGGCGGCAAAAGCCATTAAAGCCTGCGGCTATGACGGGGTTGAAATTTCCGGCATCGCGGGCATGTGCGAGCATCTGAACCTCTCACGCTGGCGCGAAGACAAAGCTGAGCTTAAAGCCATCTCCGAAGAGCTTGGGCTGCCTTTCCTCTCTACCGAGATCGCGTCTCGCGACCGTGAGCGCCTGCTTGTGGCGTTTGAGGCTTGCGCCGAGATTGGCATCCCGATTGTCAACATCGGCCCCGGCGGCAAACCGGACGATGAAGACTCGCTCAAAGAAGTCATTGAAATTATGAACATACTCGCCGAGGACGCGGCGCAGTTCGGCGTAACCCTCTGCTGCAAAGCGCATGTAGGCTGCGCGGTTTACAATACGCCCACCACGCTGCGGCTGATGGAAGGCGTCAAAAACCCGGCGTTCGGCATAGATATGGACCCCAGCCACATCTGGCGCGCAGGCGAGGACCCCGCCGAGGCACTGCCCAAAGTCATCTCCAGAGTCCGCCATATACATATCCGAGACTGCGTCGGCCGCGGACCGTCGCCGGGCGCACCCGCAGAGCAGACTTGCGGTCGCGGCGACATCAACCTCTACGGGTACTTTAAGGCAATGGTTGAAGCGGGTTACGACGGCCCTGTCTGCCTTGAGGTCATCGGCCCCGAGCAGGATTTGGTGTCGGCCACCGCGATAGCCGCCGAAAGCCGTGGATACATGAACGCGCTGCTGAGACAGCTCTCTAATGCAAAATAAAGAATCTGCTGTAAAAATTGTAGAGGCGCTCAAAGCCCTTTACCCCGCGGCCGAGTGCTCGCTCTCCTATGAAGGCGAGCCTTGGAAGCTGCTCGTTATGGCTATCCTCTCTGCCCAATGCACTGACCGGCGGGTCAACATCGTCTCGGAGAAGCTTTTTGAAAAGTATCCGACGCCAAAAGCGCTTGCGGAGAGCGACCTTGCCGAGCTTGAACGTATCGTTATGCCCTGCGGGCTATATAAGACCAAGGCGAAAAACATAAGGGCGGCATGCGCAATACTAGTTGAAAAATACGACTCTATGCCGCCGGACAACATGGATGAGCTTCTTTTGCTCCCAGGCGTTGGGCGAAAGATTGCGAACCTCATCCTCGGCGACATCTACAAACAACCGGCGATTGTCACCGACACTCACTGTATCCGCATCTCAAGGCGGCTAGGGCTTACCACGCCGGAAGACAAAACCCCGTACGCGGTGGAAAAGCGGCTTTCTGCGCTTATTGAGCCTGCGGAACAGTCGGATTTTTGCCACAGGCTTGTACTTTTTGGGCGAGAGTACTGCACGGCGCGCGCGCCGCGCTGCCATGAGTGCCCGCTTTACACCCTTTGCGAGCGAAACCTTTGAGTTTTGCGCGTCGCTTCGTGCGGCGCGCGTTTCATTTAGGAGGAAAAAGACGCTAACTATAGGAAGGAACAGACGTTATGATAACGGTCAAATTTTTAAAACTTCGCCCTGGCGCGCGCATGCCCGCTTACGCGACGCTCGGCAGCGCCGCCGCCGATCTTTTCGCCTGCCTCGACGATACCGACGAGCTTGACGGGCTGGCCGTCGATGGCGGCACAATTGTTATCCCCGCCGGGGGAAGGGTTTCAATCCCAACCGGCATCGCGATTGAGCCAATTATAACCTCCCAGAATACAGAAAGCGCCGACAGCTTCGTCGCGCTGATTTTTGGCCGCAGCGGGCTTGGCGCCAAATACGGCATAACGCTCGCCAACAGCGTGGGCGTTGTCGACAGCGATTACAGAGGCGAGATTAAAGTCGCGCTTATAAACCATAGCAACAGGCCATATGCGGTATCGCACGGCGACAGGATCGCGCAAATCGCGTTTGTGCCGGTCGCGTCCGCGAAATTCATCGAAGCCTGCTCTCTCGGCGAAACTGAGCGAGGGGGAAGCGGCTTCGGCTCGACAGGCAAATAAAAGGCGCGCCGCAGATATCCTGCGGCGCTTTTTTGGGACTTTCCACGATTTTGAATCAATGCAAATTGTTTGACAATATAATAATTCACAAAGCTTGCTTTACAAGACGGCTGTTTGCTGTTATAATGATAAGTATGAAAGACTCCGTTACACGCGCGCTTTCCCAATATGCGGCTCATGCCGCGGTAAGGTTTCACATGCCCGGCCATAAGGGGCGCGGGGTGGGGCGATTGCCGTTTGATTCGGCATTGCCTTACGACGTCACCGAGCTTGAGTATACAGACAATCTTTACACCCCCTCCCCCAATGGCATTTTCCGGGACGAGATTAATTTTTTAAAATCGCTTTACGGCACTGCGGCGACGCTTTTAACCGCCGGCGGCGCGACTTCAGCCGTATTCGCGGCGCTTGCCGCCTGCGCACGCCGGGCGCCCGGCTTGCCGGTGCTGTGCGACCGCAAGGCACACCTTTCGGTCATACACGCACTCGCGCTTTTAGGGCTTGAGCCCATATGGCTCGACGCCGGGACCGTGTCGCGCGAAAACGTCGGAGCGCTTTCAAAAAAGTTTGAAAACATAAAATTTTCGGCGGTATTTGCCACCTCGCCCGACTATTACGGGCAGGCGCGGGACATTCCCGCGCTCGCAGAGCTTGCAAAAACGCTCGGCGCCCCGCTAATTGTAGACAATTCCCACGGCTCGCACTTGTTTTTCTACGATGGCGGAAGGCTTCACCCGCTAAGGCAGGGCGCGAATCTGGTCATCGACTCGATTCACAAGACTTTGCCGGCGCTGACCGGCGCGGCGCTGCTTCACGCGGCAAATGGCTTTTCGGAGGACGAGCTGCGCTCGGCGCTGCGGCTAGCGGTTTCGACCAGCCCATCATATCTTATTTCCTCCTCCGCCTGCGCCTGCCTGCATGAGATGGCTGAGCGTGGAGAGGAGGCTCACGCAAAGCTTTTTGAGCGTGTCGCCCGCGTTCGGGACGAGCTTTCAGCGCTTGGGTATACGCTTGAGCCAGCGTACGACCCGTTTAGGCTTTGCATATCCGACAAAAATGCAAAAAATCTTTATGAGTTTTTTGCCGATCGAGGGATTGTCTGCGAGTTTTACGACGGGCGCACCGTCGTACTGCTCACCTCGGTGCGAAACACAAAAGAGGATTTCGAGTGCTTTCTTTCCGCAGCGAGGCAATTTGTCCCAACGCCGCCGCCACCGAAAAAGCCTTTTATATTCTGCCTGCCAAAACACGCGATTCCGCTCCGAGATGCTGTGATGCGCCGGTCAGAAATTGTGCCAATAAGCTGCGCGCTCGGGCGTGTGGCAGCCGAACCTGCCGCGCCGTACCCGCCAGGCATACCGCTAATCGTCCCCGGCGAAATCTTTGACGATAGCACCATAGGCGCGCTTTCGGGCTATGGCATTGATTTTGTAGCCGTTACCGCAGAGGCACCACGCCTTACATAAAAGCACGGAGGGTTTATATGAAGCTTATAATCGCGATTGTCAACAACGACGACGCTTATACCGTCAGCACCATGCTGAGGAAGGCGAATTTCCCCGTGACCAAAATTTCGTCCACGGGCGGATTCCTCATGAGCGGCAATACAACCTTCCTGCTTGGCGTCGCCGATAGTGATGTCGAAGCGGTAATCGACATAATTAGCAAAAACAGCAAAAAACGCGTACTGCCCGCGCCAATCGACTTAAACTTCGGTGCTTCGACCGTCATGCCGTTTCCGGCTGAGGTAACGGTCGGCGGGGCTACTATATTCGTCCTCAATATAGAAGATTATAGGCATGTCTGAGGAAAAACGAACCCTCGCTGGGCGGCGCAGTTTTAATAGCAAAGTTCTTGACCTGCTTTGGGGCAACAGCCTCTTAAAGCGCATCCTCGCTTCCACCGCCGAGTCGGGCTCGATGTGCCATGCGTATATTTTCGAAGGCCCGCACGGTTCAGGTAGGCATACCGCGGCGCTTATGTTTTCGCTTACCGCCGCGTGCGGAGCCGACACATTCCCCTGCCTTGCCTGCGAAGCTTGCCGAAAACTCAAGGAAGGCATATCGCCCGATCTTATAACTGTTTCGCCCGAAGGCGACAAAAAAACTCTAGGCGTCGAGGCGGTGCGCTCCATAGCCGAAAGCATTTATATTGCGCCTAACGACCTTGACGTAAAGTTTTACCTTATCCCCGACGCCGACAATATGACAATCCAAGCGCAAAACGCGCTTTTGAAACTGCTAGAGGAACCGCCCCGGGGCGTATACTTTTTCATTCTTTGCGAAAGCGCCGCGAACCTCCTGCCGACCGTCCGGTCGCGCGCGCCGTTAATAAAAATGCAAAAATTTGCCGACGCGGAGCTTGCAGGGCTGCTTGTGCGGCACGACAAAAACGCCGCAAAAATGAGCGAGTCGGACCATACCGGCTTCATGCGCTGCGTAAGGCTTGCGGACGGCAGCGTCGGTCGCGCGCTCGAGCTTATCGGCTCAAAGAAAAGCGCAGCAGCAACCTCGCTTTTCGAGCGTACCGAATCGTTCTTTAGGCTTTTTTCATCAACCGGCGCCGAAGCGCGCGCTAAGTTTACCTCGTTTGTAATATCGCTTTCAGAGGACCGCGAGGAGCTTGGCGAGATTTTGTCGCTCATCACTTCCGCGGCGCGCGACCTTATCGCAGTAAAGGGCAACTCGCCCGTACCGCCCCTCTTTTTCGCCGACAGTGCCTCGGCAGAGGAGCTTGCAGGCAAAATAACGACAAGGGAGCTTTTCGCGGTTGCTAGATACGCGGAGGAAGCTCGCGCCGACCTTATGGCAAACGCCAATGTGTATCTAACCCTTGCCGCGCTAGCGGCGCGGCTAAACAGCATATCGCGCTAGTTGCGCTTTATATTATAGATTTTGTGTCAACGAAAGGCAAAAGCCCAATATGGACGAGTTTAAGCATTCCCGTGAAGAGGATGTAAATATAAAAGCTGCATCTGACAAAGAAAGCAAAAAACCGCATGGCGAGCAGCGCCAAAAGCGGCATGGAAAAATAAAAAACGGCCGGGCTAAAAATAATAAGGCCCAGGACCAAAAAGAATCAAAGCACGATACCGACTCAAAAAACGGTAAGGACGCAGCAAATATACAGAATAACAGCCAAGGCAAACACAAAAACAGCAGCCACTACGACCGCTCCGGGGAGCAAAATAAATCCCAGCGCCCCGAACATAAAGAAAAAAAGCCTAAGGCAAAGCAAAACGAAAACCGCGCGAAAAAATGCCGCAGCATCCAAATTAGCAGCGAGGAGGATATCCCGCCAAATGTCATAGACGACGGCTCTCCGATATTTCTCACCGAATACCTGCCATTCCCCCACAAGAAAAGCAAGATTTCCGAACAGTTGCTGCCCGAGCCTGAAGTGGAAGAAGTCGTGCCGGGCGCATACAAATTCCCGGACGATACGGGCCAGATCGTCTTCGGAGACCCGCCGGAGGAAAAACCAAAGCCCCAGCCCGAGCAGCCCGTCGAAATGGTTGAAATAGTCGACGTGCGGTTTAAGCTGTCGGGTAAAACCTATTTCTTCTCCCCGAACGGGCTGACCTTGCAGAAAGACGACAAAGTAATCGTCGAGACCGCGCGCGGGCTTGAGTTCGGCACGGTAGTTTTGGGCAACCGCTATGTGCCGGTGACCCAGATCGTCCCGCCGCTGAAAAACGTTTTGCGGATCGCCACGCCCGAGGACATCGAGCGGAAAAGGATCAATGAGGAAAAGGAGATCGAGGCATTCAACATTTGCCTGCAAAAAATTGAAGAGCATGGGCTTGATATGAAGCTCATCGACGCCGAGTATACATTCGACAACTCCAAGTTGCTTTTCTATTTCACGGCTGACGGGCGCGTCGATTTCCGCGAGCTTGCAAGGGACCTTGCGTCGATTTTCCGCACGCGCATCGAGCTTCGCCAAATCGGCATACGCGACGAGGCGAAAATGCTGGGCGGTATCGGCATTTGCGGCCGTCCAATCTGCTGCACCACGTTCCTTTCCGAGTTCGGCCAAGTGTCAATCAAAATGGCCAAGGAGCAAAACCTTTCGCTCAACAGCTCGAAAATATCCGGGCTCTGCGGCCGCCTGATGTGCTGTTTGCGATACGAATACGGCACCTATGTCGAAGAGCTTGCCAAGACGCCTCGGGTGAACACCCTTGTGGAAACGCCCGACGGGATTGGCGTTGTCACCGAAATCAGCCCGCTCGCCGGGCTTGTGAAAGTCCTGCTGGAGGATAATCCCGACCAGCCGCCGCGCTACTATAACCGCGCAGACTTAAAGCAAATTGCCCCGCCGCCGTCGGAAGATGGCAAAGCCGACGAGGAGGGTGACAAAGATGAGCTTGCAGACGATGTGGACTTTGTGCCCGATGAGGACAGCTCCGGTGTGGTTGATATTGAAGAAAGCCCGCCAATCCTATGCAAAGGGCAGGCCGACGATATTTAAAACGGCGTTAGAGATAAATTGGACATTTGAATTGTGAAATATTATTACAATATTATAATATTTGTCGGTTGATTTTCTGCCCAAAGCATGTTATAATGGCATGTACAAAATAGCCGGAGGTAAAAGTAATGGCATATAAAATTACAGACGATTGCATTGCTTGCGGTGCCTGCGCGGAGGAATGCCCCGTCAGCTGCATCACCGAAAAAGACGGCAAGTATATCATCAATCCTGACGAGTGCATAGAATGCGGTGCTTGCGCCGATGTCTGCCCCGTCGACGCGCCCAAGAAAGAAGACTAATTGTACTTATAACAAAAGCGGCCATTTAGGAGCGGTCAGATAGGGATTATTAATTCCTGAAAAATTCGGCATAGTCGTAGATTTTCGGCTATGCCGTTTTTTCGTTTAGTTTGGTAAGTCGATAGCGCCAATGCAGTTATAGAAAATCTGAA
>DULN01000012.1 GCA_012840355.1 Clostridiales bacterium | reverse complement strand
GGCGTGGGGGGACTTTTTACAATAAGTCCCCCCACATAAATTTACACACCAAGTATGCGCTTTATATTGTTGTAGCAAACGTCCATTACGAGTTGTGCGGCAAGGTCAAGGTCGGCGGGCAGCTCGCCGTTTTCGACCCACTCGCCGACAAGGTCACAAAGTATACGGCGGAAATACTCGTGGCGGGTATAAGACACAAAGCTGCGCGAGTCGGTAAGCATGCCCGGGAAGCAGCCTATCGCCGAGAGGTTCGCAAGCGTTATCATCTGCTCGCGCATGCCCTGCTTATGGTCGCAGAACCACCACGCGCTGCCCTGATATACCAGCGGAATGCCGTCTTCCGACTGCTGGAACGCGCCTATCAGCGCCGCGACCGCCGCGTTGTCAGCCGGGTTTATCGAGTAGATAATCGTGCGTGGCAGCCCGGATTCGGCAGCTATTTTGCCGAGCAGCATCGCAAGCTCATAGGTCGACGGGCGCCCGCAAATGACGTCGCAGCCGCAGTCCGGCCCGAGCGATTTCCAAAATACCGGGTTGACGTTCCGCAGCACGCCGTAATGTATCTGCATCACCCAGCCGCGGCGCCGGTACTCGGATGCGAGGAAGCAGTAAAGCGCGGTCTTGAAAGCCGCTACCTGCTCGTCGGTCAGGGGCTTCCCCTCTAGCGCCGCCGAAAACGTGTCGTCAAGCTGCTTTTTGTTCGCCGCCAGCGCGAACGGCACCGCAGTGTCCATGCCGTGGTCGGAAACCTTGCAGCCCCGCGCGGCGAAAAAGTCCATGCGTTTCGAGAGGGCTTCGCAAAGGGTGTCAAAGCAGTCGATTTTAACGCCCGACGCGGCGGAAAGCCGCTCGATATATGCGGCGTAGCCTTCGCGCTCGCAGTTTACCGCTTTGTCAGGGCGGAACGCAGGCAAAACCCGGGTTTTAAACTCGCCGTTTCTATAAGCCTCGGCTAGCTTGTCGTGGTACTCGAGCGTATCTGCCGGGTCGTCGGTCGTGCATATCAGCTCTACGTTCGAGCGAGCGATTATGCCGCGCGCGCTAAACTCGGGCTCGGCGAGCTTTTCCGCGGCGAGCTCCCATACCTCGTCGCAAGTTTCAGGCGAAAGCACGCCTTCCCAGCCGAAATAGCGGCGCAGCTCAAGGTGCGACCAATGGTAAAGCGGGTTGCCCGCAAGCTTCGGCATCGCCGTCGCGTATGCGCGGAACTTTTCATAATCCGACGCGTCGCCGGTGATGTATTTTTCAGGTATGCCGCATGACCGCATCGCGCGCCACTTGTAATGGTCGCCGCCGTCTTTGGGATTGCCTATCCACAGCTCGGTGATGTTTGAAAACCTGCGGTCCTCGGCAATCTCGCGGGGGTTTAGGTGGCAGTGGTAGTCGATAATCGGAAGTTTTGCGGCGTAATTGTGGTAAAGGTCGCGCGCCGCATCGCTGTAAAGCAGAAAGTTTTTTCCTAAAAACTTTTTCACCGCGTCTGCCCTCCCGTTCGCTGCTTTATTAGCCTGCCCGCCGCCTAGCGTTATTTGCGCCTTACTTCGGCGTGCCGCTTTGCAGCTATATTAAGCTTTATTATATTTATAAGTTTTTGATACCCAATATCAGCACAAATCGATACGGTATATGTCAAGGCGGCGCAAATCGCGGTGCGCCACAAAAGGCGCGCCACTCCAAGAAAGTCTAGCAAAGCCTTCGCCGCCGACCCCGCTTGGCTAAAGCTTTATCGGCTCAAAGCCGCAATTGGCAGGCACATATGTGAACCTATACCCCAGCTTGCGCAAAAGCTCGTACGCCCGCTCGACACATGCGCCTATATCGCGCGCGTCATGCGCGTCGCTGCCCACTACGGTCAGCTCGCCGCCGCACTCACGGTAAAGCGCGATGAGCTCTTCGTCCGGCATCGGCACGCCCAACCCTTGGCGGTAACCCGAAGCGTTTATCTCAAGCGCAGCGCCGCGCGCGATGAGCTTTTTATAAATCTCGGCAACCTTGTCCCTAAACCGCTTAAAATTTATAACCCTTCCCGCCTGTTTCATGTACCGATAGGGGTATGTGAGGTGGGCAAGCGCGTCGCAGCGCGGAAAATCGAGCATCTCTAAAACCTGCTCGAAATACTTGCCGAGCCAATACTCGCACATGGAATCTGACATTTTGCCATAGTCCCAAAAACAAAAATCGGGCACGTCGCGCATGTTGTGCATCGAAAGGAGGACGTACTCAAAGCCAAAGCGTTCCAAAAACTCGAGTGCTTCTCTCGGGCAGTGGTGCGGCTGGCCAAGCTCAATCCCCCAAATAATGCGCAGCTTGCCCGAGTGCTTTTCCCTGCCGCGCATAACCTCTAGGTGGTCCGACTCGGCGTCGTAATCGTCGTAAATCCCGTCGAGCACGCCGTCGATGTCATAGTGGTTTGTCACGGCGATTATATCTACGCCCGATTCCGCCGCCGCGGCAAAGCAAGCGTCAGCCGTCGAGACGCCATCAAACGAGTAGCGGTTGTGGGTATGAAGGTCTGCGATTATCTTGCCGTTTTTCAATCTGTGCCTCACTTATAAGCTAATTTTGCGCAAAATTCCCTTCTGTCCCGCTTGCGCTTTATCCTGCTGAAACTAAGTCGATAAACTGCTTTGCGGTTCTGCCGGAGCGACCGCCGTGGCGCAGTGCGAACTGCTCTGCCGCCGCCTCAAGCTCTGGAGTAAACTCTATGCCGCGCGAGCCGGCAAGCCCGCGCACTATTTCGGCGTATCCGATTTTGTCGGGCCTGAAAAACCCAACCGCAAGCCCGAACCGGTCGGACAGAGAGGTTTTCTCCTCAATCGTTTCTGCATGGTTTATGTCGTCACCCTCACGCTCGGAGAAAGTCTGGCGCACAATCCGCCGGCGGTTGCTCGTCGCGCAGAAGACAATATTGTCCGCCCGCACGCAAGCCGAGCCTTCAAGCGCGGCTTTGAGCGGCCCGAAACTCGGATCGTTGCTTTCAAGCGAAAGGTCGTCTATATAAACTATAAACTTCAGCGGGTTTTCGGCGAGGGTCTCAACCAAATTGTCAAGATTGCCGAGCGCGTTTTGCCGCAGCTCGACGAGCCGTAGCCCGTGCGGCGCATACTCGTTGACAATCGCTTTGACGGTCGACGACTTGCCGGTACCCGAGTCGCCGTAAAGCAGCATGTTCGCAGCCGGCTTGCCTTCAAGGAACGCAAGGATATTCGCGAGCACCTCGCCGCGCTCGCGATCGTAGCCGAAAAGTTCCGAAAGCCGCACAGGGTCGGGCACGCTGACCGGCCGCAGCCCATCCCTGTCGAACGTGAACATCGCGTGCTCGGCAAACATGCCGTACCCGCGCGTGTGAAGGGCATCCATCGCCTCAAAGTATCGCCGGGCAAGCCCCTCGTGCGAGCTGGGCAGAGCCGGAAAGCTTATATTAACGCCCAGCGCCGCCGCAAGCTCGTCAAGCCGGGCTGCCGCAACCTCTTCGAGCGCCAAAAGCTCCCGGTGGGCAAGCTGCTCAAGCTCGGCTGGCACCGAGCCGCCTTTTATCCGGGCGCGCAGGTAGGCGTTTTCGTCTGCCAAAACCAGCCGCCCGATATGCGCGCCAAGGTCGCCGCCAGCTTCCATTAATAGATGGACATACTCGGCAAGAGCTGCCGCAGCTTTGTCCGGCTCGTCGCGCCCTGCCGCCAGCAGCTCAAGCAGCGCATTTATAACCGGGTCGCGCAGAATCCTTCTGAAAACAGCAAGGGTAACTAATTTAAGCCTAAGCTCAGATTTGTCAAGCATGAAAATGCATTTCCTGCCTTAGCAATGTGGTAGCTATTAGCCTTTTTTCGCGCGGCTTTGCAGGGTCTTTTCCGCATTCCAAGCGTCGCGGCACATGTCCTCAAGCGACAGCTCGGCACGCCAGCCAAGCTCGCGCTCGGCCTTCGACGGGTCTGCGTAATATTCGGCAATGTCGCCGGGCCTGCGCGGCGCGAACTCGTACGGTATTTTGATATTATTAACGCGCTGGAAAGTTTCAACAATCTCAAGAACGCTCCTGCCTTGGCCGGTGCCGAGGTTGAAGATTTCAACCTTGCCCTTGCCGTGCGATTCAAGCCACTCGAGTGCCTTGACATGGCCGCGCGCAAGGTCGACTACATGGATATAGTCGCGCACGCCGGTGCCGTCGCGCGTTTCGTAGTCGTTGCCGTATATATAAAGCTTTTCGCGTTTACCTGCCGCGACTTGAGTTATATATGGCATAAGGTTGTTGGGCACGCCTGTCGGCACCTCGCCGATAAGCCCGCTCGGATGCGCGCCTATCGGGTTGAAGTAGCGGAGAAGCACCGCCGAGAGCTTGCCTTCAGACGCCGCAACAACGTCGTTTATAATCTGTTCGTTGAAATATTTGGTCCTACCGTATGGGTTAAAGCACCTGCCGGCGATCGCCTCTTCGGTTACCGGCACATGGTCGGGAATGCCGTAAACTGTAGCCGAGGACGAAAAGATTATCCTGCCCTCGCCGCTCTCAAGCAGCACTTCAAGCAGCGTGAGCGTTGTGCCAAGGTTGACGTTGTAATACTCAAGCGGCTCTTTTGTCGATTCAGCCACCGATTTGAGGCCTGCAAGGTGAATGACGTCAGCAATGCCATGGCACTTTACAATCTCGCGCATGGCGTCTTTGTCGCGCGCGTCGACGCGGTAGAATACCGGCTCGCTGCCGGTTATCTCAGCGATGCCGCGCAAGGCGTCTTCGCTGGCGTTGCGCAGGTTGTCCACTATAACGGTC
This sequence comes from Clostridiales bacterium, assembly GCA_012840355.1. Classification (GTDB taxonomy): domain Bacteria; phylum Bacillota; class Clostridia; order Oscillospirales; family CAG-272; genus DTU078. Next base: position 18,991 of record DULN01000012.1, on the reverse strand, counting down.
TGTTTGCCTGCCGCCGCAAGCTCTACGGCGATATGACTTCCTATATAGCCCGCGCCGCCGGTCAAAAGCACAGCGCGGGAGTTTTCATTTTTCTGCATTTGTCAAACCTCGTCTTCACTAATATTGTTTTCTTAATTATACAACACCAACCGGCACTAAATCAAGACAAAAACGTCCAAAATCAGGTTAAATGCCGCATTTACCGGGTATTTTCCACTATTTGCGTATACCTATAGTTGCCGTTTACGCCGCGTTAACCTTTAATGAAAATAAAATTTTATTTAGGGTCTTGCATTTTTTCTAAAGTTGTGATATAATATCGCACGTGCCATGGGGGCGTAGCTCAGTTGGGAGAGCGATGCGTTCGCAACGCATAGGTCAAGGGTTCGAATCCCTCCGTCTCCACCAAAACTGAAGAAAGCTCTTGATAATATCGAGAGCTTTCTTTTTTTCGTCCAAACGCGGCTAAAAGCTAAAACCGCGCGCTTAAAACAGCACTCGAAACCAATTCACAGATTGTTTACTTGACTGGGCAGCATAAATATACTAATATTATAGAGTTAGCCTAAAAAATATAAGACAAGGAGGAGACGTAATGGACGCTGGCAGTAGTCGCGGCACACCGGAAGGCCATTGTAGCATGGGCGTACAACTGCATAAGTGTCCGTACGTTTCCATGCCTTTAGTCTTTTATGGACCTTGGCCTGTGTGTCGTTGCTTCCGCCTATATCATTACGATGGGAGGATCTTACGATGGCAGGGCACAACGTTACAATTGAGAACACTATCAAAGCGCTTACCGACGGTAGGAAGTATTCGACCATTAAAGACATTCTCGTCACCATGAACGGCGCGGATATCGCTGCGGTTTTCGAAGAAATCTCGAAGGATAAAATCCCGCTGCTGTTCAGGCTGCTGCCCAAAAAGCTTGCGGCAGAAACCTTTGTCGAGATGAGCACAGACCTACAGGAGCTCCTCATACAGGGATTCTCAAACGCAGAGCTTCGTGAAGTTATCGAGGAGCTGTATGTCGACGACGTTGCCGACTTAATCGACGAGATGCCGGCAAATGTCGTAAAAAGGATTCTTGACCACGCCGACCCCGAGATGCGCAGGGATATAAACGAGATACTTAAGTATCCCGAAAACTCTGCGGGCTCGATAATGACCACCGAGTATATATCGCTCAAGCCTAATATGACAATCGACGAGGCTCTTCGCCGGATTAGGGAGACTGCCGTCGATAAAGAAACGGTTTACACCTGTTATGTAACTGAGAACCGAAAGCTCATCGGCGTTGTCACATTAAAGGAAATACTATTGGTAAAAGACGATAACACTCGGATTTCGGACATAATGAACCCGAACGTCATCTCCGTCCATACGACGGACGAACGGGAGGAGGTAGCGAAGCAGCTTTCCAAATATAACTTCATAGCGATGCCCGTGATTGACAATGAAGGCATGTTGGTTGGCATTATAACGTTCGACGACGCGATGGACGTCATCGAAAAAGAAACCACGGAAGACATCGAAAAGATGGCGGCTATATTGCCGTCGGAGAAAGGTTACCTTCAATCGAAAGCAATCGATATTTATAAGCAAAGGATTCCGTGGCTGCTTCTTTTGATGGTCTCCGCAACATTCACGGGAATGATTATTTCAATGTTTGAGGCTGCTCTCGCTGCTCAAGTAGTGCTTACGGCATTCATCCCCATGCTGATGGACACGGGTGGCAACGCGGGTTCTCAGGCATCCGTAACCGTAATACGCGCGCTTTCGCTGGGCAATGTATCGTTCCGCGACCTTCCGAAAGTTATATGGAAAGAATTCCGCGCGGCAATCTTAAGCGGACTTTCGCTTGCCGCCGTTTGTTTCTTTAAAATACTTCTTATTGACAGGCTGTTTTTGGGCAATAAGGACGTTACTTTGCTTGTATCGGCAGTGGTATGCGCGACGCTTGCCGTTACCGTAATAGCCGCAAAAATAATAGGCGGCACGCTTCCGATGCTTGCAGAAAAACTCGGATTTGACCCCGCGGTAATGTCAAGCCCGTTTATAACGACAATAATCGACGCCATATCGCTGCTAGTTTACTTCGGATTCGCAAGCCTGTTGTTATTTAGGTAAAAAGCAGGGGCAAAAACCCCTGCTTTTTTGTTTTTCCGCACATTGATTAGCATCTATCAGCGCACTAACATAAAAGCCAATCTTGTCATATATTGTATTAGTGAACGGTTGTTTAAAACGCGCCACGCTATGCTTTATAAAAATACAGGAGACACGAAAAAAATGTGCCTATTTAAGAGGAATGCTATATCGTGCAAGCAGCTCATGCTGTCAAACCAATTAAGGCAGCTTTGGAACGAGCACGTGCTTTGGACGCGGTTTTTCATTGTCAGCACCGCGTTTGATTTGCCCGACCTTCAGTTTGTAACCCAAAGGCTGCTGCAGAACCCGTGCGATTTTGCAAAAGTGATTTACCGCTTCTATGGCAGGTTTAAGGCTGAGAGATTTAAAAACCTACTAACCGACCACCTTCTGATAGCTGCTGCGTTAGTCAACGCAGCAAAAGTCGGCAATGCCCAAGAAGTCGAGCGGCAGCGCGTGCTTTGGTACAAGAATGCCGTGGAAATTGCGAAATTCCTCGACGCGATAAACCCGTACTGGAGCTTTAAGGTTTGGAAAGAGCTGCTTTTCGAGCACCTGCGCCTAACCGAAGATGAAGCGGTTTTGATTTTAAGCGGTTGTTATGAAAAGAGCATCAGGGTCTATCAGGCAATCCAAGATGAAGCAATGCAAATGGCAGACGTGATGACCTGCGGTATAGTACGTCAATTTCGCCTATAAATTCAAAAGCCCGCTAGGCGATAGCCTCAGCGGGCTTATTGTTATGTTGGCTTACGAAGGGCAAGCGGCTTGTCCTCAATTTTTATGCCAAGCCGCTTGGCAAACTCATATGTCTTGCGGACATTTACCGGCTCCGCCACGGCGTCGGGGCTGTGCGCGTCGCAGCCAGCTACCACCCGGCAGCCGTGCTCGGCGACTAGCTTCCAAAACTCGGGGTTCGGATAGTTTCGATTGTCGCGAAGCCCGAGCATGTTTATCTCAAGCGGGATGTCTAGCTCTTTAGCCGCCTCGCATATGCGGCTCATCTCGCGCCGGTAGGCTTCGGGCTCGCCGCGGAAAGGCAAAACGTCGGGATGCGCAACGTAAGTAAACTTGCCGGTCTTCATTCCCTCGACAATCTGCGTCGCGTATGTGCGTATCCGCTCGGGGTCGCTTGTCGGCTGGGCTGAGTATATGCCTTCGATCTCGTTCGCCATAAAGTGCTGGCCAAGTATCAGAAAATCGATTCCATACGGCTCAATCAGCTTGAGGTATTTGTCGAAAAACCTCGGGTAATACTCCGCCTCAAGCCCGATTTTTATCTCGATTTCACCTTTGTATTCCTCGCGCAGCGAGTCAAGCGTTTTGTAATAGCCTTCAAGCTCCTCGGGCCTCATGCGGAAGCCTGAGTAATAGCTGCCTTCGAACACATATGGCGAATGGTCGGAAAAACCGAGGAGCTTTATGCCCCGGGCAATTGCGGTTTCTATGTACTCCCGCTCGGTACCGGTGGCATGGCGGCAACGCACTGTGTGCGTATGGTAATTTACGGTCATTTTGGCTGCCTTTCAGCTGTAGTTTTTGTCTATGCCCATTATACGACTTTTCTCTACAGCGTTCAATCGTCCAAATCTACAATATTTTACAGCTTTACGGTGTCATTTCTGCACACGCGCGTGTGGCTAAAGTTTTATTATTTTTTGTCAACATCCTTTTGACGGATTTCGACGCGCCTTATTTTACCGCTTATGGTTTTGGGCAGCTCGTCGACAAACTCGACTATGCGCGGATACTTATAAGGCGCAGTGTGTGTTTTGACGTACTCCTGCACAATTTTGACGCTTTCCTCGGTAGGTACATAACCCTTAACCGGTACGATTGTCGCTTTCACTACCTGCCCTCTTATCTCGTCGGGCACGCCGGTGACCGCGCACTCGAGTACAAACGGCAGCTCCATAATGACGCTTTCAATCTCGAACGGCCCGATCCTGTAGCCTGACGACTTTATAATGTCGTCGCAGCGGCCGACGTACCAGAAGTAGCCGTCCTCGTCTCGCCATGCCATGTCGCCGGTGTGGTACATTCCGCCGCGCCATGCGTTCTCGTTGGCATCCGGGTCGCCATAATATTCCTTAAACAGTCCGCAAGGCCTGCCTTTCCTATCGATGCGAATTACTATTTCGCCGGTCTCGCCGGTCGGGACTGTCTTGCCTTCATCGTCCACAAGGTCGATGTCGTACAGCGGCGAAGGCAGCCCCATCGAGCCGGGTTTTTCTTTTGTGCCTATCAGGTTTGCAACCGCGAGCGTGGTTTCGGTCTGCCCGTAGCCTTCTTTCAGCGGTACGCCGGTGGCTTCGAGGAATTTCTGGTAAACCTCGGGGTTCAGCGCCTCGCCCGCGACCGTCGCGTACTCAAGCGACGAGAAGTCGTATTTTGTAAGGTCTTCTTTTATGAAGAAGCGGTACATCGTCGGCGGCGCACAGAAAGTCTTAATATTGTATTTCGCGAACATCGGCAAAATGTCCGACGGGACAAACTTTTCGAAGTCGTAAGTAAACACTGCCGCGCCGCACATCCACTGGCCGTAGAGCTTGCCCCAGAGCGCCTTGCCCCAGCCGGTATCCGAAATCGTAAAGTGCAAGCCGTCTTCGCGCACGTTGTGCCAATATTTCGCGGTGATAAAATGCCCGAGCGGATACTTGTGGCTGTGCAACACCACTTTGGGGTAACCTGTAGTGCCCGAGCTGAAAAACTCAAGCAAATCGTCGTCACCGCATGCCGAGTCGGGCGTGCGCTCGAAGACGTCGGAGAATGACTCAAACTCGTCATCGAACGAGTGCCACCCTTCCCTCCTGCCGTTGACCGTCACAGTAACCCGCACCGACGGGGAGTTGGCAAGCGCGGCTTCGGCTTCATTTATGGTATCGCCCTCCGCGGTGCAGACGAGCGCGACGACGCCCGCCTTCATAAAGCGGTACTCGAAGTCTTTTTTCATAAGGAGATGCGTCGCCGGGATTGCGACCGCGCCAAGCTTATGCAAGCCAAGCAGGCAAGGCCAGAACTGCCAATGACGCTTGAGCACCAGCATTACCCTGTCGCCTTTTTTAATTCCGAGCGATGCGAAGTAATTCGCCGCCTTCGACGAAAGCTTGCTCATGTCGCCGAACGTAAAGCGGCGCTCGGTATGGTCGGCGGAAACATGCAGCATTGCGAGCTTGTCGGGCTTTTCCGCCGCGATTTTGTCAAGGCAATCGAACGCGAAATTAAACCTGTTGGCGTTCGGGAACTCTATATCAACCAGCGCGCCGTCCCGCTCTTTAGCGACGACGAAATCGCTGTAACGCACCGTGACGACCGGCGCCTCTTCTTCTTTTTTCTCCGTAACGCCGTAGCTTGAGGCGCGGCCGAGCGCATCGGTTATAACAGCCAAAAACTCGCAAGGCTCGCCGCCGACCGCAACCATGCCGTGCGGCTGCGAGCTGTCGTAATAAATCGCGTCGCCGGCATGCAAAATCTCAACATGCCCGGCAACCTCCACCTTCAACGTGCCGCGCAAAACGTAGTCGAACTCCTCCCCGACATGCGAGGAAAGGGGTATCGGCCCCTTTTCTGCCTCCGGGTCGTACGGTACCGTAACAAAGAAAGGCTCGGCAAGCCTTCCCGCGAAAGCAGACGCAAGGTGCTCGTATTTGAACCCGCGGCGGCGCTGCAGCCTCATCCCCTCGCCGGCGCGCACCACCGAAAAGGTTTTAAGCCTTGCGTCCTCGCCCTTGATAAGCGCGGTTATATCCACGCCAAGCTCGCGGGCGCAAGTGAGAAGGAATGAAAACGAAAAGTCGAGCTCGCCGGCTTCGGCGCGCTGGTATTCCTCTTCGGACAAGCCGGTGGCCTTTGCCATCTCAGCTACGGTCTTGCCGCGGATTGCGCGCAGCTCGGCAATTCTTGAAGCGATGAGCTTTACCCCACTGTCCATATAATTCTGTTCCTCCGCTTAATCGGTATCAAATTTATAATGAAATAAAAAAATCTCCCGCCCCGATTGGGACGAGAGATATGTTTCTCCCGCGGTACCACCCAAAATTGCGCATTATGCGCCCGCTCTACAGGATCGGCCGAAAGCAGCATGCTCAGCGGCTGCGCTGCCCTTTCCCAAAATCACGCCTTGGTGCGCAACCTTTAAAAGGATATACAACAGTTAACCGCTATGCGAGTTTCCGCAATATGCGGCTGTTTCGGCTTAATCCCTGCGCCTTAACGCGGCGCGCCCACTATTTTCCTGCGGGCTGTCACGTCGCAACCTGTCCGCGCAAATCCCGCGGTTCAGCTGCGCCGCATCGGGAGTGATCCGCATCGCGGCAGCGTCACCCCGTTACACCGCCCCGGGGCTCTCTTTGGACGCCGTTCCGCGCGCCGTCTCCGTCACTGCGTTTGTTATTTTACGCAATAATATCACAAATCCCCGGATTTGTCAACACCCATGCCGCATTTGCAGTTTTCAAAAATTTCTCTTGCTACATGGCAAAAAACGGCTTTTCAATATTGAGAAAAAAGCACCTTTTGCAAGGATTTGCCACATTTGATGCGAAATTTCGGAAAGACGATTTTTGTCGCATGTTGACACATTTTATGGAATTGGCTTATAATTGTTTCAGATTCTATATGGGAGGATTGGCTATGAAAAAGATTAGGCTGCTTTTCCAGGGGGATAGCATTACCGACGCTGGGCGCGACAGATCTGACATCCACAACCTCGGTCATGGCTATCCAAAATTTGTGGCTGAAATGCTTAAAGCGGAATATCCCGACATCGAGTTTGAATTCATGAACACCGGCATTTCAGGCAACAGGGCTGAGTCGCTCAAAGCCCGCTGGGATACTGATGCCATCGCGCTCCAGCCGGACGTCATTTCGATCCTCATCGGCGTTAACGACACATGGCACATGGACGCCTCAGGGAACTGGATGCCTGAAGACTACTTCGAGTCGTGCTACCGCTATATACTTTCCGAAATCAAGGAAAAAACCAATGCGAAAATTATAATGCTTGAGCAGTTCTTACTTTTCGTGCCGAGAGGGTCGGTCCACCCCGCAGAGTTCCGCACCGACCTCGACCGTAAAATCCAGATAACCCGCAAGCTTGCTCGCGAGTTTGCGGACGTTTTTGTACCGCTCGACGGCTTGTTTGCAGCCGCCTGCGTGGGCAACCCGCCGGAAAAATGGGCGGCAGACGGAGTCCATCCAACCGAAGACGGGGCAAAATTCATTGCCAAGCATTACGTACGCGCATTTAAGAAACTAGGATTCTAGCGTTATGCCATCCTATACGGATTTCAAGCCATTCGACAACCTGCGCACCCCGCTTGTCATAACTGATAAAAACGGGTTGGTTTTATTCCGCAACAAATCGTTTACGTCCCATTTTAGAAAGCCGAGGCGCGGGGGCAATATTTACCGGCTGATTGGCGAGAACTTGGCATTCGAAGACGTGTTCCCAAACGGGCTTCCGGCTTACTCTTCGCTTGAAAAGATAAGCGGGACAGGCTTGAATATAGTGCGCACAACCTGGCGCGCTTTTGTATTTATATGCGAGGACGCCCCGCCTGAAATAGAAGCCAAAGAACCGCTGTTTTGGCTTTTTCCGCGGCGTGTGATAACGGTCTCGCACGGCCAAGCCATGGCGCTATTGCCGTTTTATTCAGACCGGCTTGGCACGCTTAAAATGATACTTTGGGAATTCTACCGTTCAAACAGCCCGCGACCGTTTAACCACTTGCCATACTCGCGCTCGCCCGAAAGCGTGTTCGACTCAATCTCGGACAGCAGCATTTTCGGTGCAAGGCAGCACGGCGGCATATACGATTTCCCCGTGGACCTCGCCACGTTTTTCAAGATTTTCAGCGAGTGCGCCACAAAACAGCTCGGCATGCGAGGGTATAGGTTCGAGTCGAGCATTTTGCTTAAAGCCGGGGAGACGCTGACGATTGCAGGCTATGAGCTAGCCGCGCTATGCGTGCAGCTTATATATGCCACGCTGATACTCAGCGAAAGCCACCAGCTTGTTATGCAGTGCTCTTATTCCGACAGCAGGCTTATCATCACTTTCACGGCGCCGCTTCCTGAAGGCATCTATAAGCCTTCGGCGTCAGGCTCAATTTACGACGCAGCATTTCAAAATCTGGGGCTTGCGACAGAGCTGTTTTTCTGCGACCTACTTTGGAATGCACCTGGACGCCGAGTTATATGGGAATCTTCGCCGGAGAAAGTTATCTTGCGCACCGAGTACTGGCTTGTAAGCCCTAGCTTCGTCATGCTCAGAAGCATCGATGTGCTTACAATGAAAAGGCTGAGCGAAAAAATCTCAGAACTGCTTAAAATATTCGACGATTAAGCGAAAGGCGGAAGCTTTTTGGCTCCGCCTTTGCTTATTCATACGCATTATTATAGCGCGGCGCGCAGCTTCTCCAGCGCCGCTTTTTCAATCCGCGAGACATACGAGCGCGAAATGCCAAGCTTTTGGGCAAGCTCGCGCTGGGTCATCGGCCGGTGTCCGCCAAGCCCATAGCGCATTATGATTATCTCGCGCTCGCGTTCGTCAAGCACGGTGCCTATCAGCTTTAGCGCCTTCGCGCCGCTAAGCTTTATGTCTATGTCGTCGGCGATTGTGTCCTCGCAGCTTATGACATCCATATAGGAAAGCGGGTTACCGTCCCTATCGACGTCTATGGTTTCGTTGGTCGACACCTCGAGCGACTGCTTTTTTTGTGACCTAAAATACATTAAAATCTCGTTTTGCAGGCATTTGCTGGCATATGTAGCGAACCTCGTGCCGTTTTCCGGGTCGAAGGTGTCGATTGCTTTTATTAGCCCGATCGTCCCTATCGACATCAGGTCTTCTTGGTTCCGGTTGCCTGTGTAATACTTTTTGACTATATGCGCGACCAGCCGCAAGTTGTGCTCAATCAGCTTCGCGCGCGCTTCCTTGTCGCCCTGTTTTGCAAGCATAAAGCAGCGCATCTCCTCTTCGGGGTCAAGTGGCGGCGGAAAACTGCCCTGCGATGTCACCGAGAGGAAAAACAGCATAATACGCGCCAAAAGGGCGTCCAAAAACACGCCGGTCACCTCCGAATCATCAAGCTTTCGGCGGGGGTGGGTAATATCTATTTATACGCTGCAAAAAAGAGTATGATAACGCCCAGTGGCGCGGCGCTTGTTATAACTTTTTGTTTGACGCGAAAGAGGCCGATGCTTCCCTGCGCGGTAGTATGCGGCAAACAGCCCTGCAGGCAAATAAAAAAAGCCGCCCGCTTTCGGACGGCAATTTTTATTTAGTCTTTGACGTACGGCAGAAGCGCAATCTGGCGTGCGCGCTTGATTGCGGTAGTCAGCTGGCGCTGGTGCCTTGCGCATGTACCGGTGATGCGGCGCGGCAGTATCTTTGCGCGCTCGCTGATGCACTTGCTGAGCCTTGCGACATCTTTGTAATCGATGCGCTCGATCTTGTCGACGCAGAACTGGCATACCTTTCTGCGCCTGCCGCGTGCGCCTGCGGGGCGCTGCTGTTGCTGCTGGCGCTGCTGAGGCTGCTGCGCGGCTTGGGCGCCCTGCTCTTCGGAGGATGCTGCCTCTTCGGCGCCTTCAGTGCTTTCGGCTGCGCTTTCTATCTCTTCCGCCGGGCTCTCGGTGGCCTCGGCTGTGGTTTCGGTCGCCTGCTTGACTTCCTCAACCTGCTCGTTGTCCATCATCTTATGAAACCTCCTTTGATGTTAAATTTGCTCCGGCGATGTCAGAACGGAAGGTCGTCGTCGTTTGAAATATCCACAAACTTCGGCGGTTCATCCAACGGCTCGGAATAAGCGGGTGGCGGCGGGACATCGCCATACGCTCCGCTATCCCTGCTAGCGGGGCCTTCGCCTTTAGAATCGACGAAGTAAATGTCTTCCGCCACGATCTCGATCACGGATCGCCTTTGGCCTTGCGAGTCGGTAAAATGGCGTTCCTGAAGGCGCCCTTCAACAAGAATGGAGCTGCCTTTGCGGAAATAACGCTTTACGAACTCCGCGGTTCCCTGCCACGCGACGACGTTGAAAAAATCCGCCGTCTGCACCGGCGTGCCGTCGTTTGAAGGCCTTACAAATCGGCGGTTGACCGCGACCCTGAATGTCGCAACCGGCGTGCCGGACTGCGTCTGTCGCCAGTCAGGGTCGGCGACAAGCCTGCCCGCGATCGTGACCTTGTTGTAGTTTAGGCTTGCCATTACATTTCCCTCCGGCTTACGCATCGGCGCGAACGATTATCGAGCGGAGGATCCCGTCGGTAATCTTATAGACGCGATCCAGCTCGGCGGGAAAGTCCGGCGGAGCGGTAAACTTCACAACGGTGTAATACCCCTCCGTGCGGTACTTAATGGGATACGCAAGCTTGCGTTTGCCCCATTCCGCCGTCTCGGTAATCGTTCCATGCTCAGCGATAAGCGAGGTGAACTTGTTTACAAGTGCAGCCACCGCTTCGTCGCCAAGTGTGGAATCGACGACAAATACCGTTTCATAAGACGACTGCTTGTTTGCCATGCTTTACACCTCCTTGTGGACATAAGACCGCCGCCGTCTTTGCAGCGGTAAGGATTTTAAATACGCGCAGCTATATTATGCCGCGCATAAATTAATCGATTTATTATAACCTATCTTTTTCTGCTTGTCAAGGAATTTTCACGATATTTTTGTCTTTTGACCAAGAAATAAATTATAAGGGGTGCGATTTTTTCGCCCATAAGCGAAAAATTTGCCGGCTCCCGTAAAAGCTGTTGACAGCTATTGGCTGGCATTGTAAAATATCACAAGAAGCGTAATAACGCCGGATTTTAGTCTATTTCGCTATTTCCTTTTACTTTTCTTTCCGGAGGAGTTTTATGACCGGACGGAATACAAGCGATAAAAAAACTGCTACTGGCGAAGTTTTCCCCCGTGAGCGGAACGGTTATTCCGTATCGGCGGTTAACGAGTATATAGAGCGGCTAAACCGCAAGTTTGAGGACACTCTATACGATTACCGGCGCCAAATCGTTGAGCTGAAGCGCGACCTTGAGCAAAAAACAGCGCCCGCGTCAGAGGATATCGACAAGCTGCTTGAAGAGCTTGGCGAGTCGAAAAATAAGCTTGACGAGGCAAAATCGGAGATTGAAAGGCTAAAGTCGGAGCGGGACGCGCTTTTGAAACAAGTCGAGCAGCTAAATGAAAAGACCGAGCGGCTGCGTGCATTGCTCGAAGGCGGCGCAAGCCGGCATGAAGGGTTTGGGATGCTCGGCGCTGAAGATGAGTTTGAGGCGGATGGGGCTGAAATACGGCGCGATGCCAGTATGGGTGGACCCCGACCGGTGGTCGAGTTTTTGCCGCCGGACGACACGGAGCTTGGCAGCGAAGAAAATGCTGCGGACGGCGAACCCTTTTTGAACTGGCTGGACCTTGATAACGATACCATCGATTTAAACTCAGGCAGCGAGGAATACGCCGAAGGCGAGGGTGAAGAAATATACGAAATCACGCCCACAAACGCCGCGCAATCGGCGGCTGCGGAAACGGATGAAAGTACCCGCGCGGATGAGATAGTCGCCGAAGCTCGGCGCTTTGCCGACAAAATTGTTGAAGACGCCGCAAAAGATGCCGAAAGGCTGCGCGCAAGCCGGCTGCAAAAAGCCAAAGAGGAAGCGCGCGCGATAAAGCATGAGGCGTACCTCCGCGCGCGGCTGATGCTCGACAGGGTCAGCCGTAAGCTATACGCGCAGTTTGAAGAGTGCCTGGGCGGTATCGCCGATGCCGGCTACGGCGCGCACCGCGAAGTCACCGACCTTTTTATAAAACTTCGCGTTTGTTTAGACGACTTGAATTTCACCGCATCCGACCGGTCAAAGCAAATCCTAAAGGAGTTTGACGAACTTGCAAATGGCACACTCGACGAATAAAAACCCGGGGCTACCGCCCCGGGGATTTTATCTTTATCCTTAAAAATGCTTTCCTCTGTAGCGCCATTTGAGCTTCATACGCTCTATAAACTGCTTCGCCCGGCTTATGAAATCTGAACCGAAGAAGATGAAAAAATTAAGCAGCGCCGCGATAATCGAGGCGCGGGTCGCCCAGCCCCCGATAATGAACATGAAAATGAACATCGCCGCGTCAAGCCAAGCGAGCCATTTGATTTTAACCGGCAAAATAAAGAAGAGCAAAAGCTGGAAATCGGGATAAAACATCGCGAACGCGAAAAACAGCGACATGTTGAGGTAATAGTTGTCCGCGTATCCCGTAATAAATCCCGCGACGATTGTCCCGATTATGCCGAGCAGGTAATAGATATTAAACTTAAGCGCGCCCCATTCGCGCTCAAGCGAGATACCGATAAGGTAGTAAAAATAAAGCGAGAATATTACAAATATCGGATTGGTGCTCGGCGGCAAGAACGCAAACGTTATAACACGCCAAACCTGACCCGCCAGTATGTCGGCGCGCTTAAATACAAACGCGTCGTAAATGGATATGCCCGGGAAAAATGAGGACATGAAAAAGTCGGCGATAAACACTATCCCCATCGCGCCGATCATAATCGGCATGAGGTTATGGATAGCGTACCTGCCGTATCTATATTCGAGCCTTGCAAGATAAGCTTTCAAGCTAAATCGTTTCATATGTCTATTATATCTCTATTTTATACCGATTGCAAGACAAAAGCAAAATTTTCATAAAATATTGTATTCCTGTATACATTTTTCACATTTTATATTACCGTTTTGTTAAGAATCGCTTGACATTTTGTTTTCATACCATTATAATAAGAATGTTATATTGTTTTATAAACAAATAATACCCTTTTAAAGGAGCAGCGCAATGAACAAACCCAAAAAAGCTTACGTGAGAATTTTCGCGGCTTTGCTTTTGGTCTGTATAGCCGCCCAGTTTGCGACCTCTTGCGCCGACACTTCGACGGGCAAAGCCGCAAGCGAGACAAGCGCATCAGTAACAGGCGACGGGAGCGAGTCGACCGACCGCCTTTATCCGGACGTGCCCGTAGTTGACTTCGACGGATATATATTCAGAGCGCTTTATTGGTACGTTTCCGGCTGGGATTGGAGGAGATCGAAGGATATTGTCGCTGAAGAGGGTTCCGGCGACGTCATTCAGGACGCGGTCTACAAACGCAACCTCACGATTTCGGAAAAATACAACATAAAATTCGAACTCGACGAGGTTGACGAGGGTTCTCTCAACAACAGGCTCCGCCAGAACATCATGGCAGGCGACGACGTTTACACGATTGTCTGCCAGAAGCAAACCTCCGTTGCAGACCTTATCACGCACGGCGACCTTCTCAACATTTTCAGCATACCGTATGTCGACCTTGATAAGCCCTGGTGGGACAAAAACTCGATTAACGACTACTCAATCGCCGGCAGGCTTTACCTTGTAGCATCGGATATCACCATAAACGACAAAGACGGCACTGCCGCGATGGCGTTCAACAAGCAGGCAGCTATAGACCACAACCTGCCGAACCTCTACGACATGGTCCGCGCGGGCACATGGACCGTAGAGAATTTCTACAACACCTATAAAGACGTCGCATCCGACCTCAACGGCGACGGCAAGATGGACGAAAACGACTTCTGGGGCGTAATCGGCGGTCGCGACGTTCTCACCAGCTTCTTCTCCGGCGCCGGCGCAAGGATTGTCGACAAGGATGATAACGACACCCCCTACATATCGGTCATGAGCGACCGCAACGCCGCGATTCTCGAGCGCCTGTATTATCTTACAACCGAAACCAACGTATTTTATCACCATCATATAACCGGCATCGGCGACGCGGAGTTCCAAGACCTGTTTGAGAACGGGCACGGGCTTTACCACTGGATCCGCTTCGACTCGATCTCCGACATGCGTGCCAGCGAAACCGATTTCGGCGTGCTGCCGATCCCGAAGTGGGAGGAGACCCAGGACCGCTACTACTCGATCGTCAGCATCTACATCAGCAGCTTGACGAGCGTGCCGATTTCTACGCAGGACGTCGAGCGCACCGGCATATTGCTTGAAGCGCTTGCTGCCGAGTCGAAGTACACGCTGATCCCCGCGTACTATGAAGTTGCGCTGAAGACCAAATACGCGCGCGACGACGAGAGCGCCGAGATGCTTGATATAATTATAAATAACCGCATCTACGACCTCGGCGAGATGCTCAACCCCGGCGGGCTGCGTGACTTCGTGCTCAACCTCTCGATGCAGAAGACCTTTACGTTCACTTCGAATTACAAGAAGCTTGAAAAAGCTTCGGTCAAAGCGCTTGACAAGCTCCTCGATATGATTGACGATCTTCCGCAATAACATATAGCACACAAAAAAGCGCCCTAATAATTGGGGCGCTTTTTTGTTGTTAATAAGGAATTGTGAAATGGTAAACAATATTCGTGTCCGATTGACAAAATCCGACGGCTTGGTTAAAATTATATGGCAATTTGCCATGAAAAGCAGATATCGCGCTGGCATGACGCTGCCTTGCGGGTGTATCCCAAAAGCGCGCTTAAAGCCGGCACCGGTAAGCCTTGTCGCCGCGCCTGGGCTTGCCGACGCCGACCACGCAAATGCCCGGCGCATTCTTGCTTTTTCGTGGCGCAGTAATATAGTCTAGGAGCACCCAAAAATGAGGAAAACCAAATCTTTAAAAAAGCGCGTTGCGGCTGCGCTTGCTGCGGTTATAGTGCTGCTCGGCGCGACGGCTTGCGCGCGAGAGACCGGCGACGGCGGCGGCAACGCCCAAACCACTACCGGAACGCAGCCCGGAGGCGAAACTCAGCTTACCGCCGACGTGCCGACCGTCGACTTCGACGGCTATACCTTCAACGCCCTATATTGGTACAACTCCGCATGGGATTGGCGCCGTTCGAAGGATATATACGCCGAGGAAGCAACCGGCGACACGATAGGCGAAGCGGTGTACCGCCGCAATATGGCTATATCTGAACGCTATAACGTCAAGTTCCAGCTTTCCGAAGAGTCGTTCGACACACTCGGGCAAAAGCTGCACAGCGTTGTCGCGGCGGGCGACGACGTGTATACAATCGTCTGCCAGGTCCAGGGCCTCATCCTCAGCTCGATAACCGGCGGCGACCTATA
Organism: Clostridiales bacterium; assembly: GCA_012840355.1. Lineage (GTDB taxonomy): Bacteria > Bacillota > Clostridia > Oscillospirales > CAG-272 > DTU078. Next base: position 3,731 of record DULN01000012.1, on the reverse strand, counting down.
TGACATCACCGACCTGCCTTATGTTGACCTTGATAAACCCTGGTGGGACGCAAACTGCGTCAGGGACTACTCAATAGGCGGCAGGCTCTACCTTGTCGCGACAGACATACTCATAAACGACAAGGACGGCACCGCAGCCATAGCGTTCAACAAGCAAGAAGCAAAAGACAACGGCCTGCCTGACCTTTACGAAATCGTAAGGTCCGGTGGCTGGACGATGGACGTGATGGAGAGCACCTATAAAAACGTCGCACGCGACGAAAACGGCGACGGCAAGATGAACGAAGACGACTTCTACGGCTTCCTCGGCGGGCGCGACGTCGCGCTGACCTTCTTCCAGGGCGGCGGCGCAAGGCTCATAAGCAAGGACGAAAACGACATTCCCTACCTCTCGTTCTCAACCGAGCGCAACTTCTCGCTTGCGCAGCGCATTTACGACCTTATCACCAAAACCGACATCTTCTACGACCACCACGCAATGGGCACCGACGACGCGCAGTACCAGAAGCTGTTTGAAAACGGGCACGGGCTTTATTTCTGGATGCGCATGGACGCTGTCTCGAGCATGAGGGCAAGCGAGACCGATTTTGGCATTCTGCCGATCCCCAAATTCACCGAGGACCAGGACGGCTATAGCTGCACGGTCAGCGTTCACACCTCGAGCCTGCTCAGCGTGCCTGCGACCGTGACGAACGTTGACCGTACCGGCATACTGCTTGAAGCAATTGCCGCCGAGTCTAAATACACGTTGCAGAAAGCTTACTACGACGTCGCGCTGAAGACTAAGTTCGCGCGCGACGACGAGTCGGCAGAAATGCTCGACCTAGTTTTCGCCAACCGCGTTTTCGAGCTTGGCGACCTCCTGAACCCCGCAGGCATCCGCGACCTCGTGCTAACCGCCGCATCGAGCAAATCGGCTACGATAGCGTCGCTTTACGCAAAAATGGAAAAGCCGGCGACAAAAGAGCTTGAAAAGATTATTGATAATATTCTTGACCTCCCCGCGTAACTAAAAATCCCGCAGCGGATTGCCCGCCGCGGGATTTTTTCGCGGTTTTATTCTTTGTCGTATTTAAGCCCGGCGAGCGCGGCGCCGATTACGGTCCCAAACTGCGACCGCTCGGGAATCATGAAATTCACCTTAAAAATGTCATTGAGAGTGTTTATAGTATTCCTGCCCTGCGGGACTTGAGTCAGGTTGCCGAGCAGTACGATGTCGTTAGTCTTGCAATAGCGCGATGCGAAAATCGCCATCATGCCCGCAGTTTCAAACACCATATTTATAAGCCCCAGCGCCAGATCGAACCTGCTCGCGAGGTCGCTCACTTTGCCGAAGTTCGCCACGGTCAACTCGGGCGGCAGGCCCGGCAAAAGGTCCTTGCTCGTTATGTCGCAAAGCCTTAAATCTACGTTGGAGAGGTTGCCGCTTTCGGCTAGGCTTACGATATTATCTATGTTGTCGGTATTGAGCAGCTTTTTTGAAAGGCCGACAAGCGTGCCGCCGCCGACGCCGGTGCCGCCAAGGTAAGTCATCGTGCCGTCGCTTGTCGCATAAACCAGTGCCGTGCCCGTGCCCATGCTTACCACCACAGCGCGCTCAAGCCCGGACAAAAACAGACCTCCAAGCCCGATGCACTCGAACTCGGATACGTGCACGCACTCAACGCCGTATATTGAGCTGTTTATATATGTGCTGCCGACGCCGGTTACCATGACGCGCCTGACGTCCGTCAAGGTGAGCTTATTTTGCGACAAAAATTTGCCGAATGCGCCGTAAAGCGACGTAATCGGGTCAGCCGCGCGGACGAACATCGGCTCCATCAGGTTGCGCTCGCCGTCGACACCTACGATTTTTGTTGTACTGCCCCCGACGTCTATGCCTATGATAATCTTTTTGCCGTCTTCCATTCCCCTTTTTACCCTTGCCTTTCGTTTCGCCGCCGGCTTGACCGGCGAGGCGGCGTATGCTATAATTTTTGTCATTATAGCATACATTTACCCAATATTCAACCACATTGGGCGGCATTTTGTTAAATTAGCGCGAAAAAGCGCGCAATACCACGCCCGCGCTCAAGGAGAAATACCATGGGGCTTCTTTCTGACAAACGGCTTTTTGTCTTCGACATGGACGGCACTATATATCTTGGCGACAGGGTGTTCCCAGCCGCCGTTGAGTATATTTCGCGGCTTAGGGAAAGCGGCATGAAGGTGCTGTTTTTTACTAACAACGCCTCGCACTCGCCCGAGTATTACGTCGCAAAGCTCGCGAGGCTTGGGTTTGACCCGCGCCCGGGCGAACTGCTCACCTCCGCCGATGTGACGATCGCTTTCCTCAAGGCACACCGCCCGGGCAAAAGCGTGTACCTTGTCGGCACGCCGGAGCTTGAGGGCCAGTTTTGCAAATCCGGGATTACCCTTGTGCCCACTTCTGAGGTACTGTCCGGCACGCCCGCCGATATCGTCGTCACCAGCTTCGATACGACTTTGACATACGACAAGCTCAACGCCGCATGCCGGCTTATCCGGCAGGGCGCCGAATATATCTGCACCCATCCGGACTACAACTGCCCGACCGAGGACGGGTTTATCCCGGACAGCGGCTCGATTGCCGCCGCGGTGACCGCGTCTACCGGAGTGGTGCCCCGGTTTTTCGGCAAGCCTTACCGCGAAACGATTGATATGATTTCCGAGCTTTCCGGCGTTTCTCCCGCCGAGATGTGCATTTTCGGCGACCGGCTTTATACCGACATCGCGCTCGGTAAGCTCAACGGCGTGACTGCCGTGCTTGTTCTTACCGGCGAAACGAAAAAAGAGGACCTTGAAAAATCCGACGTGCAGCCGGATATAGTAATAAACTCGCTTGCCGACGCGCCAGCTCTTACATGGTAAAAGCGCCATATCGATTTTATGAGTTTGTTTGCCGTAAAATCGGCAAGCTCGTAGAGGTTTTTGGTTACCCAATACAAAAACTCGGGCGAGTCTTTGGGGAAAAGCTGCTCAATCCTCTGCCCGCGCGCCCTGTACCATGTCGGTAAACACTCAAATTGATAACATAATAGCATATAAACGGCGGCATGTACAGCGAGCGTTATGAAAGTTGAGTTTAACTTATAGTTAAATTATTAATAGCGGCTCAATTTTACCTGCGCCAAATAAAAAAATGCCCCGGACAATAGCCCGGGGCTTTTAAATTATCTGATATCAAGGCCGGCGCTGACTTGACCAGCAACTGCAGTGGCTATATCAAGGCCTCCCGTAACTTCTGCAGATACTACAACAAGCAAGCGTGTTCCCGCAGTAAGCGGATAACCTATACCGGTAGTAGAACCGGTTAAAATATCACCAACCGAAATCAGACCGGTAAGAGTCGGCGTAAGCGGAGTAGCCGCTGCGGCAATTTCGGTAAATGCATTGTCGGGCGTGGTCGATTCAAACACACGGACCGAAACGGTAACTTCAGAACCAACAAGCGCGAGAGCTGCCGTTACGCTAAAGAAGGCGAAAACACCTTCAAGCGTCGAATCCCTCGGCACAATAAATGCGGTGTTTGAAAGGTTAAGCAAGTTAATCTCGTTACCTAAAACTATAATACCGGGCACGTTAAAACCAAAACCGATTGAAGAAGATGTGTTCGCTATGCCGCCGAGGGTAGTTGTCGCCTGCGCCGGCGTACCGGATGCAAGCGGTATTATAGCGCCGGGACCAGGCGGGCCTTCGGGACCAGGCGGGCC
>DULN01000011.1 GCA_012840355.1 Clostridiales bacterium | reverse complement strand
TGAGCTTAAAAACACTGGGATGTTATAAATTCCCAGTGTTAATTTTTACACGAGCATTCATTTGATTATAATAATTAGAATGAACGGTAGCGAATCTAAATTTAAGCGATTCCTAAATACTGAAGAATAATTAATATTCCGGAAGATTAATCAAAGATTTACCCCCCCCCGCCCCTCCATAAACCACACCGGATCCTCGTAGAACAAATACGTATCCTTTCCTGCGATACGACATGAGTAACGCAAACCAATTCCGCCTGCCTTAAGACTGGCTTCACGGCACACATTATAAACGCGATCCACCTCAAACACGCGCCCGTCGGTCCACTTAATGGAGAGCGGCGTAACTTTGCCGGTAGGGTCGTGCCGCGCGATGACCTCTACATTGACTCGTTTTACCTTTGTATCCAAGTTCCAATTGCCTCCTTTAGCAGGTGTATTTGATACAGCCGTTAACTGGTGTATTCCGATTTCACTGTTGGGTGTACTATTATTTCACCACTTATTATAAAACTATGACCTATGAAATATCAAGTGAAATTTGATAATTGAGAAACGACATTTTTTTTACCGCGAAAGAAAAAGGCAAGGTTTCGAACGACCTTGCCTTTCTCTATTTTAAGCCTTAGCTTTGTGCCTATAATAGCAAATATCTACCGACACGCGCTTAGTTATCCACAGCTTTTGGATATCACTGGTGGAGGCGAGGGGAGTCGAACCCCTGTCCGAAAACTCATCCGAATTGCCTTCTACGGGTGTAGTCCGTTCACATTTCTCCCCCGCAGCCGCCGAACGGACAAGGTTACTGCAGGGCAGCGTTTTTATCCGTGACCGTTATAAACGCTAACTGGCGGTTCACGTTCGCCACTACATCACGCCCAGCGCCGGGTCGTGGCCCTCCCGGCGTGGACGGTAGCCGACTTAAGCAGCTACGAGTTCAGGTTCGTAATTGGCACTTATTCTTTTTGAAGCAGTTTATAGAGTTACTTCAGCTCTACCCGCTAGCAAATCTTCAAAGTCCCCGTCGAAACCATTACGCCCCCATGTTGCTGCGATTATTATATCATACTTGTGCGAAAATGTCAAACCTAACAAAATGGGAACCTAATATCTTCCAGCGTCACCGGTATGCTGCCAAGCTCGGCTCCGGTAAAAGCGCCGTGGCTGTCCGAGCCGCTGGTGACGTACAGCCCCAGCTCGCCGCATAGCGCAAGAAGGCGCGCGACGGTCGCCGGGCTGTGCTGAGGATAATAGCACTCGATACCGTCGATGCCCATTGATATAAGCTTTAGCAGCTTTGCCTCATTTTCCGGCAAGTCAATCGCGCCAAGCGTCACGCCCGGATGCGCGAGCACCGCTATTGCGCCTGCGCGGTGGATAACCTTGCAAAGCTCCGCGACGGGCGGAAAACCCGCGGTGCCGTACCCTACGCCGTAGCGCGGATAAAGAGGCAGCCCTTCAAGCGGCGCGCGCGTTATGCCCTTTTCGACCAGATAATGCAACGCCTTCCAGCCGCCGAGCCTCTTATTGTGCTCAAAGCTTGCGTACTCCGATCCCGAAACCGGCTCGCCGGCGCGCTCCATCGCTTCTATCAGCCGGTCGCTCATCTCGTCGAGCTTGCGGCGGTTTATTTTGACATACTCCGCAAACTCCGAATCGGCGAAACTGTAGCCGTAGGCGAGCACATGTACGCAAACCCCGCTGTCGAAACCGGTCAGCTCGACCGCCGGCACGCATCTTACCTCGCTGCCCGCCGAGAGCCTGACAAGCTCTTTCGAGCCTTCGAGAACGTCATGGTCGGCGACGGCGAAAAGCTTTACGCCCCGCTCTTCGGCAAGCGCAAGCAGCTCCGCCGGCGTCAGCGTGCCGTCCGAGTATATCGAGTGAACGTGAAGGTCGACTTTGCCTTTCTTGAGTTTTGACTCGCCTACGGCCACTTTATACCTCCGACTACATATGCCACTTAATATAGCTTATGTACTGTTTCCAGTCCTCGAGCTTGAGCCTATGCTCGCCCGCGCGCAAATGGTAGCCTATCTCGCCGCCGTGCAAAACGTCGCCTGCCGCCGGCTCGCGGTCCATCAGCTCGACGCCGGTGCCGCCATAAAGCTTCCACGCCGGCGAAGCCGCGACGCAGCATAGGTACGAGGCGCGTGGGTCAGCCCATAAATCCTCCTCAGCCGCGCCGACCAGCAACCTGCGCGGAGCCGAAAGCGCCATAAGGTAATGCTGGTCGAACGGCATATCTTCCTCTCTGCCCGCGTATTGCGCGTAGGCGTTGCAGAACCAGTACGGGAACCGCTGCGTGATGTCGGCGACTCGCTCGCCGCGCTTGCCGCGCGTTATCGCGTCGCCCGAGCAGCCGCTGTTATTAGAGATTACAAACGCAAACCGCCCGCTCATCGCGCCGGCGACGAGCGCGGTTTTGCCAAGCCTTGAGTGCCCTATTACGGCGATACGCCCCGGGTCGACAAACTGCTGGCCCGCCAGCCAGTCGGCGACAAGGCAGGCGGTCTGCGCCCACATCATTATTTTTCCGCAGCCAAACTCGGGACGGTCGGCGGGAGTTTTTATGCCCTCGCCGTACACTTTGCCCGAAAGCCCGTTTGACATGTCGCCGTCGTCGCTTGTAACGTTTTTGTATATAAACGTGCAAAGCGCAAAGCCGCTGTCGGTCACAAGCTTTATAAGCTCCTCGCCCGGAGGCTCGAAAGCTATGTAGACGAATGTCAGCTCTACGCTATCGCCGCCGGGCCACGCCATAGTCAGCTCGACCGGGTGGGAGCCATGCTCCGCCCCGATCTCAAGCGTGACATTCGCCGTCTTGCTTCCGCAGGAGTTTATACGGCTCCCAAGAAGCCCGAGCTTCGCGGGGTAGCCGTACTCGCCGCGGCAAAGGATTTCAAAAAGCTCCTCGCGCCGCTTTTCCCACTCGGCGGGGGTTTTCGCATTGTCTAAAAGGCTGGGCAAGCTACTTATCGCAGGCTCGTACCACATGCGGTACACCTCCAAATACTGCCCGCAAGATTTCGCGCGGGATTTTACGCTGAGGGGTGGGATACGCCTTCGCGCTGCGCCATAAAGCTGGCGGCGTTTTTTTATCCGAGGTCCACCGGCTCGCCGACGAACGTGACGGCCTCGGCCAGCGGCCTGCGGTCGCGCAGGCGCGGCGGGGACGCGGGAGTGCCTATGGTGAGTATCGCCGTCGGGATGTGGTCTTCGGCAATACCGAAGTGTTTTTTGCACATCTCAATGTTCATCGGGCCGATCCAGCAGCCGCCAAGCCCGAGATCAGCCGCGCGGAGCAGCATATGGTTAATAGCGCCCGCCGCGTCATGCTCGGCAAACGCCCTGCCGCGGTCGGCGCCAAACCCCTCGCACAGCCGATTCAGTATCTCCTCGCGGATGCATACGACGATTATAAGCGGCACGTCGGCCGCCCACGGGATATGCGCGACGGCGCCGTGCGCGGATTTTATCTTCTCGCGGTCGGTAACGGCATAAAAGTGCCACGATTGGTAGTTGCATGCGTTCGGCGCTCTTATGCCCGCCGCGAGAATCGCCTTAATCTGCTCAGGCGCGATGGGCTCGTATCTATATGCGCGCACGCAGGCGCGATGGTTTAGGAGATCCGCAAATTCCATATGCACCTCTCCTTTATAAAGGTATTGTTTTATTTTCTTTGCAATTTTTGCAATGAGGACCGATGCGTAAAGGTTTGCATAAAAGCCCACTGTTACACCACACAAACCCCGCGGTTTTAAAACTCGCCGCGCTCGAGGTTGCGCTGCATTTCGCGCTCGGCTTCGGCCTCGCGCTTGTCGTAAAGCTTTTTGCCTTTGCACAGCCCTAGCTCGACTTTCACGCGCGGGCCAGAAAAATACAGCGACAGCGGCACGAGCGTGTAACCCTGCCGTGCCGTGTACTGCTGCAGCTTGAGTATTTCCTTTTTATGCATCAAGAGCTTCTTGTCGCGCAGCGGGTCGCGGTTGAATATGTTGCCCTTCTCATATGGGCTGATGTGCAACCCCACCGCGAAAATCTCGCCGTTTCGGATGACGCAGTACGAGTCTCGCAGGTTCACTTTCCCTCCGCGGATCGACTTTACCTCGGTGCCAAACAGCTCGATCCCCGCTTCGTATGTTTCCTCAACGAAATAATCGTGCCACGCTTTGCGGTTCTGCGCGACTATGCGTTTGCCCTTTTTGTCGCTTGCCATACCAGGCTCCCTTCCGCCTTTAAAAAAGGCGCCCAATTTCAGCTTACCGCTCGTTTATCGGCACATATTTTCTGTTATACTCGCCCACGAACTTATACGACGGGCGGATAATCTTGCCGCCGCTCATCAGCTCCTCGAGCCGGTGAGCGCTCCAGCCCGCGATTCGAGCTATCGCGAATATCGGCGTGTAAAGCTCGGTGGGCAGACCTAGCATGCTGTAAACGAATCCGCTGTAAAAGTCAATGTTCGCCGCGACGCCTTTGTAAATCTTGCGCTTTTCGGCGATAATTTTCGGCGCAAGCTCGGCTACTTTCGCATAGAGGCCATACTCGTCCATCTTGCCCTTTTCCTCCGCGAGCTGGCAGACGAACGACTTTAGAATCTCCGCGCGCGGGTCGGACAACGAGTATACCGCATGCCCCATGCCGTATATAAGCCCCGAGCGGTCGAACGCCTTTTTCTCAAGCAGTCGCACGAGGTAGTCGGCCACCTTATCGTCCGAGTAGTCGCCGTCAAGCTCGCGCTTCATGTCCTCGAACATGCGCACCACTTTGATGTTCGCGCCGCCATGCTTCGGCCCTTTGAGCGAAGCAAGCGCCGCGGCCATTGTCGAGTATGTATCGGTACCCGACGACGTGACCACATGCGTGGTGAACGTTGAGTTGTTGCCGCCGCCGTGCTCGGCATGCAGCACAAGCGCAAGGTCGAGGATTTTCGCCTCAAGCGGCGAGTATTTGCTGTCAGGCCGCAGAAGGTGCAGTATATTCTCGGCCGTCGAAAGCTTCGGGTCGGGCACATGTATAAAAAGGCTCTGCCCGTCGATATAATGCGAGAACGCTTGGTATGCGTAAACGCTTATCAGCGGGAAAGTCGCGATAAGCTGGATGCACTGCCGCAAGACGTTCGGCAGCGAGATGTCGTCGGCGTTCTCGTCGTATGCGTAAAGCGTCAGCACCCCGCGCGCGAGCGTGTTCATCATGTCACGGCTGGGCGCTTTGAGTATTATATCGCGCACAAAATTGGTCGGGAGCGTGCGGTACCTTGATATAAGCGCCGAAAAATCAGAAAGGTCCTTTTTAGTCGGCAGCTCGCCGAACAATAGCAAATATATCGTCTCCTCAAAACCGAACCGGTCCTCGGAGATAAATCCATTTACCAGCTCGCGTATATCGTATCCGCGGTATAAAAGCACGCCCTCACAGGGGTGCTCGTTGCCTTCTTCGTCTTTTTGGTACGCGATGATATCCGATACCTCAGTAAGGCCGGCTAGGACTCCCTTGCCGCTGAGGTCGCGAAGCCCTCGCTTGACGTCGTATTTGACGTAAAACTCAGGGTCGCTTACGCCAGTACAGCTAAGTTTCCCTGCAAGCTCCATAATCTCCGGCGTCACGTCGCTGTATCTGTAGCCGGGCAATAAAATCACCGCCTTATGTTAAAGTAGTCTTATATCTATCGGATTATAGCACAGATTTGTGAACAAGACTTTTCGATAGCGTAATTTTTAAGAAAATTATATCAATCACCATAAACTGAAGGAAAATAATCTGTGCAAGAGCGACAGATATTGCCCGGCTGAAAAGATTATACTTGCGCGAGGAGTAAAGATATGCCGCTTGGCGAAAGCAAAAGGCGGGATACCCCTGGTGTCGTCCCCGCCTTTTTTTATTCAGTCAAGCCCTAACCCGGTCAGTTCGCAGTATTCCTCAAGAGTCAGCCCCGACTCGTAGATTTTGAACGCGTGGTAGCGACCGACATAGCGGAAGTGCCACGGCTCGTATATGATTCCTGTGATGTGGGTCTTGTCTTTCGGGTAGCGCAAGATAAAGCCGAACTTCCACGAGTTCTCTTTCAGCCACTGGAACTCGTAGGTGTTCTCAAACACCTCGTCTGCCGAAAGCAGCGTGTGGATGTCGGCAGCAAGGCCGGTTTGATGCTCGCTCTGCCCGGGAATCGCGACTATAGTCGCCGCCTTCTTGCGCGCTTCCTCTTCGCCAAGGTATGAGTAGACGCTCACTCTGTAGTCGTACAAAAACTGCTGGTAGTCATACGAGCGGTAGGCGCTTGTGACCGTAAGCGTCTGTGAGCAGCCGTTAGCGTATGCCTCGCTGAGCATCGCTTCAAGCGCTTTCGCCGCATAAAGCCGCAGATATGGGGTCACGACGCCGTCGCGCACATACGGCGCGTTTACAAGATCGTCGGGCTTAAAGTCTTTCTCAATCGTATAGGTTTGGTTTATCAACTTTATATAAGCGTCCCTATCCGACGGGTTCATGTACTCTTCATACTCGGACAGGTCGAGTTTGAAGGTTAGATTACTTATTGACGCCTCTACATACTCCTCATAGCCCACACCTTCCGACGCTTTGGCGGGCGGCGCCGCGGCTGCGACCATTACTGGCTCAGTTTTCACAAACGGCTCGCCGCCAAATCCAAAATGGAGCAGCATCGCCATGCCAAGCGCCGAGACGACCATCAGCACAAAATATATCGCCAAAAGGAGTATGTATCTGGCGATATATACCGACGCCATTGAGCGCCGTTTTGCGGGCCTTGCCCTATGCGCGGGATACGCCCCCGCGCGCTGGCGCGCCTGCGTTTGATACGCAGACCTTCCTGCCGGACGGTTTATTTTCGCCCGGCTTGACGGATTATAATTATAATAGTAACTTTCATTCATGATTAGCCAATTTCGGAGAAGATTATCTTAAATTTCCAGGTCAGCGACCTGCCGACCTCTATCTCGCGGCTGCCTTTGAAATAGAAGTTGTTCGCCGCGAAAAGCCCGTAATCGCGGACATGCCACGCGGTCGGGTAATCAACGTTCGACGGGTCGTCGATTACTTTTATCGAGACGTGCTTGCCGCCGAGCGTACCAGAGTATTTGCACCAAGGCGACACTTTGCCCCAGCACTCGCGCTCCCCGACAAGCCCTTCGGCGTTTTCGATTTTACCGCCGCGGTCGCCGCGCAACTCGTCGGCGACGCGTATCGCAAACGGACCGGCCTCTTTGGTCGGGCCGAGCGTGATTTTGCCGTATGTGGCGTAAAGCGTTATCTTATGGTCAACCTCGACCGCTCCGTCAAGGTCACGGAAGACAAACTCGCGGCGCTCATCGACGTAAGGCACCCCGTCGCGCGACTTCCATACGTTCAGCGCTATAAAGCGCTCGGGGGCTATCGTTTCAAACCGCACATGCTGTATTATCCCGCCGTCTTTGGGCTCGTTCCAAGTGTCGATGGGCGGGCGGCCTTCGAGTATTACCTCGCCGTGGCCGACAAAAACCGAGCGCTGGTGAGGATGCTCAGGATTATGCTCGTCGGCGCGAGTGAAAGTGAGGCCGTCTGAAGTCAAAACCGGCCCGAGGAAGGGTTTGGGATAGCCGCGGTAGACGTACTTTGCGAAAAGTGCGCCCCGCCGGCTGATTTCAAGGTATCCGTCTTTGTCGGTTATGCTAAACATAATCGCAATCGCACCCCCGCGCCATCCGGGCGCTTTCGCCCGGCGGCGTTTTTAATTTTTTATAAAATCGGCGCCCGCCGGACGCCAAGACGCAACAAAGCCCGTGCATGCAGCCAAAGCTGCCCAAAAAGCATTGTTGCGCGGGCCGGCGGCTACACGCGACATTATTTTTGACAAAGTTTTTTAGCTATAAACCGAAGATATAAGCTAAAAACTCGCGCGATGCGCTAAATTCCGCCGCAATGTCTGCCCCGAACTTGCACTCGACTGTTACCCCGCCGGAATATCCCGAGGCAAGCAGGTTATACGCAAAATCGCGCAGGTACCCGCCGCCGTATTTCCCGGGAAATACGCGCTCCGGCGGCTCGGCGACATGCACGTGGCACAAAATGTCGGCGTATTTTCTTACTTCGCTCGGCGCCTCGAGCCCGCGGTACATATGGTATGCGTCGGCAAGCAAGCGGAAGTTATCCGCACCGGCGCGATGTACTATCTCTGCGCCTTCGGCGAGCGTGTTTATGAAGTTGCACTCGGCGGCGCAGAGCGGCTCAAGCGCGAGAGTAAGGCTATATTCCTGCATTATTTCCGCGGCTTCGGCGCAGAAGCGGGCGAAGATTTTTTTCGCTTCATCTTTATCCATGCCGTCTGGCAGCGACCTTGCGGCGCCACTGCCGAGCACGATGAGCTTTCCGCCAAGCTGCTTTACCCGCATGCTAGCCTCGCGGACATAGCCAAGCGCGCCGGCATAGCCTTCATTTCCCTCTAGGATTTTATAATTGCCCGGTATGAAACTGTTGAAATACTTGAGCGAAAGGTTTTCGCCCGCGGCGCGCGCGGCTTCCTCTTCGCTGAGCGCCATCGCCATGCCGACGGTTGCCTCTGCGTAATCGAACCCTGCTTCAGTGACGAGACGGCAGCCGGCGATGAGGCTGTCGAGCGGCGCGCTCCCGGTTTGGGCGACGCCCTGGGGCATGAAGCTGCCGCCGGGTATGCAGCAGCCGAGCTTTATGGCTTTCTCCATAACCTGCCTCCGGCAAAATAGGCTTTCTTATGCGGCTGCGCTTTACTTTTTACATTCTACCTCACTTTTCCCTTCAAGTCAAGGCAGCGCGGTGAATTTTTGCCTCCATTCGGTTATATAATAAATCGGCTGGGATTATTACAAAAAGGCTGTTTTGCTATGACCGGAGATTTTTTACCCGCGCGCGGATACATGCGCGTGGTCGTGCTCGCACTGTACATTGTAATCGGCGCGGCGTTGGGGTATATAGCGCTGCGCTGGCTGCTTGCGCCCGCGCTCCCTTTTATCGCGGCGTGGGCTGTCGCCGCGGCGGTGCAGCCGATAGCCGACTTTTTATCCGCACACACGCGGATACCCCGCCGGGTGCTGTGCATAGTGCTCGCATGCGGGCTTTTCGCGCTCTTGGGGCTGATCCTCACCTCACTATGCGTGTTTTTGACAAGCGAGCTTTCCGACCTTATCGCCGACCTTTCGGCAGAGGCGGACCGCATCCTTGAGGATATCGGGAACCTGCTAGACTCTATAGCCGAAAGGCTCAGGATTCCTGAAAATATAGCTATAGGCGAGGATTATATTCAGGAACTTGTCGGGGGCTTTGTGCGGGACACGCTTTCCGCCGTGGCTGCTCAGGTGCCGTCAATGCTTGGCAAGTTTATCGGTGCGCTGCCGGGGATTGTGCTTTTCGCGATAGTCACGTTTATAGCCTCGCTGTACCTCTCCGCTGACTATAAGAAGATAGGCGCTGCGGCAGCCGGTTTTTTACCCGAGCGGGCGCGCGGCATGCTAGGGCACAGCATGCGCAGGCTCAGCTCCGCGCTTATAAAGTACCTGAAGGCGTACTCTCTAATCGCACTTATTACATTTACCGAGCTTTCGATTGGTTTTTTAGTCCTTGGGATAGAATATGCGCTGATTGTCGCGGCTGTTATAGCAATCGCCGATGCGCTTCCGGTTATCGGCGCGGGCGCGGCGCTGATACCGTGGGCTATAGTGGCGCTTTTGCGCGGCGATTATTACCGCGGTATCGGGCTAGTCGTTATTTACATCGTTATTCTTGTCGTGCGGCAGTTTGTTGAGCCGAGGGTATTAAGCGGCGTCTCGGGGCTGCACCCGCTCGCTGCGCTCGCTGCCATGTACTGCGGACTAAAGCTGTTCGGCGTGGCGGGGCTTTTTATCTTCCCCTTCGCCGCCATCATCGCCGGCGAACTTTTCGTGCGGCAGGAAGGCGATGGTCAAAAAGAAGGATAAAAAAAAAGCACCTCCTTACACACCGCATAACAAATGGCACGGTAGATTTTTACCGTGCCACTTTTTACTTATATTCCCGCAGTTCGGGCGACGGCAGTGACAGTCGCGCCGAGCTCGACTGTTACCTCGCCCATATCGGTCATCGCGGTCGAGTCGTGTTTTTCCTCAACTACCGATATTTCAAGCGCGCCGGTAACCCCCCGGCGGCGCGCGTCCTTTGCGGCAAGCTCCGAGGCGCGGCGCTTGGCTTCGGCCAGCGCGCCCTCGTAGGTTTCAAACGTCAAATTCTCGCCGCCGCCCATAACTATATAACCGCCCTGCCCCATCTCGTCAAACGACGGGCGGATAATCACGCTGCGCTCGCAGCGGACGGTGCAAACCGCGGCGCCGACCGCATTCGCCACGCCGGCGTGGCTTGGCACCACAAACTCCATGCCAAGCCGCTCGGCGGCTTTGCCCGCAAATGCCTTCGCCGGCGCGCCCACAGCGATAAGCTTTGCCGAAGATCTAAACATCGGCAAAAACAGCGATCCTTCGCTACGCTCCCAAGCGGCGGAAATAAGCGCCGGGGGGATAAACCCGCCGCGCGCGCCTTCGATGTGCCGCTTTGCCAATATCCGAACGATGCCGGAGAAAAGCTTAAACGACGCAAGGTCTAGCACCGCCTCGGCTAGCTCGCGCGGGGAAAGCTCCAAATGCCGCTCGTAATACCGCGCGCCTAGCAGCGACGCCTCAACGTCAAACTCAGAAAAATGCCCAAGAATATGCATTGCGTCGGTAGGCGTAAATCCAGAGCGTATCACGTAGCCGCGCATAAGCGGCCTTTGCAGGTCAATCGGCAAGATCTCAAACCCGGCGCGCCGCGAAAGCTCCGGCAGAGGAAGCGGCCCGCCGGAAAGCAGCCTGCATACTTTATTCTCACGCTCCGAAAGCTCTCCTTCCGGCGGCAGTTTTACAAGCTCGAGCAGCTCATACCGGCGGGAGATACCCTGATACGGCGACTCGGCTAGCCTGCGCAGCATCTCTCGCACTCCCGGGTAGCGCGCCGAAAGGTTTGAAAGCGGGACGACCCGCTCCTCGCAAAGCTCGAGCTTGCCGTCTTTGCCAACAATAACCCTGCTGTCGCCGCCAAGCCCGTAGGTGTCGATATATGTCGACGAAACGCTTGTTTTCCAGCTTCCTATCTCGATGCCGTCCCCGGTTTTGACCGGTTCGCCGCCCTCGACAAGCGCGAGGTCGGTCGTCGTGCCGCCAATGTCGGCGACCACAGCGTCGCTTACTCCGCCTACGAGGCTTAGCGCGCCGACGACGCTCGCCGTCGGGCCGGAAAGCAGTGTCTCAACCGGTCGAAGCGCCGCAAACTCTGCGCTCATCAGCGTGCCGTCGCTGCGCACTATGCTCACCGGCGCCGAGACGCCAAGTCTCGCGAGCGCTCGAGTTATCGCATCGATAAACTCGCGGATAATGGGCAAAAGCCGCGCGTTTAACAGCGCGGTCGAGGCGCGGCGCAAATAATTAAGCTCGCTCGGTGCTACGTCGACGCTGCAGACCGCGCTGCCGCCAAGGCTTTCCACGATATCGCGCGCCGCATATTCATGCGCCGGGTTGCGGCAGGAGAGCATGCCTGAGATCGCAACGCATGGCACCTGCTCGACAAGCCTTTTTATTTTTTCTCGCGCGCCCGGGTCAAACGGCTCGGCCTCGTTTCCGTCAAGGTCTATCCTACCGTCGAGAAAGCAGATGTCTTTTACATCGGGCAGGCTGAACTCTGCCGCTCTCTCCGATACCACCGCACGGTCGCCGCCGATTATAATTAGACCGCAGCGGCCGCCCCGCCCTTCTACGCAGGCGTTGGTCGCAAGCGTTGTCGAAAGCGCGACCCGGCTGACGCACCCTAGAAGCTCCCTGTCAAGCGCCGAAATCGCGTTTATTATGCCTACGCAGAGGTCGTGCTTTGTGGTAAGCGATTTCGCCGCAGCGACGACTTTGCCGCCGCCCTCTTCAAATTTGTATATCGCGGCGTCGGTATATGTGCCGCCGGTGTCTACTCCTAAAACAAAACTCACGTCCATAATCTCACTCATCGTCGAGTTTTAACTCAATTAGTTCGGGCTGGGATTTAAGCAGCGCGATAAAGCCCTCGATGCCGCCAAGCCTTTCATTTGACATTACGCCGCAAATCCTTTTCATATTAACGCTGTGGCAATCGGAGCCGGCGGCGCGTATTTTGCCATACTCCGCCGCGTATTTGCCGGCACGCTCATTGTCTAGATCGGTGCGCGCGGCGGATAATACTTCTACGCCATCAGTGCGCGAGGGGAAAAGGCATATCGGCTCCCAGTTTTCGCGGAACGGGTGCGCGTGCACCACATACGCGCCGTCGGCTCGCACGCGGTCGAGGTATGTCCTCACGTCCCAGCGCATCGACTCAGGCTTATCGTAGTGCCACTCGGGCGGCAGCCCGTAAATTAGGTAGTGGCCCAACCCCGACGAGTATTCCCAGCCGTAGAAAACGTCAAGGCCAATCTCCTTCCCCCGCGCAAGGCAGGCGTAATACCCCGCGGTCAAACGGTCGCAGTATGCCTTCCACGCCTCCGGGGTCTCGGCCCGGCGCGGGTCGGGTATCAAATGATCGGTCACTACCACCCCGGCAAAGCCGAGCCTTTTGTAAAACTCCGCCATCTCGGCGCCCGTGCTTTTCGCGCAGCCGCTCGACTCCGAGCAGTGCATGTGCGTTTCGTATTTATATATACCCATAAATATACCTCCGGGCAATATAAAAGCCCTTTCGCGACGAAAGGGCCGTATTTTTGCGGCGCCTCCCAAAGCGCCAGCCGCAGGTTGCCGGCGCCGCAACTTCTGTTATTTGATTATGTTCACGCGGTAAACACCGTCGAGCGAGGTGATTTTCTCGGTCACCTGCGACGGCACTTCGCCTATAAGCTCGATTATCGTGTAGGCGTAATCGCCCCGCGAGCGGTTTATCATGTTCTCTATATTTATATTATGAGCCGAGACCGCTGCGCTGAACTGCGACAGCATGTGCGGCTTGTTCGCGTGCAACACGCATATGCGCGCGTCGCCGTCATGCGGCATCGAGGTATTCGGATAGTTGACGCTGTTTATTATATTGCCGTTTTTCAGGTATTCCGATACCTGCTTTACCGCCATTACAGCGCAGTTGTCCTCGCTCTCGACGGTCGAGGCGCCGAGGTGCGGGATGGCGATGACGCCGTC
The DNA here is from genome assembly GCA_012840355.1 of Clostridiales bacterium. GTDB lineage: Bacteria > Bacillota > Clostridia > Oscillospirales > CAG-272 > DTU078. The sequence goes on along the minus strand of DULN01000011.1, from coordinate 124,090 downwards.
CATTCCGACAAGCTCGTCGGTCGGGAAGTCGGTGACGTAGCGCTTGACCTTGCCTGAGGCGAGCGCTGCGATTATATCGGCGCTGTTGACGAGGTCGGCGCGCGAAAGGTTTATAATGCGCACGCCGTCCTTCATCTTGGCGATAGACTCGGCGCAGATCATGCCTTTGGTCTCGTTTGTCGCCGGCGCATGAATGGTGATATAATCGGCGGCGGCGTAGACCTCGTCGTAGCTTGTAGCGCGGCGAACGGCGCGGGAAAGCCCCCATGCTGCGTCGACGGTGATATACGGGTCGTATCCGATGACCTCCATGCCAAGCGCGACCGCGGCATTCGCAACCATGCCGCCTATCGCGCCAAGGCCGATTACGCCGAGAGTTTTGCCCTCAATCTCGCAGCCGGCGAACTTCGATTTGCCGGCTTCGACGAGTTTCGCGACGCCTTCTTGGCCTTTTAGCGACTTTACCCATTCGATGCCCGCGACTATATCGCGCGAAGCGAGAAGAAGCGCGGCAATTGTAAGCTCCTTCACGCCGTTCGCGTTTGCACCGGGCGTGTTGAACACGACGATCCCGCGCTTAGAGCATTCCTCTACCGGTATATTGTTGACGCCGGCGCCGGCGCGCGCGATGGCACGAAGCGACGGTCCGAACTCCATATTGTGCATATCCGCCGAACGCACAATTATCGCGTCGGGGTCCTCTATATCCTCGCCAACTATGAACTCGTCACGGTTGAGACGGTCGGTTCCGACCTTCGCGATTTTATTGAGCAGCTTTATTTTAAACATCCGGCTGTACCTCACTTATTTTTTCGGGTTTTCCGCCGCAAACTTCTTCATAAACTCGACAAGCGCGACGACGCCTTCGCGCGGCATTGCGTTGTATATAGACGCGCGCATGCCGCCGACTGAGCGGTGGCCTTTGAGGTTCTTCAGTCCCGCCTTCTCGGCTTCTTTGGCGAACTTCTTGTCGAGCTCCTCATTGCCCGTCACGAATGTGACGTTCATTATTGAGCGGTACTCTTTTTCGGCGGGCGCGATATAGTAGTCTTGCGAGTCGAGATAATCGTACAAAATCGCGGCTTTTTCGCGGTTGATTTTCGCCATGGCCTCAAGGCCGCCGAGTTCCTCGACCCAGTGGGATACCAGCCCGAGGATATATATCGAAAAGCATGGCGGGGTGTTGTACATCGAGCCGTTTTCAGCCATCACTTTCCAGTCGAGCATTGATGGCGTCATGCTGTTCGCTCGGCCGAGCAAGTCCTCGCGCACAATGACGACCGTTACGCCCGCCGGGCCCATGTTCTTTTGCGCGCCGGCATATATGACGCCGAAGCGCGAGACGTCAATAGGCTCCGAGAGTATGCACGACGACATGTCTGCGACGAGCGGGATGTCGCCGGTGTCGGGGATATAGTTCCATTTTGTGCCGTAGATTGTATTGTTAAAGCAGATATGCACGTAATCTGCGTCGGGGCTGAAATCCTCGCGGGTAAGTGCCGGTATATAGGTGTGGTTTTTATCGGCAGTCGAGGCGACGATCCTTACATCGCCGTATTTTTTCGCCTCGTCGGCGGCTTTCTTTGAAAACTGGCCGGTTACGACATAATCTGCCTTACCCGAGCGGGTAAGCAAGTTCAGCGGGACGGCGGCAAACTGCGTGGTCGCGCCGCCCTGCACAAACAGCACTTTATAGTTTTCGGGGATGTTCATGACGCGGCGCAGAGTCTCTTCCGCGTCCGCGATGATCGGCTCAAAGTCACTAGATCGGTGACTCATCTCCATCACGGACATACCCGAGCTGCCATAGCATACAAGCTCGGACGCTGCACGCTCGAGTACAGGCAACGGCAATACTGATGGGCCTGCGGAAAAGTTGTAGACTCTTGTCATGACCATTTGCTCCCTCGTTTTAAAATTTTATATAAATTTATAATATTAGAATTTATTATATTACCATATATACTACAAGTCAATATAAATAGTGCCGTTTTTAGGCATTCCGGTATTGCATTTTTATAACATTATCAACATGAGGGGGCAAAAGTTTTGCAAGTTATTCGATATCAAGATGCATTTTGCAGGTCGGCGGCCAGTACACGCTGTCGAGCAGCGCCCAATCCTCGTCCGAGATTTTAAGGCTCGCCGCCGCGACATTTTCCTCCACATGCGCTACCGAGCCGGCTTTTGGAATCGCACAGACGCAGCTTTTTTTGAGCACGAACGCGAGCATAACCTGCATGACGGTAGCCCCGTATTTTTTCGCGACCGCCGCTATTGTGGGGTCGGTCCGCACGTCGGGCGCGAGCCTTTTCAGCGTGCCGGCTTGCGCGAGCGGGCAATACGCCATAATCGCCACGTTTTGCTGCTCGCACCAGGGGATAAGGTCGTATTCAATCCCGCGCGAGGTTATGTTATAAAGCACTTGGTTTACCGCGCAATTTTGCCCGCCGGGGATTTGCCAAAGCTCCTCCATGTCGGGCGTGTCGAAGTTTGAGACGCCCCAGCGGCGGATTTTGCCCTCCGAGACGAGTTTTTCCATGCACCACACTGTTTCCTCGAGCGGAACAGAGCCGCGCCAGTGGAGCAGGTATATGTCGAGGTAGTCTACGCGGAGCCTTTTTAACGAGTCTTCGCAGCTTTTGAAAATATGCCTTTTGCCGGCATTATGCGGCAAGACTTTTGATACTAGTATATAGTTCTCGCGAGGGATGCCGGCAAGCGCGCGGCCGATAAGCTCCTCCGACGCGCCGCCGCCGTACATCTCCGCCGTGTCGATTAGCGTTGCGCCGAGCTCGATTCCCCGCCTTATCGCAGCTATCTCGCTCTCCGCTTTAGCCGGGTCGTCTCCTATCCGCCACCCGCCCAGACCCAGCGCGGGTATTAAAAGACCATTTGCGTTGACTTGTTTCATTGTTTCGGTTCACCTTTTGTCAATTATTTATCGCGTGAAACTTTTAAAAAAAAGTTTCAAGCACCCTTCTAAAACTATAGGGCATAGGGGCATGTGTTATATTTCAGAGTTTTGCGCAAAATTTCAGTATTATGCCAAGCGTCCAAATATACAAGTCCCCTTACTAAATCCGCACCTACTTGCTCGGGCCCCTTACCCAAGAGGCGGCTTGGGTGGCACTACCCCCATCGGCGAATGCGCTACTTTAGCCGCAAAATTTTGCGCCGCCAAATCATTGGCGGCGCGTCAATTCTTTACGGTATGACCGGTCGGCTATGGTCGCCGTCGGGGATACTCTTTATTCTTCGATTGCGGCTTTGCGGCTGATTATCTTGCGCAGGCGCTCCGCGTCGAACTTCTCGCGGCGGTCGAACGAATAGATGCCGTTCTTCTCCTGCATGACATCCGTCAACTGCGTGTAGCAGAATGCGCAGATGCTCGGATTGTCAAGCAACGTCGAGATGAGCGCTTCGAAGCGCGAGTAGAACTCCTCAAGCGACTTGGGCGCCTCTCCGTAGCCCCAGCCTGCGATGCCTTCCTCGTCGATGTTCCAGTGCGTGCCGCCGAACTCCGACACGAAGAAAGGCTTGCCAGCCGGATACGCGTTTTCGGGGCGGTCTGCGTAATTGGTGAACACCTTGCCTTCGCCGCCGGCGAGAGGCGCATAGTGCTTTGCGAACTCGTCCGGGCGCTGCTCGTAGTCGTGCACGTCGTAAATGTCGCCGAGCCCGTACACATGGAAGTAGCCCGAAGTGTCGATATAGATGCGGTACGGGTCAATCGCGCGTGTGACGGCTGCGACCGTGCGGTAGAGGCGCTCGTTGCGGCGCGGGCCGGTCTCGTTGAACGGGCACCAGCCGATAATCGCGGGGGAGTTATAGTCGCGCTCTATCGCTTCGAGCCATTCGGCGAGCATCGAGTTGAGCGCTTCAGGGCGGGCGTCGTCAAGGCCCCAGTTCGGATACTCGCCCCAGAGCAAATAACCGTGCTTGTCGGCGTAATACGATGTATAAGGCTCGAACACCTTCATGTGCAGGCGAGCGCCGTTGAAGCCGACTTTCTTAGAGAGGATGATGTCGCGTTCGATGTCCTCAACCGTGGGCGCGGTGTAAATCCCGTCGGGATAATAGCCCTGGTCGAGCACCAGGCGCTGGAACACCGGCTTGCCGTTGAGCAGGAACTTGTTTCCGCAAATTTCGACCGAACGCATGCCGAAATAGCTTTCCACGCGGTCCTCGCCCGCCGTGACGGTTATGTCGTAAAGGTATGGCGACTCTACCGACCATTCCTTTATCTCGGCTTCCTCGGGGAACACCAGCTCAAGCTCTGCCGACCTGCCGGTCGCGACGGCGGACGCCGAAATCGTCTTGCCGCAGCAGCACTTGGTCTCTGCGGTGACAACCGTGCCGCCCGCGTGGTCGTTCAACGTGACAAGCACGCGGACCTTGCGGTTTTTCAGGTCGGGCGTGATCTTGAGGTTCTTTATGTAAACCTCAGGCACAAACTCAAGCCAAACGGTTTGCCAAATACCAGTCGAGCGGGTGTACATGCAGCCGAAGTTGTGGTACTCGGGGCTCTGCTTGCCCGAGGGCTGCAGCGGATTTCTCGCCGCGTCGTCGATAGCGCAAACGACGAGAGTATTCTCGCCGGGTTTTACAACATTCGTAATGTCAAACGTAAAATTCGTGTACCCGCCGATATGCGAGCCGACGTATGTGCCATTGACCCAGACTTTAGCCTCGTAGTCGACGGCGCCAAAGTGGAGGAGTAGCCTGCCCTCGCGCGGCTTGACCGTGAACTTGCGGCGGTACCAGACGCAATTTAAAAAGTCGACGTTTTCGATGCCCGAAAGCTTTGACTCGGGCGCGAACGGGACTATTATGCGCATGCCGTAATCCGGGGCTTCCCACATGCGGCGCGCCTCGCCTGAACGGCCGGAGTCGATTGCGAACTCCCACTCGCCGTTAAGGTTTACCCATGTGCCTTCGCCTCGCCTCATACGCGGGCGGGGATACTCAGGGCGCGGAATGCTGGTTTTGCAGTTGTCCATTGTTTTTCCTCTCTTTGATTTTTTTGTGCTCTGTGCAATTATACCATCAGCGCCTATCCAAGTCAAGCCGGATTTCACTCTTTGAACATACGGTGCAAAATTTGTAATATTTTTGTTAGCATATAGAATTTTCGATTAGTTTATGATATAATTCACTATAAGGACAATGTCCTGTTTACATGTTATTGGAAACCAAGGAGGTTTATAAAATGAACGCGCCGAAATACTTAAAGTGTTCCCATTGCGGGAACATGCTTGCGATGGTCAAAGATTCAGGAATGCCCGTTGTCTGCTGCGGCGAGGTAATGGAAGTACTTATCCCCGGCACCACCGACGCCTCGCTTGAAAAGCATGTGCCGGTCATCACTGTCGACGGCAACACCGTAACCGTCGCGGTCGGCAGCGTTGCGCACCCGATGGTTCCCGAGCATTACATCGAGTGGATCGCGCTTGTCACCGACCAGGGCTACCAGCACAAGTACCTAAAACCCGGCGACGACCCTGTCGCCGTCTTTGAGCTCGCAAAAGGCGACTATGTTATCGCCGCTTACGAGTACTGCAACCTCCATGGCCTTTGGAGAAAGGACGCATAATTTAAATAGGCTAACAATAGTTTACCCGCATAAACAAAAAACCGGCAATGCGCGGCGGCTGCCGCCAACATCGCCGGTTATTTTTATAGCATTGGAAGGAAAAATATGCAAATTGCTCCAACAAAATTAAGTAAAAATGACCGGCGATGCGGGATACCCTTCTCCCGCGCCGCCGGTTTATGTTAGGAGTACCACAAGGCGCAATTACGGTTCTACCGGCACAGCCTTAACAAGGCCGGTTACCTCTTCATTGCTTTCCGACCATACCACAAGGTTATAGACAAGCTGCGCCGCCTGGCCGCGAGTAGCCGGCGCTGTGAGGTCGGGCGCGTCTTCGCCCGGCAGCACGCCGTCGAGCAGCCCTAACCCTTCCGCCAGTGCAACCGCGGCAATGCGATCCTCGGACAGATTAGCTTTCCCGCCGAACGGAACTTTAAATATCTTGCTTAAGCCTAAAATCTTCGAGTACCCTACCGCGCGCATAATTATGTCGGCCGCGTCCTCAAGCGATACCGGCTCGGCGCCAAGCTCCGCAGGCTTCATGTAGCCGGCTTTCCATAGCATATCGAGCAGCTCTTCGCCCGTTATTTCGTCGTTCGGGCAGAAATCACGCTCTTTTGCCTCGACGATGTCCATGTTGTAAAGTATCTTCACCGCCGGGTAGTAGGGCGAGCCGGCAAGGTCGCCGAACCATTCGCCACTGCTGTAGAATTTGAGCGGCTTATATTCCGCAGGCTCACCGTTATAGTCGAGAAGCTCGCCGGTCATTGCGTCGACATAGCAGTAGAAAGTGTACCCGTAAACCGGCACGAGCTGCTTTTCGCCTACCGTAAACGGATAAACAGGGACTTGCAGCTCGCCATCTTTGTTGCTTTCGGCGACTAGGTAATACGGCCCATTCTCAACGACGCCGAAATATGCGTCGACTGCTGCGGACACGTCGAGCGCTCCGTCTGTGCTCGGGAACTCGGTGTCGGTATAGCCGAAACTAACGTCTGTGACAGCAAGCGTGTCGGGGTATACCGAAACCGTAATAAAGTCGTCGTTGAACTTCGCGCCATTTATGACGCGCACGAAATTGAACGTGTAGGTTGAAATGATGTCGTCGAGCGAAAGGGGCCTTACATTCTGGTATTCTGTCCTTACGTAGCTTTCAAACTTTTCGCCGTAAAGCTTTTGCATCAGCTTTACTGCAGCCTCTTCGCACTCGGCTTCGGTATATTTGAACTCCGAGACGGGCTTATATTCCAATCTGCCGAGCCCGTATCCGCTAAACGAAAGTATCTCGCCGGTTTTGGCGTCGACTATTGCATAAGCGTATTTGCCTTCCTCTTTGTCCCTGTAGGTGATAGCCCACCTATAGCTAAGCTTGTCATTATATGCCGATTTTATTGTAGAAAGCGTCGCGGTATCTACCGGAAGGCTGTTGGGTATTCCAAACTCGGAGACTGCCCGCACTTTCGCGTCTGCTTCGGCTGCGGTAATTAGCCCGGCTTGGGCTTCGACCGCCTTTTGTTCAGCAGGCGTGAGATTTATCGCCGAGCTCCTTGTATATCCTCCGCCGGCGATTGCATCCGCACTCTCCGCCGCGTAGTACTTTGAGGTGGTGCGGTTTACTGTTATAACCTCGCCGGTTACCGCGTCGATAACTTTCTTATTATAATTGTAATCGCCGGGAAGCTGGTAAACGAGCTTTATCTCCGCTTTAAACCTTCCTGTCTTATCATCGAAACGGTAAAAGCTCTTATAAATAAGCTCGGGCGCAAGCTTTGTTTTAAGCGCTTTCTTCGCGTCTTCTTTCGGGATTATCGATTCGGGCGCCGCCGGCAACTTTAGCCCGCGGACAAATTCTTGCGCGTCGTATTCGGTGATCTTCCCACTGTTGTTGACGGAAACTTGCACATAGCAACTATCAATTATGCAGCCGTTATGCATCGCGTAAAACGTCACGCTATACCCGCTGTAGCGCTGGTATTTCACCGTCGCATGCTCAGTCGACAGCAGCCCAAAGGCGGGGTTTACCTTCATCGCGAACTCGTAGGCGAGCATCAGCGCGTCTTCTTTTGTTATCTCCGGCATGGCGGGCTGCTCGCCGGGCGTGTGCCTGCTACACCGTATCAGCACGCCGTCTTCGGTCACCACGGCAGAGGCATACTCTCTGCTTTCACTGCTGCTCCAGTCGAGATAGACAACTTTAAACCCGCCGAGGTCTACGATTTGGTGCGAGACCTCGTCAAACTTTACGGTGTTGCCGATATAAAGCTTTGCGGATTTGATCGCGTCTTCGAGCAGCTCGTCGTCGGGTTTTGCCGCATCCGCCGCTACGGCTGCGACCGGCTCGACTACGGCTGTTCCAGGGACAGCGCTGACCGGATCGTCAGGGCTTTGTGCCGCCGCGCCGATTATCGTAGGCGCAGCCAGCGCAGCCGAAAGCAGCAAGACTAAAGCTTTCTTTTTCATGTTTTCACCTCAGCACTTTGATGTTCGTTTTTTTAGACGGCTGCTGCTGGAAAATGTTCCTTCACAACGCAATAATTTCTTTTACGGCTGACGTGGCACAGCCGGCTAGGTAAACGGACGGTAAGGAGCAGGATGCGTTTCTCCATCAATAAAAAGGCACATCGAGCGATGTGCCTTATATTTTTATTCACCAGCTTGCCCCACGGCTTTGGAGTAAAGCGAGTAGTCGGCGCCCATATCAGCGAAGCCTTGCTCCTCACCGCTTAATATCGGCTTGATTTCGCCGTTTCGCACCAGCCGCACGAAAATTTCGACGAGTTTTGGGTCAAACTGCGTGCCGGCGTTTTTCTCAATCTCGCTGAGCGCGTAGGCGACCGAGTACGAGTTTTTATACGAGCGCGACGAAATCATCGCGTCGAACGCGTCGGCGATGCAGAGAATGCGCGCGGCGAGCGGTATGTCCTCGCCCGCTATCCGGCGCGGGTAGCCCTTGCCGTCCCAGCGCTCGTGGTGCCCGATAACCGCTGGTATCACATAGTCGAGCGACGGGAGGTTGCGGATTATACCGACCGAGTTTTCAACATGCGTTTTCATTATCTCGTACTCTTCCGGCGTGAGCCTGCCCGGCTTGTTTAGGATCGACTCGGGTATGCCTATCTTGCCGATGTCATGCAGCAGCGCCGCCTCGCGGATTATCTCCACCGAGTCGTCGTTCAGCCCGCACGCGTAGCCGAGCTCCGACGCGTAATATGCGACATTTTTCGAGTGGTTGAAGGTGTAGTGGTCCTTCGTGTTTATCGCTGCGGTTAGCGCGTATATCGTCGGCGCGTACTCGGAGTATATGTCTATGCGCTTCTCGCGCGTGAACACCTCGGCTTTCGGGCCGCCGTCCGAGCGCGACGTGTCCGACGTGCAAGCCATAATGGCGTTTTTGCTCTTACGCTTGACCTGGTAGACAGCCATATCGGCAGTCTCTATCAGCTGCTTGGGGTTGCTTGCCGAGTACGGAATCGCGCTGACCCCGCCGCTGACCGTCAGCATCTTTAATGTGTACTCCGAATGGCTGAGGTTGCGGTTGATGTTCATTATCTGCAGCCTGATGTTCTCAGCGAGGTTTGTCGCGGCTCGGATGTCATAGCCCGGCAGCAGGACCGCAAACTCCTTGCCGCTGTACCGCGCCACGTAGCCGTTGCCGCCGACGGTCGCTTTTATCACCTGCGCGACCCGCTGCAGAGCGACGTCGCCCTCTTTGTTGCCGTAAAGCTGGTTGTAGAGTTTAAAGTCGTCGAGGTTGAGTATGATAAGCGCCAGCGCAGAGCTTGGGTTTTCGCTATACAGCCGCTCGAGCGTTTCGTAGAAGTATTTGCGGTTGAGCAGCCCCGTCAGCTCGTCGGTGCGTGCCTCGTAATACGCTTTCTCATACAGCCGCGAGTTCTTCAGCGCTATCGACGCAACGCCCGCGAGGCTTGACAAAAACGCAAGCTCGTCGTATGTATAGCGCGCGCCTTTCTCCTTGCCTGAAAGCAGCACCACGCCAATCAGCCCTTCGTCGCAGCAGAGCGGGACCGCGCACTCGATGCCAAGCTCCGCAAGCTGCCGCTTTTCGTCCTCCCACATAGACTTGTAAAGCGTGGTGTGCCTAAAATCCTCAATTAAAATGCATTCGTTCGCCCTTTTTAATGCATTGACAAGCGGGTTGTCCGCTTCAAGCTTCAGCGTTCGCCTGTCCAGCGGGTTTGTGCTCCTCGTGATCTTATAAACCGTTTTGCCCTGCCCGCTTTGGCTTTCCGTGGGTTGTCCGTTGCATATGTACACGCGCCGTGCGGGCACTACGTCGCAGATTGTGGAAAGCAGCGCGTCGAGTATCTCGTCTATGCGCAAACTGGTCGACGCCGTCGCGGAAAATTTCTTTATCGCCTCGCTGCGCACATTCTCGTCCTTAGTGATTATCCGGTCAAGCATTGCTTTCGTCGTGAAATAAACTAGTACTATAACAAACGTAAACCCGAGCGCGGTGACTAGCGTCGCAATCTCTTGGGAGTGCACATACCCGCTGCTTGTAATGTAGTTTTGCGCCGGTATTAAGAGGTTCGCGATTATAAGCGACGATATTATCGCCGAGATAACGTAGCAGCTGCCCCGCGAAACCAATAGCCTCAGCTTGAACATCCTCCTGCGGTACAGCGCATAGAACATGCACAAAATACAGAATATGCCCGACAGTATGTCTATCGGGAACCCCTTGAAAATCGGGAGCAAAAGCAGCAGGTGCCCAATGAAAACTATTATTTGGCCTACCATTATAGGCTTAAACTGCCTGCCCTGCTCGGAATCCGAGAGGTTCGCCTTTATCAGCATTATGAGCATGTGCAGGATTTCCGCGCTGCAGAGGATGAACATCACCGAAACCCAGGCGGTAATGTTTTCGTAGACAAACATGTTGTCGCCGGTTTCGGTCGGCACAACCTTCGGCGCAGCGAGGAAAAGGCCGGTTGTCGTGTTGATTATTATAACCGCAGCCGTCGCCACTGCGCCGAGCGCCCGCGCCACGACGCCCCTTTTGCCGATAAACTCATAAAGAAAGTTCATCAGCGACCAGCAGTGTATAAGTAAGCCCGCAATCGACACGTCGTACCAAAACTTTACAGACGGCCAAAACTGGACGCGCATTAGAAAGCTGCCGCCGACCCACATTATGGCGCTTGCGAGCACGACTATAAAGGAGTTTATCACCCTATTTTTCTTCGAGGCTACAAATGCCGTCAGCAAGAACAGATAGCACAGCAGCGCCGATATAGGGATATATGCGAAGCTACCCATCGCACTTCTCTCACTTTGTTGCAGCGTTATTAAACGTAGGCCAACCGGCTATTTTGAAATCTCCAAAAGCCGCCTTATCTCAAGCGGGTCAGGGTTGATGCGCCGCGAAATCTTGCCAAATTTTCGCCCATATTCCTCAAACGTCCCGCAGCGTAAAACCGTTATCTCAAGCGGGTCGATGCCAAGTATCCGCTTTAAGTCGTTGTAGTCGCTGTCGACATATTTAAAGTAGATGGTCAGCCGGTCGCGCAGTATCTCGCGGCTCACCGCGCCGGATGTGACCGCTTCCCGGCTCAGCTCGACGTACATATGCAAAAATGGGCGTTTTGTTTCCGTAAACTCTTTCGCCGCGACCCAGTCTGCAACGCCGAGCCCGGAAACTTCGATTACGTCGCTTATGGAGTTTTCGGTTATCCGAGTAAAGCCTGCAATATCTATAACGGTCGGTATGCGGTCCACATAGTTAAAGCGAGGGATTTTCGTGCCGTCCTCTGGGTTTTCAAGCCCGACGCAGCGGTACACGTCGCCGACCCTGTAGCGCATGAACGCCCCGCCTTTGAATACCGAGATGACAAGCTCGTATTTTTCGCCCGGGCGCACCTCGTTCAGCAAGCATGTGCAGGGCTTGTAGCCCGGGTCGGCTAGGTTTTTCTCCATCTCGGACTCGGGTATAAACTCGTAAAAGCAGGTGTCGGGGAAAAGGTAAAACCCGCTGCGCGACCATGTCTCCGTGCCGATGCACGACGGCTCGGTACCCGCGAACAGCTCGAGCGGGCGCACGCCCCACATGCGCTCGAGGTCGTCGCGGTAGCAGGCGTTGTCGGTGCCCGCGACCATAAATCCCTTTAGCTTAAACAGGTCGCGCGGCAAAATCTCGCGCCCCTCGCGCGCCGCGCGCATTTTGGCGCGCAAGTATCGCAAAGCCGCGGCGGGAGTCATCGGCACATGGGTCTTGTCAGCCGCGCGCTGCGCGTCCTTTGTTTTTGAGCGGCTGCCACCGGAGGTGACCGCCGACAGCGATGTCGAAACGTAATACGCCACGCTCCCGAGCCCGAAGAAGAAGTCGATGCCCTTGTTCATGCCGAGCTTGAAGCCCTTTTTGTTGCGCTCCGAAAAGCTCATGCTCACCGCTTCTTTAACGGGCGGGAGGAACTCTATATACAGCTCCTCGTCAAGCGCTACCGGGAAAAGCCCCGTCGCATATGGTAGCGGAGCCAGCGCGTAGAGCATCTTGTCGCCGGGCTTGAGATTGAATTTGCCGCGGCCCTCGGCACACGACATTATCATGCAGGCGAGGACATTGTTTTTGAACACGTCTAGCATTCCCCGCGTGTACGGCGCCACTTTAATCGGGTGCTTGCCGCCCTCCCATGTGGTCTGTATCCATATAATCGGCTCGTCGGGCAGCATATCGGCTCGCTTGTTTAAAAGGATGTCGGCATAGTCGTTGTAGTCGGTCAGCGGCATAACTTCCCGGAACTCCTCGACCGAAGACACGCTTTTGCCGAGTAGCGCCTTGCCGAGGCCCGACGCCGTCCACATCCTTATCTGCTCTTCCATCAGCCGGTACTGTATCCGCATGTAACTGTCGATGTCGAGGTCTAAAAACCCGCAATACTCGTTCCACAGTTCTTTTTTCAAGCCGCGCCTGAGCTTTTCCTCAAAATTCATACCCTACCCGTCAACCGCTTTGTCGTTATAGCGATGTTTAAAGCTTACTGCTTGCCCCTATTGCCAAAAAGCGCCGTTTTTATGCTCTTCGGCGTAGGCAACAGAAAAGGCACACAACGCCTGTATTCCCCATACTCAGGGAATAACCGCGGAAATGTCCATAGGTCTTGAAAGGCTGCGTAAATAACGTCAAGCACAGAGAATAAAACCCCGCCGGCAAGCGTGAGGTTCGACGGCAAAGCGCAAAAAACCGCGGCATACATCAATATCAGCCAAAGAACCCCCGGATGCCGGCACAGCGCGTACATGCCGCTCGTGCAAAGTTTTGGCTTGCCGTCTATGTATGTGTTTTTCGGCGGCAGCGCGAAAAAGAGGGAGTACATAAGCAGCGCCAAAAATGCGATGGCGAGCGCAAAAAACACGGGCGAGAGCATATGGGCATGCCCGCGCGAGTGGTAAATAATCCCCGCGCTTGTGCCGCCGAGAAGCAGCAAGCCCACGGCAAAAAGCGGGCGCAGCGCCGGCAAGTTCGCCGTCGCCCCGTTTATATCGTATATCAAAAACAGCAGGAAAGAAAATGCGCCTGCGGCAACAAAATCCATATCAGCCATAACCTTTGCCATATGATAACACAAAAAATCCCATTTTGCAACAATAAATTACTTTCCTCGCACTGGCGGTTTTTGGACGTTTTTATCGGCTTTGTCTTACAGGCGCAATATATGGCAAAACAAAATGCCGGCCGCATACAAATTGGGCTTTTTGCGACCGGCATAAAAAACTTTGCTGCCAGAAACAGAATTTTGTTAACAAAAAATTTACAGGAGCGGCAATTTCGCCGCTCCTGTACCATATGCATTTATTAGTGCAGTATCGCCTTCGTGGTGTCTTTGTCGAACAGGTGCAGCCTCGACAGGTCGAGCGCGACTTTGATGGTGTCGCCGCTGCGGGCAGTCGAACGCGCGGACACTCGGGCGGTGATCTCCTGATCCTCAACAAGCAGGTAGAGGTAAGTCTCGGCGCCCATAAGCTCGGTGACGTCGACGTATGCGGTGACGACGGCGTCCGCCCAGCTCGACAGGTACATCGGCTCGTCGTGGATGCACTCGGGGCGCAGGCCCGCGATGACTTCCTTGCCTATGTAATCCTTAATCGCCGGGTTGCTTGCCTTCTCAGGCGGCAGCTTCAGCTTGTTGTTGGCGAATACGAGGTATACGTCGTCGCCGTTTGCCTCGAGCCTCGAGCGGATGAAGTTCATCTGAGGCGTGCCGATGAAGCCCGCAACGAAGAGGTTGGCAGGCATATCGTAGAGGTTCTGCGGCGTGTCGACCTGCTGGATAAGGCCGTCTTTCATAACGACGATGCGGGTCGCCATCGTCATAGCCTCGATCTGGTCATGCGTAACGTAGATGAACGTGGTGCCGACTTTCTGGTGGATCTTAGTCAGCTCGGTTCTCATCTGCGCGCGCAGCTTTGCGTCGAGGTTCGAGAGAGGCTCGTCAAGAAGGAAGACCTTCGGCTCGCGAACGATCGCGCGGCCAAGCGCGACACGCTGCTTCTGGCCGCCGGACAGCGCCTTCGGACGGCGGTCGAGCAGGTGGGTGATGTCAAGGATTCGAGCGGCTTCTTCAACGCGACGCTTGATTTCTTCTTTCGGAACCTTGCGCAGTTTCAGACCGAACGCCATGTTGTCAAACACGGTCATGTGTGGATAAAGCGCGTAGTTCTGGAACACCATCGCGATGTCCCTGTCTTTCGGCGCTATATCGTTGACCAGCTTGTCTCCAATGAAAAGCTCGCCTTCCGTGATCTCCTCAAGGCCCGCGATCATGCGGAGGGTTGTGGTCTTGCCACAGCCGGACGGGCCAACGAGAACAAGGAATTCCTTATCCTTTACTTCGAGCGTAAAGTCGGAAACCGCGGTGACGCCGCCGGGATACTTTTTATATACATGCTTAAATGTTAGGCTTGCCATAAAGGGCGATCCTCCTTAAAATTCATCACGGCAAACTGTGCGTCGCCGCAGCCATTACGGCTCCGCCGCGGGTATATGCCGGTGTTTTGATTTTATGATGCGTATATTCTATCAAATTCTTCGCTAAATTTAAAGAGCCCATTTCCCCAAATTTTCAACTCGATGTTTATGCATGTTGCACACTAAAATCGCGTTGCCAAATTCTACGTTGTTAATGATATTTGGAGCGATTCTAATGTATTAGAATTGCTATTTTTTGTTGCGCGTCAAAATAGCGGTTTAGCTTTGCAGCTCCCAGCCTTCAGGCCATATTTTCTCGATTTTCTTCGATCTCAGCGAGTACCTATATGGGCTGTCGGTTACGTTATACGATTTCGTTTCGTTATATCTTGTATGTACCACGGTTTTATTATGCAAAAAATACAGCCAGTCGCCTATTATGGTGGGAGATGAAAGCCGCCGTTGCCTACGAGCATCTCGTCCGGAAGACTAAAAAACCTTCTCTTAAGGCGCGGGGCTTACTAATTATGATACTACAAAGCCACAAATCAAGCGATGAACATCTTGTAATTCTTGTAATATTTGTGGGAATCGTCAAATTATTCTTCGGCTTTTACCAAATCCACCGCTTTGCGGATTTCGGCGGGGGTATACCCGCGCCGGAGCAGCGATGCGAAAAGCTTTTCGTCAAGCCCGCCCGCGCGTTCGATAAGGCGGGCGCAGATTTCGGCAAAGTCGAACCTGCCAAAATCCGCGCCCGCGACAAGCTCACGCGGGAAACCCATATGCAAAAGCTCCGCTATGACGCGCCTTTTGCCGTATTTTTTAGTTAATACGAGATACTCAACGCGGGACTCGAGCATGCGCCGCTCGTCGAGAATCCCCTCTGCCCGCAAGCGCGCTATGGCTTTATCGATTGCCTCGCCGCCATAGCCGCGCTGTGCGAGCTTTCTTTTCAACATCGCCTCGGTGTTGTCAGCATATGCTAGGATTCGGTATGCTGACTTCAGCGCGCGCTCAAACTCGCTTTTATCAGAGCTCATCGGTCAGCCCCGGTACCGCGATGCCCAGCTCATCGTCGTCGCCCGCCTCCATGTCGGCTGTAAGCTCGAGCTGGTCGCTGTTTTCCCTGATTCTCGCCTCGATGGCGTTGGCGACCTCTTTGTTTTCCTCAAGGAACTTTTTGGCGTTTTCCTTGCCCTGGCCGAGCCGCTGGTCGCCGAAAGTGTACCACGAGCCGCTCTTTTCGACTATCCCAAGCTCGACGCCGAGGTCGAGTATCTCGCCCGAGCGGGATATGCCTTTGCCGTAGATGATGTCGAACTCGGCTTGCTTAAACGGCGGGGCGACTTTGTTTTTGACAACTTTGCAGCGCACGTGGTTGCCGTACGACTCGCTGCCGCTCTTTAGCACCTCGGTCTTGCGCACGTCGATGCGCACCGAGGCGTAGAACTTCAGCGCGCGGCCGCCCGGCGTTACCTCCGGGTTGCCGTACATGACGCCGACTTTCTCGCGCAGCTGGTTTATAAAGATTACGACGGCGTTGGATTTGGCTATTGAGCCAGAGAGCTTGCGCAGCGCCTGCGACATCAGCCTCGCCTGAAGGCCTACCTGCGACTGGCCCATCTCGCCATCTATCTCCTGCTGCGGAACGAGCGCGGCGACCGAGTCGACGATGACGACGTCGACCGCGCCAGAGCGCACGAGCGCCTCGGTTATCTCAAGCGCTTGCTCGCCGCTGTCGGGCTGGCTGACGAGCAGCTCGTTTATATCGACGCCAAGCGCCTTCGCATAGACAGGGTCGAGCGCATGCTCGGCGTCTATAAACGCCGCGGTGCCGCCCTGCTTTTGCACTTCCGCCGCTATGTGCAGAGCGACGGTGGTTTTGCCCGACGACTCCGGGCCGAAAATCTCGACTATCCTGCCGCGCGGGACGCCGCCTACGCCGAGCGCGAGGTCGAGCGACAGCGAGCCGGTCGGGATTGCCTCGACGTTGAGCTTTTCGGTCTCGCCCAGCCTCATTATCGCGCCTTTGCCGTAGGTTTTTGTTATCTGCGCTATCGCCGTATCCAGCGCTTTCTTTTTATCCTCATCTGACTCCGGTAACTGGTCAGGCACTTTTTTCGTCTTGCTTGCTTTCACTTTCAATTCCTCCGGTTATTTTTCCATATCGAGCATTTCTTCGAGCACGGGCATTACCACATCGGCCATGCGGCTAAATCCAAGGTCGTTTGGGTGGCAGCCGTCGGTCGTGCAATGCTGCCTCGCCTCGTCAAAACCGAACAGCGACTCGCCGTCGATAAATCTCACGAGATTGTCGCCCTCCGCTACCGCACGCTCATACGTGCGCTTTATAATATCGCGCCTTTTTGCGTTCTCTTTGGGGTTTGAGTCAAAGTCTGGCTTTGAGATTATAATAATCGGCAGGTTCGGCTGCTTTTCGCGCACTATGCGGAAGAAACGCTCATGGGTCCTCTCAAGGTGCTCCGCGTTCGGCGCGTTGTGGTCGTAGTCGTAGACGAACGCGGCAAGGTCAAGCGACGCTATGTAATGTGCCAATATGTCCTCGCCGCGCGCCGAGCCTGAAAACCCGAGGTTGTACACCTCAAACCCCAGCCTCATCGCGAGCATCGTCGGGTAAGCGTTGGCGGGTATCGACGCGCACGCGCCGTTCGTTATCGACGAACCGTAAAACGTGACGGGCTTTTTATATTTGTACGGCGCCGGGGCCGCTACCGTTGCGCCGTCGTCGAGCGAGATTTTGATGCTTTCGACCCGCGCGAAAAGCGGAAGGTTTATCCTTACCTCGTGCATGCCTTCGGGCAAATATATATTTGACTCGTAGGCAAGCTCGCCGACCGACCCGGGACCTACAGCGGAGCAGAATTTGCCGTCGACGAATATGTCGCAGCCAGCGACTCCGCGCAGCGCCATGTGCGGCCAGCCGGGGCACTCGCGCAGCCGAACCGACAGCCCCAATACCTGCGAGTCGGTGGCAAACCGCACGCATGCGCCCGCCGTCTGGCGCGCGTGGTATGCCACGCCTTCGTTTACCCGGTCGATTATCTCGTCCGGGAGCCTGAAAAATTTCCCGGGCTCAACAGTTGCAAGCCCGGACACGCAAAAAGGCTCGCTTGGAATCTCGTATGTGCGCATAGCCTTGCCCTCTTTCTACAATTAATATCCTAATATATCGATTATACCTCTTAACCAGCACCGCGTCAAGCGAAACTCATCATGCTATGAGGTATTTCCCCTGTTAACAAAATGTTTCGTAAAATGCTATTGAAAGCCGGGGTTAAATAAGTTAATATCAATATGGATAGTACGAAGCGTCATTTACCCTTTTGGCAACAAGCTATAATATTTTAGGAGGATACGCTACATAATGAGAAGGAGAAAAGTAGTAACGATCGTTGTCCTGGTGCTTGCCATTTTGGCGGCGGCGTCCCTTAGCACGTCGATGGTGGTAACCGTGCCGACCGGCCATACCGGCGTCGTCACCACCTTCGGCAAAGTTGAAAGCTATGTGCTCGACGAAGGCATCCACTTTAAGCTGCCGTGGCAAAAAGTCATAAAAATGGACAACCGCGCACAAAAGGAAACCGTCATAACCCAGGCGTTCTCATCCGACATCCAGCAGGTTGACGTAATCGTGTCCATCAACTTCAGCGTCGACCGCGAGACATCGCAAAACCTTTACCGCAACGTCGGCGCCGCTTACTATACGACGGTCATTCAGCCCAGGCTTTACGAGAACGTGAAAGCTGTGTTCGCACAATATAGCGCCGAAAACCTTGTGGCAAAGCGCGCAAATCTGTCAGACGAGATTGCCGAGCTTCTGCGGCCTGAGATGAAAAAGTACGGCATCGAGCTGCTCAATATCTCTATCGAGGACATCGACTTTACCGACGTGTTCACCGACGCGGTCGAAGCCAAGCAGGTCGCCGAGCAGTCGAAGCTCAAAGCTGCTATCGAGCAGGAGCAGAAAGTGCTTGAGGCCGAAAAAGAAGCCGAGCGCAAGGTTATAGCTGCGAAAGCCGAGGCGGACGTTCAGAAAATCGAGGCTGAGGCAGACGCGTACGCCCGCACGACCCGCGCGCAGGCCGAAGCCGAAGCCAACGAGAAAATCGCCGCCTCGCTTACCGAAGCGCTCATCCGCTACCTTGAGGCTCAGCGCTGGAACGGCGAGCTGCCTCAGATTTACGGTGCCGACGGCATCCTTCCTATACTGAATTTTGGCTCTGGCGAAAACACGCAATCCAGTAGCAACCAGACCAATAGCGCAGCGCAGGCTGACTGATACCATATAGGCTGAGATAGAAGTTTTGAAGGCGTGGGGAAACTTTTAGGAAAAAGTTTCCCCACGAAAATAAATTAAATTAAACGTAAAGAATATGCTACCGAGTTTGCTTTACCTAAAAGGGAAAGGCGGCAAACCGATACCGCCGCACGTATTTGACGATTTGCAGCTTACCCAGCTGCTAAAGCGCGACTCGATACTTGTATCCTCTGCGGCTTGCGGGCCGGACGACATACTCGCGCGCCACGACGTCTTCCGTTCGCTCGAAGACCCGGCGGTCCGCGCGCATTTTACGGCGCTGCATAAGAGCGTCTCGACGCTGTCTAGGCTCGACGCGCAGCTCGCAGCCGCCAAATGCGAAAGCGAACGGTGCGCCATTTTTGTCACGCTGATGTACGAGTACCGCGACTTTATGCGCCGCGCGGCAAAGCCGATGGGCAACGGAACGCTATGCTCTGGTTTTTCGGCTTACTTTGCCAACGAGTGCGACACCCAGCGCTTTGCTTCGCTGGCGGCGGCTGTGGACAAGCTGTTCCCCGCCATGGCGCAGCTGCAGTACAACGTTCTAAAGATTGACGGCGAAAAGTGCCGCCTTTTCCCCGGCAAAAAGCCGACATATATTGAAAACCTAAAGCAGCGCGCAAGCGAGCTTGGCATCGGGCCGCTTGAGCTGCCGTCAGCTCCGCCAAGGAGCCTCTCGCCCGCGATAATCGGCGCGGCGGCGAGGCTTTACCCTTCGCTTTTCGCGGAGTTTAAAAAGTTCCGCTCGGACTACTCGCACCTTTACGACCGCGGAGTGCTGGCATATCGCGCGGAGCTGGGATTCTACCTTGCGCTGGCGAAGCTTTTTGACCGCGTGCGCGAGGCGGGGATACCGCTCACATATCCAAAGCTTGCGGACAGCCGTTATTACCGCGTGCGCGACGCATACGACATCACGCTGCTCGCAAAGAACGTCACAAACATCGTGCCGAACGACATAGAGTTTACGCCCGAGGAGCCGTTTTTCTACCTCACCGGCGCGAACGGCGGCGGTAAGACTACTTACCTGCGCGCAGTCGGAGTTTCGGCGGTGTTTTTGCTCTGGGGCGCGCCGATGCCCTGCCGGTCCGCCGAAGTGTGGCCGCCTTCGTGCGTTTATACCCACTTCCCGCGCGACGAGCGGTTTGAAAACAAAGGCAGGTATTTCGACGAGTCCGACCGGGTAAACGAAATCCTCGCCTCTGCCGACGGCAACGCGATGGCGCTCTTTAACGAAACTTACGCGACGACGAGCGAGGAGCGCGCAGTCGAGCAGACGCAGAAGCTCGCGCAAGAAATGTTCGACCGCAAAATTTTCGGCGTATATATAACGCACCACCACGGCGTGACGGACCACGGCGTGCCGTTCTTAAACGTCGTGATAGACCCTGAGGACAACAACCGCCGCACCTATAAAGTCGAGCGCAAGCGCGCGGTCAGCGGCTCGTTCGCGCGCGACGTTCTCAAAAAATACGGCCTGACACGCGAGGCGCTTGAAAAGAGGTTTCCGAAAAAATGAGCTTCAGCTTGCTTTATAAAACACACGAGGAACCGGTGGCTACCGGCGCGCTATACGACCTTTCAGTTGACCGAGCCGCCGCAGCCTTCTGCCCCGACAAGCGCCGCGCCGACTATTTTTTGGAGGTCCTCTCGCACCCGCTCCAATCGGTTGAGAATATTATCTACAGGCAACAGATTCTTACCGACCTGCGCGAGTTCCCGGGGCTTTTCGCCGACCTGCAACTGCATTTTACGCGCTACGACAAAATAAAAAGCGACTGGCGCGAACTACGTCAAAGCGCCTCGGCAGGCCCGTCGCAGAGCCCGGAGGCGCTGCTTGCGCGCACCTTTTCGTCGCTTAAGATTACCGCGATGTTCCCGAGCACTATCGTGTCGTTTTACTCGTCGCTGCTTGAAACGCTTAAAAAATACGACATAAAGTCCGAGGGCCTTTGCTCGATGCGCGGGTATTGCGAAGAGATGCTAACCAACAACTCGCTTGCCGAGGTCGTGCGGGTCGCCGAGCTTTTCCAGTACCGCACGCTCGAAGACTACGCTTATGGGGTCGAGATTGGCTTTGACGCGACGCTGCGGCTTGTCGAGGCTGA
Source organism: Clostridiales bacterium (assembly GCA_012840355.1). Taxonomy (GTDB): domain Bacteria; phylum Bacillota; class Clostridia; order Oscillospirales; family CAG-272; genus DTU078. The sequence continues at coordinate 103,136 of DULN01000011.1, read as the reverse complement.
GCTTTGCGATATAACGCTGCGCGAGGGCAAGCAGAATGCTTTTATGAGGCTGTTCTCGCGCAAAAAGGAAGGCGACGGCTCGGCTGAGATAAACTTAGATCTTGTCGACGACGCCGACGATGACGTCGAGGACTACTCGGGTGAAGATGCGGCATATGCGCTGTCTTGCGCGCTCACGCGTATTGACGCGGCGCTGACGCAGATTACCGAGGGGATATACGAAAACTTTTACGGCATCTCGCGCGAGCTTTTGTTTTACGAAGCGGCGCTGCAATACTGCGAGTTCGCGAGCGAGCGCGGGCTGACGCTAACTACGCCCGAGCCGCTACCCGCCCATTTTGACACTATCGAGTTGCAAAACGTGCGCGACCTTATACTTGCCGCCGAGGGAAAACGCGCCGACGAGATTGTGCCCAACAGCATAACGCTTGACTCGTCGCGAGAGGGCATCATCGTGCGCGGCAAAAACAATACAGGCAAAACGGTGTTTTTGCGCTCCGTCGGGATTGCGCAGCTTTTCATGCAGGCGGGGCTGCCCGTCTGTGCCGAGCGAGCGCGCATGAGCTTGCGCGGCGGCATATTCTCGCATTTCTCTTCTGCCGAAGAGGATTTCCGCTCAAGCGACGCAGCCGGGCGGTTTGACGGCGAGGTCAGGCAGGTCGCCGAGATTATCGACTCGCTGCAGCCTTACTCGCTGATACTCCTAAACGAAACCTTCCAGACCACGGCGTACAGCGAGGGCACCGAGGCGATAGCCGATATACTCGATATACTGCCGCGCACCGGCGCCAAATTCATATTCGTCACACACCTGCTCGGCCTGTTCGAGCGCGTAGACCCAAACCGCGTAAAGCTGCTCGCCACCGACGAGGGCTACAGGATCAACGCTGTGTGAAAAAGATAGCTCCGTTTTAAACGGAGCTTTTTTTGTGGGGAAACTTTTTGAAAATATTTTCCCCACGCCCTTTCATAAACTTCTTAATGAAAGCTCGGCTGCCATGCTCACCAGGCACTCCAGAACCGCTGGTTCGCTTTCTTTACCGCATTCGGGCATGCCGTACCAATGCGCCGCGCCCGATACCTCATAACCGCCGAACGGGAGCTCCTCTACCGGCGCAAGATAGCCGTTTGTAGAGTTGGCACAGCCGGAGACAAATATCGCTTCAGGGCTGAATCCAAGCCTGAGCATCATCGCTTCTACTTTGTTGCCAGTGAGCGTCAGCACCTCAAACGGCAGCATCGCAAACGCAGAGATGTTTTCAATCAACAAAAGCTGCAGCGGCACAACCATCTCCGGCGGGCTGCCCGCGAGCCTCTTTTTCAGCATCGCGCGGTGCCAGTCCAGCTCGCGGAGGTGGTAATGCTTCATAACCGGGTCTTTTTCGGTTCTGTAGGTATAAGTGAGGCTTTTTATTTTTTCGATGTAATACTCCGGCTCGTTGAACGGCTTCATCGGGACACGAGCGAGCTTGTAGCTTGAAAGTAGCCTTGTATCCGATGCCTTCCCTTCCCAGCCCTGTACGGTGCCGGCATAGCTTAAAACGCTTCCAGAAAGCTCGCCGCCCAATGCCAGAAGCTGCTCCTCGAAGCTTTGCCCCGCGCTTGGCGACGGGTTTATATCCGCGCCGCGCCCGCAAAGGAATATCGCCGGCACGCCGGGGAACCGAATTTTTGCCTGTTCTGTTAGCACCGAGGGATAGTCGGCGGAGATATTCATCGACTTGTTTGTCACCGGGTGGCATGCGAGGTTTGCGATTATCCCGCGCACCGTGCCGTCCTCCGCGACAAATACCGCAGCCCTGATGCGCCTGTCGATAGGCTCGCGTCCGCGGCGGTTATGCGAGAGGGTAAACTCTCCACATACCGCGGTTTTAAACCTGCCCGCCGCCGCGGTGCTAAACGCTTCCTCCGCCGCGTCGGCCGCGGCGGAAGCTACCGACGCGAGCCAGTCCCAATTTATCGGCAGCCCGTCTAGCACACCGCAAGCAGGCCCGGCGTGCGTATGCGTGCAGGCGAGCGCGAACCGCTCGCGCCGCATGCCTGTCATTTCCTCTATATGTCCGGCTACATAGTCATATACCGCTGGCGACATGCCGCAAAGGTCAAATGAAAATATCACAAACCGGTCGCCCCCGCACTCGAGCGCGCAAGCTTTGACGTAAAGCGGGTCGCGGACGCCCTCTGCGGGCGTGAGCCTGAACCCGTAGCCGTCAAGGAAAACCGAGCCGGGTCGCGCCGGCGTTATTTCCCTCTGTGCAAACCCGCATTTCAGTTTTGGCATTGCAACCACCTTTCTTTGCTTTGCTTTTTCCAATTTTATACTGCGCGGCACGGCAAGTCAACCGATGCGCAAAATTTATGCTATAAAAGTTTATAAAGCTATAGACTGGCGGGCGCTATTTTTATATAATTTTTACAGAGGCTGGAAGGAGGCGGCGATGGAATACATAGTCGGAGTCGACGGCGGCGGCTCTAAAACCGCGTTAGCCGCGTACACATTAACCGGCGAGCTTGCAGCAAAAGCCGTCACAGGCGGTACAAATTACAATTTCGGAAGCGTCGGCGAGGCGGCGGAAACTCTTGCCTCGGCTATCGCCTCACTTTGCCCCGGAGCCGGAGAGCTTTTTGTGGGGTTTGGCGACTGCTCGCTCGACGAAGGAGCGGAAAACCCGAAGGCTGCGGAGTTTGAGGCAATCTTTCGCTCAAAGCTTGCTGCGAAACTGCACCTTGTAATGCGCAGCGATGCTTTCATGGCGCTATACGGGCACACTCGGGGCGGCGAAGGAGTAGTGATGATTAGTGGCACCGGCGCGATGGGGCTTGCATGCGACAGGTTTGGCAAGCTTTACACAGCCGGCGGCTGGGGCAGGCTGACTGGCGACGAGGGCAGCGGCTACTATATCGCGCTGTCCGGCATCAAAGCAGCGCTGCGCGCATATGACAGGGTGGGCGAGCCTACGGAGCTAACAAAAATCCTGCCGTCATTTTTCGGTTGCGGGGCAATGCGAGAGCTAATCGGGGTATTCTATGGCGAGCAGCCGCCTGAAATTGCGCCATTCGCCGAGGCTGTGGCGGAGGCGGCGCAGCGCGGCGACAAAGTTTCGCAATCGATACTAAGGCGCGCGGCGTGGTACCTTGCTGGTTACACAAAACAGCTAATTGGAAAGCTCCTCTCCGTAAATCCAAACTATGAGAACAAAAGCGTCGGCATCTATGGCAGTGTCCTTTTGAAAAATGGGATTGTCCGTGGCGAGTATGAGCGGATGCTCCGACAAAGCTACCCCGAACTTGTGGTTGCGGCACCGGCTGTCTCGCCCGAGGAAGCCGCGGCGATGTATGCGCGGGACTATTTTTTTAGCGAAACTTCTTATGTAGGCTAAAGGAGAGTGCGTAAATGAGCAAGCTTGCGATTTTTGGGGGCGATCCTGTCAAGCATAAGCCCTTCCCCGGCTGGCCGGTCGTATCCAAGCGCGACGAGGCTGCAATCGAGCGCGCCTTTTTGTCCGGCAAACTATGCCGGGGCGAGGCTGCGTCGGCGCTTGAGCGGCGGCTCGAAGAGCGCACCGGCACGCGGCATGCCGTGCTGGTATCAAGCGGCACGCTAGCGCTCGAGCTGATTTTGAGGGGGCTAGGCATCGGCTACGGCGACGAGGTAATACTTCCGCCCTACACTTTTGTCGCGACGCTGTCGGCAATACTTTTCGTCGGCGCAACGCCGGTGTTCGCCGATATTGACACTGAAACATACAACATTTGCCCAGCCTCCGCCGAGTCGAAGGTAACACAGAAGACGCGCGCGATAATCGCCGTGGCGGTCGGCGGCTGCCCGCCTTCGATTGACAGGCTGTCCGAGCTTGCTAGCCGCAAAGGCATACACCTTATCATAGACGCGGCGCAGGCGATCGGCGCAAAATGGCGCGGGGTTGACATTGGGGCATACGGCACCGCGGCGGCGTTTTCCTGCCAGAACACAAAAAACCTCACCTCTGGCGAGGGCGGGATTATCACAACAAACGACGACGCGCTTTACGAAAACATCCGCGCTATGCTTGAGGGGCGTCACGAAAAATACTTTATTGAAAGCTGCATGACCGAGCTGCAAGCGGCGGTGCTCACCTCGCAGCTTGAAAAGCTTGATGGCGAAATTGTCACCAGAGAGCGCATGGCGGCATACCTCGACGCGCGGCTGCATGGCCTTCCATTTGTACGCCCGCTTATGCGCGAGAAAGAGGTCACGGTTAACGCTTACCACCTTTACATAATGAGGTTTGACAGCGACGCTTTGACCGATAAAGGGCTATCGCGCGACATTATGCTTCGCGCGGTGGCAGCCGAAGGCGTCCCGCTGTCGGCGGGCTATCTGCCGCTTTACAGCTTCCCGTTTATTAAGACCGAGGCGGTGCGGCGAATGATTGGAGGGGACATCGACGACTCTCCGCTCAAAAATGCTGAAAAAGCAGGCTACTATGAAGGCGCCTGGCTTTTCCAGTCGGTACTTTTAGCCGATTACGAGGACATGGACGACATCGCCCGCGCGCTTATAAAAGTATGGGAAAACGCCGGCGAGCTTGCTGCGCGGTCGAGGAAGGAGGAAAGGTAAATGAGCCTCGAGTTGCTAAAAGAGGTGCTGCACAGCGGCATATGGGGGACGATTGGCCCGTACTCGCAAAAGGCGGCGGAAGCTCTCGCAAGCCATATGGGCGCAAAACATTGCCTAATGCTTTATAGCGGCAGCATGGCGCTTGAGATCGCCCTGTGCGCTTTGGGCGTTTGCCAAGGCGACGTAGTCTTGGTGCCGGCTAGTGCCGAGAAAATTGTGCGCCTTTCGCCAAATCTAGCTGGAGCTAAGCCAATAGAATGCGGCGGCGAGAAAACCGGGCCCACCGACATAAAAGCCGCGCTTGTGGCTGAGCCGCTAATAAAATGCGTGGTGCTCGACGCAAATGTGGTCTCTGGGCTTGAGGAAACCTCCCGGCTGCTCTCAAGCCGCGGAGTGCCGCTCATCATTTGGGCAGGCGGGCAGGTGTTTAGCGGCGCCGGCAGGACGCTTACAAAGTTTTGCGATTTTGCCGTTTACACATTCTCCGAGGGGTCAGACATATACGCGGGCTGCGGCGGCGCGCTTTTGACCGACGAACCCCGGCTATTTCACATCGCATACGCGCTCCACAACTGCGGGCGCACGCTTGGAGAGGAAGCTTCGGTATTTGTCGACAAAGCGGTCGGCGGCAACCTGCGCATAACCGAGTGGCAAGCCGCAATAATTTACAGCGGGCTGAAAAATCAATCGAAAGAATAGCCAGCGGGCGAAAAGCCCAAAAGAGATAAATAAAAAGCCTGCCATGCGCGCGTGCGTGGCAGGCTTTAAGTTGCCCCGCTATCCTGGCATATCTGCAGGGCGCGGGGCTATTATGTTCTATTAGTACTTTATTACTGCCTCTTTGCCGGTGCGGGCAGACTCGTATATGGCGTCGATCATGCGCATGAGCATGACGCCGTCCTCAGCCGGCGCGATGCAGGGCGTGCCGTTTTTAACGCAGTCGACAAAGTGGGCGACCTCGTAGTCGAAAATTTCCGTAAAGCCCGAGGGCTTATTGTACTTTTCTCCGTCGAGCACGCCGTTTTTGCCGTCGGAGGTATAATACTCGCTGGGGTTGCCAAGCTTTATACCCGCTTTGGTACCGAAAAGCACAACGTCGCCATAGTCTTCCTTGATGTTGAGCACAAACGATGCCGAGACATGCATTACAAACCCGTTGTCAAACCTGATAAACCCGGTCGCGAAGTCCTCGACGTTGTGCTCGAACTCTCCGGAGACCTCAATCGTCCACGCTTTCTCCGCGCTGCCGCCACCCGGCCCGATGTTGCTGAAAGTGAAACCATACGCCGCGACGGGCTTGGGCCTGCCGGCAAGGTAGCGGGCGAGGTCCATGACATGCACGCCGAGGTCAATAAGCGGGCCGCCGCCCGAGTAGCGCTTGTCGCCGAACCAGCCGCCCGGGCAGCCGTTGCGGCGCAGGTATGAAACCTCGGCAAAGTAGATATCGCCTGCCGCGCCGCTGTCGATAAAGTCCTTTGCTGCGGCTGTGTCCATGCCGAACCTGCGCACAAAGCCAATCTGCAGCACTTTGCCGTTCTTTTTCGCCGCTTCTTCCATCCGCAGCGCCTCTTCGGTGTTCATCGCCATCGGCTTTTCGCACAGGACGCTTACGCCGGCATTCAGCGCCGCGACCGTCGCCGGGCAATGCACCGAGTTCCAGGTAGTGACCGACACTGCGTCGAGCCTTTCTTTGGCGAGCATCTCATTGTAGTCCGTGTAAAGGTTTTTAATGCCGTACTTTTCGCCGAACGCCTTAAGCTTCGGCTCGTTTATATCGCACGCGGCCACAACTTCGCAGTTTTCAGCCTGGGCTAGGTAGCCGTGCATATGAAAATGGCTAATTCCGCCGGTGCCTATGATTCCAACCCTGACCTTTGACATTATTATCCCCCGATCTATTTTTCCCGCAGCGGCTGCGGGATTATTTTTTTCCCGCAAAAATAAAAAGCTTGCTGAAAACATAATTTGAGAGCACTACCACTACCGCGGCGACAAGCTTTACCGCCATATCATATAGCCCCATGCGCTCGACAAAAAGCCAGACGCAGCCAACCTGAAACGCACCCGAGATAATGCGCATCGAGGCGAAAGATATAAACTGCTTTGCGACCTCCCAAAACCCCGTCCGGCGGTCGGAGAACACCCAAATCTTGTTGACCACATATGCAAAAACTATCGCCAGAGCGACCGATATAGCTTGGGATACGGTCTCGCCGGCGCCGCACAGTCTTGTAAGCGCCCAATACGATCCGAAATCGACGCCTGTGGTAAGCGCTCCGAAGAAGACGTATAAAATTAGCTCGCGGTATTTATTATATAGTTCCCGCGTGCGGTATGCCAAGCTTTTCATTTAGCAATCCTTTGTATTCCTCACGGGTGTAAAGCATATTGAGCGCGGCGAGCAGCGCCGCCGACGAAAGGCTTGAGGGCAGCCCGCACGCCCTCGCCAGCGCGCGCCGGCGCTCGGCGCTGCCTTCCCTGCCGGACAACCCGTCGAGGTAAAAATCAAGCTTCGTTATTCCCCCGCGCGCAGCCTTGCCGTCCGACACTCCCTCCGAATACGGCAAAAACAGCCCGCGCAAAAAATCCGCCTCCATACCCTCGACTCCTAACAGCCCCGACTTTGAGCCGACCTTCTTGCGCCGCTCGCGCCCGGGCAGCTCGGGTATGTATAGGTGTGTTATTTTTTCTTTCGGCAAAATCGAGTTTATAAAGTTCCGAATCACCATGCCCGCAGGGTCGCTGTCGGTGAGCACTATGACGCCGCTCCTCTCCGCCGCGCGGCGGATGAGCGATACCTTCTCGTGCTCCCTGAATATGCAAAACCCGTCGGTCACTATTATCGGCGCGTCGATTATCGAGTCGAGCTTGATTTTATCGTAAAGCCCCTCCACTATCACGGGGCGGTTTATTTTTAGCTTTCCAGTATGCAACTGGGGTTCACCATCTGTCATTTCTTTTGTCTTTGCCTTCACTGCCGTCAAAATAGCTGAAAATATAGCCTATCTTGCTGTTGTCGATTTCGTCTTTCTTCTTTTTCTCAAGCAGCCTGAAATAGTTCCAAGCGCTTATGCCCACAACCGCTATCGAAATTATCGCCATGCAGCCTATGGGCGATAGCCCCACCGCCTCAAACAGCGGGTACGCGGCGAAATAGGGCAAAGCAATAAGCGCGCATATTATCACCGGTGCAAACGAAGCGGCGACTGCCGCCCCCTCCTGCAGCGCCTCGCTTTCGGTGCCCGCACTCCAAAGCATCATCCCCATAAAGCCCACGATGTTGAGTATGAAGATGACGCAGAGTATCACCGACTCAGCCCTGTCCTTGTTTTTCACCGATAGCGCGACAAGGGCAATCCAGCCCAAAAGCGAGATCACGCCGAAAAATACCGCCAAACCGCTGCTTTTCGCCTCGACGCCGCTCAGCCCGGCGGACAGCGTTATAAGCGCGCCCACCGCCGATACCGCTAAGACTAAAGCGGTTAGGAGTATCTGCCGGGCCCTGCCGGCAATCCCGCCTTTTATGTCGTACTTCTTCTTATCATGGCTTTCGCTCTGGGTAACCTCTGCTTTTGTGTCTTGGGCTTTTTCCCTTTCATCCACGGCGGCATTCCTCCCTAGCATAACTTACAACTTTGACGCCGCAAGCCGGGCAAGTATCACTTCGCCCGGGATTGGCGTGCTTTTGAGCAAAACGTCCGCCCTCAAGCATTTCTCAACGGCGCGCGCAAGCGATTCGGCCCCGCGGTTCGCGCATGCCGAAATATAAAGCCCCACGCGGTACTCGTGCATGCCGAGCTCAGATGCTATGGCGCGTTTGTCCATGCCGGCGTCAAGGCAAGTCTTTACCGCATAAAGGTCGCAAAACACCCTTGTAATCTGGGCAAGCAGGGCTTCCGGCCGCTCGCGCCGCGCGAGCAGCTCGCAAAGCGCGCGCATCGCCGCGTCGGTGTCGCCTCGCAGGACGGCATTCGCGAGCGCGAACGAGTCGAGCTCCACCGTGCCCGTGCAGACCTTTCGGATGTCGTCGCTTGTGACTGCCTTTCTACCATGCGCGAGGGCATACGCCGAAAGCTTTTCTATCTCGCCGGCGAGAGTCGTCATGTCGCGCCCGACAAACGCGACAAGCTCATCGCAGACTTCGCGCGGCGCCTCGACGCCCTCCGCCGCAAAATGCCTTGCCGCCCATGCGGCAAGGCGCGCCGGCGTCTCACGCGCCATCCTGACCGGCGTGGCGACTTCGGAAACGGCTTGCAGCGCCTTCGACGGCCTTTTCTCGTCCCCGCCGTCAAACAGCCCGCCTGTTGCGTTGACTAGCACCACCGTTTGCGGGCAGTCCCTGACCTCGGCAAGCGCCGAGCAAAGCCCTTCCACTGATTCGGCGCGCGAAAAATCAACCCACCTAACTTCGACAAGCCGCTTTTCGGACGCCATCGGCAAAAGGCGTATCTCGTCCGCCAGCCGGCTTGGCGAGTACGATTCGTCGTCCAGCACTGTGCGGTCGATGCTTTCGGCGCCGCCTGAGCCGCAGACCGCCTTTTTAAGCCTTTCGGCATAAGCTCGGGCGAGGTATTCCTCCTCACCGAAAAAAAAGTATGCGCCTTCGGCCCCCTTTTTTATCGCGCGGTCAAACTCTGAGGGGGTCAAAACCGGGTTTGCCGCAGCGCCCTGCCGCGCTTTCGCGCCCGCGCCACCTAAGCCTCTCATAGCTCCGGCGGGGCGTCCGAAAGCTCGGACGCTCTTTCGGCGATCGGCTTATAATCTATCTCCAGACGGTTGCGCTCGGTCGTCAGTCCCCGCAGCTCGACGGTATAATCGAGCGCGATGCGCCCGGACTGGTTTTTGTACTCGTTTTCGACCGTGTGCGTGTTTATGATAAGCTCGATTGGCATATACCCGGTGTTATAGATGCAGTGCTGGCGGCGTTCGTCTTCGCTGAACCTGCAGGCTGTCGCGCCGCTTCCAGTACGCACCATCGTAACGGTGCCGGGCTTTTTGCGCGAGAACGAGAGCGTCGTGCTCGACTGCTCAAAGCCTAGCTCCTCGACTTCGCTGTAGGTCAGCGAAACCGTCTCGCCGTCGTCTGACAATACGCCGTCGGTTTTATATTCTATCACCTCGACGTCGGGAGCCTGCTCCTCGCCGTCGAAGCCCGGCGGCATATCCATATCGTCTTCGTCCGGCGTAAGGTCGCGGATTTGCGACGTTATGCTTACGCGGACGGGGATGCCTTTCGGCATGCCCTTATTTCTATTTATATTTTTACTATTTTTCATAATAGCTATATTGTACTCCCGCCTTCTGCTATTGTCAAGAAACAATATGCAAGCCAGCGGCAAACGTTTCCAGCTCCTGTATGCATTTTAGCTCGTCAAATTTCGCGCCTCTTGCGCCGCAGTCTATACATCGTACCAGGTTTTGCCCATCGCGGTTTCGGCGACCAGCGGGACGGTGAGGTTTGCCGCGTGCTCCATTTTGTCCCGCAGGATTTCGGCGGCGCGCTGCGCGCAGCTTTCATGCGCCTCGACGAGCAGCTCGTCGTGCACTTGGAGTATCAGCCGCGAGTCGAGCCCCTCTTCCCTCAGGGCGCGGTCGACGTCTATCATCGCGCGCTTTATAATGTCCGCCGCCTCGCCTTGGATCGGGCTGTTCATCGCCACCCGCTCTCCGAACGCGACGAGTTGCTTCTTTTTTGCGGCAAGCTCAGGTATATACCTGCGCCTGCCCCAGCGCGTTGCGACATACCCCTGCTGGTGTGCGAGCGCGACGGTGCGGTCTAGGTACTCACGCACTTTAGGATAGGTGCGGAAATAGCTCTCTATATAAGCAGCCGCTTCCTTACGGCTGATGTGAAGGTCCTGAGCAAGTGAAAAATCGCTTATGCCATAAACTATGCCGAAATTGACGGCTTTGGCACGCTTGCGCATCTCGGGCGTCACCGCATCCGCCGGCACGCCGAACACCTGGGAGGCGGTAATCGTGTGGATGTCGTCGCCGCGCAAGAAGGCGCCGATCATGTTCTCGTCGCCTGATATGTCGGCGAGCAGCCGTAATTCTATTTGCGAGTAGTCCGCGCCGACAAGCACATATCCGTCCTCGGGCACGAAAAACCTTCGCAGCTCGCGCCCAAGCTCCGAGCGCACGGGGATATTCTGCAGGTTCGGCTCGGTAGAAGACAGCCTGCCGGTCGCTGCGACTGTCTGTTTGAAGCTAGTGTGCACACGCCCGCGCTCGTCCGCGACGGCGAGCAGGCCCTCGGTGTAGGTCGAGCGCAGCTTTGTGACATGCCGGTATTCAAGCAGGCAGCTTACTACTTCGGAATACGGGCGCAGCCGCTCGAGCGTTTCGGCGTCGGTTGACCAGCCGGTCTTTGTCTTTTTGCCCGAAGGCAGTCCTAGCTTTTCAAACAATACTTCGCCGAGCTGCTTTGGCGAGTTGAGGTTGAACTCGTAGCCAACCATGTCGTATATCGCGCGAGCATAGGCGTCTGCCATCTCGGAAAGCTGCTTTGAAAACTCGGCGATACCTTGCCGGTCGATTTTAAATCCCGCGCGCTCCATGCGGTAGAGCACCTCGGCTAGCGGCAGCTCTATTTCGTAAAACAGCTTTTCCTGCCCGCTTTCGGCAAGCGCGCGGGATAGCGGCTCGCGCAGCCGGTCGGCGACGGCGCACGCCCGTGCGGATGCGGTCATGCCGCCGAGGTAGCGGTCGGAGAGTTTCACAAGGTCATACGAGTTTGCGCCGGAGTCGACGACATATGCCGCAAGCAGAGTGTCGAAAACGGGGCAAAGCTCGGTTATGCCATATCTTAAAAGCGCGTGTCGCAGCGCTTTGGTATCATGCGCGCTGATTTTGTGGGAAGCGAAAAAGCCTGCCGACTCCGCCGCGGGGCAGGCGTAAAGCTCGTCGCCCGCGCAGGCGTATACGGTGCCTTCCAACAGCTCTACCGTCCAAACCTTTTCGCGGTCGAGCCCGGCAAACTCTGCGCCCGAAAGCGCCTTCGGCTCCGCTAATGCTACAGGCGCCGGTTCCGCCGCGGATTCTACCGCAATTTCCCCGCGGAGGCCTAGTTTGTCGATTAGGCTTGTAAACTCAAGCTCGGAAAAAAGCGCGAGCAGCTCTGGCTTTTTGTAGCCTTCGTATTTTGCCTCTTCCAGACTAAATGGCAACGGCGCGTCGCTCGAGATTTGCGCAAGCCGGCGCGAGATGAATGCCGACTCTTTGCCCTCGGCAAGTTTTTGGTTGACGCTTGCCGAAACTTCGGGTACCGGTAGCTTCGAGTAAAGGTTCTCGAGCGTGCCGTATGCTGCGATGAGCTTCGCCGCGGTCTTCTCGCCTATACCTTTGACGCCCGGAATGTTGTCGGAGGTATCGCCCATCAGCGCTTTCGCGTCGACGTAATGCTCGGGCGGAACGCCATAATCGGAGATAAAGCGCTCGCGGTCGTATACTACCGTCTCGCGTGTCTTGGCGTATAAGACTTTGACGTTTTCACTTATAAGCTGCATCGCGTCGCGGTCGCCTGTCGCAAGAAGGACGGTAAACTCCGGGTATCGCTCCACCTCTTTTGCGAGCGTGCCGAGTATGTCGTCGGCTTCCCAGCCGGGCAGCTCGCATATTTTATATCCCAGCGCCTCGGCTACCCTTTTCGCGTATGGCAGCTGCACCGCCAGCTCGTCGGGCATGCCTTTGCGCGTGGCTTTGTAACCGTCGTAAAGCTGGTGCCTGAAAGTTGGCGCTGATGTGTCGAACGCCGCGACGGCGTAGTTTGGCTTATATGTCTCGAGGTGCTTTAGCAACGAGGTCGTAAAGCCGTATACTGCGTGAGTGTAAAGCCCTGCGGAGTTTGTTAGCGGCTTTATAGCATAAAACGCGCGGTTGAGCAGGCTGTTACCGTCAACCACAAGCAGGGTCTTTTTGGTATCCATCAGTGTCTTTCACCCCGGTTTAAAATCGAAATTATTTTGCCGCCGCGGCATCTTTTATGCCTGCGACAGTTTACCGCAGATTATATTGTATCCCTCAAATATGACTCAGTAACGAGCATTTTTCAACATAACTGTTAAATGTTTCTTCATTAATATTTTACATTAGCTTGGCGCGATGGGGAACTTTTTTTTTCAAAAAGTTCCCACTAACAATTTCGAGTATTGATTTAAACTGCGTTTGATGGTATCATAATTAAAGCGAAAGACTAATACAAAAACGAGGACAACGAAAGATAGATGAAAACCACAAACGGTAGGCCCGTGCGCGTGCTGCTTGTCTACCCTGATTATACCGACCGCGACCAGAAATACAGGGGCACCGGCGGAAACTATAGCGAGGGTCTTGCCTCAATTTCGGCAGTGCTCAAACGCGCTGGGCACCAGGTCAAGCTCATGCACCTTTTGTATCTTTACTCCGAGGAGGAGTACAAGCGCAAGCTGCGTGAGCTTGGCGAGTTTGACATCGTGGGCTTTACAGTGCGCACCACGGCTTTCCCCGACGTTAAAGAGTATATAAGATGGACGCGCGAAGCGTGCCCCGACGTGTTTATCATCTGCGGCGGCTACCACTGCACGCTAGTGCCCGACGAGGTTATCGCGGTAGACGGAGTCGACTGCGTCTGTGTCGGCGAAGGCGAGCTGGCGCAGCTCGAGCTGTGCGACAAAATGCGCGACGGGATCGACTACACCGACACCCAAAGCCTATACTTCAAGCTGCCCGACGGTACGATAAAGAAAAACCCGGTGCGCCCGCTGCTCGAAAACCTCGACGAGCTTCCCATACCAGACTTTGAGCTTTTCGACTACCCGAATCTCGAGCATTCGAAGGTGGGCACGGCCATCGTCGTGCTGAGCCGCGGCTGCTTTTACAACTGCACCTACTGCGGCAACGGCAACTTCCGCAAAGTTTACCCCAACAAAAAGCACTACGCGCGCTTCAGGTCGCCCGAAAACTCGATACTATACCTCAAGACGCTGCTTGAGAAGTACCCGTTTATCAATACGATTAACTTCCGCGACGCGATTTTCAACATGTTCCCCGACTGGTTTGACAAGTTTATCGAGCTTTACAAAAAGGAAATCGGATTGCCGTGCACGGGGAACATACGGTTTGACATCCTCACCGAGGACACCGTCCGCCGCATGAAAGAGGCGGGCTTTTACACCATCGACATGGGGCTCGAGAGCGGCGACCAAGAAATGCGCTTTAAGCTTTTGCGCCGCTACCAAACCGACGAGATGATAATCCGCTGCTCCGAGTGGTTCCACAAGTACGGCATTACGCAGCTCACATATAACATTATAGGCTTGCCGCATGAGGACATCCACAAGGCGCTAAAGACCATAAAGCTCAACGCGAAAATAAAGAGCGACCGGGTTATCCCGAACATTTTTTACCCCTACGAAGGCACACCTCTTTACGATATATCAAAGCAGGCGGGGTTTATACCCGAAGGCGACTACACAAAGCGCCGCGTGCCGCTCGTGCAGCCACAGTTCCCCGAGGAACAGGTGCTGTTTATCGAAGCGTACTTTATGTTCTTTGTCAAGCGCTACAGGCGGGCGTTTTCGCTGCCGCCGGCAATCGGCAAGCCATATGAGAGGCTACTCGACAAATGCGTGACCGGCAAATATGTGCCCTACCGCTTCCTTGTGAAGCTTCACGACGGCTACGCCGCCATGCGGAACCGGGCGAAGGGCTTCCTTATCAACCGCCTGCCGAAACTATACGTGGCGCTGAGGAAAATTAAAAACTATAAGCGTGCCAAAACGAAAGTCGAGTCATAAAATGAAAGTGAAACGTATATACTCAATAAACCAAAAAAAATGCATCTCCTGCGGGACCTGCGACGTCGGATGTCCGCAGGGCGCCATACTTATCAGCGGCGAAGGCAAGTTTTCGATAAATTACGAAAAATGTGTCAGCTGCGGCATTTGCTTTAGGGACTGCCCAATCGACGCCATCGAAAAGCGCGAAGAGTAAGCCGCGGCGCGGCATACCCTTTATTAGCGCCTTTGGCAACAGCCGGCAACAATGGGCGGACAGGATGCGGCTTTTTTAAAAAAGCATTGACAAAAGGGATAGCATAGTATAAAATATAAGCAAGCGGGATATAAAAAAAAAGACGTCCGCATATTGCAAGAATTACGGCGCACGCCCCGCGGACGCGCGCCCATAACACGGAGGGCCTCCTATGGCAGACGAGCTTTTTGAGGGCGACATCCTCACCCTCACAGACGAAGAGGGCAACGAAAACCAGTTCGAGGTTATTGGTACCCACGAGCTGAACGGCATCACCTATATGGCACTTGTGCCGTATGACGAAAAGGGCGATGACCGCGAGGAAGCCGAGTATGTCATCCTTAAGATGGAAATAGACGAGAACGGCGAAGAAGTGCTCGTCACCATCGACGACGACGATGAATTCGACCGCATCGCCGACATTTTTGACGAGAAGCTGTTTGAGGAAATCGACTACGACGACGAGGACGAATCTGACGAAGATTTCGACGAAGACGAGGAATAACCCGGCAGTCGCCGGTAGCAATATTTCGGCAGTTTTGTGCATATAATTATTAGCGGCGCCGGTCCCCGCCAAGGGGCGGCTGCCTGTAACCTGCCTGGTACGTGACACCGGTAAATTAAACCCGCAAAATTTCAGTGGAGCCCGGGCTTCTGCGCCGGGTATGCAGACCTCCTCCCCCGCCCTGCCGTGGCACGGCGGTAAGGAGACGTTGGGAGCACGAAAGCGCAGAGAGGGCACCAACCTTGCGAGGAGCAGGGTTCGTTAATTTCCGGTCGCATCTTCGGATGCGTGGCACGGCCGGGTGGGGCAAATGATTTGTGCACCTTTGCCCATCGTTTTTAGTGGGCTTTTGTGCTGTTCAAAGCGACGGGATAACCTTTTGTGGGTTATCCCGTTAGTTTTATAGGGGTCAACAATATTCCGGAAAGGGTGTGTGATATGGCGCACAAGAGAGTTATTCTTTTCGACGGGACAAGCCTTGACGGTTGGTATTCAAGGCACGACCGCGGGCCTGTCCGCTGGAAGCTCGAGGACGGCATTTTAACTGTCGGTCGCGGCGATATCGTTTCGAAATATGAGTTCGGCGACGCGCACATCCACCTCGAGTTCCGCGAGCCCGACATGCCGAACGCGCACGGGCAAGGAAAAGGCAATAGCGGCGTTTATGTGCATGGCTGCTACGAAATTCAAGTGCTCGATTCCTATGGCATCGAGCCGCCCACCGACGGCGACTGCGCCGCGATTTACGGCATGTACGCGCCCCTTACCAACGCATGCCTGCCCCCGCTTGAGTGGCAAACCTACGACATCTATTTCCGCGCGCCACGCTTTGAGGGCGACAAAATTGTCGAGTGCGCGCGTATGACACTCTTGCAAAACGGCGTCGTGGTACATAACAACGTCATTTTGCCGCGCACTACTCCCGGCGGAATCTTCGACCGCCCGGTCGCCCGCGGCCCGCTGCTTCTGCAGGACCACGGCTGCCCTGTGTCGTATCGGAATATTTATATCGAGGAACTTTAAATATGAAGGGTACTCATTGAAAAGTCCCCTACAATATCCGTGCCGCCTACTCGGGCCCCTTGCCCGAGCGGTGGCTTTTAGTTTTATAGAATATCGGCACGGACGCTCGCCTCGCTTCATATACTGATATACGAACGCAAAGGCCGCAAGCATGCGCGGCCCGCAGGAGGTGACAACAACAAAGTGCAAAACGGCTCAAGAAATGGCAGGGGTGAAGGCCGCCGGACCGACTATATGCCTTTTGACGGCGGGCCGTCGCCATACGTTGTCCCAATGAGAAGCGAGGTTCTGCGCAACGACAATTTCCGTGCCGCGGTTTGGACTGGCGATAACCTTCAAGCCACTGTCATGAGCATCCCGCCTGGCGAAGATGTCGGGCTTGAGATGCACCCTGACGTAGATCAGTTTTTCTACATACTGCTTGGCCGCGGGAACGCGCTAATGGGCGATTCAATGGATAGCATTACCACCGAGGCGCCGCTCATCGCAGGCGATGCAGTTTTCGTCCCCGCCGGGACGTGGCATAACATAGTCAATATCGGGCGCACTCCGCTGAAGTTTTTCACCATCTACGCGCCGCCCGAACATCCGCACGGGACTGTCCACACCACAAAAGCCGAAGCCGAGGAGGCCGAAGGGACCGGGTAAGCTTTCGCCGCTATGCAAAAGGCCCTTCCCTCTTTCGGTAGGGAGCGTGCTTTTTGCGCGCTCCCTTTTTTGTTTTGCAAGTTTGTGCCGGTGCTTATTCTGGTCTTGATTTATCGGCACTCTTATGTTATACTTGCTAAAGCGGTTATTTTTTTACCATGTGAAGCGAACTTCTGCCCGGCGGGGGAAGCATGGAAAACGAAAGCCCTCATTTGTCAAAATGCAGCGCTAGAATACCCGGCTTCGGTAAAACCCGAGGTGGGGGAGGCCTTAGTTTTGCCCTGTCGGGAAATAGAGGCGCCGCCGCAATAAGGTGGCTGCTTTTCGCGCTTTTATCAGCCGCAAGGTTTTGCGCTTTGGGCGCAAAGTACTATCCGCAGCTTGACGACTATATCCAATATTACAAATACACGGCGCTCTGCTCGCCCCCAGAGGCGGTAATAAAGTACGGAATGCTAGCCGCGCGGCCGCTTTCAAACGCTGCTGACGTGTTCGTTTGGGCGAAATTTTGGCCTAACCTTTTTTGGGCGGTTATTATAATCTCGATTCTTTACGCCGCCTCCGCGTTGCTTTTTTTAGAGGTTTTCGCCGCGCTCTTCCCTTCTTTTTTCAAGGGCGGCGGGACGGCGTTTCTTCTCTTTTATTTGCTTTTGCCGCTCAACATCGAGGGCACGTATTGGCTTTCAGCATCGACAAGAGTTGTAAGCGGGCTGTTTTGGGCTTCGCTTTCGGCACGGTTATTTGTGCGCTGGCTTGAAGGCGGAGGCGCGTGGAATGTTTTGGCATTCGCACTTTTTCAGCTTTTGGCAATGGCTTCGTACGAGCAGTCGCTGATGCTCTCCGCCGCGCTAACATTGATGATTGCGTACCATTACCGCAAAAAAAGCGGTAGGCGCGCGCTTTTTACGCTTGTAACACTGTCGAATGGGCTTTTATATTGGGCTTTTGTCTTGCAATTTCGCGAGAACAGCCCCCTTTACTCCTCGGCGTATGAAGCGGTGCTGCCGCATACCGCTTACTTTTGGCACACGCAGCTGCCGCATGTGCTAAAGCAGTTTGCCGCGGCTTTCGTAGGCGGCGGGGTGATGACGCTGGCTAAAGGCGCGCTGCGAGGGGCGGTACTAGTAATTGGCGCAAAGCCATGGTTTTTAGTAATCACGCTTTTATGCTCGGGGCTTGTGGCGTTATATTTGATTTTTTCCGGTACAATCGCCGCCGCAAGCGGGACAAGCCGTAACGCATACGGTTCAGACAGCGATGCGGGCGCCGAAAGCTCTATTTTTCCGCTTCTTTTCGGGCTAATCCTTGCGGCTGCGCCGCTTGCGCCTCACGTGATTAAGGCGAACCCTTGGTTTTCGCTGCGCGGAACGGTCACAAGCTTCCCAGGGCTGGGGCTGTGCCTTATGGCGCTTGGTAGCCCGGTTTTGCGGAGGGCAAAGCAAAGCCGCGCTTTTTATCGAGCCGCTGCAGGGGCGTCGGCAGCGTTTGTGGCTTTATGCTTTTTCGCCGCTGCCTCGGAGCTTGAGGATTACAGGCTCACTTATGAGAATGACCAAGCCGTAATGGCCGCGATTGCGGATGCGATTGACCTTGTGTCAATAAAAGGCAGGGTGGCACTGCTAGGCGTAATGCCAAATTACCTGCCCGACCAAAACTATTACTACCACGAGCACATACACGGCGTAACCGAAAGCGACTGGGCGCTCTCCGGCGCGCTTTACGCATACAGCGGCGGAAAGCTCGACCCTGCCGCTAGGTTTGTGCCGCTTTATGGCGACGCCGCCGAGCAGGTGCTTTCCGGCGAGATTGGCGGCTTTGATGAAATCTACATTTACGACTCGGACACCGGGCTTGTGCGCGCGGATATAAATCGATAGAGTACACTCGAAAGTCAGGAGAATTGTCAGTAAAATGAAAAAGCTTTTTACCTCGGAATCGGTTACCGAAGGGCATCCCGACAAAATGTGCGACCTTATCTCGGACGCGATACTCGACGAGTATTTGCGCGCAGATCCGTACGCGCGAGTCGCGTGCGAGACCACTACCACGACGGGCATTGTCTGCGTGATGGGCGAGATCACCTCGAAAGCTTATGTCGACATACCCGCCGTAGTGCGCAATACCATTCGCGAGATAGGCTACACTCATGGGGAATTGGGCTTTGACTTTAACACTTGCGCCGTTATAACATCAATCCACGAGCAGTCGCCCGATATCGCGCAGGGGGTAAACTGCGCGCTTGAGGCGAGGGTTGGCGAGATTACCGACGGCTATGACATCGGCGCGGGCGACCAGGGCATGATGTTCGGCTTTGCGGCAAACGAGACGACGGAGCTTATGCCGCTGCCGATTTCGCTTGCGCACAGGCTCTCTAAAAGGCTTGCCGAAGTGCGCAAATCCGGCGAGCTATCCTATTTGCGCCCCGACGGCAAAACACAGGTTACAGTAGAGTATGACGGCGCCCGCCCTGTCCGCGTGGACGCGATTGTGGTATCCACCCAGCACGACCCAGAAGTGGAGCTTGGCAAAATTAAAGAGGATATTATAAGCCATGTCATCAAGCCCTCTATCCCCGATGGGCTGCTTGACGAAGACACGAAAATCTTTGTCAACCCCACCGGCAGGTTTGTCATCGGCGGGCCGATGGGCGACACAGGTCTGACCGGCCGCAAGATTATCGTCGACACATACGGCGGCTACTCGCGGCACGGCGGCGGCGCGTTTTCAGGCAAGGACCCGACCAAAGTCGACCGCACCGGCGCATATGCGGCGCGCTATATCGCTAAAAATATAGTTGCGGCAGGCCTCGCCGACAAATGCGAGGTCCAGATCGCCTATGCGATAGGCGTAGCGCGTCCCGTTTCGGTTATGATCGAAACATTCGGGACGGCAAAATGCGACGAGGGGCAAATAGTCAATAAGGTGCTCGAGAAAGTCGACCTGCGGCCCGCAGCGCTTATCGACCGCTTTAATTTGCGCCGACCCATTTACAAGCAGCTCGCTGCATACGGGCACATGGGCCGCGAGGACCTGCGCGTGCCGTGGGAAAACCTCGACCTCGCACAAAGCCTTTAATAGTCGCGCCGCAGGCAACCGCGGCAAGAGGTTTTGCTCACTTATAAGCTACTAAACCAAGCGGCAAAATCCCAGGCTTTTGCCCCATGCGGATTTGCCGCTTTATGGCAGCTTTTCTGAGCCCGCATACCCTGTATATGGGTGAGGGTTATGCAGGAGCTCTCGGTGCTGCTTGAGATTTTTGTGGCAGTGTTCGCCGTTTACGGATTTTACATGCTACTTAAGGAATGGTTAAAGCTTTGATGCTGGACGATACCGACGGGAAAAATTCAGCCGAGCTTGTTGAGATGTCCGGGCTCGTCGAGCGGATAATTTACCAAAACGAAGAGACCGGATACACCGTCTGCGACCTTTCAAACGAGTCCGGCGAGCTTGTGACGCTCGTCGGGATAATGCCCTTCTTGACGGAAGGCGAGACGATAAAAGCGCTCGGCCGCTGGGAGGTGCACTCCAGCTATGGCAGGCAGCTTAAGGTCGAGTATTACGAAAAAGAGCTGCCCTCCTCTACCCCGGCTATTTTAAAATACTTGTCCTCGCGCGCGGTGCGGGGCATAGGGCCGGTAACCGCCAAGCGCATTGTGGACAAGTTCGGCGAGGACACGTTTGACGTTATAGAAAACCACCCTGAGATGCTCGCGGAAATCCCGGGCATTTCCCGCAAAAAGGCAGAGGAGATTTCCGAGCACTTCCGTGCTCAGTTCGGCGTCCGCAGCGTTATGATGTTCTGCCGCGACTTTGTCGGACCGGCTGCAGCTCTGAAGATTTACCAGCGCTGGGGCGCGGGTGCGGTCGATATAATCCGCCAAAACCCTTATATCCTCTGCGAGGAGATACCCGGAGTAGGGTTTGTGCGTGCCGACCGCATAGCGCGCTCGATCGGCTTTGCCGCCGACGCGCCCGAGAGGGTTTCGGCGGGGATATGCTACATTTTGCGCTATAACGCAGAAACAAGCGGTCATGTTTGCCTGCCAGAGGACAAGCTCGCCGAGGTCGCGGCAAGCCAGCTTGGGACGAGCGCCGAAAAGGTCGCGTCCGCTATGGACGCGCTTGAGGCCGTGGGCAAAATAGCGCGCACAGAGATTCTGGGCAAGCGCTATTTGTATCTTAAGGAATACCGAGACGCCGAGCTTTACATCGCGCGGCGACTGCGCGAGCTTGACAAGCTTTGCGTGCCGCTTGACACGTCGGATATCGAGAGGTTTATCAGCCAGCTTGAACTTGAGCTTGATATAAAATACGCCTCCGGTCAGCGCAGGGCGATTGAAGCCGTAATGACGCATGGCGTAACGATTCTAACCGGCGGGCCGGGAACCGGCAAAACGACGGTTATTCGAGCCGTTTTGACGGTATTTGACAGGATTGGCTTCAAAAGCGCTCTCGCCGCTCCGACCGGCAGGGCGGCAAAGCGGATGTCGCAGGCAACGATGCGTGAGGCGAAGACCGTCCACCGGCTGCTTGAGATGGACGCGTCGGGCGGCAGGGACCGGCCAGTGTTCCGCCGCGACGAGCGGACACGGCTTGAGGAAGACGTTATCGTCATCGACGAGGTGTCGATGATGGACTGCCTGCTCACCGAGGCGCTGCTCCGCGCTATAAAGCCGGGCGCGCGGCTGATTTTAATTGGCGACGCCGACCAGCTTCCTTCGGTCGGCGCGGGCAATGTGCTCTGCGACCTTATCGAGAGCGGGCAGTTTGAGACCGTGAAGCTCACCGAGGTCTTCCGCCAAGCGGGCGAGAGCCTCATTGTTACAAACGCGCATGCGATAAACCGCGGCGAGTACCCAAATCTCACCTCCAACCGCAGCGACTTTTTCTTTATCGCGCGCGAGCGGGAGAGCGATATTGCAAAGACAATCGCCGAGCTGTGCGCGGTGCGGCTTCCGCGCAAGTTCGGAGAGGCGATACGGTCCGGGATTCAGGTTATCACCCCCTCACATAAGGGCGAGGCGGGGACTGCTGCTTTGAACGCCCTGCTTCAGGACACGCTCAACCCTCCGGCGCCGGGAAAACGCGAAAAAAAGATGCGTGGCGTCGTCTTCCGCGAAGGCGACCGCGTAATGCAGACACGCAACAACTACGACATTGTCTGGGAAAAGGACGGCGTAAGCGGGATTGGCATTTTCAACGGCGATATCGGAATAATCAAAGAGATAGATTTCTCCGAGGAGACTGTAGCCGTAAGCTTCGACGAGCGGATAGCGGTTTACGATTTTTCGATGCTCGACGAGCTTGAGCACGCCTATGCAATTACGGTGCACAAAAGCCAAGGCAGTGAGTACCCCGTCGTTATAATCCCCGCCTATGCTGCGCCAAGGCAGCTTTTAACGCGCAACCTCCTTTACACTGCGGTGACGCGCGCGCAAGAGATGGTTATAATCGTAGGGCGGGCCGACATAATCGCGGCAATGGTAGACAACAACCGCCCGGCAAAGCGATACACGGGGCTTAGGTACCTGCTTGAGTCTGGAGAGATAAATTAATTGTCGCATCGGGAACAGAGGTTTTGTCGATGAAGAGGGATATCGGCATAGATGTTGGCACGAAAAACACGTATATATATGCCGTTGCGCATGAAAATGTAAGCTGCGAGCCGTCAGCGGCGGCGGTCGAGGCGGCGTCGGGCGCGGCGATAGCGCTTGGCGCCGAGGCAAGGCGCATTTGCATGCGTACACCGGGCGGCTCAAGGCTAATATATCCGCTTGCTTCGGCGGACGCCGATTCGCGCGTGGATTTCGAAGCGCGCCTGCTCGGCTATCACACCGCGCGGCTGCGCAAAGGGATATTCCGGCGCCCGCGCGTGGCGGTGGCGGTTCGGCCCGACATCTCGGACGCAGAGGAGGAAACGCTGACGTCGGCGGTGCTCGAGGCGGGGGCGCTCGAAGCGGTGCTTGTCGACGCGCCAATCGCGGCGGCGGCAGGCGCTGGGCGGGATGTCTACTCAAAGAACCCAACTGTGGTCGTGGACGCAGGCGCGTCAAAGACCTACGCGGCGATTGTCGCCGAGGGAGCCGTGAAGTATTATATCGAGACGCAGACCGCCGGCGACCACATTGACTTTGCTATTTCCGATTACATAAGAAACAAATACCGGATTGTAGTGGCGCCTGATGTCGCCGAGAACCTTAAGAAAATGTACGTGACCCTCGAGCCGGGGCATTTGGAAAAGCAGGCGGAAATCGTCGGGACGAGCGCGCTCAGCGGGCTGCCGGTAAAGGTCACGGTACGCGCGTCCGAGCTTTCTATGGCGGCGCTCGTGCCCGCTATGGCGATTTCTAACCTTGTATGCGACGTGTTTGAAAAAGTTGCTGCCGACTACGGCGACCCGGCTGCGGCGAGCCCCACCGTAATTGTGGGCGGGACCGCAATGCTAGCCGGATTTGCGAAATTTATCGCTTCCGAAACCGGCGTGCGGGCTGTGGTAGCAGATAACCCGCAGGCTTGCACCGCCGTTGGCCTCGCTATGGGTCTGGGTTGATGGGACCATGGTAACTGGCCCCTTTTATTTTTGTGTGGGTTTTGTAGAGAGCTTTTTGAAAAATACTCCCCACACCCTTATAACTTTTTAGCATGAGCGGCGATGAAGGTGATGAAAAAACAAATATAAACGGCGGAGCTTTATAGCATCCGCCGTTTTGGTATATTTACAATATGCTAACAAATTTTGCCCCAAATGAGGGTATAATCTTACTTAGAAGCCTCGTAGCCGAGCCAGCTCCGGATAAGCTCGACTATCCGGAATTTCAGCTTATACCGCGGCGTTTCGGACTCGGTCAAAATCTTTATCTGGTAAGGCGTAAAACCAACTGCTTTGAGCTTTTCGGTATACTTTTCGGCGCTCGCCGTGCAGAGCGGCGGGAAAAGCACGCACCACCAGTTTTCCCCGCTCGCGTCTCCGAGCAGCACGCGCAGCGACATGTATGTTCCTGCGGGCAAATAAAACCCCTCATAATCGCGGCGCGGATAATACTCGTACCCGAGCGTCACCTTTGCGCCGTATTCAAACCCGTTTTCGGTAAGTACACGTTCCGCAGCCGCTTCAAGGAGCGAGATGCTGCCCTCTATTATGGCGCGCGCTTCTGCTTCGCTTTTTACGCCATAAAGCAGCGGCTCGGCTTCGCTTAATATCGCGTCGCGCACCTTGAGTTTTACCGCCTGGTCCTCCGCCGAGTTGGAGTTTGCAATCACGTGCAGGCGGATGACGCCGTCGTAAATCGACCGCTCTCCGTGGATGGGCAGCGCGGCGAGTATCGCGGTTAAAACTAGCGCCGCGACGGGAATAAGTACTTTTATTTTTACATCCTTTTTTTCGATTTGCATCTTCCGCATACCCCGTAAAACCTTTTTACAGTTTATTGTTTGCCATAATGCGGCAATTTATGCATCGGAGCACAAGTTTTTATGGAAAAAATTGAAGTACGCGGCATAAATTTTGACAGCTTAAGCATGGCGGAGGCGGTAGAGTGCTGCAGGTGCTGGCTAACCGAACCCGGACGCACCAATCCGGCGGTTATTTACACGCCAAACGCGGAGATTGTCCAGCTCTGCGTCGAGCAGCCGGAAATCCGGGAACTTATAAACTCCGCGGACCTTATCGTGCCCGACGGCAGCGGAGTCGTGTTGGCGTCAAGAATTTTAGGCAGGCCGCTGAAAAAAGGCAAAGTTGCCGGCGTCGAGCTGTCGGAGAATGTAATCGCGCTTTGCGCAAAGCTCGGCCTTGGGGTTTATATCCTCGGCGGCAAGCCCGGCGTTGCGGACGCCGCGGCGGAAAAGCTTAAAGCAAAATACCCGGGCCTTGTTATTTCAGGCACGCACGACGGCTATTTTACCGACGACGCCGGAATCATAGCCGAGATAAACCGGTCAGGCGCGGCGTTTTTAGTCGTCTGTCTCGGCGCGCCAAGGCAGGAGAAATGGATTGCCGCGCATAGGCATGAGCTAAACGTCAAGCTCGCCGGAGGGTTTGGCGGCAGCGTCGACATTTTCGCGGGCACGGCAAAGCGCGCGCCGAAAATTTTCGTCAGGCTCGGGCTTGAGTGGTTTTACCGGCTTTGCCGCGAGCCAAGGCGCATCGGCCGCATGATGAAGCTTCCGAAATTCGTGTTTGGCACCATCGCCGTGCGGATGCGCGGCGGACGAGAGCCTGCGGGCGGCTAAGCGGGTATAATATTTGGCGCTATTTATTGACAAATCCAGCGCCCTGTGCTATATTACGGTTGCATTTATATAAATGGAGGTAATAATATGAAATACGTTTGCAGCGTATGCGGCTATGTGTACGACGAAGAGAAGGGCGAACCCGACGCCGGTATAGCCCCTGGCACCAAGTGGGAGGACATACCCGACGACTTCGTATGCCCCGTTTGCGGTGCGCCTAAGGATGCTTTTGAAAAATCCGACGAAGAATAAGGGATGAGGAATGAAGTATCCAAATCTGGCGATAGAAAACATAATGACGCGGCGCAGCATCCGCTCGTTTACCGAGCGGAGAATATCGCGCGCCGACCTTGAGGTTATCGCGCGCGCAGCATGCTATGCCCCAAGCGCGAACAACTCGCAGGTATGGCAGTTTACCGTGTTGCACGACCGCGAAAAGATCGCCGAGCTCGCCGCCGCGGTGGCAGGCGCGCTCGGACGCGGGAGCGACTACAACTTCTATAAGCCCGACGCATTTATCATCTGCTCCGTGCCGAGGGACTACAGGCTCGGGCGCGAGGATTGCGCCTGCGCGCTGCAGAACATTTTCCTCGCCGCGCACTCGCTCGGTATCGGCTCGGTTTGGATCAACCAGGTCAGCGCGACCTGCGACAACGAAAAGGTCCGCGCGGTGCTGGACAAGTTCGGCGTGCCGAATGACCACGTCGTATGGGGCTGCGCTGCGCTCGGCTATCCCGAGGGCCCGTCAGGCTGGGAGACCGAGAAAAAGCTCTCCGCCATCCATTTCGTCGATTAAGCGCAAAACTAAACTCGCGGCGCCGGTTATGGCTGCCCGCTCGCACCCGATCGTGCGGCGGACGCCGGACACGGCGCCGCGATATTTTGTTTTATCGTCGACCCAATATGCGGGTGCAGTTATGCAGCTTTTGCAGGAAGATTTTTCTTTTGCTCGATTTTGGAGCCGTCAAGCGCGTACGACGCCGCGCGAGCTACGCTGAGAGCGAAGTTAAGTAGCTCGGCGATATAAATCGTCGCCGTATATCCTGTAATGCCGAGCCCGGGCACAAGCAGCCAAACGAGCAGCGCGCTCACCGCCGCGTCGAGGATGTTCACTTTCATCGAGTACACCTGCTCGCCCAGGCCTTTCAGCGCGCAATCGGTGACGATGTCAAGGTACATCACCGGCACGAGCGGCACCATCGTCCGGATAAACCCGCCCGCCTCCGCGTTTTTGTAAAGCGACATGCCCAGACGGTCCGCCCAAATCCACAGCACCGCGGAGGTCACTAATGCGTAAATAAGCGCGGCTAAAAAGGCGCGCGTTATAATCCGCCTGACAAGTCGATAGTTCCCCTGCGCTTTCGCCTCGGCAAGCTCGGGCACGAGCAGCGACGAGTAAGAGTACAGTATAGACGAAGGCAACAGCACCAAAGGCAGCACCATGCCGTGTAGCACCCCATACGAGGCGAGCGACGACTCGTGCCCCGCGCCGTACTTTTTCAGCCCGCGCGGCACAAGGATATGCTCAATCGTCACCAAAGCGGAGCGCACATACGCAGAAACCGAAAGAGGTACCGTTACCGATAAAAGTAGCGAGATTCCGCCCCTTCCTTTGCCCTCCCCTTCCGGCACAGCCTCCGATTTCGCCTCCTCGCGGCGCACAGGGTCGAGTATGTATAGCGATAGGCTTATAACAAGCGAGGCACCCTCGGCAAGCGACGCGCCCCCTACCACCAGCGCGCACATAAACTCAAGGTCCGAACCGGGGGGAGCGAAAAATGTCAGCGCCGCAGCGGTTATGGTCAGCTTTATAAACTGCTCGAGCAGCTGGGTCGCGGCGTTTTTGTAAACCTTGCGGATAGCCGTAAAATAACCCGAAAGCGCCGAGGAAACCGCAATCGGCGGCAGGCTCACCGCAAGCAGCCGCAGCGACTTTATCGTGCGCGCGTCGCCCAGCCAGACCTTACCGATATAGTCCGCGCCAAGCGTCATCGCCATGCAGGCGATGCTGCCTGTCACCAGCGCGTGAGCGATACAGTTTTTCATAACCTCGCGCCCACCGCCCGGCAATCCCCGCGCCCGCGCCTCCGCTACGAGCTTCGTCGCGGCAAACCCGACGGCGGAAGTAGCGAACGTCACCGCAAGCATATAGACCGACATCGTCAGCGAGATAAGCCCCACGCCCGCCGCGCCGAGCCGCGCATTTAAAAACGAGTTCCACGCCACGCCGATACCCCGCAGGAGCAGCGAGGTCGCCGCCAGCGCCGACCCGTTTAGTATAAACCTTGTCAGCTTGTTATACCGGCGTTCGTTTTCCAAGACGCCCTCCACAATTTGGCAATACATTAATCAGAATTACGTAACATCTTATTATGTGGGCCGGATTTTTATGCATATGTACATTTTTCGACATTTTAGCCTAAATTTAAGCCGGCATATTGCGCTTTAGCAAATTAGCTAGTATAATAATTAATCGATTGGTCATTCTAATTTATATTTATAAGGAGCAAAATATGGCTTTCAGCAGCAGTTACCTTGCAGACGTATACGCTAATGTCGAAAAGAGGAACCCGGGCGAACCGGAGTTCCTACAGGCGGTCAGGGAGGTGCTTGAATCTCTCGAGCCGGTCGTCGAGCGCCGGCACGATATTGTAAACGCTGGCATAATCGACCGCATTGTCGAGCCCGAACGTATTGTAACATTCCGCGTCAGCTGGGTTGACGACTCCAGCCGCGTGCAGGTCAACCGCGGCTTCCGCGTGCAGTTTAATTCCGCGATTGGCCCCTATAAGGGCGGGATTAGGTTCCATCCCTCGGTTAACGCGTCGATACTCAAGTTCCTGGGTTTTGAGCAGGTGTTTAAAAACTCGCTTACCGGCCTTCCGATGGGCGGCGGCAAAGGCGGCTCGGATTTCGACCCGAAAGGCAAGTCCGAAGGCGAGGTGATGCGCTTTTGCCAGAGCTTTATGACCGAGCTTTACAGGCATATTGGCGCCGACGTTGACGTGCCCGCCGGCGATATCGGCGTGGGCGCGCGCGAGGTCGGCTATATGTTCGGTCAATACAAGCGCATAACCAACCAGTTTACCGGCGTTTTGACCGGCAAAGGGCTTTCATACGGCGGCTCGCTGGTGCGCAAAGAGGCGACCGGCTACGGGCTTTGCTATCTGACCGATGAAATGCTGCGCCAGCACGGCACGTCGTTCGCGGGCAAGACGGTTGTAATTTCCGGCTCCGGCAACGTCGCGATATATGCGGCTGAGAAAGCGATGCAGCTCGGCGCGAAAGTCGTCGCTATGTCCGACTCGAACGGCTACGTCTACGACAAGGACGGCATCAAGCTCGACGTGGTGCGCCAGATTAAAGAAGTCGAGCGCGGGCGCATTAGGGAATATGCCGAACGCGTGCCCGGGTCTGTATACAACGAAGGCTGCCGCGGCATTTGGGGCATAAAGTGCGACATCGCCCTGCCCTGCGCGACGCAAAACGAGCTTTACGGCGAGGACGCCGTAAAGCTGGTTGAAAACGGTGTCATCGCGGTAGCCGAAGGCGCCAATATGCCCTGCACTCCCGAGGCTATCGAGATTTTCCAGTCCAAAGGCGTGCTGTTCGCGCCCGCTAAGGCAGCGAACGCCGGCGGCGTCGCTACCTCGGGCCTTGAGATGGCCCAAAACTCGCAGCGGCTCCCCTGGTCCTTTGAGGAAGTGGACGCAAGGCTGCATACCATTATGCGCAACATTTATAAGACAATCTCCGAGACCGCGAAAGAGTACGGCTACGAGGGCAACCTCGTCGTCGGTGCCAATATCGCAGGTTTCCTTAAAGTTGCCGACGCCATGATGTGGCAAGGCGTATGCTAAGACAAAAAAATTCGCCCATCCGGCATGGACAAGCCGGACGGGCGTTTTTTTTGTGAGGGCTAAGGCAGCTTTTTAGCTACAATATCTCAAGACGCCGCTTGGGAAAGAAACCCAAACAAGGCGTCGCGGATTTCGTAGGTGTTAAATTACGGTAGAAGTCTCGGAATAGTGTTTGGGGGAAACTTCTTTAAAAAAAGTTTCCCATTAACCCTCACCACGAGGCGTTTTCGATATGGCGGTCAATCCAAGCCGCGCGTTCGGTTATAAAGCGCTTCATCGCAGCTATCTCTTCCTCATGCGTTGCGCGGTAGTTCGGGCCCATCAGGTTCGGCCAGACGTATGTCCTGCCGTCCCACTGCTCAGGCCAGCGCGCAAGCGAGCGCTGCAGCGCGTTGCCCAGCATGCCGACATGGTCGTCGATATATTTAAGAAGGTTCTCGTCTTTGAGAATATTTTGCCTAAGCTCCTTCCATACTTCAATATAGCGCTGCTTGAAATACGGGTCTCGCAAGAGGTAGCGGCACAGCGCCATATTCGTCACATACCACCCGCGCGGGTTTGACGCGTCGTTGTAGTCGGCGTTGCCGAACGAGAGGTCATAGTCCCACGCCGGGCCGGCGTAGAGTTTGTCGCCACGCGGCTTGTAGAAGTAAGTCGAGAACACAAACCCGTCGACGTCGCGGATAAGCTCGGTCACCGCGATGTGTTTCACCGTCGAGTCGACGTCGAGGTATTTGCGGTAGCCCGTATTAGGGTCGGTGAAGTTTTCTGAGCGGAGCGCGCGCGTGAAATCTTGCACATAGTTTGATATATATCGCTTCTGCTCCGGCGTCGCCTTGTCGTTGTCCGGGTAGACAAGCACAAACGTGCCGACCTCGGTATTCCAGCTATAGTCGCCGGCTTTGACTTTATCCAGCGCCACTATGTACCCGCCGGTCAGCGCCTCGCCCGAGATGTCTTTATCCGTCATCTTATGGATGTTTACCCGGTTTTCGTCGGGCTTGATTTTCTCTATAAGCGTGTATATGCCCTGATAGTTGAGCGGATTGTTGGGGTTGTCGGTCGAGTTTACGTAGACCTCGCAATACCTCGTGCGCGGGGCATAGCCGCAGACCAAGCTGAAAATATGGTACGACAGCCCGTTGCGGATGAGCGATTTGTCGGCGTATGAGCCGTTGAGCACCCAGTCGTTTTCAGCCGGGAGTCCTAAAAGCGGCAGGTTGTTGTTTTGGCCGTTATATGTTATCGTATGCACCGCGAACTGTTTTTTAGGGAACCCCAGCGACGACTGGCCGCGCCAGCGCACCTCCGCCTCGGTCACTATAGTAGGTTTGTCAGTGGGCTTGTTTGTCTTACCCGAGTCGTAGACATAAATCGTCACGCGCGTGTACCGTTCAGACAGCTCCTGCCCGTGCGTGTCTATGACTATAATAGACAGGTCGGACTCCTCGCCGAAAAAGGTAGGCGCATTCGGGTCAGTCACTGAAAGCGTAAACACGCGGCTCGCCACGTCGCCCGATACCGCGAAGAAATGGTATTTGCCTGCGGCTTGCGGCGTGAACTTGCCATCTTTTATTTCCGTCAGCGTTACAAAGTCGTTTTCAATTTTATAAAGAGTGCAGTCATTGATGCTGCCGGATATTTGTTTGCCGTCCGGGCCCGCGAGCGCAGCCGTGAAAACTACCGTCTCGCCCACCCGCGCGTAGTTTGCCGCTGCGCCAAGCGTCAATGTGTTCCTTTGCACACCCTCGGTCGCCATTATAACAAACGGGTTTGAGCGCACGTTTTGCACGGTCGCGTAAAGTATATAAAGCCCCGGTTCCTGTGGCTCGAACACGCGGCTGTCTTGTTCTACGCCGTTGACATAAAGCTTGCCCGTCCGGGACGAGCGCGCACCGTTCGATTTGTATGCTGTCGCAATCGCGGTCACCTTCGTGCCTACCTCTACGTTAGGCGTCCCGGCATAAAGTACCACGCGCGCGACGTCGGAGTCGAACACCTGCACCTCGATGACATTGCTGCGAATTCCGTTGCAATAAGCGTAAAGATTATAAAAACCTGGGACATTCGAGAAAAACACAGGCGAGTCGAGCGGTTTGCCCTGCGCGTAATACTCAAACTCGACGCCCGGCACCACATTGCCGTCAGCGTCGGTCGCTACAGCCGTTATGTATATCGCTTCTGCTCCGCTCGACGGGATTTTTTCTTTGTCAACCGTTATAGTCACCGCGGCGACCCGCTCCTCAGGCTTTGCCTCCGTCTGTACTTCAGGCTCGGTATCTATGTCTGCCGCGGCGTTATTATTGCACGAAGTAAGGTTAAAAGCTGCCAGCGATGCCAACAAAAGCAGTGCAGCCCATTTTTGCCAAAGCCACATCTTTTTTCTCATCCAAGCTCCAGGCAGTAAAGATTTACTAAGATTATATAATATTTTTGCCCTATTTGCAACAACAAATCGCTACAGTTGAAGTCGTAAAATGATAAAAAGTAAAAAGGCACAAGCCAAAAACTTCACCCCCTTTGCCCTCCGGCATTGACTTTCGGGACGGGCGACATTATAATAGGCAATGAAGTAAAGTATATAGGGAGAAAGCGAAGTTGATTTTTGCGGTTGACAGGCTTGAGGGCGACTATGCGGTCTGCGTGGCAGCGCCAGACCCCAAAAGCCGGGAGATTGTGTTCTCGCTGCCGGTGCCGCTTTTCCCCTCCCCGCCCCGCGAAGGAGATGTTTATAGGCTTTCTCTTGAGCCAGAGCCCTCCCTGCGCGAGCAAAAGGAGCAGACGGCAAAGGAAAAGCTAAACAAGCTTTTTGGCAAAAATAAATCACAAAAAGGGGATAAGCAAGATGAAAACTAAAGCGGTGCGCCTATACGGCGTCAACGACCTTCGCCTCGAAGAGTTCGAGCTTCCGCCGATAAAAGACGATGAGATACTGGCGCACATCGTTTCCGACAGCATATGCATGTCCACCCATAAGGCTGCCATCCAAGGCCCCGCGCACAAGCGCGTGCCCAAAGATGTGGCGCAAAACCCTGTCATTGTCGGGCACGAGTTCTGCGGCCAGCTCGTCGAGGTTGGCGCGAAATGGAAAGACCAGTTTAGCCCCGGCGACAAGTTTACGATTCAGCCGGCGCTCAACTATAAAGGCTCGCTCGCCGCGCCGGGCTACTCCTACAAATACATCGGCGGCGACGCGACTTACGTTATTATCCCGCCCGAAGTCATGGAGATGGGCTGCCTTTTGAAATACAGCGGTGAGGCGTTTTTCTACGGTTCGCTTGCCGAGCCGGTCTCCTGCATTATCGGCGCGTTCCACGCCCAGTACCACACGACGAGCGGCAGCTATGTGCACGAGATGGGCATTGTGCCCGGCGGCTACCTTGCGATACTCGCCGGCGCGGGCCCGATGGGGCTTGGCGCGATCGATTACGCGATTCATTGCGACAGAAAGCCCCGGCTGGTCGTCGTCACCGACATCGACGAGGCGCGCCTTGCCAGGGCTGCGGAGATACTCTCGCCCGAGTATGCGAAAGAAGCCGGCGTCGAGCTGCATTATGTGAACACCGGGAAGATAGATAACCCCGTCGAATATCTCAAAGGCTTTACCGGCGGCGAAGGGTTTGATGACGTGTTCGTTTTCGCGCCGGTGCGTTCGGTTGTCGAGATGGCCGATAGACTCCTCGCGCGCGACGGCTGCCTCAACTTCTTCGCGGGCCCGACCGACCCGGCGTTTTCAGCCGAGCTGAACTTCTACAACGTCCACTATATGTCAACGCATGTGGTCGGCACAAGCGGCGGCAATACCGACGATATGATCGAAGCGCTGGATATGATGGGTTCGGGCAAAATCAACCCGGCTGCGATGGTAACGCATATCGGCGGGCTTGACGCCGTGGCCGAGACGGTGCTCAATCTGCCTAACATCAAGGGCGGCAAAAAGCTTATTTACACGAACAAGTCCATGCCGCTTGTGGCAATCGAGGACTTTTATAAGCTTGGCCAGACCGACAAATTCTATGCCGACCTTGCCGATATTATGAAAAGGAACGGCTACCTCTGGTGCGCCGAAGCTGAGCGCTACGTGCTGGAGAACGCAAAAGATATATAAATTAGTTTTGCAGCCCGGGGTATAGGCTTCGGGCTGCAAACCATGCTGTGAAAGGGTGGATATGTATGGATGCTGCATTGGCAAGCAGGCTCCAGGCGCTTGCGGGCATGTCGCAAAAATACGGCAAAAATCCCGATTTTGTGCTTGCCGGGGGCGGCAACACCTCGTATAAAACTGAAAATATTCTTTATGTAAAAGGCTCTGGAACATCGCTCGCAAATATATTGCCAGATGATTTCGTCGTCATGCGCCGCGAACGGCTCGCCTCTATCTGGGGCAAAACTTACCCAGAGGACGACGACGCGCGCGAGGCGGAGGTGCTCGCCGACATGATGGCGGCGCGCGCCGAGGGCGAGACGCGCAGGCCGTCGGTCGAGGCACTGCTACACGACCTTTTCCCATACGCATACGTGCTGCATGTGCACCCGGCGCTTGTCAACGGGTTGACCTGCGGAGCGGACGGCGAGCGGATTTGCGCTGAGCTTTTCCCCGATGCTGTTTGGATACCCGAGTGCAAGCCCGGCTATACGCTCGCGTCGCTGTGCAAAAAGGTTTGCGCCGAGCATGAAAAAACGCATTGCGGGTTCCCCAAGCTTGTCTTTTTGCAAAACCACGGCGTGTTCTTCGCGGCCGATACCACCGATGAGATTGACGCGCTGGTCGAGCATGTAATGGGCAAACTGCGCGAGCGCGTTGTATGCGAGCCGGATTTTGCCGAGTTGCGCGAGGAATGCGAGGAATTCAAAGTCACCGACGCGATTGCGGTAGCGGTCGAGCTAAGGTATAGGTATAACCTCTGCGTGGTGTTTTCGCGGAGCCGCGCGCTGCTTGAGTTTGACCCGGCGACAAAGCCGCTTACGCCCGACCATATTGTTTACACGCGCGCGTGGCCGCTTGTCACCTCCCCCGTCTCGCTGGCGAAAGATTTTGATGCGTACGCCGCAGAGCATGGCTGCGCGCCGAGGATTGTGGTTGTGCCGGGGATGGGCGTTTTCGGGTGCGGCAAAAGCGCAAAAGAGGCGGACACCGCGCTGGCGCTGTGGCGTGACGGCGTGCGCGCGGCGTATTACGCGCGCTACTTTGGCGGCGTGCACCCGATGTCGGGGTGGCTTATTGATTTCATCGTTCGCTGGGAGGTCGAAAGCTACCGCGCGAAAGTGGCGGAAGGCTCGTCGCAAAGGAAACGGTTTGAGGGCAAAATCGCCGTCGTTACCGGCGGCGCGCAGGGGTTCGGGCGCGGGATTGCCGAATTTTTAGCGGCAGAAGGCGCATATGTGGCAATCGCCGACCTAAACTATGAGGGCGCAAAGGACGCGGCTGTAGAGATAAGCAAAACCTCGCCTGCGGTTGCGATACACTGCAATGTCGCCGACGAGCAGTCGGTGAAAAACATGGTTAGCGAAGTCGTGCTGCGCTGGGGCGGCATCGACGTGTTTATTAACAACGCCGGTATTGTTCGCGCTGGCTCGCTTGACGAGATGACGCTCGATACATTCAGACTTGTGACCGACGTCAACTACACGGCGTATTTCCTCTGCGCCAAATATGCGTCGGCTGTTATGAAGCTGGCGCACGGCTTTGACCCTGAGAGGTTCTTCGATATCATCGAGGTGAACTCGAAGTCCGGCCTTTCGGGCAGCAACAAGAATTTCGCATATGCCGGCAGCAAGTTCGGCGGGATTGGCCTGACGCAAAGCTTTGCGCTTGAGCTTGCGCCTTATAAAATAAAAGTCAACGCGGTGTGCCCGGGCAACTTTCTTGAAGGGCCGCTGTGGACCGACCCTGAAAAAGGGTTGCTGGTTCAATACCTGCGGGCAGGCAAGGTGCCGGGTGCTAAAACCGTTGACGACGTGCGCAAATTCTACGAGTCTAAAGTGCCGCTGGGGCGCGGGTGCCGCGTTATCGACGTTGCGCGCGCTATCGCATACATAATCGAGCAGGAATACGAAACCGGCCAAGCGCTCCCCGTCACCGGCGGGCAGGAGATGCTGAAGTAATAAAGTGGGGAAACTTTTACCCTCGGGCGGCTTGGGCGAGCACACGGGTGAATAACCGAACCGGTACACCTCTACTTATATTTAAAAAACGCTCCCGTATAGCAGATTGCCAAACGGGAGCGTAAAACTATAATTTGGGTGATATTCCCGCCCAACATTTCCCGGGAAATGCCGCGCTCACTTTAAAAACCCGCTGTTGAGCGAAAGCGGTAAAACAAACCTGCCGCCGCGCTCGTTCATGCCGTGCAGCTTGAATAAAAGCAGCTCAGGCATCACGCCGAGAGCTTTGCTCATCGCAAAAAAGTCGCCCTCAACATCATTTGCCGCAGCCCATACCTCGTCGTCGGTGAGCAGCAGCTCCGCGCAAAACAAATTCGCCTCGTACTCCATCCTCGAGCTGACCGAAAACATCATCGTGTCGTGGATCGGGCCGTGCCTCGCCTGCTCGCGGTGCAACATGAAATGCGCAAACTCGTGCGCCGCCACAATCCGCTTCTCCTCGCGCGGCAGCTTCGAGTTTATAACTATAAAGTGGCTGCGAGCCGAGTGGAAATAATAGCCCTTCAGCACAATATAGCGGTCACTGTACCTTAAAATCACTCCGCTCTCGCGTATCAAAGCCACGGGGTCGCGCGTTCCGCATTTCTCCGCAACGCGTTCGACCTCGTTTTTTATATACCTATAAGCCAAAGCAAGCTCCTCCCGCGCCGGCGGATTTCCCGCCGCCGTCTACACTACATCGTCTTGCGCCTCTTTGGCGCAAATTTTTTTGCGATTTCCTTCGACTCAAGGTACAGCTGCTGGATCTCATGCACAAACGCGAGCTTGTCCTCGTCGCTCAGCTCGCCGCCGGCAAACAGCGCCGCGCTGCGCTCGAGCAGCTCCCGCGCCTCCGCTTCGCCTTTCGAGCCGTATTTCGAGGCGGCATCGGTGATAAACTCCTCGTCTTCCGTGAGCAGGTAGTTGACGTCCACGCCCAGCACCTGGGCCAACTTATAATACATTCCCCTATCGCGTGGATAGCGCTTGCCGGTTTCGTAATTTATTATCGTGCGCTTTGTTACCTCGACGGCTTGCGCGAGCTGTTCCTGCGTAAGCTTCGCTCTGAGCCTTGCCTGCTTAAGTTTTTCCCCGAACTTCATCATAACCGCGCTCCTTACCCGTATGTTTCACGTGCGGTGAAATGAATTTTCACTGACTTCATCATACACGGTAGGGAGCCGTTTGTCAAGTGAAACTTAGTAAAAAGTTAAAATTTTTTCGCTTGCAGGAAAGCCTAATTAATAGGTCAGCCCGATTTTTATTGATTATCCTGCGGGTAGACGAGCCCGATTTGGCTTTTGATTTCATCATTTATCTCCGCCGCGAGCACGCTCTCCCACACAGGCAGCTCCAGAAGCTCAAGTTTCCCTTCTTTTACCCCGCGCATGAATGCCGCAAGCTCATGAACAAACCCGTTTTCGCCGGGGTCTATTTCCACCGTCTCGTCGCCCGACTTTGCGTGCAGCACCGCTTTGCCCGGCGATATGAACGTGCCGGGGATTTCAATGGAGCCTTGCGTGCCATATATTGCCGCCGTGGTCGGCAGGCTCGTGTCGAGCGCGCATGTAAACTGCGCGGTGCCGGTGCTAAACTCGAGCGACGCCGAAACGTTGGCGTCGGCGCCGTTGTAAAAGAGCTTTCCGACCGCCGCGACGCGCTTCGGCCGCTCGCCGCGGTACGCCATTAGTATATACTCGAGAGCGTATATGCCCACGTCAAGCAGCGCGCCGCCGCCAAGCTCGAGGTTTAGCAGCCTGTGCGAAAAATCGGGCGCGGCGACAAAGCCTATCGTCGCGGTGACGCTCCTTACCTCTCCGATGCGCCCGGCTGCGATCCAATCTACAATCTTGCGGTTTACCGGTATATAGCGAGTCCACATCGCCTCAGCGAGCAATAGCCCTCTCGAGCGGGCTTCATCCGCCATCTCTTTTGCAAACCGCGCGTTTATCGTCATCGACTTTTCAACCAACACATGCTTGCCATGCCGCAGCGCGAGCATCACATCCTCATAATGGCGACCGTGCGGCGTGCTTATATAGACCGCCTCAAGCTCGGGATCGGCGCAAAGCTCCTCGTAGCTGCCATACGCGCGCTTTGCGCCATGCTGGGCTGCGAAAGCCTCCGCTTTCTTTATGTCGCGCGAGCCGGCAGCCCAAAGCTCGGCGACCTCAGTTTTGTTTATCGCGTCCGCCATTTTATGCGAAATCCTGCCGAGCCCCATTATCCCTATTTTCATGCATTCATCCTCCTTGCTTTTGCCTGTCACTATTATAAGGCTACCTCCCATATTTTGCAAGTTTTAATTCATCTGTGAATTGATTGCGCTATTGTGTATACAATATGTTTACAAATCATCTTATAAGTGTATTTGAAATGTGCACTAAAATAGTATACAATATAATCGCGGTCGAAAATCGGAAATATAATGGTAACACGGAGATGAATTGATATGAGCGAAAAGACGGCAAGGTTCGTTTATGCCGACAATGCCGCAACAACGCCGGTATCGCCCGAAGTGCTCGAGGCGATGCTTCCCTTCCTTAAAGAAAAATACGGCAACCCGTCGAGCCTCTACTCTGTCGCCCGCGAAGCCGCCTCGGCCGTTGAGGACGCGCGAGCGAAAATCGCGGGGCTGCTCGGCGCAAAGCCAAATGAGATATACTTTACCGCCTCTGGCTCCGAGGCGGACAACTGGGCCATAAAAGGCGCTGCGCGCGCGAACATGGCGAAAGGGCGCCATATTGTGACCTCCAAAATCGAACACCACGCAGTGCTCCACACCTGCGAGGCGCTTGAGAAGGAGGGATTTGAGGTAACATACCTCCCCGTCGACAGCGAAGGAATTGTCGACCCCGACGAGTTTAGAAAAGCGTTGCGCCCCGACACGGTGCTTGCGGCTATAATGTACGCGAACAACGAGATTGGCACAATCCAGCCGATAAAAGAGCTCGCCGCTATTGCGCACGAGCGGAAGATACCGTTTTTCACCGACGCCGTCCAAGCGGTAGGCCATATACCGGTCAACGTCGCCGAGCTTGGCGTCGACATGCTTGCGCTTTCGGGCCATAAAATCAACGCCCCGAAAGGCATCGGCGCGCTGTATATCAAAGCTGGCACGCGCATAAAGAATCTTATCGACGGCGGCGGGCAGGAGCGTGGGCGCCGTGCAGGCACCGAAAACGTTCCTTACATCGTCGGGCTTGCGCGCGCGCTTGAGATTGCATTCGCCCGCATCCCCGAGCTTGAGCGTGTAAGAGCGCTGCGCGACCGGCTGATAGACGGGATTCTTTCCACCATCCCCTACTCGCGCCTTAACGGCTCGAGGGAGAAGAGGCTGCCCGGCAACGTCAACGTAGCGTTCGAGTTTATCGAAGGCGAAAGCCTTGTGCTGCTGCTTGACAGCGTGGGCATCTGCGCGTCGACCGGCTCGGCTTGCTCGACAGCGTCGCTTGAGCCTTCGCATGTGCTGCTCGCGATAGGGCTGCCGCATGAGAAGGCGCACGGCTCGCTGCGGCTCTCGCTCTCGCACGAGAATACCGACGAAGACGTCGACTATATACTTGAAAAGCTGCCGCCGCTTGTCGAGCGGCTGCGTGCGATGAGCCCGCTTTACGAGGAGTTTATGCGCGGCGAAAAGATATTCAAAGTTTAATTTGCCGCATAACTTTAGTTTAATACAAAGGAGAAAACACATCCCATGGCAATGCTCTATAGCCAGAAAGTTATGGATCATTTCGCAAACCCACGCAACGTGGGCGAGATACCCGACGCCGACGCGGTCGGAGAGGTGGGCAATGCGGTCTGCGGCGATATAATGAAGATGTACCTCAAGATAGATAAAGAGACCGAAACTATCACCGACGTGAAGTTTAAGACATTCGGCTGCGGCGCGGCTATCGCGACCTCGTCGATGGCAACCGAGCTTATAAAGGGCAAGACCATTAAAGAGGCGCTGCAGCTTACAAATAAAGCGGTAATCGAGGCGCTGGACGGGCTGCCCCCGGCGAAAATCCACTGTTCGGTGCTCGCCGAGGAGGCTGTAAAGGCGGCTATAGCCGATTACTACCGCAAACAAGGCCGCGAGATCGACTTTGACCTCGGCTGCGGGGGAGACTGTGAGCACTGCGGCCACTGATCCCTCGCGGCCCTCGCGGGGTCGGCGGGTGCTTGTCGGCATGAGCGGCGGGCTTGACAGCACCGCCACGGCGATGATATTGCGCGATGAGGGCTGCGTTGTCGAGGGCGCCGCGGTAATAATGCACGAGCACACCGATACGGCTGCCGCGCGGTGTGCTGCCGCCGAGCTTGGCATACCGCTGCACGAGATTGACGCGCGCGCGCGGTTTTGCACAGATGTTATGCGCCCGTTCGCCGAGGAGTACATGCGCGGCAGGACGCCCAACCCTTGTGTGTTTTGCAATCCTGCGGTAAAATTCGGCGTGCTATGCGATTACGCCCGCGCGCATGGGTTTGACTACGTCGCAACCGGGCATTATGCGTTTGTCGGCTTTGACAGCGGGAGGTTTTTCATACGCCGCGCCGCAAGCGATAGAAAGGACCAGTCATACGCGCTCTGGGGGCTGTCGCAAGATCAGCTTTCGATGCTTATTCTGCCGCTCGGCGGGCGCGAAAAAGCCGAGCTGCGCGAGCTGGCAAGATCCCGTGGGCTTTCGGCAGCTAGCTCCGCCGAAAGCGAGGATATATGCTTTATCCCAGACGGCGA
This sequence comes from Clostridiales bacterium, assembly GCA_012840355.1. Lineage (GTDB taxonomy): Bacteria > Bacillota > Clostridia > Oscillospirales > CAG-272 > DTU078. The sequence goes on along the minus strand of DULN01000011.1, from coordinate 63,390 downwards.
TTATGTGAGCTGGCTTAAGGAAAACTATGGCTACGAGCCGCGCGAGGGGGATTTTGTCGACGAGCATGGCAATGTGCTAGGCAGGCACCGCGGTATCGCTTACTATACCGTCGGCCAGCGCAAGGGGCTTGGCCTGTCGATTGGGGCGCCGATGTATGTAAAGTCAATTGACGCCGAAAATAATACCGTGACGCTTGCCCCGCCCGGCGGCGAGTATATGAGCCGCGCCGTGCTTTCAGGCCTTAATTTCCAGCTCCTTGACCCGGCGAAACTGCCAGAGAGGTTGCGCGCCGAGGTGCGGATCCGCTATGCAGCAAAGCCTGTGCCGGCGGAGATTTATTTTACCGAAGCCGGTAGCGGGCTTGAGGCTGAAGTTGTATTCGATACCCCCGCACGGGCCGTCACGCCCGGGCAAAGTGCGGTCGCATATTCAGACGACGCCCTGCTTTTCGGAGGGTTTATAAAAAGTGCCGGCTAGCGCTTGGTAAGTATTGTTACAAAAATATGACAATAGCGGCAAATGTATTGAAAAAATACTAGCGGTGTATTATAATCACTATAGTAGTAGTTCCGGTTTATGTAGGGAGTGAGAAGTGTGCCGCCGGAAAACGATAAGACGATAACATTCTCTCTCAAGGACGAGCGAGAGCTTGAGATCAGGCAGATTTTGACGAGCGTTTACAACGCTCTGCTCGAGCGGGGGTACAGCCCCATTAACCATATTGTAGGCTACCTTTTGTCGGAAGACCCGACGTACATCACCAACCACAAAAATGCGCGCAGCCTGATCCGCAAAGTCGAGCGCGACGAAATCCTAACCGTGCTTTTAAAATCATATTTGGGACTGTAATGCCGAGCATAGCGGACATGCCGTCCCTCTTTTTCCGCGCATTTGCTTTTTGATATTTCGGTCGGGACACACTTTTTCTCTCTTCACCGGACGGATGCCGGCTATATATACTTCACGCCGCCCGCGCGGCGTGAATTTTGCTTTATCGGGCAAATATGCCGGTGTTATCATAGCCAAAATCTTCGACTCAATACCTTTGTAAAGCGATTGACTGCGTATGGAGCAACAAAAACCGGACGGCGGGATTACGCCTTCCGCCGTCGCACTAGGTAATTTCGACGGCGTGCATATCGGACACAAAGCTATAATCGGGGCGGCAAAGCGAGAAGCCGGGAAACTTTCCTGCAGGACAGTCGCCTTTACCTTTTACGGCGGCACGAAATCAGGCCCGACTCCGCAGCTTACCCCGCCTGATTATAAGTGCGAGCTTTTGCGCGCGGCGGGCTGCGATGACGTCATAATCGCCGATTTTTCCGCCTATCGCGATTTTACGCCCGAGCGGTTTGTCGGCGAGGTGCTCGTAGGCGCGCTCGGCTGCCGCGCCGCTGTTTGCGGGTTCAACTACAGGTTCGGCAAAGGCGGCTCGGGCGATGCCGAGCTGCTCTCAAAGCTTATGCAAGAGCATGGCGGGTATGCCGTTGTGGTGGCGCCGGTAAAAGTCACGCTCAGCGGCGAGTCCGGCTGCCGCGAGGTGGTTGTATCCTCATCGCTTATTCGCGAAGCGCTTGCTGACGGGCGCCCGCGCGACGCTGCCGCGATGCTCGGGCGACCTTATACCGTTCGGCTGCCGGTCGAGCATGGAAGAAGGCTCGGCAGGCTCATCGGCTTCCCTACCATCAATCAGCGGTTTCCCGAAGGCATGATTGTGCCGAAACTTGGCGTTTATGTATGCTCGTGCAGGATAGCCGACAAAACCTATCGCGGCGTGGCGAACATCGGCGTTCGACCCACTGTCGACACCGGCGGAACGGTGACGATGGAAACCCACCTGTTTGGCTTCGAGGGCGACCTTTACGGCGCATGCGTTGAGGTAAGCCTGCTACACTTTTTGCGGCCCGAGAAAAAATTCGATACTATTGATGAGTTGCGCGCGGCAATTGAGTACGACGCGCGCGCGGCTGCCGAGTGGTATGAGGAATAGCTATTGCTTAGAATGCCATATATTACCGGATATAATTTCGTTTTTTGTCCACAATTACCTTTGAAAAAGGCTCCTCCCTATGTTATAATAATATATAAAGTAGAACATACCAAGGGAGGTTGAGCCGGGTGAAAAAGATTTTTGCCAAAATAGCCGATACCCGCAGCCGCGGCTTGGCTACCAGTGCCGGGAGGTATTTGCTATGGACCGCCTGAGCGCTCGCCCTCCGCATAAAATTGGCGATTGCGTGCTCTACCGCAATTGCGGCATCTGTAAGATTTGCGACATTGCGCCTCTCGAGTTCGGCGACGGCAACACAGAGTATTATGTGCTTCGATCGGTGTTTGACGAAAGCTCCGTCGCTTATGTGCCGGTCGATTCCGAGCTGGCGCAACAGATGCGCCCGCTGCTTACTAAAAGCGAAGTGCTCGAGGTGATTGACAACGCGCCGTACGCCGGCACAAGCTGGATTGAGGACAGCAAGCTCCGGGCGCACGCTTTTAGCAAGCTCATCGACAGCGGCAACCGCGCGGATATTTTATGGATTATCCTCACGCTTACCGAGTATAGGGCTGAGCTCGCATCAAAGCGGAGAAAGCTTTACTCGTCCGACGAGAAGCTGCTCGCCACCGCGCTGCACATGATTAAGGAAGAGTTTGCATTTGTGCTCGGTATTGACCGCGAGGAAGTCATCCCGTACATAAGAAACAGGCTCGGGCGCGACCTCGTCGAGCTACCGCCGGTATAGGAAGTGAGAAAAAATTAGGGAAACGCATAACTTTGCGTTTCCCTCTTTTATTTTACCGCCAAATGAATTGCCCCGGCAATCGCGCCGCATACCAGCATTACGGTGATGCTGCCGGCGTTTTTCTTCCTTAATAGATATAACGCAAGACAAAACAGCAGCGCCGCAACGGGGTCAACCGCAAAGCCGAGGATTTTAAACGTTGCTATGCCTTCCGCAAAGACCGACTTTACAAACAGCGACAGGCTCGCCGCGGCGATAAGCCCTACGGTCGCGCCGCGCAAGCCGGTTAGCGCGCCCGCCCACTCGGACCTGCCATGCAGCCGGCTATAAAGCTTTGCGATAAGCGCGACTACTATGCAGGCGGGCAGGATGCTCGCGAGCGTTGCAATGACCGAGCCGGCAATGCCGTAAAGCCTTGCGCCGACAAAGCTTGCGCAGTTGAGGGCTATCGGGCCGGGCGTAAGCTGAGAAATCGTAAGTATGTCCGCATACTCAGCCGCGGTCAGCCACCCGTAGCGCTCCACCACTTGCTTTTCGATTAGCGGCACTATCGCGTACCCGCCGCCTATCGCGAAAAGCCCGACGTATAAAAACGCGAGAAAAAGATTTACCAGCGTCATTTAACCTTGCCGCTCCCTTTAACCGAGCGCAAGAGCCCCACGGCGCCAGCGCCAAGGATTAGTATAGAGGTGCTCAGCCCTGTGAACGCGGCAAGCGCGAACACTATCGCCGCTATGGATATTGCAAAAACCCGGCCTATCCGCCAAACTGATGCGCCAAGCGAGATTGCGGCGTCGGCGATAACCGCAGCGGTCGCAGCCTGCATGCCGACAAGGGCAGACTTTACAAGCGCGCTTTCTGCCGCAAGCTTGTAAAAATAAGCTAACGCCGTCATTACAATCATCGGCGGGAGCACGGAGCCAACCACCGCTGCGGCGGCGCCCCATACCCCCGCGAGCTTTTGCCCTACAAGCAATGAGGCGTTTACTGCGGTCGGGCCTATCGTCGACTGCGAGATTGCGGTATAGTCAAGCATCTCGTGTTCCTTCAGCCAGCCGCGCTTGTCTACAAGCTCGCGCTTTAGCACCGCGACAATAGCGTACCCGCCGCCGATCGTGACCGCGCTTATGCGGAACGTCAGCCAAAAAAGCTGCCATAAAATAAAAAATTTGTTTTTTCGCAAAGGCTTCTTTGAAGTAGCCGCACCGGACCTTGCTAACTCTTTGACAGGCAAAATACCACCCCTCTGGGGTTATTATATATCTTGACGCTGTAAATGTAAAATATTATAATATAATTAAAATCATAGCTTTTATCTTATAAGGAGGGGCAGCATGACGCTCAGGAATCTAAAAGTTTTCTGCGCGCTTGCGGAAACTGGGAGCGCGACTGCGGCGGCTGAGCGGCTTTTTATATCCCAGCCGTCGGTGAGCGTCGCGCTGCGCGAACTTGAAAAATACTACGGTGTCAGGCTGTTCGAGCGGCTTGGCAGGAGGCTAGTCATAACGCCCGAGGGCGAGCGGTTTTACGGCTATGCCGTGCATATCACAAAGCTGTTTGAAGAGCTCGAGCTTGGCATGAAGCAGCCGGGCGACGAAATCCCGCTGCGCGCAGGCGCGAGCATTACGGTCGGCACGCGATACATGCCCAAAGTCATAAGGCTATACGGTCAAAAGGTAAAGCTTTTTGTCGCGCCGTCCGACGAAATCGAGCAGGGCGTGATCGACGGCTCGCTCGACTGCGGGATAATCGAAGGCGCGCCGCACAACCCGCTAATCGTCAACGTTAAACTTTTCGACGACGCTATTGTGCCCGTTTGCGCGCCGGCTCATCCGTTCGCGTCTGCGAAAAAAGTTACCGCCGCCGAGTTTGTCGCCGAGCCGCTGCTTTTGCGCGAGCGCGGCAGCGGCACGCGCGAGTTGCTGGACAACGCGCTGTCGGCGATGGGACTTGTCGCCGAACCGCTTTGGGAGAGCGTATCGACCGAAGCGCTAATCGAAGGCGTGGCGCAAGGGTTCGGCATCTCGGCGCTGCCGCTAGGGCTGGTCGGCGGTGCAATCGAGGCGGGGCGACTTGTGACTTTTGAAATCGAAGGGCTTTCGCTGTCGAGAGCGATTATCTACATAAGGCACCGCGACAAATTCGTCGGCGAGGCGTTAAAGCGCTTTGAGGCTGCGGCACGCGCTATGGAAATAGCGGACTTGCAGCATAAATAAAAGCCCGGCGCGCTGCCGGGGTTTATTTGTATTTTTTGGGAAAACTTTTTGGGTAAAGTTTTCCCAGGCCCCTTCGAAAGTTTTCGGGGCCATACCATTTGGGAGGATACATCCTTTATTAAAAAGATTTCATCATCGAAACGAGGTCGCGCATATTGTAAAGCCCCGCGGGTTTGCCAATGAGAAACTCCGCGGCTTTTATCGCGCCGTCTGCGAAAACCTCGCGCGATGCCGCGCTGTGAGAGAGCCTTATTATTTCGTTTTGGCCAGCGAAGATTACCTCGTGCTCGCCGACGATGCTGCCACCGCGCACCGAGTGGACGCCAATCTCATGCACGTCGCGATCGGCGCGGCGGGATGCGCGCTCGGTTACTATTTGGACCGCAAAATCTTCGCCCTCGGCTGCGCGCAAGCCTTCCGACGCCGCCTCGGCAAGCATCAGCGCGGTCCCGCTCGGCGCGTCGAGCTTGTGTTTGTGGTGCTCCTCGACTATTTCTATATTGTATTCTTTGCCGAGCGATGCAGCCGCAGTTTTGACAAGCTCGAGCAATAGGTTTACGCCAAGTGACATGTTGCGGCTGTAGAATATGGGTATAACAGCCGCCGCTTCTCGCATGACCTCGAGCTCATGCGGCGTGTGGCCGGTCGTCGCTATAACCGCCGGCATTTTGCGCACGCGCGCGAAATTTAGTATACCTTCGAGCGCGGTGTGGTGCGAAAAGTCGACTAAAACGTCCGCCGTACCGGTGAAATCGGCAAGCTTTTCGTATATCGGGTATTTATATGTAAGCGGAGCCGAAGCGGCGTTGATGTCCACGCCCGCGGCGACGGTGATACCCGAACGCGCGGCTGCCTCCGCGACCGCTCTTCCCATGCGCCCGCATGCTCCTACTATTATAATTTTCATACCGCTTTCCCCCTCCCCGCCAAAGCCTTAAGCCCAGGCGGTTTTTGTAGCCTTTTCTCCTCAAAAAGTTTCCCGCTTCCTTTAAACTTTATACGGGCTGTCGCATTTATATTCCTGCTGCAGCTTGTCCGGGACCGCGCCCCTGCGCGCCGCCTGATCCCGCCCTCCGGGAAAGACGGCAAAGAGGCGGCGCGCAAGCTTATAGCGCTCCGGGCTTATGTAGCATCTTATTCTTTCAACAAGGCGTGTCTTTTGAGCACGCTGCGAAGGAGTTCAACCGTTTTGGTTTCGGGCTCGCAGAGCGGGAGCCTGATCTCAGGCGAGCACAGCCCTAGCATCGCCATTGCGGCTTTTACCGGGATCGGGTTGACCTCTACAAACAGCGCGTTTATAAGGTCTAGCAGCTCGATCTGCAGCTTTGCGCTTTCGGCGAAGTTGCCCTCGAGCGCATATTTTGTGATAAGGTGCGTCTCGCGCGGCATGATATTCGCCAGCACCGAGATTACGCCGAGCCCGCCGAGCGACATGATCGGAGTGATTTGGTCGTCGTTGCCGCTGTATATCGCAAGGTCGCCGCCGCAGAGCGCGATGGTCTCGGCGATTTGGCTGATGTTGCCGCACGCTTCTTTAGTCGCGACGATGCGCTCGTGCTTTGAAAGCTCTTTATAGGTCGCCGGCAAAATGTTAAGGCCGGTGCGCGAGGGTACGTTGTAAAGGATTATTGGCTTTGTAGACGCGTCCGCCGCCGCGAAGAAGTGCTTGATGAGCCCTTTCTGAGTGGTCTTGTTATAATAAGGCGTGACGAGCAAAAGCGCGTCGGCGCCGACCTCGCAGGCATAACGCGAGAGCGATACCTGATAGTCTGTATCGTTCGAGCCGGTACCGGCGATGACCGGCGCGCGCCCGGCAGTGCGCTCGACGGCATATTTTATCACCGCGCGATGCTCCTCGTCCGTCAGCGTGGACGCCTCGCCGGTTGTGCCGACCGCGACTATTGCGTCGGTGCCCTGCTCAATGTGCCAATCGATAAGTTTGCCCAGCGTGTCGAAATCGACCTCGCCGTTCTTCATCGGCGTTACTATTGCCACTGCGGAACCAGTGAACACCGTCGGTTTTGTTAGCTTCATAATATGCCACCCCAAACAAAAATATCGGTAAGAAAAGATAAAAGCCGGTTGATTTCCGGCTTTTCATGTGATATAATATGGTGATATATCCGCGGGGCGTGAAAATTCCTCCGCGCGAGTATATCTACTCCATAATATATACACGAAAGCGCTCCATCAACACACAGTAACAGTATATGTTACTTCGGTAAGATGTCCAATTTATGGACATGCCTTCCGCTGTTGATGACAGTCCGCGAGCTTTCGCCCCACGGCCCAAACGCCCGGCGCTCCGGCGCCGGCACGTTTTCGGCGGTTCCGCCCTCCGCACGCGGCTCAAGCGGTTCCGGAGAACCTCGCCGCGGCTTAATATCGGAGACCGCGCCTCAATCGTGATTTGTTATCCGTCAGCATACCACAATCAGCCCGTTTTGTCAAGCATGGCGCGAAAATTTTTAATGTGTTTTCGGCTCGCATACATAAATTTTGGCGGCGTCTGCCGCCTTCTTCATCCCAACCGGAGAGCAAAATGCAAAAGATACCAACCGACCTTAAAAAGAGCGACTTTTATTACGAGCTGCCTGAAGAGCTTATCGCGCAGACTCCCGCCGAGCCTCGCGACAGCTCCCGGCTTATGGTTTTAAAAAGGAGAACCGGCGAGATCGAGCACCGGATTTTTCGGGACATAACCGAGTACCTGCGCCCGGGCGACGTGCTTGTAGTAAACGAGAGCCGGGTTATACCCGCGAGGATTTACGGTACTCGCCGGTGTACCGGCGCGCACATTGAAACGGTGCTATTGCGCCGGATGGCAGGCGACGAGTGGGAAGCGCTTGTCAAGCCCGGCAGGCGGGTAAAGCTCGGCGACATTATAGATTACGGCATAAGCTCCGACGGCGCGCCACTGCTTTCCGCCGAGGTTATCGACATTGGCGATGGCGGCGTGCGAGTATTGCGCTTTAAACATGACAGGACCGACATCTACGAAGTGCTCGACGAGCTTGGGCAGATGCCGCTGCCGCCTTATATAACGAAAAAGCTCCTTGACAAAGATCGCTATAACACCGTCTACGCGCGTGAGCGTGGCTCGGCTGCCGCGCCGACCGCGGGACTGCACTTCACCGTCGAGCTGCTTGATAAAATCCGCACGATGGGTGTTAAAATCGTGCCGGTGCTGCTGCACGTCGGGCTTGGCACGTTCCGCCCGGTCAAAGAGGAGCGGATTTCCGACCATGTGATGCACTCCGAGTATTTTTCGGTTTCAAAAGAGGCGGCCGACGCCATTAACAGCCGCAGCGGGCGCATCATAGCGGTCGGCACGACCTCCTGCCGCGTGCTTGAAACAGCATCTGACGAGCATGGCGTTATCCACCCTATGTCGGGCGAGACCGATATTTTCATCTACCCCGGCTATAAGTTCAAAGCTACAGAGGCACTTATCACAAACTTCCACTTGCCCGAAAGCACGCTGCTAATGCTGGTGTCGGCGTTTGCCTCGCGCGAGATAATACTTGCCGCCTATGCAGAGGCGATTAAAGAGCGCTACCGCTTTTACTCGTTCGGCGACGCTATGTTTCTTTATTAATATTAATTAATTAATATTAATTGGGGGAACTTTTTGAAAAAGTTTCCCCCAATCCTCCTTCAAGAACTTTTAAGCAGGGGAATTTCGCGCAAAAGTGTTTACTTTTTATTATTGTTGTGGTATAATATTACCTGCCGCATAAAACATGTCCGCCCGTAGCTCAGCTGGATAGAGTACCGGATTCCGATTCCGATGGTCGCAGGTTCGAGCCCTGTCGGGCGGGCCAATAAGGAAAAAGCCCAAGGCTAGGCTTTGGGCTTTTTTGCTTTTTTACGCGTGTTTGGTATAATAGCTATTGAATCACTCTACGAAGGCAAACATATGATTGGGTAGAAAAAGCTTTATATTATCGGCGGGACTATGGGAGTTGGGAAAACTACCTCCTGCAGGATACTTAAGACTAAACTCCCATTCTCCGTTTTCCTCGACGGCGACTGGTGCTGGGACTCGCATCCTTTTGTGGTGACTGAGGAAACAAAGCGGATGGTAGTCGACAACATCTGCTATCTGCTAAACAATTTTATAAAATGCAGCGCGTACTAAAAAACATAGTTTTTTGCTGGGTCATGCACCAGCAAAGCATTATTGACGATATACTCTCACGGCTTGATACCTCAAACCTTGAGGTTATCTCAGTTTCGCTTGTCTGCACGCCCGAGGCGCTAGAGAGGCGGCTGCGCGGCGACATCGAAGTAGGCCTTCGCGAGCCCGACATTATCGCGAGAAGCATCGAGCGGCTGCCGCTTTACGAGTTTCTAGACACGGTCAAAATCGACACCACGGGCATTACAGCCGAGGAAGTAGCCGAGCGCATTGCGGCGTTGTAGAATGGCGACGTTTAAAATACAAAAAGCTGCGGCTTATTTGGGGTATACTTCCCTTTTGCCGCAGCTAATTTTTATTTTTTTTCAGTCACCGCTATGCCGAGCTCGGCGAGCGCGGCTTCGTCGGCCGGCGAGGGACAGCCGGTCATAAGCTCCGAAGCGTTTTGCACTTTCGGGAAGGCTATAACGTCGCGGATGTCGTCTAGCTCGAGCATTGCCGCGACGAGCCTGTCAAGCCCGAACGCAAGCCCGCCGTGCGGCGGCGTGCCGTACCTAAAAGCCTCGAGCAAGAATCCGAACTTCTCCTCTGCCTCTTCCTCCGTGAGCCCCAGCGCGCGGAACACTTTGTTTTGTATCTCGCGCGAGTGTATCCTTATAGAGCCGCCGCCAATCTCTGCGCCATTCATCACTATATCGTATGCGACAGAGCGCACCTTACCCGGGTCGATTTCAAGCAGCGGGATATCGTCTGGATTCGGCATTGTGAACGGGTGGTGCTTTGCGTAGTAACGCCCGTCCTCCTCGCTGTACTCGAACATCGGGAACTCGGTGACCCAAAGGAGCTTATAGTCGCCCGGGCGGATAAGCCCCAGCCGCTTTGCAAGCTCGCATCGCAGCGCGCCGAGCGAGGGCAGCACCACTGAGTCGCTGTCTGCGACGATGAATGCGACGTCACCTTCCTCGACGCCCAGCCGGCGCGCGACCGCAGCGTTTTCTTCCTCGGTGAGGAACTTAGCGTATGACGAGCTTACCTCGCCACCGGCGTTTTTATACCACGCAAGCCCTTTAGCTTTATACTGCTTTACGACTTCTGTAAGCGAGTCTATCTCCTTGCGCGAGAGCTTTTCCGCTGCGCCTTTAGCTACTATGCCGCGGACCGAGCCGCCTGACTTTATAGCTTCCGAGAACACCCTAAAACCGCAACCGGCTACGATGTCCGAAATATTTGTAAGCTCCATGCCGAACCGCAGGTCGGGCTTGTCGGAGCCGTAGCGCTCCATAGCCTCGGCATACGTCATGCGCGGCAGCGGGAGCGATATCTTTATACCCTTGAATTTGTGGAAAAGCTCCGCAATGAAGCCCTCGACGACCTCGATGACGTCGTTCTGCGTGACGAACGACATCTCAAGGTCTATCTGCGTAAACTCAGGCTGCCTGTCGGCGCGCAGGTCCTCGTCGCGGAAGCAGCGCGCTATCTGGAAATAGCGGTCGAAGCCCGATAGCATCAAAAGCTGCTTGTAAAGCTGCGGCGACTGCGGCAGCGCGTAGAATTTGCCGTGGTGGACGCGGCTCGGGACGAGGTAGTCTCGCGCACCCTCGGGCGTGGGCTTTATAAGGCAAGGGGTTTCGATATCGACAAAGCCCTGCGACATGAAATACTCGCGCGCGATATAGGTTATCTCCGAGCGCGCGATTATGTTGCGCTGCAGGTCCGGCCTGCGCAAGTCTAGGTAACGGTATTTGAGCCTCAGCTCGGGTTTGACCGGGCTGTCTTCGACTATCTCAAAAGGCGGTGTCTGCGCAGTTGAAAGCACCTTCAGCTCATCGACAAGTATTTCAACTTTACCGGTAGGGATGTTCGGGTTTATCGACGAGCGGATGCGCACGGTGCCGTGCGCGCATAGCACATACTCCGCGCGGACAGTAAACGCGAGGTCGAATACCTCTTTGGGGGTTACCGTTTCGTCAAATGCGAGCTGCACGATGCCGGTCCGGTCGCGCAGGTCGATAAATATAAGGCTTCCGAGGTCGCGCTGGCGCTGGACCCAGCCCATGACGCAGACGCGCCTTCCAACGTCTGACTCGCGGAATTCACCGCAGTATTTGGTTCTTTTGTCCTTTTCGGTGAGCAGCAGTTGTGACATATATCTCTCTCCAGTCTTGTTTCGGTAATGACGCTAATATAAGGTTTAATGCTACCTTTCGCGGCTGTAAATTCGTTTTGCTTTGCGCCCTATTTGTAATGCGCCGGGCGCAGCCCGCTATGACAGCAGGCGGCGCAGCGCGTCAATGTCCGAAACTCCTACCTCCGACTGCTCGCCGGTCTGCATATTTTTAAGTATCGCCCTTCCTGTGTCAATCTCAGCATCGCCCAAAATGAGGGTGTATTTTGCGCCGATTTTGTCTGCGTATTTCATCTGCGATTTCAGCGAGCGGCCGACAATGTCGCACTCCGAATATATGCCGGCTTCTTTTAGCCCCGCGGAAAGCTTTAGCGCATAAAGCTGCGCGCGCTCGCCCAGCGGCGCGATATAAAGGCTTGGCGCCATGGGCTCCTCGACCTCTGAGCCGCAGGCTTTCATCGCAAGTATCAACCTTGTTATTCCCATCGCAAAGCCTATTCCGGGCAGCTCCGGGCCGCCTATCTGCTTTATCAGCCCGTCGTACCTGCCGCCGCCGCAGATTGTGCTTTGCGCACCGATTTTATCGGAAATAAACTCGAAAACGGTGCGCGTATAGTAGTCAAGACCGCGCACTATCTTGGGGTTGACCGTGTATGCGATTCCAGACGCGTCTAGGTATTTTTTAAGCGTTTCAAAATGCCCTGCGCAGGGGCTGCAAAGCGAATCAAGCACCTTCGGCGCGCCTTCGCAGAGCTTTATGCAGTCCTCATTTTTGCAGTCGAGGATACGCAGTGGGTTGGTTTTAAGCCGCTCCCGGCAGGTAGGGCAGAGCTTTTCCTCGTTTGCGGCGAAAAACTCCCGCAGCTTTTTATGATACTCGGGCCGGCAGCTGGGGCAGCCTATCGAGTTGACTTGCAGCTCGGTGCCGGTTATGCCGAGACGGCTTATAACCGCGTTTGCCAGTGCGATCACGGTGGCGTCGGCAGCTGGCGAGTCGGAACCGAACAGTTCGACGCCGTATTGGTAGAACTCCCGGCTTCTGCCCGCCTGCGGCTTTTCGTACCTGAAGCAGTTTATAATATAAAACAGCTTGAGCGGCATCGCGTCCGAGCATTTGCCGTTTTCAATCAGCGCTCGAGCGACGCCAGCGGTGCCCTCAGGGCGCAGTGTCAGCGACCGGCCTTCCCTGTCGGTAAAGGTATACATTTCCTTTTGCACTACATCCGTCGTGTCGCCTACGCCGCGCGCGAACAGCTCCGTTGCCTCAAATGTAGGTATCCTTATCTCTGAAAACCCGTAAAGCGCGGAAACTTCCCGCGCGGTCTCTTCTATTTTGTACCAGTACGGCATCTCTTCGGGCAATATGTCAAAGGTGCCGCGCGGTCTTTGTATCATCGATGTTGCTCCCTATTAAAGATTATTTTCTCGGAGAAACTTTCAGGTGTCCCCGAACCCCTTTAAAAACTTTTGTAATGGGGGTTTGCAGCAAGCTATGTTGCTTTTCACCTGTTCAGCCGCAGCATTTCGTGCTTGAGGTCCCACAGCTTCTGCGAGAGGTCGACATAGTACCTGTGCGGGTTTTCAAACCGCTTGACTTCGTCCCAGTGCATGTCGAGCTGCTCGGCGCAGTACTTTCTTATTTCCTCAAGCGATGGGCGGTGATAGACGCACTTACCGCCTTTGAAAATCGGCTTTAGCAGCTCTACCGCTGTAAAATCGGTCAGCGTCTTGCGCTTCCACGTATAGTCGGGGTCGAAAATCGTCAGCGGCCATGCGGTATCTATTACCTCGTCGTGGATGCAGATAAGGTCGGCGATGGCTTTGCCGGTATGGTTTTCTATAAGCCTGTGGACCTTCTTAAAGTGCGGGTTTGTTATTTTCGTGGGGTTCTCGCTGACCTTAATTCTCGGGATAATCTTGCCGTTTTCATCTTCAACCGCGGCGAGCTTATAGACGCCGTCGAACACCGGGTCGGATTTCGAGGTCACAAGCCGCTCGCCTACACCGAACGCGTCGATGCACGCGCCCTGAGCGAGGACGTCGCGGATGATGTACTCGTCGAGCGAGTTGGAGGCGACGATCTTGCACTCATAAAGCCCCGCATCGTCGAGCATTTGGCGGGTCTTGCGCGAAAGGTATGTGATATCGCCCGAGTCTATGCGTACGGCGCATTTTGTGATCCCATGCTTTTTGAACGCTTTTATCGCGTTCGGCACACCGCTCTGCAGCACGTTGTAGGTGTCGACAAGCAGAGTGGGGTTATTCGGGTAAAGCGTGCAGTAGACGTCGAACGCCGTAAACTCGTCATCAAACATCTGCACCCACGAGTGAGCCATCGTGCCGGTCGCCGGCACGCCGTACCATTGGTCGGCAATTGTACACGCGGAGCTTGAGCAGCCGCCAATATATGCGGCGCGGGCGCCCAAAATCGCGCCGTCAGCGCCTTGCGCCCTTCGCGAGCCGAACTCCGCTACCGGCCTGCCGTCGGCGGCACGCACTATGCGGTTAGCCTTCGTCGCTATCAGCGACTGGTGGTTGAGCGTGAGCAGCACATATGTTTCGATAAACTGCGCCTGTATTATCGGCGCGCGCACGACAAGCAGCGGCTCGCCGGGGAATATAGGCGTGCCTTCCGGCATCGCCCAGATGTCGCCGGTGAACTTGAAGTTGCGCAAATACTCTAAAAACCGCTCGTCGAAAACGCCCTTGCTGCGGAGGAATTCTATATCTTCATCGTCGAAATGCAGGTTTTCGATATAATCGATTACCTGCTCAAGCCCGGCGAAAATCGCGTACCCGCCGTTGTTGGGGATCGTGCGGAAAAACACGTCGAAATACGCGATCCGGTCGCCTATGCCCGAGAGCAGGTACCCGTTACCCATCGTCAGCTCGTAAAAATCGCACAGCAGCGTGTGGTTTTCGCGTACAAATTTGCTTGGCATTAAAATCGCTTCCTTAAAAATTGTTATTCGGGCGATTCAGCGGCAGTGCCCCTCAAAAAGCATGGCTAGGTCGCAGCGCATGCCGTCGCCGCACGGCGCAAAGCCTATTTTCCGGTAAAGCGGCAGCTTTGCCTCGTCCGGGGTATCGCAGCGCGCTTCCTTTATTCCTATTGTATACGCAAAATTAAGCGCCGCGAGCCCGCAAAGAAGCATCACGTCCTCATCCACGGGCCCTCCTGCCGCCGCCGAAAGGCTACAAAGCTTTACATAGCCCGCGCATATTTTAAACTGGGCTATGCACGCGAAATCGCCGCCGTCGCTGTAGCCCGCATATGCGAGCGCCTCGGGGATATACTCCGCCCCGCAAAGCGAACAGAGGCGCTCTTGCTCGTTTTTATCTTGAACAGGTATTACTTTAAGCATCTAGCCTTTGCTGCCTTTCAGATACGCAATCTGTGCGGGAGAAAGCTTGCGCCACTTTCCGGGCTTGAGGTTACCAAGCTCAAGGTTGCCTATCGCCACGCGCTTGAGCGTGAGCACCGGCAGGCCCAAACTCTCGCACATCTTTCGGATTTGGCGGTTTTTGCCCTCGTAAAGCGTGATGCGCAGCACGGTTTCGTTTTTCTTTAGCGTTATTACCTCTGCTTTTGCCGCGCGGTAGCGCTCACCGTCTATTTCCATCGGCTTGTTGAGCGCGGCGAGCTGCTCCGGCGTTACTGCTTTGCCGATTTTTACATGGTATATTTTCGGAATTTTATGGCTTGGGTGCGTGAGTATGTTGCAAAGCTCGCCGTCGTTTGTAAGGATTAGCAGCCCTTCCGAGTCGTAGTCGAGCCTGCCGCATGGGTAAACGCGCACCCCAACGTCTTCGACGAGGTCGGCAACGCAGGGACGGCCCTTTTCGTCGGACATTGTAGTCACATACCCGCGCGGCTTGTAAAGCATTATCGTCACATGCTTTTTTGTTTGGCGCTCGACCGGCTGCCCGCGTAGACGCACCTCTACCAGCGCATTGCCCGAGCCGTCAAGCTCGACTTTATCGCCTAGATGCGCCGTGGTCCCGCCGACCGTCACTTTGCCGCGCCTTATCTCCTCTTCAGCCGCGCGGCGTGACATCAGCCCGCAGTCGGCTATATATTTTTGCAGGCGTACAAGTTCTCCCATTGGTTTTAATTTTCTATATATTTCTATATAAATAAATATGTAAATCCCAAGCTGCCGCTCGGGTATAGGTAAAGTTTTAAGGGGTTTGGGGGAACTTTTTTTAAAGTTCCCCCAATAAATCCAACTAATACGCCTTTGCCCAAACGACGAGATGATTTGCTGGCTTGCCGCAGCAGACGCATGTGTCCGATAGATGCTCCTGCTCAAGAGGTATGCAGCGCGAACCAACGCCTGACTTGGCTTTGACCTCGTCCTCGCAGGCTTCCTCGCCGCACCACATCGCTCGCACGAACCCGTCGCCGTGCGCCGCGAGCGCTTCGTTTATCTCATCAATCGTCTTGCAGTCGTAAGTATGCGCCTTGCGGTTTGCAAGTGCTTTCTCGTAAAGCCCGTCATGCACCACCTCGAGGCGCTCTTTCGCGGCTTCCACAAGGGCGTCGAGCGAGACGGTGACCTTTTCGCGATTGTGACGCGTCACAAGCACGCACTGGTTCGCCTCTATATCTCGCGGGCCGATCTCAAGCCTTACCGGCACGCCTTTCATCTCGTACTCGGCGAACTTCCAACCGGCGGTATTGTCGCTTGTGTCAACTTTCACGCGCAGGCCCGCGTCGCGCAGCTTGCCGGCAATCTCCGTCGCCTTCTCGATCACGCCCGGCTTATGCTGTGCGACGGGGATAACTATAACCTGGACTGGCGCGACGGCAGGAGGCAATACAAGCCCGCTGTCGTCGCCATGCGTCATTATTATCCCACCAATCATGCGGGTAGATACGCCCCAAGAGGTTTGGTACGGGTAAACCAGCTTGTTTTCTTTGTTTGAATACTGTATGCCGAACGCGCGCGCGAACCCGTCGCCGAAATAGTGGCTTGTCCCT
The DNA here is from genome assembly GCA_012840355.1 of Clostridiales bacterium. Lineage (GTDB taxonomy): Bacteria > Bacillota > Clostridia > Oscillospirales > CAG-272 > DTU078. The sequence continues at coordinate 47,185 of DULN01000011.1, read as the reverse complement.
GCCTGCAGCGACTTGCCATCGTGCATCAGAGCCTCAATTGCATATGTCGCCTCGGCGCCCGCGAACTTGTCGCTGTCGGTCTTCCTTCCCTTTATGACAGGTATCGCTAGCGACTTTTCGTGGAACTCGGCGTAAACGTCGAGCATGCGCAGCGTTTCCTCTATTGCCTCTTCGGCGGTGGCATGCATCGTATGCCCTTCCTGCCACAAGAACTCGCGGCTGCGCAAGAACGGCCTTGTGGTCTTTTCCCAGCGCACTACGCTGCACCACTGGTTATAAAGCTTCGGCAGGTCGCGCCATGATTTAATTATATTCGCGTAATGCTCGCAAAAAAGCGTTTCCGAAGTCGGGCGCACGCACAAAGGCTCGGTCAGCTCCTCGCTGCCGCCGCGCGTCACCCACGCGACCTCAGGCGCAAAACCTTCTACGTGCTCCTTCTCCTTGTTGAGCAGCGATTCGGGTATAAAAAGCGGCATGTAGACGTTCTCATGCCCAAGCTCTTTGAACCTTTTATCGAGAATGCTCTGTATATGCTCCCAAATCGCGTAGCCGTATGGCCGGATTATTAAGCAGCCTTTGACCGATGAGTAGTCTACAAGCTCTGCCTTCAGGCAAATGTCGGTATACCACTGCGCAAAGTCGACCGACATCGGCGTTATTTCCTCAACAAGGCGTTTATCCTCTGCCATCTTTAACGTTCCTTCACCGTAAAAATAGTTTCTTTAAATTATATAATAATCTACCTTTAATGTCAAGACCGCCTAATTTAGTTTCCACTCGCTGTCAAGCCACTCGATGCGCTTTTTGACCCAATTATAAAGGTAGTCTACTTCGTCCTCGAACGTATAGAGCGAAAGGTCGCCGCGTAGGTCACGGCTTTTGAGCTTATGCTTGTAAAGCTGGTGCGTCTTCTGTTCCGACTGCGCTATCATGGTTTTCGGTATCTCGAGGATGTCTGATAGGAACTTGTCGAAAACGCCGGCGTTCCTAAGCTCGGTCCAACGCTCGCGTACCTTGCGGAAGAAAACCGGGTCGTCCATCAGCATTGAAAACCACGGCGAGTAGCGGACATGGTAGCCATCGGGGTAAAGGCAAGTCGCTACGTTCTGGTTGCCCATGCAGGTGTCGTAATCCCACGGCGGGCCCATGTAGAGCTTGCCGTTTTTGATATAGCAATAGCAGCTTGTGGTAAATCCCGAATCGAAATTCTTCACAAACTCGTTGACTATATACCAGTCGACAAACGAGGGGATGTCGATGTATTTTGAAAACTCACGGTAGCCTTTCCTCATCGACTTGTCGACGGTTGTGAGAAAGAGCCTAAACTCTTTGTAAAGCTCCTTTTTCCTCTCCTCGCCGATATCTTCGGCCTCGGCTTGTTTGTACATGACATGCGCGCCGCTGTTGAGCTTTATGCAGTACTCGCAGTCGTAGTTATGCCGCCAGTCTACCTCTATCTCAAACAGCCCTTCGGTGTACTCGTTGATGTCGACGCGCTCGTCGTGGATTTGGATTTTCTCGGTTAGCACATAGAGGCCGTTATATTCCCCGTTTATATAAACGTCGACATATTTAGCCTCGACCGAATACTGCAAGCCAATGTCGACGGCAAGGTTCAACGTCAGGTAGTTGCGCATCAGGGTCTTGTCGCTATATGTGGTCACAAGCACCCAGGTACGCGCCGGGCCCATGCCGAGAAGGTCGGCCTTTTTACCAAGCTTTATCGTATAGGGCTTCTGCTGGAACGTCCACGAGTAGTTGCCCCTGCCCTTTATTTCAAGCGGCTCATCATATATGCCCACACCGTCTTCCACCACAAGCGTGTATGTGCCGGGGATATACTGTTCCTTTGTTATGTCCCGCTTTCTTTTGCCGTCGTCAAGGTTTATATATAGAGTGGGTAGGTTTGTCACTTTGGGGTATTTTTCAGCTTCCTCTGGCGTGGCGGCACGATAAGGGGGGTTGATCGCGCTGTCAGGCTCTTCCGTCGTGGTGTCGGGAGTGGTTTCATCTGCAGTAGGCTCAGGGTTTGTGCCGCTCTCCGGCGCGCATCCGAAAAGGGCGGGCGCGACAAAAAGAGTTGCCAAAAGAAGCAGCGAGGTCAACTTTAGTAGGTGCGATTTTTTTGTGGTTTGATTCATTTTCTTTTTTGCAGCGCTTGACGCCGCAGCGTTCTCCTTTAAAGTGTTTATTTTATCAGTCCTCGAAATCGACTTTATGTTCCATGAAAAAATCGTGGTATGTATTCGTCCAGCTCCGCACGCGCGGTGGCTTTTTTATAAAACGCTTTGGGGCGGCTGGCATAAGCGCCTTTGCCCATGCAAGCCCGCCCCGTTTTTTATCCTCTACGCTTCACAAGCTCCTCGAAAGCCTCGGAGAGCCGGTAGTATACTTCGATGCCTACCGAGTTTGTCTCCTCGTAATGGCTGCGGCCGAAGCTGTCGGTGCCGCGCTCGAAATACGGGTTTTCGGGATGAAGGAAAAAGTCGTTCGGCGCTACTATATAGCCGAGCTCGTCGTCGCAAAGCCCCCAGACGAGAAGGTCACGGTCGCCTATAATCTCGACAAGCGTCCGGTAAGGCTCGGCGCCGGGGTTTGCTGCTATCTCGCCAGCCGAGCCGCCGTATGCCAGCTCGGGGAAAAGCTCGCCCGGCACAAGCGCGATGTTTATGCCGCCAAGTGACAGCAGCGACGCCTGCGTCTCGAGCGCAAGCCCATACTTTCCGCCGCCTGGTATCGGCTTTGAGCCCAGCACTCCAAGTGATGATAGCAGCACATACACCTTGTTGTCAAGGTTTACGCTGAATTTATGTGTGTTATCTTTAATTTCCGGCTTAAGCTCGACTTCGTCTGCGATTGACAAGAGGCAGTCGGCAAGCTTCTCGCCGACAACCACGACGTCCTGTTCGAGCGGAAGCTCGTTACCGGACTCGTCGAGCTGCCTTTTTGTTGATATAAGCCCGCCGACCGCGCCGGCAAAAAAGATAAAGTCGTCGCCGGTCGCATTTTTGATTTTTCTCCCCATATAGCATGGGAAGTCGGCGCTCACGCGGCTGTTCTCGCTGCGCAGCGCCTCGGGGTGCGACCCATAAGTTATTATTTGCAGCCCTGGCGTGCCGTCAATCGGCTCAAACCTAAACCGGTGGATATATTTATCGTAAACATACGGCGGGCGCGAGTCGCGCTGCAGGTCGCCGGTGTCAGCTTTGCCGTAATACAGCTTCCCCTCGCGCGCGGATTTGCAAGCCTGCCTTATCGCGCTCTGCACGCCGAGCTTTACCTTTTCCATAAACGCCTCGTTTTTGCCGTCGCGGCCTACCGGGCCCCAAAGCCCAAGCGTGTCTATTCCCGCGTGGGTATGCGTCGAGGCGATATGTATCGCGGAGAGGTTATATTCCTTCACGACGTCTGAAAGTCCCGCTTTGATTTCGTCGACAAAAGCTTTCAGCAGCCCCACACAGTCTACCGCGGCTACGACAATCGAGGTGCTGCCATCGGAGATAAACGCCGCGCGCGCAAATTGCGGGTCGAGCATGCCGTTAGCGACATTGTCGTTCCGGTAGCCCGCTATATAGTATGTGTTGGCAAAGCTGTCCGTAACCGGGTCGTAGTCGTCGGGGACAAGCGCCGCCGACCCGAAGCCAACTGTCCAGTAGCCGCCGCCCTTACCCTGGGGGGCTTGGCGCGCGTCGCCTTGTGGCCCGCCTTTGTCCGGCGCAAAGCTACTACAGCCGCAAATAGATGTACAAAACAAGGTACCGGCTAAAAATGCGGATAACATACGTTTCATTTTATCCTCCTATAAAGATTATAAAACTCCGCTGCATATCAGCTCGCGCACCAGCCCAGCAAATGTCCGCAGCGGCACGCCGTTTACTTTGCTTTGGCAAGCAGACAGCGCGAACCCCGCAATTGACGCATAAACCAAAAGCACCGTTATTTGTCTAAAGGTCGCTATAGAGCGCACGTTTCGCCTTGCGGCGAGCAGCGCGGCACATACTGCCGCAAACACTGCGCATATTGCAAAGCTTGGAAGCACCTCCGCGCCGGAGAGCTGCGCCAGTGAAAGCGCAACAGCCTGCGCGGTGCCTTCAAGGCTCTTTGCCGCAAATCCCGACACAAGCCCTGCGCCAAGCACAAGCACAATAGGGAAAAGGCAAAACAGCGCGAAATATAGTACCGCAGCTGCTAAAAAGGTCCAAACCTGCCTTAGGCTAATACGATAATTATTCTTCTTTTCTAGTTTCGTCCCCTGCATGTGTCCTCCTCATAAAACTGATCTTTTACTTAAATGTTACCCTGCAGGATAACCGGCGACATTTTGATGGGGTTTTCCCGCTCGCCGGTAGCGAGCATGTAAACCTCATCGGCGCGAAGGCTGCGCTCAAACGCGCGCTCGGCTTCTTCTGGCAATAGCCGGTAGTCGGCAGGTTTCGTCACGACAGGAATGCGCGAGCGCTTTTTTATCGCGCGGAGCAGCTTCGTCCCGCGCGGGTTCGCCGCCAAAAGCAGCGTGTATGGCGGCGGCGCGCTCACCTCATCGTATGTGACGCCGAAAAGGCAAAACAGCGCTGCCCGCCTTATTTTCGCGGCGGTCAGGTGCTTTGCCGCGGTGTTCGCGTAAAGCTCCGAAGGGCCGGCGCTCCGCTTTGCAGCTTTGCAGAGCCGCTCCGCCAGCCCGCCGTCGGCGTCGCAGCAGCGGGCAAGCTGCGCTGGGTCTGAAAGCAAAAAGTGCATAGGCAGCGCAATGCCGAGGTTTTCAGACGATACCGGAGCGCCTTGGCGCCTGCAAAGCTCAAGCGACTGGGATGGCACAAGCTGCGATAGTAATTCAAAGTCACCGCGCTCCCATGCCGCGCGGGACGCTGTCGCCGAAAGCCCCTTTATCCTCGGCATCGGCAAGGGCAAAATTTTCGAGCCGATGCTGTCGAGCGCGTCGATATATTCCGCCGCCAGTATATCGTTCGGGCGGGTCGGGAAAAAAGCGACCTCGCCGTACTTTTCCTTGTATATCGTTTCGGCGGCGCGCAATTTTGAGCTGCCATCCCGCTGGGGTAAGGCGGGCAGCTTGAGCGCTCGCATGCGGCAAAGGTACTCGCGCACGCGCACGACCGCCGCTTCCTCCTCGGGCGAGTAATCAAGCGTGCCCGCCGCAGTTCCGGGAAACGCACTCTCAGGCAAGCTCTCGCTTCCGAAGCAGAGCACGTCAACAACGCCAAGCGCATCGGCAATCCGCACGCCGGCGCGCGCGAAAAACTCCGCGCTCGAGCACGACCACGGGTGCGGCAACTCCAGCACGAGGTCGCAGCCGCACCTTATGGCGACCTCCGCGCGCCGGTATTTCGGCGCCGAGGCAAGCTCGCCGCGCTGCACATAATTTCCGCTCATTATGCCAACAATTGTAGCGTCGTCGCCAAGCCTTTGGCGCACCATTTCTAGCTGACGCAAGTGTCCGTTATGGAAAGGATTATATTCACAGATTATTGCTGCGACTATCATGTGTTTTTTATATATTTGCCATGAAAATTGTAACGCCGTATTGCAGAATTACAAAAAATATATTATAATATTGTCAATATTGTTGTGAAAATTAAGGAGTAATTTCTTTAATGAAAGTACTTGTCGTCAACGCAGGCAGCTCGTCGTTGAAATACCAGCTTCTGGACACTACGACCCGAGTTGTCGCCGCAAAAGGAATTTGCGAGCGAATAGGAATGGCTGGTAGCCAAATCGAGCACAGACTCGGCGCTGAAGGTGAAAAAATCGTTCGCGCGTATGAAATTAAAGACCACGCAGACGCGATCAGGCTTGTAATCGACACGCTGCTTGACCCCGAGCTGGGCTGCATTTCAAACATCTCCGAAATCGAGGCGGTTGGCCACAGGGTGGTCCATGGCGGCCCGTATTTTACCCAAAGCAGCATCGTAACCGACGAGGTTATCGAGAAGCTTAGGCTCTGTGTCGATTTCGCGCCTCTGCACACCCCCGGACACCTGATGGGTATTGAAGGCTGCCTGAAGGCAATGCCCAATATACCGCAGGTGCTTGTTTTTGATACCGCCTTCCACACCACTATGCCCGAAACCGCGTGGCGGTATGCCATATCTTACGATATGGCAGAAAAGTACCAAATCCGCCGCTACGGCGCGCATGGCACCTCTCACCGGTTTGTCGCTATGGAGATGATAAAGATTTTGGGCAAGCCGGCCGAGGACACCAAAATCATCACCTGCCACATCGGCAACGGCTCGTCTATATCCGCGGTCAAAGGCGGTAAGTGCATTGACACCTCGATGGGCTTTACGCCGCTCGAAGGCCTTATGATGGGCACCCGCTGCGGCACCATCGATCCGGCTATCGTCACCTTCATAATGAAGGCTGAGGGCTTCGACCCCGACCGCATGCGCGACTATATGAACAACGAGTGCGGGTTCCTCGGCGTTTCGGGCATCTCGTCCGACAGCCGCGATATCGAGGCGGCAATCGAGAAAGGCGACAAGCGCGCTTGGATAACCGCCCACATGCTGGCGTACCAGGTCAAAAAATATATCGGTATGTACACCGCCGCGATGAACGGGCTTGACGCAATCGTTTTCACCGCCGGCATGGGCGAAAACAACCCCGAGCTGCGCGCCCGTGCCTGCCGGGACATGGAATTTTTCGGCATCGAGCTTGACCCACAAGTCAACGCCGAAACTCACCACCAGACCAATATCGTGCGCATCTCGTCCGACCGCTCGAAGGTGCAGGTATACGTCATCCCGACAAACGAGGAGCTTATGATAGCGCTAGACACCGAAGAGGTCGTAAAGGCTAGCAAAACCGCTTAAATAGTCGCATGAAAAGCGCCGTCTACCATTATTTATATCGTTAAAAATTTCGGGGTTACGCGCTCCGGCAAAGCCTGTGCAAGATGCTATAATTATAATTAATGTTAGGCGTTTTGGCAATAGCTGATACAAAATTTTAAACAGAATTTTGTCCTTGAAAAAATTCCGCATGATAAAACCCCCTTCCCTGCCATTGGGGAAGGGGGTTTTTGCTTATACTAAAAAACTTTATACTTTGTTTATGTATTTACCAAACTTTTTGTAATAAACCGCAGCAAGCGAGAGGGTGATGGCAAGCACAAAGAGCGCAAACTGCAGCGTGAAGTCCGAAGTCGCAGGGCTGGGCGTGGTTGGTTCGTTAGCCGCAGTTTCGGGCTCGGGCACGGGTTCAGGCTCGGGCTCGGGCGCCGGGCCTTTGAGCACTATTGTCGCGCCGCAGTTTTTCGGGGTATTCCACTGGGTGTCGAGCAGTTCTTTTTCGTTATTGCCGAGGAACGCCTGCACCGCGCGGACGGTGTTGTCGTCCTGGACGTCGGCGAGCTGGATATCAAACGCCATCTCTTTGCCTTCTGAAAGGGTAGTGAATGCCGAAACGTCGAACGACACTTCGATCGCATAGCCTTCCGAGAGGTCTTTGCCGTTTAGGTATCCGACCGCGGTCTTGACATTATCGGTTACCTCGGGCTGCAAAATCCACTGGTCGCCAGTGTTGTTGCCGGTTATCTCGTTTCTGTTGTTGACGCGAAGCTGGACATAAGAAGCGTCGTCGTAGTTGAAGTCGTCGCCGCGCTTGTTGTTAAGGTCGATGAAGAGCTCGATGCAGTCGCATATGTATGCCTCGATTATATCGCCGGTCCACGGCGTGGTGTCGTATGACTCAATGTAAAAATACAGCGTGTTGCCGTCCCATAGCGTGTAAACAACTCCCGTTGTGTTGGCGGTGGAGCCGCTGGTGAAGTTTTCGATCTTATAACTCGGCACCCTGTTATAAATTTCGTCTTTTTTGCCGTCGACGACAGCCGTGCCCTTATAGGTTTCCACTATAAGCGGGTCAACAGCCGCAGCCGGCAAAACAGACACAGCGATAAGGGTAAGGGCTAAAATCGCGACAAAAATCTTTTTGGTCAAAGCCACGCACCTCCATCTTTGCGGCTTTTTTGTGTTTATGGCGTTATATGTTAATTATGCTATTTAATTATATATCAGGAGTTATTTGTTTGTCAATATCTCCTATAAAAAATATTAAAATTTTATATAAAAAAGCGCGGAATTTTGTTCCGCGCCCTTTATATATTTACATTTTCGCAGTTGTGGTAAACCTCTTGGACGTCGTCGTTGTCCTCGAGCTTTTCGAGCAAAAGTTCCATCATTTTAATTTGTTCGGGGTCTGTAAGCTGTACGTATACCGACGGAATTTTGTCCTGCTCTGCCGAAGCTATCTCAAAGCCCGCGTCCGCTATGGCGTCGCGCACGCTGTACAGGTCGTCTGGCTCGGTGCGGATTTCGTAGACTTCCTCGTCGTCGGTCAGAAAATCAACCGCGCCGGCTTCAAGCGCGCACTCCATGAGCTTGTCTTCGTCGACGCCCTCTTTGCGCTCAACTATTATGACGCCTTTGTCTGAGAAAAGATAGCTCACGCAGCCGGTCGCGCCGAGGTTGCCGCCGTATTTGTCAAACAGGTGCCGCAGGTCGCCGCTCGTGCGGTTGCGGTTGTCGGTCGTTGTCGCCACGATCATCGCCACGCCGCCCGGCCCGTAGCCTTCGTAGGTTATCTCCTCGTATTTTTCGGCGTCGCCGCCGGTGGCTTTCTTTATTATGCGCTCGATGTTTTCGTTTGGGACGTTGTTCGCCTTGGCTTTGGCAATCAGCTCGCGCAGCTTGCGGTTGGAGTTCGGGTCAGGCCCGCCGTCGCGGACCGCTATCGATATTTCTCTCCCGATTTTTGTGAAGAGCGATGCGCGTTGCGCGTCGGTCTTCGCTTTTTTATGCATTATGTTTTTCCATTTGCTGTGCCCGGACATGGAATCAACCTCTTTTCATTATATCTTTGCTGGGGTCCTCATGCATACCAGATGCAGCGCGCTCCCCAGCGTGATGTTCGTGGCGCGCACAAGTCCGAGCCTGAACCGCACCTCTTCTTCCCTCTCGGCGCCGAGTATGCGGCAGCTGTTGTAGAACCTGTTAAATGACGCGCAGATGTCGAGGATATAGCGCACTATAATCGACGGCTCGTATTGGGCGAGCGCGTCGTCGACCTTCTCGCCGAAAAGCGAGAGGGCTTTCGCAAGCTCAAGCTCCGCTGCGTTCGGCGTGTACTCGCCGGTATATGCCTCGGCTGAATAACCCGCCTCTTTGGCTTTTGCGAGCACGCTGCAGGTGCGCGCGTAGGTGTACTGCGCATACGGGCCGGTGTTGCCGTCGAAGTTGAGGGCTTCCTGAAGGTCGAAGCTGATGTCTTTTATGCGGCTGTTTGCGAGGTAGCCGAACACTATCGCGCCGACGCCGACGTCCTCCGCCACTTTGTCCGCGTCATCAAGCTCGGTTCCTTTTTCGGACATTATCTCTTTGACTTTGTCAATCGAGAGCTTAAACAGATCCTTGAGCAGTATTGTGTTGCCGCTGCGCGTGCCGAGCTTCATTCCGCCTACCGACATGGTGCCGTACGGCACATGCACGAGCCGGTCTGCCCACGGGTAGCCCATTAGCTCGACGACTTTGAACCACTGTGCGAAGTGCAGGCTCTGGCCCGCCGAGGTGACATATATGCAGCGGTCGAAATGGAAGGTGTTGTAGCGGTAAACCGCTGCCGCAATGTCGCGAGTTGGGTAAAGGGTTGTGCCGTCGCTCTTGAGGATAAGGCAAGGCGGCATGCCGTATTCCGAAAGGTCGACGATGGACGCGCCCTCGTCAATCTTGAGCAGCCCCTTTTGGCGCATAAGCTCGACCTGCTCGGCCATTTTGTCGGAGTAGAAGCTTTCGCCGAGGTAGTAGTCAAACTCGATGCCGAGCTGCCGGTAGGTTTTCTTGTACTCCTCTATCGAAAGCTCGATAAACCACTTCCAAAGCTCGGTGTTTTCGGGGTCGCCGCCCTCAAGCAGAGCAAACTCACGCCGCGCACGCTCCCAGAGCGACTCGTCTTTTTCCGCCTCCTCATGGAAGCGCACGTATAGGGCGACAAGCTCGTCGACGCCGCCCTGCTCGACCTGCTCGCGGCTGCCCCAGAGCTTGTACGCGGCGATCTGCTTGCCGAGCGACGTGCCCCAGTCGCCGAGGTGGTTTATCGAAATGCACCGATACCCCCTAAACTCGTGCAGCAGCCGCAGCGAGTGGCCTATTACTGTGGTGCCGAGGTGTCCGAGGTGGAATGGCTTTGCGATGTTGGGAGAGGAGTAATCGAGCACGATGGTCTTGCCTTCGCCCTCGTTCGACCTACCGTAGTTTTCACCCTCGGCGATTATCTTCTGTATCACGCCGCGCGTGAAATACTCGGGCGATACTTTAAAGTTAAGGTATCCGCCTGTAGGCGATGCGTCTGCAAGCTCTAAGTTTATCTTTTCGGCAAGCTCGCTTGCAATTGCCTGGGGAGGCTTGCGAAGCGTCCGGCTGAGCTTAAAGCAAGGCAATGAAAGCTCGCCGAGTTCGGGGCTCGGCGGATACTCAAGCATGCCATAAACCGATTCCGTCGTTTGCCCGTGGTCCGCGCCGGCAGCGTCAAGCGCCGCCAAAATCGCGTCCGCGAGCTGTCTTTTTAGCTGCTGCATCCTTTGACTCCGTATTCCTTTTGGATTTTATTTTTCGATAACGCATACCGCCATGCGCACAAAATACTCCCGCAATACCGGGAACCTCGCAAGCGGGAGCAGCCACCCCCGCAGTGGTATTTCTTTGTAATACGCTGGCTTAATTTTAAGCGAGTCCAAAATGCGCCTGAAGGCGGCAAGCGTCATTTTATTTATATACGATATATGCTCGCGCCCGCGCTCGTCGCACGAAAAGCGTAAAGAGAGCCGCTCTTTTTCATCCTGCAGCCCATCTGCCAGCGCTTTGTACGCAGCGATTAGCGAGCGCTCCGAGAAAAACAGGTGTACCCAGGGTATATATATGAGGTCCGACAGGTGCGCGCCCCAGGGATGACCATACGGCGGGAAATTTATAAATATCCGCCCGCCTGGCGCAAGCACCCTATAGGCTTCGCGGATCACCGCCTCGGGGTCTTTCGCGTGCTCGATAAAGTCGTTCATCATCACGGTATCGAACACGCCGTCGGGATACGGCAAGCTGTCGGCAGATGCGCATAGGAAAAGGAACTTTGACGAGTAGCCGAGCTTTTTAGCCAGCTCCGTCGCCTCGCGCTCATACCGCGCTACGATGTCGACCCCGACCACGCGCTCGGCGCCGAGCGAAGCGTAGTAAAGGCTTTTGCCCGCCGCGCCGCAGCCGAGGTCAAGCACGCGCTTGCCCTCGAACATCTCATACGGCTTGTATTTCGGCGCGTAGCAGGCTATTGTGTCTGCGCCGCGCTCGAATTGCCACTCCGCGTAGGTTTTCACCCCGTTATTTTCCATGTTAAATGGATGGGGGACGGGCTTAGCCCGCTTATTCAGCGCGAGCAGCACCCGCGCGCCGAGCGGCAGCTCGCCGAAGCCTTGCTTTTTTTTCATCGCTAGCTCCATTCCCTTGGCACATATATTAATAGGATACCACTTACAAGAAAAAATTTCTACTGTGAGATGTGAACAAAAATTTCTAATCAGCACAGTCGGCGCCTTACTCGAACTCGAGCATTATCTGCTCGAGCCGCACGACAAGCTCGTCGGTGCGCAGCCGGTCCTCGGCGTAAGCTTTGCGAAGCAGGCTGTAGGGGATTTTGTCGTCGAATTTGTCGAAAAGCGGTATCTCGGTGTTTTGCACGAGCGAGTATTTATCGATGCCGTGCTCTTTTATAACGCCATGCCACAACTTCACCGCGTCGGCTGCGGTACCGCGCTCCATACGGAAGGTCATATAGTAGCAGCCGTCGTACTCGAGGTTTGACAGACCGAGAGGGCCGGAGTTTCGCACAATAAACTTGCGCAGCGTCCTAAACGAGCGCGTGCCGAGCCAAGGGAAAAGGCACCATGTAAACCCGCCGAGGTGCACGAGCGATTTTTCAAGCATTCCGGTATTGCGCGCGAGGTTGCGAGCCTCCCAAAGCCTGTGGCGCGCGTTTGGCTTCAGGTACGGGTAGTCTGTATCCTCCTCCAGCACCCTCTTCATGCGCTCTAGGATTTTGGTGTTTATCTCGCCATAGTCGCCGGGCCAGGAGATTTCCATTTTTCCCTTGACGCGCGTTACAAATATTAGCTTTCGCGGGATGTCGAGTTCCTCAACTTCCCATACCCTGCCCGCGAGCGCGAACCTGTCGCCGACCGGCGGCGGAAAGGATATGACTCCGATTTCCTCCGAGCCGCAGCGGACCGTCCAGTCGTCGGTATCTTTAAAGACCGCGTAGAATTTATAGTTGTTTATCAGCCGCTCGCCTTTTAGCCCGACAATCAGCCCCTTTTCGTCGGTCATCTCGAGGTAGTCGTGCTCGAGCATCGAGAGGAGCAGCTTTTTGTAGTCCTCGCGGCTGACGTCTAAAAAGGGCGGCAACGTTAGCACGCGCTCGGCGAGCCTTTTCGGCGTAAGCTCGCCCGAAGCGGCGACGGTCGACAGCGTCTGGTGAAACAGCAGCGACATCGGCATCTTTTTGAGGCTCGGCGGCTCGATAAAACGCTCCTCTATATAAAGCTGCACGATCGCGATAGCGCGGAGCAGCCCCCACGGGATCATCTGCGGCAAGGGGGTATTGGGCAACGGCTCCTCCTCGCGGAACACCATCATCATCTCGGGCGGGTCGCCGCGACGGCCGGACCGCCCCAGCCGCTGCAGGAAATTTGACACCGTAAACGGCCCGTCGAGCTGCACAATCCGCTCGAGCTTGCCGATGTCTATCCCAAGCTCAAGCGTCACCGTCGCGCAGGTGACGACTTTTTCCTCCTCGGCTTTGAGCTTCGCCTCCGCTTCCTCACGGATTGAGGCGGAAAGAAAACCGTGGTGGATGAGGAACCTGTCGGGCTCGCCGCGCAGCTCGGCTATTTCGCGCAGCGTCGCGCAGACGTATTCGGTCTCCTCGCGCGAGTTTGCGAACACAAGGCATTTTTTGCCGCGCGTGCACTCATATATATACTCATAGCCGGGATCGAGCATCGCGCGCGTGCTTCCCGGCTCCTCGGTCCCATCCCTTTCCCTCGGGTCGCATTCAAGCTGTCTTCCCTCAGGCGGGGTGGCTTCCGGCTGACCTGAAGGTTGGGCGCCAGCTTCTTCTTGCGGCAAACCCAAGTCTTGCTCCTGGTCCGACTGGTCGGCGTTGGGGTTATCAATATAAAAATGCTCCATGCCGAGCCGCCAGACGATTTTGCTATCAGGCAAGACCGGCGCCTGCGTCGCCCTCCCTGTGCCCGCGCCAAGCCAATCGGCTGCGAGCCGCACGTCGCCTATTGTCGCCGAAAGCCCCACGCGCCGTGGATGGTAGCCTATTAGCCTCGCGATACGCGAAAGCTGGCAGATTATCTGACTTCCGCGGTCGCTGCCCATCAGCACGTGCACTTCGTCGATGACGACAAACCTTAGGTCGCCGAAAATGCGCGGGATGTCGTTCGAGCGGTTTATAAGCATCGCCTCGAGCGACTCGGGCGTTATTTGCAGTATCCCCCGCGGCTCGCCGAGCGCCTTCGTTTTGTGCGACTGCGCGACGTCGCCGTGCCAGTGGAACACCGGTATGCCCGAAAGCTCGAGCACGTCGGTGAGGCGCTCGAACTGGTCGTTTATAAGGCTTTTCAGCGGTGCAATGTATAGCGTGCCGAACGACTGCGGCGGGTCCTCGTACATCATAGTGATTATCGGGAAAAACGCCGCCTCGGTCTTTCCCGACGCGGTCGATGAGGTAAGAAGCAAATTGTCGTCTGTTTCAAACAGCACGCGCGCAGCCTCAAGCTGCACGCCTCGCAGCCGCTCCCAGCCTTGCCTATAGATATATTCCTGTATAAACGGTGCAAAGCGGTAGAATACTTCCATAAGGTTACCTCTCGTGCCCGTCAGCCGCGGTAGCCGAGAGCCATTTTTCAAGTTTTTCCCTGTCCTTGTCGGCGAGCGTGGTAATCCCCGCCAGCGATTCGAGGTGGTGCCTGAACTCATGGCGCAGCGTGGAGCGCAAAACCGGCTCTAGCTGCTCGGGCGTGTGAAAGGGGTATAGCTTCATAAAGCTGCCGTAATAAATAACTATGTAGCGCCCCATCGCGCGGTCGTGCCGGTACTCGCCGAGTACATATAAGCCGCCGCCCGGCGCGCTCGGGTGCGTTTTTGCCCAGTCGAGCACTATGATGCCGCCGTTGAGATACCTGTAAAACTCCTGCGGCAGCTCGCAGGCAAGCTTATCGAGCAGCTCGTCAAACTCCCGCTTTGATACCACGCCGACACCAACTCCCCATACCTTAACTAATTAATGATAACATTTCGCGCGCGTTTTTGTCAAGCAGAGCGAAACGCGGCGCATAAGGCGATTTTTGCTTGACTTGGCGAAGCTGTTGTGGTATCATTTCAGCGGTCGCGGGATCCCCGCGCGCATTTTATTTATACTACGGAGCGTTATGGTATTCAGCAGCACCGTCTTTCTGTTTTTATTTTTGCCCGCGGTTTTGGCGGCTTATTTTGTGATACCTAAAAAATTCCGCGCAGCGCGGAATATGGTGCTGCTTATAAGCAGCCTTTTTTTCTATTTTTACGGCGAGCCAAAAGCAATAGTAGTGATGCTCGGCTCGATTACCGGCAACTGGCTTTTCGCTCTTTTTCTTGATTCAGAAAAAGGGTTACAGGGCAAATCGGCGCGGCGATTTATAGCTGCGCTCGCCACCGCTTTTAACCTTGCGATTATAGGGTATTTTAAATATGCGGGCTTTATCGCCGAAAACCTTAACTTTATTTTCGGCGGCAGGCTCGCGGTGCCTAACATAGCCATGCCTATCGGCATCTCGTTTTTTACCTTCCAAGGCATGAGCTATGTATTCGACGTCGTGCGTGGCGATGTGCCCGCGCAGCGCAATATTTTATACGTCGCGACATATATCTCGCTTTTCCCGCAGCTTGTCGCCGGCCCCATAGTGCGATACCAGACAATCGCCGAGGCGCTGGGGAACCGCGATGAAAACCTTGCTGAAATCACGGCTGGAATCAGGCGGTTTATTTTCGGGCTAGCGAAAAAGCTGCTTTTGGCAAATCCTGCGGGCGCGCTGGCAAGCGAGATTTTCGCGCTTCCGGCAGGATCCCTTTCGAGCGCAGAGGTGTGGCTCGCCGCGGCGGCATACTCGCTTCAGATACTTTTTGATTTTTCGGGCTACTCCGATATGGCAATCGGGCTTGGTCATGTGTTCGGGTTTACATTTGAGGAGAATTTCAACTACCCCTACACCGCGCGCTCGGTGACAGACTATTGGCGGCGCTGGCATATCTCGCTGTCAACTTGGTTCCGCGACTACGTCTATATCCCGCTCGGCGGCAACCGGCGCGGGCTGCCCCGGCAGATTTTCAACATCCTAATCGTATGGATGCTCACGGGGCTGTGGCACGGCGCGGCGTGGAACTTCGTGCTCTGGGGGCTGTACTTCGCGGTACTGCTTATACTTGAAAAGCTATTCCTCGGCAAAGTACTGCAGCGGCTTCCGCGCGCTGTCGGGCACGCATATACGCTGCTTGCGGTTGTCATAGGCTGGGTTTTTTTCACCGCGCCCGACTTTGGCACGGCGTTCGCCTGGCTCGGCGCGATGTTCGTGCCCACTGCCGGCACGGCAGGCGGAGCGCAGCACGCGCTCGCTCTGCTTTATGAGAATAGGTTTGAGCTGGTCCTAGGCGTTTTGCTCTCTATGCCCATAGCGAAGGCTATATCCGCAAAATTTGAAGGAAAACTAGTCTATAGGGTCGCGCGCGACGCTTTGTGCTGTCTGCTTTTTGTTTTATGCACCGCTCGCGTGGTTTCCTCGACCTTCAATCCCTTCATTTATTTTAGGTTCTAATATGAAGCTCTTAGAATTCCTCGAAAAATACATGTTGGTAACGTTTTTTGCGGTGGCGATATTCGCCATCCCCGTGCTTACGAAAATCGAGCCGCCGAAGGAGATTTCGGTCGCCGAAAACCGCCGGCTCGCCGACCCGCCGGTAATGACAAAAGAGAGTCTTATGTCGGGCAAATACTTCTTAGGCTGGGAAACATACCTGTCCGACCGTATTTGGGCGCGTGACGGCTGGATTCGACTTGACACGGCGCTCGAGCTTGCCACGGGGCACAAGGTTGTGCGGGACGTGGTTATCACCGACTCGGCGCTTCTGCCATACGTCGCCGCAGACGCGCCCGACACCGGCGCTGAGGCGCTCGCCTCAAAAATGGCGCAAAGGTATGCGAAGCTTGCGCGCTATGTCGAAAACTACGGCGGCGTGTTCCTTTATATAAATGTGCCCGAGCAGTGCTCGATACTGCGCGAGGCTTACCCGGGCGGGCTTTTTTCCGGACGGCTAAAACTCGAGTCGCAAAACTCGGCGTTTGCCGCCGCGATGGACGAGCTCGGCGTAAACTACCTTGACATGCGCCCGGTGTTCAAAGAAAAATCACGCGACGGCACCGGCGCCGAATACTACGCGCGCACCGACCACCATTATAACCTCCGCGGCGCGTACCTGACCTACCTGACTTTGTGCGACACGCTCAGCTCGCTCGGCGTGAATGTCGAAGCCAAAACCGACGCGACCTTTGTCACGCTGCCAAATACTTTTAACGGCTCGCGCGGGCGGAAGATCTATAACCTCGCGGGGTATAACGACAAGCTCGAGTATATAATCTGGAAAAATCCCGTCGCGTTCACGCGTACCGACAACGGCAACCCCAGCCCGCCGGTGGTGTATTTTTTGCCGCCCTCAAGCGATACCGAAGTTGCTTACACGCTTTATATGGGCGGGGACATCGCTGAGACGGTGATACAGACCGGCAGGCCGTGGCTGCCCGACTGCATAATCTTTGGCGACTCGTTTACAAACGCGCTTGAAACCGTGCTTTACTGCTCATTTGACACCATGGTGGCGCTTGACTTCAGGCACAATACCACAAAAACGATATACGAGTATATCGACGAGTATAAGCCCGACGTCGTCATTTGCCTGCGCGACGATACCGCGACGCTCTCTACAGACGGCAATGGAAACCTGCCGGATTAGGGCGCGGTAAAAACATTATTCTGCGAGCGAAATACAACGAGCATTAGGGCCAAAAATGAAAGGAAAACGGCTCTCCCGAGTTGTTATTTTAAAAAATCCGGTTTTTTTTCGCTTGTGCCCCTTGACAAATACAGGCGAGGCATGATATACTTTTAAAGCTTGCAATTTTAGCGTTTTTCGTTTTAAACAACAAATGGAGGATTTAGTCTCAATGACCACGTTCATGGCGAAAAAAGAGACCGTCGAACGCAAGTGGTACGTGCTCGACGCCGCCGGTAAGCCTCTCGGCAAGACCGCAGCGGCTGCGGCAACTATTCTGCGCGGAAAACATCGTCCCGAGTTCACCCCGCATGTCGACTGCGGTGAATTCGTTATCATAGTAAACGCGGAAAAAGCCGTATTGACCGGCAATAAACTTGACCAGAAGTTCTATCGCCGTCATTCCGGCTATGTCGGCGGGCTCAAATCAACCAGCTACCGCGAGCTTATGCAGAAGAAACCCGAGTTTGCCATGATGCTTGCCGTCAAAGGCATGCTTCCCAAAAACTCGATCGGCCGCAAAGCAATTACTAGGCTGAAAGTCTACAGAGGCCCCGAGCATAAGCACCAGGCCCAAAAGCCCATTGCCCGCGAATTTTAAGGACAAAGGAAAGGACGACTGAACAAAATCATGTTTACGAGCGATAAACCGTATTTCTACGGGACCGGCAGAAGGAAGAAATCCGTAGCACGCGTGCGCCTTTATCCTGGCACCGGCAAAATAACTATTAACAACCGCGATATAGACGATTACTTCGGGCTTGACACCCTCAAGCTCATCGTCAACCAGCCGTTCGCGATTACAAACACCGCCGGCAAGTTCGACGTCGTATGCCGCGTTAACGGCGGCGGGTTCTCCGGCCAGGCAGGCGCAATACGCCACGGCATCGCGCGCGCACTGCTCAGCGTCGACGAGTCTTACCGCCCCTTACTTAAGAAAGCGGGCTTCCTCACGCGCGACCCACGCATGAAAGAGCGCAAAAAGTACGGCCTCAAAGCCGCACGCCGCGCGCCCCAGTTCTCGAAGCGATAAAAAAGCCTTTTTGCGGGCATCACGGCAGCTTTCGCCGCGCCCGCATGGGAGCTTTAGCTTTATCGCTGCTATGCAGCGCCACGCTGCATGAGCCGTGTGCCGGCGTCCGAAAATCCTGCGCCAGCTATCCCTGCTGCGAGGGTTGCAGCTGGGCAGCATCTTTGGACGCCGGATGAATACCAAAACCACCTACCCTCCCCTCGCGGGAGGTTTTTTTATTTTCCAAAGAGAATAAAAGCTTTGCGCAAATGCTTTCCATCTATGTGCGCGAATATCCTAAAACCTGCAAATTATGCCAAATAAAAAATTCTTCCATAAAATGCATCTGCTTCTATGTTAATATCGACAAAAAATCACGGCGTAATTATCAGGTGAACTTATATAAATAGCCTTTCACCTTTAAAAGTTTATTGGGAAATATGCCGATGCAGCGGCTCGGTTTGCCTAGCGGCGCAGGAATCATGTACCGAATGAGGGTAATATTGTGGGTTGAACTGGCTGGTACGCTGCGTTATAATACAAGCGCGCCGTTAAGAAACGGTCAATTTAACACAGCAAGTCAAGGAGAGAAAGAATGAAGAAAAACATTATAAAGCGGACCATGGCGGCAGTGCTTTGCGCAATATCCATCATGGCTGTCGCAAGCGTCTCCGCGTTTGCCGCATGCGTGCCTAACGTAGCTAACATAAATTCTATTAAGAATGTTGCTACATACGCAGGCGCCGACTGCTCGGCACTGCTCGGCGCGCTTAAGAACGGCAACGACTACAACAAGGTTTGCCAGGCAATAAAGAACAGCCTCCAGAGCTGCCTTCCCGGCGCTAAGGTTGACGTCAAAAGCTGCTCGACCTCGACCCCCAATGCCGTGAAAGTCATTATCAACGGCAAAGAAATAGACTGCTCGGGCAACGTCAACGTGCAGGATATAATCAATAAGTACAATACAGCCTGCGGCACCCCCGCCGGCAACAACAACGCCAACAACGGCAACGGCAACACCCCGGTAACTCCCAACAAGCCGGTTGAGACTCCTCAGAAGCCTGCACAGCCTGTCCAGCCCCAGAAGCCGGTAGAGACTCCTCAGAAACCGGCCCAGCCTGCTCAGCCTCAGAAGCCGGTCGAGACGCCTTCGGGCTCCTCGGTCCTGGCAATCGAGCGCGAGGTTGTCGAGCTCGTCAACCAGATACGCGCTTCGTACGGCCTCGGCAAGCTGACTCTGAACGAAGAGCTCAGCCGTGTAGCACGCATTAAGGCTGAGGACATGGCGAAGAACCGCTACTTCTCGCACACCAGCCCGACCTACGGCTCGCCGTTTGACATGATGCGCAGCTTTGGCATCTCCTACCGCACCGCGGGCGAGAACATTGCCATGGGCTACAGCACCGCTAAGGCAGTCGTCGACGCTTGGATGAACTCGGAAGGCCACAGGGCTAACATCCTCAACGCCTCGTTCACCCAGATCGGCGTAGGCTACACCGCAAACGGCAACTACTGGTGCCAGATGTTTATCGGCTAATCCGGTAAAAAAGAACAAATTTAAAATAAGACAAAAAGAGGCTCCTTTCTGGGAGCCTCTTTTTTTGACCATCGAAATGTTTTTAGCTTGGCTGCTGGGCGGCGTCAAATCCCGGCTGCATTTTAGGAGGGGGCGCGCCCACCGCGCGCTTAGCCGCTGCGGGCGGACCGCGACGCCCCGCGCGCTCGAATGCCGGCACCCTGCCGAACTCGGTCTGCTCAAACTCCTGCATTTCGCCCTCAAAAGGCGGTTTGCCGGTACCATACGCCTCGCCGGCATCCTTGCCCTCTTCGCCGAGTATCCGGTCGCCGTCTTCGGTCAGATAGCGCTTTGCCTGGGTGGTGAACAGCTCATAATACCTGCCTTTGAGCTTCATCAGCTCGGCGTGGGTACCCATCTCCACAAGCTCGCCCTGTTCGAGCACGATAATTTTCGAGGCGGTCGTCGCGCTTGAGAGGCGGTGCGAAACGAATATCGTCGTCTTGTTCTTGCGCAGCTCGTCAAACTGGTTGAATATCTCTTGCTCGGCGAGCGCGTCAAGCGACGCCGTCGGCTCGTCGAGTATCAAAATGTCCGAGTCGCTGTAAAATGCGCGCGCCACAGCCAGCTTCTGCCACTGGCCTATCGAAAGGTCGACGCCGTTTTCCTCGAATATGCGCATCAGCGGCGTGTTGTATTTATCGTTTAGCTTCTCGATAAAATCCGCGGCGTCGCTTTGCTCCGCTGCGGTCGCTATCTCGCCCATATCGATAGGCTGCTTTTCAATATCGCCGAATGCGATGTTCTCGGTTACGGTGACCGCGTATCTGCCAAAGTCTTGGAATATAATGCCGAATATCTTATAAAGCTCTTCGGGATCGTACTCGCGCAAATCTCGCCCGTCGAGCATTATCTCGCCTTCTGTCGGGTCATAAAGCCGCGTGAGAAGCTTAATAAGCGTGGTTTTGCCTGCGCCGTTTAGCCCGACGAGCACCACGGTTTCTCCGGGGTTTATCGTAAAGCTGACGTTTTTGATAACGTCGCGCTCGGTGCCCGGGTAGCGGAACGAAACGTTGCGGAACTCTATCGTATGGGGCGTATGCCTATGCACCGGCGCGGGAACGGGGAGAATCGAAACAATGTTCTTCTTCTCAGCCATGAATACTATCATGTTGTCGATAAACAGCGTACCCTCGTAAATCGACGCGGTTGTAGATATAAGCGCCGCCACGCCGCCGGCTATCGAGTTCAGCGCACCGGTGTACAGCGAGTAGTCGCCTATCTTAAAGAGGCCTTGGCTTACCCCTCGTGCGATGTAAAGGAAAAGCAGGCAGTTGACGGTAGATGAAACCAAAGTAAGGCCGATATTCCACAAGCCCTCCGATACAAAGAGCTTTTTCAGCCCCGCAAAATACTTCCAGAATGTCTGCTGATAGCGATCGATGAGCGTGTCCGACAGCCCGAAAATGCGTATCTCCTTGACCATGTCCTTGTTGGTCAAAAGGCCCGAGTAATACGCAAGCTGCCTGCGGTCTTTGGAGCGGTGGCGTACATAATTGAAGTTTTTACGCCTATAGACAAAGTTTATAATTGCCGACGGTATGCTCATCGCGACTATAATCCACGGCGCAAACGGGCTGACCGCGGCTAAAATCACGATAAAGCTGACCATCGAAATTATATTACTCATTATGCCGAAAGTTGAGTTTATGACCTGAATCGGCCTGTGGCCTGCTTCCCTGCTGGCGTTCTCAAACCGTTCGTAAAACTCCGGCATATCAAAGCTCGCGATGTCTATCTCACGGGCTTTTTTCATTATTTTAACTTGGATGTGGTTTACGACTAGCTCGCCCGAAATCCTTGAGAGGATGTCGTTGACGCTGTGCACCAGCCGCACAAAGAATATGTATGCGAACTGAAAGATCAAGAGCGTCATTACGACTTCAAAGCCGATTTTGCCGCCGTATGCGTCGCCCAAGGAGTTTAGCAGCTCGCGCCCGATATAGGCGCTGATAACCGGCGAGACGCCGTTGAATACCGACATGAACATCATGAGGAACAGTATCCACGGCCTTGCCTCCCATACGAGCTTGAAAATGTAAATCAACCTGTAGCAGAACTTCGAGACAAGCCGCCACAGGTACGACGGTACCTCCGCCAGCGATTTGGGTGGCGGCTCTTTTAGCTTATCGCGCCAGTTGCTCATCCTCGGAGGCCCAAATACCCCAGGTCCCATCTCTACAGCTACGCGCGCCTAGTGACGCGCACACCCCTTTCTTAGTTAGTTAATTTTTAAACTATTTTAATTATACACCCCACTTTTACGCGTGTCAATCCATTTCATTAGTTTTCTAATAAATGATATTAAAGATTGTGGATAAGGTTAAAATTTTATCGTTCGCAGGCAAAAAATTTGTGTATAATGGCTCGCTTGGCATGCTAGGCATGCTTGTCCGGTTACATTACTAGCATATAAAAAGGCTTCAAACCCGAGGGTTTGAAGCCTTTTGCTATATTACTTCAACATTCTCAAGTTTGCTTGCACTGTCTTTGTCAAGGTAAAGCGCGGCGCTTTTATGGCGGCGTAAGATGCTCGCCGGACAAGACGTATCGATCAGCCCTGTTAAAGCATTTTTGACCGCTGCGGCTTTGCGGGCCGACGGGACTGTTATTATCGCTTCCGGCACCGACATTATAAGCGGGATCGTCAGCGTAATCGCGTGAGTCGGGACATCATAAAGCGTTCCAAAGCAGCCGTCGTTCACCTGCTGCTGCCTGCAGGCTAAATCAAGCTCGACGACTTTTACCATTTTCGGGTCATGAAAGTCTGCAACCGGGGGGTCATTGAATGCCAAGTGCCCGTTTTCGCCTATGCCAAGGAAAATGAGGTCGGGCGGATACTTTTTGAGCAGCCTTTCATAATCGGCGCAGCGCTGCTCTGCGTTCTCGAGCGTCGACATGCCTATGTAATACACCTCTTTAAATGGCACGCGGTCAAAGATGTGCTGCTTTAGATACCCCGCAAACAGCGCAGGGTGTCCTGCCGGCAAGCCTATGTACTCATCCTGATGAAATCCACGCACCCTGCTCCAGTCGACATCCTCCGCCACAAGCGCGTCGAGCATTTCATTTTGCGAAGGGGCAGCCGCAAAAATGAGGTTTGCCTCCCCTTTTTGCCTTATTATATTCCGTATCTTTGCCGCCGCTGCTTTCGCGGCTGCAACTCCCATCTTGCCGCGGGTGGGGTAAACATATACGCTCAGTTTTTCGCATTTGAAGATTTTTACCGCCGTGCTCACTCTCTTCCCTCTCTTTCCGATTAAATTATTTCAATATCCTTCACTATCTTGCCGACAAGCTCGACCGACTTTATGTGATGCATATAGTCCCACGGGGCTTTGCCGGTCTTTGCCATTGTGACGAACTCTTCCGGCCCGGCGACTTGATAATTCAGCTTGAGCTTGTGGCAAACCGTTTGGTTTCCGCTTGTCACCGATATTACTAGGTCCGAAGACTGCGGGGCGGTGACGATTATGCAAAGCTTTTCTTTATATGCCACATGGGCGATGACGACGCTTTTGTTCCTATGCGCCCGTATCGAGGTAAAATCATGCCCGCACAAAGCCACGCACAGCTCGGCGGCGTGGATGCCGTAAAACCAGTAGCCGTCGTAATCTGATTCCGGGTCCGCGGAATAGGAGATTGTGACAGTTGAGCCTTCACCGATGCTTTCGCGGATCTTCTCTAGTTCTTTAAGGCTTTTAAGGCTCGAGCCCCCGGCGATTGGCAAGCCTTTCTCCTTTGCGCACCTTATTATCTCTTCTGCCTCCTTGAGGTCGGTAGCGAACGGCTTGTCGTTAAAGACTAATTTGCCAGCATTCAGCGCCTTCATAACCGGCTCAAAATGCATCGAGCCTTTGCGGTATGTTATGACTACACCGTCGCTTTTTTCTATTACCTCGTCTTCGCTTGCGCATTCCGTAATGCCATATTCTTCGCACAGCCTTTTGCACTGCGAGGGGTCGTCAGCGCCGTAGATATAGCGGATTGACACATCGTCCCAAAGCCGATTTTTGTTTATCGCCACGCAGAAATTGCGCGCGTGGGAGTTTTCAGCCCCGATAAGCCCTACCGTGAACATTTTATATGCCCCTCTTTACCCATTTGCCGTCGAGCATTACGGCTAAGATTTTAAGGTCTGCGTCGAAAACTACCAAATCCGCTTTCTTGCCCGGCTCGATGCTCCCGATTTCTTTGTCCAGCCCCATCACCGCCGCAGGTGTCAGGCTCATCATGCGAACCGCGTCATGCAGCGGTATGCCGGCGTCAAAATGAGCCACGCGCAGCAGCCTGTCGGCCATCGCAACGCTGCCCGCGAACGCGCTGCGGTCGGTGAGCTTTGCCACGCCGTCCTCGATAATGACCGGTATGCCATTCTCGCGTGGCCCGAGGAAGGATTCCTTTGCGTCCGTACCCGCGCAGCGCATTGAGTCGCCCGTAAGGCATACGCGATTTACGCCCTTGGCTTTGACCACATATTGGATTAGCTCGATAGGCAGATGGCAGCCGTCAGCGATAATCTCAACCGTTGCATCCTCGAGAATGTACCCACTTTCCAGCGCGCCGGTGATGCGGAACCCATTTCTCCTTGTTATCGTCGACATGCAGGAATAAAAGTGCGTAAAGTGAGAATACCCGTGCCTGAAAGCTTCTTTTACTTCTTTATACTCCGCGTTTGTGTGGCCAATAGAGGCGACTATCCCATACTCCCTTAAAATGTCCCCGAGCTCCAGCGCACCGTGAAGCTCCGGCGCCACCGTCCACCGCGCAATGTCGCCGTCGGCAATTTCTAGAATCCTCATATACTCCGCTTTGTCGGGATTGCGCAAGTACCGTGGGTCCATCGCGCCTTTTTGCGCCTCGGATAGATACGGCCCCTCTAGGTGTACGCCGGGCGTCCTCGCGCCGCTTAGAGATTTTGCGTGCTTAAATGTTTCAAGAAATCTTATAAGGGTATTCGTATCGGCTGAAACCGCTGTCGGGAACAGTGTTGTAACGCCGTGCTCAAGATGAGTGCGCGCGATTTTTTCGAAAGCCTCCGGCGTGTTGTCCATAAAGTCATATCCGCCTGCGCCGTGGGAGTGGATTTCGACAAATCCGGGTGAGACAAAGCAGCCGCCTAAATCGGTGAGTTTAGCGTCCGCGCTTTCGCTCACGCTATTCTTGCCCGGCTCGACGGCTGCAATCCTGTCGCCGCAAATTAATAAGCTGCCCGGGACTGTGAGGTTTGGCAAGACTAATATGCAGTTGTAAAGGCACTCTTTATCTGCCACTTCGCAGCCTCCTAAAGTTATCTTGTTTGCCGCGAGTAATCACTGTAATAATTTTATATAAGCATGAAATATTTTACAATGCTTTGGGTAAAATTTGCTTGGGTGGCAAAGTTGATCCGCAGACATAAGCAAAAAAGCACGAAAAGAGCCTCAAATCCGTGTAGATTTGAGGCTCTTTCGTGCCATTATATATTAGCATATGTGGTGGAGATAAGCGGGTTCGAACCGCTGACCTCTTGAATGCCATTCAAGCGCTCTCCCAACTGAGCTATACCCCCACACAATTGGTACGGGCGACAGGACTTGAACCTGCACGGTTTCCCGCCGGATCCTAAATCCGGAGCGTCTGCCAATTCCGCCACGCCCGCAGATTTCTTCCCGGCAATCGCTTTGACGCTCTATATAATACCACAATCCGACCGACTTGTCAAGAGGCTGTGCAATATTTTTTCCGGACAGCTATAAATTGTGTTTTTAATGTGTATAAATTGTAAGATTTAGTTTCGGGTGTGGACAAGCAGGCAAAAATATATTATAATATATGGTGATTGATGTTTTTAAGCCATTATTCCCGCACAGTGGAGGCCACCTTGGTTTATACTCTATCCGACTTTCTCACCGGCGCCGTCACAAGCCCGCCTCTGCTTATCACCGCCCTTTTAACTTTGGCGGTGGTGCTGGTCAACGGCTGGACCGACGCGCCGAACGCCATAGCAACCGCGATTTCGACACGCGTCATCAGACCGAAAAGCGCGATCATTATCGCGGCTGTTTTTAACTTTCTCGGAGTTTTTGTAATGACGCTCATCACGCCGAAGGTCGCGTTTACTATCTCAAGCATGGTCAACTTCGGCGACAGGGCTGATGAGGCGCTTATCGCGCTCTGCGCGGCACTTGTTGCGATTGTCATTTGGGCAACCGCAGCCTGGTATTTCGGCATCCCGACTTCTGAAAGCCATGCGTTAATCGCAGGGCTGACCGGCGCAGCGGTAGCCATATCAGGCGGCGCCGCCGGTATAAATTTTGGCGAGTGGGCAAAGGTTTTATACGGCCTTGTGATCTCCACTGCCGTCGGGTTTGTGCTTGGCTTTGTTACCGTTAAGCTCGTCATAATGCTGTTCAGGCGCGCAGACCGCAGGCATACCCGTCCCTTCTTCCGCGCCGCGCAAATCTCCGGCGCCGCAATGATGGGCTTTATGCACGGTGCGCAGGACGGGCAGAAATTTATCGGCGTATTCCTACTCGGCATCTCGCTTTCTAAAGGTCTCACCGGAGCGCCGGAATTTGAGGTCCCGGTATGGCTAATGATTTTGTGTTCTGCCGTGATGGGGCTTGGCACCTCTATCGGCGGCTACCGAATCATTAAAGCGGTCGGCATGGATATGGTAAAGCTCGAGGTATATCAGGGCTTTTCGGCAGACCTCGCAGGCGCGCTTTGTCTGCTTTTGTCGAGCCTGCTCGGCATACCCGTCAGCACGACGCATACTAAAACCGCGGCGATTATGGGAGTCGGCGCCGCAAAACGCCTCTCAAGCGTCAACTGGGGCATCGTGCGCGAAATGGTGCTGACCTGGATTTTGACCTTCCCCGGCTGCGGGCTTATCGGCTTTTTGATGGCGAAGCTGTTCATCGCCATATTCTAATAACCCCGCCGGCTATTTTCGGAAAAGCGGACGATTATTTTAAGGAGAAATCAACCCGATGGCCAAAAACGCAAACAACTATTTTCAGATGCTCGACGAGCTAGTAGGTTACTCGCTCGAAGCGGCGCGCTCGCTTTATAAAATCCTCGTAGAGTTTGACCCAGCGACCCTCGATGAAAAGACAAGACAGCTCCACAAAATCGAGCATTCGGCAGATATACAAAAGCATGTTTTGATGGAAAAGCTCCTGCGCGAATTCATAACACCGATTGACAGTGGCGATATAGTCGAAATTGCGCAGGAAATAGACGACGTGACCGACGCGGTTGAAGACGTGCTCAACGTCATCCATATGTACAACGTCACGCGGCTGCGCGCTGAAGTGGTGCCTTTCGCCGAAACGGTCGTAAAATGCGTTGAGATGCTTAAGAAAATCACCGAGGAGTTCCATAACTTCCGCAAATCGACCCAGCTTAAAAGCTACATCGTCGAGGTCAACCGACTTGAAGAGGTTGGCGACAGGCACTATATTGAGGCGATGCATAGGCTGTTCCGCGACACCTCCAACGCCGCGGAACTGCTCATCTGGAAAGACATATTCTTCGCGCTCGAAAACTGTTGCGACGAGTGCGAGCATGTCGCCGATGTTGTCGAAAGCGTTATAATGAAAAACACATAAAAGGATGTTCGGTTATATAAGGCCGTTTGTGCCGCAGCTTCGGGTCTGCGAGCACGAGTGCTGGCGCGCGGTATACTGCGGGCTTTGCAAGTGCATGGGACGGCACGTCTGCGCAGACTCTGCGCTCGCGCTCTCATACGACGCGGCGTTCCTCGCGCTCGTCAGGCTAGCCGCCACCGGCGAGAAAACCGAAATTTCGGCTCGCCGCTGCATTTTGCACCCCACAAAAAAGCGCCTGGTTATGGAGCCTAACGATTCGCTGCGGTTTTCCGCATCGGTCGGGGCGTTGCTTGCATATCATAAAATAGCGGACGATTTTAGCGACGAGCGCACGCTGTTTCGGCTTTTGCTTTTGCCCGAGGCAAAACGGCTGCGCCGCAAAGCGGGGCTCTCGGAGCTTGACGCAATAGTGACGGAACGCCTTGGGGCGCTTTATGAAGCCGAGCGCGTGGCCCAGAAGGAACACGGCGCATCTCTTGACAAACTTGCCGAGCTTGCTGGGGCGGCATTATCCCCTATTTTTGCTTATAGACTCGAGGGCAGCGCCGCAAGGGTTACTGCGGAGCTTGGCAGGCGGGTCGGCCGATGGGTCTATATCGCCGACGCTGCGCACGACCTTGAGAAAGACTTCCGAAAAAAGCGCTTTAACCCTTTCCTATTCGGCGCAGCGCAAGAAAACCCAGAGGGCGGGAAGCTGTCGGCAGCCGACCGCGAAGCCGCCATAGCCGCAATGGCGCTTGAACGGCGAGCCGCGGAAGCGGCGATTAACCTCATCGAGTGCGCCGACGCGGGCATTATTTCTATTTTGCGCAACATCATAACGCTCGGGATGGGCTCCGTCGAAGAAAAGCTGCTCGGCTCGTCCGGAGCTTGACCTAAATCCTTACTGCTGGTAAGCTTTATATGAAAGACCCATACAAAGTGCTCGGAGTGTCGCGCGATGCGACCGACGAGGAGATAAAGAAAGCGTATTACGAACTTGCGCGTAAATACCATCCCGACAACTACCAAGACAGCCCTCTCTTCGACCTTGTCGAAGAGAAGATGAAGGAAATAAACGAAGCTTACGAACAAATCCGCCGCGAGCGCGCTTCGGGCGAAAAGCCCGGTTCTTCGGGCAGCTATCGCGCCTCGTCGCAAGAGTACAGTCCGATCTATGCCGAAATACGCAGGCGCATAAATGCCGGGGACTTTATCACGGCTGAGGCGATGCTAAACGAAATACCTGACGGCGAGCGTGGCGCCGAGTGGCATTTTCTGCGCGGGTGCGTACTCACCCAAAAAGGCTGGTACTACGACGCGCAAAAAGAGTTCGAAAGCGCATGCTATATGGACCCGGGCAACACCGAGTACCGCACCGCGCTTAACAATATTCGCAACAGCGCCGCGGCATACAACCGCACATACCGCACCGACACTTTCGGCGGGGGTATTTCGGTCTGCGACGCCTGCACCGCGCTGCTTTGCGCCGACTGCCTTTGCGAGTGCTGCGGCTCTGACCTGATAAGCTGCTGCTAGCACCATTTGGCTTTCGGCGGATGGCTTTTTATTCACAGAAGGAATGAATACCGATGCGCGCAAAACCACAGAGCCGTGCCCGTAAAATTGCCGTGGCGGCGATTATGTCGGCACTGGGCGTCGTTATCCTTTATATCGGTTCGATTATAACGGTACTCGACCTTACCACCATCGCAGCCGCTTCTTTCCTCGTCGTGCTCGCGGTGATTGAGCTTGGCGGCCCGTTCCCCTGGCTTGTTTGGCTTGTCACCGGAGCACTTGGACTAATCCTTTTGCCAAACAAAGAAGTCGCGGTTTTTTATCTTCTTTTCGGCGGTCCGTACCCTATCTTTAAAGCGATGTTCGAGCGCTACCATCCGGTGGTATCGTGGATTTTAAAACTCAGCTTTTTTAACACCTCACTGCTTTTTATAATCACCGCGGTAGCGTATATTTTGCACTTTCCTGAAACCGAACTTGATTTTCGGCTTGCCATATTCGCGGTGGGCAACGCAGTTTTTGTGCTTTATGACCTTGCTGCGAGCAGAATCATAGCGTTTTACCTTATCAAGCTGCGGCGCATGCTGCGGCTTGGCAGCTATTTTTAGCCATAGCGCGCGGCATTGCGCGCTTTAAAATCTATAGATGGGGAGTTTTTTGGGCAAAGTTATGGCAAAAAGCATGACCGCATACGGCCGGGCAACCGGTTCGAGCGGCGGTATGGACTTTCAAGTGGAGCTGAAAAGCGTCAACAGCCGGTACTTCGACTGCACGGTCAAAGTCCCCCGCAATTTCGGCTTCCTTGAGGAAAAAGTCAAAGCGCGCCTGCAGCAAGCCGGCATCACGCGCGGGAAAATCGAGGTATACATCGGCATCGACATCGTGGAATCGCAAAACCTCGAGCTTGGGCTTGATACCGCTTTCGTTGCTAGCTATATTGCGGCGCTCAGGCGGCTTCGCGACGAGTTCGGGCTGGCCGACGACATCACGGTTATGACTGTCGCGCAGAATCGGGACATTTTCACCGTAAAAAGGGTCGACGAAGACGCCGAGCGTACCTGGGAGGCGCTTTTGCCAGTGCTCGACGAGGCTATTTTAGCATTCGACGCCTCGCGCAGCACCGAGGGCGAAAACCTGCGCCGTGATATGGAGGATAAAATGCGCCGCGTCGAGGAGATTGTGGAGCGGATAGGCAAAAAATCCGCCGAAAACATCACGCTTTACCGCACGCGGCTTGAGGAAAGGCTGCGCCACACGCTCGACGACCTGGGCGTTAAGGCCGACGACGCGCGCATTTTGACAGAGTGCGCCATTTTCGCCGACAAAGTCGCGATTGACGAAGAGCTTGTTAGGCTAAAGAGTCATTTTTCGGCTTTCTTTGATACCATGGCGTCTACCGGCCCGGTCGGGCGCAGGCTTGATTTTTTGATGCAGGAAATCAACCGCGAAGTTAACACTATCGGTTCAAAATCTTTTGACGCCGAAATCTCGCAGCTTGTGGTAGACTGCAAATGCGAGCTTGAAAAAATCCGCGAACAGATACAAAACATAGAATGAGGAGCGCGCGCCATATATGAAGTTTATAAACATCGGATTTGGCAATATGGTGGCGTCGACGCGTATCGTCGCGCTGGTAAGCCCCGACTCCGCCCCAATTAAGCGCCTTGTACAGGACGCCCGGGAGCAGGGCCGGGTTATTGACGTAACCTGCGGACGCAGAACGCGCGCAGTCATCATCACCGATAGCGACAATGTCATATTGTCCGCGATTCAAGCCGAAACTATATCAAACCGCCTTTCGGGCAACGACGACTCCGCCGAAAGCGAAGAAGAAGACCCGCTATAAAATTAATGCTTTTTAGGCTATAATTATAGTTAAGGAGCAATATGAACGAGGGAATACTGCTTGTTATATCAGGCCCGGCAGGCACGGGCAAAGGCTCCGTGATAGCCGAGCTGTTCAAGCAATCCTCCGAGTTTGCCTATTCGGTGTCGGCTACGACGCGTAAACCGCGTCCCACTGACGTGGACGGCGTCAACTACCATTTCATGAGCCGCGAGGAGTTCGAGCGCAAAATCGAAAGCGGCGACGTGGTGGAATATGTCAACTATTGCGGCGACTACTACGGCACACTGCGCCGCGAAATCGAGGAAAAGCACAAAAACGGGATGAACCTGATTTTGGAGCTTGAGGTACACGGGGCGCTGAATATCAAAAAGAAGTACCCCGACTGCGTGACGATATTCCTTCTGCCGCCCGATTACCAGACACTTGAGGCTAGGCTGCGCGGGCGCGGGACCGAGTCCGAGGAGGCAATCAAAAGGAGGCTCGATCGCGCGCTCGAGGAAGTGCGATGTATGTCCGAGTACGACTACGTCGTATTAAACCGCGAGGGAAAGTGCGCCGAAGCCGCCGCAGAGATTATCGAAATCGTCAAAAGCGAGCGTAAGCGCGTCAGGCGCAACCTTTACTTAATAGACGAGTTTATCAAGTCGCACGCCATGTTCACTGCGGAAAAAACCCAAGAGGCTGCGGCAGACGCGCAAAAAGAATAATCTTAAATAAAGAGGCAATAAAATCTCCACCGGAGATGAAAGCAAATGATTCGTCCTTCAATTGAAGAACTTTCATTAAACGGCAAATACAACCGCTATGTGCTCTGCATTGCGATATCAAAAGGCGCTAGGATGGTCACCGAGGAATACATCGAGCAGCGCGAGATGGCGGAAAAACTTATCGCCAACAAAGCGACCGACAAAAGCATAGCTTCGATGCTAAAGCAGGACGTCCGCGAGGAAAAGCCGGTCAAAACCGCAATCAACCGGTTTTATAACGGCGAACTCCGGATAATCGAATCGACGCTTCCCAGTGACTGATATGGCGAAAATTGAATACCAGGCACCGGACGGCAGGCCACCGAAAGCGGTTGCCGTCCGGCTTGTCGAGGCGCCCTACCGCGCCGACCGCGCGTACGAGTACCTTGTCCCCGAAGGGATGCGCGGGTCGGTCGCAAGGGGCGATTTTGTAATTGTGCCGTTTGGCGCGGGCAACCGCCGCATGCTAGGCGTTGTCACCGCGCTTGTTTGCACACCCGAAACCGAGCCTGAAAAGCTTAAAACCGTACTTGAGTTGCGCCCGCCTGAACTGAGGCTGACCGAGGAGGAGCTTTCGCTCTGCGAGTTTTTGTACGCGCACGCCTTTTGCACCTTTGGCGACGCCTTAGGCGCTGTCGTGCCGGCTGCTGTGTTGCGCGGGCTTGAAAAATCGGCAAAGCCCGCAGGGGTTAAGACCGATTTTATCGTCAGCCTTTCGGAGCATGCAACCTCTTCGGAGGATGACAGCCGGCTCGCGAAAAGCGACGCCCAGCGCGCCGTGCTCTCTATCCTGCGCGCATCGGGTGGCAGCATGACCGCCTCCGAGCTTTGCAGCCTCGCGGGGATAACGCGAGCGAAGCTCGACCCTCTTATAAAACGCGGGGTGCTCACCGCTAGCGAAGTCGAGGTGCTGCGCGACCCATATGCGGCGGCTGTCAGCATTTGCCCGCCTGACGATAATATCCTCACGCCCGAACAAACTGAGGCGGCAAAAAAGCTTTCCGAGCTTGCCGCGTCCGGCGAGCCACGCGCGGCGCTGCTATTCGGCGTGACCGGCAGCGGAAAGACAAGGGTTATCAAAGCTGTTATCGACAGCGTAGTTGCAAGCGGCAGGCAGGCAATCGTCCTTGTGCCTGAAATCGCGCTGACGCCGCAGACGGTTGGATTCTTCCGCGCATTTTACGGCAGCCGGGTTGCGGTGCTGCATTCCCAGCTATCGGCAGGCGAGCGCTACGACGCATGGCGGCGTATCCGAGCCGGCGACGTCGACGTCTGCGTAGGCACGCGTTCAGCGGTATTCGCCCCCTTCCCTAACCTTGGGCTTATCGTCATCGACGAGGAGCAGGAGCATACATACAAGTCCGAGATGTCGCCGCGCTACCATGCGCGCGATGTCGCACGGTTCCGCTGCGGCAAAAACAACGCGCTTTTGCTTTTATCCTCCGCCACGCCGTCGGTCGAAAGCTTCAGCCGGGCACAACGGGGCATCTATACTCTTGTCGAGCTCACCCAGCGTTATGGCGATGCGGTTTTGCCACGCGGCTTAATTGTCGACATGCGAGAGTACACGCGCCGAGGGCAAAACTCCGCGTTTATCTCGGACGAGCTCCGCGAGGAGCTCGCGCTGCGGCTCGAGCGCGGCGAGCAGTCCATTTTATTTGTCAACCGGCGGGGCTACCATAACTACATAAGCTGTCCCAAATGCGGCGAAGCTATAATGTGCCATAGCTGCTCGGTCGCGATGACCTATCACGCGCCTGAGCGCGGCAACAAAAACTCGCGCGGGCGCCTTATATGCCACTATTGCGGCTATGAGCGGCCGGCGCCCGAGGCTTGCCCGTCATGCTCATTTTCGCCGCTTTACCATGTCGGTTACGGCACGCAGCGGGTCGAAGAAAAGCTGCGCGAGCTTTTCCCGCAGGCTAGGATACTGCGCATGGACTCGGACACAACAAAAAGCAAGTTCGCGCATGATCGGCTGCTCGCGCAGTTCCGCGACGGCGAGGCGGACATTCTCATTGGAACGCAGATGGTGACTAAGGGTCACGACTTCCCAAATGTCACGCTGGTCGGCGTGCTCGACGCCGACGGATCGCTCTATATGGGCGACTACAGGGCAAATGAGCGCACCTTCGCCCTTATAACGCAGGTAGTGGGCCGAGCCGGCCGCGCCGACAAGCCCGGCGTCGCGCTTGTGCAGACCTTCTCCCCCGACCACCCAATCATAAGGCTTGCCGCAAAGCAGGATTACAAGGGAATGTTTCGCCAGGAAGAGGCGCTGCGGCGCGCGCGGGGCTTCCCACCGTTTTGCGATATCGTGACGCTGACGCTGCAAAGCGAGTCGGAGGAGATGCTCGGAGAGGCTGTAAAAATCATGGCTGAGCGGCTACGCGGGCTATGTTCCGGCGAGTTTGCCGACGTCAAAACCTCGGTGTTTGGCCCTATCGAGCCGCAGGTGTATAAGCTCGGCGGCATATATAGGCTGCGGTTTGTCATAAAGTGCAATATCAGCTCGCGTGCTCGGGCTCTTGTGCGCGCTGCGCTTGACGCGCTGCCGCCGAAGCTCGCGCGCAACGTATCGGTCATCCCCGACGTCAACCCAAATGAAATATAGCAATGCCTTTACGCGATGGCAAAAAGCATACCGTCCGCTATGGGCAAAACTGCCGCATAGCGGCTTTCTTTTGGGGAAATAGCCACAACTGTAGCCGCGTAATCAAACATTGTTTGCGAAAGTTTAATACCTGCATAACATTATTCTGAAATAATATAATTGTAATTAGAGATTGCCTTCTCTGTGCCCGAAAAAGGAGTAGATAATTTGGCGACGCTTAGAATAATATCGGATGATGACCCTACACTGCGTAAATCAAGCCGCGAGGTAGGAGAAATCACTCCGCGAATTATACAGCTGCTTGACGATATGATCGAGACCCTGCACGAGTACGACGGGTGCGGTCTTGCGGCACCGCAGGTAGGTGTTCTGCGCCGCGTCGCCGTCGTAGAAGTCGAGCCGGGTACGATTTATGAGCTTATCAATCCCGTCATTGT
Source organism: Clostridiales bacterium (assembly GCA_012840355.1). GTDB lineage: Bacteria > Bacillota > Clostridia > Oscillospirales > CAG-272 > DTU078. The sequence goes on along the minus strand of DULN01000011.1, from coordinate 12,709 downwards.
CGAAAAAGAGGGCGTCCAAGAAGATATCGAGGGCTGTCTTTCGCTGCCCGGCCGCTGGGGCATAACGCAACGGCCCGCGAAAGTCACGGTTCGCGCGAAAAATAGACATGGCGAATCATACGAAATCACCGGCACCGGCCTTTTGGCACGGGCGCTGTGCCACGAAATAGACCACCTCGACGGCGTGCTTTTCATTGACAAGGCGACAAGGATGCTTACCGAGGAGGAGCTTGAAGCGCTGCGCGAAGGTGCCGAAGAAGACGAAGAAAGCTGACCGATGAACGACCGCATTGTTTTCATGGGCACGCCCGAGTTCGCTAAAATTCAGCTCGAGTCTCTGGTGCGTGCGGGATATAATGTTGTCGCCGCGATAACGCAGCCCGATAAACCCACCGGCAGAAAACAAATCCTGACTCCTCCGCCCGTAAAGGTGTTTGCCGAGTCGCTCGGCATACCGGTATACCAGCCCGAGACTTTGCGCGGCGAAGAGTTTATGCAGCTTCTCCGCCAGCTTGACCCGGCGCTTGTCGCCGTTGCGGCATACGGGAAGATACTGCCGGCGGATGTGCTTTACTATCCTAAGCACGGCTGCATCAACGTGCACGCGTCGCTGCTCCCGCGCTGGAGGGGTGCCGCGCCGATTAACCGCGCCATTATGGCAGGCGACACGGTGACCGGTGTCACTATAATGCGCATGGACGAAGGGCTAGACACCGGCGACATGATAGTTTGGGAAGAGGTCCCGATCTTGCCCGATGACACTTACGGAACGCTGCATGACAAGCTCGCGGGGCTTGGCGCAAAGCTCCTTTGCAAGGCGATTGAGCTTATTTTTGCCGGACGGGCCGAGTATACCCCGCAAACAGGCGAGCCGACGTACGCCACAAAAATTACAACCGAGGACGGGCAGCTCGATTTTTCGCGACCTGCGCTTGAGCTGCATAACATAATCCGCGGGCTTTCGCCCGAACCGCTTGCATATTGCAACCTGCGGGGGAATAAAATAAAGATTGCCACATCAAGCTATTTACCCGCAGACTCGCCGGAAGCGCCCCATGTGCCGCCCGGCACGCCGCCCGGCACGGTCGTGGCGGTGAACGACAGCGTTCTCGAAGGCTGCAGGATATTAAGATGCGACGATACCATCACAGTTGCCTGCGGCCGCGATTTTCTCAAAATCTCCCACATTCTGCCCGCCGGCAAGCGGCTTATGTGCGCCTCCGATTTCTACCGGGGCCGCAACATATGCGCCGGCGACAGGCTTTGCTAAAAAATTATGAGAACCAGGCCGGCTAGCTGCCGGGTTTGATAAAGATGTATTTCGATTGGACTTATGTATTTTTCGTTCTCCCCACACTGTTGCTCGCAATTTGGGCTCAGTATAATGTGAGGTCGACCTACTCAAAATACGCCGCACAGCCAAACTTCGCGCGGCTAACCGGACGCGAAGCGGCTCAGCTGGTGCTCATGCGACACGGGATAACCGACGTGAACATCCGCTGTATTGACGGCGACGCGCTGACAAACTACTTTGACCCGCGGACGAACGAGATTGTGCTTTCGCGCAGCGTGTACGACAGCACCTCTGTCTCTGCGATCGGCATAGCCGCGCACGAGGCTGGACACGCAGTGCAGTACGCGCAAAATTACGGGCCTATCAAAGTGCGCGCCGCCATTATCCCGGTGACGCAGATCGGCTCGAACCTCGCGTTCCCGCTTGTAATTTTAGGGATTATCCTTTCGTTTTACCCGCTTATTTACGCGGGACTGCTTCTCTTCGGCACGGTGGTGATTTTCCAGCTTATCACGCTGCCTGTCGAGTACAACGCGAGCTCGCGCGCGCTTGAATCACTTCAAGGGCTCGCAAGGTTCTCGCCTGAGGATTTGGGCGGCGTCTCCTCCGTGCTCCGCGCCGCGGCTTTGACATACCTCGCCGCTCTTGCGGTGTCGGTTGGCAACATGGCGCGGCTTATCACTCTTGCGAACAGACGCCGCAAGTAAAAAACATAAAGCAAAACCGGCGCCCCGGGCACTTAAACATTGCCCGGAGCGCCATACTATACGGTGGTGCAAATGGCTTTTTCAGGCAGCGCACGGGAGCTCGCCTTCCTGTCGCTACTCAAATGCGAGAAAGCGCAAAAGTTTTCAAACCTTGAAGTTGACTCCACGATCCGCAAACATGGCCTAACGGGCGCGGAGCGTGCTTTATATACAAACCTTGTATACGGCACAATCGAGCGTAAAATCACGCTCGATTATTTAATCGAAAAATTTTCGTCGATTCCATTTGAGTCAATAGACCCAAAAGTACTCACGATTTTGCGGCTGGGCGCATATCAGCTTATATACCTTGACCGGATACCGCCGCGCGCGGCGTGTTCGGAAAGCGTCGAACTTTGTAAGCTCTACTCGAACCGCGGCGCTGCAGGGTTTGTCAACGCGGTGCTGCGCGAGATCTCGCGCAGGCTGGACCGGCTTCCCTTGCCCGACAAAGACCAAGAACCGTACAAGTACCTCTCGGTGCTCTACTCCTGCCCCGAGTGGCTTTGCTATATGTGGGATACCATGTACGGCCGAGAAAAGGCGCAGGGGATACTCGAGGCGATGAACATCCACCCGTACCTCACGCTTCGCGCCAACAGCCTGCGGATTACGCGCGACGAGCTGTACCGCGAGCTGCAAAACGAGGGCATACCCTGCACCCCTACCCGGCTTTCGCCGCATGGGGTAAAGCTAGGCGTGTTTGTGCCGATCGCCGAGCTGCGATGGCTTTCGGACGGGCTATGCTTCGTGCAGGACGAGGCGTCGCAGCTTTGCGTCGACGAGCTTGCTCCGCAGCCGGGCGAGCTTGTGATTGACACCTGCGCGTGCCCGGGCGGGAAATCCTTCGGGTGCGCGATTGCGATGGGTAACAAGGGCAAAGTAATCGCAATGGATTTGCACGAAAACAAGCTCTCGCTCGTACGCCGCGGCGCGCAGAACCTTGGGATTGACATAATCGAAACGATTGCGCACAACGGGCTTTCGCCCCACCCGGGTTTTTTCGGGGCTGCGGACAAGGTCATATGCGACGCGCCGTGCTCCGGGCTTGGGGTAATTGCCAAAAAGCCTGATTTGCGCTTTAAAAAGCCTGAGGATCTCGCGCGGCTGCCTGAGCTGCAGCTGCGGCTGCTGTCTTCAGCCGCCGAATACGTTAAGCCCGGGGGCACGCTGATGTACTCGACCTGCACGCTCTCGAAAGCGGAAAACGAGGGCGTCGCCCAACGGTTCCTCGAAACCGTGCGGGGGTTTGAGCTAGACGGGATTGGCATGCGCACGCTGTTCCCGCACGAGAACGGCACCGATGGCTTTTTTATGGCAAAGTTTAAAAGGGTTAGGTAATTGTAGGGGGGAACTTTTATGAAAGTTCCCCCAAGCTCCCTTCAAAAACTTTTGGGCACTCCGCGCCATTCGAGCCTAGTGATGCGGCCTTCGTGGCTCTCTAATTTTGCCCGCATCTCGGCGTGCTCGGCACCGTTTTTTCGTCGATCCTCGCCCACTGCACGCTCCAGCGCCGCCAGCGTGACGTCGAGCCTTGTAAGCGTCTTTACGAGTTTCGCAAGCACGGTTCCGAGCGTTACCATCGTTCCGCACAGCGTCAGTAGCCCGGCTACTATTTCCCATGTCATATTTTTTAGCCTCCGCGATATGCCACATGGCTAAACTGCCCCTAGCACCGCGATTATACCAAATTACGCTTCTGGCGTCGTCCCCTGTTTGTCCCATTAAAAAAGCGCCGCTGCCTGTCATAGGCAACACGGCGCTATTATTTTATTTAGCCGGCGGTCACTCGGTCTACCATTTCAAAATACTTCTTTATCATGTTCTCCCACTGCTTGACGTTGGTTTTTTCAACCTTCTGCCAGTAGGAAACGAAATTGCCCGAGTTGACCTTTTGTTGATAGACGCTGTTATAGAAGAACGAGCCGAGGTTAAGGTATTTGTCTATCACCATTATGAAAGGGCAATAGATGGTACGATAGATTATATCCACCATCTTTGAGTCCATCTCGGTGTCGGCGTATTTATGCTTTAGCGCGATCTCGTACCATGCGGGCACCACGTTATTATAAGCGTCGTACGAGAGCGCCTCGAGCACCGCGCAGCACATCTCGAACATCTCGTCGCTCGCATAGGTCGGCACGACCGCGCTGTTGCCGTTGACCGTACCGGCTGCGCTCTTGTATTCCATGCCTTCATAAAGCGTCGGGTACGGCAATATGCCCCAGGCGAACTCGCTGTCGCGTATCCTGTTTATGCTCGACAGCATCATAATGTAAAAAAGAGCCCTCTCCTCGAGGAATGCCTTAAGGTCCGGCTCGGGCAGCGAGACGGTAGTGTCAAAGCACATAGTATAAAGCAAGTCGACCCATTTTAAGGTGTCGTCATTATAGATGTCGAGCACCGGCACACCGCGCTCGTCGCGCTTTATATATGTAAGCCCGGTCGACATCGACAAATAGTTGACTGTACGCTGCCCATGCGTATAGAAGCCCATAAGGTCGCCGTCGTCGATTTCGTTGTTGCCGTTGAGGTCCTTATAAGCCGAGCGGCTGAGCCTTATAAGCTCGTCGTAGGTCCATTTTTTATCGAGCACCTTCTGGTAAAGCTCGTGTGGGTCGCCGAAGTTGTCGGTATAAATTGTCTTATTGAAGTACACCGCCGAAGCGCCGAGCATCGTCGTCAGCGAGAACGCGCCGGTCACAAAGAACCTCTGGTCGGGCGTTATGCAGACCTCATTCATGAACTCGGTGTACCACCACGGCGCTTCGTAATCTATGTACGGCGCGCCGGTAAAGCTCTTAAAATACCCATCGAGCATCAGCCTAAAGCACTGCGAGCTTTCCATAAACACGAGGTCGAAATCGTCGGAGCCCGCCATTATCGACCTGCGCACCTCTTCGGGGAATGTCTCCCAAACGTCGCTGCCCTTCAGCCACTCGAATTTGACGTTTAGCTGTTCCGATACCCTGACGTTGCGGTTATACACTGCGTCGGTAACGATGTCTCCGCTGTGCTCCCCAATCGCGTCATAAAGCTCGGAATCCTGCAGGCCGAAATACTTGACCCTGACTGTCGCGCCTTTGTAATCAAGGCTCGGCAGCTTGCTCTGTGGTACCGTTTCGGATTCTTGTGCCGTTTCAGAAGGCGCCGCGCTTGTTCCTTCGCCGCCCGGCGCGTTTTGCGCGCAGGAGGCTATGACCGCAACAGTAAGCGCCAGCATCAAGAGCATGGCTATTATGCGTTTTACCATCTTTGTCCCCTCTTTTTATTTGCAGTTTTGAAAAGCATCGCTAAAAATAGGCTATGCGGGAGAAGCACCCGCTATAATAAAAACAGAGCCAAACGCGCATAAGTTGTCTAATCTGCGGCGTCGGACTCTGTTTACTTTTTTAATTACCCTTTCTTATACGGTTTTGTAGCCTTCCGGGTTAGCCGGATCTTTTCTTTTTTATAGCGAATGTCGCGCCGGCAGCGGCGGCTGCTGCTGCCATGGCAATTGCAAACGCGTCGTACGTGGCGGGCGCTACGGCAGGCTGCCCGGCAGGAGCTTCGGTAGTAGCTATCGGTTGGGCTTCGGTATCTGCCACCGGCTCGGCTGCCACCACTTCAGGCTTTATCGAGGTCAAATCATATTTTGGCGCGCTGTAGTAGAGCGACTCCGTGACGTCCATATAGCCTTCGCTGACCCGGATTTCCGATATAGCGCCGCAGAACAGCCGGCGGATGGTGCCTTCCGGCGGGTTTTCGTTCTTATGGTCGGTCCTATGCGCGCCCGGCTTGCGGCCGACGCCGACTTCCCAGCCGTAGTCGGGATTCATGCAAAGTATGCCGTTGCAGTCGAGGTATGTATTTATAAACTCGCCGTTGACATAAACTTCTGTCATGTCGCCGTCGTTTGTGACCATGTAGTGGACCCACTGGCCTGATCCGATGCCGTTGGCAAACTCTTTGTTGGTTTTCATTTCGTCAAGGTTTATCTGCACATACTGCAGATTAACGGTGCCGTTTGACCCGAGATAGCCGTCGGCGTCATAGCCGCTGGCTTCCGCAACCGACATTAGCAGCGTCGGCTCCTCGTTTAGGTCATGGATATAGTTGCGCGAGAAAATACCGCAATAACGGTTGTAGTTTTGGTTGAAGTTCTCGTCGACGCAGAAGATAACTTCAATCGTAAAGCCGTTTTCAAATTGCATGCTGTTCATCGGCGCGGTGGGCACGGTATTGAAATATTTACCCGAGGTGTATGCCAAGGCTCAAACGGCTAACTTATATAAAAGCGTTAGCAAAGCCGCTTATGTGGGCCAAAGGTGGCTTTAGTTTCAGGGAGGATGCTGATTTAAGCCCACATCCCGCTTATTCTTCGCAGTTTCGGCTGCCGCTGAATATTCCCTTCGGTCTGTTTTACATATTTTGAGTTTTTTAATTATTATAACATTGTTTTTTTATATTTTCAACATAAAAAATTGATATTTGTCCAGGTAAGTGTCGGCAAATGCGGCTTTTTCATAAATTAATTGCGGTTTTATACGATATATTATTGTGCGAATACACGGTTTCGCCGCGCAGGGGGGAGTCCGCGGCGGAAATTTTGCAAAATTTTTTGCGCATGTTGTCAGGAGGATCTGTTTGGACTCGCGAACTCTTCTTATTTTAAGCTCGATAAAATCAAACAAGCTTGCGCTTATAGGCTTGCTTGGAAATAGATATCAATATTACGAGGCGGACAGCTGGACAGAAGCACTTGATATTTTAGGTGGCGGCGCGCCCGTATCGGCTGCGATTGTCGACGTATCAAGCGACGAGGGCTTTCATTTCCTTACGGCGATAAGTAAGCACCCTCTTTGGGACAATCTTCCGGCTATTGCAGTTTGCGACAACCCTACAGGCGAGATTGCCGAGCGCGCTTGTGAACTCGGCGCTATTGCTGCCATCGGCAAGCCTTACAATGAAAAGCTGCTCTGCCCGATAATCGAGAATTTATTAAAGCTTGCCGCATCGCAGCATAAATTCTGCGCGAACCCCGATGCGCCCCCTTGCCCGCTATTTGTCAAATACGACAATGTGACCGGGCTTTTCAGCCGGGAAATGTTCTGCCAAGAGGCTGCCGCAATGATTCTCCTCCGCGAGCCCGGATATTTTGTGTTCTCCTGCTACAACATCGAAAACTTTAAGATTATAAACGACCAATACGGCATTGAAAAAGGCGACGACGTTTTAAGGTATGTAGGCAGCCTAATTAGCGAGTGCGTTGAGAAAATCGGGGGCATTTGCTGCCGCTATACCTCCGACAGGTTCGCAGCGCTTTACCCTGCCGTGTACAAGGACTCAAAGCTGCTCGCCGATTGCCATAAAAAAGCCCAGGAGCCCGACTGCATCAGCAGGAAGATTACCATCCGGGTCGGCCGGTATGTGGTTGTCGACAAAGAGCTGCCGGTCGGCAATATGTACGACAGGGCGGCTATCGCCGAGGAGTCCATCCACGGCAAATACGACGTCTTCGTCGCCGATTACGAGGAGTCGATGCGCGAAAGGCTTCTTGAGGAGCAGCAAATCGTCGCAAGCATGCACGACGCGCTGCGCAGCGGCGAGTTTGAAACCTGGCTGCAGCCGCAGTACAACCACGCGACGGGAGAGCTTATCGGCGCCGAGGCACTCGTCCGGTGGCGCAAGCAGCCAGACGTAATAGTGCCTCCGTCGGTGTTCATCCCGGTATTCGAGCGCAACGGATTTATATACGAGCTCGACAAATTCGTCTGGGAAGAGGTCTGCAAATTGCAGCGCCGCTGGATCGACGAAGGTCATACGCCCCTGCCTATATCGGTCAACATCTCGCGCAACGACGTACTTATGCCCGACTTTATCGACGTGCTTACCGGGCTGGTCGAAAAATATAGGATAAACCCCGAGCTGATTCGGCTTGAGATTACCGAAACGGCATTTACCCAGCAAACAGAAATAATCCTCTCGGTCTTTAAAAAGCTTATATCCCTCGGATTTACAGTTGAAATCGACGACTTCGGCAGCGGCTACTCGTCGCTTAACACCCTCAAGGACATGCCGGCCAACATCCTCAAGCTAGACATGAAATTCCTTGAGACTTCCGACGACTCAAAACGCGGGGGCATTATACTCGAGTCAGTCGTCCGCATGGCGAGATGGCTCGATATGGAGGTCATCGCCGAAGGCGTCGAAACGCTCGAGCAGGCGGAGTATTTGCGCTCGATCGGCTGCCGTTACGTGCAAGGCTACCTTTACGCAAAGCCCATGACGGTGCCCGAGTACGAGGAGCTGCTCAAAAAAGGCCCCAAAAAACTGCGGGCGAGCATATTTGTGCCCGTCTCAAGCCTTACCGGCGAACACCTTTGGGACCCCAAGAGCATGGACACTCTTATTTTCAACTCGTTTATCGGCGGGGCGTGCATTATAGAGGTGCACGAAGGCAGGCTGGAGCTGCTGCGCGCAAACGAAAAATATGTGCGCGTACTTGGCAGCGCAGGCATGACCATAGCCGACGCGCTAAAGCTCGAGTGGACGAATTATCTTGACGACTACGGGCGCGCCGAACTGTTCGAGGCGATGCACAGGTCGATTGAAACCGGAGACGAGGTTACATCCGAGTTTGTGTTTTACCGCCTTCCCGGCTGCGGCGATAAGACATATTTACGCATAACGCTGCGGGTTATCGCATATTGCGGAGACAGGCTGCTTGTCTACGCCACGCTTGAAAATGTCACGGATTTGCGGCTTTCCGAAGCTGAAAAGAAAGCCGCGGCAGACCGCCACAAGGTAGCCGCAAAACAGCTGGAGGCGATTGTCGAAAATATAAACGGCGGCATTTTGGCTTTTTCGCTCGAGGACGGCGTGCCTAGGTTAATATTTGCAAACGAAGAGTTTTACCGAATGCTCGGGTATACCCAAGAGCAGCTTTGCCGCGAGGTACCGGGTGGGATTATTGATTTGATAAACCCGCATGACGCCCCAGAAGTGCGCCGCGCGGTTAGCGAGTGTGAAAAGACGGGCGAGCGCAAGGCTTTTGAGTTCCGCGTCCGAAGGCGCGGCGGCAGCGAGATTTGGGTATACTGCACGTGTTCGGTATCTTATCTTGAAGGAATCGAAAATCCTGTATTTGTCACGGCGTTATTTGACATCACAGAACCAAAACACAAAGACAAGCTTATATCCCCTGCCCTTTCCGAGCCGCAGCCAATTGTCTAGGCTGCATAGAGGCAACCAGGCATTATCTTTACAGTGTTGTCGAAATATGTAGATTTTGGAATAAAATATTAATATATCCGCCGGCTAAATTCAGCCGGCGGATTTTTATTTTGCCACCTCGCCGTCGGCGACAAAAAGCGCGTCAAACGAGCCGCCGTCTGCGCTGGGCACTATGTAAAGAGAGTACATTTTCCCCGGCTCGAGGTATATGTTTTCGGCAACGGCGACGGTTTCGCCAGTACCAGCGGCAGTAATTGTCACCGTATATACATTCGGCTGCAGCCGGGCGTATGGGCTAAGCTCGGTATAATGCACATTGCTAAACACCTTCCCGCCGTTGGAAAGCCATCCGTCTAGCGCAAGCCCCTCTTTTGACAGGTTTACTACCCTCAGCGAAGAGCGCAAACTGACCGCCGGCGCCATATACGGCTCGGGTATTTTATAAACTTTTATATTCCCGGCGGCGCCGGTCGCGACAAGCGTTATCGAGTTGCCGACCGAAAGCGACTCGGTTGCTTCCGCTATCGGCCTGCCGTACTCGCCCGCCCTATAAAGCGCGACGCTATATATACCCGGCGGCATAGATGTATAGCTTGAAAAGGCGCCGTACGTCATGCCTGAAAAATAGCGCTGGCCGTCGATATAAAGCGAGATTTCGGCCTCTCCCAAGATTAGGTTTAAAAACCTTATGTATGTGCTTATCGGCATGTTATGAGCGCCGAAAAACGCTATCCCGCCTTGGCTGTCCACAATATCACTCCCCGCGCCGGCTATTTTTACTATTTATATGCGCCGGCGCAAACGTAATGCCCGTCTAATTCAAGGCTGCGCGGGCAAGAAGCAGCGCGGGCGATATTGCAAGATGCGCCGAAATATTTTATAATTTTTATATTAGGAGGGTTGAATTTGACTTTTATTACTTGGAATATCGACTCGCTGGGCGCGGCGTTGACAGGGACAAGCCAGCGGGCGGCACTCAGCCGCAACGTCCTATGCATCCTTGCGGACATTGCCCCCGACGCTATTGCGCTTCAAGAAACGAAGCTGCCGCCGGGCGGGCTGAGCGAAAAGCAGCTTGGTATTTTAAATGAGCTTTTTCCGGAGTACACTATCGTTGTAAGCTGTTCGGCCGAACCGGCACGCAAAAGCTACGCGGGCACAATGTTCCTTTATAAAAGCTGCCTTTGCCCGATGGCTGTTAGCTTTCCCCAAATCGGCGCGCCGGGCACGATGGATTATGAAGGACGTCTTATAACGCTTGAGTTTGAGCACTTCTTTTTAGTAGGCGTTTATACCCCTAACGCGGGTGAAAGCTTAGCGAGGCTTTCCGACCGGCAAGTTTGGGATATTAAATTTGCGGATTACCTTGCGTGCCTTGACAAAGAAAAATATGTGGTCGCCGGCGGGGACTTTAACGTTGCGCACCGGGAGATTGACCTTGCGCATCCCAAAAGCAACCGCGGCTCGGCGGGCTTCACCGACGAGGAGCGCGAGGGCTTTTCTAACCTTTTGGCTAGAGGCTTTACCGATACCTTCCGCTATCTGCACGGCGACGTGACGGGCGTTTACTCGTGGTGGACGCAGCTTTCAAAGACCAGCAAAATCAACAACTCCGGCTGGAGGATTGACTATTGGCTGGTCAGCGACAGGATTGCCGACAAAGTAAAACGCTCCGAAATCATAGATACCGGACCGAGGCAGGACCACGCGCCGGTGCTGCTTGAAATTGAGATTTAGAAATTAAGCACTTTAAGCAAAGGAAACTTGCGATGAAAATAGGCAAGCAATACGAAGGCATTGTAGAGGAGACTATTTTCCCCGGCATTGGGATTGTTTTTGTAGACGGCGATGCGGTTGAGATACCGGGCGCTATTCCCGGGCAAAAGATACGCTTTTCGATTAGCAAAACCCGAAAAGGCAAATGCGAAGGCAAACTTATTGAGGTGCTTGAAAAATCCACGGTTGAAACCGAGGCTCCGCTCTGCGTACACTTTGGCCCCTGCGGCAGCTGCGTGTATCAGACGCTGCCATACGAGGCTGAGCTTAAGATTAAAGAGCGTCAGGCTAAAGCCTTGTTCGACCCGGTTTTTAGGGACTACGACTTCCTCGGCATTAAAAAAAGCCCTCTTGAGTGGGGCTACCGCAACAAGATGGAGTTTTCGTTCGGCGACGAGGAAAAAGGCGGGCCGCTCACTTTGGGGCTGCACAAAAAGCGCAGCTTTTACGATATTTTTACGGCTGAAGGGTGCCAAATAGTAGACGGCGATTTCCGAAAGATCCTTAAAAAGGCGCTCGAGCATTTCTCGGAGCTAGGGATCGGCTACTATAAAAAGCAGTCACACGAAGGGTACTTACGCCACCTTGTTGTGCGTAAAGCTTATAAGACCGGCGAGATTTTAGCAAACCTTGTGACGACGACGCAGTGGGATTACAGTATCGCCGAGCGCGACGCAATTGAGGGCTTTAAAAATAAGCTTTTGACCCTTGAGCTATCCGGAAACATCGTGGGCATCCTTCACACATACAACGACGCCATTGCCGACGTGGTGAAAAGCGACCGCACGGATATTTTATACGGGCGCGACTATTTTTACGAGGAGCTACTCGGGCTTAAATTTAAAATCTCGGCGTTTTCGTTTTTCCAGACCAACTCGCTCGGCGCGGAGGTTTTATACAGCACCGCGAGGGAATTTGTCGGCGACGCGGGCGGCAAAACCATACTCGACCTCTACTGCGGGATAGGGACAATCGGGCAAATTTTGGCGCCGGCTGCGAAAAAGGTCGTGGGCGTAGAGATAGTCGAGGAAGCCGCCGCAGCCGCGCGTGAGAACGCCGCGCTGAACGGGCTTTCTTCCTGCGAGTATTACGCAGGGGACGTGCTTTATGTTTTGGACGAGATACAGGCAAAACCCGAGATTTTAGTCGTCGACCCGCCGCGTGACGGCGTGCACCCTAAGGCGCTGAAGAAAATCATAGCCCTTGGCGCCGGGCAGATTGTTTATGTGTCCTGCAACCCGAAGACGCTTGTCAGGGACGTTGAAGTGCTAATGCAGGAGGGCTACCGCGTTGAAAAAGCGTGCTGCGTCGACCTTTTCCCTCATACGCCGCATGTGGAGTGCGTGGTATTGATGTCAAGGGTTTAAAACAGGGTGCTAAAAAAGCATTGAGATAGGCTGATTTTTCGGTTTTACTGCTCGATACTATAACATAAAAAATGCCTAATTTTTGCTTTTAGGGAATTGAGCAAATCAGGCATTTTTTATTGTGAGTGTACAGGTTAGATGTCGGTGGTCGTTGAGTTTACAGGTTGGATAGCAGGGGGGAGTGAGTGTACGGGTTGGATGTTTACACATGATTAAGTGGGCGAACTAGATCAACCAATGACTTACGTAGCTACAACTATGTCTTCAAACACATAAAGATAGTAATCTTCGAGAGTTGGTGTTACGTT
>DULN01000010.1 GCA_012840355.1 Clostridiales bacterium | reverse complement strand
CGGGACCAGGCGGGCCTTCGGGACCAGGCGGGCCAGGCGGACCTTCAGGGCCTTCAGGGCCTTCGGGGCCTTCAGGACCGGGCGGGCCAGGCGGGCCAGGCGGACCTTCAGGGCCTTCAGGGCCTTCGGGGCCTTCAGGACCGGGCGGGCCAGGCGGGCCGGGCGGGCCCTGTACTCCTTGCGGGCCTTGCGGACCCTGCGGACCAGGCGGGCCGGGCGGGCCTACGAGGCTAGCTAGCCATTGCTGTTCGGTACCTACAAATCCGTTTAGAACCGCAATCTCGTACGCGCTGAGCCCTTCGGGGCCGGGCGGACCTACGCAGCAGCACGGCTTGCAGCCGCAGCGGGAGCAAAATATACAACGATTATGCTTTCTATTTACCTGCATCACTTTACTCCTTTATTTTTCATTTAAACAATGCGGCGTGATTTAAAACTATAAACTTAAAAAGCCAACTTTAATGATCATATTCCCTTCTAAGCGCCGCCACTTTCATTATATGAGAATGGACAAATATGTGTTAGCGGTTTGCGGACCAAAGCACTAACGCTCGGGCATAATAAAAAGGCACGGGACTTTTGTCTCCCGTGCCATATGCCTTTTTTATTACACGTTTTCGGTAAACTCTTCTTCGCTCGCCGTGTCATCGACCGGTACCTCGCGGCGGTAGTACGGGCGCGAGTTTTCCTCCTCCTCAAGCAACTCGTCCATTGCCTCGAGTATCCTGTCGTCTTCGATAACACGCTTTAGCTGCTTATAAATCATCGCAGCGCCTGCAATGCCGCTAGCCGTACCGAAACCAAGCATGAGCCCTGCATAGTTTTTCTTATTTTTGAAAAACAGGACAACGGAAAGCGCGATGAAGGTCAGAGACTGCACAATCAGGGTCAGCCCTATATAAAACCTTGTTTTCTTTAGCATTGCGGTCCCCTCCGTTTAGCTTATTTTGCTGTTTTGTATTAAATATGCGTATATAAACCCGTCAATATCCCCGTCCATCACGGCGTCGATGTCTCCGACCTCGTAGCCCGTGCGGTTGTCCTTGACCAGCGTGTAGGGCATAAACACATATGAGCGTATCTGAGAGCCCCACTCTATGTTAGTCTTGACGCCTTTTATGTCCTCAATCCGCTCGAGCTTCTCCCGCTGCTTGATTTCAAGCAGCTTCGCTTTGAGCATGCGGAGCGCAGTCTCCCTGTTTTGGATTTGGCTGCGCTCGGACTGGCAGCCCACGACTATGCCGGTCGGCTTATGCAGTATGCGCACCGCCGAGTCGGTTTTGTTGACGTGCTGGCCGCCCGCGCCGCTGGAACGGTGGGTCGTGATTTCAAGGTCGTTTTCGTTTATCTCGATTTTCTCGTCGTCGTCGGTAAACTCGGGTATAACCTCGACAGACGCGAACGAGGTATGCCTGCGCCCCGACGCATCGAAAGGCGAAACGCGCACAAGACGGTGCACGCCGTGCTCGCTTTTAAGAAATCCGTACGCATTTGGGCCTGAAATGGTTATTGTCGCGCTTTTTATCCCCGCCTCTTCGCCTTCCAGCCAATCGACGACTTTCACCGAATAATTGTGCCGCTCGCCCCAGCGGACATACATACGGAACAGCATCTGTGCCCAATCCTGCGCTTCTGTGCCGCCCGCGCCGGGATGGAACGACAAAATCGCGTTGTACGAGTCGTACTCGCCGGTGAGCAGCGTCTCAAGCCTCATGCGCTCCTCAAGCTTGGCGATTTCCTTAACGCTCGCTACCACCTCGCCGACCACGCTTTCGTCCTGCGCTTCAAGCCCTAGCTCAATAAGAGTTTCGGTGTCTTCAATCTTTGATAGCAGCTCACTATATTCTTCGAGCTTGTCTTTGATGCTTTTTAGCTCTTTTAAAATCTTTTTCGACTCTTCCTGGTTTGCCCAAAACCCGTCCTCGGCAGTTTTAGCCTCGAGCTCTTTTGCTTTTTCACGCAGATGTTCGCAGTTGATAGCTTTGCCGAGTTCTTCGGCTTTTTGGCGAAGTTCGTTTAGCTCGCGCTTTGCCTCGTCAAGTTGGATTAGCATAAAGTCAGTTATCCCTTCGGTTTATTTTGCAGCGATTATGTGGCAAAAATTCATCTGTCATTACATTTATCGTTGACTACGACTATCCCTCGCGCCGCGTCGAGCGTTACCGCCGTCCCGCTGCGCAAAATCTTCGTCGCACCGACGGCGCCAACGATTACGGGAATGCCGAGCGCCTGACCGACTATGGCGGCGTAGGAATCGACCCCGCCGCGCTCGCAAATTATCCCACGTGCGCGGCGCAGTATATGGATGATTTTCTCCGATGCAGAGGAGACGACGACAATGTCGCCGTCCTCGAAGTCGCAATGGCAAGGGTCGTCTTCGCGTAGCACGCATAGCGTGCCGCAAACCGCGTCTTTGCCGATGCCTGTACCCGAAATCAATACGTTCCCGACAATCTGCACCTTGAGCATATTGGTCGTGCCCGAGACCCCAAGCGGCATGCCGGTAGTCACCACCACAAGATCGCCATGCTCGACGAGCCCATGCTTTTGCGCCATCTCAACGGCGTGGTCGACCAGCTCGTCGGTACTATATTTCTCCTCTATTAAAATCGGCGTGACACCCCACGACATGCTCATGTGCCGGCAGGTCTTCGGGTCGGGCGAGCAGCCGATTATCGGCACTTCAGGTCTGAAGCTAGACAGCATTCTCGCCGTATGTCCCGATTTTGTGACCGTTATTATCGCCGCTGCGTGCAAGTCGTGCGCCGTGGTGCATGTGGCATGCGATATAGCGCCGGTAACGCTCGAATAGCCTTTTGGCTCAAGCGACGCGAAACGCTTGTGGTAATCTATCTCGCTTTCGGTCTGCTCGGCTATTTTCGCCATCATTTTCACCGCCTCGAGAGGGTATTTGCCCGTTGCGGTCTCTGCCGAAAGCATTATAGCCGAGGTTCCGTCATATATGGCGTTCGCCACGTCGGTTATCTCGGCGCGCGTCGGGCGGGGGTTTTGCGTCATAGACTCGAGCATCTGCGTGGCGGTGATAACGTGCTTGCCCGCCATATAGCAGCGCTCGATGAGCCTTTTTTGTATGCCCGGGATAGTTTCCATCGGCACCTCTACGCCCATGTCGCCGCGCGCTACCATTATGCCGTCGGCTTCGTTTAAAATCTCGTCGCAGTTTTCGACGCCCGCCGCGTTTTCAATTTTAGCGATTATACGCATTTCGGTGCAGCCGAGCTTTTCAAGCTCGCGTCGCAACTCTCGGATGTTTTCAGCCGACTGCGTGAACGACGCGGCGACAAAGTCGAAGCCGTTTTCAACCCCGAAAGCGAGGTCGGCCCGGTCGCGCTCGCTCATGAACGGGATAGAAAGGTGCACGCCCGGGACATTTACCCCTTTGCGGTCGGAAATCGGCCCGCCGTTTAGGACCGTGCAGACAATCTCGGTCCCACGTATTGCCTCGATGCCAAGCTCAATCAGCCCGTCGTCGATAAGTATGGTCCCACCAGGCCGTACGTCGCGGTATAGCCCGGCATATGTCACCGACGCGCCCGAAGAGTCGCCTTCCCGCCCGTCGGAGTAAATCACAAACTTCTGGCCGGCTTCCAGTATCGCCCGGCTGCCGCGAATCTTGCCCAATCGGATTTCTGGGCCTTTGGTGTCAAGCATCAGCGCTGTGTGCAGCCCAAGCTCCTCGCGCAGCTTTTTGATGCGGTCGACTTTAGCCTTGTGCTCATCGTATGTGCCGTGCGAGAAGTTGAGCCTTGCGACGTCCATGCCCGCGAGCATCATCGCCCGCAGCATCTCTTCGCTCTCGGATGCCGGGCCGATTGTGCAGATGATTTTGGTTTTCCTCATATTGTATTCCAATCTAATTTAAGATGAGAGCCGGGTTAGACTTAAAAACGGTGCATTCAACGCCGAGCCCTGCCAAAAGCCCCGCAAGGCGCGCGCATACCGGCTGCTCGGTTTCAAAATGCCCCGCGGAAACAACCGTCATGCCGCGCTCCGAGGCGTCGCACATTTCGTTATACGGCATCGAGCCGCAAATATATGCGTCCGCGCCCGCCTCGAGCGCCGCCGGATAAAGCGACTTGCCCTCGCCCGGGCATACCGCTACCCGCAAATACTCGCCGCTATCCCGCCGCGCGACAACTTGCATTATCGCGGGCGAGACGGCTTTTTTCACCCTCGCTACAAGCCCGTCGAAAGAAAGCGGCTCTGCCAGCCGCCCAATCCTGCCGCAGGGAATCCCCTCGTCGAACAGTGGCTGCAAATCGAAAAGACCAAGCAGCCCCGCCAGCGTGTCGGCAGTACCGCCCGGCGCGCAGTCGAGCGATGTGTGAAAAGACAGCGCCGAGATACCCGCGCGCACCATCTTTAAGAGCTTTGGGCTCTCAAGCCGTTTTAAAGGCTTGAAAATCACCGGGTGGTGCGAGACGATAAGCTCGCACCCGCTTTCGACCGCCTCGTCCACCGCAGCCTCGGTTATATCAAGGGTAACAAGCGCGCGTTTTATGTCTTTTTCCCGGTCGGCAAGCAGCATTACTCCCTCATTGTCCCAGCCGGCTGCAAGCTCCGCCGGGATATGCTCGCGCAAAGCCGTGTATATTTCAAGCGTCCTCATTGCTGTGCCCGTATTTTCCGTTTTTTCCCGTATATGTAGCGCCGGCATTTTTTTACGGCGCAATATTTTCCCGTGTTATTTTATATTTACAGCCTGCGCTGTATGCAGGTTTTACCCTGCCGGCGCGCGCCTTTGGATTTCAATTAGCTCATGAAGCAAAATACGGTCGTCCTCATAGTCGGCGCCGGCGTTTTTCTTCGCAGTGAACCTTGTCGCGACGATATTCGCCTGCTCTGCAAGGTACCGCTCGAACAGCTCGCCGCGCCGCTCGATTATGCGCCGGCCGAGCAAATACTCGCCCGGCGTTATGGGGTTATACCCTTCCCCATGCCCGCGGCCGCCCCCTTCAGCGCAGATGACCTGATAAATCCTGCCCTTGTCGAGGGTTAGAGCCTCGTCGCGGATGACATATCCCATGCGCACAATCTCGCGCCTGACCCGCTCGGGCTTTGTCATCGGCTGCAAAATAACGCGCTTGCCGTGCGAGCGCGTAAATGGCGCTGCCATGAGTATCTCGACGATTTGGTCGGCGCCCATGCCAGCGATTATGATGTCGTCGGGGTCGTATTGCGCGATACCGTCAAGGCCACGCGTGCGCAGCACGGTGATGCGGTCGGCTACGCCTTCTTTTGCGATGTTATTCATCGCACGGAATAGCGGCCCCTCGTTTACGTCTGATGCGATAACATGCCTTGCGATGTTGTTTTTTACCAGCCAAATCGCGAGGTAAGCGTGGTCGCAACCCACGTCTACGGCAAGGCTGCCCCGCCTCACGAATGAGGCAACCGATTTGAGCCTGTCGCTTAAAACCACCATAAGCCGTCTTTGCCATTAAGAGAGGCAAGGCGGGCAGCTGGTGCCCGCCTTGCTCCCCATCGGCCGCTTATTTTTTGGCAAGAAAAGCGTTGATTTTTTCTACCAGCTCGTCTGCATCCACGCCGTGG
The DNA here is from genome assembly GCA_012840355.1 of Clostridiales bacterium. GTDB lineage: Bacteria > Bacillota > Clostridia > Oscillospirales > CAG-272 > DTU078. The sequence goes on along the minus strand of DULN01000010.1, from coordinate 285,978 downwards.
ACCTCGCAGGCCTCGGCAATAGTCTCGCCTCTCGAAGCGGGGCATCCAAGACAATGCATCCCGATTTCGATGAAAAACTGGGCGGTTTCTATATCATAATCGAGCACGTCGCCGATGATAGTTTCCTTTGTTACCTTCATTCTCCCCCGTCCCTCCTGGTTAACATATAAACTGTATTTTACATTATACTATCCCGCTGCGCCATTGTCAATACGCGCCAGATGGCTCGAAATTTAAATATTTATAAACAAAAAGGCAATTTTTTGTAATGGCGAGCCTTTCGGCAAAGCCGGGGCACATGACGGCTTTTTATTTCTGCCTTGACATCTTATACGAATCTCGGGTATAATTTATTGTAAACATTTTGACTATAGCTTATAGCGAAAACTGGAGTTTACTCAAAGATGCAAAATAGTTACGCCGAATCCGCGCGCCGATACATGGAGGCGGTCGCCGCCATTGTCGCGTCGATGCCGCGCAGACCGGCATATTATATCGAAACTTTCGGTTGCCAGCAAAACGAAGCCGACAGCGAAAGGCTTGCCGGAATGACCGAAGCGATGGGTTTTGTGCGCGCCGCCTCGCCCGACGGCGCGTCACTTGTCATATACAACACCTGCGCTGTGCGCGAACATGCCGAAAAAAAGGCGCTATCGCTCATCGGGCGCGCAAAGCACCTTAAAGAAGCAAATCCCGAAGTCCTCGTCGGCGTCTGCGGCTGCATGACCGCGCAGCCCCACCGGATGGAGGAAATCAAAAAGCACTACCCATACGTCGATTTCCTTTTCGGCACAAAATCCCCCGAGCGGTATCCTGAAATCCTTTATAATGCGCTGACGTCGAAAAAGCGCGTGTTTTACCCCGACGAGTACGACAATGTCGAAACGCCTTCCGAGGACCTGCCGGTAAAGCGCGAGACCACTTGGAAGGCTTGGCTGCCTATTATGTACGGGTGCAACAACTTTTGCACCTACTGCATAGTCCCATATGTCCGCGGGCGTGAGCGCAGCCGCCGCCCCGAGGCGATACTCGCCGAGGCTCGCGAGCTGGTCGAGACCGGCTGCAAGGACATCACGCTGCTCGGGCAGAACGTCAACTCATACGAGTACGGCTTTGCAAAACTTCTTTATGAGCTTGACAAAATCCCGGGCGACTATGTGATACGCTTTATGACCAGCCACCCGAAAGACGCTACGCACGAGCTCATCGACGTCATCGCCAGCTCGGAGCACGTCGCGCGCCACTTCCACCTCCCGATGCAGGCTGGCTCAAATAAAATCCTCGCCGCCATGAACCGTCGCTACACCCGCGAGCATTACCTTTCGCTTGTCGAGTACATGCGCAAAAAAATCCCCGACATCGCGCTCTCGTCGGACATAATCGTCGGCTTCCCCGGCGAGACCGAGGAGGATTTCGCCGAGACACTCGACGCAGTCGAGAAAGCTCAGTTTGATTTTATATACTCGTTCATCTACTCCCCGCGCAAGGGGACGCCCGCGGCCGAACTTGAGGATACGACGCCCCACGAGGTAAAAACCGAGCGGTTTGCGCGCCTGCTTGAGGTTCAAAACGCGATATCGATCGCGAAAAACAGCCGCTTTATCGGCCAGCGCGTGCGGCTGCTCGTCGAAGGCCCGAGCAAAACGAACCCCGAGGTTTACAGCGGGCGCTCGAAGCACGCGAAGCTCGTGCATTTTACAGGCGGATACGAGGCGCTGACCGGCAATTTCGCCTGGGTCGAGATTACCGGCGCGGACGTTTATACCTTGACGGGCAAGCTTGCCGCAGACTAATATTTTCCCTGCTGTGCTTTTTGGAGCGCTAAATTAAGCGAACGAAAAAGCCAGCTTGACTATTCGATTTTAACGTCTTTATGGGGCGGCATAATGCCGCCCCGCAAAAAACTTTTATACTTGGAGCAAGAGAGCCTATGCCGCTGACCCCGATGATGCAGCAATACCTCGAGATAAAACGCCAATACATGGACGCGATTGTCTTTTATCGGCTCGGCGACTTTTACGAGATGTTCTTTGACGACGCAAAGCTTGTGTCGCGCGAGCTAGACCTAACGCTAACCGGCCGCGATTGCGGCGAGGGCGAACGCGCCCCCATGTGCGGCGTCCCATACCACTCAGCCGACAGCTACATAGCTAGGCTCGTGGCGAAAGGCTATAAAGTCGTAATTTGCGAACAAATGGAAGACCCGTCGACCGCAAAGGGGCTTGTGCGCCGCGAAGTGGTGCGCATCGTGACGCCGGGCACGATAATAGACGGCGGCATGCTCGACGACAAGCGCAACAACTACATCGCAGCGCTCTGTTTTTCGCCGGCTGCCGCCGGAGTTTGTTTTTGCGACATCTCTACCGGCGACATCGAGGCGGCAGTATTCGATTCGGGGGACAGGGCTGACATAATAGACCGCGTGCTCGCCGAAATCGCGCGCTATCAGCCGCGCGAGCTGCTCTGCGACACAGACATCGTGGCGTATCCGAAGCTGAGGGAGTACCTGACAAAGCGGATTGGTTGCGCGGTCGTCGACAATGCCCCCTCGCGGTTTGACGGCGGCGCCGCGCTAGACAGAGTCAGAGCGCAGTTCCCGGGCCGCTTCCCCTCCGCCGGCGTGCCAAGTGAGCGCGAGCTGACGATGGTCCGCGCGGTCGGCGCGCTGCTCGGATACGTCGAGGAGACCCAGCGCTCGGCGCTCGGCAACATCACCGAGCTTTCGGTCTACGATGAGCGCAAGTACATGGAGATCGACCCCAACACCCGCCGCAGCCTTGAGCTATGCGAAACCATGCGCACCGGCGAACGCAAAGGCTCGCTGCTTTGGGCGCTCGACCGCACGAGGACTTCAGCGGGCGCAAGGCTGCTGCGGCGGTTTATAGAGGCGCCGCTGCTCGACTGCAACAAAATCCAGCGCAGGCAGGGCGCGGTCGGCGAGCTTGCCTCATCGTTTATCCTTCGCAAAGAGCTCGGCGAGTGTTTGTCGAAAGTGCTCGACCTTGAGCGGCTCACGACGAAAATTGTATACGGAACAGCGGGCCCGCGCGATATGAAGGCGGTCTCAAGCTCGCTTGCAGCCGTGCCTGAGATAAAATCCCTGCTCGCCGACTGCCGGGACCCCGAGCTTTGCTCGTTGCGCGACTCGCTTGACGAGCTAACAGACGTGCGCGAGGATATAGACAAAACCATTTGCGACGACCCGCCATTTTCGGTACACGACGGCGGCTTCATACGCCCGGGCGCAAGCGAGGAAGCCGACCGGCTGCGCGAGATTGTAAAGGACGCCAAAAGCTACATAGAGCGCATCGCCGAAGAGGAGCGCCAGGCTACAGGCATAAAGAACCTGAAAGTTGGCTACAACCGCGTGTTCGGTTATTACATAGAGGTATCGAAGTCGAACCTTTCGCAAATCCCCGGCCGATACATACGCAAGCAGACGCTTGCGGGCGGCGAGCGGTTTATTACCGAAAAGCTTAAAGAAACCGAGCAGACGATACTCGGCGCGTCGGACAGGCTCGCCGCGCTTGAGCAGGAGCTATTTTCGCAGCTGCGCGAGCGGGTTTCCGCCGAGACCCCGCGTATCCAGCGCGTCGCGGCGACCCTAGCGCTGCTGGACGTATACTGCAGCCTCGCCGAAGTTGCCTCGGAGTACGGCTACTGCCGGCCCGAGGTCGACTACAGCGACGTGATTGATATAAAGGACGGCCGCCATCCCGTCGTCGAGCGCTTTACCGAGGGCGCGTTCGTGCCGAACGACACATACCTCGACTGCGGGCATCACAGGCTTATGCTCATAACCGGCCCGAACATGGCGGGTAAATCCACTTATATGCGCCAGGTCGCGCTGATTGTGCTGCTTGCTCAAATTGGCTCCTTTGTGCCGGCGTCGAGCGCGAGGATCGGCATCGTCGACAAGATTTTCACGCGCGTTGGCGCGTCCGACGACCTTGCCTCGGGCACCTCGACTTTCATGCTTGAGATGAACGAGGTCGCCTATATCCTCACGCACGCGACAAAGCGCAGCCTGATACTCTACGACGAGATTGGCCGCGGGACAAGCACGTTCGACGGCATGTCAATAGCCCGTGCCGTCGCCGAGTATACCGCAAGCAAAAAGATAGGCGCAAAAACTCTATTCGCCACCCACTACCACGAGCTTACCGACCTTGAAGGGCAGGTCGAGGGCATCTTCAACTGCAACATCGCCGCAAAAAAGAAGGGCGACGACATAATATTTTTGCGCAAAATCCTGCGTGGCGCGACCGATGATAGCTACGGCATCGAGGTAGCGAAGCTCGCGGGCGTGCCGAAAACGGTAATCCGGCGCGCGCGGGAGGTACTCGAGCAGCTTGAACAGCGCGCGAAAATGGCCGCTCCGCCGCCCGAGCCGAAACCCGAAAGCGAGCCTATCACAATCGACGATATCAAAGCCGCCGAGGTGCGCGAGCGGCTCCTTAAAGTCGACGTCGACCTGCTTACCCCGCTCGAAGCGCTGAATCTCCTCTCCGAGCTGAAAAAGCTCGCAGAATAACTGCCGCAAAAAAATTTGCGGCGCGAGGTGCGTTATATTGCCTAAGATAAACATACTTGACCAATCGGTTGCAAACCTCATAGCCGCCGGTGAAGTGGTCGAGCGCCCGGCGTCGGTCGTAAAGGAACTTCTTGAAAACTCTGTCGACGCCGGCGCGACACAAATAACGGTCGAAATCAAGCGGGGCGGCATTACCTTTATCCGCGTCGCCGACAACGGCTGCGGCATCGCTCGCGAAGACGCGCCAGTTGCCCTAAAGAGGCACGCGACAAGTAAAATATCAGACGCCTCGGACCTTGCGTCGATTATGACGCTCGGGTTCCGCGGCGAGGCGCTCGCCGCAATCTCGAGCGTCGCCCGCGTGCGGATTATCACGCGCACGCGCAAAGAACAGATAGGCACGCTGCTTGTCAGCGAGCCCGACGGCGAGGTAGAAGTACACGACACCGGCGCGCCCGCCGGAACGACGGTTATAGTCGAGGAGCTGTTCGCGAACGTGCCCGCGAGGCTTAAGTTTTTAAAAAAAGACTCGAGCGAGGCGCTGGCGGTAAGCTCGATTGTCGAAAAGCTCGCGCTCTCAAGGCCCGACATCGCGATACGCTATATTTCCGACGGCACGGTAAAATTTGAAACCGCCGGGACCGGCAAGCTTGAGGACGCGATCTACGCGGTGCTAGGGCGCGATTTCGCGCGCCGGCTCGTGCCGGTCGACGAAATGACCGAGGGGATAAACGTCACGGGGTTTATCGGTACGCCCGAAGCCGCGCGCGGCAACCGCAACTATGAAAACTTCTTCGTCAACGGCAGATATATTAAAAGCCTTACCATTTCCACCGCTGTCGAGCAGGCATTCGAGTCGTACATACCCGCCGACAAGTTCCCCGCTTGCGTGCTGCACATCGCAATACACCCGACGCTCGTCGACGTGAACGTGCACCCCACGAAGCTCGAGGTCAAATTTTCAAACGAGCGCGCTGTGTTCGAGGCGGTATACTGCGCTGTCCGCAACGCGCTTATGACAAGGCTGCCGCTGACAAAGCTCAGCGAGCCACGCGTCAAGCTTACCGGCGACGACCTCGGACCTATGGCCCAAATTATAAGCGGCAAGCTCGAGCAAAACGAGCGCGACGGCGACACCACGCCCGCGTCCGCCCTCCTCGAGCAAGGCGAGCCAGCCGGCGAAAGCGCGCCTAGCGAAAAGCCGGATGAGAAGGCTGCGGGCGCCGCGCCAGAGACAAAAACTTCGGATACTCAAAAAACGTCCAAAGCCGCAAGGGGGAAATCCCCTTCTCGCGGGCAAGCTGAAATTGTAGGCGGCGCTGCGAGTTCTATCGAGCCAAATGAGGCTAAAGGCTCCGGTAGCAAACCTATAAAGCTGCCGCGGCTTGACGAGCTGCTTTTTTCCATCGACACAGCCGAGTCGCTAAAGCCTGCGCAGCCCAGCGGGAAAACCGAGCCGCAGTCTCAATTGTCGCTGCCTGCCCAGCCGCAAGAGGAATCACATGATAAAATTGAGTTTGATTTGGGTCAGGATTACCGGATCGCCGGCGTGCTTTTTAACTGCTATATCTTCGTCGAGTCGGGCGAGCGGCTTTATATAATCGACAAGCACGCTGCACACGAGCGGGTCTTGTTCGAAGACATGAAAAAACGGCTCCACAGCCAAGCCGATGCCCAGTCGCAACTGCTGTTTATACCGATCGAGGTTGCATTATCGCCGCAGGAGCGCGCGGCGGTCGGCGAGTTTGCCGCTGAATTTGACGCGCTCGGGTATGGATACGTCGAGCTTGATGACGGAAGGCTCGGGCTCTTACAGATACCGGCTGGGCTTTCTACCGAAGCGGCGGGCGAGCTTTTCGCGACGCTTGCTGCCGCGCTCGCCGAAGGCGGGGGCACGCCGAGGCTTGAGCGCGACGCGCTTTACGAACAGGCGCTTTACACCGCGTCGTGCAAAGCCGCAATGAAAGCCGGGCGCGACGACGGAAGTGCGGCTTCGCTCTTTTGGCTGGTTCAGCGTGTGATGACCGACCCTGCCGTCCGTGTCTGCCCGCACGGCCGCCCGGTCGCGGTCGAAGCCAGCAAGGCTTGGCTTGAAAAGCTGTTTTTAAGGACATAATGTATATACCGCCTACAAAAATTTCTAAATAATGACGATATAAGGTTAGAAGATGTCTTTTACGCTGCTAAAACAAGAGGGCCGCGCAAGGCGCGGCAGGTTTGAGACGGTACACGGCACAATCGAAACGCCGGTTTTTATGAACGTGGCGACAGTCGCCGCCATAAAAGGCGCGGTGTCGACGGATGACCTGCGTGAGATTGGCTGCCAAATAGTGCTGTCAAACACATACCACCTTCACCTCCGTCCGGGCGATGCGCTCGTCCGCGAACTCGGCGGGCTGCATAAGTTTTTCTCTTGGGACGGGCCGATCCTCACCGACAGCGGCGGGTTTCAGGTATTTTCGCTCGCCAAACTTCGCAAAATACGCGAGGAGGGCGTTTATTTCAACTCCCACCTCGACGGGCGTGCCATTTTTATGGGCCCCGAAGAGAGCATGCGGATACAGTCGAACCTCGGCTCGACGATTGCGATGGCGTTTGACGAATGCGTCGAAAACCCCGCCGAGTACAGCTATGCGAAAGAGGCGGCGGACCGCACATACCGCTGGCTTGTACGCTGCAAAGCCGAAATGGCGAGGCTTAATTCCCTCCCCGGCACCGTCAACCCCAACCAGATGCTATGGGGGATAAACCAAGGCTGCACCTTCGACGATTTGCGCGCAGAGCATATGAAAAAAATCGCCGAGCTAGACCTTGACGGCTACGCGATAGGCGGGCTTGCGGTCGGCGAGCCGGCAGAGGTGATGTATCATATAATCGAGGTCGTCGAGCCGCTGATGCCAGCCGACCGGCCGCGCTACCTTATGGGCGTAGGCACGCCGGTCAATATCCTCGAGGCGGTGTACCGCGGCGTCGACTTTTTCGACTGCGTCATGCCCAGCCGTAACGCGCGCCACGGCACGCTTTTCACCTGGGATGGCAAGCTAAACATTACAAACGAAAGGTATATGTACGACACCGGCCCAATCAGCGAGAAATGCGGCTGCCCGGCCTGCCGGCGCTACAGCCGGGCGTATATCCGCCACCTTTTCAAAGCCAAAGAGATGCTCGCGATGCGTCTGTGCGTGATGCATAACCTTTACTTTTACAATGAGCTCATGAAAAAAATCCGCGAGGCGCTCGATTTAGGCGAGTTTGAGCGGTTTTACCGGCACTATAGAGAGGTACTAGGAGAAAGCGACGTATGAGCATAAGCGAAAAAGCGGCGGCGCTGCTTGACAAAGAGCGCTACACGACGGAGGACTTGCTCGAGATAATGGCAATCCTCCGCATGCCGGGCGGCTGCCCATGGGACATCGAGCAAACGCACGAAAGCATTAGGAACAACTTCATCGAAGAAGTATACGAAGCGGTCGAGGCGATAGACAAGCGCGACCCGGCAATGCTGCGCGAGGAGCTTGGCGACGTTTTGCTGCAGGTAATCTTTCACGCGCGCATTGCCGAAGAGGCGGGCGAGTTTTCCTATTCCGACGTGGTAGACGAGATTTGCCGAAAGCTCATCGTGCGGCACCCGCACGTTTTCGGGGTAACCTCCGAAAATGAGTCGGCGGTCGGCGAGGTGCGCGACGGCGCTGCGGTCGCCGAGACTGCTGAGGCGGTTATAAAAAATTGGGACGCCATAAAGCGGCAAACGAAGGACCAGTCCACGTTGCGCGAGGAGCTCGACGGGGTATCCCGCGCGCTTCCTGCACTGATGCGCGCCGCAAAGCTCGCCGGCAAAGCGATGAAAACCGGCAAGTATAGCCCCAAGTATTCGCCCGAGGGCTGCGAGGGCAAAGACGAAGGAAAGCTGCACGAGCTTTACGGGGAGCTGCTTTTTGAGCTTGCCGCGTCGGCTAAAAAGCATGGCGTCGACCCAGAGCAGGCGCTTTACGACGCTTGCGAGCGGTTCATCCGCAAGTTTTAGCGAATAACGAAAATGCAGCATAAGCTTACTTTGCTTTTTTAGGCGAAACTTGTCGATTCCGCTTTTGCCAAAAGCCGCAGAGTCGCCGAGCCGGCTAGCCCTCCCGCCGACATAAACCGAGTGGCTTTGTGAATTGCGGCGGCTGGCGGAGCTGGCATATTTTTTCACTGTAAAAAACGGTAGAAAATACGCAGAATTTTATAAAAGCACTTGATAAAATAGCCAAAAGATGATACACTATACATTGAACTTAAATCACTTTGAAAGGATTTTTGGCAATGACTAAATCCGAGCTTATCTCCGAAGTTGCCGCAAAAACCGGCATGACTAAAAAAGAGTCGGACACAGCCGTCAACGCGGTTATCGACGCAATAATCTCCGCTCTCGCCTCGGGCGAAAAAGTGCAGATAGTGGGATTTGGGACATTTGAAGTCAAAACCCGCGCCGAGCATGTCGGCCGCAACCCCTACACTGGCGAGCCGATGACCATCGCTGCGTCAAAGCACGTCACTTTCAGCGCGGGCAAAACGCTCAAGGAAACCCTTAAATCTTCGTCCGGCAAGTAAGGCATAAAGACAGTTTTAGCTTTTATAACTTGGCGTCGGGGGAAGGCGATACTGCTTTTCCCCCTTCTCCAAATGTACCGTCGAAATCCGCATTTTGCACATAAACATGAGAATTGACAAATTTCTTAAAGTGTCCCGGCTCATAAAGCGCCGGACTGTCGCAAACGAAGCCTGCGACAACGAACATATTACCGTAAACGGCAGGGTTGTCAAAGCGTCGTACGACGTCAAAGTGGGCGACATAATCGAAATCACCTTCGGCACGCGCAAGCTGCGCGTCCGGGTGCTCGACGTCCGCGAGCATGCCGGGAAAGCCGAAGCCGCCGGAATGTACGAGGTGCTCGAAGAAGCGTAAACGGCTGCGGGCAGCCCGGCTTTCCGCAAAGCTGCCGCAGCAGCGGCTTTGCTCAGTCATACCGTGCGGGGCGCGCGAATATACTTGTACCGCAAGTCTCCCGAGAAAGGCATGGTATGGCAAAATGACCAGCACAGCCGGCACCCATAACTTAATTTTAAACAATAGAAACCGCGCAACGCTCGACGGCGTCACCGGCGTTATCAGTTTCGACGACCGCACAATAGCGCTGCGCACCGAGCTCGGCGAACTAACCATCGACGGCGAAAACCTCAACATCGTCAAGCTCGAGCTTGAGGAAGGCAAGCTCATCGTCGAAGGCACAATCACCGGACTGTTTTATAGCGACCAAGCGGTAAAGCCCGCAAAACGCCGCCTCTTCGGATCGGGCAAATAATGGGTATAATAACTTACGTCGAGCAAACCGAGCTTGCCGCACTGTTTGTTTACGCCGCGGCGCTGGGCTGCGTTTTTGGTGCGCTGTTCGACCTCTTTAGGATATTGCGGCGCGCCACCCGCTTTGCGGAGAATAGCATCACGTCGGCTTTATTTGTATTTTTTCAGGACATCCTCTTTTTCTTAATCGCAACCGCGGCATCGGCAATTTTCTTTTACAAATTTAATTCCGGCCGGATCCGCCTTTCCGCAATCGCCTTTATGATCGGCGGGTTTGCCGCCTATTATTTCACGGTCGGCCGGCTCGTTATGGCTGTTGCGGACGCGATAATCGCGTTTATAAAGGAGCTCATAAGGCGGTTTTGCCGGCTGCTGCTCTTTCTATTTTCGCCAATCGCAAAGCTTGCAGCCGCAGCTTTTGACCGCATAGAGCACGCGATAAGGCTCATTTTGCTTTCCGCCTATACCAAACGGACGCTTGTTCGCTATAATAAACTGCTTTATAAATAAAACCGCGAGAAATGAAAAAGTATAAATTCTCAAATATATTTATAAAAGCCGCGGTGCTCGCGTTTGTGAGCTTTTGCGTTGTTACAATCGTCAAGCTGCAATTTGACTTTAATAAACTGCGCGAACAGCGGGACGAGCTTGCAGCGTTAATTGAGGAGCAAGAGGAGTTCAACGAGGGATTAAAGGAGCTGCTCGAAAGCCCATACGACAAAGACTACATAATCTCGATTGCGCGGGAAAAGCTCGGATATTGCATGCCAGATGAAATAATAGTTTATAACGATAAATAGGACAAAAGACCGGTAAAATGATGGATACTCACAGCGACGTAATCGTAATCGGCGGGGGCCCCGCAGGCCTTACCGCCGCTTTGTACTGCCGCCGCGCCGGCTACTCCGTCACCCTTTTCGAGGGCGGGCTGCCCGGCGGCAAGCTGAACCAAACGCTTGAAATCGAAAACTACCCCGGCACTCCCGGCACCGAAGGGCCGTCCTTATCTATGGCAATGCTCACCCAAGCCGAGGAAGCGGGGACAAAAATAGTTTACGAGCAGGTGACAAGCCTGCGTTTCGGCGACGGGCCAGATAAGGCTGTTATAACCGACTCGGGCGAGTACACCTGTCGGGCGCTTATCATCGCCAGCGGCTCTGAGAACCGCAAGCTCGGCGTGCCCGGCGAAGAAAGGCTCGCCGGACGCGGCGTTTCATACTGCGCCACCTGCGACGGCGGGTTTTTCAAAGGGCTTGACGTCGCGGTATGCGGCGGCGGCGACACCGCTCTTGAAGACGCGCAGTACCTTTCTGAGATATGCCGGAAAGTGTACCTCATCCACCGCAGGAATGAGTTCCGCGGCTCGGCGATAAACGTCGAGCGCACAAAATCAAAGCCCAACGTCGAGCTTGTGCTGAGCGCGACAGTTTCGGAAATCGAAGGCGGCGACAAAGTCGAGTCCATACGCGTGCGCCGCTCCGACGGCAGCGAGTTCTCTTTGCCCGTTTCGGCGATATTCATCGCTATCGGCAGCACGCCAATCACCTCTTTTATACCGCCCGGCACAATCGCGCTTGCGCCCGACGGCAGCATCGAAGTTGACGCGCTCATGCGAACTAATATTCCCGGCGTGTTCGCGGCGGGTGACGTGCGCAATACCCCGCTGCGGCAAATCGTCACGGCTACCGCCGACGGCGCGCTTGCCGCAACTTCGGCGGGCCGCTACCTTTCCGAAGTCGGGCGCTACTGACATTTTGTATTTTCAAAAAAATACTTCATCACATACAGAGAAACATGAAGACGACAATAATAAAAAACATACCGATTTACTCAATGTCACCGTCGGTCGGCGACATCGACCGCGGCTTCATCGCGTTTTGTGACGGCAAAATCACCGGCATAGGCCCGGGCGAGCCGAGCCTGCCCGAGGGGCGCGAAGTCATCGACGGGCAGAAGGCTTTCGGCCCCGACGCCGCGATTTACCCCGGATTTATCGACGGGCATACCCACCTCGGGCTTTGCGAGGACTCGCTAGGGTTCGAGGGCGACGACGTCAACGAGGCTACTGACCCCTGCACCGCCCAGCTCCGCGCTATCGACGCCATCAACCCGCTCGACAGGTGCTTTGAAGAGGCGCGCGCTGGCGGCATAACCTGCGTCGCCGCCGGTCCAGGAAGCGCCAATCCTATCGGCGGGCAGATTGCGGCTATCAAAACCGCGGGCAAGCGGATTGACGACATGATCGTCACCGCGCCGGTCGCGATGAAGTTCGCGCTCGGCGAAAACCCAAAAAACGTATACCACGGCAAAAACCAAGCGCCCGAGACCCGCATGGCTACCGCGTCCATCATCCGGGAATATTTGCAGAAAACGAAAAAATATGACCAAGCGTGGAACAAATATCGCATAGCGCTAGACAAATATAACCGGGAGCTTGAGAAAGCCCGCGCCACGGGCGACGACGAGCCGGACGAGCCCTCCGAGCCCGAATACGACGCAAAATGCGACGCACTGCTCCCGGTAATCCGCGGAGAGCTGCCCGCGCATTTTCACGCCCATCGCGCAGACGACATATTCACCGCTATCCGGATAGCCCGGGAGTTTGGCCTGCGTTTTTCTATCGTGCATTGCACCGACGGCGCAGCTATCGCCGATATACTTGCCGCGGAGGGCGTCACCGCATTTTCCGGCCCGACGCTTTCCGACCGCTCAAAGCCCGAGCTGCGCTCGCTGTCATTTGAGACACCGGGCATACTCGACCGCGCCGGCGTGCTGATCGGCATAACGACCGACCATCCGGTGATACCACTGCAGTATTTGCCGCTTTGCGCCGCGCTCGCGGTGCGCGCGGGCATGGACAAAAAAGCCGCGCTGCGCGCCATCACGATAAACCCTGCTAAGATTTTAGGCATCGACAGCCGCGTCGGCTCGCTTGAGATCGGCAAAGACGCAGATTTTGCGGTCTGGCTGGGCGACCCGCTGAACGTGATGAGCCGCCCCGCCGCCGTATGGATAAACGGCAAAAAAGAAGCTTAAAACCGCGCTCCGGTACGGCTCCTCCGCACCGGATCATGTAAGTATTTATGGTCAAAACATGAGGGAAATTAAAGCAAGCGACATAACAAAACTTGTCCAGCGACTGTTTGTCGAAGCGAATTATACCCTTCCCCCAGACCTAGCGGGGCTTATTGAGGACGCCTCGCAAAACGAGCCCGACCCGCTTGGAAAGCAAATCCTATGCCGGCTATGCGAAAACCTCAAAGCCGCAAAAGTCTATAACGTGCCTATCTGCCAAGACACCGGGCTTGCCGTTGTCTTTGTGGAGCTTGGGCAAGACGTGCATATTACCGGCGGAAATTTTGAGGAGGCAATAAACGCCGGCGTGCGGGCTGCGTACCTCGGCGGGTATTTGCGCTGCTCCGTCGTAGGCGACCCGCTGTTTTCAAGGAAAAACACAAACGACAACACGCCGGCGGTGATCCATACGCGGATTGTCCCAGGCAACAAGCTGCGCATCATCGCCGCGCCGAAAGGATTTGGCAGCGAGAACAAAAGCGCGATTAAAATGTTCACGCCGGCCGCGACCGCCCGCGACGTGTCGGATTTTGTCGTCGAAACCGTGCAGAAAGCGGGCGGGGACCCCTGCCCTCCAATCGTCGTAGGGGTCGGCATCGGCGGCACGTTCGAGTCGGCGGCGCTTGACGCAAAGCGCGCTCTCACGCTGCCGGCGGACTACCGCAACCCCGACGAGCGGTACGCCGCTCTTGAGGAAGAGCTGCTCGAGCGCATCAACTCCACCGGCATCGGACCGCAAGGCTTCGGCGGGCGAACTACCGCGCTAGCGGTCAAAATCATCGCCCGGCCAACGCATATAGCCGGATTACCGGTCGCGGTCAATATAGGCTGCCATGTCACGCGCCATGCCGAAGGCGAGCTTTAGCGCTGCTTGGGGGAGTGATGCCAAGTATGAATAGGGGCAATTTGCCAAGCAGGCGCAGGCTTCAGTACGGCACGCCGGTCGCCGCTCTCGCCGCCGTATTCGCGGTGCTTTTTACCGCAGCCCTCGCCGTCGCGCTGGTGTTTGTTGCAAGGTACAGCTCGGCGACCGAGGCATATAAAACCCTCGAGCATGACGCAGAGAGCATATCGGAGAGCGCAGAAGCCGAGATAAGCTCGCTTGAGGTGCGGATAATCGAGCTTGAGAGGGAGGCGGCTAAGCTCCAGAAAGAAAAAAATGAGCTTATAAGCTCATTCGCCGACTCCGACAAGCGCTACAAGGAGCTGCTTGAACAAATCTCAAATCTCGAAGCCCGGCTCGAAGAAAAACAGCTCGAGATAAACAGGATGCGCGAAGACCTCGAGCGGCTCGGGCGGGTATATAAAGTCGACATGAGCGCGCAGTTTGAGATAATCTCCGAGCTTGAAGAGCTGCTCAAAAACGGCGCGCCGCCGAGACGGATAAAGACGCTCGAGACGACAGAAACAGGCGAAGAAGCCGAAGTAACAGTTGAGGAGTACCCGAAAATAGCGCTCTTCTACCAAGACATAACGCGCGGGTATACATACTCATATAACGACGGCGAAGTGTTTTACTCAGCAAGCTGCCTTAAAGCGCCGTTTGCCCTCTCGCTTCTTGAGGCGGCGACGGCGGAGATAACAGGCTCAGCTGAAAAGCGTGTTTACGACTTCGACGAGATTTACACCTACACCGCCGCGGACGCTCAAACTGGCTCGGGCATAATAACAAAGCAGCCCGAGGGTACAGAGTATACATACCTTGAGCTTATCGAGCTTTTGCTCTCGCAAAGCGACAATGTCGCGTATGCGCAGCTTAAAAAGAAATACGGCACCGATGGCTTCCGCGCGCTGGCGTCGCGGCTTGGAACGACCGCAATGCGACGGGACCTTTCGACGATGACCGCTTCCGACGGCGGCAAAGTAATGCTCGCCATATACGAGTTTATTAGTGGCGACTCGCCATACGCGCAGTTTATGTACGACGCGATGGTCAAAAGCAACCACCGCGTGCTCATACCCGCAGCGGTGCCGGGCAAGCCCGTCGCGCACAAATACGGCTGGGATGTGGATGCATACCATGACATGGGCATAGTGTTCGATAAAAACCCCTATGTGGTCGTGATACTCACCAACCTTGACGAGGGCGGAAGCGAGGTTGACGATTACATAAGAAGCGTGCTAAAGCTTGTAGACCGCCTGCACCAGAATTTTTATAAATAACTACCCATAAAAAACCCCGCCGGGAAAGCGGGGTTTTTATTTTTTAGTTTTTTACTTCTCTTTTATATACAGCATCGACGGCGATACCCAAACGCTGCGCTTGCCTTCGTATTCGGATATCGACACCTCGGAGAGAGTCAACAGGGCATAAATGTTTTGCCCCTCAAGCTCGATCAAAAGCTCGCTTTGGGCTATGGTGCCCTTATCGCTGCTTGCCGAGTATTTGTCCGCAAGCTGGCTTATAAAATCCTCAAGCGAACGCTCGATTTCAACATTGCCATCAAGCGTTATCTTTATGCTTGGGCTGCCTTTGTCGACGGTATTTTGCCATGAAATTATATACTCGCCGCGGTTTGTTTTGACGACCACGTCTGCCTGCCTGCCGGTCAAATTAACCGCCCAAGTGAATTCTTCGATTCTTATAGCCTCAGGCTCGGCGTAAAGGAAAATCCCGTGCGGCAAATCGCCCCCCGACGGAGTGCCGTCCTCATTGAGCCAAAGCTTGTCAAAGCCCATCTTTTCGCGGAAGACTTCGCCGTATGCCAAATCTTTGTCAAACCACGCGGGCAGCTTCCCTTCCGAGTATGCGAGAAAGTCCACCGCGTCGGTTATCGCGGCGCGGGCTGCAGGGCTTGGCATCTCAGCCGCGGGGATGAGCTTGCCGTCCTTGAGCATACCTTCACTCTCAAGCAGCGACTGTAGCCTTGCCACCTGCGCCGCGACCGGCAGATCGATATACCCGACCGCGGGCAGCACGGCTACCACGACAAGCGCGCACGCAACGGCGGCGATCGCCCGGTGCGCCTGCTTGCGCCTATCCCTGTCGCGCATCGCTAAAAGCAGCAAGCTGCCTGCCGCCGCAAGAACCCAAATCAGTATGAATGCATACTCCGTCGTCTTAAGCCCGAAAAGCAAAAGGCGCCTTATTACTGCCCACGCTTCGAAGATGAGTATTATAATCGCCGCTACGGGGTAGACGGCTCGGTAAAGCTTCGCCACTCCAGCCTCGCTGTCGGACGTCATCGCGTGCAGCCACAACCCGCCGATGGTATATGCCGCCGCGATAGCCGCAAGCTCGCCGAAATCGGATTTTGTTATCCCAAAAACGTTCAGCAGCGCCCAAATCAAAAGAACCACGGTCAGCGCAAGCATTATGGGGATGAGGATATATGAGAGAAGCATGGCGATAAACTGTGGCTTACGCTGCGCTTGCTCGCGGCGCTCGGGCGCCTTCCCTGCGCCGAGTGGCGGGAAGTATCCGACGAAAAGCAGAAACGCCAATAGCCCGGCGAGCGTGGTTATATAGCCGTATACCTTGCTAGACATGTCAGGGTAAATGAGCCCCTGTACCGCGCCCGCGACCCCGCTTGCGCCTACCAACGCCACAAGCCCATATATGAACGCAATGAAAAACGATTTATGCGCCATAAACAGCGAGCGAACAAAGTCTGTCTCCTCCGAGCGGCGCCCGGCAATCATCACATAGGCTACAATCGAAACGAACATAGCGGCTAAAACGCGCATACCGGCCGCTTCGGAGACCCTGCCTTCGCCGGCGCCACTTAAGTATAGGGCAATATATACAATCACCGCGACGCCGAGAGCGAGCAGGTTGGAGGCGAGCGGCGCGTTTTTTTGCGAAAAGTAACACTCTTGCGCCGCAACAGCCGCCATGCCGAATATCGCGCCAAGCGCCAGTGCCCATTTCATGCAGCTTAGTACGAACTCGTATCTTGACAAGTCAAATTGTATCTGTAGCAGGCTGATGACGGCAAACGCCACGGCGCAAAGGACGGTAGCGGGATATGCTTTTGCTGCCCTGCCTGCACCGCTCAGTACGCCCGAGACGGATTTTAGTATTTTGGACATACATTACCTCCAAATAGGCTATTTATAATAGTTTGACGCAAGACTTATAAACAATTCAATCGAATCTTTCAATATTTACATTTAATTAACAAATATATTTTTTGAAAAAGAGTTGACTTATATGCGCGCATAGCATATAATAGATACGCTGTGCCGCGCGAGCGCTGGCTCCGCGGCACAATTTTTATTTGAGGTATAGTATTAGTAATGTACAAAGACAAAACGCTCGTTTGCCGCGACTGCGGCGCCGAATTCACCTTCACCGCCGGCGAGCAGGAGTTCTACGCCGAAAAGGGACTGACCAATCAGCCGCAGCGCTGCAAACCCTGCCGCGACGCGCGTCGCGGTAAGCCCGCACGCCAGATGTACGACGCCGTATGCTCCGAGTGCGGCAAGGCTTGCAAGGTGCCCTTCGAGCCCAAAACCGACCGTCCAGTTTACTGCAGCGACTGCTTCAGGAAATAATTAGGACAAAATCAGCCGGGAACCGCGGTTTTCGCCGTTCCCGGCTTTATTTATTTTTATCAGATATTGCCTAAAATCACGGTGTCGAGAACCTTGCGCGCCACGTCGGCGAGCCTGTAAAGCGTCCTTATCGGCGTCGGCTGCCGGTCGCTGTAGCGGCTGCGTGGGAAAAATCTTGTGATGTGCAGCGGTATAGAGCGGTCGACCGACGCTACCCACGCGGCAAGCTCCCTTATCTCGCCCTCGTTGTCGTTAAGACCCGGCACTATTAGCGTCGTCAGCTCGACATGTGCGCTTTTTGCCGCCGTCTTAATAAACGCTAGCACCATGTCTAGGTCGCCACCAAGCTTTCTGTAGCCTTCGGCGGTAAAACACTTGAGGTCTATATTAAACGCGTCTATATACGGCAAAACTTCCTCGAGCACCTCTTGCGAAAACGCGCCGTTTGTCACAACGACATTAGCCATGCCCTGAGCTTTAACAGCCGCTGCGGCGTCGCGCACATACTCGTAGCCTATCATCGGCTCGTTATATGTGAAAGCGGCACCGATGTTGCCGAAAGGCTTTCTCGCCTTGGCGAGCGCGGCAAGCTCGTCTGGAGGGATATAGCGCCAAGGCACGTCGTCCGCGCACGCGCGCGAAATCGAGTCATTTTGACAGAACGGGCAGTTCATGTTGCAGCCGTAGCTGCCGACCGAAAGCACCGTTTTCCCGGGCATAAAGCGCGCAAGCGGCTTTTTCTCTACCGGGTCAAGCGCAATCGATGTCACCCTGCCGTAATTTACGCAGGCGCTCTGCCCACCTTTGCAAGCCCGCGCGCCGCAAAAACCAAGCTGGCCCTCTTTCATCTGGCAATGCCGGAAGCATACGTGGCAGGTCACTTCAGACATGCCGCACTACCTCAAACCTGTATAGCGTATACGGCTCGTTTTTCCCTATACCCGCCTTGCGCCGCGCTATGTCAATCTGCTCCTCTACGGTGTCGACGCCTTCAAGGTCGGGGAGCAGCAGCCCGCGCCTGAACCCGTACTCCACTATGACTCCGTAGCGTTTAGGGTCAAGCAGGCTCGGCGAGTCAATCCTTTCGGGCTCGCTTAAAACATCGACGCTGTACTCAAGCAGCGGCAGCTCTTCGGGCGAAACCGGCTCAAAGCGAGGGTCGCGCGAACAGGCGCTGATGCCGTTTTGGATTATCTCCTCCGCGACGCTTGGGGTCGTCGGTTCAATTGTGCCGATGCAGCCGCGCAGCCTGCCGCGGATGTGCAGCGACACGAAGACGCCCGCACGGCGGCCGGTGAGCTCCTCCGGCAGCCCGTCAGGCACTTTGGCGCGTTTGCCTTCGCGGACATAAGTTTCAACCGTGAGCTTCGCAAGCTTTACATATGGGTCGCCGCTATCGTTAGACGAGCGCGCGGTAGGCGTGTTGGCAGTGCACTCGAGATAGCAGCGCGACGGGTCTGCCGCGCCTGGCTCGAAAATGCAGACGCCGTACCCAACGCCGAACGGCCCCTCATACGACAGCCGCTCGGCTTTTACAGCGCGCCGGTCGAGCGCGCCAGCCATTATCGTAAACGACCTGTGCCCGCACTCGCCCGCCGCGTAGCAAAACGCCTCGCCAAACTCGAAAAGCTCGCCGAAGTTTGCCTCGCCCATCACGTTCATTATCCTGTCGTCGTACTGCGGGCCCTCTGGCGTGTAACCATACGGCCCGTCCTCGCGCAGCCGGTGCGAAAGGTCGCCGCTCGCGACAAAGCCTACGCGCCGTCCGAGCCTGTCCGCAACTTCGGAGATAAGCATGCCGAGCCTGTAATGCTCGGTCAGCGGCAGCCCCGAAAGGCCTATCCGCACGACGGCGGGCAGCTTGCCAAGCCTGTACGCTTTCTGAATAAAATACAGCGGGACCATCGCGCCGTGGTCGAGCGTGGGGTCGCGCTCCGGCGAGGTGTCGATGGGAAGCCCGACTTTCGCCGCCTCCTTCTTGAGAGCGTCGACAAACTCGGTGTCGTAATCGACGGTTATCCGCACGCTCGGCGCCAAAAACGAAGCAAAGCTGCCCTTTGCCGACTCGCCGGGCGATATGTGAAACCTATCTGAGTAAAAAAGGCTGTGCGGCGTGGTCAGCACAATTGTCTCGGGCTGCGAGTCTTTCAAAAACTTCGCCGCGGTATTGTATGCGGCGATAGTGGCAGAAATCTTCCGCTCTTCCCCACGGCCGACTTCCGGAACGATGAGTGGCGGATGCGGAACCATTATAGCAGATACGACCGGCATTATGTTCACCTCATGTCCCCGTTTATATTTGTAATTATTATAGCTTAAATCATATTTTATTACAAGAATCATAGATAAATTTGCCAAAAAACAACCCTACCATGCGGCAACGCGCGGTATAAATTCCAGCGGCTTTATTGACAAGGGCGCGCCATAATGCTAAAATAATATGATAAGATGGATAATACCGTAAAGCGAGGTGCCGAACGTGAGCGATAAAGGCCGGGATCTCGGCCCCGACGAGTTTTGGGACCTTGAGCCCACGCGTCCCAGGCGCAAGCTGCGCCGCTTCTATCACGACACCGGCACCGCTCTCTTGCGCATTTTGGACGGCGACGCACAAGAGCCCGAAGAAGGCGCCAAAATCCCCCGCCGGACTGAAGGCAAAGCAAAAAGCCAACCGCAAAAGCCCACGATTGAAGAGCTTATGCGCGACAAGCTGCTTGTGCGCGGCAGCGATCTTGAGCCGTTCCCAGAGACCGCCGCCGAGCGGGATTTGTCCCGTGCCGCCCAGCCCGGCTTGGGTGAAGGTGAAAAAAGCGGCGAGCCTGCCGTCAACCGCCCGCCGGGAATCTCGCCATGGGATAACGGCGGCGAAGCCGTCCCACACGCCAACACAGCGCAAGGCGAAAATCAACCGTATCTCACCTACACGCCCGACTATAACAGGCTAATTTTCGAAGTGCGGGTATCCGAGTGGCCTTCACCTTACACTTTCTACGAGCGTTTTAGAAGCGACGCGCGCCGATACCTCGACTATCCGGCAAAGGAATGCCGGCCGGCGCCCTTTTTCTCTTTTATGCCGCAGTATGTCCAGCTAAATGCCGACCAGAGGGCATGGTACTTTTATTGGCGCTCGCTCGTGCGCGAAGGCAAGTTCCCACCCACCGATTTCGGCTATGTAATGCTTTATATTTACGAGCTTATAAACCTTTCGGACGTCTTAAGCCCGGACGAGGTGCTAAGCCGCCTTTGCGACGTATGGCTCGGCTACAGGGTGCAGCACCCAAGGCTCGACAGGTACCTTTCCGAATGGGTATGCGACCTCTGCCTCATCCACAAACTGCCGGTTCCGTATGAGCGGCTGAAAGCGATATACCCGCAAATCATAGCCGCCGCGAGGTTTAAGGAGTTTTACGTAGGCTGCAATGACAGCTCAGACATGCCTTTCGCCGAGGCGCTCTTCTGCTTTAACTCTGGCTACGACTGGCGGCACAGCAAATATATGACCGACGAAAACCGCCACTTGTTCGAGGAGCATATCCGCGGCGCCTTCCTTTACGCCTGCAAAAAGCTCCAAGAGGAAGCGACCGGGAATGAAGGCCCGCACGGCTTAAACCTGCTCGGCTCAGCGCTGAAAAGCTATGGGATACGCCAGCGCGCGGTACGGGACGCATACTCCGGCGCGCTTTGCTCGTATGAGATAAAGCGCAAAATTGAGGTAGTTTATTTTTCCTGCACGCGATCGCCCGAGCTGCGCTATATCGTCACCGATATGGTAAAATATGCCGAGAACAACGTCCGCGCGATGCTCGGCATTAAGTCGCGGTTTGGCACGCCAAACCTGCCG
Source organism: Clostridiales bacterium (assembly GCA_012840355.1). GTDB lineage: Bacteria > Bacillota > Clostridia > Oscillospirales > CAG-272 > DTU078. Next base: position 264,690 of record DULN01000010.1, on the reverse strand, counting down.
GAGTCCGCAAAAAAATATATAGCGGAGTATTTCGCGCCGCTCCGCGCAAGCCGCAAGAAAAAAGACGAAGAGCCGCCGGAGTACGAGCGCTATTATGAGGCGGACTCGCACGGCATCTCGCCTGAAGCCGCGCTTGAGCTTGAGCGAAGCTCATGGGAAACAACCAAAAAGCTTATCGAGGCTTTCGACGAGCCGGCGGCGGAGCAAATAAACGATTCGGCAAAAGATTTGCCGGCTTCCGTACCGCCCGAAAGCAGCTTGGCTGAAAATGAAAAGCTAAATGGAGCGCTGCTTTCGGATACAAGAATCCTTGCCGGCGGCGGGCAGGCTAGCGGAGAGGGTGGCTCGGAGTTTGATATTTGCCGGCAGGCTTTCGCATTTTTACGAGACGGCGACACGGGCGGCTTCATCGCGCTTGCCGAGCGGCTTAACATATTGCCCGACACACTAATAGAAAAGCTGAACGAGTACGCATATGACATAATCGGCGACATAGCTGCCGAGCCTGACGAAAAAGCAGGCTGGAGGCTTGTCCCAGACTATGTCTTTGAACTTGACGAGCATTTTGGCCGCGCGTAGGACGCGGCGGAGTGTTTAGATGGAAGAGCAAAAAATCCCAAAAAGGATACTAAATGCCCTGCTAAACTCAATCGCGGCGGGCGTTGTGCCCCGCACCGGCGCGCCATATATTGCAATCGGCCGCGCCGAAGAAATAGACGCGTTGCTCGGCGACCTCGAGCTTATAAACGAGGGCGGCAGCTCGATGCGTTTTATAATCGGCAAATACGGGAGCGGGAAGAGCTTTCTCATGCAGCTCATCCGCAGCTATGCGGTCGAGCGCGGCTTTGTCACCGCCGACTGCGACCTTTCCCCCGAGCGCAGGTTCTGCGGCGGCAAGGGGGCGGGACTTGCGACATACCGCGAGCTTATTAAAAACCTTGCCTCCAAAGCGGCGCCCGACGGCGGCGCGCTGACTATCATCATTTCAAAATGGCTGTCCGAGCTGCGATCGGAGCTTGCGGCGTCGGGGCTTGAGCCAGGCAGCGCGCAGTTTGACGTGGAGCTAAAGGCGCGCGTCTATTCGCTTGGTCGAGAGCTTGAGGGGCAGGTCGGAGGATTTGATTTCGCGCGGGTGCTGACGCTTTACTACGAAGCTTCGAGCTCGGATTCAGATGAGTCAGAAGCGAAGCGCTCGGCTTGCCTGCGCTGGCTGCGCGGCGAGTTTACGACCAAAACCGAAGCCCGCGCCGCGCTCGGCGTCGGCGACATAATCGGCGACGAGAACTGGTATGACTATATAAAGCTCCTCGCGGTATTTGTCCGCAAGATTGGCTACCGCGGGCTTGCCGTATTTGTCGATGAGTGCGTAAACCTTTATAAAATCTCAAACCGCACCGCGCGCGAGAACAACTACGAAAAGCTGCTCTCGATGTTCAACGACGCGCTGGGCGGGCGCGCGCCCGGGCTTGCGATTATACTCGGCGGGACGCCGCAGTTTCTCGAGGACCCGCGCCGCGGTCTTTTCAGCTACGAGGCGCTGCGCTCGCGGCTGGCAGACGGCAGGTTTGCTAACCTCGACTACAAAAACATCCTCGGCCCCGTCATAAGGCTGCGCAGGCTGTCCGACGACGAGCTTTTGGCGCTTATCGCACGTATCACGAAACTTCACGGCATGGCGCACTCGTGGGAGCCGCGCATAACGACGCAGCAGCAGGTAGAGTTCCTTAAAACCTGCCTTGCGCGAGCGGGCGCGGACAGCATGATAACGCCGCGCGAGATTATAAGAGACTATATGCAAGTGCTAAACATCCTGCTTCAAAACCCAAAGGCGACATTCGAAGAAGTAATGGGCAGCGGAGTTGTGACGCTGAAGACCGCATACGACGGCGGCATCCCCGCGGAAGCCGAATTTGAGCGCGAAACTAGCCCCGGCAACGCGAATCCCCAAAAAGCGTTTTCGCTTGAGGATATTGAATTATGAAGAAAATTGTGCTCGCGATATTAGCATTAGCCTTGGCTTTTGCCTTCGCCTCATGCGGAGCGAGGCTTAATAAGCCCGGCGACCCGGCACAGTATTATGACACCGTTTTGCCCGGAAGGGGCATATCCGAAGAAGGCGGCGAAAAGAGTCCCGCCGAAACAGATGCAGAAACTGTGGTCATCCCGAAAATCAGCAAGTTTTTCGATGTCGTCGTCAAGGAAACCGAAAGCGGGATTCTCTATCTGCCTTATACCGACGAGGATGGTAATGAAACCGGCGACATAATCATCGTCGGTTACAACGGCACCAGTTTTAACGTGAAAATCCCCCCGATTATCGACGGCGGGAATGTCCGCGCCATAAGCGAGGGCGCGTTTTTCGGCAAGCCGTACATTTATACTATAACCATTCCCGACTCGGTCACCGAAATCGGTCGCGCGGCGTTTTCGGCTTGCCCTTCCCTGCGCTCGATTAAATTCGGGCGCGGGGTTATGGTGCTGCCGGAAGCCGTGCTACGTAACTGCAAACAGCTGACAAAGGTTGAGCTTCCCGACACGCTTGAGGTTATCGGCGACCGTGCGTTTGAGGGGTGCATAAGCCTTGAGCACCTTTACATCCCCCCGTCGGTCAAAGAAATCGGCCACGACGCGTTTATGACTTGCGAGCGTCTGACGCTTGATGTGTCCGACAACGAGTACGCGGCGGAATATGCGAAAAACAACAACGTGAACATCGACTTGGCGGCATCATATAAAGTGTTCCGCAGACAGGTTTATATCGGCCTCGGCATCGGCGCCGCCGTCGCTGCCGTGTCGATTGGCGTATACCTTTATATGCGCAGCAGAAAGGAGAAAGAGCAGCCATGGTAGCGGTATTTCAGCGCGTCGCCGAAGCGTCGGTAGCCGTTAGCGGCAAAGTTGTCGGGGAATGCGGCGCGGGCTGCGTCGTGCTGCTCGGCGTCGCGGCAGGCGATACCGAAGCCGACGCAAAAAAGCTTGCGGCGAAAATTTCAAAGCTTCGCGTTTTCTCCGATGAAAACGGCAAGCTCAACAAATCCGTAAAAGACATAGGCGGCTCGGCACTGGTCGTGCCGAACTTCACGCTTATAGCAAACTACGTGCACGGCAACCGCCCGGACTTTATGGGCGCGGCACCGCCGGCTGAAGCGGACGCTCTTTTTGAGAAGTTTTGCGACGCGCTCGCAGGCGAGGGCGTGCCGGTCGCAAAAGGAATTTTCGGCGCGGACATGCTGGTGAGCATTAAGAACGACGGCCCCGTGACGCTCGTGCTCGACAGCCGCCAACTGAAATAGATTTAACCGTATTTTTTGGTATAAAAGCGATGAAACTTATCACCGAAGGCAATGTAAATAAATACTACGCGCAGGCGCTCTGCCTTCTCTTCTTCCCCACCTCGAAGTTTTCCGAGTCGGAGCCGCTTTTGCCCTCGACTCCGGTCGTGAAGATGACGATGACGGAAGTGGAAAGCGGGGTGCGCGCTACCGTTAAGATAAAAACCGAGCTTGGCGAGTCGTACGCCGAGGCGTTCAGGCATTACGAATCGAGCGAGCCTCTCAGCCGTCGCCGCACCGAGCATATCGCGCTCGGCGCCGCGATGCTAGAGGCGGGCAGCAAGCTTTTCGGCGACACCCCTGCGTGGGGGCTGCTCACCGGCGTGCGGCCTGCCAAAATCGCCAGGCAATATATCGAGCGTGGGCTCGACGACAAAGCCACGGCGCGCGAGCTTACGGCAAACTACCTTATCAATCCCAAAAAAGCGGCGCTGCTGACCGCCATCGCGCGCAACGAGCACAATATAGCAAAAACGCTTGAGGATAACATGTGCAGCGTGTACATTTCAATCCCATTCTGCCCGACGCGCTGCGCATATTGCTCTTTTGTGTCATACGCCACAAAGCGCCTTTTGTCGCTGATCCCCGCGTACCTTGAGCGGCTTCACCGCGACATTGACAGAATGTTCGGGCTTATACGCGAGCTTGGTCTGCGCGTGGTGACCGTCTATATCGGCGGCGGCACACCGACCATACTTTCGGCGGAGCAGCTGCGCGAGCTGCTCGAGCATATCGGCTGCTATGTCGACCCGTCGGATCTACGGGAGCTGACGCTCGAGGCTGGCCGGCCGGACACCATAACCGCCGAGAAAATAGCGGTTGCGGTCGGCTGCGGTGTCTCGCGCATCAGCATAAACCCGCAGACACTAAACAACGCGATACTCGAGGCTATCGGGCGCAAGCACACCGCCGAGGATTTCTACCGCGCCTTTACGCTCGCGCGCGAAGGCGGGGTCAAGACCATAAACTGCGACCTCATCGCGGGGCTACCATCCGAGCGGTTTTCAAGCTTTTCGCGCAGCGTCGACGCGGTGCTCAAACTGCGGCCGGAAAATGTGACGTTCCACACCTTTTGCGTCAAAAAATCGGCGGACCTTATCCGCGACTGCACGGAGCTATATCTCCGAAACGGCGGCGATACGTCAAAATGCGTCGATTACTCGCAGCTTAAAGCTAAAAACGCGGGATATGTGCCCTACTATATATACAGGCAGAAGAATACCGTCGGCAACCTTGAAAACGTGGGATTCGCGCTGCGCGGATACGAGGGGCTGTACAACATCATAATGATGGAAGAGCTGCACAGCGTGTTTGCAATCGGCGCCGGCGGCATAACGAAGCTCGTCCCGAAAAACGGCGGGCGGATAGAGCGCGTTGCGGTGCCGAAATACCCATACGAGTATCTCGATATGGATAAAAACCCAGAGGCAATGTACGCCATTTACGATAAAATACGCAAGTTCTACGAGGAGAATTTTAAATAGGAAACAGTAGATGTTAACAATCAATAAGACTTTTTTAAACGAATCCGAAAAGCAAAGCTTTGTTTTGGAGTGCGAGGAGCAGTTTGAATCCGATCTTGACCGGATAGCAAACTCAATTCTAGAGGAGGACGGCGTAAGGTTCGTCACGCTTGCCGGCCCTACCTGCTCTGGCAAAACCACAACCGCCGCCACATTAATCCGCGACCTGAATAAAGCGGGCCGGCGCGTCCGGCTTGTTTCAATAGACGACTTTTTCCGCGACAGGACGGAGCTGCTTGAAGAAGCCAAAGCAGAAGGAAGGAAAGAGCCCGATTTTGAAACGGTGCGCGCGATAGATTTTGAGCTTTTATCCGAGTGCGTAGAAAAAATCAGCCGCGGCGAACGGGTGCGGCTTCCTATATTTGATTTCACGCTCGGCAGCCGGCGCGGCTACGAAGAGTTTGACGCCTCTATGTACGACGTCGCGCTGTTTGAGGGTATCCAAGCCATATACCCCGAGGTGACCGACCTTTTTAGGCACTATCACACCAAATCTATTTACGTTTCGGTCGCCGACGACGTGACGGTAAACGGCGTCTTTTTCTCAAGCCGGATGGTGCGGTTTTTGCGCCGGCTTGTGCGCGACTATTTCTTTCGCGCCTCGACGCCGGAGTACACCTTCAAGCTTTGGAAGAACGTGTCGGCTAATGAAGACGCGAACATTTTGCCATACGCCGACGCGGCGGATATAAAGCTTGATTCATTCCTGCCCTACGAGCTGTTTGTTATAAAGGATTATGCCATACCGCTGCTTCGTGAGATTCCCGACAGCTCGGAGTATAAAGCAGAAGCCGCGGCGATAATCGAAAGCCTTTTGCAGCTTGAAATAATAGACTCGCATTATGTGCCCGACAGCTCGGTGTTCCGCGAGTTTATCGGCCCAAAAAAAGGAAAAGCATAGTTTTCTGTTAGAGGTTATAGCGATGAAAAAGGCTGTGTATTCCGACTACGTTGAAAGCGCAGAGTTTATACGCAAAAAAATAACCGAGGCCGGGATGAAGATGCCCCGGATCGCGATAATCCTCGGCAGCGGGCTTGGCGATTACGCGAACCGGCTCGAGAGACCCGTCGTTATCCCGTACAGGGATATCCCCCACTTCCCTGTCTCGACGGTGTCATATCAGAAAGGCGAGCTTGTCTGCGGGCTGCGTGGCGACGTGCCCGTGCTCGCGATGAACGGGCGGTTCCACTACTACGAAGGCTACGAGATGTGGCAAACCGCTTACCCGGTCGGCGTCTTTAAGTTGCTCGGCATTGAAAAGCTGATTATCACCAACGCCGCCGGCGGCATTTCGCCAAGCTACAAGCCCGGCGACCTTGTGGCGATTGTCGACCATATAAAGCTCTCGCCCGACTCGCCGGTCCGCGGGCAGAACATCCCCGAGTTCGGCGAGCGGTTTTTTGACATGCAGAGCGTATACGACAAAGGATTAGTTGCGCTCGCGAAGCAAAAAGCGGGCGAGCTTGGCTTTGAGCTTAAAGAGGGCGTCTATGGCTATATGGCTGGCCCGCAGTACGAAACCCCCGCTGAGATACGCATGCTCGGCATGCTCGGCGCGACCGTGGTCGGCATGTCGACTGTCGCCGAAGTGATTTTCGCGGCACAGTGCAAAATCCCGGTGCTGTGCATATCCTGCGTTTCCAATATGGCGGCGGGCATCACCGGCGCGGCGATTACAGAAGAAGAAGTGCTCGAGACCGGCAAGGTCGTCTCACACCGCTTTACCGAGCTCGTCGACGCGCTCGTCGCCGCTATCTGAATATCAGCGCCGTCGCGGGTGGATGCACCCGTCAGCGGGGTTTGGTACATGGAAAAACGCATATGTAGGTGAAAAAAATGTTGCTTTTTAAAAACGTCACAACGCTTTTTGGGGAAAACCTCTACGTCGCGGTCGACGGCGCGTTTATAAAAAGCGTGTCGCATGAGCGGCCAGCTGGCGAGTTTGAGCGCGAGATAGACTGCGCCGGCAAGCTGATGCTGCCGGGGTTTTATAACACGCATACGCACGCGGCGATGACGCTCTTCCGCGGCTACGGCGAGGATTTGCCGCTGCAAAGGTGGCTGACCGAGCGGATTTTCCCCGCCGAGGAAAAACTGACCGCAAAGGCGGTCTATGACGCCTCCATGCTCGCAATTGCCGAGATGATAAGCGGCGGCACGGTGGCTTTTACTGACATGTATATGTTCCCCGAAGAGACGGCGCGAGCGGTCGCCGAGACCGGGATAAAGGCTAATCTTTGCCGACCTATCATATCGTTTGACCCAAGCGAGAGCATAAAAGACAGCCCGCGGATGGCAGAGGCTATTGCGCTATTTAAAGAGTGGCATAACGCTTGCGGCGGGCGAATAAAAATAGACATGTCCCTGCATGCCGAGTACACCAACACCGAGCGCTCCTGCCGCGAAGTTGCCGAGTGCGCGAAAGAACTGGGAACCGGCATGCATATTCACCTTTCCGAAACCAAGACCGAGCACCAGGAGTGCAAAGCGCGGCGCGGCGGCTGCACTCCCGCGCGCTTTATGTACGACTGCGGCGTCCTCGATGTCCCCACCACCGCAGCGCATTGCGTCTGGCTTGAGGACGACGACCTGCCCCTGCTGCGCGAGAAAGGCGTCACGGTCGCGCATAACCCGGTGTCAAACCTCAAGCTCGGCAGTGGTGTTATGCCCTACCGCAAGTACCGCGACGCCGGTATAAACGTTGCGCTCGGCACCGACGGCGCGGCTTCAAACAACACGCTTGACATCCAAAAAGAGATGTACGTCGCGGCGCTTATCCACAAAGGGGTAAACCTCGCGCCCGACAGCGTGACTGCCGCCGATGTCATCGAGTCGGCAACGGTTTGCGGCGCGCGCGCCCAAGGGCGGCTAGACTGTGGCAAAATCTCGGAAGGCTACCGGGCGGATTTGATTTTGATTGACGCCACAACCATAAACAACATCCCCTCGTATGACCCCGCCTACACCACCGTCTACAGCGCAAACCGCTCCGACGTCTGCCTGACGATGGTCGACGGCAAAATCCTGTACGAAAACGGCGAGTTTTTGACGCTCGATATCGAGAAAGTCAAAGCCGAAATGAGGTACACGTGTGAGCACTACTTCGATTGAAAAAACAAAAAAGAGCACCCGGATGTTTGTTTCCGGCGTGCTGATTTTATCCATTTCCAACGTACTTCAAAAGATAATCGGCGCGACGCTGAAAATCCCGCTGCACGGCTTAATCGGCAGCGTCAGCATGGGGTACCACACCATTGCGTACGACATTTATAAGCTTCTTTACATGATTTCAAACCAAGGTCTCCCCGTCGCCATCTCGATAATGATTTCCGAAAGCCGTGCGCGCGGAAACTTCCGCGAGGTAAACAAAATCCTAAAAATCACGCTGCAGATTTTAATGGCCGTCGGCTTAGCCGGCACGCTGACGATGGCTTTCGGCTCAAAAATTTTTGCAAAGCTCTACGAGCAGGAAGGCGCGTACCTTGCCATTATAGCGCTCTCGCCGGCATTGTTTTTCGTCTGCATATCGAGCGCGCTGCGCGGATACTTCCAAGGCTACCAGCTAATGTTGCCTACGGCTATATCGCAGCTGATCGAAGCGGTCGGCAAGCTGGCAATAGGCATAACGTTCGCGATTGTTGCCGTTAATATGGGCTCCGGCAACGAAGTGAACGCGGCGGCAGCCATTATGGGGCTGTCGGTTGGCGTCTTCGTGGGCATGGTATTCCTTATAACATATAAGCTGCGGTTTAAGGCGCAGGTTTACGACGCCGAATACCTGCGCCCGGACAGCGACACTATGCCGGTACGCGGCTGGAAGGCCATAACAAAGCAGCTTTTAATGATCGCCGTGCCGGTGACGCTGTCGGCGTCGATAATGTCGTTTACCAGCATGATCGACAACATAATCATCTCGCGCCAGCTTCAGGCGATAGGCTACACCGCCGATCTTGCCGCCGCGATGATGGGCGACTATTCGGCGCAGGCTGTAACTATGTGGAATGTGCCGCCGGCGCTGATTTATCCAATCTCCTACTCGATTATCCCGCTTATTGCATCCGCGATGAAGCTGGGGCAGACCGAGCGCGTCAAAACCATAATGAACAGCGCCATTAAAGTCGCGGCGCTCATCGCCTTGCCCTCGTCGATTGGCCTTTCGGTGCTCGCCGAGCCGATTTTGAAGCTTGTGTTTACCGATCAGGCCGCAGCCGAGCGCGTGGCACCTCTGCTTTCGATACTCGCGCTTTCGGTATTCTTCGTCGCGATGATTGCGGTGACAAACGCGATCCTTCAGGTCTACGGCTACGAGCGCAAGCCGATTATATCGATGATCGCCGGCAGCGTGGTGAAAATAGTTGTGAGCTATCTGCTTATTGGCACTCCGTCAATCGGCATGTACGGCGCGCCGACAAGCACGTTTGCCTGCTATCTTGTCATAATGCTCGTTAACTTCTATTTCGTAGCACGTTATGTCGGGATTATTCCGGACTTGCGAGTGATACTTGTAAAACCCCTCATTTCGGCTATAGTTTGCGGCGCAACCGCGCTTGGCTCGTATAAACTGCTCGCAATGGCGGTGCACCCCAAAATCTCGACGTTGCTCGCGATTGCCTTCGCGGCGCTAGTTTACGGCGTGTTTATATTTATAACCGGTGCGGTCACGCGCGAAGACATATTGCTGCTTCCGAGGGGACAAAAGCTCTGCTCGATATTTGAAAAGCTGCATCTTATAAAAAGGGCGGAAGCCTAAATATCATAAAAGCGCTATATCCCGCGCAAATACGCCCGGGCAGACCGGCTGGGCGAGGTAATAAAAGTGCGAGGGGAGAATTTGCTATGCGGTACGTTACTGTAAAAGATACGGAATGGACGTATCCGGACAGGTGGGATTACGCTTCGGCTGGCGATAAGCTTACGCTCCATGCCGCGCGCGGCAGCTATGCGGCAGGGCAAGTATTGCTTTCCGGCCTGCCGGAATCCCCTCCGGTCAAAGTTGAGGCATTGGGCGGCATTTCGGCGTTCGAGCTTGAAAAATACGAGCTTGTCCCGGTAACGGTGGAAGACAACCCGTTTTTAAACGATCAAAACAGCACCGAGCACATGCCGGTCCGCAAGGCGCCGTACAGGCTCTATGACTGCGCAAAGCCGCTGGGCGAGACGCTTGCACCCGAAGGCGGGGTTGCGGGGCTTTACCTTGCGTTCGTTATACCCGAAGACGCTGCGCCCGGCGCCTATAGCGGCACCGTGGTGATAACTGCCGCCTGTGAGAAGGTCGAAATCCCCGTGTGCCTGACTGTTTACAAAGCAGTGGTGCCGAAAGACGGCAGGCTCAAGATAATCGGTGGGTTTTACAGGAATTTCGACGTCTACCACGGTGTGCCGAATAACTCGCCCGAAGCCGAAAGGCTTGAGGCTGAGTACCTAAAGCTGCTACTCCGGGCGCGGCAAAACATGATGTATGTCGGCGGCGTGCAGGTCACGTCCCGCCCCGATGATGAGGGCAAGGGCGAGTATGCCTTCGACTTTTCGCCGCTCGAAGCCGTCGTCAACCGCTATATGGCCGCAGGCATGAAGTATTTTAACATGAGCAGCGTCGGCTGGCGAAAGAGCTGGAAAGAGTCGACCATACTCGTCTCGGGCATGCCGGCAATGAGCTATGGGGCGTTCCGTTACCTTTCGGCGTATCTTCCGGCGCTGCAACAATTCCTTGAGGAAAAGGGCTGGACCGACAGGTTCGTCGTGGGCGTCTCCGACGAGCCGAACGAAGCAAACGCCACCGAGTACCGCGCGCTTTGCGGGCTGGTCCGCAGGTTTGCGCCGAAGATTAGGCTAATTGACGCATTGAGCTTTGTGCCGGTCTACGGCGCGCTCGACGTGTGGGTGCCGCTTAACAGCGAGTACGAACGGCACAGAAAAGAGTTCGAGTCGATGCGGATAGACGGCAGCGAGATTTGGATGTACGTCTGCTGCGGCCCGCGCGGGCACGGGTATATCAACCGCTTTTTGGACTACCCGCTGCTTTCGACGCGGTACCTTTTCTGGGGCAACTACAAATACAACCTCACGGGCTACCTGCACTGGGCGACAAACTGCTACCAGCCGGGGCAAAACCCGTTTGAGCAAAACTGCCCGCGCCATAGGAACGCCGACGCCGAGACAATCCTGCCGCCGGGCGACACGCATATAATCTACCCCGGCCAAGGCGAGCCTTGGATGTCGATGCGGCTTGAAGCCCAGCGCGCCTCGGCGGAAGATTACGAGCTGCTCTGCTTTATTGCCGAGCGCGACAAAGCGAAAGCCGACGAAATCTGCGCAATGGGGTTTAGGGCTTTTAACGATGTCGAGTACGATGTAAATAAGTTTGAGCAAATCCGCATAGCGCTGCTTTACGCAGCGAGCGAACTAGCTTAATACATAAAAAAAGACGCGGCAACATGCCGCGTTTTTATTTTTGCCGTTGACTTAACCGGCTCGAAGTAGTAATATACCCATAAGAACACGATTTTTGGGCGGGTGGTAACGCTTATGGGCACTTTTTATTCAGGCTACGAAAAAATCGCGGCTTTCGCGGAGCCGGAGAAGCTGCCGGTATCGTTTAAGATTGGGGACAGATTGGTCAAAGGCATCCCTAAGGAATACAGTCCGGTTACCCGGCGGGTTGCGATAGATTCGGCGATAACGCTTTATACCGTAACCGGCATAAGCCCCGAAGGGCTGGAGGTGCGTGTAGAGCAAACGGTTTATTCCGATTTCCCTGTTACCGAAACCGTCGCCTACCTTACCAACCATGGAAACAAAAACACGCCGATTATTTCGGAGCTTAAGGTTTTCGACGGCTGGCTTCTCCCCTGCGCTAACCCAAGGCTGATTTACGGCCCCGGCGACGACTGCACGCCCACAGGCTATAGCATGTTCGACGAGCCGCTTACCGAGACGCGCTCCATACACCCGTACGACCGCAGTGGCACGCCCTGCTGCGGCGCAAGCCCTTATATGAGGCTATATTCCGGCTGCGAGGATTTGGGCTACAACATCGCCATCGGCTGGACGGGGCTTTGGCAAGCCGATTTTACCCCATGCGAGGGCGGCGTGAGGCTCTCGGTCGGGCAGCGGCGGTTTGCATCCTATATAAAGCCCAGCGAGACGATGCGCACCCCGCGCGTGACGCTTATGGCATACTGCGGCACGATGCACGCTGCGCGCAACATGTGGCGGCGCTGGTATTATGCGCATATTCTGCCGCGCGAGAATGGAAAGCCGATGCCGCCTAAACTGTGCCTTCACGTTTTCGCCGACGGCGGGCCCGAGTTTACCGGCACGACCGAAGAAAGCCAGCTCGACGGCCTTGAAAAATACGCGCGCGCGGGTATTTTGCCCGACGTGTGGTGGATAGACGCAGGCTGGTACAAATGCGACTTCAACTGGCCGGCTACGGGCACTTGGCAGCACGACTCAAGCCGCTTCCCGAGCGGGCTGCGGCCGATTTCAGACAAATGCCGCGAGCTTGGCGCAAAGCTGCTGTTATGGTTTGAGCCAGAGCGCGTCTACCCCGGCACCGAGCTTGCGACAGAGCACCCAGAGTGGATACTCTACCGCAAAGGGGAAAACAGCCGCGAACACAACGGGCTTCTCTTTCTCGGCGACCCCGAAGCGCTAGAGTGGATTACGAACCGTATAGATTCCCTAATCAAAGAATACGGCGTGGGGATATACCGGCAGGACTTCAACTATGACCCGATGCCGAACTGGATAGCGGCGGAAACCGAAGGCAGGGTCGGCGCGCCGGAAAACCTGCATGTGCAAGGCTACTATAAACTTTGGGACGAGCTTTTGGCGCGTAATCCCGGGCTTATAATTGACTCTTGCGCGTCGGGCGGGCGGCGCAACGATCTTGAAACCATGCGCCGCGCTATCCCGCTCCACTACACCGACGTGGGGTATGGCAACCACCCACTAAAGCAAATCCAGCACCGCTATATGTTCGAGTGGATTCCCTATTTCCGCGCGCACACAATGAATTTCGACGACGGCACGGTGGATATGCCTACCTCAGGCCAGTATAACACCTCCTCCCCCACCGACCGGTTTGCCTATCACAACGCGATGGCTCCGGCTATTACCGTAATGACCGACCGCAACGACACCGAGCGCTTTGCGCTGACGCGCGAGATGAACGCGATTTGGCGGCGCGTTGCCGAGCTTGAGCTTACTTGCGACTATATCCCACTCACCGAATGCCGCCGCTCGGTAGAGGATTGGTACGCGATGCAGTTTGACAGCCCGGAGCGCGGCGAAGGATTTTTCCAGGCGATCCGCAACATCCTCGCGCCGGAGGAAAGTTTTACCCTGCGCCTGCATGCCGACGAAAACGCCCTTTACGAGCTTGAGGAAGCGGAGTCGGGCAATCGGTTTATCGTAAGCGGCAAGGCGCTGGCTTCCTTTACCGTGACGCTGCCGAAAAGGAGCGGTGTGATTTATTTTTACAGAAAGCTAAGATAATGCATAATATGAAAACCCGCCAAATGGGCGGGTTTTTTCTTATGCTGTGTTCTTTTTTAAAAAATTTCATTATCTGCTCGACTCTCACATTTTGAGCCTTTTCTATGCGATTGCTGTATGACGCGACGTCCGTCGACGGGCGGTCGGCATTGAAAAGGTTTGAAAGCATGTTGTTCTTTCCAGCCTACATGATATGCCGATTGGTTTTATATAAAACTAAAATGCCTCGGTATTCCTCCGACAAACTCGAGCTTCGGCTCGCCTAAAATGAGAGGCTCGATATAGCGCAAGCATTCGTCTGTGACGTTGTTGCCGCTTATAGCTATAAACTCGTCCGGCACCTTACGCATTCGGTTCGCGATAATCTTAATGTCGTTCGATATAACCTTTACCTCATATGGCGAATCCGAGACGCGCTCGAACGCCATCATTTTGCCGGTTTCGCCCGCTATGGCATGCTCCACAGCCGATCTGCCGACCATCTGAGCCTCTTTTAAGTCGGTTTCGGACGCAATATGCGAAGCGCAGCGCTGGAGGATGCTCAGCTCTACTGTCCTTGTCTTGCAGCCGAACTTATCCTTTATCGCCCGCTCGACGACCCTGCCGGTGCCCGAAAGGTAACTGTGCCCGAACACGTCGCGCACCCCGCTATGCGCAGCCTTTCCTACATAGCTGCCATCGGCAAACCTAATCCCTTCGGAGACGCCAATTACCACGTTAGGGTGGCGCTTGAACGCTTCGGCGATGTCTTCGTACAGCCTTTCAAAATCAAACGGGCGCTCTGGCAAGTATACATAATCCGGCGCGACATTAGCATACAGCCTTGGCAGCGCGGACGCCGCTGTCAGCCAGCCCGCGTCGCGCCCCATGATTTCGACGACAGTCACCGCGGGGACGGTGTACACCGCGCAGTCGCGAAGTATCTCCTGCATCGACGTGGCGATAAACTTCGCCGAGGAGCCATATCCAGGCGTATGATCGGTGCCCACAACGTCGTTGTCTATCGTTTTAGGCACGCCGATTACCCGCATCTCGTAACCCACTTTTTCGGCATACGCAGAAACTTTGGCGACCGTGTCCATCGAGTCGTTCCCGCCGATATAAAAGAAATAGCGGATGCCGTACTCTTCAAATATCGAAAATAGCTTTTTGTACACGACGTCGTTGCTTTCGACCTCTGGCAGCTTCTTTCGGCATGAACCGAGCGCCGCCGCGGGTGTGTGCGACAAAAGCAAAAGGTCCTCTTCACCTTTGATCGCTTCGCGCAGGTCTATCAGCCTCTTTTGTAGTAGCCCTTCGACGCCGTTTCTCATTCCATAAATTTTGCCGATGCAGCCAGCCTCAAATAGCCCCCTTATAACCCCGGCAAGCGACGCATTTATAGCCGCCGTGGGCCCGCCCGACTGTCCGATGACTGCATTCCCAAAAAGCATTATTTTAAATCCCCCTTTAAATTACCGGCGCTTTTAAACCGCGCCGCCAAGCTTTCGCCGCGGCGTGCCGAGCCGGTTTTTTTATAATCGCCGGATATTCACACTGCAGGCTAAAAGTAAAAAGCGGCGTACTTTAAGTACACCGTCGAAGTTTATGCAAAAATATAGACAGGCGTCGCTTGCGCAACGCCTGTTTATGGTGACCCGTGGGAGATTCGAACTCCCGTTTCCGCCGTGAGAGGGCGGCGTCTTGACCCCTTGACCAACAGGCCGTTTCCCTGGGACGACTATATTATATCACATAGCCTTGTTTTTTGCAAGAGGTATTTTTATGACTTTTTTGTAAATATCCTTTTAACAAGCGATAGCGTTGCGACAAAGAATAGCGCGACGGCAAATACTAAAAGCTGATATCGGGCGGGGAGGGGCACGGCGGCGGCTAAGAGGGCGGCGGCTGAGGGATAAACCAGTTTCGTAGCCGCGCGCCCGCCGTAAAGCTTGCACAGCGCCGACAGCACAAGCGCAGCCAGCCAAAATATCGGCATAAGGCTCGTCACGCCGCTTCCCTCCCCAAAACTTTATTGTACACGCCTGATTTTTGTTATGCTGTTTATCAAAACCTCGCCGGTGCTTTCGTACTCAATTATTTCATATATTTCAGGCACCGCCACGTCGCTGCCGACGTCGCTGCGGAACGTGCCGTTATTGTCCATGATTCTATAGCGCATAATATACTCGTAGCGCGTCATTTGGTTGGGTTTGCCCTCGTTTATGATGTTTTTGGAGTATAACTCTATTTCGGGCTCGTATATCTTTTGCATAGTAAACTTTTTCGGCAGCTTGTTGTTTTTCTTGTAGTCCTCGGTGAAAAATCCCGGCAACGCCTCGGCGTCGCCGTTTATTACCGCCTCAAGATACCTATGCAAAAGCTCGACGCCTACGCCGTACTGCGAGAAGTTTCCGTCGGTTATAATCGTCGACTGCGCGCCCTCGGTGTACCTGATGTCGCGGATTTGCGCCAAGTACTCGGGGTCTTCGAATATGTTTTCGCTGTAGTCCGCCACCGCAAAACTCACAGGCGGCTCCCCAACGGCTTCGGAAAGCGGCTTCGGAGTAAAAAGCTTCCGATAAATCGCGTCGAAATCAATCTGGTTTAGCGCGAGCAGCACGACGAAAGCCGCGACGCAGCCCCCGATTATCTTGAGGGCTAGTGCCTTCTCCTCACGCAGGCGAGGTTTCTTTTCCCTGCCTTCTCTATTTTTGCCCGGATAGCTCATTGTGATTCAATATATTTTTTCAGATTTTCAAGCCCGAGCCTGATGCCGAGCAGGTTGTCCTCGATGCCCTCAAACTCGATGGAAACATAGCCGGTGTATCCCGCGCGCTTGAGGATACCGATGCTCTGCGACACCTTTGCGTCGCCGTGCCCGATAATCGCGCCGCGGAGGTAGTTCCCAGAACGCGTGATAAACCAGCCGTAGCCCGGAAAGTCGAGCGTGCCGGGCTTGAAGTGGAAGTCCTTCGCGTGGACGTGGAAGGCATACGGAGCCATTATTCCCACCGATACCACCGGGTCTTCGTCGACGCACATGAAGTTGCCGATGTCAATAAGCGCGCCGAAGTTGGGGTGCCCGACCGCGTTGATAAGCGCCTCCACCCTCGCAGCGTCCTGCGAGAAATAGCCGTGGTTTTCGGTCATCGTGCGGACGCCGAGCTGTTCGGCGTATTTTGTAACCTCGCGGCACGCGCTCGCGAGCGTTGGGAGCACGTCGCTGTAGCCGATGTGGTACTTGCGCCCGCGCGGCTGCTGCGCGACGTCGTGCCTCATCGCCTTTGCGCCGAGCGCGGCGGCGAAATCGACGCAGCGGCGCAGCCTCTCAATCGTGGCAGCCGTATCCCCGACGAGAAAATCCGCGCCAACGCATAGCGACGCAATCTCAATCCCCAGCTCCTCGGCTTTCTCGCGCACGCGCTTTGCGGTGTCTACCGATAGATTGTCGGTCCACTCGCCGTCGGTAAACTCGATTGCCGAAAGCCCGAATTCCTTAGCCTTCCGCATCACGCCTTCGGGCCCAAGCTCGCCGAAATACCTGCCAAAGCTATACGAGCTTACACAAGGTTTCATACCGTTCCCTCCGTTATACGCATAAATTCCTGCCTTTGCCGTAGCCGATTATATCACATGCGAAACTATTTGTAAATACGCGCCGCGCCCGATTTTGTGAAAACTGCCCAGCCGCGCCCCGATATTAACATTAAATAAGCAATTTAATAACAAAAATTCCTTGACATTTACGGCGGCGGTTTATATAATAAATTGTATGCTTGGGACGCGTTGAATGGCATATACATAAGGCCGCGCGCATGGCGGCCGGATTTTTTCAAGCACGGAGCGATATAAAATTGAAAAATCAGCTTAAAGCAAGGCGCAAGCCCAAAGTTATAACCGACCTGCGTCACCTGGTCGTCTCAGGCGCGGAGCTCTTCGGCGACAAAGCCTTATACGAGTACCGCGAGCACGGGGAGCTTTTGCGCTTTAGCTATCGCGACAATCTCGAGCATATGAATAGGCTCGGGACCGCTTTCGCCGAGCTTGGACTTATGGGCAAGCACATCGCGGTCGTCGGCGACACTCACCCGCACTATATGACCGCGTACTTCGCGACCGTCAACGGCGGCGGGGTTATTGTGCCACTTGACCGCGACCTGTCGGATTACGACCTCGCCGATTTTTTAAACTTGTCCGAAGCTTCGGCGCTGGTTTATACCGAATCGATGGCGAAGCGGATACCGGGCATAAGGAAGAACGCGCCGGGAGTTAAGGTCTTTATACCGATCGGCGGTGCCGATAGCGGCGCCGACGGGACGTATCCGATGGCAAAGCTACTTGAGATGGGCGAGCGGCTGCTTGCCTCCGGCGACACCCGCTTTACCAGCCACCGGATAGATTTGGAAAAAATGTGTGCGCTGCTTTTCACGTCCGGCACGACCGGCACAAGTAAGGGCGTCATGCTTTCGCAGCGCAACCTTACCGCGGCGACTAACGCTTCGTGCCAGTCGATGGAATACGACGACACGAATACCTTTGTGTCCGTGCTCCCAATGCACCACTCGTATGAAGTAACCTGCGGGCATCTCGCGATACAAAATATCGGAGGCTCAATTTATATCAACGACGGGCTGAAAAACGCGCTGCGTTCCTTCTTATACTATAAGCCGAACGCGCTGATGCTTGTGCCGCTGTTCGTCGAGACGATGTACAAGCGCATCTGGGCGGAAATTGACAAACAAGGCATGCGCGGCAAGGTGAAAGCCGCGATGAAGCTTTCGAACTTTTTGCTCGCGCTTGGCATCGACGTGCGCGACAAGCTTTTTAGTAAAATCAAGGAAGCGTTCGGCAGCAACCTGCGCAGCATAGTCTGCGGCGGCGCACCGCTTGACCCAAAGCTGATAAAAGACTTTGAGACTTTCGGCATCACCGTGCTCGAAGGCTACGGCATAACCGAGTGCGCGCCGCTGGTGGCGGTAAACTCGCCCGGCAAAGTCAGGCTTTGCTCAGTCGGACAACCCGTGAAAGGCTGCCAGGTCAAAATCGACCCGAGCGGCGGCGATTATGTGACATACGAGAACACCAAATCGCGGAAAATGCCCCGCCCTGCCGGCCCGGTCGGCGAAATCCTCGTCAAGGGCGACAACGTCATGCTCGGTTACTACAAAAACGAGGATGCGACGCGCGAGGCCTTCACCGAAGACGGCTGGTTTAGGACCGGAGACATCGGCTATCTTGACTCCGACGGATACCTTTATATCACCGGCCGCAAGAAGAACGTGATAATCCTCTCAAACGGGAAGAACATCTTCCCCGAGGAGCTTGAGGAAAAGCTGTCACGGGTTCCGGGCGTCGGCGAGTGCGTGGTAATCGGCCGCAAGAACGAGGCCGGGGAGACGGTGCTCACCGCGGTGATATACCCCGACCCTGAGCACAGCGCGGGCAAAACGAAAGACGAGATTCAAAAATCGCTCCGCGAGGCGGCAAACGAGCTTAACCGCACACTGCCGATATACAAGCAAATCCGCGCGGTGGAGCTGCGCGAGACCGAGTTTGAGAAAACCTCGTCCCGCAAAATTAAGCGTTATCTGGTAAAATAATAAATTTAAATATACATCCAGGAGATAATGCACCCATGTTCGAAGCAGTTAAAAAAATCTTGGTTGAGGATATGCAGGTTAAACCTGAGGACGTCACTCTCGACGCCGAGCTGGTCAACGACCTCGGCATCAACTCGCTTGAGCTTGCCGACCTTATACTTATGTGCGAGGAGAAGTTCGGTATCGAGATTAAGGACGAAGACATCCACAAGTTCATCACCGTCGGCGACGTTGTCAATTACCTCACCGAACAGGGCGTAACCCTTGATTCCGTAAAAGATTGACATAAAAGCCGGCACCACACGTGCCGCTGTCGATTCCCCACGGACGGCGGGCCGTGATACCGGTCCGCCGCCTATCTCTGTTTTTTGCGGTCTAAACTTGCCAGGCAAAACATAAACCCGCGGCAGCGCGGGAAATTGGAAAGCTTACAAATTATAAATGGATATTTTTATTAAAATCACTCTTGCGGCGCTGGGCGTTGTAGCCGTTTTGATTTTCGTCATCGCCATGGTAAGGCGGGTCGCGGCAAAACTCACCGCGGAAAGCCTTCTTAAATACGGGCGAGGCAGCCCAAGGTTCATATATAACCTGCTTTCGACTGCCTACCCCAAACAGCGGCTGTTTAGCAACGTGACGCTCCCCAAAGAACCCGCAAATCCACAAAGCCCCAGAGCGGCTGCCGACCTTATATCGGTCGGGCGGGGAGGCGTCTGCATTATCAAAGTTATGAGGCACAGAGGTTTCATTGAAAACCCGAATAAAGGCGATTGGTGTCAGGTTTACGGGGATAAAATTGTCCCCTTCCGCAACCCATTCGAGCAAAACGCCGCTTGCCTCAAGGCGCTTGAACGGATATTCAAGGCTGAAAATGTCTACAATGTCCCGATTTTAAACCTTGCGGTATTCGTATACCCCGACGTGAAGTTCAAAACGCGTCAAGATTACCTTTATACCGCCGACAGGCTGCTTGTGGCGCTGCACGATATCAACCGCAGCCGGTTTTTAAGCGGCCGTGAAATTAAAGCGGCAGCCGCGGCTATACGCAAACATGCGAAGCCGGTTGCAACCCCCAAGCCCGGCGCACCCGGCGGGACACCGGGAAATACTACAGGACAGGTAAACCGATAAGATAAAATGATAATTAGAAACGAAAACTACGATGTCGCAATTGTCGGAGGCGGAATTAGCGGGCTCATGTGCGCTTACCGCCTTGTGGAAAAGCATCCGGAACTCAAAATCGTGCTTATCGAGCGCGGCCCCGCTCTCGATAAGCGCAGATGCCCAATCCTGCAAAAGAAAGTCCAAACCTGCATCAGATGCAAGCGCTGCTCAATTATGGAAGGCATGGCCGGCGCGGGCGCCTTTTCGGACGGCAAATACGTAATCTCGACCGAGTACGGCGGCTGGCTCACCGACCTTCTGCCCGATGAAACGGTTATCGGCTATATCGAGCAGGCAGACTCGATACTAGTATCTTTAGGCGCTCCGACCGAGCGCTACATGCCCGACAACGAGCTAAAGCGAATGGCGCTTAAATACGACCTGCACATGGCGCAGGCCCAGGTCAAGCATTTCGGCACCGACGGCAACCTCAAGATAATGGGCAACATGATCACCCATCTTGAGAAGTATATAACCATCTACACCGAAACCGAGGTTACCGATATCGACAAGTCCGCGCACTGGCTCAAATGCTCGACGCGCGACGGCAGGCTCGACATCACGGCTGATCGCATCATCCTCGCGCTCGGGCGCGCGGGCAGCCGGTTCTTCTACAAATGGTGCCAGGACAATGATATCCCTGTTGAAAACAACCAGGTCGACGTCGGCGTTCGCGTCGAGCTTCCCGCCATTGTCTGGGAGGAGTTTTCACGGCGCATCTACGAGCCTAAAATCAAATACCGCTCTAAAGCGTACGGCGACACGACGCGCATGTTCTGCTTTAACGAGCGCGGCAGCGTCGTCATCGAGAATACCGACGGGGTGCTTACCGTCAACGGCCACGCATACCATGACCCGGCGATGAAGACTACCAACTCGAACTTCGCGCTGCTTACCACTATCAAGTTTACCGAGCCGTTCGACAACCCGATAGAATACGCGCGCCATGTCGCGAAACTATGCAACCTCATCAGCGGCGGAAGCGTGCTCGTGCAAAGGCTTGGCGACCTCAAGCTAGGCAGGCGCACAGACGAGCGCAGGCTCGCCGCGTCGACTACCAAGCCGACACTGAAAGCAGTGCCGGGCGACCTTTCGCTCTGCATGCCCAAGCGCCAGCTCGACAATATTATCGAAACGCTCGACGCGCTTGACAAAATCGCGCCGGGCACCGCTAACTACGACACGCTGCTTTACGGCATTGAGTGCAAGTATTACTCCGCAAGGCCTAAGTGCAACGACTTCGAGCTCGAGGGCTGCGAGAAGATATACGCGATAGGCGACGGCGCGGGCTTTACCCGCTCGCTGTCGCAGGCTGCCGCAAACGGGCTTTACGTCGCGGATAAAATAAACATAGAGCTCGACTCGGGCAAAAAATAAAAACCCCGCGGGGTTATACCCCGCCCCTAGCACTTGTGCCTTTTAACCGCAGCCATAAAAATAAAACTGCAAAGGTGAATTTCAGCATGCTTAATATAGCCATCATGGGCTTTGGAACTGTCGGCAGCGGCATCGCGGAAGTTATCTCAAACAACTACGCGCTTGTAAAAAGCCGCCTCGGCGACGATATAAATATAAAGCGCATACTCGATTTGCGTGATTTTCCCGACAGCCCTTACGCCAACCGAGTAACGCATAATTTTGACGATATAATTAGCGACGAGTCAATCGCCGTCGTAGCGGAAACGATGGGCGGCGTCGGCGCGGCGTATAAATATACCAAAGCGCTTCTCGAGGCTGGCAAGCATGTTGTCACCTCAAACAAAGAGCTTGTGGCTACACACGGCATCGAGCTGCTCCGAATCGCCGAAAGCCGAGGCGTAAAGTACCTTTTCGAAGGCAGCGTCGGCGGCGGCATACCGCTGATACGCCCGATGAACGAGTCGCTAGCGCATGACGATATAATCGAAATTACCGGCATACTCAACGGTACGACGAACTTTATTCTCACAGAGATGGCAGCCGGCTACGATTTCGACGCTGCGCTGCGCGAGGCACAAAGGCTCGGCTACGCCGAGGCTGACCCGAGCGCCGACATCGACGGCTACGACGCCTGCCGCAAAATATGCATTCTTGCGGCGGTCGCTTTCGGCGTGCTTATACCGCCTGCTAAGGTTAGCTGCCGCGGTATACGCGGGCTAACGCTTGATCACCTCGCCGCCGCTGCCGAAAAGAACCGGGCGGTAAAGCTCATCGCGCGCGCGCGCCGGCTGCCCGACGGGA
The DNA here is from genome assembly GCA_012840355.1 of Clostridiales bacterium. Lineage (GTDB taxonomy): Bacteria > Bacillota > Clostridia > Oscillospirales > CAG-272 > DTU078. The sequence goes on along the minus strand of DULN01000010.1, from coordinate 242,369 downwards.
AAATCGAAGCCGAGGTTGCGCCGTACGAGGTTGTGATGACAAACCCCCTCTACTCTGTCGAAGGCGTGTTCAACGGCGTGCTGCTGCACGGCTCGATGACCGGTGACGTCATGTTCTACGGCCGCGGCGCGGGGAGCCTCCCCACCGCTAGCGCGGTTGTAGCCGACATTATCGAATGCGCCGCCGGCAGCGGCTGCGGCAAAAAACACCTCACCTGGGAGGACGGCTCGGGCCTGTATTTGCTGCCGGAAGAGGGTACCGTGCCCGGGCTTGGCGAAAGAATCAAATTTTAACCGATGCGTTCGGCGGGAAGATCTGCCCCTTTCGCTTTGGAAAAACTAGCCCCGCCTTATCCGTAATTTTCAGGGCGGCTTTGCTATCCATGGCGTCAAAAGGCGCCCTGATTTTCCATAAACTTTAGGGTTACATTTTTTCCGCCGCGCGCTTATAATAGTAATGTATTGCAAAAAATCGTTTATTGGCGCAAAGGGGCGGATTGTAAGTGGACCTAATCTTAATAAGTGAAAGCAAACTTAAGGTGACGCTGACACCGGAGGATATGAAAGCGCTTCAGCTGTCCTGCGACGACATCGACTATGACAGCACCGGCACGCGTCGCGCATTTTGGAGCATTCTCGACGAAGCGAAGCAAAAGACCGGGTTTGACGCAGCGCATAGCCGAGTCTTCATACAGATTTACCCTTCAAAAGACGGCGGGTGCGAGCTGTATGTGACCAAACTCTCACCCGAGACCGGCAGCTCGCTTAAAATGACCGACCGCTCGTGCGACTCCTCCGACCGGCTGACGCTAGATCGCGCAGGCGAGTTTGACCTTAAAAAGGTGCGCGGCTGTGCCGCCGAGTTTGAAACGCTTTCTCAGCTGACGAACTGCTGCCGCAGGCTGTATGCTGACGGGTATAGGGGCAAATCCTATGCATACTGCGACCGCAGCCGCAGCAAGACGCGCTATATACTTATCCTCGACGGCATAGCCGACATAAATATCTTGCGCGAGTACGGCAATTTGCTCGATCCCGATATCGTACATATCTGGGTAGCCGAGCATTGCGACGAGATACGCATGTCCGACGCGGTGGAGACTCTGCGCGGGCTCTAATGAATAAAAGAATATTGCAAAGTAAACTAAACCGGAGGAGCGGCGGGGGCGCGACATGCACCCCCGTAATGTGTGTCAAAAGAGCGGTAAAATAACTTTACCCGAAAATATACATAACTTCGGAGAGCTGCTATGACGAGCGAGATAGCCGCGCGCTGGGACGAGCTTCAGCGCGCCTGCGAAAATTGCACACGCTGCCCGCTTGGCAAAACCAAGACAAACACCGTTTTCGGCTGCGGCAACCGGGATGCCGATTTGATGTTTGTGGGCGAGGCGCCGGGCGAACAGGAAGACCTCACCGGCATGCCCTTTGTCGGTCGGGCGGGACAGCTGCTCGACAAGTTCCTTTACGCGGTTGACATAAAGCGCGAGGACGTTTACATAACCAATATTTTAAAATGCAGGCCGCCGCACAACCGCGACCCGCTCCCTGCCGAACAAGACATGTGCATCGATTACCTGCGCGAGCAGGTGCGGCTGATTAAGCCCAAAATTATCGTCTGCCTCGGCAGGATATCGGCTATGAGGCTAATCAAGCCCGACTTTAAGATTACCTCCGAGCATGGGATATGGTTTGATAAAGGGCAGTTTAAAATCTGCGCCGTATACCACCCTTCCCTGCTGTTGCGCGACCCTCGCAAGCGGGAGGACATGCTTCGTGACATGCAAAACATAAAAGCGGCGCTCGACGCTCTCTCGGGGGTGTAAAATTGGCAGCCGATTTAAACGCGGTCGGGCCGGTAGTCGCGACGATGTTTTTTATTATCATCACCGGCTACATAGCCCGCAAGCTGAATTTTATCGGCGAGACTTCGCCGAAACTGATGAGCGACCTTATAATCCGCGTCGGGCAGCCGTTTATGATTATATCGGCGGTGCTCGGCATGCCTTACTCCGACTCAAACCTCCGCGAGGGGCTTTTGGTTTTGGCTGTCGGGCTTATCGTGCATGCGGTAGGCGCTCTCCTAGGATTTTTAGCCACCATGCGCATAAAAAATGCCGACGCGCGCCGGCTGACCGAGTTTGCTATAGTTTTCGCGAACTGCGGCTTTATGGGGTTTCCGCTCCTTCGCGCCATATTCGGTGACGTCGGGGTGTTCTGGGGTTCGTTTTATGTGATTGTCTTTAACCTCGTATGCTGGACATACGGGCAGTTTATCCTCTCGCGCGCCGACTCGAGCGTAAAAATTAAGCCGCTTAACATTTTCATCAACTTCGGCACGGTGCCATGCGTGCTCGGGCTTTTGCTTTACGTGCTGAGGGTGGGCGACATTCTGCCGGCAAAAGCCCTCGAAGCGATGGATTACCTCGGCTCGATTTGCACGCCTCTCTCGATGCTTGTCGTCGGAGGGCTGCTCGCGACCGTCCCGCTCGGCAGGCTTTTTACCGAGCCAAAAATTTACCTGCTTTCGGCGGTAAAGCTTTTGGTATTGCCCCTTGTTTCAAGCGTGCTTTTAGCCCTTTTGGGCTTTTCAAAAGAGATGGCGATGTTCGGCGCGGTTATGGCGTCGCTGCCCACCGCCGCGAATACGGCGATTTTAGCCGAGTCATACGATATAAACCCCTCGTATGCGGCGCATACGGTCGGGGTGGCAACGCTATTCTCGGTCGGGACGATACCTGTATCGCTTTTTTTGGCGGGCAAATTGCTCGACTTTATTTTCGCCTGAGAAATTTTATTACCGCTGTTGCTTTTGGCGGCGGCTATGATATACTTAGATTGTAATACACGCTAAAAGGAGTCCGTGCCATGCTGCCGTCAAAAAAAGACATAGAGGTACTGCGCAGGCTTGCGGCTCGCTATGCCGAGCACGCCGCGCTGCCTGTCCAAGCCCAAAAGCTCAAGATGTGGCGCTCGCTGAACGACGGTCATATGGTAAAGCCGATGGTGGCGATAGACCAGATGCCTTGGAACGAGCTTGACGTCGACGGCTTCCTCAGATGCGAGGTGGAGCATCCATACTGGCGCAATGTCGAGTGGCACCTTCGCACCGAAATCTACAAATGGGAGCACCTGCCCGCCGATATGGTGCTTAACCCATATGTGCTTATCCCCCGCCATATTTCAAATACCGGATTTGGCGTAACAAACAAGGAGCGCATCGCGGTGACCGACCCGACAAGCTCGGTTGTCGGCCATTACTATGAAGCGGTCATAAGCGAGCCTGAGGATATTGAAAAGATAAAGATACCACAGCTCGGCGTAGACCGGGAAGCGGACAAAGCCGCCGCCGAGGCTGCCAATTACATATTTGAAGGCATCATCCCGTGGAAGTTCAGCGGGCTTAACATGCACCTCGGCGCTTGGGACTACCTTTCCCAGTGGCTCGGCGTGGAGAATGCCTATATCGAGCTAATCGAGCGGCCGCAGTTCATGCACGCCTGCATGGAACGCATGACAGAGGCGTTTGTTTCAATGATCGAACAGGCGAACGAACTTGGGATTTTCGATATAAACACCAACATCACGCATTGCTCTTACACTTTCTCGAGTGCCCTGCCCGGCCCGGATTGCGACCCCGAGCGCCCCACCTCGAAAGACGCGTGGGCGTTTGGGCTTGCCCAGCTTTTTACCGGAGTTTCGCCGGAGATTACCGCCGAGTTTGAAGTGCCGTATATGCAGCGGCTGTTCCCCTATTTCGGCGCGATTTATTACGGCTGCTGCGACCGGCTTGACGACCGGCTCGATATCGTCGCACGCATGCCGAATATCAAAAAAGTGTCTTGCAGCCCGTGGAGCGACCGCGAGGCTTTCGCCGAAAAGGTTCCGGACGAGTATATTATGTCGGCAAAGCCCTCCCCCGCCATTTTCGCGACCGACACGTTCGACGAGGAAGCCGCGCGCGCCGACGTCCGCCGTACTATCGAAGCCGCAAAGCGCTACGGTAAGCGCCTTGAGCTGATTATGAAGGACATCTCGACCGTGCGATATGACCCGCCGCGGCTCTGGCGCTGGGCTGAAATCGCAGTCGAGGAAACAATGAGATAAAATCGGCGCCGACCGCTAAAACTTTGTTTCCGGTCGGCGCTTTGTTATAACGGTGTGTGAATTTGAAAGCGAAAACGTTTTTTGTTTGCAGCGAATGCGGCTACAGGTCCTCAAAATGGCTCGGGCGCTGCCCCGAGTGCGACTCTTGGAACACGTTTGAAGAGGAAACCGTGCTTCCGGAACCGAAAGAAAAATCGCGCCTAAAACCGGCGCCCGGCGGCGAAAATATCGCCCTGCCGCTCTCGCAGATTAGCTCGGACGCAAACCTGCGCATTACCTCCGGCATGGCGGAGCTTGACAGGGTGCTCGGCGGCGGGCTTGTCCGCGGCTCTGCGGTGCTACTCTCGGGCGAGCCGGGAATAGGCAAGTCGACATTGCTGCTTCAGATTTCAGGCTCAATTGCGGCTAAGAGGCGGGTGTTATACATATCAGGCGAGGAGTCGCCCGGTCAAATCCGGTTGCGAGCCGAGCGGCTGGGCGTGCGCTCCGACAACCTGCTCGTGCTTGCCGAAACTAGCCTCGACACCTCCCTCAAGCAGATTGACGATCTTTGCCCCGAGGTTATCGTCGTCGACTCGATACAGACGCTGCGGACAAGCGAAGCCGCCTCGACGCCGGGCAGCGTGACGCAAGTGCGCGAGTGCGCGTCACAGCTTATAACGCTCGCGAAATCGCGCGGGGTCGCTGTCATTATGGTCGGGCATGTCAACAAAGAAGGCGGCATCGCCGGCCCAAAAGTGCTTGAGCATATGGTCGACGCTGTGCTCTGCTTCGAAGGCGAGCATCGTCACGCTTACCGCATTATCCGCGCGAGCAAAAACCGCTTCGGCTCGGTGTCAGAGCTTGGAGTTTTCGAGATGACCGCCGCGGGCTTGCGCGAGGTGCCTAACCCTTCGGAAGCGCTACTTGCCGGACGCCCCAAAAATGTGTCGGGCAGCTGCGCGGTATGCGTGATAGAGGGCACGCGGCCGATAATCGCCGAAATACAGTCGCTGGCATCCCCGACCGTCTTCCCTTCCCCGCGGCGCACCGCTACGGGGTTCGATTACAGCCGCCTTTGCATGCTTTTGGCGGTGCTTGAAAAGCGGATTGGGCTGCGCTTTTCAGGCTCGGACGTATACCTCAACATCGTAGGAGGGCTTGAGATTGACGAGCCAGCCGCTGACCTGCCGACAGCGCTGGCGCTTATCTCATGCATCAAAGACATACCCGTCGACGCCGGGCTTATCGCCGTGGGTGAGATTGGGCTTGCCGGCGAAGTGCGTGCTGTACCGATGCTCGAGTCGCGCGTGCGCGAGGCCGAGCGGCTGGGATTTACCAAAATCATCGTGCCTGCGCGCGGCAGCGAGCTTGGAAGCATTAAGGCTGAGTCAATAAAGCTGGCCCCCGTCAAAAGCGTTTTCGAGGCGATGGAAGCGGCGCTCGGCGGATAACGGAATAAAAATTGCCGCACGGGTTATCCGTGCGGCTTTTGTATTTTTTGTGCCACCAAAGCCGCTGCTAGGGAGAAGGACCCGAGCAAGGCGGCGCGGGTTTCGTAGACGGTGCCCAAAGCACATACGCTCGGCACAGGGCGGAGCCGGTTTGCGGGGGCCGGGAAGGCATAGCCTTCCCGGCGTATCCTATTTTACGCCTTTATCCCGTACTTTTCAAGGAAACGCTCGCCGTAGCCATAGTGCTCGAAGATGTAATCGATGTCCTTGTCGCCGCGGCCAGAGAGGTTGACGAGCACCGTACCGCCATCATGCTCGCGCGCGTATTTTATCGCGTACGCCAGCGCGTGCGACGACTCAAGCGCGGGGATAATGCCCTCAAGCCTGCAGAGCAGGAAATACGCCTCCATTGCTTCCTCGTCGCTTGCGGTGACGTAGTTGACCCGCCCGCAGTCGTAAAGATACGCGTGCTCGGGGCCGACCGACGGGTAGTCAAGCCCGCTCGCGACGGAATATACCGGGTCGGGCTCGCCCTCATTTTGATTTTGCAACATCAGCGACTCAAACCCGTGCATTATTCCGCGCTTGCCGAAAGTAATCGACGCTGCGTGGTCGCCAATGCCCGGCCCACGCCCGAGCGGCTCGACGCCGTAAAGCTCGACGGGCTGGTCAAGGAACCCCGCGAAAAGGCCCATCGCGTTCGAGCCTCCGCCCACGCACGCGACAGCGGCGTCGGGAAGCTGTCCAGTCATCTCAACGAACTGGTCGCGCGCCTCAAAACCGACGACAGCCTGAAAATCGCGCACCATCATCGGGAACGGGTGCGGCCCGACGACCGAGCCGATGCAGTATATCGCCGTCTTGTACTCTTTAAGGTACGCTTCAAACGCCGCGTCGACAGCCTCTTTGAGGGTCCGCAGGCCGTGCGATACCGGTATTACCCTCGCGCCGAGCATCCGCATACGCGTTACGTTCGGCTTTTGCTTTTCCATGTCGACCTCGCCCATGTAGATATCGCACTCTAGCCCGAAATACGCCGCAGCGGTCGCCAGCGCCACGCCGTGCTGCCCCGCGCCGGTCTCGGCTATTAGCTTTTTCTTGCCCATGAATTTTGCGAGCAGCCCCTCGCCCATGCAGTGGTTGAGCTTATGCGCGCCGGTGTGGTTTAAGTCCTCGCGCTTGAGGTATATCTGGGTCTTTCCAATCAGATTCGACAGCCGCTCGCAATGATAGACCGGCGTCGGCCTGCCCTGGAACTCGCGGCGGATCCTGCGCAGTTCCTCGATGAATTTTGTGCTGTGGCAAATCGTCATGTACGCGCCGGTTATCTCTTTGAACGCAGGCTCAAGCTCCGGTGGCAGATACGCCCCGCCGTATGCCCCGTAGCGCCCGTTTTTGTCCGGGAACTCTTTTAAGTAGTTTATAAAGTCGCGATATGTTTTCTTTTCCGGCATCTTGCTTTCTCCTTGTATTATAAATTTATATTTTTTACAAACTAAAAATCCCTGTCCTGAAACGCTCAGGACAGGGATCATTTGATCTCTGCGGTACCACCTGACTTGGCGGCAAAGCCGCCCACTCTGCGGCGTACTCCGCGCCTTGCACGCTTTTATACGCCCTCCGGATGATAACGGCCGGATTCCGTCGGCGCTTACTTGCGGAGCCTGAGTCGCCCCTCCCCCGCTTTCAGGCCGCCCTCATGAGCCCATTCGCATATCTTGCCGCGACGGAACTCCCACCACCCGTCCGCTCTCTGGGCGCGGCTTGATATGTTACTTCTCTCAATCGCCGGTTTTTTTTTTCGCATTATACCACACATTCACCTTTTTGTCAACAGGGCTAAGCCGATTTTTAGCAAAATTAGTCGGCAACTATCAGCACCGCCGACGACGGGGCGATCTCGACGGTATAAACTCCGTCGCTGCGCTCAAGCGTCGCGTAACCGCTGCTGCTGTAAACGCGCACCAAGCGCTCGCCGCCGACGCGGAAGCTGACGCGCTGGGGCGAGGGGGACTTGTCGAGCGGGTCGTTCGCTGCGCAGACGAAAAGCGCGCGCGAGCCGCCGCACCTTGCAGCCATCTCGCCGACCACAAGGCTGCCGCCGTCCGGGTCGCATACATCGAAGAACACGCCGGTGTTGAGCTTACTTAACGGAGCCTGGTTTGCTCCGGCAAGGTACGGCGTGCCTTCAAAGCCGACGAAGTGAGTCGACACCCTGCGGTATTTCATATACGGAACGCCGAGCGCCTTTATCTCTGCGTTGACCTTTTTCAGCTTTTCGTACTGCTCGGTCTTGTTGCCCTGCGAGTCGAGCACTTGGTTATGCCACCAGCCAGCAGTGTAGCACGCCCAGATAATACTCTCGGCGCCGAACGCCATCGCGGAATAGGCTTGGAAGCGCAGGCGGTTCTCGCTTGTCCACTCCTCGGGACGGCTCGAGTTTACCTGAAGCACAATCCACAGCGAACGTCCGGTGCGCAGGCAAGCGTCGGACACAATGCGCAAGTTTTCATATGCTCCCGAAACCGACGCGGAGTACATGTAAAAGTCATAGCAAATGTAGTCGGTCGGCACATACTCGCAGTAGCGCTTTATGTACTCCTCATAAGTCGGCGTGCCGAGCTGGCTTACCCTTTGCTCGCCGGTAGTCTGGGCGACTGAAGCGTAGTTGGGGTAAAGGTTGAGGTAAGCGAACTGCCGCGAAAAGCGTGTTTCAACAAGGTCTATGATCTTGCCGTATTGCTCAAAATCGAGCGCCGAAGGCTCGTCGCCGGTGTCAATGCCCCATATCGCGGGGTGGTCAATGAAATTCCTCGCCGCCTCCTCGTATTTTTCAAGAGGGTTTTTTTCCGCCATAGTGCCGGCGTTGTGCCCGTCGCCGCCCCACCAACCGGGAAGTATGCCCGAGACTATCGCGCCGACGCCGTATTTCAAAAACAAGTCGAGCGCCGGCTTGTCGTATTCCATGCAGACGATAAAGTCGACGCCGGCTGCCGCTATGTCCCTAATATGCTCCTCCGTCCGCGCGTACGGCGCGAGAATATACGCTCCAATGTTGAGCCTTGAGCGATCCATACGCGTGTTCATATGCTTTCACCTCGTTTATATTTTCCATTTACTTGCAATTTAACATAATCGTCGCGGTTTTGCAATAGCAAAAACGACAAATTTGCTTTGCCGCTTTTCTTCGGCGGGTATAATTGCGCTGCCATGGGTCAAAAATAGCTTCGTGCAAAAAACAAAAAAACTAGCGAGTCGGTGACGCATATGGTCAAAAAACCGCTCACGGGCGAGCTTGGACGCTGCGCCGTCGCTTACGGGACAGGCGCGGTCTTGTACAGCCTTCTTGAGATAGCCTTCCGCGGCTTTACGCACTGGACGATGACGCTGACCGGCGGGACTTGCATGGCGCTTATCTACCTTCTCGATCGCAAGATGCACAGCCGAAGCCTTTGGCTGCGCTGCCTTGCCGGCGCGGGCATTATCACCGCGCTTGAGTTCGCGGTCGGCTGCATTGTCAACCGCAAGCTCGGCTGGAACGTGTGGGATTACTCCGACCAGCGGTTTAACGTGCTCGGGCAGATTTGCCCCGTTTTCTCGGGGATTTGGTTTTTGCTCTGTATACCCGCCACCGCCATCTGCAGGCTCATCAGGATGCTCGGTAGAGGTTCCTAGTTTGGCTGCCCTGCCAGAAGTTACTTTCCCCCCTGTCCCGGACATGCGAATATTAGCAACTAAATCCGCATATTTTGTATTATATAAAAAACGCGGGGGGATGTGTATTAACAGACAGCTTATTGCGGGTGCGCTGTTCGTCGCGCTAGCGGTCACCGCCGCGTTTTCTTTCGCCGCGCAGGTATGGGGCGCCGAGTCGAAACCTCAAGAAAGCTATATAAAGTACGTCGATTTCAACGTGACCGCGCAGGCGCTTTCCGACGCGCTGGAGCTTGATATAAAATACCACAACGAGCCTTGGGCGCCCGGGTTTTCCGCCTCTCTTGCGTATCTTGGCGCGAAATGGGGCGGCGATTTTCGGCGATACAAAAAATCCGCGTTGGTTGAGCTTTACGAAAAGCTGAAATCCGGCACCACGATGGAGGAGCTGACCGCGGGGCTTAAATACTACCCCTACTACAGCAAAGCCTACGGCGCGATTTTGGACGGGATGGTCGGCACATATCATGTCCCGAAGAAAAACCCCGACGGTACCGTTGTGATGGAGGAAAAATATGGGCTTAAGGCGTTTTCGCCAATCGCGGCGGGCTACTACTACCACCACTACGACGATTTCGGCGACTCGCGCTCGTACGGGTACAGGCGGCAGCACCTCGGGCACGACATCATGGGCAGCATCGGCACTCCCATCATCGCTATCGAGTCGGGCTACGTTGAGGCATGCGGCTGGAACATGTACGGCGGCTGGCGGATCGGCATCAGGTCGTTTGACGGCAAACGCTACTATTACTATGCCCACCTGCGCAAAAACCACCCGTACAACGACATCTACGAGGGCAAAATCGTCTACGCCGGCGAGGTTATCGGTTATCTCGGCATGACCGGCTACAGCACTCGCGAGAACGTCAACAACATCTCGGTGCCGCACCTGCACGTCGGGCTGCAGCTAATCTTCCACCCGTCGCAAAAGGACGGCTGGAACCAAATTTGGATAGACATGTACGAGCTTACGAAATTCCTCGCGAAAAACCGTTCGAAGGTCTATTACGACAAAGAGGCTAAGGAATATTACGCCGAAACCGTCATTTACGACCCGGCAGTCAACGACTGACATATTAAAATTTTATCCCTTTAATTTATTAAATCACTTGAAAATTTATCGAAAATATGTTATTATATAGCGGGCTTTAAAATAGGCGGGCCCGCTATTAGTTTTTTTAGCGAAAAACGGAGGAAACAGGATATGAAACGTCTGCCTGCACTTTTGGTCTCCGCGCTGCTTATATTCTGTTTTGCGCTTTCGGGATGCTCGTCATCCGGCGTGAAGTTTGTGGTGCTTGAGGAGGATTTCGGCTACGAAGAATATGGCATTGGCATGCGCAAGGGCGACAACGCGCTGACGCTGGCGCTCCAAGAAGCGCTCGACGCCGTTATAGCCGACGGCACCGCGGCAGAAATCTCGAAAAAGTGGTTCGGAGAGGACAAGCTCCTCAAAGATAAGCCTTTCCCGCGCGAGATTGTGGATACGGGCGACGACTCGCTGCAATACATAAAGGATAAAGGCACGCTCATCCTCGGGCTCGACGTCGGTTTTGAGCCTATGGGGTTCTACGACGATAAAGGCGAAATCGTCGGTTTCGACATCGATTTGGCGAAAGAAGTCGCAAAACGCCTGGGCGTAGAGCTTGTGCTGCAGCCCATCTCATGGGACGCCAAAGAGATGGAGCTTGAGAACAAGTCAATCGACGTCGTTTGGAACGGCATGTCGATAACCCCCGAGCGCGCTGAAGCGATGAACATTTCAAAGCCCTACCTAGCAAACCGCATGATTGTCATCGTCCGCGAAGATTCGGGCATAAAGACGCTCGCCGACCTTGCCGGCAAGAAAGTCGCGTGCCAGGCGGGCTCGTCCGCGCTCGACGCCATCAATTCCAAGCCTGAGATTGCCTCCACTTTCGGCGAGCTTATCAGCTCCTACGGCGACAACCCCACGGCTTTCCTCGACCTGAAGTCTGGCAGGATTGACGCGCTGGTGGTCGACGAGGTCGTCGGGCTCAACCTCATCGAGAAAAACAGTTAAGAGATTATCGCAGTTAACCAAAGAGTTTAGCAGGGCGGGAGAATATAGACTCCCGCCCTGTGGGCATTATAAATTAATATTTTAGCAAATTAATTCTCTAAAATAAAAATACTACATAGAATAAGGATATAGCCATTAATACGCAAGATTTCCTTGTAATAACCGGCGTGCTGCTTAAGGGCATCGGGTTTACGCTTGCCCTTTTCGCGATAACGATCGTCACATCAATCCCGCTCGGGCTTGGGCTTACTTTCCTTGCAAACAGCCGGATAAAGCCCGTGAGCCTTCTCACGCGCGCCTATGTATTAGTAATGCGCGGCACGCCGCTGATGCTTCAGCTGTTTTTCTTCTATTTTGGACTGCCTTTTTTGCCATATGTCGGGAAATATCTGATAATGGACAGATTCCCCGCCGCGTGTCTTACGTTCGCGCTGAACTACGCGGCTTATTTCTGTGAGATTTTCCGCGGCGGGCTCATGTCAATCGACAAGGGGCAATACGAAGCGGCGCGCGTGCTTGGGCTTTCGAGCTTTCAGACTACATTCAGGATTGTTTTGCCCCAAATGGTAAAGGTCGTGCTTCCTGCCGTGGCTAACGAAGCGATTACGCTTGTCAAGGACACCGCGCTCGCTTCGGCTATTGGCATAAGCGACCTTATGCATTATACCCGTTCGCTTGTCAACAGCCGCGCGGAAGTGACGCCGTTCTTCTTCGCTGCGGTGTTTTACCTGCTTTTTACGGTTCTTCTCACCCGCCTTTTTTCGCGGCTTGAGGAAAAATTTAAGTTTTAGCTTGGCGGGCTTGATTTAGTTATGGAAATGCTTAAGCTTATAAACGTTACGAAATCCTTCGGGACAAATGAAGTGCTGCGCGGCGTTAGCCTATCGGTCCGGCGCGGCGAAATCGTCGCGGTCATCGGGCCGTCAGGATCGGGCAAATCGACGATGCTGCGCGCCTGCGTCGGGCTCGAGCGGGTATCCGGCGGCACGATTGAGCTTGCCGGCCGCGCGCTTGTCCGCGACGGAGTGTACGTGCGCGACCGCGAGGCGCGCGACATCTGTTCGCGCACCGGCATGGTGTTTCAGCATTTTAACCTTTTCCCGCATATGAACGTACGCGACAACCTTTGCCTTGCGCCGGTGCTGCGGGGGCTGCTCGACAAAAAGGCAGCGGCGGAACGCGCCGCCGAGCTGCTTTATAAAGTGGGGCTTGCCGACAAAGCCGACGCGATGCCCTCGGAGCTTTCTGGCGGCCAAAAGCAGCGCGTCGCGATTGCCCGCGCGCTGATGCTATCGCCCGACATTATGCTTTTCGACGAGCCGACCTCGGCGCTCGACCCCGAGCTTACCGGCGAGGTGCTCACTGTTATGCGCGGCCTTGCGGCGGACAATATGACGATGGTTATAGTCACGCATGAAATCGCGTTCGCGCGCGACATTGCCGACCGAGTGGTTTTCATGGACGGCGGCGTAATCGCGCTGTCGGGCACGCCGGCGGAGATACTCGAGGACCCGCCGACCGAAAGGCTGAGGGCTTTCCTGCGCACGTTTTCAAGGAGCGCGCAGTCAGCGTAAAGGTGTTGCCAATAAAATTATCCGCAAACAAAAACCGCGCCTTGCTTAAAAGCTTGGCGCGGTTTTAGTTTTTTGTGGGTTTATCTATTTTTTGTCGCGCGATTGGTCCAAACGCGCGGCTTTACTTTTTCAAGGTCGCGATAGCCGGTCGTTTTGCTCGCGCTCACGTTGGGCTGGGAGGTATGTTTTGCTGCAGCCGAGTCGGCTTGCGCCGGCGTGTTAGCGTTGGCGGCGCTGCGCTGCGACGGCGCAGGCTCCGGCTTTTTGGCTGTATCCTGTGCCGGCGCCGAGCTGCTCATAGCCGACACGGCATTGGCATCGGCTTTGCTGCCGGCAGTCGGGGCATTCGGCTTGTTGGTGCGGTTTTTATCGGCGCCGCCGGATGATTCGGGCTGAGTGCTGTTATTTATACCATCCGTACTTGCCCGACCTTTATCACGCTGTGCGTCTGGGGCAGCATTGCCTTGCGATGTGCCCGCTCCGCCGCGCGTGTCTTTTTTGGATTCTATCTTCACGCCTTCGCGGGTTCCGGCAGTCAACTCACGCAAATACACTCCAGAGCGTTGCCTGGAAGGCCTAGGCGACCCCATGTCAAGGTCCAGCGGATAGCAGCCTAAGCCGTCTACATCCGCCGATGCCATTTGGGCGGCAAGCGAAGGCGCGCCAGGCATATTAAGGCTGCTAAGAGGGGCGGCGCCTTGGGTTTGCGTGCGGGGCACGCCCGGGGCCGGCGGCTGGGTTGTTACCGGAGGCATTGGAACGCCTTGCGGCGGCATATCGCCCGGTGGGCCCATTTCTATATCTGTGTCCTCTTCGGGCAAAGGCACAGGCTCCGGCACCGGCAGCTCTTCGCCTGTAGTGTCGGGCGCCATCTCGGCATCGGGCATGGGGAAAGGCTCCGAAAACTCAGGCTCAGGGGCGGGCATCCCTTCCATATCGGGCGCCGTCTCTTCTTCTATAACTCCCTGATTCGGCGCAGGCTGGCTCGTCATATCCGGTTCCGGTTGTTCAGTTACATTGGGCGCGGGCGTCACTTGGTTTATGCCGCGCGGCTGGGCAGGCTGCTGAGTTGCGCCATTAGGCGCGGCGGCGCCATTTTGCGGAGCTCCGCCGTTACGTGTGCCCACAGAAGGCTGCCTGTTTTGCGCCTGGTTTCTCGTGCCGTTCGTTAGCGGCATGCCTTCAGATGTGAAATCTGGCTCGGTCTCCCTTAGCCGCTCGTCTTCCTCAAACAAGAGCTGCTGCGAGCCCATTCCCGCCCTCTGGCGCTCAAGAGCGCCGTTCCCGCGCGGCTGGGCAAATGGCTGTGTATAAGGCGTAGGCACTCCGTTTTGCGGGAGCAAAATCTCGCCCCGGTCGGTGACAATCGCGCGGCCCTCAAGCAGCGGGAGGTAGCAGTCGTCGAGCCCTTCGACCTCTACCCTTGCGCCGACTATGTGAAGGTATTTGAGGCTGTAGTAATTGTATGTATCAAGCCTGCGGTTGTAAGCGTCGTTCGTATGTGCGGCTACAAGGAAGGCTCCCGGCGCAAATCCGGTCACAATAAGCGAGTGGTACAATACCCCTTCCCTATTGCCGAGGATTATAATATCGCCAATCTGGATTTGTTCGGGCCCAACCTCAACGGCATACGGCCCTTCGCCGGCGTTGGTGGTTAAGAAATTGTAAAGGTACTGCACTCCCGTCCAAGCAGGCGCGCGTTCGGTCGGCGAAAGGTAATACCAGCCGAACGTTTCAGTAAAATTCATAACGCAGCATCCGGCGAAAATGCACTGAGAAACAAAATTAGTGCAGTCGCCGCCAAATCCCGTATAATTTTCAAACAGCGGGTTGCGGTCGTATGCCCACCTTCTCGCATACTCGACTGCATGCTCGCGATTATACTCGCGCGTACACAGCATCTGCGGCATATCCCTCGCTTTTGGGAATGTTTTTAGTACATTTTATGCCGCATACGCAGATTTGCCAGGCTCATTTGGCAATTTAGGAAGATATTTTGCATTGTAACCTTAAAAGCCTTTATGGTATAATCCCGCCAAGGGTATGGGCAAATCCAATAAAGAAAGAAGTTGACTGCAAAAGATGACTATACGAAAAGCCAGGATTGCGCCAAGCCTTGCCAAAAAAACCATGGGCATAGTCGCGGCGATTTTAGTAGCCGCCGCCCTGACGGTCGCAGCAAGCGCCGAGGCGGGCTTCGTCAACACGAAACAAACGGGCTTAAACGTTAGGACCGGCCCGGGGCTTACATACTCTATAATCACATCTCTTCCCAAAGGCACTCGGTTTGAGATTTTGTCAGAGTCGGGCGAGTGGACAAAAATAAGCTACGGCAACATCACCGGTTACGTGCACTCCTCATACGTGGGAAGATATGCGTCGCCCCAGGCAAAAAAATACCCTGCGGTTAACCTTTCGGTCCCGTATTACACGCAGTACGACTCACGCTGGGCTTCGATGAAGCTTGGTACCTCAAACGTTAAAAACATCGGATGCACCGTCACCTGCACCGCGATGTCCGAGTCGTTCCGCACCGGCACCGCCATAACTCCTGCGACTATCGTTCGCACAAGCTCGTTTACGCCAGGCGGGGCGCTTTATTGGCCTTCACATTACACACGCTACACCGGCTCCGACTGGATGGCGTACGCCTACAACCAGCTCGCTGCCGGAAGGCCGGTTATCTTCCACGGGCAAAAGTGGTCGGGCACCTCGCATTGGGTGATTATCTACGGCTATGCCGGCGGCGACACCCTCACCGCCGATGGGTTTTTGATCCGCGACCCCGCATCGCCCGAGCGTACGACGCTCGCGCAGTACTTTAAGCTTTACCCGTCATACGTCAAGCTCGTACACTATATAGGATAAGGACAATTTTCAGCCTTTGCGGCTTTGCTTAGTATGACGCCCGCCCGGGCGCGTTGTTCCGGGGCGCGGCGCAAAAAGATATTGCCGCTTTTGTATATTTTATGGCTATGTAGTTTTCTCTTTTTGAGTTTTTGTTTCGCCTAACGATTGACAAAACCATGCCCTAATAATATAATTTATTAATATACTTTATCGTCAATCGTTTGGAGGAAACGCTATGCCCGAGAAGCTGAAGGCGGGGATTATCGGCGCGACCGGCATGGTCGGACAGCGTTTTGTTACCCTGCTCGATAACCACCCGTATTTTGAGCCGGTGCGGCTTATAGCCAGCCCGAGGTCGGCGGGAAAGACTTACGAGGAAGCGCTCGAAGGGCGCTGGAAACTTCCCCTGCCCATGCCCGAATATGCGCGCAAGATGACCGTCTATAACGCCGCTGACGTTGATGCGGCCGCGGACGGGCTTGACCTTGTCTTCTGCGCCGTCGACATGACCAAAGAGGAAGTCCGCGCGCTCGAGGACGCGTATGCGAAGCGCGAAGTTGCGGTATTCTCAAACAATTCCGCGCACCGCCATACGCCCGACGTGCCTATGATTATACCTGAAATCAACGCATGCCACCTCGCGCTTATTCACGCGCAGCGCAAAAGGCTTGGGACTAAGCGCGGGTTTGTCGTTGTTAAGCCAAACTGCTCGATTCAATCTTATGTGCCCCATATAACGCCGCTGCTCGAGTTCGGCATTGAGAAACTCGTTGTTACCACCTTCCAGGCAATTTCGGGCGCAGGCAAGACTTTTGCCGATTGGCCCGAAATGGTGGACAACGTGATCCCATTTATAAGCGGAGAGGAAGAAAAAAGCGAGCGCGAGCCGCTGCGCATTTGGGGCAAGCTTGAAGGCGACCGCATTGTCGACCGCACAGACGTGCCTATCACCGCCCAGTGCGTCAGGGTCCCCGTGACGGACGGCCACCTCGCGGCGATATACGTAAGCCTATGCGACAAATCGGTAACGCCTGAAAAAATCATCGAGCTTTGGCAAAACTACAAAGGCAGGCCACAGGAGCTTGAGCTTCCGCACGCACCGAAGCAGTTTATTACTTACTACGACGATCCAAGCCGACCGCAAACCAAGCTCGACCGCGACCTCTACGGCGGTATGGGCGTTAGCGCGGGCAGGCTGCGCCGCGACCCCACCGGCGTGTTTGACTTTAAATTTATCGGCCTTTCGCACAACACATTGCGCGGAGCGGCGGGCGGCGCCGTGCTCACCGCAGAGCTTGCATACCGCGAAGGCTGGCTTGACTGAAAACGGGAGCCGGGCTGTAATAGCCCGGCTTTTTTATTTTTGCCGCATGAGCCTTTGTGCCGTGCGGCTTTTGTTTTACATAAATAATAGCGGCAAGGCTAATAATAACAGCGGAATTTCATTTCGGCAGGTGATACCCATATACAAAAAAGACTATAAAAAATACGCCGAAAAGACTGCGCAAAAATCAAACGTTCTCGTTTGCTGCATAAAGGCTTTCCTGGTCGGGGGCGCGATTTGCACCTTCGCCCAGTGGCTTTACAATATGTTTATAACGCGTTTAGGCGAGGAAAACACAAGGCTGCTTGTACCCGTGGTGCTGATATTCCTCACGGCGCTGACCACCGGCCTCGGCTGGTTTGACAAGCTCGCCAAACACGCGGGCGGCGGCACGCTAGTGCCGATTACCGGATTTGCGAACGCCATCTCGTCGGCGGCCATCGACAGCAAAAACGAGGGTTGGGTGCTCGGGCTCGGCTCGAAGATATTCACTATAGCCGGCCCGGTCATCCTATACGGCACGCTGGCTTCGGTTATATACGGCGTTGTGCTCTATCTTCTCAAACTTGCGGGAGCTGGTGGGGCATGAGCAAAAACGACATGATTTTTAAATTTGAAAACAAGCCTGCCATATACTCTGTTGGCACGGTTGCCGGCAAAAAAGAATGGGAGGGCGCTCTCCCCGGCATTTACGACTGCCATTGCGACGACGACACTTTCGGCATGCCTACCTGGGAGCAGTCGGAAAGCGAGATGCAGCGGCTTGCGCTCAACCATGCGCTAGCGAAGCTCGCATGGGACGACGGCAAGCTTGGGCTGCTGTTCGCGGGTGACCTCATTAACCAGTGCACTTCGTCGGGCTATGGCCTGCTAGACTTCGACGTGCCGTTTTTGGGCCTTTTCGGCGCGTGCTCGACGCTGGCGGAAGGCATTATTATGACGGCTTTCACCGTTAACGCGGGATACGTCAACGCCGCCGCGGCGGTCACCTCGTCGCACAACTGCTCCGCCGAGCGGCAGTTCCGCTTCCCCGTCGAATACGGCGGGCAGCGCACCCCGACGTCGCAGTGGACGGTCACCGGCGCCGGCGCGTTTATCGTAGGACGCAGGAGCCTGCTCGATATTGAAGAAAAGCTGATAGAAGCCAAAAACGCGTCGCAAAGCCAGCCTTCGCCGTTGTTTACGCATGTCCGCATAGCCGAAGCCATGCCGGGCAGGTCAATCGAGTGCGGCATGAACGACGCCAACAACATGGGCGCCGCGATGGCCCCGGCGGCGGGCGACACATTGCTACGCTATTTTACGGTTTCGGGCACGAAGCCCAGCGACTATGACCTAATCATCACCGGCGATCTTGGCTATGAAGGACACAGGCTTACCGGCGAGCTGCTCGCGCAGAAAGGCATCCACCTTGGCAACAACTTCGCCGATTGCGGGCTTTTAATCTATGACCGCGAGCGGCAGGACATGCACGCCGGCGGGTCGGGCTGCGCATGCAGCGCGCTCGTTATGGGAGCTTATATTCTGCCCAAAATCGAGCGCGGCGAGCTGCGGAACGTCCTTTTTATCGGCACCGGCGCGCTCATGAGCCAAATGTCGGTCCAGCAGGGCCTGCCAATCCCGGCGATTGCCCATCTCGTCCGTCTTATATACGAGTAAAGGGGGGACGGTCTTTGGATTACCTGTGGGCTTTTATTGTCGGCGGCCTGATATGCGTCGTGGCGGAGCTGCTTTTGTGCTACACTAAGCTGACCGCTGCGCGCATCTTGACAATATACGTCGTCGCCGGCGTCTTTCTGACCGCAATAGGGCTTTATAAGCCGCTTGTCGATTTCGCTGGATGCGGCGCGACGACTCCGCTGACTGGGTTTGGTTATGCACTCGCCGAAGGCGTTAAAAAAGCCGTCGACGAACGCGGCATCTTCGGCGCGCTGACCGGCGGGCTTACGGCTACCTCGGGCGGCATAGCCGCCGCGCTGACATTTGCGTTCCTCGCCGCGCTTGCCTTCAAGGGCAAGCCGAAATAATAAAGCTGCGCCGCGAGTGGGCAAAAACCCACTACGGCGCATTATACTACGCATAAAAATTCCGGCGCAAAACCGCTGCCGGAGTTTTTTTAATACTTTTCAATATCCACAAGCTCCGCGCGCCCCACCCAATCGCCGCCGAGTAGCCTTTTTGCAAACTGCTCGAAGGCTTCGGGGTCGTCGCTGACGAAATATCGCGGCGAGACGTCGTCTTTACCCTGGCAGTACGGCACAATCGCCTTCACTGCCTCAGCGCCCGCGTCTATCAGCGTGACGCCGGGGAGCGCCTCGGCTATCTCGTCGCGTATCAGCGGGTAGTGCGTGCAGCCGAGGATGCATGTATCGGCGCCCGACTCCCGCACAGGGCTGAGGTAACGCTCGCATACCATCTTCGTTATCGGGTCGCCGCCCGTAAAGCCGTTCTCGACGAGCGGCACGAAAAGCGGGCACGCCTTCGCCGTAACTTTTATTCCGGGCTTTATGCGCTTCAGCTCGCGCTCGTATGCGCCGCTCCTTATCGTTGCGGCGGTCGCTATCACCGCGACATGGTTGTTTTTTGTAGCGGCTGCCGCTGCTGCCGCTGCGGTTTCGACCACGCCAAAAATAGGTAGCCTGAAACTCTCGCGCAGCACGTCCATAGCCGTCGAGCTGACCGTGCCGCATGCCACGAGCACAGCCGAAATATCCCTTTCTGCCGCAAGCAAAAAGCGCATATCTTGAAGCGCGTATTTTATTATCGTCGAGCGAGAGCGCGTGCCGTACGGCACCCTGCCGGTATCGCCGAAATATATGTAGCTTGCGCCGGGCACGAGCGACCGAAGCTCCCTTACCGCGGTCAGCCCGCCCAGCCCACTGTCAAATATCGCAATCAAAGCCTATGTTGCCGCTATCCCGCGGCGCCCTTGCCGCAGGCCCCTTTCCCATAATTTTTACCGCGCGCCCGCGCGGTTCCCGTATAATTATATTCCCGCGCATGCCGCGTGTCAATAGCAAAGGCAGGGGCAAGCAGCCTTGCCGCAAAACCGTCATGTTTTGCGCCGGCGCAACATATATTTTTAGTGTGGGGGTGAATATCCGGGAATGCGCTGTGCGATATACTGCCGGCTTAGCCGCGAGGACGAAAATAAAGCCGACGAGTCGGAAAGTATACAAAACCAGCGCTTGCTCCTACATCAATACGCCGAAGACCATGGCTGGACAGTCTGCGCCGAATACATCGACGACGACAAGAGCGGTGCCGACCTTGACAGGCCAGGGTTCCGCGCAATGCTGCGCGACGCCGAGGCGGGCAAGTTTGATATACTGCTATGCAAGACCCAGTCCCGCTTTACGCGCGACCTTGAGGTTTCGGAACACTACCTGCACCGCCGGTTCAGCGAGTGGGGCGTGAGGTTCATATCCGTCGTCGACGGCGTGGACACCGGAAAGCGCGACAACCTCAAAGCCCGCCAGCTGGGGGGCCTTATCAACGAGTGGTACATAGCGGATTTGTCGGATAATGTGCGCGCGGTGTTCGATGCCAAACGGCGGCGCGGCGACTTTATCGGCAGCTTCGCGCCGTACGGCTACAAAAAAAGCCAAACTAAAAAAGGGCGGCTTGAGCCCGATCCGGAAGCCGCCGCCGTCGTGCGCGAAATATTCAGGCTCGCAGGCGAAGGGCATTCCTGCGCGGAGATTGCGCGGCTACTCACCGCGCGCGCTATCCCCAATCCGACTACATACAAGCAGCTTTGCGGCGAAAAATATCACAACAGCCACCCGGGCCGCACCGCCAGCTCCCGGGAGTCCGGCAAAACCCCTGCGGGCGCAGCCGTGCCCGGCACGGCGGATTTAAGCACGCAAGCGGTGCGTGAGGGCACCGAACAAAACGATAAACTAGGCGCGAATGATTCCACCACCCATCAAGGCAACTGCCAAACCGGGCAAAAGGGCGAAAGCGGCGGTCAAAACCCGCCCGGCGGGCAATATATTCCCGCAGGCAACCCGGAGCCGGCTGAGAGCGAATCTCAAATCGCGACAGCCAGCCCGCCGGCGCAAACCTGCTCCGCCGGCTGGAGCCGCTCAACTGTGAGCCGCATATTGCGCAACGAGTGCTATCTCGGCGCGGTAGTACAGGGCAAACGCGAAAAGGTCAGCTATAAAAGCAAACGGCTGCGCGAGCGCAAGCGGAGCGAGTGGATTGTCGTCTACGGCGTAAACGAGCCTATTGTAACCCGCGAGGAGTTCGAGCGGGCGCAGAAAAATAGGCGAAAATAAAGGGTATTCGCCTCCATTGCCGTCCGCATAGGTTTGCGGGCGGCGGCGCGCCTTTTGATGCGCCGGACAAGCCGCAAGGCACAAAAAAACCGCCCGGCAAATGCCGGGCGGTTTTTATATTTTACATCGCGTTATCTTCAAGCTGCTGGAGAATCTTTTCTAGTGACTTGGTCCAAGATTTCTGCATCCTGGCTATAATAGTGGCGACACCGGCACCGTCTTTCGTGCGCTGACGGAAGAAGTTGTTAAAGCCCGTGGCGGTATACTGGAAGCCGAAGTCGGAAACGATGTTCTGGCGGATGAGGTCGATCATCTCGGCTGACTTTTCGTCGCGGGTATACTTGTTCTTAAGCGCAACGTCGAGGTAAATGGGCGTCAGGCTCCTGTAGCTCTCAGCGGCGAGCGCCTCCATCACCATGCAGACGTCGTCGGCAACATCGTCGGTCACGGTCTTGGGAATGCCCAAAATCGTGGTGCCGTCGTGCAGCGTGGTGAGATATGTCGGCTGGCTTTCGTCGAGCTTAGGAGCGGGGATAAGCGCGAAGTCCTCCTGCATGTCGCGCAGGTAGTTGATTGCGTGCTTGACGCGGCCAATCGCAAACATAGCATGGAGGTTTGCAAAAGTCATAAACAAGGTCTTACAGTCGTCCGAAGTCGCCTGGAAGGAGCCTTGCGCCTGGCATAGATTCGTCAATAGCTCGGTGAACCTCGTCGCGCGGTCAAGGCCGCTCGAGGAGGTGATGACAAGGTACGGAACGCCGTCGGCGTCAAATTCGGTGAATTTCACACCAGCCGCCATCGCCATGCCGTCGATGGGGTCTTCAAGCGAGTATACGAAGCCCAAGAAGTCCTCGGCGTCGACTTTACCGTCGCCGTTAATGTCGTTATAGGACATCTTAACGTATTCGGTGAGCTTCTCGAGCGTCCACTTGCCGTCAAGCACGATCTGGTAGAGGTCGTCGCTTGGGAAGTGGGTCTTGAACCTGTCGTGGTTGACAAAAGTAGCGTAAATGCCGTCGGTGTAGTTAAGGACTATATCGCCGGTTGCCCAGTAGATATAGTTCCTGTACGACATCGCGTCGATGAACTTTCTGCCCCAATACGGCTGGTCAAAGTCTAGGTATTCCATCGGCGCGAGGTTGCGCATATACCCGTCGGTTGCAAGCGCGATCGACCAATAGCTATAACCTCCGTAAAGGTCATAGTCGTCGCTGCTTGCGGCTACGCTGTTCCTAAGAAGGGTTGCCGCTTCGCCCCAGTTGGTGTTAAACACAGGCGAAAGCTTATAGTTGAGGCGTTCCTCGATTTTGATATTGCGGTTGTAAACGGCAGTATCGACGACGTCGATAGCTTCCTCAACCGACTCAAACGACTCTTGGTCGTTCGTAATCAGCCTGATCTCGCGGCCTTCGAGGTTGACTCCTTCCGGAAGATTGTCAAGCCACTGCTTTTCGCTCTCGGGCGTGGTTTCGGACACATTTGGCGTATTTCCGGTACCGCCGGTAGAATCCGCACAGGACGCGAATGTGCCAATAGCCAACGCGGCAAGCAGCACACAAGCGACAGAGCGAATGAATTTGCTCATGTTGTTTTCTTCCTCCGCTATTGTGATACGATTATTATAAGTCATTATGTAGAATTCTGCAAGAGTGTATTATATTTTTTAAAATTTTTTTACATTCCATTTGTTGCGTAAACTAACTAACAATTAAATGGAAAAGAAATATCAGGGATAACATATAAAAATTATATGGCATAAGCGCCGCGGCTGTGCGGCAAACTATCAGCGAGGTGATTTTAGTGGCCAAAAAAGGCATGAAACGGCCCGACGTCCGCGACACGCACGGCGCGACTAACAAGCAAGCACAAGAAAAGCGCGCCGAAACCGCTTCGGTGCCGGAGGCGCTGAATATTTTTAACAACGAAAACAACAATCCCGTGCAAAACTGCCGCCGCCATGCCGACGGCGAAGAGTCCCGTGACAAAGAAAGAAGCCGGGATCAAACAGAGAAAGATAACTATCAAAACATCCTGACAAACAAAAACGCAAACCAAAACCTCCCGAGCAGGCCCCAAACGAAGCATAACGAGCCGCAGGAAAACAAAGGCCAAAACTGGCACAACCATTACAACGCGGTCGACGGCGGGCAGGGCCAAAACCAAAACAACACCTCAGCTGAAAATAAAACCGACAGCGGCATAGACAAGCCTAAACGCAACAAATAAAGATCTACGCGCCCGCATTAGCGGGCGCTTTTTTGATGCCTTTTTCGCAGGGCGAACATTTTTATGTAAAATTTAAAAAAACCGCCGCAAGAGTCCTTGAAAAACCGCCCAAATTATTGTACAATACACCAGGCAAACAAAATTTTGGGGGTTGTCTTTGTATGGATAAGGTAAGATTCGGCGTTATCGGTATCGGTAACATGGGCACAAGCCATGTCAATTGGCTTGGCAAAGGCGAAGTCAAAGACGCTGTCCTGACCGCTGCTTGCGATATCAAACCTTCGAGGCTCGATTGGGTGCGAGCGAATTTTGGCGACGTAGCCTGCTTTGAGGATTACCACCAGCTGCTCGACAGCGGCCTGTGCGACGCGATCCTCATCGCCACACCGCACTATTACCATCCCATAATAGGCATAGACGCTTTTAAAAAAGGCATCGCGGTGCTTTCCGAGAAGCCCGTCGGCGTGTATGTCAAAAAAGTGCGCGAGCTTATCGCCGCGGCAGACGAGAGCGGCCTTGCGTTCGGCATTATGTATAACCAGCGTACCAGCCCGCAGTACCAGAAGATCCGCGAGATCGTCCAGTCGGGCGAGCTTGGACAGCTCAAGCGCTGCGTGTGGATAATCACCGACTGGTACCGCACTCAGGCTTATTACGACAGCGGCGCATGGCGCGCCACCTGGGCGGGCGAAGGCGGCGGTGTGCTGCTCAACCAGGCTCCCCACAACCTTGACCTTTGGCAGTGGATTTTCGGCATGCCGAAGAAGATCCGCGCCTTCTGCGCGTTCGGCAAATACCACAACATCGAGGTCGAGGACGACGTCACCGCATACGCCGAATATGAAAACGGCGCGACCAGCGTGTTTATCACAACCACGGGCGAGTACCCCGGCACGAACCGGCTTGAGATAACCGGCAGCCGCGGCAAGATAGTCTACGAAAACGGCAAAATTACATACTGGAAGCTCGCCGTCGACGAGCGCGAGAACACCTTTAAATCCGACAAAGGCTTTGACAGGATAGATTACGAGATTATCGACCTTACTCAGCCGGGCGGCGGCGGCCCGCAGCATAAGGGCATCCTGCAGAACTTCACCAACCACATCCTGCACGGCGAGCCGCTGCTTGCGGACGGCCGCGAAGGCATCAACATGGTAGCGCTCGCCAACGCAATGATGCTTTCGACTTGGAAAAACGACTGGGTAGAAGTAGACAACGACGGCGAGGAATTCTATCAGCACCTCCGCGAGAAGATCGCCACCTCGACTGTGAAAAAAGAGGGCGTAGAGGCGGTCGCCGACCTTACCGACTCGTTCGGCACCTGATATGCCGAAAAAATCGTCAGCGGCGCTTGCTTATAGGGACTTTCTCACATACCTGTCGCTTATCTTGCTTTTAGGCACGCTTGTTGCCGCGGCGGTGAGGTGCGCAATAATCTTTCCGCCTTATATGAAGATGCCGGCGCCTTCGGCTGAGAAAGCGGGCGCGCTTAGCTGGCTTGCCGTGCCCTCCGCGGGCGCCGGCATCTCTGTTTTGCTCACCTTTGCCCGCGACAAGCGGTTCGGCATAGCGCGCGGGGCGCTGCTCGCAATATGCGGACTGACGGTCGCGGCGGGCGATTTTGCTCTGCGGTTTGCCGACACTTACTATGCGCTAAACTACGTGCCGCCAGCAGTCATCTTTTCAGCATTCCTCGCCGTATCCGCATCCGCGCGGGCGCTGATTAAAAGCCGCGGCAAAAAAAAGCGCAAAGGAATCGCTGCTATCGTCTTCGCCGTGCCGGCGTGCCTTTTGCCGCTTATTGCGGCAGCGGTAGCGCTTTCGGGGAGAAAGCTTTTCGCCACGCTGCTTTTGCTTTTCCTACCCATCCCGGCTTGCTCGGTAGCTGCGATTGCATCTGTTGCCGCGGCGTCGGCTCGCACTGCGGCACTATGCATGTGCTTGCCACTACCGGCTTGCATATTTTGCGCGGCGAGGCCATACGGCTTTGCTGGCGCATATTCCGCAGCGGTAACGCTCTCTATAATATTCCCCGCCCTATTGGCGGCGTCGCTTATCGCAGATATACGCAACATAAGAAAGCCTAAAAAAGGAGAAAATTATATGGCTAACAAAGTCATACCCGGTCTCGGGTTCCACCATATCGCGCTCAAAGCGCACGATTTTGAAGAATCCCTGAAATTTTACACCGAAGGCCTCGGCATGCAGCAGGTCGCCGCATGGGGAGAGGGCGACGGCCGCATCGTGATGCTCGACATCGGCGACGGCACAATTCTCGAGCTTTTCGCCGGCGGCGCCGAGCACGCGGAAGTAGGCCGCTACATGCATCTGGCGCTCAAATGCGACGACGTCGACGCCGCGTTCGCGGCTGCTGTCAAAGCCGGCGCGAAGCCCAAAATGGAGCCGACCACCGTGCCGGTGGCTTCCCAGCCCAAGCCCATGACGCTGCGCGTCGCGTTCGTATATGGCCCGTCGGGCGAAGAAGTTGAATTTTTCAAAGTGGTGGGTTAAAATGATAGTAAATATCGTAACCGTCACCGTCAAGCCGGAAATGCGCGAGGTTTTTGAGGAGGTAACGCGCTATAACCACGAGAACTCGCGCCGCGAGCCTGGCAACGTGAGGTTCGACGTGCTGAACAGCGCAAGCGACCCCAACAAGTATATCCTCTATGAGGTTTTCAAAGACGAGGCGGCGGTCGAGTATCACAAGACCACCGAGCACTACAAGCGCTGGGCGGCAGAAATGGAGCGCTGCATGGCGGCGCCCCGCACCAAAGAGAGCTTTACCGTGGTGGCGCTTGACTAAATCCCGCGCTTTACAACAATAGCTTGTTTTGAAACTTAAACTTAAATAAATAATTTAGCCCGGGGCAGCCGGCAAAAAGCCGATTTGCCCCGGCATTGCGTCAGAGGGAGAAAAACGATGCCGGGAAAGCTTTACGTCGTGGCTACGCCGATTGGCAACCTTGGGGACATCACCGAGCGCGCGAAAAATGTTTTACAAGAAGTTGACATTATCGCAGCCGAGGATACCCGCAGCACCGGAAAGCTGCTTTCGCTGCTTGGCCTTCACGGGCGCACCGTTTCAAACCACAAGTTCAACGAGCGCGAGCAGGCAAAAGCGCTCGTTTCGGAGCTGCTCGCCGGAAAAAACATCGCGCTTGTGTCAGACGCGGGTACGCCCTGCATCTCCGACCCCGGCTGGGCGCTCGTGAGCGCCGCCGTGCGCGAGGGCATTGAGGTCATAGGAGTGTGCGGGCCGTCGGCGGTTGCCACCGCGCTCTCGGTGTCCGGGTTTGAAATTGACTCGTTTTCGTTCTATGGCTTTTTCCCGCGCGAACAGGGCGAGGCCGCGGAGTTTCTCGAGCGGCTCGCGCGCTCGGATATAAGGGTTTTTGTTATTTTCGAGTCGCCGATGCGCATAAAAAAGACTCTGGGGATGATTGCCGAGCGCTTGCCGAATGCCGAGCTTTGCCTATGCAACGACCTTACAAAGCTGCACGAGCGCATCTACCGCGGCTCGCCCGAGTCGGTGCTGACGGAGCTTATAGCAAACCCCGCGGCTGAAAAAGGCGAGTATACCCTTGTGATGCGGCTGCCGCCGGCTAAGGCGAAAGAGGAAAAATCCGAACAAATCTCGCCCGAGGCGCTGCTTTTTGACAGCTTGATAAAACGCGGCGGGACGCTCCGAGACGCCGTCGCCGACGCGCACGCACGCTGGGGCAAGGCATATTCAAAAAACGAGCTGAAAAGCGCGGCGCTGCGGCTTAAGGAGTTTTTGGACAAGCTGTCCAACAGACCAGAGGAATAAAGCCCTCGAGGGCAAAAAACGCCCGTTATCCCAAAAAGCTAGGATAACGGGCTTATTTATTCATTATTCGTTTTCTTCAACCTCGGCAGGAGGGTTGTCCGTCGAGTAGACCGGCTGGCTTGGATCGGTCTCGGCTTCGCTTGCCGCCTTTTCTTTTTCCTCCTCAAGCAGCGCGCGGATCGAGAGGCTTATCTTCTGGTTTTCGTAATCTATGTCTGTAATCTTCACTTTTACGACATCGCCGACTTTGACAGCCTCCGCAGGTTTCTGGACGCGGTGGTCGGCGAGCTGCGAAATATGGATAAGCCCATCGACGCCAGGCACGACCTCGGCAAACGCGCCGAAGGACGTGAGCGTCACTATCTTGACATCGGCAACGTCGCCTACCTTATACTTCGTGGTGAATATCTTCCACGGGTTGGTCTCGTCGGTCTTATAGGTGAGCGAGATGCGCTTGCGCTCGCGGTCGAAATCCTTCACATACACGTCGATGACGTCGCCGACATTGACCACTTCGGAGGGGTCTTTGATGCGGTTCCACGAAAGCTCGGTGTTGTGCACCATGCCGTCCACGCCGCCGAGATCGACAAATGCCCCGTACGATGTCAGCGATTTGACGCGGCCGGTGTATTTCTTGCCAACCTCGATATTCGCCCAGAACTGCTCCTCAAGCGCTTTGCGCTCTTCGCGTTTAACGACGGCAATCGACGCGACGGCGCGGCGGCGGCGCTCGTCAAGCTCTATGATGCGGGCGCGCTGCCTTGTGCCGACGAGCGTCGAGACGTCTTGTCCGCGCCCAACTCCCGACTGCGACGCGGGCACAAAGAGCTTTACTCCACCGACGTCGAGCATAACGCCGCCCTTGATGGCTTCCGTCACTTTCCCCTCGATTATGCTACCGTTGCGGTATGCGTCGAGCACCTTTTGCCATGCGACAATGCCGTCTGCGCGCTTTTTGGAAAGTATCGCGGTGCCGTCCCTGTCGCTTACCTGGGTTACGACTGCCTTTATCTCATCGCCCACTTTGAGCTCTTGGGTAACGTCATATGCCGGGTCATCCGATATCTCGGACTGCGGGATTATGCCTGTAAACTTCGTCCCCAAGTCCACGTGGACTTCCGCAGGGGATACGAATGTGACTATTCCGCTTACGATATCACCTTTATCTATTGTTTTAAGCGATTCTTCAAGTAAGCCCGCGAAATCGTTCTCGTCAATTCCGTTCGCGGTAACTGCCGCTGTTGCGGCTGTCAGGTTTTTTTCCTGCTCTGCCATTAGTGTTTTGACCTCCTCAATAATGCCGCGCGGCGTCGATGCGCCGGCGGTGATTCCCACTTTATATACAGGTAGCGACGTCCGGCCCGCACCGGCGGACGACGCAAGCCATTCCCGCAGCTCGGATACGGTTTCGATAAGCAGCGTAGGGGTACCGTTACGCTTTGCAGTTTCGTAAAGCCGGTTTGTGTTTGAGCTGTTTTTTCCGCCGACCACTATCATCAGGTCGACTTTTTTGGAAAGCTCGTCGGCCTCCGCTTGCCGATTCTCCGTCACTCTGCATATTGTATCAAAAATTTTGGCGTTTGTATATACCCTTTTAATAATTTTTTGAGAAATTTTATAGTCTTTGAGCAAATGCGTCGTCTGCGCGACCATTATGACGTCGCGGCCGCCTTCGTCCGCCAGTTTTTTTATGGAGTCAAGCCCCTGCTCAAGCTCCTCAGCCGAACGGAAAACAAAAACCGGCCCGTCGGCGAAGCTGCGTATGCCAACGACTTCCGGATGCTGCTCGTCGCCCATAATGACCGTCAACGCACCCGGATGCCTCGCCACAAGCCGGTGTATCCTATGGACCGACGGGCATGTGCAGTCGACGAATGAAAAGTGTGGGTATTTTTCCGCAAGCTCGCAAAGCTTTTCCGATACTTCCTTTGTCACGCCGTGCGCGCGCGTGACAAGCATAACGGGACGCTCGGGCGATGAGCCTGCCGCAAGCGCCTCTATTTCATCTTCGTTTACGGCGCGCACGCCCTGAGCCTCAAGCTCTCCGATTATAGTAGGGTTGTGTATCAGCTTGCCAAGCGTGTAGACCCTAGTTTTGCCGTCTTTGTTTTCGTCGATTAGCCGCCGCACGGTCTCGACAGCCCGGCTGACGCCGTAGCAGAATCCGGCGCGCTTGGCAACTATGATTTCCATGCCGGTCAGTCCTCTATCATATCGGTGATTTTTTTAAAAATGTATTCTGATATGCGCTTGTATTCGTCGGGAGATCGGGCCGAAAGCCCGAACTCCTCCGGATATATCGGCTTGCCTATGCGCACGTCGATGCGCCGGAAAGGCACAATCTTAAAGTTTTTAGTCTGTATGCATACCGGCAGCACCGGCACGTTCGCGCGCGTTGCGACCATCGCAATGCCGTGCTTTATTGGCGTGCCGCGCGGGTCGACGCCGATATGGCGCGTGCCCTGCGGGTAGAAGCCCACCATCTCGCCCTGCTCAAGGAGCTTCAGTGTCGTTTTAATCGCACCGACGTCCCCTTCCCCTCGCCGTATCGGGAACGCGCCGAGCGCTTTTACAATGCTGCGCAAAATCGGCACGCGGAACAGCTCTGCTTTCGCAAGATAGCGCAGCTGGCGCTTGAGCGAGGCAGCGAGCACTATGACGTCAAAGTTCGAAATATGGTTCGCGCAAACAAGGCAGCCGCCCTCCGGTGGCTCATTTTCGGAGCCGGTGATGTGGATGTTGAAAAGCTTCAAAACCAGCGGCCGCAGGTATTTATAACCCCATGCGTATAGCCCTTTCACTTTATCGGTTCACCCAGCTTCGAGCGGACTATTTCGAGCGCCAGCGCGAGAGTCTCATCAGGCTCCATGCCTGTATTGTCCAGCAGCACAGCGTCCTCGGCGGGCACGCAGGGCGCGAGCGCGCGGGTGGAGTCCTGCAGGTCGCGCCGGTGCATGTCTGCGCGCACCTCCTCTAGAGTGGTGTTTACCCCTTTTTGTTTAAGCTCGCGCCAGCGCCGGTACGCCCGGTCGTCAAGACTTGCCGAAAGGAATATCTTAACGTCGGCATTCGGCAAAACCACCGTGCCTATATCCCTGCCGTCCATGACGGTGTCATTATGCTTTGCCGCGTCTCTCTGCACGTCTAGCAGCTTTTCCCTCACCGCCGGTATCTTTCCGACCGCTGACGCGTACATTGAAATCTCTGGCAGCCTGATTTTATCGCCATAATCGATCCCATTGACAAGCACGCGCTGGATGCCGGTCGAGTAGTCGAGCTTAATCTCGACGCCCTCAAGCGCTTTTTCTACCGCTTTTTCATCTGTGACATCCACGCCGTGCTCGTACATATAATACCCGACCGAGCGGTATATGGCGCCGGTGTCGACGTATTTGAAGCCAAGCTCTTTCGCAAGGCCCTTAGCCAAAACGCTTTTGCCGGCTCCGGAAGGCCCGTCGATTGCTATGCTGTAGCTCATATTTACCTCGGTGTTGCTTTCATTTATATATAAAGTCGCGCGAGTTCGCGCGTGGTTTTCACTATTTCGCTGCGGCTACGCCTGCGGCGCGGCCGGTACAGAACGCTATCTGCAGGTTAAACCCGCCCGTGAAGGCGTCGACGTCAATCACTTCGCCCGCAAAATACAGCCCCCGGACTTTCTTGCACTCCATCGTTTTCGGGTCAAGCTCGGTAACCTTAATCCCGCCCGAAGTAACCGTTGCCTCCTCAATCAGCCTCGTGCGCTTTATGGTGCAGGTCAGGCTTTTTAGTTGCTCCACAATCGCGGCGCGCTCCGCCTTAGTCACCTGATGCACTTTGCGGTGCGGGTCTGCGCCCGAAAGCTTTACTATTACGTTTATAAGCTTGTTTGGCAATATGCCGTCGAGCGCGTTTGCAAGGTCGCGGTTTGGGTACTTCGCAAACTCCGAAAGCACGCGCGCGTCAAGGCTTTTCGCGTCGAGCGCCGGGAAAAGGTCGAGTTTTGCTTGGTATCTCCCGGGGCGAAAATCTTTTAGGTATGACGACGCCGTAAGCACGAGCGGCCCGCTGATGCCGAAATGCGTGAATAGCAGCTCGCCGGTATCCTCGTATACGGCTTTGCCGCTCTCTGTATCTATTAGGCTGAGCCTCACGTCGCCGAGCGAGACGCCCATCGCTTCGGCGCACCAGCGCTCCACGGTTTCAAGCGGGACAAGCGCCGGCTTCGGCGGGACGACTTCGATGCCAAGCGCCTCGGCGAACCTGTATCCGTCGCCTTCCGAACCGGTTTTGGGGTACGACATCCCGCCGGTCGCGACGATGACGCGGTCAAACTCTAGCTTTTCGGACGCGGTGCTAATGCCCCGCACCGCACCGCCCTCGGCGAGAATTCCGGTGACGCGCTCGTGTATCACCCTCGCGCGGCGCTCCACTTCACTGCGCAGCGCACCTACCACGTCCGAGCCGCGGTTCGATGCCGGGAACACCCGCCCGCCGCGCTCTGTTTTTAGCGGCACG
Organism: Clostridiales bacterium; assembly: GCA_012840355.1. Taxonomy (GTDB): domain Bacteria; phylum Bacillota; class Clostridia; order Oscillospirales; family CAG-272; genus DTU078. The sequence continues at coordinate 210,510 of DULN01000010.1, read as the reverse complement.
CCGAGCGACTCAATCCACTCCATCAGCTTTTGCGGCGGGAACGCGTAAAGCGACGAGTACAAAAACCGGGGGTTTGTCGGCACATATCTTAAAAACTCGTCGGGCGGGCGGTTGTTTGTCAGGTTGCATCGCCCGTTGCCGGTGATGCCAAGCTTTATTCCGAGCCTGTCCTTTTTCTCAAACAGCGTGACCTCCGCGCCCAACTCCGCCGCGAATATCGCCGCCGCCATCCCCGCCGGCCCGCCGCCTACCACCGCTACTTTATTCGGCGGCATCGGCCCACCGCCTTATGTCAAATTTATATCCTTTTGTCATATACGTCGTAGCGGTCCCAAATCGCCTCAAGCTCGTCGAACAGCTCGGAAAGCTCGGCGCGCTTCTTCTGCGCTATCGCTACAATCAGCGCGTTTATAATCGACAGCGGCGCGACGAGAGTGTCGACAAACGACGCCATCTCGCTTTTCGCGAGCAGCCTGCAGTCGGCAGGTATCGCAATCGGAGAGTCGGGGCTGTCGGTCAGCGCGATGACGCTCGCGCCGCGCAATTTCGAGTACTCGACCGCATTTATAATGCGCTTCGAGTAGCGCGGGAATGAAATCGCAAGCACGACGTCGTCAGGCTTGATGCGCAAGAGGCTCTCGAATATCTCGCTGCCGCTTGTCGTCTGGACAAGCTGGGTCTCCTCGAAAATCAGCCTGAAATAAAAGTGCGCGAACGTCGCAAGCGACGCCGACGAGCGCATCCCGATTATATAGATGCGCCGGGCTCCGAGCAGCATGTCGACCGCGCGGTTAAAATCCTCCCGCGAGATGGTCTCGAGAGTCGCGCGCAGCCTCTTCATGTCGGAGTTCATCACCTGCTCGAGTATGTCGCCGTCGCCGAGCCGCTCGCCGGTCACGCTCAGCCGCTGCTTTGATGTGAGCATCGTGCGGATAATCTCACGCAGCGATTCCTGCAGTGCCGGGTAGCTCTCGTAGCCCAATGCGTTCGCAAACCTTACGACGGTGGATTCCGAAACGCCGACCTCTTCGCCGAGTTTTGCGGCGGTAAGATACGCGGCGCGGTCGTATGAATTTAGTATAAACTGCCCTATCGCGCGCTGCCCTTTCGACAGCTGGGGCATCATGGTTTTGATTTGGTTTAATACATTTTTCTTCATATATTTATACTCGGCCTATATCGGCCCGATAATGTGCGCCTTCAAATTTTATTTTTGCGACGCCGGCATACGCTTTCGCCCTGGCTTCTTTGAGCGTGGCGCCAAGCGCCGTGACGCCGAGCACGCGCCCGCCCGCGGTGACGATTTTGCCGTCTTTTTCGGCCGTGCCGGCATGGTAAACGTATATGTCTTCTCCGGATACGTCGTCAAGCCCAAATATCGGGAAACCCTTTTCGTATTTGCCGGGATAGCCCGCGCTCGCCATGCAGACGCAGACGGCGGTGCGGCTGTCCCACTCGATTTTTATTTCATCGAGCCTGCCGTCTATGACGGCGTCCATTACGTCTATAAGGTCGGCCTTCATAAGCGGTAGCACGACTTGCGCCTCGGGGTCGCCGAACCGCGCGTTGTACTCGATGACCTTCGGGCCGTCTTTGGCAATCATCATCTGAAAGTAAATAACGCCCTTGAACACCCTGCCTTCCGCCCGCATTGCCTCGATGGTCGGAATAAAAATCTCTCTCGTGCAACGCTCGGCAAGCTCAGGCGTAAAGTGCGGGCTAGGCGCGATCGCTCCCATACCGCCGGTGTTGGGGCCCCTGTCGCCGTCGTATACCTTTTTATGGTCTTGGGCGGACACCATCGGCACGACGGTCCTCCCATCGGTAAACGCGAGCACGGTCAGCTCCGGACCGGTGAGGTACTCCTCCACCACAATCCTGTCGCCCGAGCGCCCGAATGCCTTCTCGCGCATTATCGAGTCTATCGCGCGCGCCGCTTCCTCATAGTCCTGCGCGATTATCGCGCCTTTGCCGAGCGCAAGCCCGTCGGCTTTTACTACTACCGGATATTTGCCGGCGCCCTTCACATACGCCGCCGCCTCGTCGGGGTCAGAGAACACCTCGTACGCTGCGGTCGGGATGCCGTATTTTTTCATGAGGTTTTTGGCGAAAACTTTGCTTCCCTCTATTTCTGCAGCCGCGGCTGTGGGGCCAAACGCCCGAATGCCCGCGGCAGTGAGCCTGTCCACAAGCCCCATCGCAAGCGGGTCGTCGGGCGCCACGAAAACGCAGCCGACGCCAAGCTCCCGCGCGGCTGCAACCACTCCGTCAAGGTCTGTCGCGGCGACAGGCAGGCACTTTGCCAGCCTTGCTATCCCCGCGTTTCCCGGTGCGGCGTATAGTTTCCCGCAGCGCGGGCTTTCGCTAAGTTTTTTTACAATCGCGTGTTCGCGGCCGCCGCCGCCAACCACAAAGACGTCAACTTTGCTCATCTCGCAAGCATACCCTTAATTAATTTTTCTTTATTTTGGCGAGTATATGTATTACTCAATGCACATCTTTTACCTTCAATTATAACTTTCCGCCAATTTGTTGTCAAGCTGAATAATCGGCTCATAACGCTTCTTCGGCGCGGCGTTGAGCTTGTCCCTAAAAGGCATTATTATTTAATAAAATTTTATATTTGTTTCAAGGATTGCTTTTAATTTTGGAAAAACTAGATGATATAATTATACTGCACCAAAATAATGGGCAAAGGAGACGGTACGGGTATGAAGATCAACGTAGTAGGCAGACGCGTAGAAGTTACCGACGACCTCAAGGCGTGGTTTGAGAAAAAGCTTGCAAAGTTCGACAAGTTCTTCCGTGACGACGCGGTGGCAAGCATCAAGCTTAGGCATGAGCGCGGGAAGGACATTTTGGAGCTTACCATCACCTCGGGCGGCACCATTTTCCGCAGCGAGCAGGAAGACTCCACCTTCCTAAACGCCTTTGACAGGGCTATGGAAGCCATCGAGCGCCAGATACGGAAAAACAAGACCCGCCTTGAAAAAAGGCTACGCGAAGGCGCGTTTGTGCCCGACGCTGCCACGACGGTCGAACCTGTTGAGGAAGAAGGGGAGTTTAAAATCCGCGTAAAAGAGTTCCCGATAAAGCAGATGTCGCCAGAAGAGGCTATACTTCAGATGAACCTTCTTGACCACGCGTTCTACCTCTTCATCAACGCCGAAACGGGCGAACCCAACGTTGTTTACAAGCGTAAGGACAACAACTACGGTTTAATAGTGCCGTCGGATAAAGAATAAATCTTTTGCCGGGCAACCCCGCCCGGCTTTATGCGCGCCCGAGGCAAAAACCTCGGGCATTTTTGGTTCTACCCGTTTACTTTATGGGCTGTTTGTGGTATAATCAATTAACATAAAATGGGCTTTATCCACAAAAATCGGAGGTGAGTTGCAGTGCCGGAACACAGCAAAGATTACGCGGAGCTTAAAAAGGCATTCTCAAGCCCCAAGCCTGAGCACAGACCATATACCTTCTTCCCGCTCGACGGCGACCTGCGCGACGGCGACTTTATAAGCGCTCGCATAAGCGAGTATAAAAAAGCCGGGTTTGGTGGAGTGGTGCTGCAGCCGACCTCCGCCACGCAGCCCGCTTACGGCTCGGAGGAGTATATCGCGGCTGCGCGCGAGCTGATTGAAAAGTGCAAAAAAGCGGGGTTGCAAGTCGCTCTTTGCGACGACGTCGACTCCGACGAGCGCCACCCGAGCGGCAGGGCTGGCGGGCTTTTTGTCGCAGAGTATCCGCAGTACCGCGCAAAGCGCCTCTCGATGATTGAGTACATTTGCACTACCGGCGAGCATGTCGAGCGCCCCATCCGCAAGACAGGCATGCTGATGTCGGTATGCGCTTATGAGGTTGACACAGGAGAGACGCTCGATTTGCGCGAGTTTGTGGTAGGCGATACGATAGTGTGGGACGTTCCCGCCGGCAACTGGAACGTTCTCCAGTTTATCTGCGAGGATGACGACGAGTCGGATTGTGCTGACTATTTGTCCTATGAGGCGTCGCTCGCCTTCCTTACTTATACATATAAGCGCCTTTTGGGCGAGGGCGACCCCGACGCGGTCGCGATGACCGTCAGCCTCGGCATCGCGTACCAGACGTCAAACCGCAGGCAGTGGAGCCCGGACTTCAACCGCGTGTTTAAAAAAGAGTTCGGCTTTGACCCCGAACCGTTTTACCCCGCCCTCTTTTTCGACGTAGGGCCCAATACCACGCGCTACACCGCGCTGCTTATAAACTGCCGCGCCAAAATGCTTACCGAGGGCTTCTTCCGCGCGCTAAACGACTTTACGCGCGCGCGGGGGATAATCTCGACCGCAAGCCTCGCCGAGCCAAAGACCACCGCCGCGCCTTGGCTGTTCGGCGACGGCATGGCGCATCACAAATACCTCGGCGCGCCTGGCGTGACTCTCTCTCGCGCGTACGCCTACGGCATAAACGGGCTTAAAATCGCGTCTTCCGCGGCGTATTGCTGGGACAGGGAGCTTGTCGCGTGCGATATATTCCATAACTATTACCTCATGGGCAGAAACATCCTTTACAGCGACGCGATGAACGCGTTCGCGCGCGGCGTCAACCTGCTTATGGCGCGCGACTATGTGTTCGGCGAGGTGAAGTTGCGCGAGCTGCTCGCCGACTGGTGCGAGTTTGCCGCGCGCGCGCAGGCGATGCTGCGCGGCGGCCGCCATGTATGCGACATCGCGCTGCTTTATCCGATATACTCTCTGCAGTCGCAGGTAAAGCTCTACAGCGCTAGAGTCGACGCCGACTTTGAGTACCCGACAACGCCTGTCAACGCCGACTACATGAACCTTATCAACGCGCTGCTCAACTTCTGCGGGCGCGATTTGACGGTAATCCACCCCGAAGTCTTCGGGAAAGCCTGCTATGCCGAGGACGGAGTTTTGTACCTTCACAACGACTACAACAGCGAGCAGTTCAAGGTGCTCATTTTGCCCGGCGCCTCGATGGTTGACCTGCGCAGCATGCGGATAGCGAGGAAGTTTTTTGAGTCTGGCGGCAAAATCGTCGCGACCGACGAGCTTCCCTTCACCGCGTTCGCCGAGCCGGAGCGCGGCGAGGAAGCCGACGCGGAGCTTGCCGAAATCATCCGTGACATCTTCGGCGTGACAAAAGACGACATCGACTCATTCACGCAGGTTTACTACAATAAAAACGACGCCGGCGGCGAGGCGTATTTTATCCAGCTTTCGCAGACCGCGGCCGACGGCACCGACCTTATCTCGGCTCCGCAGCTTGAGGCGGTGCTCGAGCGGATGAACGTCGACTGGGACGTCGTAATCGAAGGCCAGCCGCGCGTCGAAAACAGCGGGATACTCAACCTGTTCTACCCGCAGTTTGAGGCTTTGCGCGCCAACCGCGGCATAAGGAGCGGCGGCATGTTCAATTATATACACAGGTACTACGCAGGCTGCGACATTTGGTATTTCTCAAACACCACCACCGCCGACTGCGAAGCCACCGTCAGCTTGCGCGGGATCCACACGCTGGAGGAATGGAACCCCCACACCGGCCGCATGCGCCGCATCCCGTGCGAGCACGAGGACGGGCGCACAAAGGCGAAGCTGGTTTTGCCGAGCAAGACCTCGGTCTTCTGGGTCAGCGGCAAATAAATAGCGGGATTAGCCCTAACACAAAAAACCTCCGCCCGGATACTTTTCGGGCAGAGGTATTTATGTATCTTTTTGCGGAAAAGCTAAAAATCACAGCCCGTAATACTCTAGTATTGCCCTGTATAACGCTTGCGCGAACAGGTCGGGCTGCTGCGAGAGCAGCATCGCGTCGTGCTGGTTTGTGATAAACCCAAGCTCGGCGATAACCGCGGGCATGTTGGTGTAGCGCAGCACGTAAAGGCCTGGCCGCAGCGACACGCCGCGGTTTTGCAAGCCCGTCAAGCGCGAGACCCAACGTGTTATATGGTCGCCCATTACATAACCCTGCGAAGCGCGCGAGTATGCGAGCGCTTCGGTGCCCGACGCCGAGGGATTTGTCGACGCGTTGGTGTGCAGGCTGATAAAAAAGTTCGCCGGCCAGGAGTTCGCCTCATTTACGCGGATTTGCAGGCTTTCTTGGTTTGTTGTGCCCAGTATCTCGTCGGGCGAGTTGCGCGAGAGCATGACCTCGAAATTGCCGTTCGCGCGGAGCAGCTCGGCAAGCTGAACGCCTATCTCGTAGACCAAATCCTGCTCGCGAAGGCCGAATGCCTCGGCCCCGGCGTTTGGGTTGACGGGGTTATGGCCTTGGTCGATATAGATTTTTATTGCCAACGAAAGTCACCTCATATTGATTTTATGCACCCATTGCTAATCGGTTGAATGGTTTTATGGATTTCGAAGGAAAAAGACACCTTTTGAGCTATGCCCGGCGCGCGATTGACGACTATAACATGATTGAAGACGGCGACAAAATCGCGGTAGGCGTCTCGGGCGGAAAAGACTCCCTGACGCTGCTTTGCATTTTGTCGGAGCTGCGCCGGTTTTATCCGAAAAAGTTCTCAATCGTTGCGGTAACAATCGACATGGGCTTTGCCGAAATCGGAAGGGGCAAGCCCAACTCTGAGGAAATCGCAAAGCTTTGCGAGTCGCTCGACGTCCCGTTCCACATAGTGCCGACGCAAATGGCGCGCATAATATTTGTGGAGCGGCAGGAGCAGTCGCCCTGCTCGCTGTGCTCCAACATGCGCCGCGGCATAATAAACGACACCGCGATTTCGCTCGGCTGCAACAAAGTTGCGTACGGACATCACAACGACGACCTTATTGAAACGTTCTTTTTAAACCTCATCCACGAAGGGCGGCTTGGAGCCTTCCTTCCCGTAACATACCTTTCGCGACGCAACATAACCGTAATCCGGCCGCTTATATACGCGCCAGAAAAGGCGATACGCGATTTCGCCTCGCGCAACAACTTGCCGGTCGCCCCGCCGATTTGCCCCGCGGACGGGCACACGCAGCGCGAGGCGATGAAACGGCTGGTTGGTTCCCTTTCGCTTGAGTATAAGGGGCTTAAACACCGCATATTCCACGCTATCAGAAAAGCAGGCCTGCTCGAACAGCAAGAATTAAAAGATAATGAAAAAATTACTTAACGCTAAATTTTTCTTATCAGTTCTTTTGGCAACAATCGCGTTTGTCGCCGGATGCGCAGACACGCGCCCGTTTGAAGCCGAGACTACGGCGCCGCGCGAGACGGCTGCCGAGACGACGCCGATATCCTACCCCGCGCGCATAGTGCCATATATCGAGCCGCACAGCCCGGCTCGCGGCGGCGAAACCGAAGCCGGCGACTCTCACCAATCCGGCGATTCCGAAGGCGAAGAATTCGCAAAGGCGCAGCCAAGCGGTGCCGAAGCCCCGCTTGTAGAAGAGACAACCGCCGCCGAGCCTGACGGCGGCAGAATTGAGGCGCCCGTATTACCTCAAGGCAGCCGCGAAATTTTGACCGAGCCGTCAAGGCAGCGCGCGAGGAAGCAGGGCGGGCGCAGCTACTCCTTCGTCGCGGTCGGCGACAACGTCGTGCACACCGGCATATGGCTTGAGGCGAAGCAGCGCGCCGCCGCGCGCGAAGACCGCGAGTACTGGTTTGCGCCTGTGTTCGATAGCATCGCAGACATGATACGCGACGCCGACATCGCGTTTATAAACCAAGAAACGCTGCTTGCCGGCGACGAGCTGGGCTTTTCAAACTACCCGCGCTTTAACGGCCCGCAGGATATCGGACGCGACATTGTCGAGCTGGGCTTTGACATCGTCAACATCGCCAACAACCACATGGTCGACAAAGGCGAGGTCGGTCTGCGCGGCGCGATTGAGTTTTGGGAGTCGCAGCCGGTCGTGATGATAGGCGGGTACAAAAACTACGAAGACTACAAAAAAAACCGCACTATCGAGCGCGACGGCGTGAGCATCGCGCTTTTATCCTACACCTTTTCGACAAACGGCCTGTCGCTGCCCAAAAACTCGGAGCTTTATATCCCCTATATCGACTACGCCGAGATAAAGACGCAAATCGAGGAGGCGAAAAAACTAGCCGACCTCGTGTTCGTGTCGGTCCACTGGGGCGAGGAGAACATCTTTACCCCCACCTCGGGGCAGGTTTCGCTTGCTCAGTATATGGCCGACCTCGGCGCCGACGTGATAATCGGCCACCACCCGCACGTCGTGCAGCCGATTACCTGGCTGCGCGGCAAAGGCGGCAACGACACCCTTTGCATTTACTCGCTCGGCAACATCGTGTCGCTTATGGCTGCGCCCTATAATATGGTTGGCGGCGTCATGACTTTCGACATCACCGAGGCCGAGGACGGGTGGTTTGTCGAAAACCCGGTGTTCGTTCCGACGGTGTTTTTCTACGCAACGAACTTCTTTAGCCAAAAAATCTACCTTATGCGCGATTTTACCGAGGAGCTAGCCGTTCGCATGGGGACAAAAAACTACGGCTACACCGCGACCCTCGCGCAGCTTCGCGGTTATGTGACAAAAACAATCCACCCGGCGTTTTTGCCGGATTATATGAAATAAAGGAGGATAAAAATATGCCCCATGTTGTCATAAAAGCGATTAAAGGCGCAACACCCGAGCAGGTAAAGCAAGCCGCCGAACAGATTGCCGAGATAATAAACAAAACGATGGGCAAGCCCAAAAAGTACATCTCGGTCTCGTACGAAGAGTATGCCTCTTTTGACGATTGGAAAAAAGTCTACGACGAGTTCATCAGGGGCAAAGACAACGTAATCGTCAAGCCCGATTACGACCCTGAAAACCTATAAAAGAAAACCGCCGCCTCCGGAAATGGAAGCGGCGGGATTTTTTATACCCCGTATTTGATTTTCACGCGCTCGAGCTTTTCGCCGAACGGCCTTGCGCAAAGCCACAGGAATACCGCATTCGATGCGGTGTAAAGCAGCGTGTGAGGCAACGCGGTGCCGAGCGCCGCGAAGTACAGCGCGGGGTCGAAGCCTTTGTCGTACCAAAGCACCGTCCAGATGTCCATTACAAACGAGTAAAGGACGCCCGATACCGCGCCATACATCACGATAAGCGCACGGCTTTTTTTAAGCATCCCGCCGAGCAGCCCCGCGAAAAGGCCTATCAGCCCCCACGAGAACATCTGAAACGGCGTCCACGGCCCCTGCCCGAAGTAGAAGTTGGAGATTACCGCGGCCATTGAGCCGCACAAAAACCCTGCTTCGCCGCCAAGGTATACGCCGGTGATTACCGTCAGCGCGGTGATAGGTTTAAAAAACGGGATAAACCTCCCCGCGACAGAAAGCGCCACCATTACCGAGACGATTATAAGCCTTCGCGTGCCGGTTTTCTTGCGCTCAAAACCGGCGGCGAAAAGCATAAGCGAGAGCATCGCTACCGCGAGCGTTACCGCATAATAATGCCTGCCGCGGAAGAGGTACGCGCCGGCGGCTATTACCCCGGGAATAAGCAAAGCCGGAACCAGCACTTTAATGACCTTCCGCGCAGCCGCGCTTTTTATTACTATCACGCACGGCTACCCCCTTCGTCGGACGATGCAGGCACAAAGCTCTTTTTGCAAAGCTCGACTGCGTCGGAAAGAGTCACTGCGCCGGAGAAATGCCCGCGCGTGATGCGGTTTATCGCGGTGGTGTAGAAGCTGTTTTCCGAAAAGAACCGGCGCGGGGGAGCGCACGAGGTGACCTCGCCGCGGAAAAACATCGCGCAGCGGCCGGCGCACTCGGCGGCAAACTCGACGTCGTGCGTCACAACTACAATTGTCATGCCCGATTGCGATAACTTCGAAAGCAGCTTCAAGATTACCTTTTTCGCATGCGCGTCTAGCCCTTTCGTAGGCTCGTCAAGCAGCAATAGCCGGGGGCGCGCCGCAAGGACTTTTGCCAGCCCCACGAGCTGCGCCTCTCCGCCCGAAAGGTCGTACGGGTGCTTGTCGAGCAGGTGGGAGATATCATACGGCAGCTCGTCGAGCCGCGCGCCGACTTCCTCAAGCTCGCGCCGCACGGTCGAAAAAAGGAACATCGTCTGCACGTCCTGCGGCAAAAGCGCGACGCACTCACGGTATAGCGAGCGGTTTTTGTAGTCGCGTATCCGCTTGCCGAAAATGCGCACCTCGCCCGAGTATGGCGAAATAAGCCCCGCCGCAGCGGCAAGCGCTGTAGATTTGCCAGAGCCGTTGCCGCCGAGCAGGCAGAAGACCTCGCCTTCATACACCGTAAAGCTCAGCCCGCGCAACACGTCCGGCAAATCGCGGCTGTAGCGGAAATAGACCTCGCGCATCTCGAGCGCGGGCGCACCGTCTTTAGGTTCGGCTTCAAGAGGCAGCGAAGCGCCGGATTTGAAGTTTTTCATTATAAACTGCCTGCCCTCGCGCACCGTGATCGGGCACTCGGATTTTTTTATCGGCAAATGTGATATGGCGTTATACAACCTTATCGCCGCGGGCATGCCTAAAAGCAGCTCGCTGCGCCCCGCAATCTCAGATGCGACCTCGCGCGGGCGCCCGGATAGTAGGAGCCTGCCGTCCTCCATCACAAACACGCGGTCAGCGGCTGGGAGCACCTCCTCAAGCCGGTGCTCGACGATTACTACAGTGACGCCGAGTTCGCGGTTGATTTTGACCAGCGCAGCGATAAACTCAGAGGCGGCAATAGGGTCAAGCTGAGCCGTTGGCTCGTCGAGCAGCAAAAGCTCGGGCTGCATCACCATAACCGAAGCGAGGTTCAAAAGCTGCTTTTGCCCGCCGGACAGGCTGCTTGTCGGCTGGTCGAACCACTCCTCAATCCCGAAAAAGCTCGACATCTCCGACACCCGCCGGCGAATTGCGCCAATGTCAAGCCCCATGTTCTCAAGCCCGAACGCAAGCTCGTGCCATACCCGGTCTGTGACAATCTGCTGCTCGGGCCGCTGCATCACATAGCCGATTTTACAGGCTGAGGTCACTTCATCAAGCCCGTCGAGTGGCTTGCCAAAAAACCTTACCTCTCCGCCAATCTCGCCGAGCGGTCGCAGCTCGCGCTTGAGTAGGCGGAGCAGCGTTGATTTTCCGCTGCCGGTAGCGCCGCAGATAACGGCAAACTCCCCTTCTTCGACAGAGAATGACACGCCGTCAATCGCCTTTTTCGCCTGTCCGGGGTATGCGAAGCTCAAATTTTCGACAGCAAGTATTTCCACTTCACACACTCCCATACCTCAAGTGCCGCCGGCAAAAACGAAAGCAGCGCATATGCCGAGTATACCGCCGCCGCGGGCAAGCTTGGCGGCGGCTTTATTGCGGGATAAAACGTAAAGCTCACGCCGAGCAAGACAGAAACCCCCGCCGCCGCGCCGAAAAGGGTAAGTATCATAAGTAGCAGCGCCGCGTCCGCGCGCGTGAATTTGTATATCGCAAACGAGCTGCGCCTGCCTATCCCATAGCCGCGCGCCGCCATGCTGTCGGCGGTTATGATGCCGTTTTCTAGCGCCCAGCTTACCATAACGCCGAATACGCGCGCGCCTCCGCGAATGTCGTCGATTATGTTGTCCTCTTTATAAAGCCCGAGCACTTTCTGCGCGTCGCCTACCCGCTTCGCCTGAGTCGAAAACAGCGGTATATAGCGCAGCGCCATCGAGAGTATCAGCGCCAGTTTCGGCGATACCCTGCCGAAAAGGTAAAGCAGCTTTTCGCTCGTCATAATTCGCGAAAATGTGGAAAACCAAAGTATCACCGACAAAATCATCGACGAGGCGACAAAGCCGTATATCGTCGCCTCAAGCGTGATAGGGTTATTCCCCATGACAAATAGCACGGTTACGCCGTTGTGCCTGAAAAGCGGGTTGATCAGTGCCATTGCCAAAAGCAGCCCGCCGTAAACGTAAAAGTCGCGCAGCCTTCCCTGCCCGCGCAAGATGTAATACGCCGCCGCCCCGCTAAGCGAGAGCGCGGCAAGCGCAGGGTCAACAAACACAGTCGGGACGACGGTCACCGCTAGGAAATATAAAAATATTGTTGTGGGATTATAGTCTTCAAGCCTTTTCATGCAGGTTTACCTTATATCATCGCCAAGCGCAAGGGTGTAGACCCACTCGATTTTATCGCCGCTTTTTAGTACGTATTCCCCGCAGCCGACCGACGGGCTTTCGCCGTTGACGAGATAAGTCCAGCCCGAAAGGTCGCCGTAGTCAAGCTCGTAGATATTCGCGATGCCGGCAATATAGTTTGTACCCCTGGTATCGGTGTGGATGCCATAAGCGCGCGCAGCTTCAATTAGCACGTCGTAGACCGTGTCGCCTTCCGAGATTAGAAACTCGGTTTCGGGCAATATCACGCCGTCTGCCGGGATGTGCTCGTCGGTCGCCACGCCCACAAGCACGTCGCAGCGGATAATCAAAGCCACGCTGCCGATCGCGTTCTCTTTCGTCTTTGGCGCTCCCGTATAATATTCCTCGGGTGCCCTTATTTCAACGAACGACACGATTACGCAGGCGGCGGTAGCAAGCGCGATAATAAATATGAAGTTTTTCGGGTTGCGGCGGCCGGTTAGCCAAAATAGGGATATGACAATCGCCGCCGCCGAAACGATGCCCAAAATCACCCATATTTTATAGCCGCCTTTGCCGCTTGCGCCATGCTCATCCGAGGCATCTGGTAAATCGGTATCGGATATATCAGCCGTATCAGGGTTTGTGGTATCCGCGCCCTTTTCTGCCTCCTCTTGTCCGGGCAGCACGCCGGGGCTGAGGGGCGCGTCTTCATCGTCAAGCACATACAGCGGCGTGCGCCCGCCGAGACAACGCAGGTACGCGACAAGCGAATAATACGCCTGCGAGGTGGCGCTTTGGTTATACTCCCCGCCCTCGGCATGCGCGAACGAGCCGTCGTGCCGCCGGTATTTTAGTAGCCCGTCGATTGCGGTGTTTGTGCCTTTTACAAAGCGCTCGTCCTGCTGGATGTCGACGCCAAGCGATGAGAGCGCAACTATCACCTGCGCCGCGCTTTCGGCGTTGGGAGAACCTAAGCTCGCAAAGCCCCCGTCCTCAAGCTGCCGCTCCGACAAAAGGCCCAGCGCCCTGTCAACCGCGGCTTTCACATCGATATTCTGCCCGTAGTACGGAGCGAGCGCCTGTATCGCCATCGCGGTGATGTCGACGTCGGACGCAGCGCCGCTAAGTGCCCAGCCGCCGTCGGCGAGCTGCAGCGCCAAAATCTCGGAGATAACGCTTTCGGCGTTATGGTTTTCCGGCTGGGCGCCGTTTGTGATAAGGTGCAGCCCGAAAATATAGCTTATAATGCCCTGCGCGCCGATTGTTTCGCCAGCAATCCGCGAGATTTCCTCATCCTCGCCTCGCCCGGCAAAAATCAGCGCTAGCGCGTATTTTTGGCTGAGCGCCGGGCTGCGCGCGCCGCTCATCTGGTAAATCTCTTTGAGCGCCTCGCCGTATTTTGAAAAGTCGAGCTTTTCCCCAGACTGGCGCAGCCCGATGGCGTACCATTCCGAAACCGTGCCCGAGTCAAGCCAAGACTGGACGCTGTCGTAACCGTTTTGCGACAGCTCGTACGCCAAAATCCCGCGTATTGCGTCCGCTATCTCGTCGGCGGTATAAACTTTCGCCTGCGCGCCATGCGCTAACGCCACCGCGCACAATACTGCGGCTATCGCGGCGCGCAAAATGATTTTTGTGTTTTTCATTTTCTCCTTTTATAAATCCCCGCGCCCGCAAGCATCGCTGCTGCTGCAGCCAATATTATCCCGGCTCCGCCGGTTTGGGGCGCGCCAACTACTTCGGCTACGCACACGGGCGGGACAATCCGCTTAGAATCAGATACCGCGCTTATCACGTGCTTGCCTTCGCCGCCTAGTTTTATCTTCACTTTGCCGGCGGCGTCTGTTTTATATTCCGTTGCTTTCCCGTCAACCGTTATCGCCGCGCCCTCAAGCGGCAGCGAGACCGGCATGAAGTTTTCGTCGAAACCTACCATGCTCAGCGTAAGCTCAACGTCATCGCCGGGTTTTGCCGAAAGCGCCGATTTGTCAAAATAAGTGTAAACGTCTGAAAACCCTGTGGGGTCGGTATACGCGAAAGCAACGACATGATCGCCGCTTGATACCGGGTCAAACAGGCTCATAGCCATCTGGTCGTTTTTATAGTAACCATAGCTGCCGCCGTTTTCGACGCCCCAAAGTCGGGTGATATACACGCCCAGCTCCATCGTCGCGGTGCGGTATCCGTCCGCGCCGCCGGGATAAAGTTGCTTGTGCGCCGAAATTATCGCGTCGTTTATTGTCAGCGCGCCGTCGCCGTCTTCGTCGGTGACGCTGACCGGCTCACGCGCGACGAGCAGCTCGCCGTTTGCTATTGTCACATACGCTAAAGTTGAACTGTCAGCCGCGGCGGCGCTAGCAGCTGTAATAAGCATCAGCAGGGCCGCGATTGCGGCCGACCAAAAGTGTCGATTTTTCATAGCTTTTCTCCTTTTCGGTCAAAATGAATAAAATAAAAATATAAAGCGCTTTTCCCGATGCCGAGAAAAGCGCAGCCGCCGACGACAAAACAGCCCCGCGCGGCAGGCGCCGCGCGCGGATTACTTGCCCCGACAGCTGCACTTTTCTGGCCCAAAAATACAGGCTGTCAACATGCGCGCGCGGTGAGTGTTCCGACTGACAAAGCGCTAGGCTTTGAACACGGTAATGGCAGTTGCGCCGGAATCGCACCGGTCTTCCCTCTAATCCGGGGATAATTTGCCCCGGAACCGCGCGGCGGTTTTATTCACTTTGCGAGTGATTATAGCACGCACAAGCCGGCATGTCAACAGCCTCAAAAAAGTAAATTTAAATAAAATAGTTACAGCTGTAAAAATGAAATTTGACAAAGCTAAAGCTTCATTTGCTTTTATGTATTAACATTCTAAATAAATAATTAATAATTTGCTTGACAAGGGGGAATCGGCGTGCTATAATCTATCACAAATTATTTTTAACGGAGGATGTCAGCATGAAAATCCCGCGCATTATATCGATATTGCTCGTTTTATTGCTCGCTTTGCCGTCGCTGGTCGGCTGCGCGGGCGATTCCGCAGAAGTGATAAAAATCGGTGTCATCGCGTCTTTGACCGGCGAGGTCGCGGTTTACGGAAATGCAGTTGCTGAAGCCGTGAAGCTTTATGTTGAACAGTTCAACGAAGCCGGCGGCATCGGCGGTAAAAAGATTAAGATTATCGAGTACGATGACAAGGGCAACGCGACCGAGGCGGTAAACGCCTACAACAGGCTTGTCAGCTCGGATAACGTCGTCGCTATCATCGGCCCGGTTATCTCGACGCCGACGCTGAGCGTTGCGGAATTGTCGGCTGCCGACAATGTTCCCATGATCACCGGCACGGCGACTCACCCCGACGTCACCAAGTACGGCAAAAACTACTTCCGCGCCTGCTTTGAGGACCCCTTCCAGGGCGGCGCAATTACCCGGTTTGCTGCTGATTACCTGAAAGCTAAGTCCGGCGCCATCATCTACAATACATCCGACGCTTATTCGACCGGCCTTAAGGACTCCATCACCGCAACCGCGAATGAAATCGGTTTCACCATTACCGCAACCGAGGGTTACGCGAAAGGCGACGTTGACTTCAAGGCGCAGCTTACCAACATAATCCAGACCAATCCGGACGTTATTTTCATACCCGAGTATTATCAGTCCGCTTACCTGATTTGCAAGCAGGCTCGCGAGCTTGGCTTTACGGGAACCTTCCTCGGCGTTGACGGAACCGACGGCATACTCGAGATGGAAGGCGTCGACCCGTCCATCGTCGAAGGCATGTACTTCGCCAACCACTTCGCGGCTGACAGCACCGATCCCGACGTTGTGAAGTTCGTCGAAGACTACAACAAGAAGTACGGCAAGAACCCGAACGCACTCGCCGCGCTCGGTTACGACGCCGCGATGATCCTCATCAACGCCATCAAGACGGTTATCGAGAACGGCGGCGAGGGCTTTGCGCTCACCAACTCCGCCGAACATCGCCAGCTCATTATCGACGCTCTGCGCGCGACCGAGCTTGACTGCGTAACCGGTAACATCAAGTTCGACGAAAACAATAACCCCATTAAAGAGTGCGTTATTATCCAGATTAGGGACGGCGCCAACCACTTTGTCGCCAACTATTAATCGGTTCGGAGAAGCGCTTCTCCGCCTAATATAACCGTAATTGTTCTACATACGCGGAGGCAGAGCTAACCTGCCGTGGGGAGTGTTTCTCTGCGGCCTGCTCTGCCTCTAATATATTTGACAGGTCAAAAGATAATTATGACATTCCTATATCAGATACTAAACGGGATACAAATCGGTGCCATATACGCGCTTGTAGCGCTCGGGTACAGCATGGTATACGGCATCGTTAAGCTGATAAACTTCGCGCACGGCGATATCATAATGCTTGGCTCGTACGCCGTGTGGTATTTTATGACAAGGCTCAATATGCCTTGGTGGCTCGCGACAATCGCGACGATCATTTTTTGCTCGATTGTCGGTATTATAATAGAAAAGCTGGCATACAAGCCCCTGCGCAACTCGGCGCGCATTTCGCTGCTTATAACGGCGATCGGCGTCAGCCTGTTTTTGCAGAACACCGTCCAGCTTATCTTTACCGCCAACCCGAAAATGTTCGTGACATTCATCCCGAGCGGCGGCTTTTCCATCGGCAACCGGTCGATTTCGTATACGACGCTGATAACCATTGCCATTTCGGCGGCGATAATGGTCGCACTTACGCTGCTCGTGTCGAAAACCAAGATAGGAAAGGCAATGCGCGCAGTGTCGGAAGACAACCGCACAGCGCAGCTTATGGGCATTAACGTCGATAACACGATTTCCTTCACCTTCGCGCTCGGTTCGGGGCTTGCTGCTGTCGCGGCGGTGCTTTATGTATGCTCATACTCGCAAATAGCGCCGACAATGGGCTCGATGCTCGGCCTTAAGGCGTTCGTCGCGGCAGTGCTCGGCGGGATCGGCTCTATCCCCGGCGCGATGCTTGGCGGGCTGCTCATCGGCGTCGCGGAGAGCCTAACTAAAGGCTATATCAGCTCGCAGCTTGCCGACGCGGTTCTTTTCGGCATACTGATTATAGTCCTGCTTGTCAAGCCGACGGGCTTCTTCGGACGCGGCGACAGAGAAAAGGTTTGAGGTGAATACTGTGAAACCGACCCGACTTATAGATAAAACCTGGTTTAGGTATATAATAAACACGATAGCCGTGCTTTTGGCTTTCGGCTTGCTCGTGCTTTTGACCGGCCCTACCGGCGAAGGCGGACTGCTTAACAAATATATGTCGCAGATATTTATCCCGATGGGGATAAATATAATACTCGCCGTCAGCCTCAACCTTACCGCCGGCTTTCTCGGCCAGCTCCCGCTCGGCCATGCAGGATTTATGAGCGTCGGCGCTTATGCCGCAGCTTTGTTTTCAATCCATACGGACTTTCCAAAAGCCATATCGTTCCCGCTTTCGCTTATCGTCGGCGGCATTGTCGCTGCTATATTCGGCATTTTAATAGGCCTTCCCGCGCTGAGGCTCAAAGGCGACTATCTTGCGATTATAACGCTCGGCTTTGGCGAGATTATCAGGGTTATAATCCTCAACATCCCCAAAATCACCGGCGGCGCGTACGGCTTAAAAGGCATACCGAAAGACACGACGGTCATTTCGACTTTCGTATGCGTCGTAATAACGCTCTTCCTTATACACGCGCTTATCAAATCGCGCCACGGGCGCGCGATTATATCCATCCGCGAAGATGAGATAGCGTCCGAAGCCTCGGGCATCCCGACGACATATTATAAAGTTACAACGTTCTCGTTTTCCGCTTTCTTTGCGGGCATCGCGGGCGGGCTTTACGCGCACTTTATAGGCGTTCTTGACCCGGCGGAGTTCGGTTTCATGCGTTCGGTCGAGATACTCGTCATGGTGGTGCTCGGCGGCATGGGCTCGATTATCGGCTCGGTTGTCGCTGCGGGCGCGCTGACGGTTTTGCCCGAGGTTTTGCGCGGCTTCAGCGAGTACCGCATGGTGGTATACTCACTGCTTCTTATAGTTGTGATGGTATTTAAGCCCTCCGGTCTCTTCGGCAGATATGACTTCTCACTTTGCGGTGCGGCAAGCGACATAGCGAAAGCCATAAAGAAACTTACGCATCGCAACAAGCTCGGAATCCACGAGGAGGCAGGAAAATAAATGAACAACGGCGAAACATTGCTGAATGTCAGGAATTTGGGCATAAATTTTGCCGGGCTTCAAGCGCTCGACGATTTTAACGTCCAGGTCGCGCCGGAAGAGATCGTCGGGCTTATCGGCCCAAACGGCGCCGGTAAAACCACCGTTTTCAACCTACTAACTAACGTTTACACGCCGACCAAAGGCTCTATCGATATAGAAGGCAACGATACGAGAGGCAAATCCACGCACGGCGTGGCGCAAGCGGGCATCGCGCGCACCTTCCAGAATATCCGGCTGTTTAAAAACATGACGGTCATCGACAACGTTAAGGTCGCGCTCAACAACAACCTGCGCTGCTCGATGTTCGAGACCCTCCTGCGGCTGCCAACCTATTGGAAAGAGGAGCGCGAAGCGGAAGAGCGCGCGCTTGAGCTGCTCGACGTGCTCAACCTGCGGGCGCACGCATACGACCTTGCGGGCAGCCTGCCCTACGGCGCCCAGCGCAGGCTTGAGATTGTCCGCGCGATAGCGACAAACCCCAAGGTCCTGCTCCTCGACGAGCCGGCGGCGGGCATGAACCCGTCGGAGACCGCCGAGCTTATGAGCAACATCCGCAAAATCCGCGACCGGTTCCATGTCGCTATTATCCTCATCGAGCACGACATGAACCTTGTCATGGGAGTTTGCGAGCGCATTATAGTGCTAAACTACGGGCTTATAATCGCGACGGGCTCGCCTGAGGAGATTCGCAAGAATCCGACGGTTATCGAAGCTTATCTCGGACAGCAGCGGGGTGAATAAGATGGCGACGCTTTTATCTGTCAAAGACATGAATGTTTATTACGGCGTCATCCACGCGGTAAAAGGCGTTTCTTTCGACGTAGAGGAAGGCGAAATCGTAACGCTGATAGGGGCGAACGGCGCGGGCAAGTCAACAATTCTTAAAACAATCTCCGGAATGCTCCGCTCGAAAACCGGCTCCATCGCCTTCGACGGCAAGGACATATCAAACATAGAGCCATATAAGCTGCTCGGCATGGGTATCGCCCATGTCCCCGAAGGGCGCTGCATTTTCCAGCGGCTCACCGTCGAAGAGAACCTCGAGATGGGGGGATATATCTCAAAACCCGCGGAAGTCGCCGCCGCGATTGAAAATGTCTATAACCTCTTCCCGCGGCTGAAAGAACGCCGACGCCAGATCGCCGGCACGCTCTCGGGCGGCGAGCAGCAGATGCTAGCGATCGGCCGCGCGATGATGACAAAGCCCCGTCTGATAATGATGGATGAACCGTCGATGGGCCTTGCGCCTATATTGGTACAACAGATATTCCAGTTTATTAAAGAGCTTAATGCGTCGGGTACCACGATACTGCTCGTCGAGCAAAACGCGCATATGGCGCTGAGGATAGCAAACCGCGGCTATGTGCTTGAAACCGGACGCATTGTGCTTGAAGGCAAGGCATCCGAGCTATTGACGAACGAGTCGGTCAAAAAAGCATACCTCGGCGGGTAAAAGGCAGGCTTTTGTCAAGCTTTGTTTCATAAGGCGAAAACCTGCCTTTCGAGCACAATCGCGTATAAAAAAGCTTCCGAAATCTCGCATCCAGCGGGAATCGGAAGCTTTATTTTATTTCTTTGCCTAAAAATAGATTGCATCTCCCTCCACGCGGCGCAATGTGAACATTAACATTTTATACTAATTCATCCGCATTTTTTCAAGCACGAATAAACCGCCTTGGAGCCAAAGCCCCTTGGCGGCTTTTTATGTGCGGACTACAATATCGGCGCGGCTCATGGCGTCCGTCGCAGCGATATATGCCTCTTCAAGAGGTATCCAGCGCTCGGAAAAGGCTTTCCACCCTTCCTCGCCCTCGCGCTTTACGATGCGCGCCATCTGCTCTTCAGGAGAGATGTCGAAAAACGCAAAGATATTGTAGTACCGTCCAAACCGCGGGTGCGTCGAGTACGCGCCTTCGACTATGACAAGCGGCGAGCCGCTAACCTTTGCGCGGCGTGTTATTTTGCCCCACGAGCAATCGTAAACGCCGTACTCAAACGGCTCGCATGAGTGGAGCCTTGCCACCACTTCTTCGGCGAACCGCTCGTAATGGATGTTCCCGCCCGGCTCGGCATAGCGCTCCGGCGTGCGAAGATGCGGCGGCAGGAAAAAGTCGTCGCAGTGCACCACCTCGGCTCCGAAAGCGCGGGAAATCAGCTCGGCGGCGGTCGTTTTGCCCGACGCGCACCTGCCGTCGAACGCAGCTACTACCCTTTTCCCTTCTCCGCGCGAGAGATTATATATATCTTTGCAAAGCTCAAAAAGGGGCACAAAGCGCGCGTCGACTATCCTGTAATGCGGATAATACTCTTGCCTATAAACCTCGCTGTGGCTTACCGGCGGCGGGATTTCGCCGTCTTTTAGGTAACCGGCAAGATAACCCTCAAGCTCCGCGCGCGAAAACGAAAATACGTCGCTTTCCGCAAGCGATTTTGCAAGCTCAATCAGCTCCAAAAACCGCGCGAGCGCGTCATTATCTGGCTCCACGCTCGCCGTCGCCGAAAACAGCGCAAGCACAAGCTCGGGCAAAATCCCCCCCGATTTTGCCGCGCCAAGGTAAAGGCGGGCATAGCCGCCCGGGAGAGGCTCAAACAGCTCGCCGCCAACAGGCTCAGCTGCGTTATACTCAGCCTTCAGCCACTCGAGCACTGCGCCGGGGTTTTTTAGCATGTGCCCCGCGCCAAAGCTTGCTTGATAGCAAAGCTTGACGAGGTCCTCCGGCCGCATTAAGGGATACTTTGCCGCATGATAGCGTAATAATTCCTCATGCCGCATTGGAGGTAGGCTCGCTTTCGGCTTCAAGGAGTCTTGCACGGCGCAGCGCCCAGACAATCGGCGGGATAATTATAATGTGGACTATTATGCCGGGCAGCGTGCCGGCGAAGTAGTCGGCAAAGAATATAGCGAGCGTCATCTTTTGTGTGTCAAAGCCAAGTATTGCGAACTTGGCGATGCCACCGACTACCCGACCAATCAGCATTGCCGCTATTAGCGACACGTATATGTAGTGGTATTTCCTAGGCAAAAGCTTGTAGAGTATCCCCGCCGCGGCGCCGTATGCTGCAAGCTCGAATGCCATCGCTACGGCGACCGGGAACATCGGCGGCATGCCGAATATCGCGGAACGCAGCACCGGTGCGACGGCGCCTACTATTGCGCCCCAAACCGGGCCGCACAAAAAGCCGCAGAGCAGCGCGGGGATATGCATAGGCGAGAGCGCCTGCCCAATCTGCGGGATCTGCCCTGTCAAAAACGGCAGCACAAAAGCGAGCGCAAGGCAAATCGCGGCATAAATCGGCTTAAGGATGCTTTGTTTCTGGTTCATCGTTGTCACTCCTTAAAAAACGATAAAATAAAAAACGCGCCGGTTTTTGCCGACGCCTTCATGGTATCGTCCGCACGCTTCCGCGAGCATTATGTGGTTTTTCTCTTTGCTATTATCATGCCGCTTCTGCGGTTCTGCACCGATCCGTTCGGAGCCTTCCTGCAGATTATACCATATGGGCGTCCGAATGTCAAGCGGTTATGTAGGGTGCCGGAGCCCGATCGGGCAAGTCCCGGCAGCCGCACTCATACGCTCACAAGCACTTTCGCATCCGCTCAAGTGCGCCTTTCTCGAGCCGTGAGACCTGGGCTTGCGAGATGCCTATTTCGCTGGCAATCTCCATTTGGGTTTTGCCGCCGAAAAAGCGCATCCCCAAGATAGTCTTCTCACGGTCGGAAAGCGAGCGCATAGCCTCGCGCAGAGCGATGTCGTCGAGCCAAGTTTCTTCCGAGCCGCCGTTGTCGCTTACGGTATCCATCACGCAGACGGAATCGCTTCCGCTGTCGGAGCCGTAGACGGGGTCGTAAAGCGAAACAGGGTCGACTATCGCTTCAAGCGCATCGATGATCTCCTCGCGCTGGTGTGTGTCGCCTTCTTTCTGCAGTTCTGCGTAAATATCGTCTACTGTTGGTTCGCGCGCCATCGATTTGGATAGGCGCTCCCGTATGGACAACGCCCGATACGCGAGATCTCGCGTTGAGCGGCTCACCCTTATGCTGTTGTTGTCGCGAAGGTAACGTTTAAGCTCCCCGACGATCATCGGCACAGCATAAGTGGAGAACTTGACGTCCATATCGAGCCTGAAGTTGTCCACGGCTTTGATGAGACCTATGCAGCCAACCTGGAAGAGGTCGTCGAGGTTCTCGCCGCGGCCTGTGAAGCGCTGTATGATGCTCAAGACCAGCCTGAGGTTCCCGGCGATTAGCTTTTGCCGTGCTTCTTTGTCGCCTTGAGCCGCAGCTATAAGTAGCTCGCGTTTCTCCTCCTCGGTCAAAGTCTTGAGCTTCGAGGTGTCAACCCCGCAAATTTCGACTTTGCCGTAAAACATTTATCAGGCAACACTCCTGCACAATAAGTCATCGTGCTATGAGTATTGCCTGAGGTGGGTTTTATTTATGCATGGTAAAATTTGGGGCGGAACATCGGCAATATAAAAAGCTGCCGAACTGCGCGCTTTTTGCCGCATATTCGGCAGCCTTTAAAATTTTACATCACGATTGCCTTTACCATCTCTTCGTCCCACGTCTTGTTATCCGGCGACGTGATAGTGGCAAACCCGCGGTAGCTCCAAACGGCCCGTCCGATGCCGCGCTCCTTTAGGAGTGTGCTGACATCGTTAAGCCAACGGATTGCGCTTTCGCGCGGGGCAACGAAAAACACGCCGTACTCGCCGCAGTAGACGGTCTTGCCGGTTTCCTCTATGAATTTATCCACCGGTTTAAGCCTGTCCTCGAGATACTTTTTGTCAACTACCTCGTACCCGCTGTACGCGCGGACAATTGCGCCGTCGCGGAACTCGGCGTGATCCGCGGGGCGGAACGGGTACTCTATCTGGCGCTTGTAGTCGCGCAAGAAATCAACCCACGGCGCGCTCTGATGCGTAAACCAAATCGGCTCATAGAAGTGGAAGTTATAGATTATGCGCTCGTCCGGCGTGACCTTAAGGTTTTTCAGCTCGCTTGCGCTGTTGAAGTGGTTGCCGCCGACTATTATCCTCCTGTGCGGGCTCTCCTTCCATATTACCTCGCAAGCCTCCGGCCACAGCTCGTTCCACGGGTCGCTGTTTTCCCAGACAAGCTCATTTAAAAGTTCGAAAATAAGCCTGTCGCCTATGCCGCTGTAACGCTTGGCGAACATGCGCCAAATCGCGAGGAACCGCGCGCGGTTTTTCTCGTTTGTGAAAAGGTCGTTCTTTTCGCCTCCCAAAAAGACAAACCCCGGCGCATGGTGCAGGTCCAAAATGAGGTTAATCCCATACTCGCCGCACCATTCTATGGTATTGTCGATATACGCAAGGCGGGATTCGTCGTAGACCATCGGCTTTTCATCGTCCGTCTCAAAAAACATGTAGTCTACCGGCAGCCGGACATGGTCTATCCCCCACTCCGCCATACGGGCGATGTCTTTTTTCGTTATGTAGGTGCTCCAGTACTCCTCCGAACCCCTGTGCCCGTACTGCGACAGCCAGTGTCCGAGATTTGCGCCGTGCAAGTAGCCTTCAAGCGGTTTCATGGACTATCTCTTACCTGCCTTTCCATAATCAAGCGTCCGCCGAGTCACGGCGGTTATATTTTGCTAATAATATTAAAGCAAATAAAAACATTTTTGGCAATAGTTTTATAAAAATTCGAGCGCTTCCTCGCCCGCAAAAGCCCCGCCATGTTGACAAAACCGTCTCATATTTGTAAAATACTCTCACACCGGCGTATGCCAAAAAAATACGGAAAGGAGATGTTTCCATGCCCGTAATCACGATAGAGATTTTGCGCCAAGACGTCGAAAAGAAAAAAGAGATTGCCAAAGCGCTCACCGACGAGCTGCACAGGATAACGGGAATCCCGAAACAAGCGATTACCGTCGTATTCCACGAAAACTCGGCGGACAACGTTTCCGTCGGCGGCGAGCTGCTTTCCGAAAAGCAAAAAAATAGCTAGCTGAAATCTCCCCCTCGCGGAATAACCTTCCCCGCGAGGGGGATTTTTTACCGTGGGGCGGGCATTTTCGTATAGTAACGCGCGCGCGAACATAGGGATATAATGTAACATCACGAGCTTGCCATTTAGTGTTTTTCGTGCCTTTCGTTGCTATGATTTATATATTACTACAGTTATAGTAAACAAAATTTTTATAGTACGTTGACATTTTTATGTCAATATGATATATTAAGCATAGCCACTTGCTATATTAAAGGGGAAATATTGGGGGGAAAATGATGAAACGGCTATTGTCTTTGCTACTTGCGCTAAGCCTTATGCTCGTTTTTTTTGCGTCCTGCAGCGGCAATACAGAAACCTCGGGAAGCGGCGACACCGCGGCCGAAACCGAACCCGCCGAAACCGAAGACACAAGATTTGACAACATCAATTTCGGCGGGCGGGCGTTCCGAGTGCTCAGCTCCGAAGACTCAAACGACGCGACCAACGCGCACTTTCTCATTGCCGGCACCGGCGAGATGACCGGCGAAATAGTCAACGACGCCGTCTACAAGCGCAACATGACCGTCCAGGAAATGCTCAACATCAGCCTTGAGTTTACACCGTCGTATTATACCTACAACGATGCGTCTACCCAGCTCCGCACGCTCGTTATGGCGGGCGACGAAGCGTATGACCTGATTGTAAACGACCTGCGCTCGCTTGCCGAGCTTTCTGCCGAGGGCCTGTTCCACAATATCTACAATGCAAGCTGGTTTGACCTTGACCGCAACTACTGGTACAAGGATTACATGGAAGACCTCATGATAGTACGCGGCGGCATGTACATACTCGCGGGCGACTACTTCATGGACATACTCGCAAGCTGCCACGTGCTTTATTATAACAAGGACATAATAAAAGACGCGTACGGCGACGGCGACACAATCTATAAATACGTTTTCGACGGCACATGGACTATTGACAAGATGATCGAGACGATTAAAGACACCTACCGCGACCTCGACGGCGACACCAAAATGACCGAGAGCGACCTTTACGGCTTCGCCTGCATCGGCACTTGGGGCTCGGCGGTCCCGGTCCTAATCGGCACGGGCATCGAGTTCGTCAGACGCGACGGCGACTCGATCTCCTTCAGCTTCAACAATGAGCGCAGCACCCGCATACTTGAAAAAATGAACGAGCTGTTCTACCATGAAGGCGTGACCACTTCAATCGCCGACTGGTCCTCCGCGGGCTTGCGCAAGCTGTTCGGCTCGGGCAACACCGTGTTTGTCGGCTACAACAGGCTCGGCGACCTTGCCAACATGCGCGACATCGATTTCCCGATCGGCAACGTCCCCTATCCAAAGCTTGACACCGACCAGAAAGAGTATGTCACCGCCACTCACGACACGACCGAGGTCGGCGCCATTCCCAACACCACCCCCGATCTTGATTTTGTCACAACGTGCATTGAGGCGCTGAACGCCAAGACCGCCGAGATACTCCTGCCGGAGTATTACGAGAACGCGCTGAAGATTAAATACGCGAGCGACGCGACAGCGGCAAAGATGATCGACCTTATCCACGACTCGATTAGCTCGCCGTTCGCCTGCGCGTATAACCACATACTCAACGGCTTCATGCTAGGCGCCACTTTCTGCGACTTGCTCACGGCAAAAAAGACAGACTTCGCTTCCGCATACGCGCAAGGGGAGAAGGCTGCCGCTACGAAGCTCGACGAGCTTATCGAGAAATTCGCCGATCTGCTTACAAGGCAATCAGCGGCTCAGTAAAACCGCAAGCTATATAAATAAAGGGAGATACGCTTGGTATCCCCCTTTATTTATACCACAATTTCGGCGCTGCTGCCGGCGCCCTGGATTTTTCTCACAACGATTTGCCGGCTTATGCGCTCTTTTAGCTCGGCGACATGCGAGATGATGCCGACGAGCCTCTGGGTGCTCGCCAGCCCGCCGAGCGTGTCGATGGCGAGTTTTAGCGTTTCCTCGTCTAGCGAGCCGAAACCTTCGTCGACAAACATTGTGTCAAGCTTAATCCCGCCCGCCGCAGTCTGCACCTCGTCCGACAGCCCGAGCGCAAGCGCCAGCGCCGCGAGGAACGACTCTCCACCCGAAAGCGTCCGCACGCTGCGCCTTGTGCCGTTGTAATGGTCGATAACGTCTAGCTCCAGCCCCGACTGGCTGCGCAAATTGCTCGCCGCCGACTGCCTCGCAAGCTCATACTGCCCTCGCGTCATCTTTAGTAGCCGGATATTCGCGCGCGCAAGAACCCGCTCGAAATAGGCGGCCTGCACATAAGTTTCGAGCATTATCTTCTCCCTGCCCGAAAGCGTGCCGCAGGCGGTATCGGCGAGCGTTTTTTGCCAAATGAGCTTCTCCTCGGCTTCGGCAAGCTTTGAAAGCTTCTCTTTTATGCCCTCAAGCACCGCTGTGTTTGCCGCAAGCCTTGCCGACGCTTCGTTTTTGGCTTTGTTTACCGCCTCTTTGTTTTTTAGCATCTCCTCGCGCTTTTCAAGCAGCGCGCCGTAGTCGAGTTTCGGCGCCTCCTCTAGCCTGCGCTCGAGGCTTTGCACCTCGCCGGTTAGGCTGTCTATCCTCGCTTTGCAATCCTCGTATTTTTTGCGCGCCTCGTCAAGCGCCTTGCGCATGGCTGCGCGCTGCTCGCTCAGGTTTGCGATTTCCTTTTCGGCGTCGGCGCGGCTGCTAAACTCAAGCTTCGCCGCAAGCTCGCCCGCCGACTTTCTCACCGCAGCAAGCTCGCCGTCTGCCGCCGCTATCGCCCGCTCAAGCTCGCTTATCTTTGTCGCGAGCGTTACCCGCTCGCGCTCGCGGTCTACGATTAGTTTTTCAAGCTCCTCGCGGCGCGCGATTTTTTGCTTTGCCTGCTCCAGCGCCCCGGACTGCCGCTCTATTTCTTCCTTGCATGCTATAAGCGCCGCGCCTGCCGCTTCTGCCGGGTTTTCAGGCACACCGCCGAGAAGTTTGCCGCACAGCGCCGTAAGCTCGGCGCTTTTTGCCTCGTGCATGCCCGAAAGCTGCGCCGCTGCAGAGCTTGCCTTTTGCTCCTCGTCACCGGCGCGCTCGGCTGCCTCTTTAGCCTCCTCAAGCTCTGCCTCCGACGGCGCGCCATCTACGAGCTTCGCTGGGTTTGGATGAGCTGTCGAGCCGCAGACCGGGCATGGCTGGCCTTCTTTTAGCGTCCCGGCGAGCACGCCGGCTTGCGCGTCGAGGAATCGCCTGTATTTTTCCATATAATCGGCGCGCAGGCTCTCGGCTTTTTTTGCGGCGTTTATGTATTTTTTGCGAGCGTCATCAAGCTGCTGTTTCAGCTCGCCAAACTCTGCCGCAGCTTTCGCCAGCGCCTCAAGCTCCGAAAGCCTCGCGCGCGCCAACTCAAGCGCCGCAGCCGCAGCCTCGCGCAGTGCTTCGGCGTTCTGCAGCGACGCATACTCTTTTTTCAACCGTTCAAGCTCGGCATCTGCCGAGTTTGACCTCGCAAGGCAATCAGCATAATCCTTGCCAAGCTTTTCGATTTCCGCGCGGCGCTTTTTGATTTCCTCGCGCAAACCATCAAGCTCCGAGTACCTCGGCAGCTCGGCGGCAATCGCTGCCACCCGCGCGCCAATCCGCTCATACTCGCCGGTTTTCGCTTCTTCGGCTTTTAGCTCAGCCTCAAGCTGCGAAAGCAGGGGCAACTGCTTTGCTAGCTCGGCGCGCGCCCCATCGAGCGCGTCATTGAGCCGCTTTATCTCCTCAGCCCTGCCGATGTCGCTGTTTACCTCTTCAAGCATCCGGTCAATCTCGTTTATTGTAACGTCGAGCCTGCCTATAAACTCCCGGTCGCGCCTGACGGCTTCCCCAAGCCGCTCCACCGCTTCATCCTGCGGCAAACCCGAAAGCGTCGCGCCGCCTTCGAGCTTGGCGGAGTCAAGCTGCTGCTTTACGCTTTTCCTTAAAATATCACACTCGCGGAAAAGCTCATTCGCGTCCGCGCGCAGCCGTTCCTGAAGCTTTTGGTAGCGTTCGGTCTTAAATATATGCCTGAAAACCTCGATGCGGCTCGCGGTATCCTCGGTCAAAAGGCGCATGAACTCGCCCTGCGCTATCATCGCCACCTGCGTAAACTGCTCGCGGTTGACGCCTAGAATCTCGCATATCGCCGCGGTCACTTCCTTGGGCTTTGTGATTAACTTCTCGCCGGGCAATACCAATGTCGCCTCGGCAGGGCGGGTGACGGTGCCGTCTTTGCGCGCAGACGGCTTTTCGTACTCAAGGCTGCGCCTTACGGTGTAGATTTTGCCCGCATGCGAAAATATTAGCTCGACTTCGGTCGGCACACCCGGCTGCGCGTATTTCGAGCGCAGCATGTTGGGGTGGCGGCTGTTGCCGCTAGGCTCGCCGTATAGTGCAAACGTAATCGCGTCGAAAATCGTAGTCTTGCCCGCGCCCGTGTCGCCGGCGATAAGGTAAAGCCCGACCGCACCGAGCTTGTCCATATCGAGCACGACCCGCCCGGCATACGGCCCGAACGCGCTGATTGTCAGTTTAATCGGCCTCATTTTCGCCCTCCCATATCTCTGCGATGAGCGCCATAACATATTCGCGCTGCGCGTCGCTCATCGGCCGCCCGTTTTGGTGCTCGAAAAACTCAAGGAACATCTCAAGCGGCGTTTTGCCGCCCACATGCGCCAGCGCCTCGAGCCTCGCCTCGGCGCGCGTCCTCGAGTTGTCGTAGTCGAGCCTCATAATATTGGGGTATATCTCGCGCAGCCTGCCAATCGCGTCGGGGATTTCGTCCTCGTCGGTCAAAATTATATGTATATAGTCCTCGCATGGCGCCGCCGGCCGCGACTCGCGCGAGATAAGCTCCATAAATCTCCCCCGCAGCTCGCGCATGTCGCGCAGCGGCACAAGCGGCAAGGTGCGTATCTCTGTGTCGCCTTTTTCGCGCATCTCGACGACGGTGACCGATTTTTCCTGCTTTGCCTCGGAAAACGAATACTTCAGCGGCGTGCCGCAGTAGCGCAGCGTCGGCCGCCCGATATGCTGCGGGCTGTGGATATGCCCGAGCGCGACGTAGTCGAACGGCTCGAACACCGAGGCGTCGACATTGTCCGCGCCGCCTACCGACAGCTCTTCCGAATCACAAAGCGCCGCGCCGGTTACAAATTGATGCGTCACAAGCACACACCGGCGCCCGGGGTCAAGCGGAAGTGCCGATACCGCCGCCGCGACCGCGTCGGTGTAAGTTTCTATTTTCGCGTCCGGGAAAAAGCGCGCGGCTTGCGCGGGTTTTATAAACGGCAGCATAAAGACGTCAAGCTCGCCGCAGCCGTCGGCGAGGGTAACCTTGACCGGGCTGCCGTCCCACACTGGCGAGATGTGAATGCCCGCTCGGTCGAGCGCGCGCGCCGCGAACGCAAGCCGCTCCGGCGAATCGTGGTTGCCAGCGATAATGAAGACGTGCGGGCAAAGCTCTGTGAGGTTATAAAGGAAATCGTCGAAGACCTGCACCGCCTCTGCCGACGGCACCGATTTGTCGTACACATCGCCGGCGATTATCACCGCTTCGGGCCGCTCCCGGCGTGCGTAATCTATGATTTGCCCTAAAATATACCGCTGATCCTCAAGCAGCGAAAACTCGAAAAGCCGCTTTCCGATATGAAGGTCCGAGAGGTGGAAAAACTTCAAGGCTCCCTTCCCTTTCGACTATATTTTGCTTTTTTACAGATTATAACACTTTTTTCGCGCCGCTGGCAATAGGGATAATCGCACTTGCAACCGCCAACGCTTGCTTGTTTTTGCTTATTTTGCTA
Source organism: Clostridiales bacterium (assembly GCA_012840355.1). Classification (GTDB taxonomy): domain Bacteria; phylum Bacillota; class Clostridia; order Oscillospirales; family CAG-272; genus DTU078. Next base: position 180,457 of record DULN01000010.1, on the reverse strand, counting down.
TAATTAACATAGAGGGGCCACCCCGCAAAATCCGCCGTCCGGAGGTGGGCATGATGCAATACATAAAAAAAGCCGTGCCGCATGTGAAAAACGCCGTAAATGTTTTGGTCGCGGTTGTTTTATCTTTGCTTAAAATACTCTTCTGGATACTCTTCTGGGTAGTGGCGTTTATATGCTTGGTTTTCGGCGAGCTGCTAAAGAAGCCGCGGTGACACAAACGAAAAGCGCTCTACGCTTCGTAGAGCGCTTTTTTCACTTTTCGCTTGCCTCTTTTTTTATCAGCTTACCCAGCACCGCAAGCCCGAACAGCATTATAAGCGGGAAAATTATCGCGGACACAAGCCCACAGTTTAGGCTGCTTGCATCGGCGACGACGCCGGTAAGCTGCGGGCCGATTGAACAGCCCAAGTCCCCGCCAAGCGCAAGTATCGCGAACATCGCGACGCCGCCGGTCGGGTAGCCCGCCGCAGTGAGGCTAAGCATCCCCGGCCACATGAGCGCAACAGATAGCCCACACAGCGCGCTGCCAGCAAGCGCGAGCGCCGGTATCGGCACAGCGGCAGTTATTATAAACGACGCGATGCAGAACACGGAGCTTATCGTAAGCGCTTTGTGCATGTCGACGTTCTGCCCTTTTACGCCGTACCAGGTGCGCACGATGCCCATCATAATCGCGAAAATGCAGGGGCCGAAAAGGTCGCCGAGCGCTTTTGTAATCCCAAGCCCTTTTTCGGCGAAAAGGGAAACCCACTGCGCCATCGCCTGCTCGCTCGCGCCCGAGCATACCATAAGAAGCAGCGCGATGAGGAATATTTTCGACCGGAGCAGCTTTGAAAGCGGTATCCGCTGGCTTTCCTCAATGGGCGGCACGAGCGGCACTTTCATAAACTTAAAGAAGTTATAAAGCGGCAGCACCGACCACGCCAGCGGCAAAACCCACCAAAGGTTATGCCCGACAAGCAGCAACCCGAGCGTCGAGAGGACTATTACAAGCACCTGCCCCCAGCTGTAAAACGAGTGAAGCAGGCTCATCGCCGACGCCTTCGCCTCGCCGGGCAGGCTTTCGACGATGGGGCTGACGAGCACCTCGATAAGCCCGCCGCCAATCGCGTATATTATGCTCGATACGACAAGCCCCGCGTACGGCGACGGGAAAAGCCTCGGCAAAAACGCGAGCGCGACCATCCCGACCGCAGCCAAAATATGCGCCAGCATCGCCGCCGCCCGCTGGCCGATTAAGTCGATGTATTTCGCGGCGAGCGCGTCGACGATAAGCTGCGTTATAAAGACGACAAATACCAGGCTGCCGAGCTGCGTGTACGAAAGCCCGTACAATGACTGAAAGACGACGAAAAGTATCGGGGGTAGGTTTACAATCAGCGCTTGCGTTATATATCCGAGATAGCAGGCAAAAAGCGTACTTTTATAATTTACTTCGGACATAACTTGACCTTTTTTGTACTATAAGTAAGTAGGGCGGCTTTTACCTTCCGAGGTCGATGATGTTTTGAATAAGCGGCTTGCATTTGCCGCAAGGCTCGCCGGTCTCCTCGCAGATGCCGGTGCCCGCGCCGGTCATCTCCCCCACTTTTTCGACGGTATCTGCGCCGGCTTTGACGGCGTTTACCACCGCCTCGAGCGAAACTTTCTTGCAGCCGCACACCGAGGCGAGTATCCAGCCGAGGTCGGCCTTGCAGCCTTCGCACTCGCCGCATGCCCCGGCTATTTCTTTTACTTCCTCAACCGTACGCGCGCCGGCAATCATAGCGCGCCTGATTGAGATATAGTCGACGTTGTTCTTTGTGCAAATAGTTCTGTTCTGTGCCATATGATACTCCTGGAGAATAATTTACTCCGCCTATTATAGCACTTTACGAAATTTATGTGTGAACAAAAAAGAAACATCATGTTCAAAATATATCGATTTTTAGTTTAATGTTTATTGACAATTTTCGAGCAGTGCTGTATAATATTGTCTAACTTATAGTTGGTGTGGGTTGTCTTGAAAAGAAAAGTCGATTTTGCGGTCGGAATGCTCTTTGCGGCCGCGACTGTTATACTAATTATTGTATTTTTGACTAATGACAGGTTTTTCGCGTGGGCATTTGAGCGCCACCACAACATTTTAAGCTGGTATATCCGGCCGCTGTTTATTATCCCAATCGTCATCTTTGCGTTTAAAAAGAGCCTTGCTGGCATCTTTGCCTCGATATTCGCGCTTTTTACAAGCATGTTTTGGTTCCCCGCCCCAGAAAAGGCCTCCCCTTGGGTGCTCGAGTTTTTGGCATTTGAAATGGATTACCTCAAGGGCGAGTGGAATCTGGCAAAAGTCCTCGCCACCATCGCGGTGCCGGTATTTTTTATAATGCTGCTTGCCTCCGCGTGGCAGCGCAAGCCAGTTTGGCTATTGGGGGTAATCGTCGGCGCGGCGGTGCTTAAATCGGCATGGAGCGTCGCTTTCGGAGGCGAAGCCGGATTTGCGGTGCTCGCACCTGCCGTCGTGGGGCTTGCCATATGCGTCGGCGGGCTGGACTTTTATTTTTATAAAAAGAAAAACACGGGCAAGGAGTAGACTAGCCAAGGCGTGTTATTTCCTCTTCTTGTGACAATTTTCATGTAACTTCCAAGCGTGATAAACGTATTAACTATATAGACAGACCCTACGACTCCAAAACAGCAGAGAAACGGCGAGGTCGCAGATGGTAAAAGATAAATACCAGAAGGTCTTTTACTACGAAGACGAGCTTAGCGACGATTTTGCGGGACTGAACATCAAGCGCTGCACCGTGGACGAAAACTTCAAGTATCTGCGAGAAGGCCTGCTTTGGAATGTTTGTTCGGTTGTCATCTACTACTTCATCGCGTACCCGTTGATATGGTTTTTCATGAAAGTTATCTTACAGGTGCGCATCGTCAACAAGAAAGCCCTAAAGCAATGCAAAAAGACCCCGTGCTTCCTTTACGGTAACCACACAAGCTTTTACGACGCGTTCACGCCGAACCTAATCTCTTTCCCGCGCCGGAACAGGATTATAGTCGGAGCCGAAACAGTTTCTATCAAAGGCATTAAAAACCTCGTCCAAATGCTCGGCGCGATCCCGCTCCCAACCAAGGTGAGCGGAATGAAAAAGTTCGTAAAAGCCGTTGACTTCCACCACAAACACTGCAATATCACGATTTACCCCGAAGCGCATATCTGGCCGTACTACAACGGCATAAGGCCGTTCCCGGACGCCTCGTTCGGCTACGCGATAAGGCACAACTGCCCGGTCGTCGCGTTTTTCACTGCGTACACCAAGCCTAAGGGCTTTCTCTCATGGCTTAGAAAGGCGAACATTACGGTATACGTCAGCAACCCCCTTTACCCCGACGAAGGGCTGACAGGCCGCGAAGCGCGTAAAAACCTGCGGGACAAAGTTTACAATTTCATGCTTGAAAAATCAAAGCTCAGCGATTACGAAGTGATAAAATACATACGACGTGAAAAAGACAGAGAAATTGCTTAGTAGTGCGCATCGGCATTCGCCGATGCTTTTTCATGCCTGTGGCAGTCGCTAAAAAACCGGCCCGAAAGGCCGGTTTTTTAATTAAAATATCGCAAATTTTTAAATCGCGCCGCCGACGCCGAAGCTTTCCAAAAACTCTAGCGCCTTTTCCTCGCCAAGGGGCCGGCTGATTAGATAGCCCTGCACGCGGTCACAGCCGTGCTCGATGAGGTAACTCAGCTGCGGCTTGTGCTCGACGCCTTCGGCGATTACGTATTGGCCGAGCCGGTGTGCCATCGAAATGATGTCGCCGGTAATTGCTTTATGCGGGTCGGTTTCAAGCAGCTTGTCGATAAAGATTTTGTCGATTTTCATGCAGTCGACTTTCAGCTCTTTTTCCCTCGCGAGCGACGAGTAGCCGGTGCCGAAGTCGTCGATCGCTATTTGCAGCCCGGAGCTGCGCAGCTCATCGAATATGCTGTTGATTTTTTCATAGTCGGAAGCAAATACCGACTCGGTAATCTCGATGCAGATCTGGCGCGGGTCGACACCCATTTTATCAATTAGCGCAAACAGGTTCTTTGTAAAGCCGGGGCTTAAAAGCTGGATAACCGACACGTTGACCGAAACGTGCATGTCGCCAAAGCCCCTCTGCTTGAGCTTGCCAAGGAAAAGGAAAGCTTTTTCAAACACCCTCTCGCCGACGGGTATTATGAGCTTGGTTTCCTCCGCTATCGGCACAAACTCTTTCGGCGATACCAAGCCGAGCTTTTGCGACCTGAGCCTTGCCAGCGCCTCAAAGCCGCATACAGCGCCGCAGCGCAAATCGAGGACCGGCTGAAACTCAAGGTATATCTCATCCTCGCACGGGGCGCCGGCTGCTATCCTGCCAAGCGCCTCGCCGATGTCCCTCTCCCTGTTTACCAGTTCCTCAAGCTCTTTGTCGTAGAAGCATACTTGGAAATTCTTCTCCGACAACCCGACCGATTTGTCCGATGCGACGAGCAGCTTTCTTAAAAGCTCGTCCACCTCCGGCTCCTCCTGCCCGCCGCCGAACTCCAAAACGCCGATACCGCCCGTTATCCGGTCGGTCACTAACAGCGACTCGAGCGTCTGCGCCACTTTGCCGCAAAACTCGTCAAGCTCGCTTCTCTGTTTATAACCAAACAGGTAAAACACAAACCTGTTCTCGCTCGGGTAAAACAAAACGCAGCTTTCGGAGCAAAACCGGCTGAGGGCCTCCGCCGCCTTCTTTATCATATTTTGTGTGTACTGATAGCCGTAGTTCGCCGTAAGCAGCTCAGCCATGCTCAGGTTTATGCATATGAGCGCTTTTTTGCTGCACTGCATTGTTTTGGCGTGCTTTTCAAGCAGCGAAACCAGATACTCGCGGTTGTAAAGGCCCGTCCACCTGTCGTGCTCGCTTATGTATTTGCGTTCGAACTCTATCTGCTTGCGCTCCGTTATGTCTTGGACGAGGCAGATGTAATTGAACTTGTTTTCGCCGATTGGAAGCAGCGAGTAAACCGTCACGTTGACCCATACGACCGAACCGTCGGGCCGGATGTACCTTTTCTCCATCGAGTACTCTTTAAGCTCGCCCGATTCGACTTTCCTGAAGTTTTCAAGCTCCTCAGCGACGTCGTCGGGATGGGTGATTTTCGCCCAGCCGAGCTTTATAAGCTCTTCCTTGGTCCGGCCGGTTATCTTTTGGTACATCGGGTTGATTCTAATCTTCGACGGGTCGTCGTATTCTTTTGGGAAGCAATTGTGCGAAATCGCGATGCCGATTGGGGCTTGCTCGAAAACCATATCGAACGTCAGAGCCTGTTCACTCAGCTTTTTTTCAAGCGCGCGCTCGGCATTTATCAGCGCGGCGTGGACATCCACCCTCGCCTTTAGCGCCAACGAGTGGATAGGCTTGTGGATAAAGTCGACCGCGCCCGACTTTAAGCCCTTTATCTCGTTTTCGATTTCGTCGTACGCCGTCAGAATTATAGGGCGCAGCTTTTTGTGCCTTTCGCTGTTTTTAATGAGTTCCAGCACCGCAAACCCGTCCATATTGGGCATGTTGAGGTCGAGGATTAATATGTCAATTTCCTCCTCCGATTCGATGATGCGGGCTGCCTCGACCCCGTCGCAGGCTTCAAGCACCCTGTAATCGCTCAGGGTATTCTTTATAAGCAGTCTGTCGGCTGATGAATCGTCAACAACCAGCACCGTTATTGGCATCAATGGGCTCCTCCTAGTCTACTCGCTCGGTTTCTTGTCAACTGTTTGGGCAATCTCATAAAGCAGCTTTTTAAAGTTTTCTATAAACTTTCCGTGCAGCGCCATGACTTCAGCTTCGTCCCCCTCCGAAAGCGCTTTTTGCAATAGCTCCGCTTCCTTTTGGACAACCTTAGCGCCTATGCTGCCCGAACCGCTTTTCAGCTTATGCAGAATCTGCGCAGCGTCGGCATACCGCCCGTTTCGTATCGCGTCACTTAGCCTTTCGGGCGTGTCGCGGTTTTCGCCATAATAGGTCGCAAGCACGCTATAGTAAAGCCCTTCGCTGCCGCCCATGTTGTCAAGCCCGGCGCATCGGTCAAGCAGCGGCGCGCTGCTCGGCTTTTGCGGCTTTCTTTCCGGTAACAGCCCTACTACCGTCTCTATGAAGCTGTCGGGGTCAAAGGGCTTGCTAATATAATGGCATATGCCGCTTTTTTTACACCTTTCTTGCACGCCGGACACTGCGTCCGCCGTCATTGCCACGATGGGGACGTCTGGCGCGCGCGCTCTTATCCTTTCCGCCGCCTCATACCCGCTCAGTACCGGCATGTGCAGGTCCATTAACACCAAATCGATTTCGGACTTGCGCACAAGGAAAAGCTCGACCGCCTCTTTCCCGTCTGCCGCTACCAAAACGCCAATCCCGACCTGCTCGAGCAGCGTCTTGGCGATGAGCTGGTTCGTCTTGTTGTCCTCGGCTAAAAGCACCAAATAACCGCCCGTCAGCTTCCCCTTTTCAGGTTCCGGATGCGGCTCGTAATCCGCCTTGAGGTTAAAGATGTCTAGTATCCCGTCAAGGAGAACGGACGGTATGATAGGCTTGCCTATTCCCAAATCTATCCCATAGTCTCCGAGCTTTTCGAACAGGTCATAGCGCATCATCGGGAACAGCATTAAAGTCTTCGGTAATTTAACTATTTTATCATTATTTCGAAGCCGTTCGACAAATCTAAAGCCGCCGCCCTCGGGGGTCTCGTAATCGATTATAAAAAGGTCAAACGCGTCAGGCTTGCCACCGGCGGCTTCGAGCGCGCATACCGCGCTTTCCTCGGAGCTTGCCCGCTCGCAGTACATCCCGAAATTTTTAAGGTAGCTTTCGATAAGGCTAATGCCGGCGCCCGGCTTTTTAAGTATGAGTGCCCGCAGGCTTTTAGTTTGCCTTGCCGTCAAAGCCTTTTTATATGCCGACTCCTTTTCGGCGTCGGCTAAAAGCACAAGGTTAATAATAAAAGTCGTCCCTTCGCCGGGCGTGCTGTATACCTTTATTTCGCCGCCCATCATATCGACCAGGCTTTTGACAATCGATAGCCCCAGCCCCGAGCCGCCGTAGCGCCGGCTGATGCTGCTGTCGCCCTGTTCAAACGGCACAAAGAGCTTTCCCACCTGCTCCTCTGTCATGCCGATGCCGGTGTCGCTTATCGCGAAAGATATATGGTATTTCTCGTTTTCCTTTGCAAGCAGCCTAATATCGAGCGACACCTCGCCGGACTCGGTGAACTTTACGGCGTTGCTTAAAAGATTAAGCAAAATCTGCTCAATTCTCTTCGGGTCACCGTAAAACCAGCTTGGGAGCAGCGGGTCTTTTGTGAGCTTAAGCCCTAACCCCTGCTCGTCGACTTTATATAGGATTACGTTTACCACATCATGTATGACTTGGTCCATGCTGAACGAGGTGTTCTCAAGCCCGAGTTTCCCCGCCTCGATTTTTGAAAAATCGAGTATGTCGTTTATAATGCTCAGCATGCTGTTTGCCGCTTGTATAATCCTGTCGACATACATCCTTTGGGTAAGCGAAACCTCGGTTTTTTTAAGGAGGTACGCCATGCCCGTTATCGCGACGAGCGGCGTCCTAATCTCGTGGGACATCCTCGCGAGGAAGCGCGACTTTACCTCGTTTGCCTCCTCCGCTTCCTTTTTCGCGGCTTCAAGCTCAAGCTGCACCTCTTTCCTGCGCTTTATCTCGCCGCGCAATTTTGCGATCCAAAAAAACGACACGGCTAAAATCGCCGCCAGCAGCCCGCCTACCATAAGCGCGACTCGGATTACCGGGCGGTAGTCGATTTCGGTATCAAGCTCGACCCAGCGGTCGACTATCGCGCGCTTTTCGCTCTCGGTAACCGACGCGAGCGCTTTGTTTATAATGCCGGCAAGCTCCGGCATGTCTTTCCTTACGGCAAAATGCAGCGCCTCGTGCTTTTCCGCCTCAAACGATATGAGCCTTAGGTTCGTCAGCCCGTGCGTGCGGATTATGTAGCTCGTCGTGGCGAGGTTTCCGAGATATGCTTTCTCCGCGCCGGTTGCGACCGCCACCAGCGCCACTTCGACAGTTTCGTATAGGCTAAGGTTGATTTTCGGCAGCGTGAGCAGGTAGCTGTGGTGCGAGCTGTGCCTTTGCACCGCGACCGTTTGGCCGTAAAGGTCTTCTATGCCTAAAATATCCCTCTCGTCGTCCCTCGTTGCGATTACCCTTTTAAAATAGTAATACGGCTCCGAAAAAAGGAACCTCTCCTCGCGATGCGGCGTCTTCCCGACGGCGGGCAGCACGTCCACCTCGCCGGCGAGCGCAAGCTCGTAAACCTCCGGCCAGGTGCCGGCTTGCACCAGCTCGAACCGCAGGCCTGTCCTCTCGCCGATTATTTTTACATAGTCGGCGGCAATGCCCTTATATTCCCCGTCCTCGCCGATAAACTCAAACGGCACAAAGCCGGGGTCGACGCCGATGCGTATTACCGGGTGCGATTTTATAAACTCAAGCTCCTCCTCTGTCAGCGCAACGCCGCCCTGCGCCGTAAGATGAATCGCCAGCGCCGCGGCTAATAAGCAAAATATAAACGCGCTCGCAAATCCGTACCGCACATGCCGGCTGAAACCCATATCCTTGCCCCATTTCCGCGGCAAAACAAAAGCTTTTGTGCGCAAAATGAATAAATTCCCGCCGCTTGCTATGTGCAACATCTACAATGGCTTTTTATGCTAATAGTTTATCAATTTATCTTTGTCTCGTCAATGCGTTTGCCAAAATTTATAAGTAAATTTGTCGGATTTGCGCGAGGAGATAAAAAACCGCGGCATTTTGCCGCGGAATCTATCATCGCCACGGTCAGCCTTGGCAGGCAAAAAAACGCCCCGTTTCGTTTTTAGGAAACGGGGCTGTTATTATTTCTCCGAAGCCTGGTAAAAATTGAACTCCGAAAACTGGGTTACATTTGTCCCGGGGACCGCAACCGCGGTGATTTCAAGCTTGTAATACTCATATGCCTGCGGATTATCGACCGTGTACTTCTCAGAATCTGTGAAAAACTCGGTCGGCAGCGTGGCGCCTTCCACCTTGTCTATTTCGACCCAGTTTTCGCCGTCGGTGGAGCCGTAGAGCACCCAGCTTGCGGGGTTTCGCTCGGGCGCGTCGTTAGCCGTGGTGAAGTAGTAGTAGCTGACCTTGACCGGCTCGACCATCTTCCACTCGACGGTGACGCCTTCCTGCAGCGCGCACCACTTTGTCGACGAGTCGCCGTCGAAAATGTTCGCCGGGCCTTCGGACTCGTTGGCGCCGGGCGTGCCGCTGACCGTCGTTATATCAACTTTCGTCTGCAGGTCGATGTCGGCAGCAGTCGTTTCGTCGCCGCCAGTCGTTTCAGGTTTAGTTGCGCCTGCGGTTTCGTCGCCGCCTGCCGCCGCCGTCGTAGTGGGCGCGGTCGTATCATTATCGACATTGCCGGCTTCGTTCCTGCAGGAATAAAGCGCCGCAGCCGACGCCGACACAATTAATATCGAAACTAACAGCGCTAAAACTTTTTTCATTTTTCCCATTGTCCCTTCCTTGTAGTTATGTTTGTAGTTACCTTTATTATACTACAAAAATTCCAATATTTCAAGCTATTCCCCCATATTTGCCATATGCAGGGGAGATGGTACAATGATACAGTTATAATATTCGCTGCCTGATAAAATTTTATGCCGTGAAATATTTGCCTTTATTCCTTTATACTCTCGCGCAAAAGAGGCAGCCCGCAATTTATGCACCGCTCGCGCATACTAGGGTTCAGCGTCCCGCAATCGATGCAGACTACTGAGTTTTTCCCGCTTTTATCGAATTTTTCAAAATATTTAAACCCGCGGTGCTTTCGCACCCGCTCGCCGTGGTCGTAATACTCTATCCTGTTGAGCTTGCCCTCGTCTTCCTTGTCGAGGAAGATGTCTTTGTGCTCCCTGCCGCGCGGGTCGGTCACGACAAGCTCGTACTCGGGCACGTTTTGCTTGTTTTGCGTCGTGACATAACGCACAGTCTTGCTCGTAACAACGCCGTCAAAGCCCGGGGCGAGAAGCTCGTGCACTTTAAGCGCAAGGCTGGCTACAAAAAACGCCGCGGCGCCCGCGGCGGACGATACAAGCCAGCCTAAGCCGTAGGATTTCAGCGCCACAAATAAGATTATGCCCGCAGCGGCAGCGCAAGCGAGCCTTAACCCAAGCTTTATTATGTACCTTTTTTTAAACTCCTTATCCATAATCCCCTCCGGCAAACAAGCCGCCGATCTCCGGCTGGGAAACCGACGGCTTATTTTTACGCTTTGCCCGGCTTTGGGCGGATTACACCTGGGATTAAAGCGAGTTGCCGAATGCCTGCTCTTTCTTGCGCAAGTCGATTATATGGTCGAGCCTTGATACAAGGTCGTCGATTTCAAAGTCGGGAGTGACGGGCAGCGACATCACCGCTCCGTCTTTTGTTGCAAGGTCGAACGTGCTGTATTTAATCTCGTAGGCCTTTTCGTTGTTTTTGCCGTATTTATATGTGAACTTGTGCTCGTTAATCTTCGCGCTCTCGTATTCGTCGATCTTGATGACTTTCATATCAGTCGACTCTTTTTCTTCAGTCAGCGAGACGTTGCGCGAGTAAAAATACAGCTCGTCCTTTCCTATCAATATTGACCAAGCCGTGTATTCGGACGAGCGGAACTTGCCGTCGGATCCGCGCCTTACAAACACCGGCCTGTCGTCCGGAAAAACGTACTCGCCGAAATCTTTAGAAAACGTTATAAAGCGCAGCTGGCGTTCGGTAAACGCGAAAGCTTTAAGCGCCTCGTCGACTATTGATTTTCGCAGGCTTAACACCTGTTCGTCGAGATCGCTGTCGCGCAACTTGCCGGAAAACGCGAAAACAAGAATGCCTATGCCGACGATCGTAAGCCCGAGAAAATAGCTGCTCCTAAACCGGCTCATAAGGGTAGGGATAAGCCCTATCAGCGCGATGATGCCGCCGATTATCTCCAACGTCCAGTTGGGGTGAAAGTATTTGTAGTTATTTTTGTAGTCCATAAACGTGGCTGGCCCCCTTATAAGATCTATTTTATTTACTCTGTGATTATAGCACACCCCCTCCCCAGTTGCAAGGAAAATGGGGATTTTTTTAGTTTATAAATAAAATAATTTTTCTTTTTATGCCAGCGTATGTTAAAATTGACAAATCCCGCGGCTCCGTTTCAGCATAATCGCCAATAAATGGGCTATTATTCCTTATTTAGGCTGCCGTAAAGCTCCGCAGAATATGCGGTGAGCAGCGACGCAAAGTAGGCAATTATAATAATTTCAAGCGCGGCGCACAGCCTTACCGACGCGCCCTCAACCTTATCCTCATAGTCGCTTGTCTGCTCGGCGATTACCTTGCGCAGCTCCTCGCGCGTCATGTTGCACGGCCCGCCAGTTGGCGCGATGCGGTCGATTATCCTGCAGACGTACTCGTACAACATCGACTCGGGGATAATGTCGTCGGTGGCGTCGTCTATCGTGCCGTTTATATACCGGAGCAGAAAATCGATGTTCTCAAGCTGCATCGAGGAGCGCAGCATGTTGATTATAAGAATCCGCGCGAGCTGGTCTTTTGAATACCGCTTGTTTTTCGCGTTTCCGACCCATCCGCGCTTGACCCAGTTTTGAAGCGTCGAGCCGTCGACGCCCGCAATCTCGCGGATTTGCGAAAGCATAATTCCGTCGGTGACGAAAAATATCCTGTCTAAAAACTCAAGGCCCGTTGTGCCGTTTATCTCTTCCCGCAAAATCACCGTTCCGGGGATGTATTTGCCAATAGCAATAAGATTACTCATACCTTTCGACCAACTAAAAAAATGTTGTCGTTTTTCCCTCCTAGTTTACACATCGTAACTTATTTGATTATAACTAAAGTTCACCCGATTGTCAATAGATTTCCGGCTAATCTATATTGCATTCCCAATAACATAACACGCCGTCATTAATATTTAGCCGTGCCATATTATAACATTAATTTACATTAAATTCAATAAATTTACATTAATTTGCTTTTTTCTTAAAAATCTATGTCTATATTTGACTTTCCTGCGGTGGTATAATACGAAATCATTTTTCAGCGAGGAGGTTTTCGCTGCCGGGTTACGTACGGTAACCTAAACCTCATAAAATCAACCGTACGGTATAGTTTTGTCACCTTTGGCAGTCACCAATACCGTATGCCATACACGCGCATATTCAAGGTACCCGACTATTTCGCATCTTTCAAATGCAAATGCGGCGCATGCAAAAACACGTGCTGCCACGGCTGGGCGATTACCCTTTCCATGCCGGAGTATTTCAGGCTTTGCGGCATCGAGTGCTCGCCAAAGCTTCGCCGTGCGCTTGACGCAGCCCTTTTGGTGCTCGACAAGCCCACGCCCGAGCGCTACGCGACCTTCAACACCGACTGGCGAGGCGGCTGCCGTTTGCACCGCGAGCCCGACGGGCTGTGCGCGCTGCAGCTCGAGTGCGGCGAGGAGGTTTTGCCCGCGATTTGCCGCATGTACCCGCGCGCGGCGCACACGCGCTACGCCGACGAGTGCTGCTGCTCCGCTGGCTGCGTGGCGGTCGCTGAAGAACTGATGGAGCGAAAGTCGCGGCTGTGTTTTACCGAGCTTGAGCTGACCGTGCCGCTTGAGCCAGAGCAAAAGCAAAAAGACTCCGTGTCAATGCTCTACATACCGGTACGCGAAAGGTGCATAGAAATACTCCAGATTGAAGGCTACACGCTCGAGCAAAAGCTTGCGGCGGTAGCGGAGCTTGCGGAAGAAGCCGAAAACGCGCTGGCGTCGCAGGCGCAAGAATTTGACCCGAAGCCCGCGGAGCTTTACATAGAAAAAGCCGGCCGCCCTATGGAGTTCGACGTTGCCGCCGCGAAATTCCTTGCTAGTTGGTTTGCCGAGCGCTCGTATTCGCTTTTGCCCTATGCCGAGGAGGCGGCGGAATACTACGGCGCGGGATGTGATGCCTCGCTTTCGCTGCCGAGTCCCGAGCTGGCGCTCGAGCGGCTAAAGGACGCCGAAGCGCGCAGGGGCAACTTCGAGCTTGCGCTTGAGAACCTGCTTGTAAACGAGGTGTTCCTTTCCGGCTTTCCGTTTAACTCCGATTCCCCGACCGATGCAACGCTCGCCCTGCAGGCGCTTTACCTCATACTGCGCTATATCGCGGCGGCAACAGACGGCTCGGCATACGCCGTTTTCCGGGTAGTCGACAACACCAGCTTTTACGAATCTGCACCGAAGCTGATGAAGCTCCTTGTGCCAACCCGCGCTCATAAATAAAGCCCGCGCAACCGCGCGTGGCTTTTTTTATTTTGCAAAATTTAAAAAAACTCCGAAAGGTTTGTTATAGCGTGTTGACAATTTAGTGCCTAATCTGTATAATACTGGTAACATTATTTTAAAAGGTAGGAGCGGCATATGAAACGGATAACGGTAATGATAACGCTTGCCTGCTTTGCGGCATTATTCACCCTACCCGTAAGTGGCGCTCTTTTCACCGACTTTGAAAATTTTACATCATTTGAGCCGGGCGGAAACCCTGTTTATAACTTTGAGGACCCCGGCGACTACTGGGTCGGCGCGTGGAACAACGGCGGCGACAACGTCAACCGATATCGCCGCTGAGATGGCGGATAGTAGGGCGGCGGATGCTGTGCCCGCCCCGCAAACGTCCGGCGCGGTTTTTCCTGCCGTTGGCGTTTCTCTCCTTGCGCTTGCCGCGGCGGCGAAGCTGTACAAAAGAAGATGACACAAACAATAAGCCGCACCGGTGCGTTTAGCCTCGGTGCGGCCTTTTTTTATTTCGCCATTTTATGCCGACAGCTTATTTACGCCTGGCTGTCCGCGGTTTTCGCGTAGTTTTTGAGGAGGTTCTCCAGCAGCTTCTCTAGCGATTTTGCCTTCCTCTCGTACGTCGAGGCGAAGGTGTTGTTCTTCGTGCCTATCATGTCTCCGAACATAGAGAAGATATAGTCGAGCGACATAGTGTGCACATACGCGAAGTCGTAGGTCATATCCTGGCGGATTATGTCGAGCATCTCGGCAGAGTCGTTGTCGCGCGTCACCTTCGTCATTAGCTTGAGGTCATAAAACGCCGGGATGACGGTATACTTGCTTTCGGCGGAAAGCCCGTCGAGCATCGCGCCGGAGAACTCATAGTCGGACGCCGAGACGGGGACCGCGAATATGCTCGCGCCGTCGTAGGAGTGGGACATGTAGTTCTTCTGGTTTTCGTCGTATTTGGGCATCGGCAGGATGCCGAAGTCGGACTTCATGTCGCGCAGCATCTCGGTCATGTCGAGGGTATAGGTCATAAACAGCGCCCTGTCCTCGACGAATATCTTTGAGAGCCACTGCCCGCCCGCATGGTCGATATTCGGGTCGAGTATAAACGAGGAGTCGTTATTGTTTACAAAATCATAAAGCTTGTTAAACACGTCGACGGTATGCTCGCTATAGAAGACAAGCTCAAAGCCGCCGTCGTCGGTGCGCTGCGTGAACGGGATTTCAAAGCTGGTCACGATGGCGCGCATGCTGTGGTTGTTGGTAATAAAGCCGTACTGATCTTCCATGTCATATTTGCCGTCGCCGTTGACGTCGTTTGAGACAAGCTTCGAAAGCTCGATCAGCCTGTCGAGCGTCCATTTGCCGTCTTTGACGGTCTGGTACGGGCTTTCGATGTTATAATCGGCGGCAAGCTGCTTGTTGAAGAATATCGCGTAGATATAGCTCCACATCGTCAGCGAGAGGTCGCCGATTATAAAGTAGAGGTTGTCGAACACGGTGTTGTTTTCGACAAGGCTCTGGACCCACCAGTCGGCGTGAATGTTGATGGTGGGTATTTTGTTCAGCGCATAGTAGTTGCCCTGCGAGGCGAGCGGCGCGCCGTACGCCATGTAAATCGCTATGAGGTCATATGAGGGGTCGCCAGCGCTGACCGCTTTGGTAACCGCCGACTGGAACGAGCCGGCGTCGCTCCACGCGCCGGGTATCGCGTGGTAACCTATCTTTGTGTTATAGGCTTCCTCCACGCGCATGTTGCGCTTGAATATCGCGTCGTTGACTACCTCGCCGTTTTCGGAGTCGACGGCAATCTCGTACTCAAGCTCCGTCCGGCAAAGAAAGGTGCAGTCCTTGCCTTCAAAATCGTAGTCCGGGAGCGTCGCGAAATAGTCGATGCGGGCCTCGCTTTCAGCCTCGTCTGAGGAGGGCTTTGTCGTCTCGTCGGATTTCGTCCCCGTATCGCCGGTGCCTGCGCAGCCAGCGAATATCGCGAGAAGCATTGAGAAAACCAGCAAAAGCGATAAAAATCTCGTCGGCATATGTACCTCCGCCTATAAAACATTCATAGGTAATTGTACTTTACCAGGGGACTTCTGTCAATCGCAAAAGCCTCTTTTTTTAGCCACAAAAAGCGGAAAAAATCGGCATACCCATAACGGCACGCCGATTTGCTACCTATTTATATATTTTTATATACACAAAAAGGGCGCCCCACAAGCCGCCGCTTTCGCCGGTGGCGGCTTTGCGAAATCTTTCGAGCGCTATTTGGTTTTGCCGCCGTTTGAGCCGTTTTCCTCCGCGGCGCTTATTACCTTTTTTATCCCCTTTTCGAGCTTGACGCGCGGCAGCGTCATATCCCTCCCGCAACCGCTGCATATCACGCGCACGTCGCTTCCGACCCGAATCACTTTGAAGAGATTTGAGCCGCAGGGGTGCGGCTTTTTCATATGTAGCGTATCGCCGGGATAAAATTTGATGATATTCATATATTCATTATAGCATTTTTTGCGCGCGGTGTAAAGACGGGCGGCGCAAAAATTTAACAATTATACTTTGACAGATTAACGATTATGTGCTATACTTATCTGATAAGTAACGGAAAATAAGCGGAGTGTTTGCAAAAGATGGTGATTATTGGCGTCGACCCGGGGCTCGCTATCGTGGGATACGGCGTTGTGGATTACTCGCAAAAAACCCGCGCCTTTGTCACGCTCGACTACGGCGCAATAACCACGCCCGCGGGCGCGCCTGTAAGCGAGCGGCTCGCGATTATTTATGACGAGATAAGCGAGCTCGTATCGATGTACCGGCCGCAGGCAATGGCGGTTGAAGAGCTGTTTTTCAACACCAACCAAAAGACCGCCCTGGCTGTCGCCGAAGCGCGCGGGGTCATAATGCTCTGCGCAAAAAAGCGCGGCATCGAGCTTTTCGAGTACACTCCGCTGCAGGTCAAACAAGCCGTGGTCGGATACGGGCGCGCCGAAAAGTCGCAGGTTATCGCTATGGTTAAAACTATATTGAACCTCAGGGCGGCGCCGAAGCTCGACGACACGGCAGACGCGCTGGCTATTGCGGTGTGCCACGCGCGCACGACCTCCTCGCGGCTTTCCGCATTCATAAATTGACCGGCAGATTGCGGTATGTCCGCAAAAGATTTTGACGGGGACAAAAGATGTACTACTACATATCCGGCGAACTTGTGCATACCGAGCCGGGGACGGCGGTAATCGACGCCGGCGGCGTCGGGTATAAGCTCAACGTCAGCTCCACCGCGCTCGGGAAGCTAAGGGATAAACAAGGGAGCAAGGTTAAGCTTTACACCTACCTCTCCGTGCGCGAAGACGCGCTCGAGCTTTACGGGTTTTACTCGGTCGAAGAGGCGTCGGCGTTCCGGATGCTGATTTCGGTCTCCGGCGTCGGCCCGAAAGCGGCGATGTCGATACTCTCGACCATGACGCCCGAGCAGTTCGCGCTCGCGGTCACATCGGGCGACTCGAGGGCGCTCGCCAAAGCGCCGGGCGTCGGGTCCAAGACCGCCGCGCGGATTATACTTGAGCTTAAAGATAAGCTTTCAAAAGAGGCGGGTGCCCAAGAGCAGCCCGCGCCCGCCGCCGCGTCAGCGCCCGCTTCGGGAGTCATCGCCGAGGCGCAAAACGCCCTGCTCGTGCTCGGATACACGCGCGCGGAGGCGGCGTGGGCGACCGGCGGACTCGACCCGCAGGCGGGGCTTGAGGCGGTCATCCGCGAGGCGCTGCGCAGGCTGATGAAAAACTGATGCGCCTTTTGCAGGAAGATAAAAACAAGCGATAGCGAAAAAGGTTTGTGTAATGATAAAACGGGAGTTTCAGGTGCCGGAGGAAGAACGCAACTTGCGGGTGGTATCCTCCGCGTATTCCGAGGAAGACGCCGCCGTCGAGCAGTCGCTGCGCCCGCGCACGCTCGACGAGTACATAGGCCAACAAAAAGTCAAAGAGAACCTCAAAATCTATATAGAGGCGGCGAAACGGCGCGGCGAGGTGCTCGACCATGTGCTGCTCTACGGCCCGCCGGGGCTTGGCAAGACCACGCTCGCGACGATAATCGCGAACGAAATGGGCAGCGCTATCCGCATAACGTCCGGCCCGGCAATCGAAAAGCCCGGCGACCTTGTGTCGTTGCTCACAAATCTGGGGCAAAACGATATAATGTTCATAGACGAAGTTCACCGCCTGCAGCGGCCAGTTGAGGAAATCCTCTACCCCGCGATGGAGGACTTCGTCGTCGACATTATAACGGGGAAAGGGCCTTCGGCGACCAGCATCTCGCTCTCGCTTGCCAAGTTCACGCTCATCGGGGCTACCACACGCGCAGGCCAGCTCTCGCAGCCGCTGCGCGACAGGTTCGGCGTCACGCTCAGGCTCGAGCTTTACACGCCGGATGAGCTGACAAAAATCGTAAAGCGCAGCGCGGGCATTCTCGGCATCGACATCGACGACTACGGCGCGCGAGAGATAGCCTCGCGCTCGCGGGGCACGCCGCGCGTGGCAAACAGGCTTCTAAAGCGTGTGCGCGACTTTGCCGAGATAGTCGGCAGCGGCAAAATAGACCGCGAGATTGCCGACTACGCGCTTGGGAAACTTGAAATCGACAAACTCGGGCTTGACGCGCTTGACCGGCGCATGCTCGAGGTAATAATAAAAACATACGGCGGCGGGCCGGTCGGGCTTGATACGCTCGCGGCTACCGTCGGCGAAGAGGCTGTGACAATCGAGGACGTATACGAACCTTACCTGCTCCAAATCGGTTTTTTAGCCCGCACCTCGCGCGGGCGCATGGCTACAAGGCTCGCGTACGAGCATCTTGGCATTAGCTACAGCCCACAGTCTCACGATGAACAAACGGACGACGGCCAGCTTAAGTTCTTTTAGGCCGCCGCCCAAATCACATCAAAAAGGTAAGCGGTGACCTAATGGGAAAATTGTTCGGTACCGACGGCATCCGCGGCGTTGCGGGCGAAGAGCTGACTGCCGACCTTGCATATAGGCTCGGCCTTTCGCTTGCCCAGAAGCTGCGTGCCGAAAAAGGCGATAAACCTCAAGTTATAATCGGCAAAGACACCCGCCTTTCGGGCGACATGTTCGAGGCGGCGCTGACCGCCGGGCTTTGCGCCGGCGGCACAGACGTGCTTTTGGCGGGCATCGTGCCGACGCCTGCGGTGGCGTATCTCACCGCAAATCTCGGGGCCGACGCAGGAGTCATGATTTCGGCGTCTCATAACCCGAGCGAGTACAACGGGCTGAAAGTCTTCGGCCCGGGCGGATACAAGCTCTCCGACGAAACCGAGGAAGAGCTTGAGCAGATGATTTTGGGCGACATCCCCCTCTCTCCGCCGTCGCGCGAGATTGGGCGGGTGCACGACATCAGGGCCAACATAAAAGATTATATCGCACACATCGTGTGCGTGCTCGCCGAAGCAAATCCGCCTTTTGGCACAAAAAAGCGCGTGCTGCTCGACCTTTCAAACGGCTCGGCGAGCGCGACAGCGAAAAAGATTTTCTCGCCAGAGAATATGTACGGCTGGCACGCCGATTTTATAGCTTACGACCCCGACGGGATAAACATAAATTTAAACTGCGGCTCGACGCAGATGGATAGCCTTTGCGAGCTTGTCGCAAAGGGCGGCTACGACCTCGGAATTGCCTTCGACGGCGACGCCGACAGGTGCCTGCTCGCAGACGAGCGCGGCAGGCTGATAAACGGCGACATGATTATCGCGCGGCTCGCCGTGGAGATGAAAAAAGAGGGTAAGCTCTCGGGCAACACCGTGGTCGTGACGAAGCTAACCAACCTCGGCTTCCACCTCGCGGCTAAAAGATACGGCTTTTCGGTCGCCGTCACCGACGTCGGCGACAGGTATGTGCTTGAGGAGATGCTGCGAGGAGGGTACGCCCTCGGCGGCGAGCAGTCGGGGCACATAATTTTGTCGGGCTACGCGACCACCGGTGACGGGCAGCTCACCGCCGCAAAAGTTTTATCGCTTCTCGCAAAATACCCCGAGATGAGCGCGTCCGAGCTGTTTTCGGTGATGCAGCCGCTGCCACAGGTGAGCGTCAACGTGCCGGTGCCCGCGTCGATGGCACCGGACGAGAAAAAGCGGCTAATCTCCGCCGCGCCCGTTGCCGAGTGCGCCAAAAAAGTCACCGATGCGCTCGGCGAGTCGGGCAGGCTGGTGCTGCGCCCCTCCGGCACAGAGGCGGTTATCCGCATAATGCTCGAGGGCGAAAACGAGGGTGAGCTTTCGACATATGCCGAAGAGCTGAAGTACGCGATACTTCGCGCCGTCTCGGAAACGGAGGCTGGCGATACCGCATGATAGCGGCAACCGGATGGCGCGACTATGAGCTTCTCGACTGCTCGGACGGCGAGCGGCTCGAACGCTGGGGCAAATATATCTTAATCAGGCCCGACCCCCAGGTTATTTGGAAAAACAGGCGCAACCACCCGCTTTGGGAGTCGCCCGACGCCGTCTACACGCGCAGCAAGACCGGCGGCGGAAGCTGGACGATAAACAACCTCCCACCGGAGTGGCGCATCTGTTATGGCAAGCTGACTTTTACTGTAAAGCCGATGGGTTTCAAGCACACCGGCCTTTTCCCCGAACAGGCGGCAAACTGGGATAGGATAATGCCGCTGATAAAGTCCGCCGGCCGCCCGATACGCGTGCTTAACCTTTTCGCGTACACCGGCGGCGCGACCGTCGCGGCGGCGGCGGCAGGCGCCGAGGTCTGCCACGTCGACGCCGCGAAAAACATGGTGCAGCGAGCAAAAGAAAACGCCGAGCTTTCAGGGCTAGGCTCGGCGAAAATACGTTATATAGTCGACGACTGCAAGAAATTCGTCGAGCGAGAGGCTCGCCGCGGGCACGCCTACGACGCGGTGATAATGGACCCGCCGTCGTACGGGCGCGGCCCATCGGGCGAGCTTTGGAAGCTCGAAGAAAACGTGGACGAGCTTATCGCGAAAACGGCAAAGCTCCTCTCCGACCAGCCGCTCTTTTTCCTTGTCAGTTCGTACACCGCGGGGCTTTCGCCCTTGTCGATAGCCTATATGCTCGAACTTGAGCTTACGCGCCGGTTCGGCGGCAGCGTCAGCGCGGACGAGCTTGGCCTGCCGGTCACGGCGTCCGGAGCGGTCCTGCCCTGCGGCGGCGCGGCGCTTTGGGTCGCCGATAAATAGGCACGACCCCCGCAGCATATTTCTTGCGTAAACGAGCTAACTCTAAAATAAATCACGCACGGAAATAAAATAATGTCAGGCACACCGTTTATTAAAGCCGAAAACCTTTGCTTTTCGTACAGCATCGCCGAAGACGGAGGGCTGAGGCGCGAGCTGCCGGTAATAAAAAACGTCAGCTTCGAGATAGGGCGCGGCGACTTCGTCGCGATACTCGGCCACAACGGCTCGGGCAAATCGACGCTGGCAAAGCTGCTCAACCTAATTTTGACGCCGACCTCGGGCAAAATCTACATCGACGGGCGCGACATAACCGACCCGGCGATAACTGAGGACGACATTTTCGAAATCCGGCGCAAAATAGGCATGGTCTTCCAGAACCCCGACAACCAGCTTGTGGCTACCGTCGTCGAAGAGGACGTCGCCTTCGGCCCCGAAAATTTGGGCATACCGCCCGAAGAGATACGCCGGCGGGTAAACGAGGCGCTCGCCATCGTCGGCATGTCGGCATACGCGCGCCATTCGCCGCACCAGCTCTCAGGCGGGCAGAAACAGCGCGTCGCGATAGCGGGCATCATCGCAATGCTGCCCGAATGCATTGTGTTCGACGAATCCACCTCCATGCTCGACCCCTCGGGCCGCAAGGAGGTTATGAATACCATAGTATCCCTTAACCGCGACCGCGGGATTACGGTTTTGCACATCACGCACAACATGGACGAAGCGGTTCTCGCCGACCGCGTCATCGTCATCAACGACGGCGAAATCTTCCTTGACGGCACGCCACGCGAAGTCTTCTCGCATGTTGGGGAGCTTCAAAGCGTGGGACTCGACGTGCCGCAGGTTACCGAACTTCTTTACGAACTTTCAGTTGACGGAATAAAAATGCCCGACGGCAGCCCCCTGCCCCGAGGCGTATTATCCGAGGAGGAAGGAGCGGAAATTCTCCGCGCTCTCTTGTGATGAGTGACACTTCAAGTTCCAAGTATATTATCGAGCTGAAAAACGTCAGCTTTGTGTATGGCGAAGGGACGCCGTTCCGCAGCGAAGCGCTGACCGACGTCAGCGTGGGCATCGAGCGCGGGACGGTTACCGGAATAATCGGGCATACCGGATCCGGCAAATCTACGCTCGTACAGCTCTTAAACGGGCTTATCAAGCCCCAATCGGGCACGGTGTTGCTCGACGGGCGGGACATTTGGGCCGACCCGAAAAAAATCGGGCAGGTTCGGTTCCGCGTGGGGCTTGTCTTCCAATACCCCGAGTATCAGCTTTTCGAGGAGACCGTCTGGCGCGACATCGCGTTCGGCCCCCGCAACATGGGGCTGCCCGAAGACGAGATAAAGCGCAGGGTAAGCGAAGCGATGGCTTTCGTTGGCCTTGACGAAAAGCTCGCCGACGCCTCGCCTTTCGAGCTTTCCGGCGGGCAGAAGCGCAGGGTCGCCATCGCGGGCGTCATCGCGATGGAGCCGGAGGTGCTCGTGCTCGACGAGCCGGCGGCAGGTCTTGACCCTATGGGCCGCGAGGAAATCCTCGGCGGCGTGTGGTCGTACCAGCGCCGAAAAAAGTCGACGGTCGTCATAGTCAGCCACAGCATGGAGGACATGGCTCGCTTTTGCGACCGGCTTATTGTCATGTGCGGCGGGCGGGTCAGCATGACCGGCACCTGCGCCGATATTTTCCGCCAGGCGGACAGGCTCACCGAGATAGGGCTTGACATCCCGCAGATTACAAGGCTGATTTTTGCCCTCAAAGCGCGCGGCGTCGATATCGACACCGATATCTACACGATCGACCGCGCGAAAGCCGTTATTGAAGAGATGATAAAGCAAAAAAGGAGCGGGAGCAGGTGCTAAAGGACATTACACTCGGCCAGTTTTTCCCCGGCGACTCGCCGCTTCACAAGCTCGACCCGCGCACAAAGCTGATACTCACGACGGTTTACATCATACTCGTGTTCGTCGCCCGCGGAGCGCCCGGGTTTGCGGTTATTTTGCTTTTCACGCTCGCTATGATAGCCGCCTCGAAAATCCCGGCGAAAATCATTCTCCGCGGCTTGCGCCCGCTTGTCTTCATTATCACGTTCACGGCGATAATTAACCTCTTTTGGACAAAAGGCGAAAACCTGCTTTTCAGGCTCGGCTTTATCGAGATATATTCCGAGGGCGTGCTATACGCCGTGCTGATGGTGCTGCGCGTAGTGCTGCTCCTTTTGGGCTCGTCCGTGCTGCTCACCTACACCACCTCGCCGATTGCCCTCACCGACGGGCTTGAGCAGCTCCTCTCGCCGCTTAAAAAGCTGCGCGTGCCCGTGCACGAGTTCGCGATGATGATGACAATCGCGCTGAGGTTTATCCCCACTCTAATCGAGGAGACGGACAAGATTATGAACGCCCAAAAGGCGCGCGGCGTCGACTTTTCGTCGGGTGGCATAATCCGGCGCGCGAAAGCGCTGATACCCATACTCATCCCGCTTTTTGTGTCCGCGTTCCGCCGCGCCGACGAGCTTGCGATAGCGATGGAATGCCGCTGCTACAGGGGCGGCGAAGGGCGCACGCGCATGAAGGTGCTAAAGCTCTCCTACCGCGACCTTGTCGCCTCGGTCATATTCGTCTTCTTCACCGCCGCGGTGATTGCAGCGAATGTTTTTATCCCGTGGCTTTCGGTGTAATTAATTTTTCCCGCGCCAAACCGAAAATAGATATGAAACTGCTGCTTGAGCTTTCTTTTCTCGGCACCGCGTACTGCGGGTTCCAGGTGCAAAAAAACGGCAAATCCATACAGTCGACCGTGCAAGGCGCGGTGGAGAAAATATACGGCACGGTGCGCCTCACCGGCTGCAGCCGCACCGACAGCGGCGTGCACGCGCGCTCTTTTTACTGCACGGTCGAAGCCGAAGACGTCGGCAAAATCCCGCCGGACCGCGTGCCACTCGCGCTCAATTCACTTCTGCCGGAGGACGTCGCGGTAAAATCGGCAAGGTTTGTCGACGACTCGTTTCACCCGAGATATTCGGCAAAAGGCAAGCAGTACCGGTATTTTGTGCTAAACTCGCGCATCCGCGACCCGTTTTTGGAAGGCCGCGCCTTCCGTTACCCCATCCCGCTTGACGCGGAATGCCTAAACAGGCTTGCCGCCGAGCTAGCCGGCCGCCACGACTTTTCGGCTTTTATGGCTGCAGGCTCGGACGTTTCCGACACGGTGCGCACCGTGACACAAAGCCACGTCGAAAAAGATGGCGAGCTTATAACTTTCATTTTCGCGGCCGACGGGTTCCTTTATAATATGGTAAGAATCATGGTAGGCACTCTTATCGACTTTTCGCTCGGCAGGCTCGCAGACAAAAGCATATCCGACATCATCGCGTCGCGCGACCGCTCTCGCGCTGGCTTTACCGCCCCTCCCGAAGGGTTATACCTCTGGGAGGTATACTACTAGCGCTTATGGCTGGTTGCCAAAACTTTAGTCGCCATAATTCCGGAGGTGAGGCGCCGAATGCTTTCTAATATGCCGCCAGCGCGCCGGCCCAAAGGCTCAAAAAGCTCAAAAAACCGGCCGGCAGCCCGCCATGGCGCCGGCGCCAAGCCGCCCGGCTCAGCTTCAGCCGGGACAATCCCGATAATGGCGCTCCAGACGCAGTCCGCGCCGGCAGCCGAAGAGGAGCAGGTAAACAGGTACTACCTCTCCCTCTCCACCAGATACAAGATTTTAAAGCTTGTTGTAATACTCGCGCTTGTCGCATACTGCATCGGCATGGTGACAGCCTACCGCGACGATATCACCGTAGAAAATTTCAGGTATATGTTGCGGGATTTTAACATAAACTCCACAAAATATACCGGAGAGTTTGATAAAATATCCTATAGCGCAGGGTCGGACTCGCGTTTCGCGCTTTTTAAAGGCGACCTTGCGGTGGTCTCCCCCGACTCGCTTTATATCTACGGCATGTCGGGCCAGACCGAAATGAGCGAAATGCTTAACCTCACCGACCCGCAGATTGCGGCGTCCGACAGGTATATACTCGTATACGACACTAGCGACACCAACCCCGTCTTTTCGGTGTTCAACACCTTTTCGATGCTGTACGCCGAAAAGCTATCAAAGCCGATTAGCGCCGCGTCGGTCGCAAACAACGGCTATTTCGCCATAGCCACGCGCACCGAGGAGTACAAAGGCGCAGTTTTCGTCTACAGCGCAAGTTTCAAGCAGATAAGCAGGATTTACAAAGACAAATACATCATGGACGTCGTGATGCGGCCCGACGGCGGCGAAGTGCTCATCCTTTCGGCGTTCGACTCTGGCGGCGAGTGGTGCGGCGAGATTATGACCGTCGCGCCCGGCTCCGAGACCGCCACCGCGATTATAACGGTCGCTGGCTCGATGCCCGTCAAAGCGTGCTACAGCAAGGACGGCGGCTTTGCGGTGCTGTTTGACAACTGCATTATCTTCTACGACGCCGAAGGTTTTGAGGCGAACCGCTATCAGTTCGGGAGCGAAATCCCGGTCGGGTACAGCCTGTCGCCGTATTTTTCGATGCTCGCGTTCAACACAACTGTGCTGGGCAACGAGAAAATCGTGCGCTTTTGGGACAGCAGCGGCGGCGCCATCGGCACCTGCGCCATCGAGGGCAGGATACTCTGCGCCACCTCGGACTCCTCGCGCTTTTATATCCAAACTCCCGGCCAGCTTAGAGTCATAAATCCCTATGACGGGACATACACATCAATTCCGACATCGCCTGACGCGATCGAGCTGCTCGTGTACTCCGACGGCGTGCTCGTGATGTGCGCCTCGGACGCCGCCACCGTCTATAAAGTCGCAGGCGAAGAAGAGGTGGCGGACGAGACGGCAGCTTAGCCCTATTGCGGAGATTGTAACATGTCACTTGTAATAGACCTTCTGCTTCTCGCTATAATCATAGTTTCTGCAGCCGTCGGGGTAAGGCGCGGCTTTGTCCGCACCATAATGGGATTTGTCACGTTCCTTGCTTCCCTGCTCGGCGCGTGGTATTTCACAAGGCCGGTTTCAGACTGGCTTTCGGAAACCTTTTTAGCCGAGCGCATTACCGACCCCGTCGCGCAGATTATAAGGCAGCTTTTTGTGCCTTCGCTCGACCAAAGCGAGGCTGTGCCGAAACTGTTTTCGGATATGCCCGACACGCTGTCGTCGCTGCTTTCGCGCTTCGGCGCCGCGCCTGCAGAGGCGCAGACCGCCGCGTCCGGTTCCGCCGACGCCGCGCAAGCGATAGCCGCGTTTCTCGCGCAGCCGGCGGTGCGGGCGATTTCGGACGCGCTGGCGTTTTTGCTCCTCTTTTTCGGCATAACGCTCGCGCTGTCAATTATAACCGCCGTGCTGAATATGATATTTAAGCTACCGGTGCTGAGCGCGTTAAACCGCGCCGGCGGGCTGCTGCTCGGGCTTATCATTGGCGCGCTATACGCTTGGGTCATCGCATATGTGCTAGGGATTTCGGCGCCGTATCTTGCCCAAGTTTTGCCCGACCTGTTTACAGAGACGACTCTGTCTGATACAATTATTGCCGGATGGTTCTTACGCACCAATCCGCTGACGCTGCTGGACTTTAACCTTTTCGGCGGCAAAACATAACCAATCCTTTGACAATAACAAGGAACAAAGATGGAACTTTGCTCTATTTGCCATAAACGGATCCCCGTGGTCTTTATAAATAAAATAGAAAACAACAAAACAACGACAGAGGGGATCTGCCTTAAATGCGCCCATGAGATGGGTATTCCCATTGTCGAGAAGAACATCCGCGATATGGGGCTTACTGAAGAAGATATAGAACGCATGAGCCCGGAAATAGACCCTGACACCCTTCCCGAAAGCGCGGTCATTGAGCTTGAGGAAGGAAGGGCGCCAGCAATCGATTTGCAGAAGCTTTTCGGCAACCTGCCGCTGTTTGCCGACTTGAAGCGCCGCAGCGAATCGCAGATGCGCATAAGCGGCGACCGCGACAAGCATTCCGACCGCCAGCGCGGCTCGTCCTCGCAGACCAAAGAGTCGCGCGAGCAGAAAAAGAAATACCTCAGCCAATATTGCACCGACCTCACCAAAAAGGCGGCAGAGGGCAAGCTTGATAAAGTCGTCGGCCGCGACCGCGAGATCGAGCGGGTTATCCAAATCCTCTGCCGCAGGCAGAAGAACAACCCCTGCCTTATCGGCGAGCCGGGCGTCGGCAAAACCGCGATAGCCGAAGCCCTCGCGCAGAGGATTGCCTCGGGCAACGTGCCGTTTAAGCTGCGCGACAAAGAGCTGCACCTCGTCGACATGACAGCGCTCGTCGCGGGCACGCAGTTCCGCGGCCAGTTTGAAACCCGCATGAAAGGGCTCATCGACGAGGTAAAATCGCTCGGCAACATAATACTCGTGATTGACGAGATACACAGCATCGTCGGCGCCGGCGACGCCGAGGGCAGCATGAACGCCGCGAATATCTTAAAGCCCGCCCTCTCGCGCGGCGACATACAGGTAATCGGCGCGACGACGCTTAACGAGTACCGCAAATACATCGAGAAGGACGCGGCGCTCGAACGCCGGTTCCAGCCGATAATCGTCGAGGAGCCGTCGGTCGAAAACACCGTCAAAATCCTCGAGGGCATAAAGAAGTACTACGAGGACTACCACGGCATAAGGATACCTTCGGAGATCCTCCCCCGCGTGGTCACGCTCGCCGAGCGCTACATTACTGATAGGTTCCTCCCCGACAAAGCAATCGACTTGCTCGACGAGGCGGCGACCTACCGCGCGCTCAACTCGCCGGTAATCGGCAAGCTTGAGGAGACAAAGCAGGCGCTCGAGAAGCTCAAAGCCGACGAGGAGTCGATAGCCGCGCTCGACGAAAGCGACAACGCCGCGGTCGAGCACAAATACCAGCTTCTCGCCGACCTCAAAGTGCGCAAAATCAACCGCGAAAAGCAGCTCGCGCAATATGAGGAGGAACGCAAGAAAATCGAGCTTACCGAAGACGACCTCGCGCATGTCATCGAGGTGTGGACCGGCATACCCGCCGCAAACGTGACCGAAAACGAGTACAGGCGCATCGACAGGCTCGAGGCGCAGCTGCTGGAGCGCATAATCGGCCAGGACGAGGCGGTCTCGGCAGTTGTACGCGCAATAAAGCGCAGCCGCGCGGGCGTGCAGACCAAGCGCAAGCCGGTATCGTTCATCTTTGCCGGCCCGACGGGCGTCGGCAAGACAGAGCTTGTAAAGACCCTCGCGTCGATACTCTTCGACACGCCCGACGCGCTAATCAGGCTCGACATGTCCGAGTACATGGAAAAGCACACCGTCTCGCGCATACTCGGCTCCCCGCCCGGTTACGTCGGATACGACGACGCGGGCCAGCTCACCGAGAAGATACGCCGTAGGCCGTACTCGGTCATTCTTTTCGACGAGATTGAAAAAGCGCACCCCGACGTGCTAAATATTCTGCTGCAAATACTCGACGACGGGCGGATTACCGACTCGCACGGCAAGACCGTCAACTTTGAGAACACGATTATTGTGATGACCACCAACGCCGGCTCGAACCTCAACCTCAACTCTATCGGGTTCGGCACGGTGGAAAAGCCAAAGCTCGACGCGCAGCGGACCCAAAAGGCGCTCTCGGACTTCCTGCGCCCGGAGTTCCTCAACCGGGTGGACGAGATTATAACCTTCCGCCAGCTCGACGAGGGCGACTTTGTGAAGATTGCGAAGCTCATGCTCGGCGACCTCGCGAAGACGATGAGCGAGCATGGGGTAAGCCTGAGCTACACCGACGCCGCCGCGGAATATATTGCCAAGTCGTCGTTTTCGACCAAATACGGCGCGCGCAACATGCGCAGGTTCATCCAGCGCAACGTCGAGGACGCGATTGCGAACATCATCGTGTCCGACTACGACCGCAAGATTACGGCTATCACGGTCGACAGCGACGGCGCCGAGCTTAAGTTTGACTATAAATAACAAAGCATGCCGGGACGACGGGGGTATTACCCGCCGTCCCGATGCTGCATGAAGCGGCACAAAAAGACATTTGACCGGCTCCGGTAAACTATATGAAACTGCGGTTTTACGACAAAAGCATCCCGCAGCTCTGCGCGATGCTCGCGACCGACCCAAACCTTGGCCTTTCGCGCGAGGAGGCGCTCGCCCGGTCGAAAAAATACGGGCTGAACGCCATATACCCCGTCCCGCGAGGCTCTTTTTTACTGTACCTTCGGCACATGCTGACCGATTTTACGGCGCTGCTCCTTGTATTCACCGCGGCGCTCGCCGCGATTTTCGAGGACACGCCGCAAACGGTAATACTAATCGCAACTTTAGCCGTATACTACGCCGCCTCGATTTTCGCGTATGTCAAAGCCCAGCACGTGCTTGAGAAAAATGGCTCGTACGCGCTGCCGACCGCGAAAGTCATGCGTGGCGGCAAGCTCTACATGATTCGCAGCGAGGAGCTAGTACCGGGCGACATTATCTTCGTCGCGGCGGGCGACATCGTGCCGGCGGACGCGCGGCTTATTGAGTCGGACGGGCTTTATGCGCTTGAGGTAAACCTCACGGGCGTGATAAAAGCCGTCCCGAAAGACGCGAAATTTATCGAATACGGGGAGCTTTCGCCGGGCGAGCAGAAAAACATGCTGTTCGCCTCGACGATACTCACCGCCGGCACCGGGCGCGCCGTCGTCTGCGCGACCGGGCAAAACACCCTCGTCTGCGAGCTGAAGAAAAACCAGCCCGTCGTCTCGCATGAAAAGCTCTCGGTAATGGCGGCACTGAAGAATTTCTGCCGCTTTTGGAGCCTTTGCATGAGCGCGGCGATATTTATAATAACCGGGCTTGACCTTATTTTGGGGTATGGCGACAGGAGCCTTTTTGAGATTTTCATGACCGGGCTTTCGCTCGCCGTAGCATCGATGAGCGAGTTTTACACCGCGTTCGGCTATATCGTCGTCGCGGTGGGCGTGTTCGGCGCGGTTCGTAAATACCGCACCGTCAATGCCGGCGCGCTGATAAAGAACACCGCCAAGCTAGAGACGATAAAGAAAATCACAGCGCTTATCGTCCCTCGTGAGGGCGCGTTCTCAGTCCGCGACACAAAGCTCGAGCGCGTCTGGGCTGCCGGCAAGCTCTACGGTGTTGGCGGCGCGCCAATTGGCCCGGAATGCGCCGATACCGTTAAATTCGCGCTAATCTCCACCGGGCTTTACGGCGCGAGGATACTCGCCATAAACAACCAGCGGTTTGAGAACATCTACACCGCCGAGGAGGAGGCGATAATCCGCGCCGCCGAGAAGCTCTCGCTTTACAACGTTGGGCTCGAGCGCAGCTACCCGATACTCGAGCACATTGCGGCGGGCGCCATGACCCCGGGCGGCAAAAGCGCGTTTGAGACCACGCTCGTTTTTCACGAGGGAAGCTATATCGTCGCGGTGCGCGGCAGCCCCGAAAGCGTAATCTCCCGCTGCCGCTATATAAACGAAGGCGGAAAGCTCACCGAGCTTACGCCCGCGCGCGCCGCCGAGCTGCGAGTAGCCGTATCGCTCGCGTATAAAGAAGCGTACCGCGTCGTCGCAGTCGCGACCCGCAAGACGGTCTACAACAACCTGCGCCGGATTATAAGCTGCCAGACCGACCTGGTGCTTGAGGGGCTGCTCTACTTCCGCGAGCCGCTGCTCCGCGGCGCGGCGCAATCGGTCGCGCGGTGCCAAGCCGCCGGGATTAAGGTTATAATGTTCTGCGACGAGCCGGACGAAAGTAACCGCTACCTCGCCCGCGCGCTCGGCATTATAAAAAGCGACGCCGAGGCTGTAACCTCGGCGCAGCTTGCTGCTATGAAAGAAGGGCTGATACGCGCAAACGTCCCTATTTACAGGCTTTACGAGGGCTTAAACATCGCCCAAAAGCGAATGGTGCTGCGGTTTTTGCGCGACGCGGGCGAGACCGTCGGCGTGCTTGGGCATGAGCTTGACGAGATAATCCTGCTCAAAGAAGCAGACGTCGGCATAGCGCAGAGCGTTACTATATCAGACAAAGCCGGGCGCGGGGGGATAGAGCTTCCGCGCCGCAACCTGCCGGTGTTCGGCAAAACCGGCGAGCGCGTCGCCGGCGGCGAGGCGCTGAAGTTCGTATCCGACGTAATCGTCAGCGAAGCCGACAAAAGGGGCGGCGGCGGGTTCAACGCCGTCGTCGACGCCGTCCGCTACGCGAAGGTTATATACCATAACCTATTGCGTATGACCAAATACATGATTATCTCGCAGTTCGCCCGGCTGTTTTTAGTGTTTTACTCGGTGCTGACCGGCGAGCTGATGCTGCTACCCGCGCAAATTCTCTTCTGCGGGCTTATAGTGGATTTCGCCGCGGTGCTCGTCATAGCCTTCGAGCGCCCTGACGGCTCGATTCTTAAAAAGCGAGAGGACACAGAGCGGCGGCTGCGCCACCCGCTACTATCAAACCCGCAGTCGATAATCTTCGGGCTGTTCTGGGCTGCCGTAACGGTGCTTTTGGTGCGGCTGCTTTCGGAAAACCAAATCATCGCGACCGAAAGCGACCGGCTTGCGCTCGTGTTTTTCAGCTTTATATTTACCCAGCTTGTCGCGCTCGGAGAGTCTATGCGCGAGGAAAGCGTCTTCGCTCCGGGCATAAGGCTCAACGGAATGTTCCTTTTGACGCTTACGGTCATCGCGGCGTTCGTCGCCGGATGCCTGCTCTTCCCCGCTATAGGCGCGCTATTCGGCATAACCGCAGCGCCATCCGGCCCGCTTTGGGGCGGCATCGCTGCTATTGCGGCGATTATGCTCGCCATATTTGAGATTAACCGCGCGCTCTCCGGCAAAAACGGCTGAGGTGTTGCTTGAAATTTCAACTCGGAATTTGTCCGAATTTTTATTTAGCTTTCTTTTTTCGCAACAAAAATTCACAAAACCGTGCTATAATCGACTGTATGAAGATAGGGCTTGACGTCGGTTCGACGACGCTCAAATGCGTCGTGCTCGACAACGATAAAGATAAAAATATCATATATAAATCGTACGAACGCCACTATTCCGCGGTCGCCGAGAAAGTCATCGCGCTGCTCGAGCGGCTCGGGCGGGAGCTTGGCGCTGGCGAGGACGAGCGGTTTGACGTTTGCGTGTCCGGCTCGGCGGGCATGGGCTTCGCCGAGCACGTCGGCATCCCGTTCGTGCAGGAGGTATACGCAACGCGGGTCGCGACGCTGCGCCTTGTGCCCGACGCCGACGTGGTCATCGAGCTTGGCGGCGAGGACGCGAAAATCCTGTTTTTAACCGACAAAGACACGGCCGGCAATCCGACAGGCGCGGGCATGGAAGTGCGCATGAACGGCTCGTGCGCGGGCGGCACCGGAGCGTTTATCGACCAGATGGCAACGCTGCTCGGGCTTTCTCCCGACGAGCTAAATGCCGAGGCGGAAAAGCACGAGAAAATCTACACTGTCGCCTCCCGCTGCGGCGTCTTTGCGAAATCGGACATACAGCCGCTCCTAAACCAGGGCGCGCGCATACCGGACGTCGCCGCGAGCATCTTTTACGCGGTAGTAAACCAAACGATAGCGGGCCTCGCGCAGGGCCGCAAAATCGAAGGCAAGGTAGTTTACCTCGGCGGGCCGCTTACCTTCCTGTCCGAGCTTAGAAAAAGCTTCGACAAGGTTCTTGGCATAAGCGGCGTATGCCCAGACGACTCGCTTTACTTTGTCGCGATAGGCGCCGCCGAGCTTGCCTCGGGCGCGTCGGCTCCCGGCAGCGTAGGCATGACGATACCCGAGCTTATTAGTGCAATCAAGGCGCGCAAATCCGTCGAGGCGTATATCCCCGCGCGAAGGCTTTTTAGCTCAAAAGAGGAATACGACGAGTTTGCCGCGCGCCACTCGAAGGCAAAAGTGCCGCGCAACCCCTCGCCCGAAACATACAGCGGCGGGGCGTATCTCGGCGTCGACGCCGGCTCGACCACCGTGAAACTCGCGCTGACCGACGAGAGCGGCGCGCTGCTTTACACCGACTACCGGCCCAACTCCGGCAACCCGGTGGCGCTTGTTTGGGAGTTTCTTTCCGACATATACGAAAAGTTCCCGAACATACATATAATATCGTCCGCAGTGACCGGCTACGGCGAGGAGATAATCCGCGGCGCTTTCAAGTTCGACTACGGAATCGTCGAGACCGTCGCGCACTTTACCGCGGCAAAACAGTTTTTGCCCGGCGTCGACTTTATCATCGACATCGGCGGGCAGGACATAAAATGCTTCCGAATCAGAAACGGAGCTATCGACAATATCTTCCTTAACGAGGCGTGCTCGTCGGGCTGCGGCTCGTTCCTGCAGTCTTTCGCTGGCGCGCTGGGCTACTCGGTGGAGGATTTCGCCCGGCTCGGGCTTTTCGCCGACCGCCCGGTCGACCTCGGCTCGCGCTGCACGGTGTTCATGAACTCGTCGGTCAAGCAGTCGCAAAAGGACGGCGCCTCGATTGAAAACATCTCGGCGGGGCTTTCGATTTCTGTCGTTAAAAATGCGCTTTACAAAGTTATCCGCGTTTCGGCGGCAACTATCGACGAGGCGATGGGCAAAAACATCGTCGTGCAGGGCGGCACGTTTTACAACGACGCGGTGCTGCGCGCTTTCGAGCAGGAGATAGGAAGAGACGTCGTGCGGCCCGACATATCGGGCCTCATGGGCGCGTACGGCGCAGCGCTGTACGCAAAAAGCAAGTCGAAACCCACAGACCGCTCGGAGATTATCACCGCCGAAGAGCTGAAAATTTTCACGCACGAGGTCCGCGCGGTGACATGCGGGCTTTGCGGCAACAACTGCCGGCTGACAGTCAACACCTTCGGCGGCAGCGAGCGCACGCGAGGCAAATTCATCGGCGGCAACCGCTGCGACCGCCCGGTCGCGGGCGCACAGCATACCGAGGAAGAAAAGCGAGACGACATGTACGAGTATAAGCTCGGGCTGCTGCTAGAGTATGCGGAGAAAAAGCCGCAGGCTCCCGCGCGCCGCGGCAGGATTGGCATACCTTTTGGCCTCAACATGTACGAGCTTTTGCCGTTTTGGCACACTATTTTGACAAAGCTCGGGTTTGAGGTCGTGGTCTCGCCGCCGTCGAGCAGGAACATTTACCTTATCGGGCAGCTCACGATACCGTCCGACACCGTATGCTTCCCCGCGAAGCTCATGCACGGGCACATCGAGTGGCTGCTCTCGCAGGGCGTGGACACAATTTTTTACCCATGCCTTACCTATAACGTCGACGAGGGGCTGGGCGACAACCATTACAACTGCCCCGTCGTGGCGTACTACCCTGAGGTAATCGGCGCGAATGTGCCAGATTTGCGAGGCAAGACGTTTATCAGCGAGTATTTCGGCATCCACCGCCCGCGCGATTTCGAGAAGAAGTTCGCCGCGGCGATGCGCAAGTACTTCCCCGACATCACCGACGCCGAGGCGCGCGACGCGGTGCGCGCCGGCTACGCCGAGTATAAGGCGCATATGAAACGCATCCGCGAGTACGGCAAAAACCTCATCGATTCGGCGAGAAAGCGCGGCAAGCGCATTATTATCCTTGCCGGCAGGCCGTACCACGTCGACCCGGAGATAAACCACGGCATCGACCGGCTCGTCACATCGCTCGGCGCCGTCGTGGTGACCGAGGACGCCGTAAGCTGGATGGTGCCGAAGTTCAAGGTTGGCGTGCTCAACCAATGGACGTACCACTCGCGGCTGTACGCTGCGGCGAAGTTCGCGACCGAGCACCCCGACGTCGACCTCGTGCAGCTCGTGTCCTTCGGCTGCGGCGTCGACGCGATTACCACAGACGAGGTGCGCGCTATACTCGAGCGCGCCGGCAAAATATACACGCAGATAAAAATCGACGAGATAACTAATCTCGGAGCCGTGAAAATCAGGCTGCGCAGCCTTTTCGCCGCGCTTGACTAAACCGGCGATGCGAAGTTTTTTTATCCAAACCGGCTGGTAAAAAGACCATGAAGAAAAAAGCAGTCATAAACTCGCGCGAAGTTACGCTGAACAAATACGGCAACGTCGACTTTACGCCCCAGATGAAAAAGACCCACACGATTCTCATCCCCAACATGGCGCCGATACATTTCACCCTGCTGAAAAACGTGTTTGTCAGCTACGGCTACAAGGTAGAGCTTCTTACAAACTCAAGCAGGGCGGTAGTCGACGAAGGCTTAAAGTATGTACATAACGACACATGCTACCCCGCGCTGCTCGTCATCGGGCAGATGATAGACGCGCTCGGCAGCGGGAAATACGACCCCGAGCGCACCGCGCTGATGATAACGCAGACGGGCGGCGGCTGCCGCGCGTCAAACTACATACACCTGCTCCGCAAAGCGCTCGTCAAGGCGGGATACGGCTATGTGCCGGTGATTTCGCTCAACCTCTCGGGGCTTGAGGGCTGCAGCGGCTTCCACCTCACGCTGCCGATGATAAGAAAGCTCGTCGCCGGCGTCGTCTACGGCGACATGATGATGCTGCTCCGCAACCAGGTCTTGCCCTATGAGGTAAACGCCGGCGAGACAGACGCCGCTGTAGAGCGGCTGGTCGCCGAGCTTTCGGCGGAGCTTGCCAAAAACCGCGGGTATAAGCTCGGCGAGTTTGCGCCGAACCTCGAGAGGATTGCCGCGGAATTTGCGAAAATCCCTGTGCGGCACAGGGACATAACGCGCGTCGGCGTCGTCGGCGAGATATACGTCAAATACTCAAGCCTTGGCAACAACAACCTTGAGGATTTTTTGCGCAGCCAAGACTGCGAAGTCATGGTGCCGGGGCTCTTGAGCTTCCTACTTTTCAAAGTCGACAACCGGCTTGAGGATATAAAGCTCTACGGCGGCAGCAAAATTAAATACGCGGTGGTTTTAGCGCTTTATAAGTACCTGACGAAAATGGAGCGGGTGATGCTCGACACGCTCGAAAAGTTCCCGCAGTTTAAGCTGCCCGCCTCGTACGAGCATAAAAAGAGCCTTGTTTCCGGCGTCATAGGCTACGGCAGCAAGATGGGGGAAGGGTGGCTTCTCACCGCCGAGATGCTAGAGCTTGTCGAGGCGGGCTACCCCAACATCGTCTGCACGCAGCCGTTCGGGTGCCTGCCGAACCATATCGTCGGTAAAGGCATGGTGCGGAAAATCCGCCAAATCGACCCGCGCGCGAACATAGTGCCGATAGATTACGACCCCGGCGCGACGCGCGTCAACCAAGAAAACCGAATAAAGCTGATGCTTGCCGTCGCGCGAGAGCAGGAGCGCTCTCAGGGCGCCGAGCCTTCCCCCGCGCGCGAAGCCGAAAGCGAGCTGCGCACCGCGATTCCGGGCGCGCCCGCGGCAAGCGTCGCACAGTCCGCAGTATAAAACCGCCGCCGGCTAAAAGCTTGGCGGCGGCTCTGTTTTAGACCAAAACGACGCATTTTTTCAAATATGTTTGCTACGGCTTAATAAATTCCGTATTTACAAAACAATTCTTGTAGAATATAATATAAGAATGAGGTATTTTATGCTAGAATGTAACCGGAGGTGGCGGCAGTGCCGATTCTCGACTACTATTACCGCAAACTGCTTGGAATTTATGACTCTATAATAGCTGAACTCGACTCCATCCGCGAGCGCGACCCCGCCGCAAAGAGCAACGCGGAGGTGGCTTTGCTCTACTCCGGGTTCCACGCGGTGCTTGCGTACCGCGTCGCACACGCGCTGCATGTGCGCGGGCACACCTTCGCCGCGCGCGCAATCAGCCAGACAGCAAGGTTTTTTACGGGCATTGAGATTCATCCCGGCGCCGTCATCGGGCGAGGGCTGTTTATAGACCACGGCAGCGGCGTCGTCATCGGCGAGACAACGATTATCGGCGACAACTGCACGATTTACCAGGGCGCGACGCTCGGCGGCACCGGAAAGGATACCGGCAAGCGCCACCCCACGCTCGGCAACAACGTGATGGTCGGCGCCGGCGCGAAGATACTCGGGCCGATTACGATTGGCGACAACTCGAAAATTGCCGCCGGCGCGGTCGTGCTTATGGACATACCGCCGAACTCCACCGCGGTCGGAATCCCGGCGCGCGTCGTCCGGCGCGACAACGTCCGCGTTGCGCACGCCGACCTCGACCAGGTGCATATCCCCGACCCGATTTCTCAGGAAATCTGCGCGATACGCAAAAGAATCGACCAACTTGAAGAAAAGCTCATGCGCCTTATCGATGAGGCAGACAAAAAATAAAACCCGCGCGTCACGTTCGTGCACGAGCGTTACCATATAAATATAAAGTAAAACTAAAAGTAAAGTAAAACTAAAACATAATCAAAGGTGCTTATATAAAGCACTATATCTTAACCCGGTTATTATATTATATTATTTTATATAGCGAGAGAACGAGCAAATTTTTAGGATATCAAGCAAGGTATATCATGAAACTTTACAACACGCTCACACGCACAAAAGAGGAGTTCGCCCCGCTGGAAGGCAACACCGCGCGCATTTATACCTGCGGCCCGACGGTGTATAACTACGCCCATATAGGCAACCTGCGCACATATATCTTTATGGATATCCTCCGCAGGTCGCTTGCCCTGCATGGGTTCGGGCTTTACCACGTCATGAACATCACCGACGTCGGCCACCTGGTCTCAGACGCCGACGAGGGCGAGGACAAAATCGTCAAAGCTGCGCGCGAGCAAAAGAAGTCACCTTGGGAGATCGCCGAGTATTACACAAAGGCTTTCATGCGCGACATCGAGAGGCTTAACATCGGCAAGCCCGAGGTCATCGCCCGCGCGACCGAGCATATCGACGACATGATTGACTTTGTTAAAAAGCTCGTTGAGCGCGGCAGGGCTTACGAGACTTCCGACGGCATCTACTACGACATCAGCAAGTTCCCCGAGTACGGTATGCTGTCTGGAATAAAGCTCGAGGAACAGCAGGCTGGCGCGCGGGTCGAGGTGAACCCCGAAAAGCGGCATCCCGCCGACTTTACGGTATGGATTAAAGCGCCGAAAGAACACATAATGCAGTGGCCGTCGCCCTGGGGCA
This sequence comes from Clostridiales bacterium, assembly GCA_012840355.1. Taxonomy (GTDB): domain Bacteria; phylum Bacillota; class Clostridia; order Oscillospirales; family CAG-272; genus DTU078. Next base: position 142,836 of record DULN01000010.1, on the reverse strand, counting down.
TGGGCTATCCGGGCTGGCACATCGAGTGCTCGGCGATGGGGTATAAATACCTCGGCGAGTATTTTGACATCCATACCGGCGGCGTCGACCATATACCGATTCATCACGAAAACGAAATAGCGCAGACTTGCGGCGTCTTTGGCCATCCCGCCGCGAAATTCTGGATGCACGGCGAGTTCATGCTCGTCGACGGCGGGAAGATGTCAAAATCGCTCGGCAACGTATACACCCTCGACGAGCTAGCCGAGCGCGGGTACGAGCCGCTCGACTTCCGCTATTTCTGCCTCAACGCGCATTACCGCCAAAAGCTCAACTTCACCTTCTCGGGCCTTGACTCCGCGAAAAAATCGCTCGCAAACCTGCGCGGCGCGCTCGCATCGCATAAGGGCGGCGGCGCGAAGGTTGATACAGAAAGCTATATCCGCGAGTTTTACGACGCGGTCGGCGACGACCTCAACATCCCGCGCGCGCTCGGCGTGCTGTGGAACATGGTGCGCAGCGAGCCGAAGAGCGACGACGTCTACAATGCCGCGCTAAAGATGGATAAGGTGTTCGGGCTTAGCCTCGACGAGCTACCCGAAGAGAAGCCAGCCGACGATTTTACTCCCGAGGAGAGGGCGGAAATCGAGGCAATGGTCGCCGCGCGCGCCGAGGCTAAGAAAGCGAAAAACTACGCCGAGGCCGACCGCATCCGCGCCGAGCTTGCCTCGCGCGGCATAGTGCTTATCGACACCAAAGAAGGCACAATCTACCGGCGGGCATAAAGCCGTATGCGCGGCGGGCAAAAAATTCTGGGAATATGACGGTATGCCAAAAAAACTTATGCGATCCGCTTCGGCGCTGGTGCTTTTCGCACTTTTGCTTTCGGCTGCAGTGCTGCCGGGGTGCGGAATCATAATCATACGCGACGGCTCCGAAACCACCGCTTCGGATAACCTTTCGGAGAGCGCCGGCACTACCGCCGGCACAGCGGCGGCAGATACAACAAAGCCATACGCCGCCATAACGACCGCCGACGCGAAAGAAAAGGCAAAGTCTGCGCTTGATAAAGTATTTATCCGCGATTTTGGCGGGATAAGCATATTCATAGCGTCGACATCGCCCGAGAATTTCGCGCCGTCGGAGGTTATAAACGACGTCACCGAGGCGCGCTACTTCCGCCAAAAGCTGGTTGAGGACAAGCTTAACACCACCATACTCACGATAGGCGGCACGCCGGACCAGATTTTCGAAGACCTGCGCGCAGCTGAAAAAGCCGGCACATATTACGCCGACATCATCGCAGTCCCGATGCGCGACCTTGGCAGGTTTGTCGCCGCGGGGCTGCTGCTGCGGGTCAACTCCCTGCCCTTTTTAGACCTCGGCGCCGACTGGTTCAACCAAGAATGCATGGCGCAGGTGACCGCCGGCTACAGGTCTGCGTACACCGTGGTCGGCGACGCGAACCTCGAGCCGGGCAAGCTCTACTCGGCGCTTTTCAACAAAGAGCTTGCCGCCGCCGCGGGCGAGGGGGACCTTTACCGGCTCGCTTATTCCGGCGGCTGGACATGGGAGCGCATGCTCGCCGCCGCCCGAGCCGCCGCAAGCTCCGCCGACGGCACATACGGCGTCGCGTCGGCGGCGGACCCGAGGACGCTTGTTTCGGCGCTCTACGCCGCGTCGGGCGAAAAGCTGTTTTCGCCCGGTTCCGACGGCGCGCTTTCCGCCGCGTTCGGCACCGAGCGCGCGGGCGCCGTGGTGGAGAAAATAAAGGAATTTTTCGCGCCCGACGTGATGCTGCTCGGCAGCGTCGAACATATCCCAGTATCGGACGCCCCCATCGCCTTTTATGAAGGCGGCGCCGCTTTCCTCGTCGCCCCGCTTGAGACGCTTGAGTGGTTTAAAAACATGAAGAAAAACTGGGGCGTTCTGCCGCTGCCCAAATTCGACGAGGCGCAAAGCAAATACTACTCTTATGTCGACGGCAGCGCGCTGTCGTTTTCCACCCCCGCGGGCAACGAGAACATCGAGGCGGCGGGCGTGTTTATGTCGGCGTTTTTCGCAGCTTCTGGCGACACAATCGCCGACGCGTTTTACACGCACCTGATAAAATACGTCATCCGCGAAAGCGACAGCTTGAATATGATAGACTTAATCCGCGGCGGGGCGTCGCTCGGGTTTGAGGACGCCTTCGCGTCGGGCTACCAAATCGTCGAGCAGGGCGCGCTCGGCTCGCTTTATAACGCCGTGCGCGGGCGGGCGTCGCTCGGATACTACTTTAATAACTACTCCTACCAACTCGACTCGCTTATAAGAAAGTTCATATAACGGCAGATGTAAAATTTATGTGAACTATCTAAGCGTTGTTTACAAGCGGCAAAAAAACTGTTATAATATGATTTGACGTGCCTGTGGCACATTGGTTATGCAAAAGCGCGTGCCCGGTTTACGGATAAAACGGAGCGCGCGGGATGTTCCCGCGCAAGCTCGCTTCACCCGCCGTATACTGCGTGCGCCGCTTAATATATAAAGAAAGGTGAATGCTATGCAGAAAGAAGAAAAAGCAAGAATCATCGCCGAGTACGGGCTTCACGAGCACGACACCGGCTCGCCCGAAGTCCAGATAGCGATCCTGACCGCTCGGATCAACAAACTCACCGAGCACCTGAAAGCCAATAAAAAAGACCACCATTCGCGGCGCGGGCTGCTTAAAATGGTCGGCCACCGCAGGAACCTGCTCAACTATCTGATGAAAAAGGACATAGAACGCTATCGCGCGCTCATCGAAAAGCTGAACATCAGACGGTAAATGCCGGTTCAGGCTTGCGGAATCATCGAACCGGACCGAAAGCTCGGCTCCGGTTCGTCTTGTTATGGAATAAACTTTTATGAATATATAGTAAAAAAGCAGCGAATTATAAGTTAAAAAGAGAGAGCGGCATAGTAATGCCCTATGCCTGAAGGAGAAGGAATGTTTGAAAGTTATCGTGAATTCCACTACACGCTTGCAGGGCGCCCGCTCATAATCGAGACGGGCAAAATGGCAGGACTGGCTAACGGCTCGTGCCTTGTGCGCTACGGCGACACCGTTATCCTCGCCACCGCTACGGCAAGCGAGAAGCCGCGCGATGGTGTCGATTTTCTGCCCCTTTCGGTCGACTTTGACGAACGCCAATACGCGGCGGGCAAAATCCCGGGCGGGTACTTCCGCCGCGAAGGTAGGCCGACTGAAAAAGCCATAATCACATCGAGGCTCATCGACCGCCCGCTGCGCCCGCTTTTCCCCAAAGACCTGCGCAACGACGTCGCGATTAACCTGCTGGTTCTTAGCGTCGACCTCGACAACTCGCCTGAAATCGCCGCGATGCTCGGCGCGTCGGTGGCGCTTTCAATCTCCGACATCCCGTGGAACGGCCCGATAGCCGGCGTGTTCGTCGGCCTTGTCGACGGCGAGTATGTTCTCAACCCAACGGCTGCGCAGCGCGAGAGAAGCAGGCTCGAGCTGACCGTCGCGGGCACGAAAGAGAAAGTTATAATGATTGAAGCGGGCGCCAAAGAAGTCTCAAACGAGGAAATGTATAACGCGATAATGTTCGCGCAGGAGGAGAATAAGAAGCTCTGCGAGTTTATCGCGAACATCCAGGCAGAAATCGGCAAGCCCAAGTTTGAGTACACGCCCGAAGAGATTAACCAGGAGCTCTACGAGAAAATCAAAGAGTTCTGCATCGAGGACGTCAAAGCCGCGCTCGACACCGACGACAAGAACGTCCGCGACGAAGCGATGCAAGCCCTCACCGAGAAGGTCTACGCGCAGTTTGACGAAGAGTATCCCGACAGCCACGCGATGATGGACCTCATCCTTTACTACCTCCAGAAAGCCGTCGTCCGCGAGTGGCTGCTTGAGGGCAAGCGCGTGGACGGCAGGGCGCTCGACGAAATCCGCCCGATGGCCGCAGAGGTTGGGCTGCTCCCGCGCGTGCATGGCAGCGCGATGTTCACGCGTGGACAGACGCAGGTCATCACCGCAGCGACGCTCGGTTCGCTAGCCGAGGCGCAGGAGCTCGACGGGCTAGACGAAGAGGAAACAAAGCGCTATATGCACCACTACAACATGCCGGGCTTCGCTACCGGCGAAGCGAGGCCAAGCCGCAGCCCCGGCCGCCGCGAGGTCGGTCACGGCGCGCTTGCAGAGCGTGCGCTTATTCCCGTGCTCCCCTCGCTTGAGGAGTTCCCGTACGCTATCCGCTGCGTGTCGGAGGTCATCTCCTCCAACGGTTCGACTTCGCAGGCGTCGGTATGCGCTTCCACGCTCGCTCTGATGGACGCGGGCGTTCCGATTAAAGCGCCGGTCGCCGGCATCTCCTGCGGGCTTATCTCCGAGGGCGATAGGTGGATGACGCTTGTCGACATCCAAGGCGTCGAGGACTTCTTCGGCGATATGGACTTCAAGGTCGCGGGCACGCATAAAGGCATCACCGCGATTCAGATGGACCTGAAAATCGACGGCTTGACGCCCGAAATCATCTGGGACGCGCTTGAGAAGACCAAGAAAGCGCGCGAGTATATAATCGACGAGATAATGCTCAAGGCGCTCGCCGCGCCGAGGCCCGAGGTATCGAAGTACGCGCCCAAGATGATCTCCATGAAGATTGACCCCGAAAAGATCGGCGACGTTATCGGGCCCAAGGGCAAGATCATCCAGAAGATCCAAAACGAAACCAACTCGAAGATCGACATCGAGGAAGACGGCTCGGTATTCATCGCCGCGGTCAATCCCGAATCCGGCGAGAAAGCCAAGCGCATGATCGAGGAGATCATCTTCGAGCCCGAAGTCGGTTCAATCTACACTGGCAAAGTCACGAGGATTATCCCGATAGGCGCGTTCGTGGAGTTTGCGCCCGGCAAAGAAGGCATGGTGCACATCTCCAACCTCGACAGGCGCCGCGTGAGGAAAGTCGAAGACATCTGCAAAGTCGGCGACATCATCACCGTCAAGTATATCGGAGTCGACGAAAAAGGGCGCATGAACCTTTCCCGCAAAGACGCGCTGCCTCCCGAACCCGAGGCGCCGGCACAGGCGAAAGTACCTGCAAGCGCAAGCCAGAAATCATACCGCCCGCGCCGCCCGTTCCGCAAACCGCGCGGCCCGAGCCACGAGTAAAATTAGCCAGCCATGTGAGCCAAGGCTCACGAAATAATAACGATACGGTATAAAGATACCGGCACACGGAAAAAACGTGTACCGGTTTTTTTAATGCAAAACGCCGCTCTCCCGGCGTGCCGGGGGCGGCGTAAATTTATTCAACAAAGCTGATTTTTGTGTAGTCCGGCTCGTGCGGCGGCTTTGTGGTCTTGGCGTATCCGAGCAGCACCGCACAGCCGAACTTATACCCCTCCGGGAACCCGAGCAGCCGCTCGTAACGCTCGCCCTCCGGCCCGGAGAATATGAGCCCGGCGAGCCCGCATATGACGTTCGCAATCCCAAGCGAGGTCGCGGCGAGCGCGATTGTCTGGCACACAATGCCGCAGTCGATATGCGAGATGCCGCCCCTCGCGTCGCAGGCGATGACTATCATGCAAGGCGCGCCGTAAAACAGCCTTCCCCCGCGCTCCATAATGCGGTTGTAGTGGGTTTTGTCCTCCATTTCGGCGAGCCTTTTCATTCCCTCAGCTTCCATCTCGGCAATGAGCTTTGGGTTTTTCACCACGATAATGTGCCACGGCTGCCGGTTCACCGCCGAGGGGGACTTCACCGCCGCCTCCGCGACGGCGCGCAGGTCGGCTTCTGAAGGCATCTCGGGCAAATAGTCGCGGCAGGAATAACGCTCCGAAATCACTCTCAGCGTTTCGTTCATTTTCCTGTACCTTCCCTTTCCTTTTCTTTAAACGGCAGGATTGTATACGCAAGCCTAATCAGCGGCTAATGACAATCTCTTTTAACACTCCCTCGACTATCGCCTCAAGCTCCGCGCGCTTTTTCAACACATCCGACACAAGCTTGAGCTGTGTGCGCGTCCGGTCGAGGTTATGGCTGTCGTAGAGCACCTTGAAATACTTGTCACCGTTTAAGTAGTCGGTCAAAAACCTCATGCCTAGCTCGAGCGCTATGACCGCGACCGAGACCGGCATCGCTTTTGCCTCATCTGCGGTAAGCTCGCCGCCGATGCCGCGGATAAACCCGCTTGTGAATTCTTCGAAAAGTTCGGTCCTTATGTAAACTTGCGAGAGGTCCTTTTCGTCCTCCGCAGCGTTCGAGGCGCCGTACCTGATGGCGTCGCCGTAGTCGAATAGTAGCGACCCCGGCATGACGGTGTCAAGGTCGATGACGCACACCGCTTCGTCGGTGTCGGCGTCCATCATGATGTTGTTGAGCTTGGTATCGTTGTGCGTCACGCGCATCGGGAATTTCCCGATCGCTATGCCTTCCGTTATTATCGGGCAAAGCCACTTGTGCTCCTCGATAAACTCGATTTCAGGTTTTACCTCGGCGGCGCGGCCATACTCATCGGCCTCAAGCGCGGCTCTATAAGCTTCGTACCTCAGCGGGGTGTTGTGAAAGTTTGGAATCGTTTCGTGGAGCTTTGTCGCGTCGAAATCGGCAAGCAGGCGCTGGAACTCCCCGAACGCATAGCCGGCGTTGTAAAACTGCCCGGGGCGCTCGATTTTGTCGTGCGCCACCGCGTTCGGTATCGCTGCGTACACGCGCCAGTAGCCGCCGTCATCGCTTATCGCCGAGTACCCGCCCGTTTTTGCGGGGATGAGCGTCAGCGCCTCGCGTGCCGGGTCGCCGCCGCGCTCGATAATCTTTTTGCGCAGAAACTCGGTGACGTTTACTATATTCTCCATCACCGCGTCCGGGTTACGGAACACGCTTTCGTTTACCCGCTGGAGAATGTATTTTTTGCCAGACGAGGTGTCGACCACGAAGGTTTTGTTGATGTTTCCGCTCTTGCATTCGGCAACCGAAACCGGCTCGCCCTCAAGCTCGAACATGCCGAGCAATCTCGCAAAATACGGGAAATCCATAATAAACTCGCCTCTCAAATATCGTTATTTATAATAGTCTACTCCCGCCTTGAATATCGGCTGATATTTATTACCCGGCACGTTTTTTGCGATATTATCGCCGTAGCGCTCGCTGTGCCCCATTTTGCCGAATATGCGGCCGTCCGGGCTGAATATGCCTTCAATCGCAAGGTCGGAGCCATTGGGGTTATGGCGCGTCTGCATCGAAGGGGCGCCGTTCTCGTCGACGTATTGCGTCGCCACCTGCCCGTTTCTTATAAGCTCCTGGAGCACGGCTGCCGGCGCCGTAAACCTTCCTTCGCCGTGCGAAATCGGTATCGCATACAGCTCGCCCGGCTCGCAGTAGCGCATCCACGGCGACTTAACGCTTGAGACCCTTGTCGTTACCATCATCGACTGGTGGCGGCCGATAAGGTTATAAGTCAGTGTCGGGCTATCGGGGGTAAGCGCGGGCAGTATCCTGCCGCCGGGCAGAAGCCCACACTTTATTAGCGCCTGGAAACCGTTGCAGATGCCCAAAACCAGCCCGAGCCGCTCGTCTAGCAGCCTTGTCACCGCTTCGCATATAACGGGGCTGCGCAATACGGCGGTTATGAACTTCGCGCTGCCGTCCGGCTCGTCTCCGCCCGAAAAGCCGCCGGGCAGCATGAGTATCTGGGCCTCGTCTATCGCTTTTGCAAGCTCGCGCAGCGACTCCTCAAGCGCTTGCGGCGTGAGGTTGCGGAGCACGCAAATGACCGGCACGCCGCCCGCCTCCTCGAAGGCGCGCGCGCTGTCGTACTCGCAGTTTGTGCCCGGGAACACCGGTATCACCACGCGCGGGCGCGCGAATTTCGCGGGCGGTGCTACCTTATGGCGCTCGGTGCAGGTTATCGCGGGAGGCGCTTTTTTAATAAGCTCCGGCTCGCGCTTCGGCTTCGTCGGGAATACCCTCTCAAGCGGCGCGCCCCATGCCTCGGCTAGCCGCGTAAGCGGGATTTCTTCCCCGCGACAATATATGAAGCTCTCGGCGGCGGTGTGACCTAAAAGCACTCCCATTTTGGGCTTTTTGTTGCTCGCGACGATGAGTGCGCCCGGCCGCTTTTTGGCGAGTGCCCCCGCGTCCATATCCGCCTCGAACCTAAAGCCAATCATATTGCCAAAACACATTTTCGCGACCGCCTCGGCGACGCCGCCGAAGCCGACCGCATACATCGCCTCAGCCGCGCCGGACTCGGCTAGCCGGTATGCTTCGTCGAAAACTTCGGCGACCGAGCGCTCCGTGGGGAGCACATCTTCGCCAAGCTCCGGCTCAAGCAGGTACACCGGCACGCCCGGGCGCTTAAACTCGGGCGTTATGAGCTTTGAGGCTTTGTGCGGAGCGACCGCGAACGACACGAGCGTCGGCGGCACGTCCATGCGCGGCATACCGGGTGCCTCGAAGGTGCCGCTCATGCTGTCTTTGCCGCCAATCGCGGCGACGCCAAGCCCGATTTGCGCCCTATAAGCCCCGAGCAGCGCCGAGGCGGGCACGCCCCAGCCTTCGGGGTCGGCGCCCATGCGGCGGAAATACTCCTGGAACGACAGCCTCGCGCGCCGCCACGGCACGCCCGCCGCGGCGAGCCTCGCGAGCGACTCCACGACGGCGCAGTACGCCCCGTGGTAGGGCGATTTTTCGGATATATACGGGTCAAAGCCGAACGACATCACCGACGCGGTGTCGGTCTTGCCGCCCGGCACCGGTAACTTCGCCGCCATGTACTGGGTAGGCGTTAGCTGGTATTTGCCGCCGAACGGCATTACGACCGTCGCCGCGCCGATTGTCGAGTCAAACCGCTCGACAAGCCCCTTCTGCGAGCAGACGTTGAGGTCGGATAGCACGGCTTCAAACGCCTCGGCGGCGCCCTTTTCCGCTTTTACGCCTTCGTATATGCCCTCTATCCCGGCGCGCTTGATTTTGGCGTCCGCAAACTTCGGCGCGCCGTTTGAGCTGAGAAATTCACGCGACAGCGACACAATCACTTTGCCGCGCCAGCGCATCACCATACGAGGCTCTGCGGTAACTTTCGCAACTACCGTCGCCTCAAGGTTTTCTCGCGCGGCAAGCTCGCAGAAGCGCTCCGCGTCTTCTGCGGCGACAACGACCGCCATGCGCTCCTGCGACTCCGATATCGCAAGCTCGGTGCCGTCGAGCCCTTCGTATTTTTTCGGCACTTTGTCAAGGTCAATCTCAAGCCCGTCGGCAAGCTCGCCTATCGCGACCGACACGCCGCCCGCGCCGAAATCGTTGCAGCGGACGATGAGGCGCGCTGCCTCGGGGTTACGGAAGAGCCTTTGCAGCTTACGCTCTTCGGGCGGGTTGCCTTTTTGCACTTCGGCGCCGCAGGTGGCGAGCGACTCGGCGGTATGCGCTTTCGAGCTGCCGGTTGCGCCGCCGCAGCCGTCGCGCCCCGTTCTGCCGCCGAGGAGTATCACCACGTCGCCGGGCGCAGGCCTGCGCCGCACGACGTTTTCCGCCGGCGCCGCGCCCACGACTGCGCCAATCTCCATGCGCTTTGCGACGTAGCGCGGGTGGTAAATCTCCACCACAAGCCCGGTGGCAAGCCCGACCTGGTTGCCGTACGACGAGTATCCCTGCGCCGCGCCGACGGTCAGCTTCGACTGCGGCAGCTTGCCCGGTATCGTCTCAGAGACCGGCGTGCGCGGGTCGCCCGCTCCGGTCACGCGCATCGCTTGGAAGACGTACGCGCGGCCCGAAAGCGGGTCGCGTATCGCGCCGCCGAGGCAGGTAGCCGCGCCGCCGAAAGGCTCAATCTCGGTCGGGTGGTTGTGCGTCTCGTTTTTGAACATGAGGAGCCAGTCCTGCTCTTCTCCGTCGACGTCGACTTTGACTTTTATAGAGCAGGCGTTGACTTCGTCTGACTCGTCGAGATTATCGAGCAGCCCCGACTTTTTCAGCACTTTCGCCGCTATCGTGCCGATGTCCATCAGCGACACCGGCTTTTTCTTCGGCGAGCCGGAATATACCTCTTCCCTTCTCCTAAAGTAATCCTCCAGCGTCGCCTTGACGTAGGCGTCCTCCACCTCGATGTTTTTAAGCTCGGTCAGGAAAGTCGTGTGCCGGCAGTGGTCGGACCAATAGGTGTCGATGACTCGCAGCTCGGTCATCGTCGGGTCGCGGCCTTCCGACTCAAAATACGCCTGGCAGAACTGCACGTCCGCCGCGTCCATCGCAAGCCCGTATTTTTTGACTATCTCCTCTGGGTCGGCGGTGCGGAACCCCTCGAGCACAGCAATGTCAGCCGGCTCCTCGTATGGGATGCTGAGGGTCTCGGGCAGCTCGAGCGAGGCTTCCCGGCACTCTACGGGGTTTATGATGTAAGACTTTATGCGCTCACGCTGCTCTGCCGGCAGGTTTCCGCCAAAAATATAGACACGCGCGGTGCGCACTACCGGGCGCTCGCCACGCGTCAAAAGCTGCACGCACTGCGCGCAGGAATCGGCTCTTTGGTCAAATTGGCCGGGGAGGTACTCGACCGCAAGGACAAAGTCGCCCTCTCCGGCATAAAAGGTTTCGGAAACCACGTCCGTCTGAGGCTCGGAAAAGACCGTCGGGCACGCGGCGAGGAAAACCTCGCGCGAGACGCCCTCGACGTCGTAGCGGTTTAAGATACGGACATAGCTCAGCCCGTCGATTAACAGGTTTTCGCGCAGGTCGCGAAGAAGCGCCTGCGCCTCCGTATCAAACCCTTCTCTACGCTCCACATATATCCTATAGACCATCTTTGACTACTCCGTTTAGTCGATTATATGCCAAGGCCGCTAAAAAACCGCATGGGGTAAACATGCGGCAGAAGCCGTATCAAACAAGCTCGCAAACGAGGTGCTTTTCGCCGGCGAAAACCGGGCGTGCAAGCCTAATCTCCCCGCGCAGCTTCTCGGCGTCCGCATCGCCGGCTTTTACCGCCGCCTCCATAAAGTCGCGCGTGTGCCCGGTAATATGCTCGCCCGAGCGCTGCTCGAAAAGTATCTCAACCGGCTCACCCGTCTCGACCGCGCGGCGGTGGTGAAGGAGCCTAAGCTCCTCGTCAAGCTCGAGCAGCCGCTTTGAGCGCTCGGCTCGCACCTTAGGCGGCAGCTCGGGTAGGCTTGCTGCGTCGGTGCCCGGCCGCGGCGAGTAGGTGAAAACATGCATATGGTAAAACTCCGCCCGGCGCGCAAACTCGACGGTTTCCTTAAACTCCTCGTCGGTCTCGCCCGGGAAGCAGGTGAGGATGTCCGCCGTGAATTTCACGCCCGGCACCGCCTGCCGCAAGTACTCGATGTTCCTCATCGCCTGCTCTGCGTTATACTTCCTTCGCATCGCGGCGAGCACGCGGCTTGAGCCGCTCTGCAGCGAGAGGTGATAGTGCGGCATGAGCTTTTTTATCCCGGCGAGCCTGTCCACGACCGCGGGCTTTAGGAACGCGGGGTCGAGCGAGCTTAGCCGGATGCGCTCGATGCCTTCTATTTCGGCTATCCGGGCGATGAGCCCCGGCAAATCGTGCTCGTAAGCCGCGGTCTCGATGCCGGTTAAAACTATCTCCCGGCAGCCGGAGGCGGCTATCGCCTTTGCTTCCTCTACGATTTCGCCCTGCGGGCGGGAGGTCACCCTGCCGCGCAGCTTGGGGATTATGCAGTACGAGCAGTTGCCGTCGCAGCCGTCCTGGATTTTGATAAACGCCCGCGTGCGCCCGAATCCCTCTATCCGCATCGGCTCGGGCGTAAGGCTGTCGGCGGGCGCAACGTCGATTATCGGTTCAGCCGGCACCGCACCTTCACGCCTTTTTTCGGCAAGCTCTGCCGCGCGTTCGGCGGCTTCGAGCTTTTTTCTGCTGCCGGCGACAATATCCGCGCCGGACCCGGTCAGAACCTCCGGCTCAAGCTGGCCGTCGCAGCCGACCGCGGCGATAACGGCGCGCGGGTTTATCCTGCGCAGCCGGCGGAGGAGTTTTCTCGATTTTGCCGAGCTTTCCGCCGTGACTGCGCAGGTGTTGACGATATAGATATCGCAAACGGCGCCGAGCGTCTCCGCGGCGGTCGCATCAATCCCGCGGGAGCGCAAATGCGCCGCGATTGCTTCGCTTTCGTATTGGTTTACGCGGCATCCAAGCGTGTAAATCGCCGCTGTTAGCTTAGTTGTCATACAAATGTTATTATAGCATTTTTTCTTTACGGTGTAAATGCCTATTATGTTAATTTAACTAAAGGCACAGCCCCTTGTCTATCCCGCGCGGGTTTTGGGCATACTATACGGGTGTAAGTAAATTTTGCCGGGAAAAAAGCATTTTTCCCGTTTTTCACCCGCCTCGCCGGCGCGTAAAAACAAGGCAAAACAGCCGATTTTCCGGCGGCGGGCGCCTAGCCTAAAATAGAAAATATATTTACAAATCATAACTGTTTATGTTATAATTGATACGGGAAATTACTTACGCCGCAGCGAAAGGAGGCCGACAGCTATGCGCAAAAAATTAAAAGAGCTAATAACGAGCACAACTTTCGTGCGCGGCGCAGTCAACGCTGCGCTCGCTTTGGCTTTTATGGCGCTGTATGGCTTCCTTTGCCGGTACAGCAGCGCGAGCCCCGTCTGGACGGGGCTGCTTGTGGGCGGCATGTATCTGGCATTGACGCTGCTTTCCGCCATCATGTTCCGTTACCTCGGCATGCGGGTTTCGCTATCGCTCGACAGCGAAATCAAGCCGATGCTGGGGAACATCACGCTCGATTTGATTATAAAGCTCTGGATGCCCGTCGTAATCTGCGACGACACGGGAAAAATCGTTTGGTACAATAAGGCTTTCTCTAATCTTGCGGGCACGAAAGAGTCGTTTTACGGCTATAATTTCGAGCAGTTCGCCGATTTGCCGATATCCGTCGTCATGGCTGACGAAAGCCCCGATGGCATCGACATCGCGGCGTTCGACGGTTACTACCGCGTCAAAGGCTACCGTTTCAGCACGGGCACAAAGAGCTATAACCTGACGGTCTGGAACGACCGCACCGAGCTAAGCCGCGCAGTTAAGAAGCTCTCCGACGAGGAGACGCTCGTCGCGTATATAATGATTGACAATTTCGACGAGCTGATGCAGTTTGTCTCCGACAAATACCGCAGCTCGTCGGCGGAGGTCGGCGCGATACTCGCAAGGTGGGCGCAGTCTGTCGGGGGCGTTCTCAAAGAATACGAGCGCGACAAGTATATCTTTATTTTCGAGTCGCGCTTTATGCAGCAGTTTATAGAAAACAAGTTCGACATACTAGACGAGATTCGCGAAATCCGGGTGGGCGAGTCAAGCCTGCCGGTCACGGTTTCGATCGGCATCGCGCAAATATCCGGCACGCTCGCAGACAAAGAGCGCGCCGCCCACGCCGCGCTAGATATGGCGCTGCAGCGCGGCGGAGACCAGGTCGTGGTCAAAACCGAAACTGGCATGGACTTTTACGGCGGGCGCACCAAGACGGTGCAGCGCCGCACCAAAGTGCGCGCTAGGGTGGTCGCAAACGAGCTCGCCGCGCAAATCTCAAAAAGCTCGCGCGTGCTCATAATGTGCCACCGCAACCCCGACTTCGACTCTATCGGCGCATGCATAGGCGTCGCGCGGCTCGCGATGATGTGCGGGGTCAAGGTCAACATCGTCATGAACACCTCCCACCCGAACTTCGTCCGCTGCTACGACCGGCTGCGCACAGTGCCCGAGTACCGCGACAGCTCGCTTTTTATGTCTGCCGCCGAGGCGCAGGACGCTGTCACCCCGTCGACGCTGCTTATTATCGTCGACGTCAACAACCGCGCGCAGTACGAGGCGCCCGAGCTTGCGGACATTATCCCGAACATCGTAATAATCGACCACCACCGCAAGACCGCGGAGTTTGCCACCCAGCCGGTCATATCGTATATCGAGCCTTCGGCGTCGTCGGCTTGCGAGCTTGTGGCGGAAATCCTCGAGCAGGCGCTCCCGCCGGGGATGCTCCACAAGGAAGAGGCAGACCTGCTTTACAGCGGCATACTGCTTGACACCAAGCAGTTCACGCGCAACACCGGCGTGCGCACCTTCAGCGCGGTGCTATACCTGCGCGGCGAGGGCGCAAGCCCCGCCGACGCGCAGACGCTGTTTAAGACCGAGCTGCGCACATTTATGAAAGAGGCGAAGTTCGTCTCCGACGTCGTCATCTACCGCTCGATAATCGCGATAGCGGCCGACGATTCGCCCGACAACACGCCTGCCGACCGCATCGCCGTCGCCAAAGCCGCAGACAAGCTGCTGTCTATAGACGGCGTGGTCGCCTCGTTCGTGCTCTGCCGCATCGGAGACACGATACAAATTTCCGCGCGCTCGCAAGGGAGCATAAACGTTCAGATTATCCTCGAAAAGCTCGAGGGCGGCGGCGGGCATTACGAGTCCGCCGCGACGGTCGTCACGGGCGCGACGATGAGCGAAACATTGACGAGGTTAAAGCAGGCGATAGACGAGTATTTGTCAAGCCAGTAAAACCCGCCCTCCGCCGAGCCGCCGTATCGCGGCGGAGGGGCAAGCCCGTTTTTTCTTTTCTGCGGCTGCTGGAATTTGCCGAAAAAATAACGCAATAGTTGCGTAACATAGATAAGCTATAATTGATACTGAAATAGATGAGAGGTCAATAATAAAATGAAAGTGCTATTACTCGCCGACGTGCGCGGCCAAGGTAAAAAAGGCGACGTTGTCGACGTATCGGACGGCTACGCCCGCAACTACCTCTTTCCACGCAAGCTAGCAACCGAAGTGACTCCCGCCGTTTTGGCAGAGCTCAAAGCCAAAGAAGAGGCGACGCGCCGCCGCATCGAAAAAGAGCGCGCCGAAGCCCGCCAGCTTGCCGAGAGGCTGCAGTCGATACTCGTTAAAATCCATGCCGCATCGGGCGAGGGCGGCAAGCTCTACGGCGCGGTCACTTCAAAAGACATCGCCGAAGCGCTCAAGGAACAGCACGGCATCGAAATCGACCGCCGTAAAATCGCGCTCGAGTCGGACATTAAGGCATGCGGCACATATACGGTTGACGTAAAGCTGTATCCTGAAGTAAGCGGAAAAATAAACGTCGTAGTCTGCTAAAGATTAGGCTATGAACACAACAACCTCCGACTTCGGCGTCTCGCGCCGCATGCCGTACTCGCTTGAGGCTGAACAGGCGGTACTCGGCTCCATTCTCATCGACCCCGAGCGTATAAACGACGTTGTCGGCATAATCAAAGCCGACGACTTTTACCTTGAGGAGCATCGCGCGATTTTCCTCGCGATGCAAGACCTTTATATTAAAAACAAAACCATCGACGTCGTCACTCTAATCGACACCCTCGTCAAAAACGAAGTCTACAGCGACGAAGACAGCCGCAGGTATATAAAGCTCATAGCTCAGGTGGTCCCGAGCGCCGCGAACATCCGCGACTACGCGCAGATCGTGCAAAACAAAAGCCTCTTGCGCCGGTTGATTGAAGCGTGCAACGAGATAACCGAGCAGGCTTATGCCGAAACGGAGGACGTCGATACTCTCCTCGACGCCGCGGAACAGCGCATATTTGAGATCGCCGAGTATAAAGAGAGCAAAGGCTTTATACATATAAAAGACGCGATACTCCAAGAATACGAGCACTTAAAGCTCCTGCGCACCGACAAGGAAGCCGCCATCGGCATCCCGACAGGCTTTAGGGACCTCGACGACGTCATCGTCGGCATGGGGCCGGGCGACCTGATACTCGTCGGCGCGCGACCGGGCATGGGTAAGACGAGCTTCGCGATGAACATCGCCACAAGGGTCGCGATGCGCTCCGGCAAAACGGTATGCGTGTTCTCGCTTGAGATGTCGGCGCAGCAGCTCGTGACCCGCATGATGGCGAGCGAAGCGCTCGTCGACAGCTATAAGCTCCGCACCGGCGACCTAGACAAGGACGACTGGGCAAAGCTGGCGCGTGCCACCTCGATGCTCAGCGAGTGCAACATACTAATCGACGACTCGACGGGCATCACCGTCACCGGCATGAAGGCAAAGCTCCGCCGCGTGAGGAATTTGGGGCTTGTCGTTATCGACTACCTGCAGCTTATGCAAAGCGACCGCAGGATCGACAACCGCGTCCAAGAGGTGGCGGAAATCTCGCGCGGGCTGAAGCTGCTCGCCAAGGAGTTCAAGGTGCCGATTATCACCTGCGCGCAGCTTTCGCGCAGCCCCGAGAGCCGCACCGACAAGCGCCCGATGCTCTCCGACCTTCGCGACTCGGGCGCTATCGAGCAGGACGCGGATATAGTGCTCTTTTTGTACCGCGAGGAATATTATAACGAGAAAGAAGACAAACACAACACAGCCGAAATCATCGTCGCCAAAAACCGCCACGGCAGCACAAAGCGCGTTGAAATCGGCTGGTTTGGAAAATACACTCGTTTTTCACCAATTTCGGATTTGCAGGAGGATTTACCGCCGGGCAATGCGCGATAAATCGGTATCGGCCGCCGTGGGGGAAAAAATCTGCCGCTGCGTCCTCGAGCATAAGATGCTCGACGGCGCCTCTGGCGTGCTTGTGGGATTCTCCGGCGGCGCCGACTCGACCGCCCTTCTGCACTGGCTTTCGGGCTTTTGCGCCGGGCGCCCTATAAGGCTCGTCGCAATGCATATAAACCACGGCATCCGCGGCGAGGAAGCCGAACGCGACGAGCGGTTCTGCCGCAGCTTTTGCGAGTCCCGCGGGATTGAGTTTGTCTCAAAAAAAGCCGACGTGCCAGCGCTCGCTGCGCGCTCGGGCAAAAGCCTTGAGGAAGAGGCGCGAAACGTCAGGTACGGGCTTTTTTCCGAAGCCCTGCGCGAGCTTGGGCTTGACCGCATCGCCACGGCGCATAACGCCGACGACAACCTCGAGACCGTCATCTTCAACCTCGTGCGCGGCACCGGGGCGGCCGGCATGGCGGGCATACCTCCTGTGCGCGGCAATATCATAAGGCCCCTGCTATACTGCGAGAAAGAGGAGCTTGTCGCATATTGCCGCGAGAACGGGCTTGATTTTGTAACCGATTCCACAAACAGCGACACATCGTATACCCGCAACTTCATCCGGCACGAGATACTCCCCCGGCTGAGGCAGATAAACCCCGCCGCCGCGCAAAACGCGCTGCGAATGTGCCGCGCCGTGCGCATGGACGACGGCACCCTTTGCGGTCTTGCCGCGGAATACTCGCTTTCATGCGGCAGAAAAAGGCTTTCGGAGCTTCCCTCTTCCCTGCTCTCGCGCGTTTTGGCACGTGAGTTTGAGGAGTTCTCGGGAGGGCTGACGCTAGAGGCGGCGCATATCGAGCCGGCTGAGGAGCTGATCCGCTCGCAACGCGCGTATTTTGCGCTCAGCCTGCCGGGCAAAATCCGGCTGGTCGGCGACAGGGACGCGCTGTATTTTGAGCCGGACCCGCGTGCGGCAATAAAGAGGGAGCATTTTTCGGTAATACTTTCGCCCGGCATAAATATCCTGCCGCGCGGCGCGCTTCTGCTTTTGCCAAATTGCGCCGCGGAACCGGCAGAATATATAAAAGAGTACAAAAATATTTACAAATTCTTTAAAAAAGCGTTTTTACATTCTGATAAAATTAACGGAGTATTATTTGCCGAGCCGCCGCGCGGTTCTGCAAGGATGCGGGTACGCGGCATGTCCCGCACAATAAAAAACCTGCTCGGCGAGCGCAAGCTCACGATGGCTGAGCGGGAGAAGCTAATTATGGTGTGCGACGGCGGCGGCCCGGTGTGGATACCTGGCATTGCGACTCGCGACGGCTGCGAAGCGCAGCCCGGCGAGGCCGAGAATTTGTTAACTTTATATTACTTTTATAGTTGAGGAGACATATGGCTAAAGTAATCGACGATATAGAACGGGTGCTCGTTGACGAAAAAGAGCTAGACGCAACCGTTAGGAGAATCGCATCCGAAATCGACGAATACTATAAAGACTCGGTCGCGTCCGGCAAAAAGCTTCTGCTGCTAGGCATTCTCAAAGGCTCGGTCGTTTTCATGGGCGACCTGATGAAACACATCACCCTGCCGGTTGAAATCGACTTTATGAAAGTGTCGTCATACGGTAGGTCGGCGAAATCCAGCGGAACCGTCAATATCATCCTCGACCTCTTCCGCGACGATTTGCCCCAGACCGACATACTCGTAATCGAGGACATTATCGACAGCGGCAGAACGCTATCTTATCTGACCGAGTACCTCACGCTCAAAGGCGCACATTCGGTGCGTACCTGCACCCTGCTTGACAAACCGCAGCGTCGCGAAGTTGACTTCAATGCCGATCACGTGGGTATAATAATACCCGACGAATTTGTCGTCGGCTACGGGCTCGATTACGCGGAGCGCTATCGCACGCTGCCGTACATCGGCGTCTTAAAGCCGGAAATTTATAAGTCTTAATATACTGAAAGATAAGCGGCTAAAATGAAGAATAACTATAAAATCATCATATTCTACGTCGCGCTGATCGCTGTAATCCTTATCGCCACCGCGACACTCTTTTCCAACATGTCGAGCGATAATCTGATATACAGCGACATAATCGACATGTTCAAAAGTGAGCAGGTCAAGCAGTTTGAGGTAGACGAAAACAACGTCCTCACTATCCTGACTCACGACAACCGAACATATTCATATAAGCTGCGCGACTTTAGCTTGTTCTATTATGACCTCGGAGAGCACATACTCGAGCAGCACGAGAAAGGCATAATAGAGGCGTACAACTACCCGCCTGCGGTGGAGATACCGTGGTGGGTCAGCATGCTGCCATATGTGGTCATCATCACGCTTATGATTGTGCTTTGGATTTATGTGATGAACCAGACCACGGGCAGGGGCGGCAGGCTAAATACCTTCGGCAAAGCGCGCGCCAAGCTCGGCTCCGACGAAAAGAAAAAAGTCTACTTTAAAGACGTCGCGGGCGAAGAGGAAGAAAAAGAGGAGCTGCGCGAGGTTGTGGAGTTCCTCCGCGACCCGCAGAAGTTCACAAGGCTCGGCGCCCGTATCCCGCGCGGCATACTGCTCGTCGGCCCTCCGGGCACCGGTAAGACGCTGCTCGCGAAGGCGGTCGCAGGCGAGGCGGGCGTGCCTTTCTACTCCATTTCCGGTTCAGACTTCGTCGAAATGTACGTCGGCGTCGGCGCCGCGCGCGTGCGCGACCTATTTGAGACCGCGAAAAAGAACCCCGCAAGCATCATATTTATAGACGAGATCGACGCAGTCGGCCGACATCGCGGCGCGGGGCTGGGCGGCGGCCACGACGAGCGCGAGCAGACGCTCAACCAGCTGCTCGTCGAGATGGACGGCTTCGGCTCAAACGACGGCGTGATAGTCATCGCGGCGACAAACCGCCCCGATATCCTCGACCCGGCGCTGCTGCGCCCCGGCCGGTTCGACAGGCAAATCACCGTCGGCTATCCCGACGTACGCGGCCGCGAGGAAATCCTCAAAGTCCACGCGCAAGGCAAGCCGTTTGAGGCCGACGTCGACCTTTCCAAAATCGCGAAAATCACGCCCGGCTTTACCGGCGCGGACCTCGCGAACCTCTTAAACGAAGCCGCGCTGCTCGCAGCGCGCAAAAACAAGTCGCTGATCGGCATGGATGACCTTGAAGAAGCGATGCTGAAGGTCATCGTCGGGCCGAGAAAGAAAACCAAAGTCATCACCGACAAGGAAAAGAAGCTCACGGCTTACCACGAAGCCGGCCACGCGATTGTGACGCGCTTTGTCAAGCCCGATTCGCCAATCCACCAGATTTCGATTATCCCCACCGGGCGCGCGGGCGGTTATACCCTCTCGCTGCCGCAGGACGACCGCAACTACATGTCAAAAAGTGACATGGAAGCCGAAATCATTACGCTGCTTGGCGGCCGCGCGGCGGAAGAGCTTGTGCTCGGCGACATCTCAACCGGCGCGTCAAACGATATACAGCGCGTGACAAATATCGCGCGCAATATGGTAACCCGTTACGGCATGTCCAAGGCTTTGGGGCCTGTCGTCTACGGCTCCGAGCACGGGCAGGATGAAGTCTTCCTTGGCAGGGATTTCTCCACGATCCGGAACTATTCCGAAGAAACCGCGTCAAAAATAGACGCCGAGATCAGAAAAATCGTGGACGATGCATACTCGACCGCGCTGAAGATCCTTGAAGAACACAAAGACAAGCTGCATTTCATCGCCGCCTACCTCTTCAAGAACGAGATAATGGACCAAGACCAGTTCAACGCCGTTATGGAAGGCGACCCGACAATCGAGGAGCTCGAAGCGATGGCGGAAGAAAAGCGCCGCCGCAGAGAAGAGGAAAACCGGGCGCGCGCCAAACGCGACGAAGAAGAGCGCCGCCGTCAGGAAGAAGAGCGCGCAAGGCGCGAGGCGGAAATGCACAGGAGCCTTGAGTCGGGCGTGGACGCCTATGCGCGGCTAAGCCGCAAGGAAGACAAAAGCGACAAAGGCGACCGCGATACTCAATAAGTGCGTATGGATATAAAAAAACCGGGATCTGCGGCTGCGGCAGTCCCGGTTTTTCGCTTATCGGCGTAAAAATAAAGTATTTTGGATTTTGCCATGCAAAACGCAATAAAGGCACCGGCTACAAAACTCCGAAAAAAGAAAATCCTAGTGCGCGCCGGCACGCTCGCCGCCGCGTTTTTGGCTACCCTTGGGCTTTTATATTTCCTTTTCGTCTTCTCGGGCATCCCGGCATTTACATTTTGGCGGGATATTTGGATCGAGACCGCGATGACAACGATGAGGCACCAGTGGCTGGCGACTTCGTTTATCCCGCAAAGCATAATAGACGAGGTAATGTCAAGGCAAGACCGCAGCCTTGACGTCGTCGGTGGGCTTTACCCTTTCGATTCTTCCCTGCCGGATGCCGCACCAAGCGCGCCTACCGATGTTGGCGACAACCCTGCCAGATCCGAAGATACCCCTCTCGAAAATGACCCCGCCGACATACTCGGGCATGCGAACCTAAAGGTTGGAGAGCTTGATTACGCGGGCTATAAAGTGCTCGTCAACGACGTTGAGCAAGGCATCGTCATCTCCGAAATCACCGGCGACGGCTACCGGGGCTGCATAATGCTAATCGACGACCCGTCGCGCGTTTATATCGCGACGACCCCCTACAAAGGCGTCGTGGGCATGCGGATACTCGACATGCTCGACCATTACGGCGCGGTCGCCGGCGTCAACGCAAGCGGCTTTTCCGACCCCGACGGCGAAGGCAACGGCGGCCAGATTGTGGGGCTTACATACGCAAACGGCGAGTACTGGGGCAGCTACGTCGGCTGGACCGGGAGTATTCTTCTCACGCATGACGACAGGCTCATCGTCGGCAACGTGCGGGATTGGGAGAAATACGGCGTGCGGTCGGGCATGCAGTTCGGCCCGGTGCTCATCGCCGACGGCGAAATCATGGTCGAAGGCTCGGCGGGCTGGGGCATCCAGCCGCGCACCGCAATCGGGCAGCGCGCCGACGGCGTAATCGCGCTCATCGTCATCGACGGGCGCGACCTCACCTACAGCATCGGCTGCACCGTGGGCGAGCTTGCGAGGATCCTCCACAAATACGGCGTCGTCAACGCAGCGTGTTGCGACGGCGGCGCAAGCTCGATAATGGCATACCGCGGCGAGGTCATCACCCGCAACTCGTCGGCAAACCCCAAATTTGGGCGCAGGCTGCCAAACGCCTTCCTCGTCGCACCGAAAACAACGTCCGAAAACTAATAAAGCGGCTTGCAAAACGCAAGCCGCTTATTTTTATCCAGTATACGTGCTCCCCCGCAGGAGGTCTTCTACAATCCTTTGCATCTCCTTCTTTGATTTTGCGTTTTTCGCCCGGTTTAGGTATTCCTCTTTCTTTTGGTCGTCGAGCGAGGCGAACGCCTCCATTCCGCCGGGTTTCATCGCGAGCGCCATGCCGAACCCGATGGGGAGCCCCTCGCTAAGGAGCCTATTTTTGTCCATGCCCCTATCACCTCCACCGGTATTATGCGGACAAACACGCGGATTTATGCCCGCGCCGGCGGGTTTTGCCCCGAAAAGCCGCCCAATACCCCGCTCAAGCGGTGCTTGAGCGGCCGGCTATTATCACATTCAAGCGCGCATTGAATAAAATCCGGCATACTAAAGAACCTATTGATTTACAAACGCCTATGGTGCTGTTATACTGTAGGTAAATCTAAGAAAGGTGGAAAGACAATGAACACAAACGGAGAAAGAGCCGGCACTGCCGGGAGTTTTGCAGAGATCATAGCAAAGCTGCGGGTTGAAAAAGGGCTTACGCAGGCGGCGCTCGCACAGCAGCTCGGCGTGACCCACCAAGCGGTCAGCCAGTGGGAATGCGGCGACACGATGCCGGACATACTGCTTTTGCCGAAGCTCGCGGATATTTTGGACACAAGCATTGATTTGCTGTTCGGCAGGGCGGCAAAGGAGGGCGGCGTGCCAAGTTACGAGATAGCTCTGGAAGACGTGCCCAAGGCCGACGGAAAGCTGCGCGTCGTGTTGTTTCTCGGCGATAAGATGGTAAAGTCGCAGAAAGTAAACAAACTTGGCGAGACCCGCGTAATCTTCGAGTACCGCGGCCCGGCTCTTAAAGTCGAAAGCGAAGTGTCGGTCCAATGCGGCGACGTCGAAGGCGACGTAAGCGCCGGCGCGTCTGTCACGTGCGGCAACGTCGGCGGGGACGTGACCGCCGGCGCCACAATCACCTGCGGCGACGTGGGAGGCGACGCCGATGCCGGCAACACCATCAACTGCAACGAAATCCACGGCGACGCCGACGCCGGCAACACCATCACCGTCAAAGGCAACGTCGGCGGCGACGTCGATGCGGGCTACAGCGTAACTGTCGGCGGCAGCGTCGGCGGCGACGTTGAGTCTGTGATTACAAAGCGTAATTGACAAAAGGTCTTGACAACCCGCGCGCGATTGTGTATAATATAAGCGCGTGCGGATATAGTCTAATGGTAAAACCTCGGCTTCCCAAGCCGATGATGCGGGTTCGATTCCCGTTATCCGCTCCAGCAGCGCCGTCATTGTGACGGCGCTTTTTTCTTGACATTTTTCGCGGTAAGACTTCGCCAAAACAGCGAAAAAATCGAAATGTTAACAAGATTATGTTGTATTCTCTGCGGAAACATTATATAATTATCATAATATTGCTAAAGCTACCGATACTATATCGGAAGGACCTCGTGAGAATATGACCAAGTCCCCAAACAGGCGCGACCTGCCGGTTCGGCGCGCGCTTGTCGCTCATGACCTCTCTTGCTTCGGGCGGTGCGCGCTGACCGTCGTCATGCCCGTGCTCGCGGCTGGGGGCGTGCAGCCCGTTCCGCTTCCCACAGCGCTGATGTCGACGCATACCGGCGGGTTTACCGGTTTTTTTATGCTAGACACGACCGCCGAGATGAAAAAAATCCTCGCACACTGGGATGAGCTAGGGCTTTACTTCGATGCGATTTATACCGGGTTTTTAGGCAGCGCCGAGCAAATCGGCGTAATCGCGCACGCGCTGGAACGCTTCGGCGAAGGCGCTCTCAAGCTCGTCGACCCCGTGCTCGGCGACGACGGCAGGCTCTACTCGACGATAACGCCCGAGCTTGTTTCCGGCATGCGCGAGCTTGCCCGGCGCGCGGATATAATCACGCCGAACATTACCGAAGCGTACCTTTTGCTTTCGGGCGACCCCGCCTCCGCGCTTAGGGTGCATACGCACGACGGTTTGCGGGCGCTCGCCGAAAAGCTGGCTGCGGAGTTTGCCCCTTCGGTCGTCATCACCGGCGCGATTACCGAGGGCGGCACCGTTTCAACCGTTTGCTTTGATGAAAGCGGGCTATTTATTATCAGCCGCCCGCGCGTGCACAGCTCGTACCCGGGCACCGGCGATCTTTTCGCCTCGGCGCTGCTTTGCAGGCTCCTTTGCGGGGCGAGCCTTTACCATGCGGCGGAGCTTGCCTCCGATTTCGTGCGCGACTCGATAACCGAGACCGCCGCGGCGGGCACGCCGGTGCGCGAGGGCATCCTGCTTGAAAAAAGGCTGCACCTACTCTTTCCGCCGCAATCCTAGGTGATTGGCTATGAAACTTAGGCTGCGCAACCTTGTTTTGGCGGCGGTTTTCGCCGCGACGATATTTATCTCGACCGCCTATTTGCCTCGCGTGCCGATACTCGGCGGCGCAGGCGGATATGTACATGTCGGCGACACCTTCATATATTTTGCGGCGTGCGTGCTCCCGCTGCCGTATGCGATGGCCGCCGCCGCGATAGGCGGCGCGCTCGCCGACGCGCTTACCGGCTACATCGCCTGGGCGCCCGCGACGCTCGTTATAAAGGCGCTGATGGCGCTGCCATTCAGCTCCGCGGGCGAAAAATTCATCACGCTGCGCGCGGCTGCCGCAATTGCGGCGGCGGGGCTTATCTGTGCCGCGGGCTACTATGTCTACGAAGCCACGTTTATAACGAGTTTTACCGTGGCGCTCGCCTCGGTGCCGTTTAACTTGGCGCAGGGGTTTGCCAGCGCCGTGCTTTTTATGCTGCTGGGCTTCGCGTTCGACAAGCTCAAGCTAAAGCAAAGGCTTGAAAAATTAAATATCGAGATATAATATAACCGCGCCTTGTAAAAGGAGGGTATTGCATGTCAGAGTACAGGGAGATAAGCCCGTTGGAGCTTTGCGAGAACCCATTTAGGCTCATCGGCGACGAGTGGATGCTCATCGGGGCGTCGAAGCCCGACGGCACGTTCAACATGATGACCGCCTCATGGGGCATGATGGGCATTATGTGGGGCAAACCGGCGCTAAACTGCCTTATCCGCTTCACGCGCTACACTTATGAGTTTACCGAAGCCTCGCCACGCGCGGCCTTCTCGTTCTTTGGAAACGAGTGCCGCCGCCAGCTCGGCATTCTCGGCTCAAAGAGCGGGCGAGATATCGATAAGATGCGCGAGTCCGGGCTTACGCCCGTCGTCGAGGACGGCGTTGTCTGGTTCAAAGAAGCGAGGCTCGTCATATTCGGTAAAAAGCTTTACGCTCATGATGTCACGCCGGCGGAGTTTAAAGTGCCCGACCTTTGCGAGTCGGTATACCCGCTGCGCGACTATCATAGAATTTACACATATGAGATTGAAAAAATACTGGTTAAAGAAAGGTAAAGGCTATGAAACTCAGACCCCCTGCTATTCCTCTTGCGAATGTTGACCCCTATTTTTCGCTCTGGTCGATGACAAACGAGCTTAACGCATCGACGGTCTGCCACTGGACCGGCAGCCCGAACACGCTCATTGGCGTTGTCAACGTAGACGGCAAAGAATACTGCTTCATGGGCGACGCGAAGGCGCTCGGCATACCGAAAATCAAGCAGGTCGCGTTCGACTACGACGCGATGTCGACCTACTACACTTTTGAAAACGAAGAGATAGGGCTTGATATAACCTTCACTTCCCCGCTGCCGCTCGACGACCTCGTGCTCTACTCGACGCCGATAACCTATATCTGCGTCAGCTACTACTCGATCGACGGCGAGGACCACAAGGTGACGGTCTCGATTTCGGCGTCAGAAGAGCTGTGCCTTGATAAGGCCGGCCAAAGCCCGGTCGTCACCGAGAAGGTCGAAATTGAAGGCCTCACCTGCATGAGCATCAAAAACTCGGTGCAAAAGCCCCTCAACCGCAGCGGCGACGATTTGCGCATCGACTGGGGCAGGTTCCTGCTCGCTGCCGAGGGAGAGCACCATGCCGACACGTACAAGCTCCCCGCCACCGACAAAAGGCCCGAGCTTACGCTTATCCGCGTCACCGCGAGCGTCGACGACGAAAACGACGCGCTGTTTATGCTCGCCTACGACGACGGCGGCGCGAGCATCATGTATTTCGGCGAGGTGCTCGGCTCGCTCTGGAACGCCGAAGGTGAAACTATCGAGCAGGCTCTTGTGGAAGCTGCCAAAAATTATTATGATATATATAGCGACTGCGTCGACTTCTCCGACATGCTTTATGAAGACGCCCTGCGCGCCGGCGGCGAGGATTACGCCGAGATGCTCTCGCTGGCGTACAGGCAGGCTTGCGCGGCGCACAAGCTTGTCGTCGATAAAAACGGCGAGCTGCTTTACATTTCCAAGGAGTGCTTCTCCAACGGCTGCGCCGCGACGGTCGACGTCAGCTACCCGTCGACGCCGATGTTCCTTATTTATAACCCCGAGCTTGTCAACGCGATGATGCGCCCAATCTTCAAATACGCAAGCTCGGACGTGTGGCCGTTCGATTTCGCGCCGCACGACGCCGGCCAGTACCCGCTCCTCAACGGGCAGGTCTACTCAAACGGCACCGACCCGCGCTGGCAGATGCCGGTCGAGGAATGCGGCAACATGATTATAATGACGACAGCCGCGGCGGTGGCGTCGATGGACCTGACGTTCGCCGAAAAGCACATGCCCATGCTTTCAAAGTGGGTCGAATACCTTGTCAAACACGGCGCCGACCCTGAAAACCAGCTTTGCACCGACGACTTCTCCGGCCATATGCCGCATAACGTCAACCTCTCGGCAAAAGCGATTATGGGCATCGCGTGCTACGGGCTGCTCTCCACGCTGCTCGGCGACGAGGAGACCGGCAAAAAATTCGCCGAAATCGCAAGCGAAATGGCCAAGTCCTGGGTCGAGCGCGCGCAAAACGACGACGGCAGCCTTAGGCTCGGATTCGACCAGCCCGGCACCTTCTCGCTGAAGTATAATGTCATCTGGGACAAGCTGTTCGGGTTCGGGCTATTCCCCAAAGCGGTTATCAACTCCGAGCTTTACACCTACCGCAAGCATGAGAACCCCTACGGCGTGCCGCTCGACAACCGCGCGACCTTCACGAAGTCCGACTGGCTGGTCTGGACCGCGGCGCTGCACGACGAGCGCGAGGACTTCGCTGCGATGATTAAGCCGCTTTGGAATATGTACCACTACACGCCCTCAAGAGTCCCCATGACCGACTGGTACGACACTATAACCTCGCAGGTCGTGGGGTTCCGCCACCGTTCGGTCATCGGTGGCTTATTTATCCGGCTTCTCGACTACCTTGATATCCTAAAGATTTAGGCATTCCCCAGCCGCAACCGGGACGCAAGGGCAATCTTTTCCTTGCGTCCCGCGGCGGCCGAATCAAAATTTTACATTGGGAGTGGTGCTATTATGCCTTCATCCGTGCTTTTCGCCCCTGTCACATTCTCGCGTTACGACGAAAGCCAGACCCTTCCCGCAAGGTTTGACCGGCTGCTTGAAAAATCGGGCCTTGCAGAGCGGGTCAAAGACAAAACCGTCGCAATCAAGATGCATGTCGGCAGCGGCACAAGCTACTCGACTATCCCGCCGGTGTTCGTCCGCAAGCTCGTCAGCTTCGTCAAGAGGGCCGGCGGCAACTGTTTTATTACCGACCATTACATCTCGTCCCGGCGCCCCGAGAATCGCGGATATTCAGAAGATATAATCGGCGCGCCGATTATCGACGCCTGCGGGTTTTTCGGCAAGTATTTTTATACAAAAGAAGTAGATTTCCGTTCGCTCAAGCACGTTGACATAGGCGGCCATATTCATGACGCCGATTTTCTCATAGATTTCTCGCATGTCAAAGGCCACGGCGCGTGCGCTTACGGCGGCGCGTGCAAGAACATCGCGATGGGCTGCGTCACCGACCGCACCCGCCGCGAGCTGCACAGCCTCGAAGGCGGCCTGCTTTGGGACGAAGACCTCTGCACCCACTGCGAGCAGTGCATTCAGTCGTGCAACCACAACGCAAATAGGTTCCGCGACGGCAAATATAGGGTCACCTACCACAACTGCACGCTCTGCCAGCATTGCGTGAAGGTTTGCCCGACCGGCGCGATTTCGCTTGACTCGCACAACTACGAGGACTTCCAGCGCGGCATGGCTATCTGCACCAAGACGGTGCTTGACAGCTTTGCGCCGGGCAACATGTACTACATCAACGTGCTATTAAACATCACAGCGGTCTGCGACTGCTGGGGCATGACGACACCCGCCCTCGTGCCCGACATCGGCATTGTGGCAAGCGACGACATCGTGGCGGTCGAGGCGGCTTCGCTCGATATGATTAAGTTTGAGAACCTCATCCCCGCCGGCGTGCCGCAGGGGTTCGAGCTTGGCACCGAGGGCCACCTGTTCCAGCGCCTGCATTATAAAAACCCCTATACCCAGCTCACGATGCTTGAGGAGCAAGGGCTTGGGGCTCGCGAGTACAGCCTGGTTGAAATAGAATGACGGAGCGCGTTTTCCTTATCATACTTGACAGTTTCGGCTGCGGTGAGCTGCCCGACGCCGCGGAGTTTGGCGACTCGGGCAGCAACACGCTGCGCGCGGCGGCAAGCTCTAAGTTTTTTTGCGCCGACAACCTCGCAAGGCTTGGGCTTTTTAACATCGAAGGCAACCAAGACATCCGCCCGCCGCACCCATCGCCTGTCGCGGCGTTCGGGCGCGCGGCGCAGGCGTCGGCAGGCAAAGACACTATAATTGGGCACTGGGAGATTTGCGGCGTAATCTCGCCGCGCCCGCTGCCGCTTTACCCGAACGGCTTCCCCGAGGAGCTGCTTTGTGAAATCTCCCGCGCGGCGGGGGTGGGCGGCTGGCTTTGTAATTTGCCCTACTCCGGCACCGAGGCGATACGCGACTACGGCGAGGAGCATATTATGACCGGGCTGCCCATCGTTTACACATCCGCCGACAGCGTCTTTCAGGTCGCCGCGCACGAGGAGCATTTCGGGCTAGAGAGGCTTTATAGCTACTGCGAGACCGCGCGAAAAATCCTCACCGGCGAGCACGGCGTCGGGCGGGTCATCGCGCGCCCGTTTGCCGGCGAGAACCGCGACACCTTTTACCGCACGGCAAACAGGCACGACTACTCGCTCGAGCCGCCCGGCGAAACGCTGCTTGACAAGGTAAAGCGCGCGGGGCTAGACGTCATCTCGGTCGGCAAAATCTACGACATCTTCGCGGGCCGCTCGATAAGCGAAAGCCACCCCACAAAGTCAAACGCCGACGGCATGGCTAAGACCGCGGAGATCGCAAAAAGGCGCGACTGGCGCGGGCTTTGCTTTGTCAACCTCGTCGACTTCGACATGCTTTGGGGGCACCGCAACGACATCGACGGCTACGCGAAAGGCGTCGCCGAGTTTGACAGCTGGCTCGGCGGCTTCCTCGGGTTGCTCGGCGAACGCGACGCGCTGATTGTCACCGCCGACCACGGCTGCGACCCCTCGACGCCCTCCACCGACCACAGCCGCGAGTATGTGCCCGTGATGTGCTACGGCAAACAGGTTTTGCCGCGCGACCTTGGCACGCTTGCGGACTTCACCTACATCGGGAAACTCGCAGGAGAGCTATTGGGGGTGGTGTGATGACGCACCAGGAGCTTTACAGGCTCGCGGTTTTGGCGCGTGAGATGTCGTACTCGCCATACTCGAACTTTGCGGTGGGCGCGGCGCTGCTTTGCGACGACGGCAGCGTGTATACCGGCTGCAACATCGAAAACGCGGCGCTTGGCCCCACAGCCTGCGCCGAGCGCGTGGCGGTTTTTAAAGCCGTATCCGAAGGGAAACGCGGGTTTGTCGCTATAGCCGTCGCAGGCGGGCCGGCCGATTCGGCAATGCCGGACGGCGACTGCTTCCCCTGTGGGGTCTGCCGGCAGGTGCTTGCAGAGTTCTGCCCTCCCTCTTTGGCAGTGGTCACGAAAAACCATGTGACAACGCTTGGCCAGCTTCTCCCCCACTCGTTTAAACTATAAAACAAAACGGAGTAATCGCTCTTGAACATCGATACGAAACAACTTCTCACCGAGCTGTGCAAAATACCGACAGTATCGGGATTTGAGGCGCGATGCGCCGAAGCGCTCGACGCGCTCGCCTTGCCTTATTTCGACGAGGTAAGGCACACTCCCGTCGGCAACCATATTTACATCAAGCGCTGCGGCAAGCCCGGTGCCAAAAAAGTGCTGCTTGACGCGCATTTTGACGAAATCGGGTTTATCGTCAGCGGAGTCGAGCCTGCAAAAAAAGACGGCGGCGACGACCTTACCGGTTACCTCAGGTTTGTCCCGATAGGCGGCGTCGACAGGCGGCTGCTCTCCAGCGCCGAGGTGACCATTTGGGGCAAAAAACCCATACCGGGCGTTATAACCTCCACTCCGCCGCACCTGCAGAAAAGCGGCGAGGGCGACAGGCTGCCCGATTATGATAAACTCTTTATCGAGACCGGCTACACGGTAAAAGAGCTTCGCGAGCTTGCGCCGGTCGGCACGCCTATAACTTTTGCCCCGCGCGTGGTTGAGCTGAAAAACGGCAGGATAGCGAGCAAAGCTCTCGACGACAAAGCTTGCGTCGCCGCCATTATCGAGGCTGCGGCGATGCTCGAGCCGGGCAAGTTCGACTGCGACATATACGCGGTATTTTCGGCGATGGAGGAGACCGGCGGCGCCGGCGCGGTAACCGCCACTTTCGGCGTGCAGCCCGACTTGGCGATAGCGCTCGACGTATGCTTCGCGCGCGGGCCGGACACTCCGAGGCAGAAAGCCGCCGCGATGGGCGAAGGCCCGGCTATCTCGATTTCGCTCGCTACCGACCGCGCGCTGACGCAGCGCATTATAAAGTTTGCGGCGAGCAAGAACTTGAAACTGCAAAAACTCATCGAGGCGAGGCGCACCGGAACGAACGGCGACGCCATACATCTGACCCGCGAGGGCGTGCCCGTTGCGGTGATTAGCATCCCGATCCGCTACATGCACTCCTGCACGGAGGTCATAAACCCCTCCGACGTGCGCACTACAGCGCAGCTTGTTGCAACATTTATCCGCGAAGGGGGTGCAATGTAGTAAATGGACGCAAAATTTGAGCTTCTCTCAAAGCTTTCCCATGCGTTCGGGCCGACCGGCTGCGAGTATGAGGTAAAGGACATAATTAAAGAAGAAATCGAGGGCCTTGCTGACGAGATATACACCGACCGGCTCGGCAACCTCATCGCCGTTGTACGCGGCAAAGGCGAAGGCAGGCTGATGCTCGCCGCGCATACCGACGAGGTCGGGTTTATGATTACGAACATCGACGACGACGGTACGCTCAGGATAGACGCCGTCGGCATCGACCCGCGCGTGATGTGCGGCCGGCAGGTCGTGGTCGGCAACGACCCCAGAAACGGCGCCAAAGAAAAAACGCGCGTTTACGGTATCGTTGGCTCAAAGCCCATCCACCTGCAGGGCGGCGACGAAGGCTCGCGCGCGAACAAGATCGAGGACCTTTACATCGACATCGGCGCGACCGACAGGGGCGACGCCGAAAAATATGTGCAGCCCGGCGACTACGGCACGTTCGTGACCGAGTTTAAGGAGCTTGCGGGCGGGCTTATAATGGGCAAAGCCATAGACGACCGCTTCGGCTGCGCAGTTATGGTCGAGACGATAAAATGGCTGCGTAGCGAGAAAGTCACCCCGCCTTGCGACGTTTACTTTGCGTTCACCGTGCGCGAGGAGAACGGGCTTTCGGGCGCGCGCGTTGCCGCGTTTGAAATTAACCCCACAAAGGCGATAGTGCTCGAGGCGACAGCGGTCGCAGACATCGCGGAAGTGCCCGACAGCATGCGCGTCGCCGAGCTTGGCAAGGGCGGCGCGATATCGCTCATGGACCGCGCGACGATTTACAGTACCGAGCTTGTAAACCACGCGTTCGAGGTCGCGAAAAAATATGGCATCAAGTGCCAGCCGAAGCGCTATGTTTCGGGCGGCACCGACGCGGGCGTCATCCACCGCACGCGCGAAGGCGTGCCAACGCTCGGCATCTCGGCGCCCTGCCGCTATATCCATTCCGCCACCTCGGTGTTCCACCGCGACGACTACGACTCGGTATGCCAGCTTGTCCGGCACCTTATCACAGAGTAAATTTATCCGGTATCAGAAAGGCTGCTTATGATAGAACTTCTGAAAAAACTATTTGATGCACAGTCAGTATCGGGCGGCGAGTCGCCCGTTATGGATGTCATCGAAGCCGAGCTTTGTGGCTTCTGCGACGAGATAAAACGCGACGCGCTGGGCAACCTCATCGCCTATAAGCGCGGCAAATCCCAAAACCCCCGCCGCATAATGCTTGCGGCGCATGCCGACGAGATTGGGTTCCTTGTGACCTATATCGAGGACAAAGGCTTCGTGCGTGTCACGCCGATTGGCGGCATTCACTGGTTTGCGTCGTGCTACTCGCCGGTTAAGTTTGAAAACGGCGTGATGGGTGTGCTTGTGCCCGATGCCGACGCAAAGATTAACGAATACGGCGCCGAAAAATTTTATGTCGATATCGGCTGCTCCGACCGCGAGTCGGCGGAGAAGCTCGTCAAAATCGGCATGCGCGCGGCGGTCGCGCCGCAGCTTATCGAGCTTGCGGGCGGCAGGATTGCCGGCAGGCCGCTCGACGACAAAATCGGCTGCGCGGTGCTCATCGAGGCGATGAAGAGGCTTAAGGAGCATTCCGACGATATATATTGCGCCTTCACCGTCCAGGAGGAGGTCGGCTGCCGCGGCGCGCGCACCGCGTCTTACGCGGTTATGCCCGACATCTCGATAGCCTGCGACGTCACCGGCGTTGGCGACACGCCCGGCTCAAAGCATATGGCGGTAAAACTCGGTGGCGGCGCGGCGATAAAGATTAAGGACTCGTCGGTCATCTGCTCGCCCGAGATTGTGGCAGAGCTTACGAAGGTCGCCGAGGAGAACGGCATAAAGTACCAGCATGAGATTTTGACCGGCGGCGGCACCGACACCTCGCAAATGCAGCTCGCGGGCGAAGGCTCGGTGGCAGGCTGCATCTCGGTGCCCTCCCGCTATATCCATACCGCGGTCGAGATGTGCGACCTCGCCGACGTCGAGGCCTGCGTGCAGCTGTTTGTCAGCTATCTGTCAAGATAAAAAATCATCGGCACCCCCCTTTATTTGGGCGGGCGGCATTGCCGCCTTATTCCCTGCCCTTTAGATAGGATGCAAAGTAAAAGGACATGAAGCGTTACCCCACACTAGAAGAAATTGACCGCAAGGCTATGTCAATTTTGCGCGAGCAGTTTGACAAAGCCGACGCCATATCTTTCGCCGTGACGGGCCGCGTGCTCGACGCGTTCCGCGAGGAGCGCGTTTCTGAATCGATGTTCGCGATGACGTCGGGGTACGGCTACGGCGACCGCGGGCGCGACGCGCTCGAACGCGTCTGGGCGCGGGTGTTCGGCACCGAGGCGGCGCTTGTGCGCCACACGATAGTATCGGGCACGCACGCGCTGACGATTGGGCTATTCGGGCTGCTCCGGCCCGGCGACGTGCTGCTGTCGCTGACCGGCAAGCCTTATGATACCCTCGACGAGGTCATCGGCATCACGGGCGAGCCGGGCAGCGGTAGCCTGCGCGACTTCGGCGTCGAGTACCGCGAGCTGCAGCTTGGCGCCGACTTCACCGAAGCCCTCGCCGACCCGCGCGTCAAGGTCGCGTTTTTGCAGCGCTCGAAAGGCTACATGGACCGCCGCACGCTCTCGGCCGCCGAGCTAACCGAGCTTTACCGCAAAATCAAAGCCCAGCGGCCCGACGTGTTCGTGGTAGTTGACAACTGCTACGGCGAGTTCGTATGCGAGGCTGAGCCGGAGGCTGACCTTCTCATCGGCTCGCTTATCAAAAATCCCGGTGGCGGGATAGCCGAGACCGGTGGGTATCTCGCAGGCACGCGCCGGGCAGTCGAGCTTGCGAGCTACAGGCTCACATCCCCCGGGCTGGGAGCCGAGGTGGGTCCGGGGCTGGTGCATACGAAATCGATGTTCCGGGGCCTGTTTTTCGCGCCGCACTGCGTCGCGCAGGCGGTTAAGACCGCGATTTACGCGGCTTATGTGTTCGAGGAGCTTGGGTTTTCCGTAGAGCCGCGCTGGGACGAGCCGAGGTACGACATAATCCAAACCGTCCGGCTCGGCGCGCCCGAGCTGCTCTGCGCGTTCTGCCGCGGGATTCAGGCCGGCTCGCCGGTAGACGCGTTCGTCACGCCCGAGCCGTGGGACATGCCGGGCTACAGCGACCAGGTGATTATGGCGGCGGGGACGTTCGTGCAAGGCGGTTCGCTCGAGCTTTCGGCGGACGGGCCGCTGCGCCCGCCGTACACGGCGTTTTTCCAAGGCGGGCTGACTTTCGAGTCGGGCCGCGTCGGAGTCTTGTCGGCCGCTCGCGCCGTAATAGAAGCTATGAATTAAAATACAAATAGAGGTGGAAATATGCAAAGAAAAATCAAAATCGACGCCTCCAAAGTCATAGCTACTCCCAATCCACGCATGTGGGGCCTATTCTTTGAGGAAATCAACCACGCCGGCGAAGGCGGCCTTTACGCCGAGCTGATCCGCAACCGCAACTTCTCCGAGTCGAACATACCCGAAGGCACGATTATTTCGGGTACGACGGTGCTGACCGTCACCGGCCACAAGGAGACCTTTAACCCCGAGCCGCCGCTGCCCGGCTGGAAGCTCCATGTATCCCCGGGCGGGGACGCGGTCATGTCGAAGATTACCGACAACCCGCGCAACCCGAACTGCCCCGAGCAACTAAGGCTGTCGGTTATAGGCGGCAAAGCCACGCTTTACAACAGCGGTTTTTGGGGCTTTTCCGTCTGTAAGTCCGGTTACCGCGGATTTGTAATCGCGCGCAGCAACGGCATCGGCGAAATAACCGTCGGGCTTGCCCGTTCGAGCGGCGCCGTGCTCACCTCGGCGAAAATCAGCGGCATAACCGACACATTCGCGAAATTCCCGTTTGAGCTTGACGGCATCACGGCGACCGACGCGCGCTTCTTCATCGCGGTCGACAGCCCCGGCACGCTCTACCTCGACTTTGTCTCGATGTTCCCGAAAGATACATACAAAGGGCGCGAAAACGGCCTCAGGCGCGACCTCGCCGAGATGCTCGAGGGGCTTAAGCCCGGCTTTGTGCGCTTCCCCGGCGGCTGCGTTGTCGAGGGCATCAACATGCAGAACGCCTACCACTGGAAGAAGACTATAGGCCCGATCGAGGACCGTCCGGGCCACTGGGGCCTCTGGGGCTACCGCTGGAGCGACGGCATGGGCTATCATGAGTACCTGCAGCTCTGCGAGGACCTCGGCGCAGAAGCCCTTTACGTCTGCAACTGCGGCATGTCCTGCCAGTACCGCCGCGGCGAGTTCGCGCACGGCGACGACATCGACGTGTGGGTCGAAGACGCGCTCGACGCTATCGAGTACGCGCTGGGCGACACCTCCACCAAGTGGGGCGCCGAGCGTGCGAAAAACGGGCATCCCGAGCCGTTCCCGCTGAAATACGTTGAGATCGGCAACGAAAACTGGGGCGAAGAATACTTCAAGCGCTACCGCAAGTTCTATGAGGCTATCAAAGCCAAGTGGCCGCAGGTCATCCTCATCGCCGACTGCCGCGTGCCCGACGCGCCGATGGATATGGTCGACGACCACTACTACACCGCTCCGCCGGCGATGCCGCTGATGTACAACAAGTACGAGAACGCGCCGAAGGATCTGCCTGTATACGTCGGCGAATACGCCTGCAACGCCGACGTCGGCTACGGCAACCTTATCTCGGCTATTTCCGAGGCATGCTTCATGGTCGGCATGGAGCGCGCCGCGGACGTCGTGCGCATGGCGTCCTACGCGCCGTTGTTCTGCCACGTCAACGACCGCAAGTGGCCGGTCAACCTCATAAACTTCGACCGCGACCATGTCTTCGGGCTGCCTTCGTACTTCGTGCAGAAGATGTTCGCCGAAAGCCTGCCCGAGCGCGTTGTATACGCCGACTGCGAGAATGCGGTGCAGAACGGCGACGGGCTGTATGTCACCGCGGGCATCAAGGGCGACAGCTTGATTCTCAAAGTCGCGTGCTACTCGGCTAAAGACCTCACCGCGACGCTCGAGATTGACGGCGTAAAGACCGAGTGCACCGCTGACGTTGCTCTCCTCAGCGGCGACAGCCCAGAGGCGACAAACTCGCTGCTTTATCCCGAGGAAGTTTCGCCCGCGTATTACACGATTGATTGCGGATGCGGCAGCGAGCTCACCTTCCCCGCATACTCGCTGACGATTCTCACCTTCAAGATTAAAAAGTAAGCACTGCCCAAGCTTAACATAAAATAAACCGGCGGCAAAACCAGCCGCCGGTTTTTTATATGCCTTTTTGCCACAATGAAAAGCGCGGCAAGTTAACAAATCTTTGCGCCCGCGCGTGGCAAAAAAATAAGGCTGAAACGCCGAGGTTTCAGCCTTATTGGCGCGCCTGATAGGATTCGAACCTACGACCGACCGGTTCGTAGCCGGGCACTCTATCCACTGAGCTACAGGCGCTTGTCCGTTGACCTTCCCGGTCAACGCTGTATATTCTACCACAATTCAAGCAAAAAGTCAAGGGCTAAGGCGAACTTTTTTTAAAAAATCCGGCTTTTATTAGTGGCAGCCGCCCCTTTTGCGCTTGGGCTTCGCGCTGAGGCTCGCCTCCCCTTTCGGCTCGGCTACGGCGTATACGTCACCGCGGCTCCTATTCGCCAGCCATACAAATCCGGCTGCGACGGCGACAATAAATACCGCGAGGATTATGTATCCGGGCACGCCGAAAGCGGGGAGCCGCTTTCCAATCTGGTAGACAACGGTCGACACCACCCAAGCCGTGGCGCATTGGGCAAGCACCACCCAAAGCATCCAAAGCCTCGAGCCAAGCTCGCGCCTTATCGCGGCGACCGCGGCGACGCACGGGGTGTAAAGTAGCGTGAAAAGTAAGAATGAAAACGCCGAAAGCGGGGTAAACATGCCCGGCAGCGCCCCCTTCAGCTCGGCGGCGCTTGTGTTGCCGGTGAGCACAGAAAGGGTGCTGACGACCGCCTCTTTAGCCGTAAAGCCCGATATCAGCGAGGTCACCGCCCGCCAATCGCCGAAGCCCGCTGGCACAAACAGCGGCGCAAGCAGCTTGCCAACGCCCGCAAGCAGGCTGCGTGACGAGTCTTCAACCACGTTTAGCCTTGTGTCAAACGTCTGTAGGAACCAAATTACAATCGTGGCGAGGAATATAATCGAAAACGCGCGCTGGATGAAGTCCTTTGCCTTATCCCAAAGCAAAAGCGCGACACTTTTTATCGAGGGCAGCCGATAGTTCGGCAGCTCCATCACGAACGGCACCGGCTGCCCGCTAAATACGGTGTTTTTCAGCACGCACGCCGCCGCAACGCCGAGTACTATGCCGGTAACGTATAGCCCAATCATAACAAGTGCCGCGTGCTTTGGGAAAAACGCCGCGCTGAACACCGCGTATATCGGTATCTTCGCCGAGCAGCTCATGTATGGTGTTAGCATTATCGTCATGCGGCGGTCGCGCTCGGACGAAAGCGTGCGCGTCGCCATGAGTGCGGGCACCGTGCAGCCGAAACCCATCAGCATCGGCACAAAGCTCCTTCCCGAAAGCCCCAGCTTTCGCAGCGGCTTATCCATTATAAACGCCACGCGCGCCATGTATCCGGTGTCCTCAAGTATCGAGAGGAAGAAAAAGAGGGTGACTATTATAGGCAGGAAGCTCAAAACGCTGCCAACGCCCGCAAATATCCCTTCGACTATAAGCCCGCGCACGACGTCGTTGATGCCGTAAGATATTAGCGCCGCGTCGGCTATTTCGGTCAGCTTTTCTATGCCGAGCGACAGCAGCTCCGACAGCCCCGAGCCTATCACGTTGAAAGTGAGCCAAAACACAAGGAACATCACCGCGAGGAACACCGGGATCGCGGTGTATTTACCGGTCAGCACCCGGTCGATTGCGAGGCTGCGCCTATGCTCGCGGCTTTCCTTCGGCTTGACAACCGTTTGTGAGACGACTTTCTCAATAAACGCATAGCGCATATCGGCGAGCGCCTCGTTGCGGTCGAACCGCGTTTCGGCCTCCATCTCTTTGATGCAGTGCTCGATAAGCTCAATTTCGTTTTGGTCAAGCTCAAGCCGCCCCGCCATCGCGCCGCCGTCGCCCTCGATGAGCTTTGTCGCGCAAAAGCGCGGCGAGATGCCCGCTCGCTGTGCGTGGTCTTCTATGACGTGCACGACGGCGTGTATGCAGCGGTGCACTGGCGAGTCCTCGCCGCAAAAGTCCCAAACCGCGGGGAGTATGCCCTGCGAGGCGACTTCAATCGCGCGGTCGACAAGCTCCGAGACGCCCTCTCCCTTTATCGCGCTTATCGGCACTACGGGCACGCCAAGCGCCGTGCTGAGCGCTTTTATGTCTATCGTGCCGCCGTTTGCGCGCACCTCGTCCATCATATTGAGCGCTATGACCGTCGGCACGCGCAGCTCGAGAAGCTGCAGCGTCAAATACAGATTCCGCTCGATATTTGTCGCATCGACGATGTTTATAATCCCGTCGGGCTTCTCGCTCAAAATAAAGTCGCGCGCGACTATTTCCTCCATGGAGTATGGGCGCAGCGAGTATATGCCCGGCAGGTCGACCACCGTCACCGTGCGGTTTTTAACGCTGCGCACCACTCCCGATTTTTGCTCCACCGTTACGCCCGGGAAGTTGCCGACGTGCTGGTTCGAGCCTGTCAGCACGTTGAAAAGCGTGGTCTTGCCGCAGTTTTGGTTGCCTACGAGCGCAAATACAAGGTTGCGATTCACACACCCGCCTCCGCTTCGTTATGCTCGATTTTTTCCACCTCAATGTTCCGTGCTTCGGCAAGGCGCAACGTAAGCTCATACCCTCGGATATGTATTTCAATCGGGTCGCCGAGCGGCGCAGCTTTCCTGTAGGTCAGCCTGGTCCGCGGGATTAGCCCCATGTCAAGCAAACGCAGCCTGAGCGCTCCGTCCCCGCGCACCGCGCGGATTATCGCCTGCTCGCCCGGCTTTAGTTTATCGAGCGTCATCGCATTCACCGCTTATCTATAAAATGAGTTAGTATATACTAACTGAGATAGTATAACACAATAATTCCGGCATGTCAATCGGGTCCGAACATATATTTCCTTTTGCCATTCCGATTTTTAAAATTCACTTAAAATTCACTTAACCGTATTGAACGGCACACCCCCGATGTGATATAATAGAGAGACTTGTGGCCGCATTTTACTTGCGTGGTGCCGGCCGCATCTTTTAGTAACGATAAGGAGCTAAAAATTCAATGAATTTTAAAAAGATAATCGCAGCTTCCGCCCTTGCGGGCGCGCTCTTTCTGTCGCTCTTTTCATGCGGCAACCAGGGCGACGACGGCGCCGACAACGTTACCGGCGGCATAAATTTCGATTACAGCAAGGGCCTTACTGAGGACGGCTTTTTTGAAGGCGTCAAAGCCTCCGATTATGTGAGCTTGCCGCAGTACAAAGGCGTGCCCGTGCCCGCGTCGGTGCTCACAGCGTCGGACGAGGAGCTGCAGGCGCAAATCGACGGCATACTCGCGGAATATACCGAGTATGAAAAGATCTACGACCGCGAGGTCGGCGGCGACGACACCGTCAACATCGACTACGTCGGCAAAATCGACGGCAAGGAGTTCGAAGGCGGCAGCACGAACGGCAAAGGCACTACCGTCACCATAGGCGTGACGCCATATATAGAAGGGTTCCTTGATCAGCTTGTCGGCCATAAGCCGGGCGAGACGTTCGATATAACGGTCACCTTCCCCGACCCGTACGAGCCAAACGAGGAGCTTAGCGGCAAAGAAGCGGTGTTCACCATCACGATCAACTACATTCAGGGCGACCCGCTGCCCGTCGAGCTGTCAGACGAGATTGCGGCAGAGTATGGATTTTCGTCCAAGGAAGAGCTAATCGCCGACATTAAAGACTGGATAGTCTCAAGGCAGAAGCTCGAGTTTTTCGATAGCATCATGGCTGAGGCAACATGCAGCGAAATCCCCGCCGCCATACTTGATTATATTAAGAACGAGGAAATCGCATACTGCGAGACCATGGCTGCGTCCTACGGGATGGACGCCGACGAGTTTATAAAGCTATACACCGGCTATAGCACGCTTGACGAGTTTATCGATTCCCGCACCGACTATTACAGGGATACCGCAACAAGCTTCCTTATAACGCAGGCTATCGCCGAGCTTGAAGGGATAAAGGTTTCCGACGAAGACATTGAAAAATACGGCTACGAAGATTATGTAACAACATACGGCAAGCCCTACACAAAGCTTTTGATACTGGCAAACGTTAAAGTCCCGCAGTTTGTCGTTGAAAGCGGCGTTGTAACCGAATAAAAAAACCCGCCTACCCCAAGCTGGTAGGCGGTTTTTTTATTTTTAGTATATCGCTTTGCCGTGGCGCAGCTCGATTTGATAATAAAGGCTGCCGAGCGTCGACGCAGTCAGCGCGCCGAGCGCTATGGTGAGAAGGGTTGCGGGAATCCAGAGCACGGCGTAGCTTGCCACAAGCGCGGTGTACACGCCCTGCGCCGCCTCGGCGAGCACTGCCAGCACGAAGCAAACCCAAATCAAATTGCGCACGCGCAGCCGCTCGCGCTGGGTTTTTAGGTTCTTCGTGCGAAACTCCGGCTCGACGAACAGGCCCGCGTGCCGGTCGAGTACCCTTACCAGCGTCAGGCAGAACATAAACAAGAGCGCCAAGTATATAACCGAGCACGCGGCAGAAAACACAGTGTGCGCAAGCTGCATCGCAAGCGCGTTTTTGCGTTTTAATGCGATGAGCATGTAGTATTTGCTTGCGTAGACGTAGTTGAAAACCCCAAGCCCTAATGTCATTGCGGCGTACGCACCCGCCATGACCGGCAGGCTGCGCCTGCATTCTTTGGCGCCGTATATATAAAACGCCGCCGCGAGGAGCAATAGAGCAGGCAGAAAGTCGGGCAGTAGGTTATATCCGTCGGCGTAAAAATCGATGCCGGCGAACATCGCAAGAGTTATAAGCGTCAGCGCCGGCTTTATTTTGCCGAGGAGAATAATGCCCTCGTCGCGCGGCAGAGCGTCTAGCTCCGCGGTAAGCGCCCCGACAAACGCGTCGTCCCTGCGCAGCCGCTTAAGGTAGCCGCGGAACCGGATAATCCATACCGCCGAAAGCACTATCGTGAAAAATATGTTGCATAGAAGCAGCATATGCCCAAGCTGCGCCAGCTTTATCCGCTCATACGCGGCGACGGTGCCCTCAAACTCGATGTCGTAATACTCCGAAGGCAGATACCGCAGCTCGGGCAGCACGTTTAACACCGCGCGCCCGACGGCGAAAATGAACGATATGATGCGCGGCGCCCTTTTCTTCGCCGACGAGCCGCCATACCGCAGCGTCAGGTACGACGTCCCGTCGAAAAGGTAGTAAAACGCCGGCAATAGGTACATCGCCTCAAGCAGCGCGAATGCGAGCGTAAAAATCAGAATAAAGGTTTTCTCATTGTAGCCCACCATAAACCGCAAAGGCAAGCTAACAATGCGGATTACCGATATGCGAAGCAGCATCGAAAACCGCTTTCGCGCCTCTTCAATCGACGGCGATACCGGCTCGAGCGCCCGCAAGCCCGAGACTATTAAAAGATAGCCCAGCGCGTCGGGCAGAAAGTCGAACAAATCGAAGTTGGGGTTCAGCAAAAACAGCGCGCCCGCCGCGCACCGGGCAAGCGCCCTCATCACGGGGCTTCTTTTGCGCCCCTTTTTATCAATCGCTTTCTCCATTTCCCTTACCCACTCCTCCACGCCTCGCAAGCTGCCGGCGCGCTTTATAGCGTGCCGGTTTTATTTTAGCCTGCGTTTTCGTTCATGCCGCAGCATTTTTTATATTTTTTCCCGCTGCCGCAGGGGCATGGGTCGTTGCGCCCGACTTTCTCTGTCTTCTTTACCGTCCTGGGCTTAGGCTTTTCGGACGAGCCGCCCGCAAACCCTTCGCCGGTTATCCTTGAGACCTGGGTGCGCTGCATCTCGCGCTCGCGCGGCACGACCGAAAGTATCATGCGCACCGTGTCGTCGCGAATAGATTCTATCA
Source organism: Clostridiales bacterium (assembly GCA_012840355.1). Lineage (GTDB taxonomy): Bacteria > Bacillota > Clostridia > Oscillospirales > CAG-272 > DTU078. Next base: position 100,810 of record DULN01000010.1, on the reverse strand, counting down.
TCTCGTCGAACATCTCGGCGCCGATGATGCGGAACTCGGTGATAGGCTTACGCTGCGCGTATGCGTTGAGCTGCACGTCGTTTTTGAGGTCCTCCATCGCGTCGAGGTGCTCCATCCACTTGGTGTCGACGTTCCGGAGCAGCAGTATGCGCTCAATCTCGCGCATCCGCTCGCCGAAGAGCTCCTCTTTCGACTCATAGAGCTTCATCGCGCGCTCGCGCAGGACGCTTGTGATATCCTCGGGCACAAGCGCCTTTTTCTCCTCGTCGGTGAAGTTAAAGTCGTCCGGCCCGCACAAAAGACCGAAATACTTGTTTTTCAGCCCTTCTATGTCCCACTGGGTCGGGTCCTCGCCGACAAGGAATCTTGCCGCCGCGCTCTCTATCGAGCCAAATATCATATTTATGATGTCCTCGCGCAAGTCTTTTCCGTCGAGCACTTTCCTGCGCTGTTCGTAGATAATTTTGCGCTGCTGGTTCATCACGTCGTCGTACTCTAGCACCGTCTTGCGCCGCTCGAAGTTGTTGGCTTCAAGCTGCTTTTGGGCGTTCTCGATGGAATTTGAGAGTATCCTCGCCTCGATAGGCTGGTCTTCGGGCAAGCCGAGCCGCTCGACGAGGTTCATAATGCGCTCGGAACCAAAAAGGCGCATGAGGTCGTCCTCAAGCGAGAGGAAGAAACGCGACTCGCCGGGGTCGCCCTGTCGGCCGGAGCGCCCGCGCAGCTGGTTGTCGATGCGCCGGCTCTCGTGCCGCTCGGTGCCGATTACAAACAAGCCGCCTAGCTCGCAGACTTTCTTATACTCCGGCTCGATTTCTTTTTTGAACTTCTCATAAAGCTGCCTGTATACGGCGCGCGCTTCGAGCACTTCTTCGGAAACCGACTCCGACGAGCCCATCGCAAGGATTATCGTTTCCTCTTCATAGCCCATCTTGCGCATTTCCATGCGCGCCATAAACTCGGGGTTGCCGCCGAGCATTATGTCGGTGCCGCGGCCCGCCATGTTGGTTGAGATTGTGACCTGACCAAGCTTGCCTGCGCTTGCGACTATCTCGGCCTCGCGCTCGTGGTTTTTCGCGTTGAGCACGTTGTGCGGTATGCCCTCGAGCTTTAGCAGCTTTGAAATCTCCTCGGACTTTTCAACAGACACCGTGCCGACGAGCACGGGCTGCCCTCTCGTGTAGCAGTCCTTTATCTGCTCGACAATCGCGCGCAGCTTTGCGCGGCGCGTCTTGTAGACTGCGTCGTCGTGGTCGATGCGTATCATCGGCTTGTTTGTGGGTATCTCCACGACGTCGAGCCCGTATATCTCGCGGAACTCCATCTCCTCGGTTAGCGCGGTACCCGTCATGCCCGAGAGCTTTTCGTACATGCGGAAATAGTTCTGGAAGGTGATGGTCGCGAGCGTGCGGTTCTCCTTTTGAATTTTCACGCCCTCTTTCGCCTCGATAGCCTGGTGCAGTCCGTCGGAGTAGCGCCTTCCCGGCATAAGCCGCCCGGTGAAGGTATCTACGATGATGACCTGGTCGTCTTTTACGACGTAATCCTCGTCCCGGTGCATGATGCCGTGGGCTCTAAGCGCCTGCTGGATATGGTGGGCGATAGTCGAGTTTTCGGGGTCGGACAGGTTCGAAAGCCCGAAGAACTTCTCGGCTTTGGCTATGCCCGAGGCGGTCAGCACGGTTGTGCGCTTCTTTTCGTCGATTATATAGTCGGCGTCAACGTCGTCGTACGACTCCTTGGTGTCCATTTCCTTGACGCGGTACGGCTTCAGCGTGCGCACGAGCCGGTCGGCCTGCTCGTATAGGTCGGTCGACTCCTCGCCCTCGCCGGAGATTATAAGCGGGGTGCGCGCCTCGTCGATGAGTATCGAGTCCACCTCGTCGACGATGGCATAGTGGTGCCCGCGCTGGGTCACCTGCTCTTTGTATATCGCCATGTTATCGCGCAAATAGTCGAAGCCGAACTCGTTGTTCGTGCCGTAGGTTATATCGCAGGCGTACGCCTTTTGCTTGTCCGCCCTGGACTGCCCGTGATAGATAAGGCCGGTCGAAAGGCCCAAAAAGTCGAACACCCTGCCGTTGTCCTCGGCGTCGCGCCTTGCGAGGTATTCGTTGACCGTGACGATGTGCACGCCCTTGCCCTTCAGCGCGTTTAAATACGCCGGAAGAGTCGCGACAAGGGTTTTGCCTTCGCCCGTCTTCATCTCGGCGATACGGCCCTGGTGCAGGATTATGCCGCCCATCAGCTGCACCTTGAACGGGCGCTTGCCAAGCACACGGTCGTCGGCCTCGCGGACCAGCGCGAACGCCTCGGGCAGTATGTCGTCTAGCGACTCTCCTGCGGCAAGCCTCGCTTTGAGCTTGTCGGTCATCGCGCGCAGTTCGGCGTCGCTCATCTTTTTGAACTCCTCGCCGAGCGCTTCGATTTTATTTACTATGGGCATTATCGCGCGTATCTGGCGCTGGCTGTATGTGCCGAATATTTTTTCAAAAAGCCCCATTTATAATCTATCCTCGTGTTTTTTGTAATCAAAATACTACTGCTAACTTAATGATTATAACGCCAAAAAGGAAGTTATATGATAATATTCTGTAAATAAATCTATTGAAAAAATAAAGCCTTGGCGTTAAAATATATGCATGCAAACCAAAAATGACATCAATATCGTTTTAGTCGAGCCGGAAATCCCACAAAACACCGGCAACATCGCCCGCACCTGCGCCGCCATCGGCGCGTCGCTGCACCTTGTAAAACCGCTCGGGTTCACCATTACCGACAGCAAGCTCAAGCGCGCGGGGCTTGACTATTGGGACAAGCTCGATATTACCTATTACGAAAACCTCGCCGAGTTTTTGCGCCTCGCTGAGGGCGAGGAGCTTTACTTTTTCACCACCAAGGGGCCGCGTGCGCATTCCGATATAATATACCCCAAGCGCGTGTTCCTTGTGTTCGGCAAAGAGACGCGCGGGCTTCCGGAGGAGCTGCTCGCCGAGCGATACAGCCGCTGCGTGCGCATCCCCATGCGCGAGTCGCTGCGCAGCCTCAACCTTTCAAACTCGGTCGCGGTCGCGGCATACGAAGTGCTGCGGCAAAGGGACTACGAAGGGCTTGAGAAGTCGTCCCCACGCAACCTTGCGGAAGAATACGGTAAAGCATAATGGACGAGTTACGGCTGCTTATAAACCGCGCCGCCGACAAATACCGCGCGTCTTGTGTATATTACATGTTTACAAACACGCCGTTTTTGGACCTCGCGCAGCAGTCGGCGCTCGACGCGTGGATAAAGCGGGAAAAGATTGCGCGCGCTTTCTTTTTCGGCGGCTACGAAGACGCAGAGCGGCGGGTGTTATGCTTTTACCCCGGCTATATCGAGGACCCCTTAGAATACTTTTCCCAAAACCCCTCCGAGTCGCCAGTTGCGGCTATCCGCGCCACAGTGCGCTCGGACGACAGGCTAACGCATCGCGACTACCTCGGCGCGCTGATGGGACTTGGCATGCGGCGCGAGTCGTTCGGCGACATTTTAGTAAACGAGGGTTACGCGGATATTGTGCTGCTGCGCGACTCGCTGCCTCTTGTGCTGCGCGACTTTAGCAAAGCCGGGCGCGCGCCGCTCGAGTGCAAAGAGATTGCGCTTTCCGAGCTTTGCCCGCCGCCGCAAGCCATGCGCGAGATTCGCGACACGGTAGCCTCGCCGAGGCTCGACGCAATAGTCGGGGCGGCGTTTTCCCTCCCGCGCGGAAAAGCCGCCGAAGCGGTAGAGCGAGGGCTGGTGTTCATCAACAACCGCCTCTGCGAAAAACCCGACGCGCCGGTCGCAGAAGGCGACAGGATTACGCTGCGGGGCATGGGCCGCTCGCTGATAAAGGAGCTTGGCGGCGCCTCGCGCAGCGGCAGGATGTTCGTCACCATCCTGCGGTGGCTATAGGCTTTCTTATATCATATCACAAAACCGAAAAGAGGCAAATATTCAAAAAACGAATACCGGTTAGTTTTCCCGGTATGCGCTTTATATTTTCAGCCGGCTTTAGCCGGCGTTGCCCTCCGGCGCGGGGTTTTCCGCTTTTCCCTCGCCGGCGCTTTGTTCGGGCGTGGCGCCGACCTTAACGAACAGCGTGTTGCCGTCGCTGCCGAGCCTCGCCTCGACTACGTCGCCGGCAGTGAACTTGCCTTCGAGCATCTCGGACGCAAACGCGTCCTCTATCCTGCGCTGAATCTCGCGGCGCAGCGGGCGCGCGCCGTATATCTCGTCCATGCCCTCGCGCGCGAGCATGTCGACGAGCTCGTCGGTAAAGCTTATCTTTATGCCCATGCCGGCGATGCGCTTTGCGACGTCTTCGAGCATGATGCGGGCGATCTTCTTGATGTCGTCCTGCGTGAGCTTGTTGAAGACGATTATCTCGTCAACGCGGTTGAGGAACTCCGGCCTGAACGTCCGCTTAAGCTCGTCGAGCACGGCGGCTTTGATGCGCTCGTGGTCGGCTTTACGCTCGTCTTCGCCGGTATAAAAGCCTATAGAGGTGCGCTTGCCCGTGATGCTCTGCGCGCCGACGTTCGAGGTCATTATAATCACCGTGTTCTTAAAGTCAACGCGCCTACCTTGAGAGTCGGTGAGAATCCCATCCTCGAGGATTTGCAGCATGATGTTGAAGATGTCTGGGTGGGCCTTTTCAATCTCGTCGAACAGCACAACCGAGTAGGGGTTTCGGCGAATCTTCTCGGTTAGCTGCCCGCCTTCTTCATAGCCCACATACCCGGGCGGCGAGCCGATGAGCTTTGACACGCTGTGCTTTTCCATGTACTCGGACATGTCGATGCGTATCATCGCGTTCTCGCTGCCGAACAGCACCTCGGCGAGCGCGCGCGAAAGCTCCGTCTTGCCGACGCCGGTCGGGCCGAGGAATATAAAGCTGCCCATCGGGCGGCGAGGGTCTTTGAGCCCTACCCTGCCGCGCCGTATCGCCCGCGCTACGGCGTTTACCGCCTCGTCCTGGTTTATTATGCGCTTTTTGAGGATTTCGTCAAGGTGGAGCAGCCGCTCCGACTCCTCTTGCGCGAGCTTTTTCACCGGTATACCCGTCCACGCGGTGACAATCTCGGCGATGTCGTCCGCGGTGACGACGAGGTTTTTATCGTCGTGCTTTTTCTGCCATTCTGCCTTTGCCTTCTCAAGCGCTTCGCTGAGCTTTTTCTCCTCGTTGCGCATCTGCGCCGCGCGCTCGAAGTCCTGCGCCCTTATCGCCGCTTCCTTTTCGGCGGTGACGGCGCGCAGCTTGTCTTCCATCGCCTTAAGGTCGGGCGGAGCCGTGCGGCTCTTTATGCGCAGCCTGGATGCCGCCTCGTCGATTAGGTCTATCGCCTTGTCGGGCAGATAGCGGTCGCCGATATACCGCACCGAGAGCTTCACCGCCGCGCGGATAGCCTCGTCGCTGATTTTCAGCTTGTGGTGCGCCTCATACTTGTCGCGCAGGCCGAAGAGTATCTGCTCGGCCTCCTCGGGCGTCGGCTCGCCTATCATAACCGACTGGAACCGGCGTTCAAGCGCCGCGTCCTTTTCGATGTGCTTGCGGTACTCCTCAATCGTGGTCGCGCCGATGACTTGGATTTCGCCGCGCGCCAGCGCCGGTTTGAGTATGTTCGCCGCATCTACCGCGCCTTCTGCCGCGCCCGCGCCGATGATGTTGTGTATCTCGTCGATGAAGAGTATTATGCTCGGGTTTTTCATCACCTCGGCCATGACGCCCTTCATGCGCTCCTCGAACTCTCCGCGGTATTTCGAGCCGGCGAGCATCGCTGAGATGTCGAGCGTAACAATCCTGCGCCCGACGAGCGTTTCGGGCACGTTGCCGTCCACAATCCGCTGCGCGAGCCCCTCGACGACGGCGGTCTTGCCGACGCCCGGCTCGCCGATAAGGCACGGGTTGTTCTTAGTCCGGCGGGAGAGTATCTGTATCACGCGTTCGGTCTCGGTCTCGCGCCCGATGATCGGGTCAAGCTTGCCTGCAGCGGCAAGCTCGGTCAGGTCGCGCCCGTATTGCTTGAGCAGCGGGGTGCTAATCTGCGTAGCGCCGGGCGCCTGCTTCGGTATCCCGAAACCGAACACGGGGCCGGAAGGGCCGGCCGACGGGCCCATCGTTTGCGCCGTCGTGCCTATATTTACGTCTGGCATATCCTCGCCGGTCGCGCCACGGAAAAAGTTTAGCACGTCCGACTGCAGCTCCGCGGGGCTTACGCCCTGCGCGGCGATGAGCTTGACGCCCACGCAGTCGGTTTCGGTGAGCAGCGCGAGAAGGAGGTGCTCTGTGCCGATATAGTTGTGCCCGAACTTCATCGCCTGATACGAGGCAATCTCGATTATGCGCTTAGTGCGCGGCGTGCGGTCTTCGGGCGTGACGTTCGACGGCTCGCCTTTGCCGACCATCTGTATCACAAGCTCGCGGGTGCGCGCCTCGGTTATGCCGCGCAGGTTTAAAAGCTTTGCCGCGACGCTGTTTTCGACCGAGAGAAGCCCGAGCAGTATATGCTCCGAACCGATATAGGTATGTCCAAGCTCCCTTGCTATATAAAGCGATTTGTTAAGCGCCGTTTGCGCCGATTGGGTAAAAAACCTTTCCGCCATTTTTCCACCTGCTCCTTTTCGTATAAGATGCGACAGCGCGCGCTAAATCGTTTCCCTTATATATTTCGCGCGCGCAAGGTCGCGTTCGGTTGGGCCTAGCTCGTGGCCTGCCTTGAGCGTCAGCGTTGCCGGCATGACCTCCACAAGCAGGCTGCCAAGCTTTTCGTAGCTTATGTCTTTGACAATGCCGAGCGAGATGCCAAGCCTTACATATGCAAAATGCTTGAGAAACTCATCGCTAGACATCATGTGCGCGTACCGGAGCGCGCCTACCGAGCGCATGACCGTGTCGGTAATCCTGTCGGGCGCGTCGCTCATCATCGAGGCGCGGAGCTGCCGCTCGCGCGCGATTATCTGCAAAACGACGTCCGACAGCTTCTTTATGGTGTTCTCCTCGGTAATGCCGAGCGTTACCTGGTTTGAAATCTGGTACATAAACCCGTCGGCTTCGCTGCCCTCGCCGTAAAGCCCGCGCATCGTAAGCCCGAGCTTGGACAGCGATGAGGCTAGCGCGCCTATCTGCTTGTTCAGCGTCATCGCGGGCAAGAACATCATTACTGACGCGCGCATGCCGGTTCCGAGGTTTGTCGGGCAATGCGTGAGGTAGCCGAGGTTCTCGTCCCACGCTATGTCTGCCGCGGCGCTGAGCCTGTCGTCAAGCTCGCACGCCTTCTCATACGCCTCGCGCAGCGCAAGCCCCGGACGCAGCACTTGCAGTCTGATGTGGTCCTCCTCGCAAAGCATCACCGCGACGCCCTCTTCTTCGTTCTCGACAAGCGCGCGGGGCAGCCTGCTCTCGATAAACTCCGGGCTGACGCTGTGGTTTTCGACGTACGAACGCGCTTCGGCGGGCGTAAGCTGGGTAAAATCGATTACTTTATATTTCTTATCGCCGCCGGTCAGCGCGGCTGAAGCCTCAACGATAACGTCGCGCGCCTTCTGCGGGGTCAGCCTAGAGGTGAACGGGTAACCCGCGAGGTTGCGCGCAAACCTAATCCGAGAGCTTATCACCACATCGTTTTCCGGGCCGGGCGAATTGTACCATGCCATACTCTCATTCCTCCGTTTTTTAAATTTTTGTTCGCGCCGCGCGCGTTTATGCAATCCTCTTAGGCCTTCTGCCAATGTGTTTGACATTCCCGTGAATGCCCTGCAGAGTGCCCGAAAGCTCCGGCGCAAAAGTCTCGTAGCATTTCGCGCAGCCGACTTTGCCGCTGTGCGTAATGTCGACAAATGAGGCGCCGCACATGGGGCAGCGTTTTTCTGTAAACGTGCTTTGGCTTCCCAAAAAGTCCGAGGAAATCCCGTCGGAGAGCGCTTCAAACACGCTGCCGAAAAGCCCCGGCATGAACGATTTGCCAAGCCCAAATCCGAAATCAAACCCTATGCCGCTTTCGGCGGCGCAGTCCTCGCAGAGGCAGAGCTGAGTGGTCTTGCCGTTTATCGTCTGCTTGAAAAAGACATTCGCCTGTTTCATTTTGCATTTTTGGCAAAGCATCTATCATTACCCCTTTTGTTTCTTAAGTTAACCAAGCTTCCGGCGCCGCGGTCACTTCATCAGTGTCACCGCGACGTTCTTTAGCAGCTCGGCGCGTGTCGCATTGTCGTTCACCGCCTGCGAGGCGGCTATTATAATCGCCGCCTCGCGCGCCGAAACGATGCCGTGTCCTTCAAGGTTCCTCACGAACACCGCCGCGTTTTCGGCGCTGATTTCGCCGCCTACCGCCTGTATAAAATGCATTATATACTGGTTTTTATGAAACTCTTTCTTTATAATCCTAATATACCCGCCGCCGCCTCTCCTGCTTTCTATTATATAGCCGCGGTCGGGTGTAAACCGTGACGTTATCACATAGCTAATCTGGCTCGGGACGCAGCCGATTTTGCCCGCCAAGTCGTTGCGGCAAATCTCAAGGCAGCCGCCCGCCTCGGCAAGCATGTTCTCGATAAAGCGTGCAATCTCGTCTGCCAAAAGCAACCGCTGACCACCTCCGCCACTAGTTTGACCTTCTTTGACTTTGCATATTCATTATATGATAAAAGTCAAAGATAGTCAAAGTCAAAGATAGTCAAAATAAAAAAACCGTCCGCTGTTACGGACGGTTATCTTAAAATATGTCCCTCAATCTATTTTGGATATGTTTTTTCTCAATTTTCCTTTAACTGGTATATTCTTCCTTCGTCTTTTCCAAGCGGCGAAATCGGCTGCCTTATATGTTCTGGGGGAATCGCGCTCCCGGGAGCGCGCTAATACATCACCTCGCCGTCTATCCGGCGTTGGCCTCGCGGCAAGCTTGGCGGTAATATGCCCGGTTCGAGGAATCTTGCCGCCGCGCAGTCGTTGTATAACGCGGCGATTATAGCCCAGTCGCCTTCCTTGACAATGCCTGTCGGCTCAAGCCCGTGGATTTGCTGAACCGCCCTGACAGCCTCGCGGGTTTCGGCGTCGTATGTGCCGGTGACCCTCACCCTTCCCACAACATCGCCATAAAGGTCGGCGGCGCAGTTCAGGTAGGTCTGCAGCCAATAGACGTCGTCGCCTCGCGAGCCAAGCCGCAGCTCCCTGCCCCCGAACGGCACTGCTTGTGGGATAAACGCGCTGGCGTTCAGCCGCGCGTATGCCACATTATACAAGCTGAGCAGCGCCTCGTAGGTTTCAAGGTCGATGTCGCCGGTTGGCGGCAAACCGTATGTAAGCTGGAAATCCACCACCGACTCGGTGGTTGCGCGGTCGTAAACTCCCGTCGGCGGGACCGGTTTTACTGTGCGGGTGTAAAGCGCGGCGATATTGAGAAGGTTTTGCGCGAAGCGCACATCCTCGCCGGAATCGCTTTCGGTGAGCGTCCTAAACGGCGTTTCTCCCTCTTGGCCTTCTTTTTGTGGCACCGTCCGCGGCGTGGGAAGCGGGTAAGGCAAGCGCCAAGCCTCGCGGCACTTTAGGAGCCGCCGCACCAAATCGTAGACGGTTTTTATGCGGCGCAGCGTCGCCCTATCGGCCCTCCCCGTATCGGGCAGCTCAAAAATGCGCTGGAAGGCGCGCACAGCATTTTCGGTGGAGCGGCCGTAATAGCTTTCCGCGGGGTTAACCTTCGGGATGCCGGCAAATGAGGTTGAGATAAGGTTAAGCCTTCGCTGAAGCTCGGCGACGTCCATGCCCCTGTCGCCCGCCGAGAGCGGGCAGCGCGCGGGCATGGCGCCCCTTTCGTTCCCGCGCAGGATTTGTATATCGCCGAAAGCCTTGCGCAGTATCTCTTCGGCGGTCCGCCCTTTTAGCGCGCGCCGGCAGGCAAGCTTTGGAGTGAGCCCGTCGCCTTCGGCATCGTTTGGGGCGTATGACCAGCTCCGTTCGCCTTCATCATGGTACGTAAGCCTTATTGGCGATTGGCTTTTTGCTCTTGAGGCATAAAAATCGGCAAGCTCGTCGACAAGCCTGCTCACATTCGCGAAAACCCAGCCGTCCGGCTCAAACCTTTGGTCGTGCCCGTCGTCGCCGGTGATGTCAAATCCATAACCCTTACCCCTATAGTACCCTTCGGCGAGCCTTCCAAGCGCGTATGTCTGCGCCGCAATTATCACCGCGCGTATCGCTTCCTCCGGCCAAAGCGGCGAGACGGCGCGCGAGACGACGTTTTTTATGTAATCGGTGTACGGTATCGTGTAATTTTTCGCCGGGGCGTCCGGCGGCCCTGCGTGAACGGTTATAAGCTCCGGTATTTTTACTGTATTCCGCATAAATGCGCCTCCTTATAAGCCCGGGTTTTGCCCTCCAAGCCTTGTCATCGGGACCATATAGACCGGCTGGATTGACAGCACTTGCGGGTAAACCGGTATGTTTCGGCTCACCACGTCGAAATACCCGTCAAGCGAAACAACAATGTCGTACAGCTCAAACACCCCCGGGCTTCTGTCGGGGATATCGGAAATCGATACCGGCGGCGTAGGCAGATATATGGCTTCGGTTTTGCCGTTTTCGCCGGATATTAGTTCGGCGATCGGCTCCCCGCCCATGTCGCCGGAGTGATATATCCTAACCCTTGCGCCGGTAACCGGCAGCGCGCCGCCGGCGTCGAGGACAAAGACTATTAGCGAACCTGTGTTAATAGTCGGAACATCTTCTATAGGTTCCGCCTGCCGCATGTCGCCGTTTGCGTCAAGCATAAAAACGCACCTCGCATCGGCTTTTTTATCATTTTATGCCACATATGCCCCATTGTTCCGCGACATATATTGACATATTTCGCCGAAGGCGTTATAATAGAATGGGATTGTTTGTCAGTTAAATGAATTTTTATTAAAAAAACCACATGAGAATACTAGTTATTGACGGTCAGGGCGGCCGTATCGGCTGCCGGGTTATAGAAAACTTAAAAAAGCGTTTCCCCGACGCGGAAATAATCGCGGTCGGTACAAACAGCATCGCCACCGCTAACATGCTAAAATCGGGCGCAACCGCCGGCGCGACCGGCGAAAACCCGGTCGTCGTCTGCTCGGCAAACGCAGACTTCATCGTCGGCCCGCTTGGGATTGTGCTCGCCGACTCGATGCTCGGCGAGGTTACCGAGCGCATGGCAGCCGCCGTGGCTCGCAGTAAGGCGACAAGAATCCTTCTGCCTATCAGCCGCTGCGGAACGGTCATCGCGGGCGCGCCGGAACTTTCGCCCACAGATTTGGCTGATCTAGCATGCGAAGAGATTGCAAAACTCACAAACGAAAAGGCGTGCAGCGACTGCACGCCGGAATAGTAGTTATGTGCTAAAATAATAAAAGCGGCTAAAGAATGCGGAGTCAGCGCACGCTCGCATAGCCCGTGGAGGGGTCGACAACATTGCGAAGCGGCTTGCCGCTGAGGTAGTTTACGATATTCTCGATGCAGATGTCGACAATTTTGCCAAACGTCGCGGGATGGTGGTAGTGCCCGGCCACATGCGGGGTAATCAGCACGTTTTCGCAGCGCCATAGCCTGTGGTCTGCCGGCAGCGGCTCGGGGTTCGTGACGTCAAGCGCGGCGCCGGCAAGCCGGCCCGACTCGAGCGCGTCGCAAAGCGCCTCGGTGTCCACCGCTGTGCCCCTACCGACGTTGATTAAAAACGCCGTGGGCTTCATCAGCGCTATCCTCTCGCGCGAGATAATCCCCGCGGTTGCAGGCCCGCCGGGCAGCGCAAGCGCTACGAAGTCGGCGCGGGGCAGCACTTCGTCGAGCCGCTCCGTCGTCACAAGCTCGTCCACATAGTCGGGCTTTTCGGTGCGCGTGCGGCGCACGCCGATGTTGTATACCCCAAATGCCTTCATCAGCTTGGCATATGAGCCGCCGATATCGCCGAGGCCCACGGTCAGCACTACCGAGCCGTAAATGGAGCTGACTTTGCCCAAGCTCGCCCAGCGGCGGCTGTGCATGTTGTCGCGGTAAAGGTGCAGTTTCTTGCTCAGCGCGAGCGTGACCGCCACCATATACTCGGAGATGGCGAGCCCATACGCACCCGTGGCGCAAGCCAAAGTCACATGCTCCGGCAATACGCCCGGCGCGACATACCTGTCCGCTCCTGCAAAGCTGAGCTGTAGCAGCCGCAGGTTTTTCGCCTCATGCAACCTCTCCGGCGGGAACTGCCCGACTATTATCTCGGCATCGAAGCCGTCGGCTGGGTCTTTGCTGTATATTATCTTGCAGCCCGGGGCAGCTTCGGCAAGGCGCCTTTTGTGCTCCTCATCAAACGGGAGCATAACAAGTATTTCAGCTGTTTTCATTGGGTTTCACCTTTTCATTTAAAATTACACCGGCAAGCTGTTTTGTACTATAATGTATAACACATAATTTTAAAAACCGAAAGTACTTTCTTTGAAATATTCGGTTTCGCCGCAGCTTGCCGGGCAGATTAGGCGCTTTTGGCGGCAAAACTCAGGCTGTGGCATTTCCCCTCAGGAGCGGCTCACGCGGCGCTTTTGCTTCGGCGGCGCTTATAGCAGGCGGACAGCGCAAAACGCCCGGCAGGATTTGGGCATAGCAAATCTTTGGGCGAAATGCATCAAAAATGCGACGGAAGTTGACGCATCAGCCGCGGTTTTTCCCTACCTTGCGAAATTTTTGCCACATTCGTCATAAATGAACAAATACATGCGCAAGGCAACAATAGATTAGATTTTGCAACGATTAAAATTTTACCAATAAGTCGGAAAAAGTCGGATTAAAAACTACATTTTGTGCATAGTTAATATTTCTAATCCCAATAATTTGTGTACATTTATTTTTTGTTAGCTATTGCAATCTATTCCAAATTGTGGTATTATACACTCAGCAACACAACACTTGCCGGAAATGCCAGCCCGGGGCGTATTCCGGCAAAAATTGCAGACTAAGAAAACGGAGATGGAAGAATGGATAGCAGCAGAATTGATAGCAGTAGGATTAAGATTTTAATCGCGGACGAAAATGCGGATTTCAGACGTGCGTGCAAAGCTAACTTACAAAATTTGGGTTATACTGATATAGAGGAGGCAGTAAACGGCGAGGATGCGCTCTACCGTATCGACAAAAACCATCCCGACATAGTGCTTGCCGACGCGTGGCTGTCCAAGCTCGACTGCATCCAGGTAATGCGAAGCATCAAGTCGCTCAACTTCGGGAAAGACCTGCCGCCCTCCTTTATAATAATATCGATCGTCAACAACCAGAACATATTCAGCGAGGCAACCGAAGCCGGCGCCGAATACTGCATGGTCAAGCCCTTCGACTACAACTCGCTCGACGAGCGCATTAAGCGCATTATGGCAAACCGGGAGATGCGCAACCCGAACCGCGGCATCCCGGATCCGCTCCGCAACCGTCACGACCTTGAAGCACAGGTCACGAAAGTTATCCATCAGATCGGCGTGCCGGCGCATATCAAAGGCTATCAGTATCTGCGCACCGCAATTATGATGGCGGTCAACGATTCGAGCATTATTAACTCGGTGACTAAGATTTTGTACCCGTCGGTGGCGAAAAAGTATCAGACAACCTCATCCCGTGTTGAGCGCGCCATTCGCCATGCAATCGAAGTCGCCTGGGATCGCGGGGACATCGAGACGCTGAATTCTTATTTCGGATACACGATTCAAAACAATCGCGGCAAACCGACAAACAGCGAGTTTATAGCCATGATCGCCGACAACCTGCGCCTGGCTATGAAATATTCTTCATAACAGCTTGTCGTTTTAAGTTTTTACATATCGATATATTTATATTTTTAAAGGTTTAAGGCGACTTTTGCTTATAAACCCGTTTTGTCCGCGTGTAGCCTAGGCTTACCGAAAATTCCTGCTCAGCGGCTGCCATCCAGCCGTTTCCCCCTCTTTGCCGCCCCCATCACGGGGCGGCTTTTTTGTCGCAAAACCCAAAAAGAGTGGCGCGATATGACGCGCCGCTCCTTATTTTTCGGTTACTAACCTCGGTATGCGCTTGCCGATTAGGCAGACGCACTCGTAATTTATCGTCCCGGCTAGCCTTGCCAACTCCTCGACCGGCTTGCCTTCACCAAACAGCAAAGCCTCGTCGCCGGGAGATACGTCCGGCACCTCGTCCACCGCGCACATGCACTGGTCCATGCAAATCCGCCCGATTATTGGGCAATCGACACCGCGGATGCGCACCGTCGCGCCGTCGCCTTTGCCGCTGCCGGCATACGCGCGTAAGTAGCCGTCAGCGTAGCCGACCGCCAGCGTCGCGACTTTCATGTCGCGCGGCGCAGTAAACACGGCGCCGTAGCTGAGCGACTCGCCCGCGCGCAGCGTGTGGACATGCGTGACGGTCGTGCAGAAATCCATCACCGGCAAAAGCTTTATCGGAAGCTCAATGCCGTCGGCGGGGGGCAGCCCGTATAGCACTATCCCGGCGCGTGCCAGGTCAAGCGCGGTTTCGGGATGAAGCAGCGCCGCCGCGCTGTTTCGTATATGGTGCAGGCGGAAGGCTATGCCCCGCCTTTTCAGCTCCTCGCACACGGACGCGTAGCGCTCAAGCTGGGTTTGCGTCAGCTTTTGCCCGCGCTCGTCAAGCTCATCCGAGCACGCAAAATGAGAAAACAGCCCCTCGCACACAAACCTTTTATCGGAGCATACCTCCGCTATTTGCCCGATTCCCTCGCCACTGCAAGGGAAACCGAGCCTGTTCATGCCTGTGTCGATTTTTATATGCGCCCGCACGCGCGCGCCTGCTGGGACCCTCTCGGCCAGCGCCCGCGCGTAATCGTAGCTGTAAAGCGTTTGGATAAGGTTATACCGCACTAGCTCGGGCGCGTCCTCAGGCATCGTTGCGCCGAGGATTATTATATCGGCGTCGTCCGCTCCGCCAAGGCATTCCCTAAGCGAGATAGCCTCGCTGATGTTCGCGACCGCAAAAAAGCGCGCGCCCGCCTCATAGAGCGCGGGAACGCACAGCGAGGCTCCGTGGCCGTACGCGTCGGCTTTTGTGACGCATATAAGATCCGTGCCTATATATCGGCGCACGGTGCGGTAATTTAAGACCAAGTTTTTAAGATTTATTTTTGCGTATGTAAGCGGTTTTGACATTGCCAATCTCTTATTGTTATAAAAGCTTAGATTATAACTTTGAGCCATGCCGGCTTTATGATGGCTCGCCCTTTTTTCAAACGAAGTTACCGACAGCGTCACATCGTCGGCGCCGAAGCGGACGGGTACCCCCCTTTTGTCGAACCATACCGATACCTTGCCGCGCTTTGTTTCAAACTTCGCGAGGTTATAGGTGCGGCTGCCGAGTTTCACAAGCTCCACCGAGAGCAGCCCCTCTTTAGGCGGGAGCACCAGCTCGCGCAGCGCCGCAAGCGCGCCGTAGTTTAATATATTCTCGCCGTCGGCGACCGTTACGGTTATCCCACCGAACGATAGCTCCGCGCCGCCGTCAGGCGACAGCGTCACGGTGCAGCCCGCGATGCGCTCCGGCGAGCTGACCTTTGCGACAAGCGAGCCGTCGGAAAAATACTCTATGCCAAGCGTATACTCAATCCCGCCGCACTCGAACCTGCCGTAGAGCGTAAACGGCGACGACATATAATCAAGGCAGCTTTCGGCAGCCGACGCGGAGCAGCCGGACAGTATAAAAAACAAAACCGCAAAGGCGGCAAAAGTAGCAGCGCGTTTTTTCAAGTCGCCACACCTCCAGGCGCTATATCTTATTCGGAGGCGCGGCGATTTATTACGCGAAATCCAGCCTGTAGCTTATGATAGCACACTCGCCCCGCGTTTTCAAGAATCACTCTTTTGTTTTAACAATAATATAACAACTCGCCCTACAGAAAAAGCTATAATCTTAATAAAATCTTAAGCGGGCGGCTTCTTTTATCTTAAGGAATAATCTAATATAATAATCGCGTAAGCCGGGAGGTTATAGTTGATGTACAACGTACTAGTCTGCGACGACGACGCCGACATCGCTTCGGCGCTTAAAATATACCTGTCCGCCGAAGGCTACAACGTCCTTGTGGCGCACGACGGCGAAGAGGCGCTCAAAATCATCGCGTCGGAGCGGGTGCACCTTGTGATTATGGACATCATGATGCCCAAGCTCGACGGTATCGCGGCGACGGTGAAACTCCGCGAGAGCGAGGGTATTACGGGAGGTATACCTATTATCCTGCTAACCGCGAAAAGCGAGGACACCGACATCGTGCTCGGGCTGAACATCGGCGCCGACGACTATGTGACTAAGCCGTTTAACCCGGTCGAGCTTTTGGCGCGCGTAAAAGCCCAGCTGCGCAGGTACACGAAGCTCGGCGGCGCAACCGACCTTGGCAGCAAGCCCGGCATATATGAGCATAAAGGCATTGTGCTCGACGACGGCTCAAAAACCGTCACGCTCGACGGCGAGCCGGTCTCGCTTACGCCCACCGAGTTTGAGCTGCTGAAAGTCCTCATACGCGAGCCGGGGCGAGTGTTTTCGTCAAAACAGCTTTACGAAGCGGTGCGCGGAGAGGCTCCGTTCGGCGCCGAGAGCGCAATCGCCGTGCATATCAGGCATCTGCGCGAGAAGCTGGAGATCGATCCCTCTTCTCCGCGATACATAAAAGTTGTTTGGGGGCAGGGGTATAAATTAGAATGAACGGCATCGAACAAAACAAAAAAGCCGAAAGCGGGCTTTACTCATTCGCCGCTAAGACCATGGCGGTCATAGCGTTCGTGCTGGCGGCGACGGTAACGCTGCTTTTGGGTATAACTTTTATCTACATGTGCGCCGACGGCGGGTTTTACGGGGGCTACGCGTCGGCGGAGGAGGCGTTTTTCTCCTCCGGGATGTGCCAAAACAGGCTGAGAAACGAGCTTTGGAGCATAAGGCTGCTGCTTAAAGACAACGCTAATCGCGAGTACATCGACGCCGACGTCTACTTTTCGGTCATTAGCACCGAGCTTGGCAAATTGGCGGCGCCGGAGCCTAACGCCAGCGTAAGGGTCGAAATATCAGACCTTGCAGGGAATGAGCTCTATGCTTTCGGCGAGGTTCCGCAAGATTACGGCGCCTCCATAAGCGACGAGTTCGTCCTTGAGATTAAGATTGACGGAAAGCCCGACATCGCGGCTAAAGCGAGGATTGAGGTTTACCTCGCAAAGCCGCTGGCGGACACCGGCGGAAAGTTTGCGAGGCTTTATGGCTACTTCGGCTTTCTCTACCGCCTTAGGCACATCGCGCCGGTTTGCGCGGCGCTCGGGGCGATTTTTTCGATTGTGCTTTTTATTTATCTGATGAAAGTAGCTGGCATAAGGTACGGCGAGGAAGGCGTCCGCGAGGGAGTGCTCGACCGCATACCATATGACATCTTCTTGATCGCCGTTTTTGTGGCGTCGGTATTGCTTTACGATATCGTCGCGGATATCGACTTTGGTTTTGCAAGCACAAACGTCACAAGCACAGTAATGCTCGCCGTTACCGTTTACGCGGGAATTGCGGCAATGGCTCTGCTTTTATTCCTCGCGCTGGCGTACACTACCGTAGTGCGGCTGAAGGCGAAAAAGCTTTTGAAAAACACCATACTTTGGCGGCTCTGCGCGTTTGCGGGCAAAGTTGCCAAAAAGGTATGGGAGTGGGCGCTTGCCGTTTTCGAGATGCTTCCCGCGGTGGGAAAAGCCGCGCTGATTGTGCCCGGATTCTTGTTTTTCAACCTCTTTTTCTGCCTTGGCTTTGTCGAGTCGAGAAAGGACGGCTCGGGTATCGGGCAATTTTTCGCTTTTATTTTTCTCGCCGCGCTGAATATCGGCGCGTTTGCGACGCTAATCCGAGCGGCGCACGAGCTTGTCCAGCTCCGGCAGGGCAGTGGCAGGCTCGCCGAAGGCGACCTAGAGTATAGGTTCGATACCACAGGCTTTCACGGCGAGGCGAAAAACATCGCCGACAACTTCAACCGCATAAGCGAAGGGCTGGCGAAAGCGGTCGAGGCGCGCTCGAAAAGCGAGCGCATGAAAGTTGAGCTTATCACCAACGTTTCGCACGACCTTAAAACGCCGATAACCTCGATTATAAACTACGTCGACCTACTGAAAAAAGAGCCGATGCCAACCGACTCGGCGCAAAAATACCTCGACGTCCTCGACCGGCAGGCGCAAAGGCTTAGGAAACTAACGAGCGACCTCATCGAAGCCTCCAAAGCCTCGACGGGCAACATCGACGTAAAGCTCGAGCCGACGGACATTTGCGAGCTTGTCGACCAGTCGGCGGCAGAGTACGCCGACCGGCTCGCTACGGTGCGGCTTACCCCGATAATCCGCATGTCAAAGCGGCCGATTTACGCGCTCGCCGACGGCAAGCTGCTCTGGCGGGTGATTGACAACCTGCTATCAAACGTCTGCAAATACTCGATGCCGGGTACCCGCGTCTATATCGACGCAGCCGCGAGCGGGAGCATGGCGACCGTCACCGTCCGCAACATATCCTCCGAGCAGCTCGGCGGCATCGACCCCGACGAGCTTACCGAGCGCTTCGTGCGCGGCGACAGCTCGCGCAGCGGCGAAGGCAGCGGGCTTGGGCTTTCAATCGCGAAGAGCCTTACCGAGCTTCAGGGCGGCAGGCTCAAAATTGAAATCGACGGCGACATGTTCAAAGCGACGATTACCATGCCGCTCGCGTCAGTTTAAAAAAAGGCGGATGTACCGGGTACATCCGCCTTCATTTTTCCGCCTGCGCAAACCGAGCGGGCGTTTTTTATTCCTTTATTTTCAGCTCCGACGGCGAGCGGTAACCGTTTTCGCGGCAGAAGCGCAAAAGCCCGTCGCGAATCTTTATCGGCGCGTACGGGTCGTAAAACATCGCGGTGCCGACCGCCACCGCGTCCGCGCCTGCCATCAGCATCTCCAGCGCCGACTCGGTGTCGTGCACGCCGCCCATCCCGATTATCGGCAGCTTCACCGCGCGCGAGACTTGCCATACCATCCTCACCGCGACCGGCAGCACCGCGGGTCCGGAAAGTCCGCCCGTCATATTTGCCAAAAGAGGCTTTCTCGCCTTGACGTCGATTTTCATGCCGAGGAGGGTGTTTATAAGGCTTAGCGCGTCGGCGCCGCCCGCCTCCGCCGCGCGTGCAATCTCCGTTATATCGGTCACATTAGGCGAAAGCTTCACGATTAGCGGCTTTTTTACGGCGCCTTTCACCGCGCGCGTGACGGCTTCTACCGCCGCGGGGTCGACGCCGAACGCAATGCCGCCCTTTTTAACGTTCGGGCAGGATATGTTCAGCTCTATCATGTCAGAGCTTGACTCGTCGATAAGCTCGGCTACCTTGACGTATTCCTCAACGGTGTTGCCTGCGATGTTTACAATTACCGTCGCGCCGCGCGACTTCAGCCACGGCAGCTCGTTTTCGAGAAAGTACCGCGCGCCGGGGTTTTGAAGCCCGATGGCGTTTAGCATTCCCCCGGGGGTTTCGGCTACCCTGGGCGGGGGATTGCCCTCGCGCGGCTCGAGCGTCACGCATTTGACGGTAATCGCGCCGAGCTCCTCGGGCGCGTAAAACGTCAGATACTCCCTGCCATACCCGCAGGTGCCTGAGGCGGTTATGACGGGGTTTTTAAGCTTCACGCCGGCAATATCTACCGACATATCCGGCATCGTCATTCCCAAGCCACCTCCCGCGCATCGAATACCGGCCCGTCGGCGCACACCCTTTTATACTCGTACGCGCCGCCGCTTTTTATCTTGCAGACACAGCCCATGCACGCGCCGACGCCGCATGCCATGCGCTCCTCTAGGCTCACTTCGCAGCTTACGCCGTATCGCTCGGCAAGCGCGGCTATGGCGCGCAGCATCGGCTTCGGCCCGCAGGCGTGGATTACCTCATACTGCCTTCCCTGCCCCGCAGCCATAGCCAGCGCCTCCTCTGCAAGCCGCGTGACAAAGCCGTCTTCGTCGGTGATGACGCCCACATTCTCGCAGTGCGCCGCAAACTCGGCGTCCATATGCACAAGCGCTCGCGACCTAAAGCCCAGCATCGCGTCGGCGCGCTTGCCATATAGTTTCGCGAGCCATAGGAGCGGGTAGATGCCGATGCCGCCGCCGACCAAGAGCGCGCGGCACTCTTCCCGCAGCGAAAACCCGCGCCCTGCGGGCGGAAGAGTGTCGACTATATCGCCCGGCTCAAGCTTTGAAAGCCGCTCAGTGCCGCGCCCGCGCACCTCGTAGCAAACTCGATATACGCCGCCTTCCACCTCGCAAATAGAAAGTGGCCTGCGCAAGGTAAACCCCGGCCCGCAGCTAATGTGCAAAAACTGGCCGGGGTAGGCCTTATCCTCGCCTTCCGTAATTTTAAACCGCAAGTCGTAATAATTCGCGTAAGACAAAATCTTGTTGTTACTTAAAACAATCCCTGTCATACTTTATATCCTTTGCCGTGTCGTTTAGGCATAAAAAAGCCGCGCGCAAATTTTCCGCGCGGTAAAACCGAAATACCGCTCAAGCTTCGCACAAAGGGCTAAGTTTGTGCAATATGCGCCCCGCCTGCGCGAAGATATGCTCCGGGAACAGCCGCTTTATAAGCTCGTCAGCAGCGGGGCTGTCTATGGAAGGGCGCCTGTCAAGCTCTGCCCGCCTGCGCTCGGCTGCCACGCGCGAGACGTTGAACCACGCCGTAAGCTCGCCGGGCGAAAGCGGGTAGCCGTAAAACGCGTCGAGCACCCTAATCGCCGGCTCGGGCATAAGAAGTTCCGCCGCAAAAACGTCAGCCTCAGCTTCGGACAGCCTCGTGCTTTCGGCATGGCAAAGCAGCGCGTGGCCGACCTCATGCGCTATCGTCCAGTTCAGCCTGCGCGCCCCGCCCGGCGCAGACTCCCGGTAAAGGATAATCCGCCTTCCGCGATATATTATCGTCGCGCCAAGCCCGTCAAACGCTAGCGAGACGCCGGATATCTCGCAAAACCGCTCGAAGCTGTCGACTATCACGCCGGGGACCTCAATCTTTCGCATATCGAAAAAACCGAGCGAGTAGATGCTCCCCAGCCCCTGGCGGGCGAGCAGGCGGTATGCCGCTGCCGCGCAAAGCTCACTGCGAATCAGCGCCGCCATTTTTCCCGTTGCGCCTGCCGTTCGCCGGCGCGCTTGCGCTCAGGTATTTTTCCATGCCAAGCCGGAATTTTTCCATAATGGCGTCGCGCTCCTCGCCGGAAACCTCGCGCGCCGCGCGCAAAAGCAGTATCAGCTCGCGCTCCTCGCCGTTTGTGACGACGATATTCTCCGGTAGCGGCTCGCCGAGCAGCTCCTCGAGCGTCACCCCGAAATAGCGCGAAAGCTTGGCGAGGTTCTCCGCGCTCGGCAAGCGCTGGCCGCTGCGCCATTCGTAGACGACCGATTTCGGAATACCGAGCTCCTTCGCCAGCTTCAGGGCGGATATCCCATGTTTTTGTAAAAGGCGCATAAAATTTTCTTTGAACATTTGTACAGCTCCACAAATATTCCGGAATACCGGAAATTTCACTTGACGTTCCGAAATAGCGGAATTAAACTTAAAGCAGCGAACGCGGATTTGCAATTTTATGATAACCGTAATCCGCGCGCAAGTCAAGTGAAAATCGCATAAAAAGGAGGGTACCTAAGGCTTGACGAACAAAGAAAAGGCAATAGAGCTGCTAAAGCGCTACAAGCTCTTAAAAGTTAGGAGCCGCATACTCGAGGAGAAGCTCATAGCGCTTGAAAACCTAATCACCTCGGCGCGTGGGGTGACATGCAGCACCGTGCCGAACCGCGGAGGCTCAAGCAAATACGAGGACAAGCTTATCGACTACATCACGCGCAAAGACTTCTACAAGCTCAAGCTCGCTGCTTACGCCGAGGAGATTGCCGGTATCGAGAGGGCAATCGCCGAGCTGCCCGAGCGGGAGAAAACCACTCTTAAGGTGTTTTTCCTCGATGACAACGCCGAAGACCGCGTCGGCACGCTGTCCGAAATACTGGGATTTGAGCGCTCGCACATCTACCGCATCCGCGAAAAGGCACTCAACAGGCTCGCCACCATCTACTACGCCCGCTACGCGTAATCCGCCGCCTGCCGCAGCAGCCCGGGAAAATGCTGCTGTGCACCCATGTTTTTGTAAACAGGCGCAGGCCGGGGAGCATACCGGCTCCCCGGCTCAGGCGATTAGTTTTGCTTTTATAAACTCGACGCACTCGGTTATTATCTCCGCCAGCGTGGGTGACGTCGGGCGCGACGTGTCGGCTGGAGCGAATGCGTGCGTGGCGTTTTCGACGAGGATGTATTTTATATCGTACCCCGCCCCGCTGCAACGCTCGTACAGCCTGTCCACCTGCACATATGGCACAAGCTCGTCGTTTTTACCCTGCACCACAAGCAGCGAAAGGTCCGGGTTTTTGCCGACGTGGCTTATCGGGCTGGCGTATGCGTAAAGCTCCTCGTTGCCTTCGAGCTCGGCGCCGAGGAAGCTCTTTAGTATCGCTAGCGCATAAACTCGCTCGGCTTCGGTCGGCACGTCTGTTAGCTGCGTCAGGTCGGCAGGGCCGCAGAAATCGATGACGCATTTAACGTCAAACTCGACGCCCGCAAGCTCGGGGGCGTCGCCGAACTCGGTCGTGCAAAATCCCGCGAGCAGCGAAAGGTGCCCGCCGGCCGAAAACCCGATAAGCCCGATGCGCTGCGGGTCAAGGTTATACTCGTCAGCGTGCTTTACAATAAACCGTATGGCGTCGCACACGTCATTTATATGCGCGGGGAAAGTCACGGTCTCGCTCGTCAGCCTATACGAAACCGGCACAACCGCCACGCCGAGCGCGCGGATGCCGTCCACGATTGCGGTGATTTGCCCTGCGTCTTCAATCGAACGGGTGCCGGAGACCCAGCTGCCGCCGTGCACATAAAGCAGCACAGGCACCGGCCCGAATGTCGGGACCGTCGGGCCGTAGATGTCAAGCTGCAGCTCGGCGTCCCCGGCTTTTTTATAGGTTATGTTCTTGTAAACGGTCGGGTAAAACTCAATGTTTTCGATTGTCTTTTGGTTTTGAGGCTCGAGGGCTTCCTCTGTCTCCTCTTCAAGCTCGGTTTGAACGACAGCGCTTGTTTCGGTATTTATCATATCGCCATTTTTTACGGTACACGCCGCAAAAGAAAGCGGCATGGCAAAAATCAGCATAAAAGCTGCTATTTTATTTACCGTATTCATTTATAAACGCTTCCTGCCGCCTGTAAAACTCGAGTATTCCGTCGACAATTGCCTTTGCGGCAATCTCGACGCCGCCGGACGACAGCCGCTCGACCTCCTCGACGCAGGTGAGGAATGAAACCTCGACAAGAGTCGACGGGAATTTGGGGTTGCGTACCATCGCGAGCCGCTGCTGGGTAACGTTGCGCTCATAGTATCCGAGAGCTTTCGCTACCGCCGAGGAGACGCAGCGCGATAGCAGCTTGCCCGACTGCTGCCAGTACAACCCCACGGTGCCGCGCACGCGCGTGATGTCGTTGTTGTAGTCGAGCGCGTTCTGGTGGACGGACACGCAGAGGTCGGGGTTAGTCTTATTTACAAAGTCGAGCCTGTCGGGCGAAAGCTTGAAGGTCACGTCCTCCGTGCGCGTGAGCACGACGTTCGCGCCGAGCTTCTCAAGCAGCGGCTTTGCAGCGAGCACAATCTCTAGGTTGAAGTATGCCTCGGTTTTTCCGGGGACAGGCCCGGTCGTGCCCGGCTCGTCGCCGCCGTGCCCTGCATCGAGCAGTATCGTCTTGCCGGAGAGGGGCTTGTCGCCCGCAGCGAGATTCTGCGGGTTGCGGAATTTTACCACTGCCTTGCCGGCTTCGTAATCGAACTCAAACCCGTAGAAGTTTTCGGGGTAATTAAGCTTGAGCGTAAACGTGACCGTGTTTTTCGACTTATCCGCCGACTTTTTGACCTCAGAAAAAAGCAGCTTGCCCGCGCCTACAGACGGCGTTTGGGCGTTGTCCGCGCTGGTGTTGAAAAGCACAAGGTAGAACGCGCCGTCCTTGTAGTAGCCGTTCATCGGCACGTTTTGGGAGACGCCGAGCTTCAGGTATGTATATTTCGCGTCAGCCGTAATCTCTGCCGAACTCAATGTCGCGAGCGGGACGGTCGAGCCGCGCGTGACTTTGACGTCCTTTTCAGCTATCCAGCCGCCGCTGCGCAGCTTATAGTAACCCTTCTCCTGCCGCACCGCGACGTCGCGCATTCCCGCAGCCTGAGGCGTATAGTCGTCGTAATACCAGCTTGAAGGCGAGATTTTCAGCTCGGCGTCGTCTTTTATTACCTCGACCATAAAGACGGCGTCGAATCCGAGCACGCGGACCGCCACGCCGGTTGCCGTAGCGGTCTCGCCCCCGCGCTTAGCGGTAAATGTGATATTGCCGAGGTCCTTTATCGTCCACTTTTCGGCTGTGGGCAGCGTTATCGTGCCGGTATAAAGCTCGCGCATATATGTGGCGTTGTCCGGCGGCTTTATCGTCGGCGAAAGCGTTACCGTCTGCCCCGCGAGCGTTGCCGTTACGGTGCTTTTCGAGGGCGCGTACGCCGAAACGGTTATCTTCTCTCCGCCGCCGACCGACAGATCGTTTGTCGGCGCGTTCGGTATAACCGTAAAGCGGTCCATCGTGGCGTATGTAGTGCCCGTCTGCGCCGTGCCGCCGCGCGTTATCGTCACGAGGGTGTCTTTGCCGTTTTGGGTGAACTTAAAGGTATTTGTTCCGGGCTTTAGCGGGACAAAAACCGAGAAATATCCGCTCTTTGTAAAGCTGACCGGTTTGCCGTCAAGATACAGCGGGTAGCCCGGGTCGCATTTGCCGATTAAGTATGTATTCTCATAGTTAAGCGTGCTGCCGCTCTTTGGCGAGGTTATCGTCACCGGGCTGCCGTCGGAGGTTAGGTTTGCGTAGATTATCTCCTCCGAGTATATCTTCGCCAGCGCGTCGCGCAGCCCAAGCGTGTTATCCTTTATCGCCGCGTAGCCGTACATAATGCTGCCGCGGTAGGCTGCCTCGCTGCGCGCGTAAGCGACCTGCTCGGCTATCTCGCTCGAGCTGTTCCACTCGGGGACTTTGTACGCGGCGTGGGAGATGAGGAGCTTTACGTTCGGGTACTGGATAAGCTGCGCGTTCCACCAACGGACCAAAACGTCGTACGGCGCGAGCTTATGCCCGAAATTCCAGTATATCTGCGGGGCGATGTAATCGACGTAGCCGCCCTTTACCCACGCGAGGGTGTCGGCGTAAAGCGACTTGTAAGTCTCAAACCCATTCGTCGCGCTGCCACCGTTTTTGCCGTCGTCGTTCTGCCATATGCCGCCGGGCGCAATGCCGAACTGGACGTGCGGCTTTACTGATTTTACCGCCTCATAAGAGGCTTTGACGAGCTTGTTGATATTGTCGCGCCGCCAGTCGTCGATGCTCGCGTAACCGGCGCCGTATTTTTCAAACTCCTTTTTGTCGTCGAACTCGGCGCCCGCGACCGGGTAGGGGTAGAAGTAGTCGTCGAACACCACGCCGTCGACGTCATAGTTTGCAACTATCTCTTTTATGCCGTCGGCGACAAGCTTCCATACCTCAGGTATGCCGGGATTGTAGTAGAGCTTGCCGTCGGCATACGCGACGGTCCATTCGGGATGCAGCCGCGCGGGGTTGTTTGCCGCAAGCTTTGCGACGTCATGCTGCGGCGCGCTCTGGCTGCCCACCGTGACGCGCAGTGGGTTTATCCACGCGTGCACTGCTATTCCCTTCTCGTGCGCGGCTTTGACAAGGTATTCAAGCGGGTCGAAGTTGTCCTGCAACCCCGAGCCTTGCACTCCGGTCAGCCATTCGGACGTCGGGAAGATCGACGACTTATAAAGCGCGTCGGAGTTAGGCCGGACCTGGAAATATATCGCGTTTAGGTTCGCCGCAACGCATGTGGCGATTATGTCGTCAAGCTCGGCTTTTAGCTGCGCGCCCGATAGCCCCTTTTTCGAGGGGAAATTGATGTTCGTGACGCTTGCGATCCACACGCCCCGGACCTCTTTGTCTGGGTTCAGCAGCCCCGTCAGGAGCCGCGACTGAGCGTCGGGAGGTAGCTCGTCCATACCCGGCAAAACGAAGTTCCCTCCAGCCGCCGCCGTGCTGTCAAACACGCCGACAATTGCCATCATAAGCGCCGCCGATACCGCAGAGACTGCGATTATAAAGCATAAAGCTACAGCTATTATCTTTTTATAAAGAGGGACATCGTATGTAACGGAGGGTTTCATAGTCTCTTTTTTCCGCGGACCCTGCAGATCGGTGTCCTTTCCTTTCATATTGTTTATCGTGTCGCGCCAATCCTTTTGCGCTGTCGTAAGCATCTTTATATTTGATATGATACCATAAGATTTTGTCTTTTTCAACAGCGCTATCGGATTTGTACCCATAGTTAAAAGACGCATTTTCCTAAAAAAGTTTCCTTGTGTCGGAATTTGTAACAAAAATGTAATATTCACCCTCATAGAAAACCGGCTCCCCTTTTTTGATTTGGGAGCCGGCGGCTTTTATGCGCTTTTTTCAACGATTTTGAGGTTTGCAGGGGGAATCGATGCGACCTCGTATACTATCTCTTGGATTTGCGCCACCTCATTTGGCATAAGCCCGTTTGACTCTACCACTACCGTGCAGTAGCCGTTGCTTATTACCGCGACGCAGTCCGAAATGCCCCTCGCTTCCACAAGCGCCTCTATGTTCGCTTCGTTTTCTATGTTCATGGCTATGTTGCGCATGTCGTCAAGCGCCGCCCTGCGTTCTTCTTCCGTCGCGTTGACGTCGTCTATTATGTTCTGCAGCACTTCGATCGCCTCGTCGCGCGCGCGCTGGCGGTTTATCGTCGTCACCGCGAAATAGCTCGCGACGCTCGCTGCGCCATTGTCTTCGGCTGCGATTTTTTCGCCTGCCACATCACCGCCGACCTGCACCGCCGCGCCAAGGTAATCGGACGGCTCGCCGCCGGTTGCGTCAAAACCGTCGTAAATGCCATTGCTTTTGTCGGCGAAGAAGAACAGCCAGTTGAGGTACACCGCCCCGCCGATAAGCAAAATCGAAAGCGCGATCGCCAGCCTGCGCTTTGCTTTCGGCGTGAGCAGGTCACGCAGCTTGTGCTTTATCTGGGCGATTTTATCCTTAGTTGATTGTTTCATAGCAGCTACTCCTCTCAGCGTTCTGTTTGGCTTTTTCGAAAGAATAATATGAACGAACCGTGTAATTTATGACAATAGTTTTAACCCGATACGAATACTTTCGTTGACGGCAAATCAAACAGCGCACAGAGCATTGATATGATTTTCTGCTGCACGACGGGGTTGTCGCCGCCCGAACACACTACCGCTATGCCGCGCAGCCTCGGCGCCATGCGGCGTAGCAGCACCGGCTCCTCGGACGAGCCGCTGCCCACGGTGAAATACTCGCGCGAGCCGTTTTTGCTGTTGTAGGCATACACATGCTCGCTGTCCGACTCAAGCATTATCAAAACATGCGCGACGCCCGCGCCGTCGATTTGCTCGATAAGCGCCGCGACTTCCCGTTCGAGCCGCTCGACATAGTCGGAGGTGTCAATTATATCGGTGCGGGGGTTCGGCTCCTCTTTCGGGCGCCCGAGCGTGTAGTCGACCGAGCTTATCACAATCAGCGCGACGCCCACGAAGAAGAGCGCACCGAGCATCCATATACCTTTGACGTTTTTTAAGTTTCCGATGATACCCATTCGACCACCACATTTTTCGCCGCGCAGCCGGTTTGCTCCGCGAGCCAGATTTCAATCCCTATCGTTTTCGCGCTGATGGGAGCTTTTATGCCGATACCGCTTACTTTAATCTTGCCCTCCGCTTCCGTTTCGAGAGAAACTTTTACCTCAACCGACTCTTTTTCGCAGCCGAGCTTTGCCGAAAGCAGCTCTGATAGGCTTTCCTCAAGGTTCGCCTTTGTCTTTGCCAAAACCAGCTCGTCGGCGCCGCCGGGGTATTCGGCGCTGTAGTCCGAGCGGAGCGCCGCCGCTGCCTGCCCCACCCCGTCCGCGAGCGCGGCTATCATGTTTTTCGCCGGAAGCGCAAGCAAGAGCAGCATGCAAAGGGATGCGGCGTATTTGACGTATTTTTTGAGCTGCCCGCCGTCGGGCGCAAGCGCGGTCGCTATCCCCGCGGCTGAGGCGGCGACCGCTAGCGAGTAGATATAAGAATAAACTTCTTCCATAGCTTTGTACCGTCCTATGCCGCAGACTTACTTTTTTTACTGCGAAAGCAGCCCCACGGCGGCGCGCGAGAAGCTCGAGACGAAAAAGAGGAACATCACTGCGCACGACATGAGTATCGCCAGCCCGAAACCGAGCATGCCGCGCATCTCCTCGAAAACCGAACCTTCCTTATCGCATCCCGCGAGCTTTGCGACCGACGCGGTAATCGAAAAGGCAAACCTGCAAAGGTAAATCTGAAGAACCGCGGGGAGCACTATGGCGAATATCACCGCGACCGCCGCGGTGCCGAGCGTCGAGCGCAGCACGCCTATGCTGCCACCGATTGCCCGGATAGCGTCGCCGAGCGCGCCGCCGACCACCGGGATATAATTCGACGCCGCGAATTTCAGCGCTTTTGCCGTAACGTTGTCCGCCGACAGCGCGAGATTAACTTGGTTGCTTATCACAAAAGTTAAAACCGTCATTATAAAAGACAGCGCCGTTGTAAACATATTGCGCAGCGTTTGGGACACGCCTGAAAGGCTCACCTGCCCGCCAAGTCCGGTTATCAGCGACAAGCCAAAGCACACGCGCAAAACCGGCCAGAGCACGTAATACGAAAGCTGCTCGCAAAACGCCGTTAGCGTCATAAGCCCCGCGGAGCTTACCGCCGCCGTCGTCACGTTTCCGCCCGCCACATAAAGCGAGCCCATCATCGGGATAAGCCCTATCATAAAGGTGTTGAGGTCGGTAAGGGTATCGGCGATGCGCTGCCACACGCCGGAGATTGTGCCATATGCCGCGAGTACGGCGCATAGCAGCGTCAGGTATTCCAGCGCGGTGGTCAAGCTCCCGCTTGAGATCGAGTTTTTCGCCGCGTTTACTGCCGAGGTGATAATCACTACCCCAAGGAGTATCGAAAGCTGGCGCGTAAGCGGCGAGGCGAGCTCGGCTAGTTCGGAGGTTATCATGTCTACGACGCGCCCGACCGTAAAATCCCTCGCCACCTCTCCCGCGTCGTTCCCGATATCGGCGGCGGACGCGGGGATAATGTCCCTAAACCCGTCAAGCGAAAGCCCGCCATGCTCCTCTAAGTTGTCCATCACCGAAATGCCGTCAGCGCGCACGCCTATTGCCATCACCATCATCAGCGCAAGTGTTATTACCGTAAATTTTATTGCCATGGCTTTTCACGCTCCTGCGGCATGTCCTTTTTTTACCCGAGCAAAAGTGCGCGCGCAAAATCAAGCAGCTCGTTTATCATCGGAAGGCAAAGCAGCATTATCTCGACTTTGCCCGCAAACTCCACTTTCGAGGCGGTCGCGCTTTCGCCCATGTCGCGGCAGATGTCTGCCGCCGTCTGCGCTATCAGCGCGACGCCGAGCGATTTTATAAGGGGCGCGGCATAGCCTTTTAGCTGGTCGGCATACCAGAGGTTCCCTAGCAGCTCCACCTGCGGCGCCAGCATGCCGAGCGAAGCAAGGAGGAGTATCACCCCGCCCGCAAGCGCTGCCGGCATCGCAAGCTCAGCCTTTAGCTGCTTTATAATCAGCGTCACGAACGCGACCAGCAGCGCCCCGCCGCAAATTTTTAGTATCATCATAGCCCGAACAAGCTGCGGATTAGGTCGATCAGCTCGGAAATCTTCCCGATGAGCATGAGAAGCACCACCACTACCCCGACAAGCGACACAAGCATCGCTTGTTCCTCGCCGCCGGCTTTTTTGATTATTATGTAAGCCGCGCAGACGGTGAGCCCCACGCCCGCAACTCTGATAAGCAGGTCAAAATCCATTTTCCTGTCCCCGCCATAAAATTAGAGTTTATATAAATCTATTCACGCGCTACAAAGATTATAAATGCCATCTATAACAGTATCAGCGCCGCCATCAGTGCGCCCGACGCGCCGAGCGTGCGCCACATCTTCGCCTTTTTCGCGGTCTCGGGCGCCAAGGCGCCGATTATGGCGCCAAGCCTTGCCGCTGCGCGGTCGCAGTTTGCCAGCTGCTCCTCGACGCCGGTTTTGCCGAGCAGCCCGCCGAACTCAAAAAGCGCGTCGCGGGTTTCGGCGTCGATGCAAAACCTATTGCAAAACTTCTCAAGCGCCGCGTCCCAGCCAAGCTCGGCGGCGTCGGCTATAAAGCCAGCAGCTTCAAGCGGCGCGGCTTCCCCGCCCGTGCACTGCAAAAAAAGCGCCCTAAGCTCGCCGCGGCTGTACTCTATTTGGCTCCGCAGCCTCGTTATCAGCGCCAAAAACGCTTTCGCGTACTTCAGCGGCTCTCCCTGCGCGCGGGAAAGCATTATCCCGCATAAAAATATCGCGCCGGAGATAAGTGCTATGCCTATTGCTTTTACCGGCTGCATTCCCCGCTCGCCTCCGCAACAGACATGCAGCGCTCGAAAACCCCCGCGTCAAGCAGCAGCTTTACCGACGGGCGCGCCAAGAGCTCCTCGTAGCTTGAGGCGTGCGCTGACGCGAGCAGCGGAACGCCGGTATGCTGCGCCGCGAGTATCGCTCTCGCCTCGTCTGGGTCGCCTATCTCGTCGCAGATTAGGTACTGAGGCGACATCGTGCGCGTCGCTATCTCTATGCCCAAGGCTTTGGGATAGCCCGTAAAAATGTCGGCGAGCGTCCCCTCGAACATATCGGCGCGGTAAAGCTCACCGCGCGTGTCAATAACGGCGACGCGCCTATAGTGCGGCTCGCCTGCCAGCGCCGCGGCGGCGTCTCGCAGCAGCGTCGTTTTGCCCCCGCCCGGCGGCGAATAGACCAGCACCGACGCACGGTACCCGCGCGAGGCGATGTACTCGCAAAGGCGGCTCGATATTCCCCGCACGCTGCGCGGCACGCGTATGCATATCGCGTCTATATCAGCGACGCCAGAGATTTGGTATCCCCCGGCATGTCCGGCGACCGCGCGCCCGCAAACCCCCGCTCGCCCGCCGCCGCCAAAGGCGATGAAGCCGCTCGCGATTGTCTCACTGTGCGCGTGGAGCGTCCCGCCGCAAAGCCTTGATACGGTGTCGGAAAGCTCGGCGGCGCTGCAGATTATGTTCGTCACGATGTTTTGCCCTCTCACGGTTAGCGACACCGGGCGCCCCCGGCGGAGCCTTATCTCGTCGATTTCCTCAGGCTCGCACCAAATCCCGCTTTCTATCAGCGCCGCAATTCTCGCCGGGAGGTACGCCGCGGCTATCGCCTGCGCCGAAAGCATGCTTTTTATCTCCGCCATCTTAATATCCTCCCTTTTGCCTGTCCGACACCATTTATATTGGCCGCGACATCCGTTTATGCCAGTTTAATTAAAACTCGTCCATTTCGCCAAAACAAGAGGGGCAGCGGCGCATAGCAATCTTTGTTGCTCCTTTGCTTTTGTTGACACACCCATTAGCATGTGTTATAATGGCATGAATAGTTGTATCCGGAGAAGTGGGTATGCTTGAACGGATTTACACGATACCGATAAACGAAGCGTTTGACGCCTGCGCACAGGACAGCGCAAACGGCTGCCCGTTTTGCCGGCTGCAGTCGATGCTCGAGCAAAACGAGATTGAGATCATCCTCGGCGGCGCTATGATGGAGCCGGACGTGCGCATTAAGACCAACGCGCAGGGCTTTTGCCTGCGGCATTATAAGGCGATGCTCGAGAAAAACAACATGCTCGGCGTGGGGCTGATGCTCGAAAGCCACCTCGACGAGCTGCGCGCCCAGCTTGAGCCGGGCGGCATAGCCGTGCTTGCCAAAGGCGGGCCGGCGCCGGTCGCCATCGAGCGGCTACAGCGGCTTGATGGGAGCTGTTACATCTGCGGGCGCGTGAACTTCTCCCTCGGGCGGATGCTCTCGAACGCGGCGATGCTTTGGGACACCGAAAAGGAGTTTCGCGACAAGACTGCGGCACAGCCATATTTTTGCCTCAAGCACTTCCGCATGTGGTGCGAAGAGGCAAAAAAATATATGAATAAAAAGCGCTTCCCGGAGTTTTACGACGCGGTATCGAAAGTCGTGCTCGCGTATTTCGACTCGCTGCGAGCCGACGTCAGCCAGTTCTGCCGGCAGTTCGACTACAGGTACGAAGGCGAGCCTTTGGGCAATACCAAAGACGCGGTCGAGCGCGCGATAAAATTTTTACGCGGAGTATAGCTAAAGCGTTTTTTACCTTACAGCACCGATATCACACCAGGAGACAGCCATATGAAAAAGACCCTGCATATTATTCCTCATTCCCACTGGGACCGCGAGTGGTATATGGGCTTTGAGCGCCACCGCGTCCGGCTCGTGGAGCTTTTCGACACGCTGATTAAGGTGATGGAAGAGCATCCTGAGTACACATATTTCCATATGGACGGCCAGTACGTCGTCATCGAAGACTACCTTGAGATTAAGCCGCATATGCGCGAGAGGCTGCTTGC
Organism: Clostridiales bacterium; assembly: GCA_012840355.1. Taxonomy (GTDB): domain Bacteria; phylum Bacillota; class Clostridia; order Oscillospirales; family CAG-272; genus DTU078. The sequence continues at coordinate 68,146 of DULN01000010.1, read as the reverse complement.
GCTGATCCGCGCCGGGCGCATACAAATCGGGCCGTGGTATGTGCTCCAGGACGAGTACCTCACCTCCGGCGAAGCCAACGTCCGCAATATGCTCTACGGCATAAAGCTCTGCCGCGAGCTTGGCGCCGAGCCTGTTATGTGCGGCTACTTCCCCGACGCGTTCGGCAACATCGGGCAGGCCCCGCAGATTCTCGCGGGATTTGGCATCGACAACGCCGTGTTCGGGCGCGGCCTCAACGACCTCGGCTCCGACAACGCGGTGGTGCGCCAAAACGGAATAACCGGTAGCGAGTTTATCTGGCAGGCGCCCGACGGCAGCGAGGTCATCGGCGTCATGTTCGCAAACTGGTACCACAACGCGATGGAGCTGCCTTGCGAGCCGGAGGCGCTAAAGCAACGCATAAAGCATATTGTCGAGTCGACCTCGAGGTTCGCCGTCACCGACCACCTCCTCGGCATGAACGGCTGCGACCACCAGCCGGTCCAGACCAACCTTCACGAGGTCATAAAGCTTGCCAACGAGGTGCAGGACGAAGTCGAAGTCAAGCAAAGCAACTTCAAGGACTACCTTGAGGAAATCCGCAAGTATAAAGACAGGTTCAAAACCGTGCGCGGCGAGATAGCCGGGCAGTATACCGCCGGGCACTACCTTTTAATCAATACCGCGTCGAGCCGTGTCGATATAAAGCAGAAAAACCACGACGTGCAGCTGCTCCTAGAGCGCATCGCGGAGCCGATTAACTCCCTTTCCTACCTCGCGGGCGACGAGTACCGGGGCGACTTTTTCCTTTACGCGTGGCGCATGCTGATGCAAAACCACCCACACGACTCGATTTGCTCCTGCTCGTGCGACGAAGTCTACGACGAGATGCTCACGCGATTTGAAAAATCCTTCGAAGTCGCCGACGAGATGAAGCTCGCAGCGCTTGAATACCTTACCGGGCGCATCGACACCTCCGCCGGCGCCGAGCGCAATATCGTCGTATTCTCGCTTGAGCCAGCGCCCGTCACGACGACTGTAAAAACCGTGGTGGACTTCCCCGAAAACTCAGGCATAACCGAAATCCACATCCGCGACAAAAACGGCGCCGCCGTGCCCGCCGAATGCAAGTTCCTCGGCCGCACGTTTACTTACACGTTGCCCAAAGACAGTTTCCGCAAGCCGAAATTTGTCGACCGCTTTGAGGTCGAGTTTGTCGCGTCCCTCCCGGGCGGCATAGGCTATGAGGTCTATACCGTTCACCCCGGTAAAGCGCCGGTTGAGACTGCCCTTAAAGTTAACCCGACTAGCGCCGAGAATGAGTTCTACAAGCTCATGTTCAACAAAAACGGCACGTTTGAGCTTATAGACAAAGAAACCGGGCGCGTATACTCTGGCTGCAACCTGTTTGAGGACACCCGCGACGTCGGCGACCTTTACAACTACCGCCAGCCGAAGGGCGACGTGCCTAAGACTAACCTCGACAATCCCGCGGACATTACTATCGACTCGCAAAACGGCTATAGCGTCACCTTTAAAGTCAAGGTCAACATCGACATCGACGCTGACATTACAAGCTACGTCAAGGTGACCGCGGGCGTGCCTTATCCCGAAATCAGGACCGTCGTCGACAACCGGTTTGGCAACCACAGGCTTCGCGCGTTGTTCCCCGCCGATATCATGGCGGACAAGGTACTCGCCGAAGGCCAGTTTGACCTTGTAGAGCGCAGCATCACGCCGTGGGAAGGCTGGCAAAACCCCTCCAACACCCAGCGCTGCATGGCTTTCTTCGCCGTAGAGGGCGAGCGCGACTGCCTTGCGGTCGCAAACCGCGGGCTTTGCGAGTACGAAGTGCTGCGCGACGGCCGCAACACGATGGCCGTGACGCTGCTCCGCTGCACCGGCGAGATTGGCGACTGGGGCGTGTTCCCGACGCCTAAAGGGCAGTGCATCGGCAGGTATGTGCTCGAGTATGCGCCGATAATGTATAACGCGAAGAATAAGGCGCGCGGCTACAGCCTTGCCTATGCGTTCGCGGGCCAGCCAGCGATAGCGGTCCAGACCGGGCGCCACGGCGGCGAGCTGCCCGCGTCGCGAACATACCTCGCGTACGACAACGCTTATATCCGCATGTCGGCGCTCAAAAAAGCCGAGGAGTCTGAGTCGCTGATATTCCGCTGCTTTAACGTATCGCGTGAGGCCCAGAAGGCTGAGTTTACGGTCGACCCGCAGATTAAGGCGGTGTACATGTCGCGGCTCGACGAGACGAGAGGCGAAGAAATACCCGTCAAAGACGGCAAATTCACGCTCGAGATTGGCGCAAAGAAGATTGTGACGCTTGAGCTTGTAAAATAAAAAACGGGGCGGCTTAATAGCCGCCTCGAGTTTTTACCGCTATTTTTCGGCAAGAGTCGCCCAAAAAGTGAGGTATGAGGGAAACTTTTGTAAAAAATAGTTTCCCCCGGAAAAACTAAAGCCGCGACGCTAAAAGCATCGCGGCTTTTTTATATCCTCGCAACCCCGCTTTTTCTTGCGGCGTCCGCAACGGCGGCGGCAACTCGCGCCGCGACCGTCCGGTCGAGCGCGCTTGGGATTATGCACTCGGGGGAAAGCATATCGTCCGTCACGCATTCAGAAATCGCGTACGCTGCGGCGATTTTCATCTCCTCGTTTATATCTCGCGCGCGGACGTCGAGCGCGCCGCGGAATATGCCGGGGAACGCCAAAACGTTGTTTATCTGGTTCGGGAAATCGCTCCTGCCGGTTCCGACGATCGCCGCTCCGGCTTCCTTTGCAAGCTCCGGCATTATCTCCGGAATGGGGTTCGCCATCGCCAAGATAATCGGGTCCGGAGCCATCGAGCGCACCATCTCGGACGTGACGCAGCCGGGCGCCGAAACGCCGATAAACACATCTGCGCCTCGCATCGCGTCGGTAAGCGTGCCCTTTACGTTTTCGGGGTTTGTAATCTTTGCTATCTCCATTTTCTCGGGCGAGAGGCCCCTGTCGCGAGAGAGGACGCCCGAGCGGTCGCATGCAATTATGTTCTCTGCGCCTTGAGCAAGCAGTATTTTTATAATCGCGGTCCCCGCCGCGCCGACGCCGTTTACGACGATTTTTATATCCGAAAGCTTGCGCCCGGTCAGCTTCATCGCGTTTATAAGCGCGGCGGAGGTCACGACCGCCGTGCCATGCTGGTCGTCGTGGAAAATAGGTATGTCGCAGGCCTCTTTTAACCTGCGCTCAATCTCAAAACATCTCGGCGCCGCTATGTCTTCAAGGTTAATCCCGCCGAAGCTGCCGGATATAAGCTCGACAGTGCGCACGAACTCGTCCACGTCTTTCGAGCGCACGCAGAGCGGGAAAGCGTCGACGTCGGCAAACGCTTTAAACAGCAGGCATTTGCCTTCCATGACTGGCATCGCCGCCTCTGGCCCGATGTCGCCAAGCCCCAGCACTGCCGTGCCGTCGGTTATAACCGCAACGAGATTCGCGCGGCGGGTAAGGTCGTAGCTTTTCGATGTGTCCTTTTGAATCTCAAGGCAGGGCTGCGCCACGCCGGGCGTGTACGCGAGCGACAGATCCTCGCGGGTCGTCACCGGCACGCGGCAGACCACCTCTATTTTGCCCCGCCACTCATAATGCTTCTTTAGCGATTCTTCCGCGTAATTCATGCGTCGGTATTACCTTTCGTCAGAATTTTGCGTTAGGTTTAATGCGCGTCCAATCATACATACGCGCGCCTGCCGGCAAGCTGTAAGAACGCGCGCTCGGAAAACGGCACGCGCTCCCCGCCGATAAGCTGGTAGTTTTCGTGCCCTTTGCCTGCGAGCAGCACAACGTCGCCCACGCGCGCCGTCTCGACCGCAAACTCTATCGCCTGACCGCGGTCGGGTATGCAGGTGTACGAATGGTACCCCGGCGAAAACCCGCGCACGATGTCGCGCATGATGTTCTCCACCGGCTCGTCGTCGGGATTGTCGGCGGTCACGATACAAAAGTCGGCGTATTTTTCGGCAACCTTCGCGAGCAGCGGGCGCCTAAGCTGCGACCTGCCGCCGACCGAGCCGAAAAGGCACACCAGCCGCGCAGGCCCATACTCCCTTATGGCGGAAAGCGCACGCTCGAGGCTCAGCTCGTTGTGCGCATAGTCTATTATAAACGTCGCGTACGGCAAAACTTCAACCAGCTCAAACCGCCCGCGTACCGTTGCAGCCCTAAGCGCCTGCGCTATCTCGGCTGCCGGCACGCCAAGCTCGCGCGCCACGGCGTATGCAAGCGCAGCGTTTGTTGCGCTAAACTCGCCGGGACACGGCACGGAGAGCGCAACGCTCTCTTTCCCGTATCTCAGCGTAAACGAAACACCCAGCGCGGTCGGGCTTTTCCATTTTTCAATGCCATATATCGCGTAATCCGCCGCCGAGCGGATACCGCATGTTACATACTCTGCGCCGGCAGGCAGCGCGCGCGCCATATAGCCGGCGTACTCGTCGTCGGCGTTTATCACCGCAAATTTGGAGTTTGCAAAAAGCTGCGCCTTGCAGTCGCGGTATTCCTCGAATGTCGCGTGCTCAGCCGGCCCGATATGGTCGCCGTGGGATAGGTTTGTAAATACCCCGAAGTCAAACTCAATGCCGTGTACTCTGAACGTTTTATAAGCTTGCGACGACACCTCAAGCACGGCGTATTTTACGCCTCGCTCTGCCATTTCGGCAAACGAGCGGTGAAGTATAAGGCTTTCGGGCGTCGTGTTCGGCGTTGGGGTAACAACGCCGCGGATGTCGATGCCGTTTGTGCCGACAAGCGCGGCGATATGCGGGTTGCCGCGCAGCCCCGCCGAGTAGTTTAAAATGTGTTGTATATACGAGGCGACCGAGGTTTTGCCCTTTGTGCCCGTCACGCCTATCAAAGTGAGCCGCTTTGCCGGGTGCCCGTAAAACTCCGCCGCCATAGCCGCAAGCGCCTGCCGCGAGTTTGCCGCTATAGTTTGCGAGGCGTCCGGCGGCAGCTCGAGCTGCCGCTCGCAGACGAAGTCCCGGCAGCCGCGCAGGTACGCGTCCGCCGCGAACTCGTGGCCGTCGTGCTTTGCGCCTACAAGGCAGAAAAACAAAAGCCCCGGCCCAGCCTCTCGCGAGTCGTACACGAGCCCTTTTATATTGCGGCGCAAAAACTTCTCGGGGCAAACCCCGCCCGCAGCTTCGACAAGCCTTCCTAGCTCCATATAAGGCTACTCCCTAATCTCTTTCCCGCACGCCTTTATGGCTTCGAATGCGAGTGTTTTGAGCGAATCTATGTAAAGCAGCCCGAGCTTGTGGTCGCGGCATAAGAGCGATAGCTCGGTGCAGCCGAGTATAATCCGGTCGCAGCCGCGCGAGGTCAGCTCGCGCTCGACCTTGCGGAAGCTATCCATGTCGGGCTCTTTGCCCGGCTTTATCTCGTCGTATATAATCCTGTTCAGCCTATCCTGCCCTTCGCGCGAAGGCACCTCCCAGGCAAGCCCCACGGCGTCGCAGTATTTTTGGTAGGTGCCGGACGCGACCGTGCCTTCGGTCGCCATTATACCGACCTTCGCGCAGCCTTCGCTGAGCGCGCGGCCGACCGTCACCTCGATTATGTTTATAAGCGGCACCGTAATGGCGCGGCTGAGGCTATCATAAAAGTAATGCGCGGTGTTGCACGGCATCGCCAGTATGTCCGCGCCGTAATCTATTAGCCTTTTCGCGTCGGCAATCATCTGCTCGAGCGGGTTTTTGTCCGAGCGCCCGCAGATAAACGCCGTGCGGTCGGGCGTCGAGGCGCGGCCGGAGAGCACGACGTCGATGTGCTCCTGGTCGGTGTCCGCCTTGGTGTGCCTTATAAGAAGCTCGTAAAAATATGCGCCCGCCATCGGGCCAAGCCCGCCGAGTATGCCTAATACAACCGGTTTTTTCATCTTAATGCGCCTTTTTCCCGGCAAAGCTTCCCTTAATTCTTTTCCGGGATTTTATAATACTTTTTAAATTTCCCAATATGCCTCTTCTCATGCAGCCAAACGTAAACTCGCCTTTTTATGTTGCCTTTTAGGTCCGGCCCGTAGCGCAACGACGAGTAGGCCCGCCCGCATTTTTTTAGCATCCTTACCCGCGACGCCAGCTCAGGCGTCGAGTATTTGTAGACGATGCAGTCGGGAATATAGCGCCAGTATATCTCGCGCTCGGAGATTTTGCATCCGTCGGCGTCGGTAAAACCACCTTCGAGGTAGTCGCGCACGATGTACTCGGCAACGTTGTTGCCCGCCGCTGTCACATAATAGTTGCTGCGGCCGAGCCTCACGTTTATCTCAAACACTCGGAATGTGTCGTCGCGCGAGTCGTACTTAATATCGAAGTTTGCGTATCCTGTAAACCCAACTTCTTCAAGCAGTGAGCGCAGCCGGTCGCAAAGCTGTGGGTTGCTTTCGGTTATTATCGCTGCGTGGTTGCCCAGCCCCTTTGGCGTGTGCTCCTCGAGCAGCACATGCCCGAGGCACATCATCCGGACTTTGGCGTTTCTGTCGCAGTAAGCGGTGAGCACATACATGTGCGAATCGTCGCCGGGGATGCGGTCCTGGACAATTATGTTTTCGGGATAGCCCGCGGCGCGGATTTTCGAGATTATCCCGAGCGCTTCCTCAACGGTTTCGGCGACGTAGACCTTTTTCATACCCTCAAACTCATGCTTCCAATACTCGGCGCTCACCGCAGGCTTTATTACCACCGGCGGGCGGAAGGGTATCTCGGGCTTGTCCTCGGGCGTTATCACATGCGTCGCGGGGAACGGTATACCCATGCGCCGGCAAAGCTCGTAAAACCGCGATTTGTCGGTCAGCCTCTTTATAAGGTGATAGTCTGTATAAGGCACGATATAGTACTCGCTCAGCTCCGGCTTGAGCTTCGCGAGTAGCTCGACATACGCGTCTGTACACCCGAAAGCTATCATTATTTTGTCGCTGTGCGCTTTGGCGAACTCCAAAAGCATCGATTTTGCGCTCTCGGGGTCGTCTAGGTCGGGCACGACGGTAAAATCGAGTATCCTCGTGTTGCTTGTCACGCCGATTCGGTACCTGCCAAACGCATGCGAGCGCACGCCGTAGCGCTCGTGGAATGCGCGCGCGATGTTGTAGCAGTTTAGGTCCGCTCCGAGCAGCACGGGCATAATTTTCTCATGCATATGCTATAACACCGTCCCTCAGCCTTCGTCGATAAAAAAGCGTTTGTACCAGACAAGGAAGACCAGCGCGGTCCAAATTTTACGCCCGTTGTTCTCCTTGCCCTCGCGGTGCCGCTCAAGCAGGCTCATTAGGGCATTCGTATCGAAAAACTGCGCCGCCTCGGGCATCGTGAAATAATCGCGCGCGAAACCGTAGTATTTCTCCTCGCGCAGCCAATAGCGTATCGGCACGGGGAAACCCACCTTTTCGCGGTTTGCCCAGTCGTCAGGAATGGTGCGGTTTGCCGCCATGCGCAAGACGTATTTTGTATTTTTGCCGTTTATCTTATAATCCGACGGGATTTTCCGCGCCATCTCAAAGACGTTTTTGTCAAGGAACGGCACGCGCAGCTCAAGCGAGTGTGCCATGCTCATCTTGTCCGCCTTGAGCAGTATGTCGCCGGGCAACCATAGCGAAAGGTCAAGGTACTGCTTTTTCTCAAGCTCAGTCTTGCCTTTTACGCGCGCGTATATCGGCGCGGTAATATCGCGCGGGGAGGGGCCGGAGCGGTATTCCGGACGGAGGATTTTTTGCGCCTCGTGCTCTGTATAAACAAGCGCCTGCCCGACGAAATAGTCCTCTGGCCGGCCTGAACCGCGGATGAGGAAATCGTGCCCCTTAAAATAAGGCAGCCTGCTTGCCGCGGCGGCTATCGCGCGGCGCAAAAACGCCGGCACAAGCTTTTTGTATTTGCGCAGCAGCGGCGTATCGTCGTACCACTCGTATCCCGCGAAAATCTCGTCTGATCCTTCGCCCGAAAGCACGACCGTCACATGCTCGGCTGCGAGCTTGGCAAGAAAATACAGAGGCACAGACGACGGGTTTGACTGAGGCTCGTCCATATGGTACTGGATCGTCGGCAGCGCCTCGAAGCACTCGTCGGCAGAAAGCATCCTGCGGACGTTTTTTATTCCGAGCCGCTCGGACAGCTCCGCGGCGTAGTTGGTTTCATTAAATTTATGAAAGTCAAACCCGACCGAAAAAGTAGTGTCGGGCATCATTGCGGCGGTGATGTAGCTCGAGTCGACGCCGCCCGACAAAAACGCGCCCACTTTGACGTCGCTTATCTGGTGCGCCTTTACCGACTCGCGTATCGCGGCGTCTAGCCGCTCGACGCATTCTTCAAACGGTATGCGCTCTTCCTCGAAAATGAAGTCGTAGTAGCGCTTTATCTTCATCTCGCCGCCTTTGTAGACGAAATAGTGGGCGGGCGGCAGCTTGTAGACTCCCTCGAAGAACGTCTCTTCGGTCGCAGAGTACTGAAATGTTAGATAAGGGCGCAGCGCTCGGGGATTTACTCGCTTTAGGAACGCGGGATGCTCGAGGAACGCCTTAATCTCGGAGCCGAAAATCAGCCCGCCGCCCGGCAGCTTGCCGTAGTAAAACGGCTTTATGCCGAAAATGTCGCGCGCGCCGAACAGCACCTTTTCTTCTTTGTCCCAAATCGCGAACGCGAACATGCCGCGCAGCCGCTCGACGATACCCTCGCCGTACTCCTCGTAAGCGGCAACAAGCACCTCAGTGTCGCAGCGCGAGACAAACTTCCTGCCGCGCGCCTCAAGGTCGCGGCGCAGCTCGAGGAAATTGTAAATCTCGCCGTTATAGACGATGACATACCTGCCGCTCGGCGTGCTCATCGGCTGCCTGCCGCTCTCCGACAGGTCGAGTATCGACAGCCTGCGGAAGCCAAGCGCTATGTCGCCGTCGCAATAGCTGCCCCACATGTCGGGGCCGCGGTGCTCGATGCGCGCCGACATGCGCGAGATTATCTCCTCTTTGTCCTCAATATATCCTGTAAATCCCACAAAACCGCACATGTTTTATCCTATCCTAAGCGGCAACGCCTAATTATTCTTCGCCATGCGGGCTTAATACCACAACCTGCTTCTTCCATTTGCCGGATATAAAGAATATTACGCCGACAATCAGCGCGACAAGCGTCGCAAACGGCGCGCCCACGCCTATGCCGCGCAGCCCCCAGCCGAACACGAAGCCGAACACATAAGCTGCCGGTACGCGCGCTAATACCGAGGATATAAGGCTGTTAAACAGCGAAAACCTCGTATGCCCCGCGCCGGTGTATAGGCCGTTGAAGCAGAAGACAAAAGGCACAAGCAAATAGTCAAACGAGAACACGCGCAAATACTCGACGCCGTATGCCAAAAGCGCGGGGTCATCGTTGAATATCTTTATTATCTGCGCCGGGAAAAGCTGCGTGAGTATAAAAATCGGGTATGTAATCGCCATCGCGAAAAGCATGCCGGTCAGCATCGTCTTTTTGGCGCGCTCATACTCGCCCGCGCCGATGTTGTGTGACACCATCGCCGATACCGACGAGCTTATAGCGACCGCTGGCAAAATCGCAAAGCCGTTGTATTTGCCGACCGCGCCGAGCGCCGCCGACGCCGCATAGCCAATCGAGTTTGCGAACGCTGTGAGGAACATAAACGAGATGCCCACGGTGCCGTTTTGGATAGCCGACGGCAAGCCGACAGTTATAATTTGGCGCACCCTATGCTTGTGCAGCTTGAACGACGAGCGGCTAAAATTGAATATAAAGCCCTTTTTGCGCAGGTAAATGATGCAAAGTATCATGCTCAGCGCCTGCGAGACGACGGTAGCAATCGCAGCGCCCATCGCGCCGAGCGGGATGACTGCGACTAAAAGCAGGTCAAGCACTATGTTTGTAAAGCACGCGATTGTAACGAAATAAAGCGGGTTTTTGCTGTCGCCAAGCCCGCGCATGACGGCGGACAAGGCGTTGTAGCCGAAAATGAAAACTATTCCGGATACGGTGACGATAAAATACGATTTCGCGAAGGCATACGATTCCGGAGGCGTCTGGATGAGCCTAAGCAAGGGGTCGGTGAGAATCAGCATGGACGCCGTTATCACCGCGGCGAGGATGAGCAGGCCTGAAAAAAGCGTGCCTATCACTTCGCGGATGGCATTGCGGTTGCCCGCGCCCATGTACTGGCCGATAAGCACCGTGCCACCGACGCACAAGCCGAAAACTATGTTTGTGATTATAAACGTCGCCTGGCTTCCGATATTGACGCCCGACATGGCTTCGGTTCCGGCGAACTGCCCGACTATAACCATATCGGCGACGCTGTAAAGCGACTGGATGAGGTTTGATATTAAAAACGGCAAAGCGAATCGGAAAAGCTGGGCGGTTACATTGCCTTTTGAAAGGTTATGCTCGAATGCTGTCGTTTCCATATGGTAGTTTTTTCTTTCCTATTAGATTATTTTTGCCTCTTTTTCATATTATAATAACTCATACATTATATCCCTTCCCGCGCGTGATTTCAAGTACAAATTGTAAACGACGAAATTGCGGGCAAATTAGTTTACACGCAGATCTTATAACAAAAACCGGTGTTAATTTTGGCATTTTTCGAGTTAATATTAACAAAATCTCGCTTTGTTGTTGACAGTGTTGAACATAAGTGCTATAATCACACTAAACCGCATACCGCGAATAATCAGGGGCGCTGAAACGCTTTCGGCTGAGATACGAGACGAGATCGGTCTCCGGTCCCTCATCACCTGATATGGGTAATGCCAGCGTAGGGAGATTATTTATGCGGATTGCATACGTTTTTTACACGGAGCAATTCGATAAATTTTTACCGCTGCCCATTATTCGGGTGTGCGGTAATTATTTTATCGGAGGTGTTTTCCGTGCAAAGTAACAAGACGCGCACGCTTGTCGAGTGCGCGGTCATGGTGGCACTCTCGGCGGTACTTTCGATGATTAAAGTATACGAAGCGCCGCTCGGGGGTTCGGTCACCCTTTTCTCCATGGCGCCGATTATCGTTGTCGGGCTAAGGCACGGCCCAAAGTGGGGTATAGCCACGGCGTTCGTCTACTCGATAACGCAGCTGCTTTTGGGCCTTGGCTCGCTGTCATATGTCCCAACGCCGGCGGGTATAGTCCTCTGCATACTGCTCGACTACATAATCGCCTTCACGGTGCTCGGCGCCGCCTCGTTTTTTAGGCTGCCGGCAGACGCAAGCTATAAAAAGCGGCTGCTTTTGATTGCACTCGCCGCGCTTTCCGCTTGCGTTTTGAGGTTTGTCTCACACTACCTTTCGGGCGTAGTCGTTTGGTATGAGATTACAAAAGAAGGACAGTGGAACGACTTGGTACTGAAGACTGGCATGTGGACTTACTCGGCGATTTACAACGCCTCGTACATGCTGCCCGAAACGGTAATAACCATTGTCGCTGCGCCCGCCATGGAGTTTGTGCTCTCAACTGTTGAAAAGCGCCGTACCACAGTCGAAAAATCAAAATAAAAAAAGCTAGCCGCCCGTGTTAAAACCGGGCGGCTTTTTTGTTATCTTTTTACCCTCGCGTTGCCTTCCCAGACGCCCCAGACCTGTTCTTCGTCGGTCGGCTGCGCGTAGTCGGTATAGAACGTCGTCGCCATCGCGCCGGTCGCCCAGCCGAACTGCAGCGCGCGCTCGCTCTCCCATCCGCGCAAAAGCCCATAAAGCAGCCCGCCGACGAAACCGTCACCGCCGCCGATGCGGTCGAGCACCGAGATTCTGCGCGGCTCGACGGTGTAGAGCTTGTCCGCCTCAAAGTCGCGCAGGATAGCGCCCCAGAGGTGCGTGCCGACGTCGACGACTTCGCGCAGCGTTGTGGCAATTATTTTGGCTTTGGGGAACGCCTCTTTTATAGCGCCGGTCATCGCCGCGAACGCCGAAAGCTGAGCCTCAATCCCGCGCCCGCCCGCCTCGGGCCCTTTGATGCCGTAGGCAAGCTGGAAATCCTCCTCGTTGCCGATGAGGATATCCGCCTCGGAGGCTATAGCCGTGAATATCTTGCGCAGCTCGTCTTCCCTGCCCTTCCAGAACGAGGCGCGGTAGTTGACGTCAAAGCTTATCGCCGTGCCCGATGCCTTAGCCTTGCGCGCAATCTCGAGGCAAAACTCGCCGGTGCTCGGCGAAAGCGCCGCAAACAGGCCCGACATATGGACGATACCGACGCCGTCTTTTTCAAACAGCCTGTCAAGGTCGAACATCGACGCATTTATTATGCGCCCGACCTCGCCCGCTCTGTCGTTGTGCACGCGCGGCCCGCGCGCGCCGAAGCCCATATCGGCGAGGTTGAACTGGTGGCGATAGCCCCACGGCCCGCCCTGCTCGATGTCCGGGCCCTCAAACGTCAGCCCGCGCGAGCGCAAATCTTGCTTTATAAACGCTGCTATCGGGCTGCCCTTGACAAACGCAGTCAGCACATGCGCAGGCAATCCAAGATATGAGGATATGCTCGCAACATTCGATTCTGCGCTTGTCGCTTGCAAAAAAAGCATTTCCCCGCCCTTGGCGCCAAACGGCTGTCCGCCGAGCGGGGTCAGCCTGACGCCCATACTGGTGGGCACCACAAGCGCGTATTTGTAGTTTTGTTTAAACTGCATGGGACTCCCTCTTTTGCGACATATTGTTAAACCATTATATCACTTTCCGCTCGGAGGGAACAATCGTAACCTTGCACAAATAGAAGGGCTGCTTTTCGTGTGCCTTGCCAAAATTTGCGACTCCAGTTAAAAACGGAAAGCCGCCGACGGGCAAGCGCCCTTATCGGCGGCAGGTATTCAATTTATGCTCCCATGAACATCGCTATGTCGGAGTCGACGTCGGTTATCCCGCCGATGCCGAACTTTTCGACAAGCACTTTCGCGACATTCGGCGAGAGGAAGGCAGGGAGCGTGGGGCCGAGGTGGATGTTCTTAACGCCAAGATACAGCAGCGCAAGCAGGACTATGACAGCCTTCTGTTCATACCATGCTATGTTGAACGCGATGGGCAGGTCGTTTATATCCTCAAGCCCGAACGCTTCTTTAAGCTTCAGAGCGATAAGCGCCAGCGAGTAGGAGTCGTTGCATTGGCCCGCGTCGAGCACGCGCGGAATTCCGCCAATGTCGCCGAGCGGCAGCTTGTTGTAGCGGTACTTCGCGCAGCCGGCGGTGAGAATGACCGTGTCGGATGGCAGTTTCCTTGCGAACTCGGTATAATACTCGCGCTCTTTCATGCGGCCGTCGCAGCCCGCCATGACGAAGAATTTCTTTATCGCGCCCGACTTTACCGCATCGACGACTTTGTCGGCAACCGCCATGACCTGGTCGTACGCAAATCCGCCGACGATTGTGCCGCTCTCAATCTCAACAGGCGGCGGCAGGCGCTTTGCAAGCTCGATTATCGGCGAGAAGTCCTTTTTGCCGAACTCGTCTGCTTCAATATGCCTGCAGCCGGGATAACCCGCCGAGCCGGTCGTGAATATGCGGTTACGAATTTCCTCTTTGCGCGGCGGGACGATGCAGTTTGTCGTAAAGAGTATCGGCCCTCGGAATGTCTCAAACTCTGTTATCTGCTTCCACCACGCGTTGCCGTAATTGCCGACGAAATGCGGGTACTTCTTAAACGCGGGGTAGTAATGCGCCGGCAGCATCTCGCCGTGGGTATAGACGTCGACGCCGGTGCCGGCAGTCTGCTCGAGTAGCTGCTCAAGGTCGGTCAAATCGTGCCCGGATATAAGGATTGCTGGATTATTGCGGACACCTATGTTTACTACAGTAGCCTCGGGTTTGCCATAGCGGCTGGTGTTCGCCTCGTGCAGCATGCCCATTGCGGTGACGCCCATCTTGCCGGTATCGAGCGCCAGCGAGGTAAGCTCGTCAGCCGATAGGCTGTCGTCAAGCGTCGCCGCAAGCGCGCGGTACATAAATTTCTGAAGCTCAGGATTCCTATAGCCGAGGTTTTCGGCATGCTCGGTATAAGCTGCCATACCCTTGACGCCAAGGGTTATAAGCTGGCGCAGCGAGCGGACGTCCTCGTTTTCGGTCGCCAAAACGCCGACGGTAGCGGCTTTCTCGAGCATTTCGGCGCGCGAGCGGACTGTAAACACCGCCGCGTCATGCGGATTTACGATGTTTGTGCGCGCAAGCAGGCTGTCGCGCAAATCGAGAAGCTTATAGATTTCCCTCTCTAGCGCATCCGGGTCGAAGTTGGCGTTTGTAATCGTCATGAAAAGCCCGTTTAGCATCTCGTAGTTTAGCTCGCCAAGCTCCTCGACGTTAAGATTAGCCTCGGTCACGATGTAGCCGATGCCTTTTAGGATATAGACGATGAGGTCCTGTAGCGCCGAGACCTCCTCAGTTTTTCCGCAAACGCCGCGGATTGTGCAGCCGCGCCCTCCGGCGGCCTCCTGGCACTGATAGCAAAACATTCCCATGGTAGCATCTCCCTTTATTGATTTATTCTTCATCTAGAGGCTCGAAATCATCTTTGCCGACAAAGCAGATTGGGCAGCGCCAATCGTCCGGCAGTTCTTCAAAAGGCGTCCCGGGCTCGATTCCGCTGTCCGGGTCGCCCACTTCGGGGTCGTAAATATAGCCGCAAGGCACGCAAATGTACTTTTTCGCTTTCATAGGGCCTCCCCTTTAATCTTCAAGTATTTCGCCGTCGGTGGAAATCGTGACGACCTGCCACGGTATCATCTTGCCGCTTGCCATAAGCGCCTGCTTCGTCGCGTACTCAAGCCCGCCGCAGCATGGCACTTCCATTCTCACGACCGTCACGCTCTTTATGTCGTTGTGCTTTATAATCGCGGTAAGCTTTTCGGCGTAATCGGCGTCGTCGAGCTTGGGGCAGCCGATAAGCGTCACGCGGCGCTTTATAAACTTGCGGTGAAAATCGCCGTATGCAAACGCAGTGCAGTCTGCCGCAATCAAGAGGTGCGCGCCATCAAAATAAGGCGCGTTCACCGGCACCAGCCTAATCTGTATCGGCCACTGCGACAGCATGCTCAAAACCTCAGCCGGCTTTTCGCCCGCATCCGCCTCCGCATGCCGCTCAATCTTTCGCGAGTGCGTCCCCGGGCAGCCGCAAGGCAGCGGATCGCCGCCCTCTTTTTCATTTTTCGGCGCCGGCGCGAGGTCCTCAACTTCGGCTTCTTCAATTGAAATCGCTCCGACGGGGCATACCGGCAGGCAGTTGCCTAGCCCGTCGCAATAGTCTTCGCGCACTACCTTAGCCTTGCCGTCGACAAGCTCAATCGCGCCTTCATGGCAAGCCTCGACGCATAGGCCGCAGCCAACGCAAAGCTCTTCATCTATGATAATCTTGTTCTTCTTCACTATCGTTTCCTCCCTTGACCTTGTGGCTATATTATAGTATAATAAAGACAACATTTCTGTTGTATATACAACATAATGGAGGAAATTTTTGTGAACAAATATTTAAAGCTTCTTGATAAAGGGTCGCTGTTCGCGGGGATAACCGAAAGCGAGATTTCTGCGCTGCTTTCATGCCTTTCAGCCAAGGAGCAAAGGTACCAAAAAGACGAGTTTATTTACCGCGCCGGCGATGTGATTAGCACCGTCGCGATCGTGCTTGAGGGGATTGTTTATATAATAAATGAAGACTTTTGGGGCAACCGCAGCATTCTCACCGAGATTGAGGAGGGGCATATGTTCGGCGAGACGTATGCCTGCATTGGCAAGCCGCTTGAAGTTTACGCCGTCGCCGGACGGGACACCGTGATTTTGACTGCCGATATAGGCAAAATACTAAACTTCTGCTCAAACGCATGCACTTACCACAACCGGCTTGTCCGCAACTTTATAAACATACTCGCCAACCGCAACCGCGAGCTGACGCTGAAGCTCGAGCATATGTCCCAACGCACCACCCGCGAGAAACTGCTTTCGTACCTTTCGGAGCAGTCGCGGCGCGCAGGCAGCCCGTCGTTTGAGATACCGTTCAACCGCCAGCAGCTTGCCGACTACCTCGCGGTCGACCGCAGCGCGATGAGCGCCGAGCTAAGCCGCATGCGCGACGAGGGAATCATAGAGTTCGAGCGCAACAAATTCCGGCTGCTTTTGCCGCGCGAGGAATAAAAACCGGGCGGCGTCCGGCTTTTTTTCGTCGGACGCGGTCTGCGCGCAGGCAGCCAAAGACACCGAGAATACCGCGCAAAGCAGTATGGCAACGGCGCGTTTCATATGTATCCTTCCTCCCGCAGTTTTATATGGCAACTCGTGCCATTTAGCAAATTATAGTTTATTTCACTTGGTTTTGTCAACAAAAAAGGCGTGCCGCATATGCAGCGCGCCTTTTTATTTTACGGTAAGGTATTGCCCGCGGCGAGGAGGATCGAGTACCATTCCTCGCGCGTGAGGGTGATTTCGGTAGCTTTCACGCAGTCGCGCAGCCGCTCCACGTTCATTGTGCCCGTGACCGGCTGGAACTTCGCGGGATGGCGGAGCAGCCACGCCATCGCGATCGTGGTATTCGAAACGCCGTATTTTTTAGCAATCTCATCGATTTTCTCGTTGAGCTTGGGGTATTTGTCGCTGCCGAGGAACACGCCGCCGAAAAATCCATATTGGAACGGCGACCAAGGCTGGATCGTGATGTCGTGCAGGCGGCAGAAGTTGAGCACGTCGCCGTCGCGGTCGACCGCAAACTCGTCCTGCATGTTGACGTGCAGCCCCGCGGTTATCATCGTGGCGTGGGCGACGCTGAGCTGCAGCTGGTTTGCGACTATCGGCTGTTTTAGATACTTTTGCAGCAGCATAATCTGCCCGGGGTTGTGGTTCGAGACGCCGAAATAGCGGACTTTGCCAGAGCTGTTCAGCATTTCAAACGCCTCGGCTACCTCTTCGGGCTCGACCAACGCGTCGGGGCGGTGGAGCAGCAGCACGTCGAGGTAATCGGTGCGCAGCCGTTTGAGTATCCCGTCGACCGAGGAGAGGATATGCTCCTTAGAAAAGTCGTACATGCCGCGGCGGATACCGCATTTTGACTGGATTATTATCTTCTCGCGCACCGACGGCGACATGTGAATCGCCTCGGCGAACTTCCTTTCGCACTCGCCGCCGCCGTAGATGTCAGCGTGGTCGAAGAAGTTTGCGCCGAGCTCGAGCGCGGTCTGCACGAAGCGCTCGGCTTCGGCTATCGACAAGCCTCCCATCCGCATGCAGCCTACCGCTATCGTTGGGACGTCAAGGCTGGATTTGCCAAGTTTTATCGTTCTCATGGCTATACCTCGCTTCTTAGCCGCAGGGACAACGACCCCCGCAGGTTTTGTTTTAAATTCATTATACAACTATTCATAGTCGATTTCAAGAAAAATAAGGCGGTGCCGTCGCAAAAAAATAAAGCAGGACGCTTCCGCATCCTGCTTATGGTGCGAGAGACGGGACTTGAACCCGTACGGGATCACCACACGCCCCTCAAACGTGCGCGTCTGCCAATTCCGCCACTCTCGCTCGACCTGGCGGAGTATATTATACCACCGTCGAGCGAGTTTGTCAATAGCAAACTAAAATTTCTTTCAGTTTTTGTTTATGGCAACCTAAACCCCGGCGCGTTTTGGCTAAAATCCGCACAGTTTTAGGTAAAAATCTATAATTTCCGCGCCAAAAAACGACATCACAATCATCGCTCCGGCAAGGTATGGGCCGAACGGCACGGCGTGCCCGGCCGGCGCCTCTTCGTCGGCGGCGTATTCCTGCCCGCCACCAGCCTCTTTGGGGCTTGCCGCATCGCCGGCGCCATCATTATCCCCGCCGACTCGTGCCGGCTTGCGCCGCTTTGCTATGCCCAAAAGAACCAGCGAGATTACGCTGCCGGCAAGCGAGGCTAAAAACAGCACGCCGAGCATGTTCTTCCAGCCGAGCACCAGCCCCGCCGCCGCGGTGAGCTTGATGTCGCCCTCGCCAATCCACCTGCCGCGCGAGACTATCGCGATGAGCAAAAACAGCCCGCTGACACAGAGAGCGCCGATGAGCCGGTCGACAATTGTCACATCCTGCGGGAACAGGTGGTGGTGATGATGGTGATGCCCGGCATTGCCGCATAAAAACTTGTCCACCGCTATCATGACGCCCGAGAGGGCGATGGCGACATTAAACCGGTCGAAAATCAGCATGTGCGCGGCGTCGATAAAGATTATGCATAAAAGCGACGAGCCGAAAACAAAGTGTGCGACCATGGTGAGCGGGTGCAGCATAAACTTATACGCATACGCCACCCACAGCAGTGCGTTGAGCAGCTCGACGGCGGCATATCTGGGCGAGATGGGCGCCCGGCAGTATCGGCAGCGCCCGCCGAGGAATATGTAGCTGAACAGCGGGACAAGGTCGCGGGCGTGCAGCGTGTGCCCGCAGTCGGGGCAAAACGAGCGGCCCTTTACCGTGCCGATTCCGCGTGGCAGCCGGTAAATCTGCACGTTCATAAAGCTGCCGACGCAAAGTCCGACTACGAATATGACAAAGTATATGTAAAGCCACAAAAGCGTTTCCAAAATGAGTCTCCCGTGCATGTGAGGTTGTATGGTGGTCTTGCCCTGGGTTTATTAAATAAAGGCGAGGGCTAAACCTCGCCTTTTTCGAATCTTATTAAAACTAATACTTACTTATTGTGTTTATCATTCTCGCAGCTTACATCTACCTTTCCATCAACAATAGTAATATTATATGCTGATTCGCCATCAGGACATTTTAAATTTTCAGCATCATCAATATAATCAGCTAAGTCAGCAAGGTTTTCAGGATATGATTCCTTTTCAGCATAATACATTGAGATTGCTTCTATGATTGTACGCTGATTTGCTTGACATGCTCTCTTTTCTGCATTTTTTGTTACAGAACTATACACCGGAATCGCGATAGCAGTCAGGATACCGATTATAACGACGACTACCATGAGCTCTACCAGGGTAAAGCCTTTTTTGTTCTTGCGGAGTTTGAACATCTTATGTACCTCTCTTTTATTAAAAATTAAATAATTTTGGCTGAAAATAATATAACACAATATTTCGAGTTAGTAAAGGGGGATTTTGAAATATTTACTATTTTTAGGATAATTTATTAACATTTTTTGGTGTCGAAAATCGTGTAAATTGCACAACACCTTGTGTTTTACAATATTTTCCGGCACTATACGATGACGCGCAGCATTTCCTCATAAGAGGTAATGCCCGCTTTCACTTTCAAGAGACCGTCATAACGCAGCGTGCTCATGCCCTCCTCTATCGCTACCTCTTTTATCTCGGGCGCGTGGCGGCCGGTCAGTATCATGTCGCGGATGCGCGGCGAGATTTTCATAATCTCAAACACGCCCCGCCTGCCGCGATAACCTGTATTGTTGCAGGATATGCAGCGGCCGGCATGATATATCGTCACCGGGTCGTCGTCGCCCGTGCCGGAGTCGAACGGGAAATCGGGGATAAGCCGCTGCAGCTCGCGCTTGCGGTAGGTAACTGGCTTTTTGCAGCTTGGGCATAGCACGCGCACAAGCCTTTGCGCCACGACGCATATGACCGAGCTTGCGATTAAAAACGGCTCTATGCCCATCTCCGCAAGGCGGGTGACGGTCGAGGCGGCGTCGTTGGTGTGCAGCGTCGAGAACACAAGGTGCCCGGTCAGCGCAGCTTCGACGGCGATTTTCGCGGTCTCAAGGTCGCGGATCTCGCCGACCATTACAATGTCGGGGTCGCTTCGCAGTATCGCGCGCAAGCCCGACGCGAAGGTCATGCCCGCGCGGTTGTTGAGCTGGATTTGGTTTATGCCCGCAAAACGCCGCTCTACCGGGTCCTCGAGCGTGATGATGTTCTTTTCTATGCGGTTGAGCCGAGACAACAGCGCATACAGCGTCGTCGATTTGCCGCTGCCGGTCGGGCCGGTGACGAGCACAAACCCATACGGCTTTTCGGAGGCTTCTATTATACGCCTTTCGTTTTCGGGCGTAAAGCCCAGCTCATGCACCGTTATCGCGCGGGTGTTGCGCGGAAGCATTCGTATCGTTATCCGCTCGCCGTAGACGCTGGGCAGCGACGCTATGCGCATGTCTATTATCTGCTGCTCGACTTTGACGGTCGCGCGCCCGTCCTGCGGTATGCGGCGCTCGGCGATGTCCATGTTTCCGATAACTTTAACGCGCGAGATTATCGACGCCTGCATTTTGCTCGGTGCCTGCATCACCTCGTGCAGCACGCCGTCTATGCGGAACCTAATCCTCAGGTATTTCTCCTGCGGCTCGATATGTATGTCGCTCGCGCCCGCGCGCACCGCGGATTCTATCATTTGGTTGACAAAATTGACGGCGGGCTTATCGTCGTCGGCACCCGCCTCTTCCTCTTCATGTACCTCCTCTTCCTCCGCCGCTATTGTCACATTGTAGGCGGTGTTAACGTAGTTGTTGATAGCGGCGGTAAGTTCGGTATCGCTGACTATTACCGGCTTTATCGTATACCCCGTCAAAAGCTGCAAGTCGTCTATGGCTATGATGTCGTTGGGGTTTTGCATCGCTACGTAAAGAATGTTATTCTCCCTTTTTATCGGGAGAATCTTGTGCTTTTTCGCTTTTTCAGGCGGAATAAGGCTAGCCGCGGCTATGTCGACGCCCACTTCGTTCAGCGACACAACGCGGTAGCCGCTTCTTACGGATAATGCCTTTGCTATATCCTCTTCGGTGCAGTACCCAAGCTTGACGAGTATCTCGCCGAGCCGCTCGCCTGTCTGGCGCTGGATATCAAGCGCTTCGAGGACTTGGTCGCTTGTAACTTTGCCAAGCGAAACTAGCACGCTCCCCAAGAAAGGTACTGCCCTTTTTTGAGAGTTGCCGTTACCGTTGCCATTATTAAAAGTAATGTTTTTGTCCATGCGCGTTTTTGGTTTTATAAACCGGTGTTTTTAGCAGTAAAGTTGTAATACGCGCTTGCGTGGATGATGTACGAAATCTCGCCATCGGCGGTCTTATCGATATTGACGCTTTCGACGGTGTAAAACCTTTCCGAAAACGCAAGCGCAAAAAGAAGGTCGAGCATATCGCCGTATGAGCCTATCGCGGTGATTGTGAACGGCATTTCCACCGCGAAGCCCAAATTCTCACGCTGGCCAAAGTTAATACCAGTAAGCGAGCCGCCGGCGTTGCTTTTCACAAACTCGATTATACCCGCCTCGTCGGGCAGCGCCGGGATTTTGACATGCGCCTGGCGGACGACAAGCTCCATCTGCGCATCTTTTTCCTTGATGCTGAGCAGCTCGTCGCGCTGGCTTTTCAGCTCGCTGGCTATTTTCGCTTTTTCGCTTATCTCGTCGTTAATTTGATATGTAATATTTATAGAATAAAAAGTGAACCCCAACAGCACCACACAAATAAGGAATATCAGCGCGATGACAACGACCCGATTGTCAAGGGGCTTTCCAATTGGCTTTGGCTGTATGCCTACGGCATTCATCGTTTAATCCCCCAAATCCCATACTATGTCGTCTACCGCCGACTTGTCTAGTACTTCAACCGTCAACTCGAACGACACATTGTATGACGAGTTGTCAGGCATACCCTGCGAGTAGGAGTGATAAATCTCGCCGGTCAGCTCAAGCTCGTCAAGCGCTTTTATCCAGCCCGCGACATCGGAATAGTCTATTGCATCTCCGGTTATTTCCATTGTCGTGGTTTTACTGTTGGCGTTGTACCCGACCGATACGTTGTCGATGCTTATGCTCATCGGGACCGTTTCAAGTATTTGCGGTATAACGCGGGGCATCGAAGGCAGACCGTCCGCAAGGCTTGCTATATTTCTGTATACGCTTTCAACGACGTCTTTTTTCTCCGCGTATTCCGAAAGCGACGCTATCTCGGCCTCCAGCTTCCCTATCTCCGCGTCAAGCGACTCTAACTCGAGCGTGCGGTTGAGCCTGACAAAAGTGGAGAGCGCCAGCAAAATAAGGCATATTACGGTAAAAAATAAAAAGTATATCACAAGGTCAAGCCGCTGCGCGGCTTTTAACCTTTCGAGCCGGTACTTTTCCGGCAAAAGGCTGATTTTGTACATACCGCAAATCTCCTCATCCGAAACTCGATGCGATTATCCGAGCGCCGCGCAGATGCAAGCCGCGTACTTTTCGACCGGGAACTCGCTTGCGGCTACTATGTACGGCGCCATTGTGAATATCTCAACCTCGACGCCCAAATCAGCGGCGAGCTCCGGCCGCGCGGAAAACAGCTCGGTAACCTGCGAGGATAGGTACAGCGCTTCAACCTCTTCGCCGTTTGAAATCCTATAGTAGTTTACCGACGACCAGAACTCGTTTTTGATTATTTCTATAAGCTCCGAAAGTTTATCCGGCTCGATGCGTTCAGACCTGTTGAGCTCGTCGGACAGCGTAGAATCTATCTGCACGCTGCGAGCCAAGGTGATTTTGCCGCCGCTTATGATGAGTATGTTTATAACATCGTTGTTGGCGTTCATCACCATGTAAGTGTTAAAGGGAGCGCTCCTTTGCACCACCGACGCGATAGTCGTTACAGTGGGGACTATATCCTCGACCACATAGGAGCCGTATTTTTTGTCTTGGATAGTATCAACCATGTTGTAGAGCATATCGCGCTTTGCGGCGACAAGCAAGGCGCTTATCGTCGGCTCTTTGACCGGGTTGCCTGCCTCGTCGCGGATATGCTCGTCGGAGATGCAGTACGCAAGCTCAAGTTCGGTCAGCGGTATTGGGATATAGTTTTGCGCTTGGAGCATTATCACGTTGCGCTGCTTGTCTTCAGACACTTTAGGGAAGTTCGCGTATCTGACGATAAGCCCTTGGTTGCTTATCGAAAGGATGATTTTGCGCGACGTGAACTTGAACTTAGTCAAAAGCTCCCGCAGATAGCTCATAAAAACTTCAGGCTTTGCTATAATGCCGCCCATTACCGTGCCTTCCGGCAGGCGCGCCGAGCCGTACGCCGATACTTTTAGCTTATCGGATGCGCTTGTAACTTGTACCGCCCTGATTTCATTTGAGAATATCTGAAGCCCAATGACGTTTTTTACTTTTTCTTTCATAACCGCATATCCCTTTGCATCTCGCAAGGTTTACCCCTGTAAACCAGAGTTAATGACGGCGTTAAACATGGGCAGATAGAGGGCGATGAGCATGCCGCCGATCAAAACGCCGATAACGATGAGAATAATCGGCTCAAGCATCGAGCTGAGCTGCTTTGACGCAGTCTCGACGTCCTCCTCGTAGAACTCCGCTATTTTGTCAAGCATCTGCGGCAGCGTGCCAGACTCCTCGCCGATGGATATCATATGCGTCACCATCGGCGGGAACAGCCCGCTTTCCTCAAGAGGCGTGGATATGTTCGAGCCTTCTTCTATCCGGACAATCGCCCGGTCGACCGCGGTCGATACCAAGTCGCTGCCGGAGGTCGGGCCGGCGATTTGCAGCGCCTGGACGACGGGTATGCCGCCGTCGACAAGGGTTGCAAGCGTGCGCGAAAAGCGCGCGATTACCGACTTTGAAATTATCGGCCCGAAAATCGGGAGTTTAAGCTTTACATTCTCCCACAGCGCGTGGCCGTATCTGCTCTTGAAAAACAGCACAAGAAGAGCTATTATCGCCACCACCGAAAGCAGCCATATATACCAGTGGTTGCGCAAGCTTCTTGACAGGTTGAAAATTAGCTGCGATATAAACGGGGTTTCGCCGCTCGTCGCGTACTGTTCGAATGTCGGGACCAAAAACACCAGCATGCCTATGAATATGCAGACCGCGAATATCCCGATTGCCTTCGGGTACGAGGTTGCCGACTTTATCTCTGCTTGCAGCTTTTTTTCCTTATGCAGCTGGTTTGAAAGCCGCAAAAGGGTCGTCTCGAGCACGCCGCCGACCTCGCCCGCATTAATCATAGATATGTAGAGCTTACTAAAAATATTTGGATACTGCGAAAAAGCGTCGGTCAGCGTCATACCACCCTCGACGTTTCGGCTGATAGCCTCAAGCGCGCCGGCAAGCGTCGTGTTGGGCGTCTGCTTTGCGAGCGTCGAAAGCGCGCGCGTGACAGGTATGCCGGCTGATATCATCGCCGAAAGCTGCCTTGAAAATATCGCAAGGTCGGTCAGCGTAACTTTCTTCTCTCCGAAAAGCGTACCGCTTTTTTGCCGCGCGGACGCCGCCGCCTCATAGATATCGACGACGACCAGTCCTTGCTCGCGCAGCCTTTCAAGCGCGCCTTCGAAGGTTGGGGCGTTTATATCGCCCCTGACCGTCTGGCCTTGCCTGTCGATCGACTCGTATATATATAGGGGCATTAGCCTGCCTCCCGAAAATTGGCTTCTTTATTTAGAATGAGGATTTAAGCAGCCTATCAAGCTCCTGTTTGTCGACGCAATACTCAACGGCGCTATCGTATGTGATTTTCCCTGCCCGCACGAGGTTCACGAGCGCCTGGTCCATCGTCTGCATTCCTTGCTTTTGCCCGGTTTGAATGGCGCTGTAAAGCTGATGCTCTTTGCCCTCGCGGATTAGCGAGCGCACCGCGGGCGTATCTATCATATACTCGACGGCAAGCACGCGGCCCTTACCCGAGGCATGCGGGACAAGCTGCTGCGAGATTACCGCCCGCAGCGAGTTTGAAAGCTGCTGGCGGATCTGATCTTTCATGCCTGCCGGGAAAGTGTCGACGAGCCTTGAAATCGTCAGCGGGGCTGTCTGCGTATGTAAAGTCGAAAGCACCAGGTGACCGGTTTCCGCGGCAGTAATAGCTATGCCCATACTCTCGGCGTCGCGCATCTCGCCGATCATGATAACGTCCGGGTCGTGGCGGAGTACCTGGCGCAATGCTCTTGAAAAACTGTGTGTATCTATGCCGATTTCGCGCTGGCGCACGATTGACTTTTTATGCTGGTGCAAAAACTCAATCGGGTCTTCGATTGTGACGATGTTAAGCGCGTAATGCTCGTTTATGTAATCGATCATCGCGGCGAGCGTGGTGCTTTTGCCGCTGCCTGTCGGGCCGGTAACAAGCACAAGCCCGCGCGGAAGCCCACAGAGGCGCTTCACGTCTGGCGGCAGGCCGAGCCCATCTAGTTTCGGTATATTAAAAGGAACCACTCTTATCGCCGCGGCAAGCGTCCCGCGTTGGAAAATCACGTTCCCGCGGAACCTTGCGACGCCCGGGATTGAGTATGAAAAATCAAGCTCAAGTTCGCGCTTTAGTGTCTGGACTTGTTCCGGGGTCAAAATCGAGCAGATGAGGTTATATACTTCGGACGGCTGCACGGGCGGATGGTCGGTCTGCACCATTTCGCTTGAGATGCGAATGACCGGCGGCATCCTCGCCACTATGTGCAAATCCGAGCCGCCCCGCTCGACGGCCTCGCGTAAAAGGTCGTCGAGCGGGATGGGATAAGTACCTGAGGTGTAGTCAGCCATTATCTTCAATCACCGATACTAGATAGTATGCTTTGTATTTCCTCGGGGTCATAGATGAACGGGCCGTGGGCTGAAGCAGAAGCTGAAGCCGAAGTTGACGTTGCGCCGCTCTCCCCTTCTTTGTTGTTATCCTTAATATCTTTGCCTTTATCTTTGTCGGAAACCGGCGCGCCGAGCTGGTTTTTAACCTCAAGGACGTCGTTGTACTGCTTTAATGTCACGTTCTTGAGGTATACGACTACATAAAGCTTCGACGAGTCATTTTCATCCTGCACAAGCTGTTCGTATACTTTAAATTTGGTTGAATCGACGCCGGACAACGAGCTTAGCAGGTTGATTCTGTCTATAACTTTCTTCCAAGTCCAAGGCATTGACTCGTCCTCGCCGGTTGATAAATAAATGTTCTTGTCAAGCTTTTCAAGCAACTTCGTATAAGCCGACTGGAACTCATCCGTATCAATCTTTCTGACCAATAAGCGGATGTCATTTTTGGCGTCATTCGGATAGTAGATAACTATCCTGTTGCCGTTCTCGTTGCCGTATGGCACATAAGTCAGCACGCCAGTCAGGCTAGCATTGTCGATAAGCTTCTTCGCTTCGCCAGCAGTGATGTTAGCAAGTTCGAATGTTTCAAACGACGATGTCAGTGAGGCGTTGGGCACGTCGATCGAGGTTATCGCGGCTTTCGCCTTGAGGTACTCGGTGTACTCGCCCATCAGCCACAGCCGCTTCTGCGAGCTCCTGAGCCTTACTATATCAAGGCCAAGCCCAAGCTGCCCAATAAACTCGACGGCTTTGTCAACATTAATATAGTAAAGGTCGACATGGTATATGTCAAACTTGCCCGCCCTTGAGTTCTCGAGCGTGTCGACATATGCCGCCACTTCGGCTATTTCCCTATATTGGGCGTCGTTGACGTTCAGGTAAAGCACATAGGGGTTATAGTCGTAATAAAGCCCAGTAGGCAGCGACATGCCGCGGAGCATCGTATTGAGCTGCTCGGCGGTGATGTAGCGGCAAGTAATGCTCTTGAGGCCCGATGCAAGCTCTGCGTCCTCGTTTTCCTTAATGTCGACAATCTTCAGCAGCTCCAGTATCTGGGCGAAGTCCGTATCGGTCGCGTAAATGTATAGGGTATACGGATTGCCTTCGAATATAAGGCCGGTCGGCAGCGACATGCTGTGCAGTACGCTGTTGAGCTGCTCTGCCGAAATATATTGACACGAAACCGGCTTAAAGGACGCTAGCACGTCGTCGGCTTTCGCGCCGGCATTTTCCTGCGTGTCGATTATCTTTATAAGGTCGTATATCTTTTCAAGGTTCTCGTCAGTCGCGTATACATAGAGGGTATACGGGTTGGTATCGTATACGACAGTTATCGCGTCGATAGATAAGCGCGAGACGGTTTCACGCAGCATCGCCGCGTTTATATACTGGGTTGTGACCGGCGTAAACTTTTCGACGAGCTGAGCCTCATCTTTCGCGGCGTTCTCAGGCTTGTCGAGGAGCGATATTATCTTTTCGGCGTCGGCAATGCCCTGCGGGTTGCCGCGCAGCCACATCTTCGTATTGTTGGTGCTGACTTTGATAATACGCACGTCGGCGTTAGACGTAATTTGCGACTCGATGAGGTCGACGGTCACATATTTAAGCGCCTTTTCGACTATCCGTTCGCCGTTTTCTCCGGCGGAGCCGGGGCTCGCTATGTCCACGACGTTTTTAATCGCCTTTATCGAGCTGTACTCATCGGGCATCGCGAAAACATAAAGCGTCTTAGGCCGGCTCGAGAGGATAACGCCCGACGGCAGAGAGGCGGCGCTCAAAATCCGCTGAAATTCCGCCGCCGTCACATATGTAAGGTCAATTGCATAGAAAATAGACGCAGGTTTCATGCCCCCGTCGACCGCATTCTCGCGACGGTCGACCATGTTTATAAGGCTCCGCACGCGGGCGAGGTCCTCGGGCAGACCCTGCGCGAGGAAACGATATTGGCTCCCGCCCGAAAGCGTCGCCGTAACCGGGATATTAAAGGTATTAATCTGCCCGATTACAGTATCGGCGGGGACATATGTAAGCGTGAACTCGGTAATCTTCGCTTCTTCAACAAATGTGGAGGTTATATCGTCTTTGTTGCCGACAATTATTGTGTTCCCTTTGACAATATACGACAAGTCATTTAGCTTTAAGACATATTCTAGTGCCTCGCCGATAGTCACGTCTTTCATCGAAAGCGTGACTTTCTGGTTCGCGTCGCCTTTGTAGATAATATTGTAACCCAAGCTCTGAGCAAACGCCGTCAGCACGTCAAGCATGCTCGCGTTTGCAAACGAAATCGACACTTTCGTGTCGAAAGAGGTGAGCATGCTCCTAAAATCGCCGTCGTCAGGCTCGCTTTCGGCAGTATTGCCCGAAATTGCGACCGGAGTGGTGCTTGTCGGCATGGCGGCTGCGATTTTAGCCGGGCCTTGCGGCTCCTTTAAGCCCGCCGTCACGACCGACGCGCCGCTAGAGGCGCCAGTAGGCTCCACAGCCTGCGGGGCGGTTTGGACAGCCTGCGAAGGCGCAGCTTCTGTTACAGTTTCAGTAGCGCCGCCCTTCGCCGGAATTTTCAGCACCGTACCGGTTGAGATCAAATTGACGTTTTCGATGCCGTTTGCCCGAGCTATTTCATCAACGGTTACACCGTATTTTTTGGCAATGTGACTAAGCGTATCGCCTGCTACGACAGTATACTCTATGTAATTTCCGCTCTCCAGCGCGAATACCGCCGCGCTCGCCGCTTGCAAGGCCAGCATTATTGCGGCAAATATCGCCGTCAGCTTTTTTAGCGATTTCCTTTTCATAACCACATTTCCCTTATGTATTTTTAATGCGTTCCTAATAGCTTAGGACTCGGGCACGATATTTATTCCGGATATGTCAGGCGCCAATGTCAAAACTTCGGTTATCTCGTCTTTCGTTACCTTAACAAAGTCCTCGGCAATCTCGCTGAGCACCCAGCCGGTATCGCCGATCTCTTCGCCAACGGTTTTTACATATGTGGCGTTCGACGATTTGAGTATCGCGTACGATGTACCGTCCGGATTATACATTACGCCCTCAAGAGCAACCGGCGAAATGCCGACACCAGCTGTCGCAAAGGGATTTTTTCCTGATTTTTCGGCGGGCGACGCTTCACGCTCCGACATGGGGAGCACATACACATAATTTTCATTCCCCGACACCGGCAGTATCGGCTCACCGTTTATCGCTTTGAAAATAAAAAACAAGGTTACGCCTGATACCACAAGCATCAGCGGCATAAAAATAAACAAAAACAGTTTATTTCTAGCAATGCCGCCGGGTATCTTTTTCCTCACCGGGAGCTTTGCGTCCCCAAAACTAGGCCCGCGCGAAGGGGGGTTTTTGCTACCTTCTGTCATAAGCCCACACAAATCCCTTCAGACATTTTCTTATTGCAAAAAATTAGTATTTATTAGTTGCCATTCTAACATGGCTTTCAATTATTGTCAATAATAATACAAAATTTTTCTAATATTCATGCAGAAATAGTGAATACTGTCATTCTATACCTGATAATGGCAGGTAATGGAATTACAAATTCAAAAAGACGCAGGACCGCGGTTTTTTATTATTTTGCTGCCTTAAGCTGCTCAAGGCGCTTTAGGTATTTTTTCCTTTTTATTAGTAATGGCACCGCTATCGTCGCGGCTATGCCCGCGCCTGCCCCAAGGAAGACCACGTAGTCAACCCACGCGGGGACATTGCCGCCAAACACGACGCTGTATTTGCGCTCGACATATGTCGGGGTGGTCTTAACAAAAGCCCCGCCGGAATATGCCCTGTCCGGCACTTCCGCCGCCGAGCCTGAGTCGGCACCAGCATAAAGCTTAATGTTTGAAAACCGAAATTCTTTGCCGGTCTGCAGCGCGTCGTCGCCGGAGATTGATGTAGCTTCGAGTTCGGCGTTGTTTATAACAAGCGGCTCAAACGAGTAAATCGCGCCTTTAGCCTTCACTTTCGCGTCGTTTATCTCGACCGTCGGGCCTTTTATCGCGTAACCGTCGCTGCTGATATCGAACTCGCCGCCGGCGATATAAAGCTTTACCTTATCGGAATATATCCCGTCTCCCCGGCTGTTAATTTTGTACCTGCCGGAAAGAAACGACACTTTGCCGAGCGTCGTCGGGTCGGCAAGCATTATTCCCGCCTCGCCGGCGGTGAGGGTAAGCGTACCGTTGCCTTTGAAAATCGTCGTGCCGGTGGTCAGCAGCGCCACTTTCGACGCGGTTATCTTGTTGTCGCCTACAAGTATTACCGTCGCGTTGTCCGGGAGTTTTAACCCGTACTCGTCGTCGGTTTCTATATTAAGCCCATTGAGCGTGAGGGTGTCGTTTATATTGTCCCAAAAATATCCCGGGCCGCGCTCGTTTTTCCGTGCGTTTGCAAGGCTCACCGTTTCGGTGATGCGCTCTGCCGCGGACGCCGGGACCGCGGCGATTAGCGCGGCGGCAAGCATAAGCGCCAAAAGCGCGCCTATTTTTATTAAAACATACCCACTGCGCGATTTGCATTTATATTCACGCATAACGGCTGCCTCTCCGTAGCTTGTTAATAGATTATTGATATTTTACCAAGAAGTTATAGACCGAGTTTAAAACATGTGTTAATTTTTTATCCATGTTGTGTGATAACTAAGTGTATAAAACCGCTAGCAATTGTTTCGCCGCGGGGGATATTTTTACTTTTTATCCTAAGTTTTTTGTCAAAGCGATATAATTTCGCTTTTATATAATTAAATTTTTATACGCCTTGACTTCGGTTTGTATGTGTGGTATCATTAATCAAACAATAAACCATTTCGGCTAAAGCAAATTTTTTTGCAGAAAGTGGGATTCGGTATGAAACGCATCAAAATTTCCGACGCAGAATGGGAAATTATGAAAGCGCTTTGGAGCAATTCCACCGAGCGGGGCATGACGCTTGGCGAGATTGTCCGCGCGCTCGACGAAAATAACATGTGGAGCTACACGACCATCCGCACGCTTTTGGTTAGGCTTATAACGAAGGGCGCCGTAACGGCTGACCGCACCACCGGCGTTTACCGTTACTCGCCCGCTTTGAGCAAAGAAGAGTGCATAGCAAACGAAGTTAAGTCTTTCGTCAGAAGGATTTTCGACAACTCGCCGTCCCAGTACATAGCCGCGCTTGTGCGCGACGGCAACCTCGACGAACGCGAGAAGAAAGAGATAAAAAGGATCCTGGCCGAAATAGTCGATAAGGAGTGAGCCGCTTGACCGCACTCTCGACTTTCGCCATGCTGGCGATAATGTCGGGTTGCACAATCGCGCTGATTTTGGCTTTTAAAAAGGTAGCGGGCCGAAGACTTTCGCCATATTTTCATTATTATATATGGCTGCTTCTTGTGGTCAGGCTCCTTTTCCCGGTACTCCCGCAGAGCCGGTTGTCCCTTTTCAATGTGTTTGACAACTTCGCTTCCCTCTCATTTGAATTAAGCGGCGAAAAGGCGTCCGAGCTTTACGTGATACCGTCCGAAGGCAGCGGCCGGCTCGACAGCGAGAACCTCTCCAGCCAAAGTGAGCACGAGCCATCCGGCGACGGCAAGGACAGGGAAGGTTCGTCAGCTAGCCCCTATGGCGTTATCGATACGATAGATACCGCGAGCGGGTATTCTGTCGTATTTGACATAAGGCACCGGGTCGTTTTGACCGAAAACCTAATCGTTTATCTGGCATGGGGCTCGGTTTCGGCTTTGTTTTTGGCGCTCGGGCTTGTTAAATACCAAGTCCAGCGACGGGGCGTGCTCCGCCGTGTTTTGCCTTGCCGCGACAAGGAAGTGCTCGACGAGGCCGAGTTTATCCTCGCGGCTTACCGCATAAAGCGCAAAGTGAAAATTTACTGGGGCGACCGGTCTATGTTGCTCGGCGTATTTTCGCCGGCGGTTATTATAGACAAAAGCCTTCGCCCCAAGCGGCGCCCCGGCGGGGCAACGAGCCGCGAGTACGCGATGGTTTTGGCCCATGAGCTGACCCATCTTTACAGGCGCGACAACCTTAAAAATTTCTTCTACGGCGCGCTTTCATGCCTTTACTGGTTTAACCCGCTGGTATGGTACGCGTTCAGCCATGTGCGCGAAGACGCCGAACTGCTTTGCGACCATATCGCGCTTTCGAGGTTTGGGCTTTGCTCGGCGAAATATGCCGAGCTGCTCTACTCTTCGGTATGCGACAAACCTAATGGCGGCGCCGCCC
Source organism: Clostridiales bacterium (assembly GCA_012840355.1). Classification (GTDB taxonomy): domain Bacteria; phylum Bacillota; class Clostridia; order Oscillospirales; family CAG-272; genus DTU078. The sequence continues at coordinate 36,436 of DULN01000010.1, read as the reverse complement.
CCGCCGCATCGCCCGCGATGTCGAAAGCGGGCCGGCAGCTTATACGCAGGCTAAGCTTTATTAGCGCGCGCGGCAAAAAAAACGCGATGCCGCTTAAAATTTTCAGCCTGTGCGTCGCCGGCGCGATTGCGGCATTATGCCTCACAAACCCCATCGGGGCGGTTAAAACCGCCGACCACCGCGCAAACTACCTTATAAAATATAGGAACCTGCTTGCCGGTTCGCAGATTGACATGCCCGAGCCCGACTCGGCACTCACGGTGCGGGGGTTTATCGAAACTGTGCTTTTGGCGCTCGACTCCGCGGACCTGCCGCTGCCGGTTAGGACCAGAATCCAAGCCATGCGGGCGGCGGGCGCAGACTCGGTGCTAGAGGAGATGATAAAAGCGCCATACAGGACGCTGCTCCCGAAGCTGTATACCGGGTTTATCAGCTCGATTCACCCGAAAAACCCGATAACGCGCGAAGAGGCGGCGTTTCTTTTGAACGCAATGCTTTTGCTTGCCCAGCGCGACGAGCTTGTCGCAGCCGACATGGTGCCGCAAATCCTTTCGCAAAGCGATTATGATTACGCGCACGGGATTCTCGAAAACAGCTCGGCAAGGCGCAAGCTGGAGGCGTTTTTCTCGCTGAAATCGGTGTACACGGTCGATGCGTCTGGCAACCGACAGTACAAAAAAGACGACGCTTCGCTGGCGCTGATGCAAAACTCGCCGCTATGCGTTATCTTCCCGCTTTACTCGTTTGACCCATACGCCAGCAGGCGCGAGCGCATTATGCTGCTCGATTATACCAGCGACGCGCTTGACTTTAACGCATACCAGCAGCTCGCGAGCGTCGCCGACGCGCAGGGATACGAGAAGTTCATAGCGACCGTGCCGCCCCTGCTCCCGCAGGTGCTGCCGGCTGACAGCTACCATTCTAACCTGCTCGGCACAATTTCCGACCCGGCGCTGAAAGCTGAAATCGCCGCGCTTTATACGCCTTTTTATAACCCCGACTACCCCGACACACAGATGTATATCCTTACGGAGCAGCCCGACGAAAGCTATGCAGCCGAGCTGACAATCCGCCTGCTTGAGAATTCTTCATATACATATGAGATGATGGCTCATGACCAGGCGAAATGCGGGTTCGATTACCTCTCGCTGTCGCCCAGCATACTGCCGATGCGCGAGTATTCGTTCACGCGCGACGACGGCAGGGTCGCCGTCTACTCGATGCTCGGCAAAAAAGAGTTTGAGTACCTCTACAGCCTTGCGACACCTGAAGAACAGCAGCTTTTGAGGGCGTACTTTATACTCAAAGACCCGAACGACGAGAACCTTGCGAGTTCCTACCGCGAGAAAATTATCGAAACTTTCCGAATCGACACCGCGGTTTATATTTTCGACCCCACCGCAACCGCTAACGAGCGCGCAGAAATAGACGCGATAATCGCAAAATACAAGACCGATTACACCTCTGTCTACGCTCTCCCGGTGAAGATGTACGAGCCGTACCGCGACGAGAAGGAAATAAGCCAATCCGCGCTCACTGCGGTGCGCTGCCTGCAGTCCTACGGCGTGCTTGACGCGGGCGACTACTTCGCGCCGAAAGCGGCGGTAACGTTTGCCGACGCCGTCGAGATGATTGTGCGGCTGCACTCGGTGCTTCTTATTTACTGATCCACCTGGCGCGATAATAAAATAATAAAAAGGGATACGGCTATGCGTATCCCTTTTATTCTTTGTCGACGATTTCGACGTTCACTTTTCGGCCGGACGCGCTCGCGGCGGCTTTCATCACCGTGCGTATCGCTTTCGCGATTCGGCCGTTTTTGCCTATCACCTTGCCCATATCGCCGGCAGCCACGCTGAGGTATAGCGTGACCTCGTCGCCTTCGGTTTCCTCCTCAATGGAGACCTCATCCGGACGGTCGACCAGCGCCTCCGCGATATCGTTTAAGACCTGTTTTAAATCTGCCATTTTTTCAGCTTATCGGTTACTCGATAATATTCTGCTTTTTCAACAGCGAACGGACCGTTTCGGTCGGCTGTGCGCCGTTGGCTATCCACTTTTTCGCCTTCTCAGCGTCGATGTTAACGACAACCGGCTCGGTAAGGGGGTTGTAGTAACCGATTTCCTCTATAACCCTACCGTCGCGGGGGAAGCGTGAATCGGCGACGACAATCCTGTAGAAAGGCGATTTCTTCGCGCCCATGCGTTTGAGTCTGATTTTAACTGCCATTTGAAAATTAATCCTCCGGTATATATAAATTTATTTACGTTTTTTCTTCTTTTGAGACTTTTGCGCGGCTTTCGGGATTCTCATGCCCGCGAGCTTTCCAAGCCCTCGCGGCATTGTAGCAAACTGCTTCATCATCTTTTGGGTCATCTCGAACTGGCGAAGGAGCTTGTTCACCGCCTCGACCGAGTTGCCGCTGCCCATCGCGATGCGGCGCTTGCGCGAGGCGTTTATTATCTCGGGCTTCGCGCGCTCCTCCGGCGTCATCGAAAGGATTATTGCTTCCATGCGGTCGATAGCGCGCTCGTCGATCTTGGCGCCCTCAAGGTCGCTCGGCTTTATGCCGGGCATCATCGAGAGTAGCTGTTCGATCGAGCCCATGGACTTAAGCTGCCTGAACTGTTCGAGAAAGTCGTCAAGCGTAAACGACTGCTCGCGCAGCTTACGCTCTAGCTCCGCCGCTTTCTTTTCGTCGTACGCTTGCTCCGCCTTTTCAATCAGCGAAAGCACGTCGCCCATGCCAAGTATGCGCGACGCCATGCGTTCGGGGTAAAACTGCTCGAGCTTGTCGATTTTCTCGCCGGTGCCGACAAATTTTATAGGCTTGCCGGTGACATACCGCACTGAGAGCGCCGCGCCGCCGCGCGTGTCGCCGTCGAGCTTTGTGAGTATCACGCCCGTGATGTCGAGCTTTTGGTTGAAAGTTTCTGCAACGTTCACGGCGTCCTGGCCTGTCATCGCGTCCACGACGAGCAATATTTCGGCGGGGTTTACCGCTGCTTTTATTTTCTCAAGCTCCGCCATCATATCTTCGTCGATGTGCAGCCGCCCCGCGGTGTCGATTATCACAATGTCGTTGCCGTGGTCGGTTGCGTTCTTGACGCCTGCGCGCGCGATTTCGACGGGGTTTGTTTTATCCCCCATCTCAAACACCGGCACGCCGGCTTGCTCGCCGACAATCTGCAGCTGCTTTATCGCTGCGGGGCGGTATATGTCGCAAGCCACGAGCAGCGGGCGCTTGCCCTGCTTTTTAAGCATATACGCGAGTTTTGCCGCGTGCGTGGTCTTGCCCGCGCCCTGAAGCCCGCACATCATTATAACCGTCGGCGGCTTTGGCGAAATATTCAGCTTTGCGGCGGTGCCGCCCATCAGCGCGATAAGCTCTTCGTTGACTATCTTTACAATCTGCTGCGCGGGGACAAGGCTCTCGAGCACCTCCGCGCCGACCGCGCGCTCGGTGACTTTCGCCACAAAGTCGCGCACCACTTTGAAGTTGACGTCGGCTTCAAGCAGCGCGAGCTTTATCTCGCGCATCCCTTCGCGCACATCCGCTTCGGTGAGCTTGCCCTTGTTCCTAAACTTCTTAAGGGCGCCCGCCATTTTATCGACTAAGCTTGAAAACATACACTACTACTCCGCTATTTGTCAAGAAGGCCTTGTGCTATCTCAATAATCGAGCTTATCTCCGCGGGCGCGAGCTTCCTTATCTGCTCAAGCTGCTTTATCATGCGCTCGATGTCGGCTTTCATCGAACAAAACCGCTCGTATAGCCGCAGCTTTTCCTCTAGCTCAAGGATGATATGCTCGCTTTTTTGCAGCCGGTCGCGCACGCCTTGGCGCGAAATACCGGTATTTTCGGCTATTTCCGACAGAGAGTAGTCGAGGTTATAGTACATATCCATAGCCTCGCGCTGCTTGTCGGTCAAAACGTCGCCGTAAAAGTCGAGCAGCATGGCCATTTTCGCTTTTTCTACCACTCAGCCACGCCTCCTGTAAAGCACATTGCAGTACAGGGTATTATAACATGCCGCGCCGCCTTTGTCAAGCGAAAAGTTTCACACCGACGCCTGCTCTTTTGAAAGCCGCAGGTACTCGTCGAACACTTGGCGGATTTTATCCTTTGTCGCCGCACCTTCGTGGAGCTTTATATTTCCGTAGAAATAAGTCGGCACGTAATAGTAGTCATAGCTGTTTGCAAGCTCTGCCTCTTCTTTCTCATCTATGATTTTTACCTCGATGTCCCTATACTCGGGGTTTTCATTCTTAAGCTCGTCCATCCACCTCAATGCCTCTTTGCAATACGGGCAGTTTTTAAGAATAAAAAGCAAAAGCTTCATATTTTCATTCCCTTTCGTGTTGTTTTCATAAAGTATATATCTCGCCTTAAAGACTATTCTACCATATTTTTGTGAACTTTAGCAAATAAAAAGCAGCAAACGGATATTAAGAATCATCCGCCCGCTGCGACAAAATTTATTCTTTTTCGTTTTGCTCCTCCTACTAAAAGAGCACCGGATAACCGGTTCGTTTTTTAGCCTTTATAAAATCTCCACTTTTCAACCGCGTCGAGCACCGCCGCCATGTTTTCGAGCGGTATATCGTAGTTAAGCTCAACGCTTAGCCCAAGCCCGCCTTGCGGCAGATATAAAGACTTGACACATTCTTCGACATGCTCGAAAATCTCGGCGCGTGAGGCTATAGGGAAAAGCTGGCGGTCGAGGTCGAGGTTAATCGGTATAATTTGTTCCTTGCGGCAGACGCGCACGAGGTTGTCAAGCCCGTTTGCCCTAAACTGCGGGTTTATCATATCTACTCCAGACTCGACAAGGTCGGGCATAATCTCGTATATGCAGCCGTCGGTATGCATGTAAATTAGAAGCTCGGGCTTTGCGGCCTTGAGCATGCCGTAAAGTATGCGATAGCAGGGCTTTAGGTACTTGCGCCATTTTTCCGGGCCAATCGCAAGCCCGTTCTGCATTCCGAGGTCGTCGCCGAAATACGCCACCTCGCCAAGGTGCGGGATTATATGCGCAAACTGATAAATGTTATACTCGAGCACCTTGCCGATAAGGGTCCGCAAAGCTTCGCCTTCCTCGGCAAACATTATCATCGCGTTCTCAAAGCCGCAAAGGTCGAGCAGCCGCAGGTACATAAAGCCGTGCGGTATCGAGCCGTCGCGGTTCGAAGGTATCTTGAGCGAGAACACGTCGTCTTCGTTTTTGACCGGGTGGCCGGTGACGATCGAGTCGTTGCCGTCGATCGGGTTGCTCCAGACGCAGCCCCACTCGTCAACAAAATTGCCAGCCCTGTATTTGGGGTGAAGGCTGTCTTTTATATGCTCGAGGTCTACTTTCCTGCCGCCGAAAAACTGCGGGTAGCGGTCGGTCAGCTTTTGCAGCTCGTCACCGTATTTCAACCATGCCGCCGGAAGGATGCTGACCGAAACCGGGATAGTTTCAGGGTACTCGAGCTTTATCGCGCGGATGAAGTCGGACATTTACGGCACCTTTCAGATATTGATTTGGTGGGTAGCATATGCTACAATTTAAAAATATTATAGCATCTGCGCGTTAGTTTGGCAATCATTTATGCTTTATATTGAGGTCAAAAAATGAAATATGTAAGGCTAATCGCATCCGCCGACCAAAATATAAGGAAAAACGCAATAATAAACTCGCTAGCTGGCATCGGCGTGCCTTATTTTATCCAAGAATTCGAAGACGCAAGCAACATAGTGGTTTCACAAAACCCCTCCAGCCGCAGGCTTGTCATCGGCGCGCACTGGGACAGCGTAGAAAACAGCACGGGCGCAAACGACAACGCCGCAGGCTGCTCAGCCCTTTTGCACGTCATCGAAAAACTCGCCGGCAAAACCAAAAAAGCATCGATTTTGTATTCTTTGACAAAGAGGAGTCGGGGAACATCGGCAGCAAAAGGTATATCGAAGCGGTCGGCAAAAAAAAACATCGCCGCGATGGTTAACCTCGACTTGTGCGGTTATGGCGACAATATCGCGGTATACGAAAAAGGCAACCGCGGGAACGAAAAGTTTTTCGGCCTAATCCGACGAAGTACTCGCCCGGCACGGCGTCTCGCTGCTTTCCCTTCTACCAAATGGCGACGACCGGGTATTCGAGCAAAACGGCATACATAGCATATCGGTCTGCATGCTTGACGAGCCGGACCTAAAGTACTTTAAAATTATATCTCAGAAAATCCGGCAAAATATCGAGCTTACCGAAGAAGACCATGACGGGTTTATGAAGCTGAACGTCATGAAAACAATGCACTACGGGCCAATGGATACGGTTGACTCGGTCGATGAAAATACAATCCTCAAGCTAGTAGATTATCTGCTTGACGGGCTAAAGTAAAAAACAGCCGCTCGTGCGGCTGTTTTTACTTGCTGTTTTGCTCCTCGTATTGCGCGATCGCGGCTTTTATCGCCAGTGCGCATTCCACCCGCTTGCGCTCAAGCTCGCAGGTAATCTCATATGGCGTGTTGACCGCGCCGTTATACTTATAGTTATTTGCCGCGCAGCCGCCGCCGCAGAAGTACTTCGCCCAGCATTCGCGGCAGACGGGGTTGGTCATTATCCCATGCTCCGCGAACTTTTTTTGCAAGTCTTTATCAAACGTGCCGTCGAGCACATTGCCCATCTTCATCGGCATAAACTCGACGAACTGATGGCACGGGAAAATGTCCCCGTCGGGCGTTACCGCGACGTACTCGCTGCCCGAGCCACAGCCCTTGCAGCGCTTGTATACGCACGGGCCGTCGTCAAGGTCAACCATGAAGTGGAAGAAATTAAAAGGCCTTCCCTCGCGGTAGCGGCGGATCATCTCGCGCGCGAGCCGCTCGTATTCCTTAAAGATACGGGGCAGATCCTCGCTGCGGATCGCAAGCGGGTCGGACTCATCGAGCACAACCGGCTCGACCGATATCTGGTCGAACCCCGCGTCGGCAAGCGCTATGACGTCGCTCGCGAAGTCGAGGTTCTCCCGCGTGAAAGTCCCGCGGACATACCAGTCGCGCTCGCCGCGCCTCTCAACCAGCTTTTTGAACTTAGGTAGTATCGCGTCGTATGTGCCGCTGCCGTCGACAAATGTACGCATCCGGTCGTTGACCTCTTTGCGCCCGTCAATTGACAAAACGACGTTTGAAAACTCGGCGTTTATGAAATCTATCGTTTCATCGTCGAGCAGCGCGCCGTTCGTCGTGATTGTGAAAGCGATTTTCTTGCCCAGCTCGCGCTCCCGCGCCCTGCCGTACGCAACAAGCTCGCGCACAACGTCGAAGTTGAGCAGCGGCTCCCCGCCGAACATGTCCACTTCAAGGTTATGTATGTTGCCCGATTTTTCAAACAGAAAATCGAGCGCTTTTTTGCCGACCTCAAGGCTCATCAGCTTGCGGTCGCGGGTATATCCGCCCGCGCCGGCGAAGCAGTACCTGCACCGCATGTTGCAGTCGTGCGAGACATGCAGGCACATCGATTTGACGACGCCCGTGGGCGGCATTTTGTACTCTTGGTCTTCCGAGAACAAGAGCCCCTCTTTGTAAAGCGCGTAAAGCTCGCCGTAGGCTTCCGCCACGTCGGAGCTTTCGTATTTGGCGAGCTGATAGCGCAGCGACGTCGGGCATTCGGGTTCAAGCGGCGGCGCGATGCGCTGCAAGATCTCGTATGCGATCTCGCTCAGCACATGAACCGCGCCGCTGGGCACGTCAAGCGCAACTCGCTGTCCGCAGCACTTAAACGTGTGGACACAGCTTGTCATTTATTTATCCGTCTTCTTCGTCAGGCGGGCGCACTTCTGGTTTGCGACCGTGCACGAAGTCTTGCACGCGGACTGGCAGGATGCCTGGCATTCGCCGCAGCCTGCGCCTACGGCACGCTTAATTAAAGATGCAGACCTGTTGAGAGTTTTTACGTTTTTCATGTCCATACCTTCTTTATCTATTATTTTTTATTAATTTTATGATAAAAGCGATATTATGTTACCGTCCGGCGCGCGCACGCCTAGCCTTGCGCCGCAGCTGAGCTGCCGATGGCGCGCGCGGGCGGCACAAATGGGCCACCAGCGCGGACACCCCTACGGTGCATATTGCCGTCGCCGCGTTGGCGAGCAGCCCGAACCCCTCTCCCGGAAGCACCAAGCTGACTATAAACAGCAGGACGGCAAATATTATGCCCGCAAAAAGCCCGCTTGCGAACGACGCTTCGCCGTTTAGCCGAGAAGCCGAAAAGCCGCAAGTCGCCGCCGAAAGCACAAGCGCTATTATGGCGAAAGCGGTGAGGTATTTGTCCGGGTCCTCAAGGCTATACGCCGCCGCGGCTAATATCAAAAGCAGCCCCGCGGCTGCAAGATAAGCTATCCCTGCAGCCAAAATCGCGCTTTTTACTAGCTTTGCATCCACTTCGCACACCCCGCAACATACTTTTGCTACATTGATATGCGGGGCGGCGGACAGTTATGCTTTGCGCGGAGCCGCGGTTTAAAATGCCGGCGGGATAGCGTTTTTCCCGCTATTTGTTTTCGCCGGCGTTATCCTTTGCTTCGCCATCCGCGGGCTCGGATTTCTCTTTGCTACCCTTCGCGTCTTTGTTTGTATCCTTGCTTTCCTTAGCCTTCTTCGCCTTTGCCCTTTCTTCCTCTTCTATTTCGGAAGCGCGGACGTCAATGGATTTGACGGCGGAGCGGAGAATGCGTATTTTGTTGCGGTCGTTGCCGGTTTCAATGAGCACTGTGTCGCCCTTTATGCTGACGACCTTGCCGATAATGCCTCCGATAGTCGTAATTTCGTCGCCGACTTCAAGGCTGTTTCTCATCTCATTTATCTGCTGCTCCTGCTTCTTTTGTGGCCGGTAAAGGAAAAAGTAAAACACAGCCAGCATCACAAGGAGCATTACAATTGTTACCCAGCCTTGGCTTGCGTAAGGCGAGGTGTCGGTAGCGGCAGCCTCCGCCAAAAACATAACCATTTGGTAAACCTCCGGTGCTTTTTAATCAGCTTCATCATTATATATTAATACCCGGCGCAATTCAATAATATTTTGTAAAATTTACTTTAGCCCCGCGCTAACCGACGATAATATGCGCGCAATACGCGCACCGGCCGCCAGATGCAAGCGCAGGCAGGTATTTTTCGCGCGCGGTCACGCAGCGGGGATTTGTGCAAATGCGCTCGGCAGGGATCGGATATTTCGCGCTAGGCGGCGATTTCTGTGCAAAGCTCCGGTTCTCGGTAAGCCAAAGTATCAGCGCCATGCGGATGAAAAGCCCGTTTTCCGCTTGCGCGAAGTATTTTGCCCTCGGGTCGTCGTCTACCTCCGGCGATATCTCGTCGACCTTTGGCAACGGGTGGAGTATCGCAAGGCTGTCTTTCGCGCGCGAGAGCTTTTCCGCGGTCAGCACATAGACGCCCGCCTCGCGCTCGTACTCCTCCGGCGAGGCAAACCGCTCGCGCTGGATTCTCGTCATATAAAGCACGTCGAGCTCGCCGATGCATTCCTCAATCGTGCGCACCTCATAATATTCGGCGCCAAGCTCCGAAAGCTCGCGGGCGCAATACTCGGGCAAGCGCAGCGACTCAGTTGAGATTAGGTAAAACTTGTTTCCTTTATATTTTGCCAGCGCGGACAATAGCGAGTGGACCGTCCGGCCGTAATAAAGGTCGCCGCATACGCCGATCTTCAGGTTGTCACAGCGTCCAAACTCGCGCTTTAGCGTGTAAAGGTCCGCCATTGTCTGGGTCGGGTGAAGGTGGCTGCCGTCACCAGCGTTTATAACCGGCACGGGCGAGTATAGTGAAGCTGCGAAAGCCGCTCCATCGAGCGGGCTGCGGATGACAATCACGTCGGCGTACGAGCCGACGATTTTAACAGTGTCGCGAAGGCTTTCTCCTTTCGCCACCGAACTTGACCGCGGGTCGGAAAAGCCAATCACGCTCCCGCCGAGCCGCAGCATTGCCGTTTGGAACGAAAGCTGCGTTCGCGTGCTCGGCTCATAAAACAGCGTCGCCAGCACGGCGCCCCGGCGAGCGGACGCGTATTCGTCAGGGTTTTGTCGGATTTTGTCAGCTTCGTTGCAAAGCGAGTCCCACTCTTTTTCGGTTAGCGAGCCGAAATCGAGCAAGTGTCGCAAAGTGTTCACGTAAAAAACCTTTCCTTATTGAATATATTTAAAAGTCCACTATTTTTTTGCGGGTGCCTGCGCGAATAAAAGCGCGTGTTCCCGAACTTGCTTTTAAATTCATCAGCAAGTATCGAGCAGATGCCCACGTCGCGGTACTCGCGCTTGACGTAAAGGTAGCCGCGCAAGATGCCCTCGAAGGTCATGGCGCACTTTTCCATCACCCTGCGGCTGGCGTCGTTGCCGTTTATGTATTTCGCCTCCACGCGGTGGATCTTCAGCTCGTTAAAGGCAAAATCGAGCACTGCCATCAAGGCTTCGGGCGCGACGCCCCTGCCGCGGTATGCCGGGTTTATGACATACCCGACTTCGGCGCGGTTGTTTGGCAAATCGAACGAGGTAAACCCGCATGTCCCAATGAGTTTGCCGTTTTCGCGCCATACCACGCCCCAATCGTAACACATGCCGTTTCTATATTGCACCTGCAAGCTGTCAAGATACCTCAAGGTATAGTGCTCGTCGGGGTGGGGATCCCAAAGGAGGTAGCGCGTGACTTCCTCAAGCCGCGAGTACTCGTACATGTCGGCGTAGTCGGAAACCTGCAGCTTCCTCAATATCAGCCGCTGCGTCACAAGCTCCGGGGGATGGGCAAATATCCTAGCAAGCTGCTGTTTGTTCATATCGCCATTACCAAGCCTACCGCGCGGGCTTTTGCGCGGTAAGGCCGCCCTCTTTTTATATTGCTTAGCCGCCGAATACTTTTCTAAACTTTTCGCAGTAATACTGCACGTTCTCCCACTTTGTCTCGGGCGGGAGCCTGTGGTCGGGGCAAGGTATATAGCCGCCAAGGTCGACAAGCCTCTTTATTCGCTCGATCTCGCGGTCGATTGCAGAATAGTCCTGCGCGAAAACGCGTTTGTCGACGCCGCCGACGCCACGCAGCTCGCGGCCGTATTTTTTCCGCCATGGCTCAATAGATGCGTTCCATGTACCGACTTCAATCGGGAACATCACGTTGACGCCGTTTTCCAGCCAAATCGGCACGAGTTTGTCTATGCAGCCGTCGCAGTCGAGCGACACCACGTCGCAACCATACTGCCGTAGAAGCTCCGTGACGCGCCTGTACTGAGGGCCGACGTATTTTGCGAACACCTCGGGGTTTACAAGCGGCCCGTTTTTAAAGCATATGTCTTCCCACATATGGCCGAAATCGGGACGGATGCCTTCCTCGAGCATTACTTTGGCGTTTTGGTAGTTTAGCTCGCCTACTGTTTCGATTATTTCGGCGTAGAGCTCCTCGTCGTCTACCTGAAGGTACGCGAGCGCCTCTACCCCGAGCATATCGCGTATCCAGCCGTAGTAGCTGCCGACATACATGCCTACAGGCCTGGTTGCCGTTTTGTTGTACCCTTCCGCGAAAGAGCGGTACGCGGCGCGGTTATACCTATGCTCGCCCGGCGTCATTCTGGGCTTGTAGAGCTTTTCCCACGCCTTGCGGTCCTCAAGCAGCGTTCCGATTGTCTTCGGGATTGAGGTCGCGCCTTCTCTGATTTGCTCTATTAAGCCGTTGCCGTTTATGTACGTGACATTGCCATCCGCGTCGCGGCTAAGCTCCTTATATTCAAACCCGGGCACAAGCGCGCCCGCAACGCCGATTTGAGCGCCCCACTCAAAGTCGAACCCGAGGTCGCAAAGCACATCGCGGCGCCCTTTTTTGTACTCTTCATAATACTCTCTCGACATTTTACCCTGGCTGTACCAGACGTCGAGAAGCTCCGTCCAGATGCCGAAGTGAACCAGCGGCATGCGGTCGTAGTTTTCGTAGTGAAGAACCGCCCTTACCCGCTCTCTGTCGGTCATAGTCGCATCCTCCGCCATTTACCGTTTTTTACTCCACAGAGTTCCATATAATTATATACATACATACGTTATTTTTCAATAGATATTTGCGACGCGTGCACCTCTGTTGCCACAAAAAATCCGCCCAGCGGTAGACTTTTTCCGGCAGTTGTGTTATCATTATTAGTAAATAATTACTACGGGTGACACACGCGTTGAAAACGATAGCTTTCCTCGGCGCAGGCAACATGGCCGGGGCAATCATTGGCGGGCTTTCCGAAAGGGACGGCATCCATATCTCGCTGTATGACATAAACCCCGCGCAATACGCACGGTTTGAAGGGCGGGGCTATACCTTCCACTCCACCGCCGCAGAAGCGGTAGAGGGCGCCGACTATGTGGTCCTCTCGGTCAAGCCCCAAAATTTTGCCGAGCTTGCCGGAATGATTCGCGGCACAAGGCTTTTTGACAAAGTTTTTGTTTCGATTATGGCCGGCGTGACAATCGCAAGGATTGTCGGGCTGCTAGGTGAGGTGCCTGTTATCCGCACGATGCCGAACGCCCCGCTCATGATTGGCATGGGAGTCACGGCGCTGACACGCAACGGGCTTGTTTCAGACGAAGATTTTGAGTTTGCAAAAGGGATGTTCTCCTCGCTCGGCGAGGTGCTGGTTTTAGATGAACCCCATATGAACGCGATTATCAGCGTCACCGCGTCGGCGCCGGCGTATGTGTACGCGCTGATCCGCGCGATTTGTGACGGAGCCGCGGAGCAAGGGTTTGATTCCGAAAATATGCTCGGGATTGTCTGCCATATGGTTGAAGGCTCGGCGAGAATGCTGCGCGAATCCGGCAAGTCGCCGGGCGAGATGATACGCATTGTCGCCTCAAAAGGCGGCACGACCGAAGCGGCGCTCGCTGTGCTAGAGGAGCGCGGATTTGAAGAAGCGGTGCGCGAGGCGATGCTCGCCTGCACGCGGCGCGCGGATGAGCTTTCCGCAATGTAGCGGCGGGTATTTTTAGACAAATTGTTAACCACTTCTTAACGCAGCCGGGCACGCATATAATAAAACCGGTGATGCGGATGAATACTTATGGCCGGAAAAGGATATACCTCTTCTTCGGCTGTGTTACCGCCGTGGGATTTGCGGCGGGCATACTGTTCGGCGGCGAGCTGGCGCTGACGCCGCTTTCCGACGTAGGAATGGGCGGCGGGTTTTCCATTGCCGCGCTGGCGTTGGCGTTTTTGAAGCTTGAAAAATACCTGCTTTTGATTTTCCTTTCGGGCTTTACGGTATTTGCGCCGCTTTTCAACTTCATGCTTGCGCTGTATCTCGGCGCCTCGGCAGGACACGGGATTGCGATATTGTGGCAGACCCGCCCGTCGATTTTCCTTTACATACTCCAAGGCTCGGTGATAGCGGCGGCGACGGCGCTGTATGTCGACATCTGCGAAAAGTCGACATCGCACAGGCTGACGCTGTCGTCTTCCGTGCCTTCGGCAAAAGCGCTGCTCTCGCGCACGCAGACGCGGCGGTATATCGTCTATTTCTGCGGCGCGACGATGCTTATGGCGCTTATCTCATCTGCGCTTTACATGTTTACGATTCTATAAAGCAGGAAGGAGCCGAAAACGCCTTTTACAGGCTTGGCAAAATGGCGAAAGGTACCGGAAAAAAGAAAAAGTTTACGTTATATAACATTTTTAACCCTGACCGCGACGGCAAGGGAGTGCCCAAATCGAGCTATAACCCCAACGCGCCGCGCAATTTGCCGCTGTTTTTTAAAATGTCGTGGCGCAACATCACAAACCTTTTTTACCTAAACATACTGCTCATAGTCGGGAACTTCCCCGTGCTTATATTCCTTTTAGGGCTTTCGGGTAACTTTAACCGCACTATCCCGACCGCAAGCTCGCTCCAGTACGGCGTATTCTACGGCCTTTTTAAGAATATGCCGCTATCGCCGGTTTCGGGCGCGCTGCTCGGCGTGTACGGCATACCGACGATAAAACAGATACCCACGCCCATAACCTACGTGCTCTTAGGTATGGGCGCGCTTGTGCTGTTTACGTTCGGTCCGATACGCGCGGGCACGACATATGTCATGCGCAACATCGTGCGCGGCGAGCCGCTGTTTTTCTGGAAGGATTTTACCTATGCCATAAAGCGCAACTGGAAACAGGCGATGGCGCTCGGCATTATCGACGTCTTGGCGTTTTTGCTCTTGACGTTTGACGTTATCTTCTTCCTCGCCAACACCGGCTCGTTCGGCACCAATATGCTCTTTGCAGCAATCGTCGTCATATTCCTCTACTATGCCATGATGCGCTTTTATGTGTACATCATGGTGGTGACGTTTGACCTTAAAATCAGAAAGATAATTAAAAACGCGCTGATTTTTGCGCTTGTAAACATCAAGCGCAACCTCGCGGCGATAGTCGGCATCATAGTTTTGTACCTCTTCACCTACTATTTAATGCTGGTGTTCTTCCCCTTAGGCATTATGGTGCCGTTTGTGATATTATTCTCGGGCAGCGCGTTTATGGGCACCTACGCGGCATGGCCGAAGATAAAGGAGCTTATGATCGACCCGCTCGAGCAGGACAAGCCCGCTGTGCCTGAACCGGAGGAAGAGCCAATTTTCAGAGATGATGTCAGCGATGAGTAAGCCATAAATATTACCGAAAGGAGCCGAGGGGTTACCGCCCCTCGGCACAGGTGGATAATATGGAGAGAGCAGTTTTCATGTCGTCACAAGCCCGGGCGATAGACAACGCATACTCGCCGGAGCTTAAAGTTCGCATGCAGGCATACTTTGGTGAGATGCCATGCTTTACAAAGTTTGGCAAGGAGGACCTGCGCGCGGCTCGCGACGTCCTTCTTGGCGCAAACTATATCTTCTCGACCTGGGGAATGCCAGCCCTCTCGCGCGAGGAAATAAGAGAATACTTGCCCTCGCTCAAGGCGGTGTTTTACGCCGCAGGCTCGGTTCAAGGCTTTGCGAAAAGTTTCCTCGAGTGCGGCGTGCGAGTATTTAGCGCGTGGGGCGCAAACGCCATACCCGTCGCCGAGTTTACCGTCGCGCAGATACTGCTCGCGAACAAGGGCTACTATCAGCGGCTTAAATACGGAAGCTGCGAAAAATGGGCAAACCGCAGCTGCACCGTGCAGTTCCCGGGCAACTACGGCGCCAAAGTGGGCATTATCGGCGTCGGCATGGTCGGACGCAAGGTTATTGAGCTACTAAAACCGTTTAACCTTGAAATTTACGTATACGACAAATTCCTCTCCGACGACGCCGCGGTGGCGCTGGGAGTGACCAAAACCACGCTCGAGTACATATTCTCGGAGTGCGATGTCATCTCTAACCACCTTGCGAACAAGCCCGAGCTGCGCGGAGTGCTCTCGGGCGAGCTTTTCGCGAAGATGAAGCCGGGCGCGGCGTTTATCAATACCGGACGCGGCGCGCAGGTCGACGAGGCTGGGCTTGCGCGCGCACTCTCGGAGGTGCCGACCCGGGTCGCACTGCTCGACGTCACCGACCCCGAGCCGCCCGTTCCCGGTAGCGAGCTTTACCGGCTTCCGAACGTCTTCCTTTCGCCCCATATCGCCGGCAGCATTGGCAATGAGATTCAGCGCATGGGCGAGTATATGTTCGCCGAGTTTGAGGCGCTGGCTCGCGGCGAGCCGGTAAAATACGAAGTGATGCTCGAGATGCTTGAAACGATGGCGTAAAGGAGGTGCTGCTATGTTTTACACCGGGCTTGTTTCGGTAACTTTCCGCAAGCTT
Source organism: Clostridiales bacterium (assembly GCA_012840355.1). GTDB lineage: Bacteria > Bacillota > Clostridia > Oscillospirales > CAG-272 > DTU078. Next base: position 20,667 of record DULN01000010.1, on the reverse strand, counting down.
GATATCGCCGGTGTGGTGGACGCGGCGACTCGCGCCGGGCTTGGCGGGATAGAGTGGGGCGGCGACATCCATGTGCCGCACGGCAACCTCGAAGCCGCGGCAGCCGCCGCGAAACTTTGCAAAGACGCGGGGCTGTGCTGCTACTCGTACGGTTCATATTACCGCGCGGGCAAAAGCACCGATAAAGGCGAGGTGATAGAAACCGCGCTCGCGCTTGGCGCTCCAAATATCCGCATTTGGGCGGGCACAAAAGGCAGCGCCGATACTACTCCAACAGAACGCGCAGAGATTGTCGCCGATATCGCCAAGTTCGCGGAGGACGCAAATAAGCATGGGCTTACGGTGACATTCGAGTGGCACGGCGGCACGCTGACCGACGACACCGACTCGGCGCTAGCCCTCCTTGACGAGCTTGGACACCCGCAAAACGTTTACCTTTACTGGCAGCCTAACCAGTACAGGCCGCTTGAGTATAACCTTGATGCGTTACGCAAAGCGGCGCCCTACCTTTTGCACGTTCATGTGTTCAACTGGGACGGCCCGAAAAAATACCCGCTGCGCAACGACGGCGGGGTTTGGAAGAAATACCTTGATGTAATCCGCGAGCACGGCAAGCCCAGCCAAAGCCACGGGCTGCTGCTCGAGTTTTCGCACGACGACACCGTCGAGGCGATGCTTGACGACGCCGAGTATCTCAAATCGCTTTTATAAAAACACGCTGGCGGCGCGGCGACCGCCCGCTCCGCCGAGTACCATGCGGAGGAATGCGATGACTATCGAGAAACTTGAGAAGGAAATTGATGCCGGCGGCTATAAGTTCCCGCGCTCCAATAACCTGTCGGTATTGACGCGCCCGGTACATATTAAAGGCACCGACGTCACGCTCGCCAACTCGCTAGCCGTTCACCCCATGGAGGGCGGCGACTTTTCGGCCGAGGACAACTCGCCGACCGATACGGTCACGCGCAGGTACCTGCGGTTTGCGCGCGGCGGCGCGGGCCTTATATGGTTTGAGGCGACCGCGGTGCAGGAAGACGCACGCTCGTTCGACCGGCAGGCGATGATAACCGAAAAGAACGCCGACGCCTACAAGCGGCTGATTGACGAGATAAAAAAAGAAAACCCGGACGTGAAAGTCATAGTGCAGCTCACGCACTCGGGCCGCTACTCAAAGAAAGGGCGAAAGCCCGCGCCGGTCATCGCGCACCACAGCCTGCCGCTCAACGACCGGCTGCCGCTCCCGCCCGATTATCCTGTAGTAAGCGACGAGTACCTCGACCGGCTGCCCGAGACTTTCGCGCGCTGCGCCATGCTTGCGTACGAGGCAGGGTTCGACGGTGTCGACGTCAAGTGCTGCCACTGCTACCTTTACGACGAGCTGCTATCGGCATATAACCGGCCCGGCAAATACGGCGGGCCTTACGAGAACCGCGCGCGTCTGGTGCTCGACACCGTATCGGCGGTGCGCGCGGCGCTGCCCTCCGCCGCAATCGTCGCCTCGCGCGTTGGCATGTCCGACATGATGCCCTACCCGTGGGGATTCGGTGTGCCGACCGACGGTAGCGTGGCCTGCGACCTCACCGAGCCGCTGCGGCTCATCGGCGATATGCGCGCCCGCGGCTGCACGCTATTCAGCCTCACTATGGGCACGCCGTACTATAACCCTCACGTCAACAGGCCTTACGGCCAGGGCGTTCCCACCTCGCCCGAGCCGCCTCTCCGCGGCGTCGAGCGCATGATAAACACCGCCGCCCAGGTCAAAATCGCATATCCCGAGCTGACTTTCGTCGGCGCCGGTTACTCTTATCTTGGCGAGGCTTCGCCGTATGTCGCCGCCGGGGCGGTGGAGTGCGGCATGATTGACGTTGTGGGGTACGGCCGCATGGCGCTCTGCTACCCCGATTTCGCGCGCGATATAGCCGAGGGCAAGTTCGACCGCCATAAATCCTGCCTTACATGCGGTAAATGCTCGCAGCTTTTGGGCGGTTTCCGCCCGGTAGGCTGCCCCGTGCGAGACTCCGAGATGTACCTGCCTATATATCAGGACCTTATGCGCGAAAGGGCTGAGGCTCAAAAATGAAAAAAGAAAAGCGCACTTCTGTCGTTACCGGCGCGGCTTCGGGCATCGGGCGCGCGGTAATGCTAAGGCTTGCAAAAGAAGGCTTTTGCGTCGTCGGATGCTCGCGCCGCGGGTTTGAGAGCGACGCCGTAAAGTCGCTAACCTCTGAGCTTGACGCTATCGGGGCGAGCTACAAATACGTCCCCGCCGATATTTCGGACGAGGCGGGGCAAAAGAAGGTCATCGACACCGCATACGAGGAGTTCGGCAGGCTCGACGTGCTCGCAAACTGCGCGGGCGTGGCACCCGAGCGCCGCGTCGATATGCTCGAGCTGACGCCCGAGGCTTTCGACCGCGTGCTAAACATCAACCTTCGCGGCACGTTTTTCCTCACGCAGTACGCCGCGCGCCGGATGGTATCTGACCCGGCGCCGGATACCCCGCGCGCGATAATAACAATTACATCGATTTCCGCCGAAACCGTAAGCTTAAACCGCGCAGAGTACTGCATTTCAAAAGCTGGGCTATCGATGGCTTCCCGCCTTTTCGCCGCGCGGCTTGCCGAACACGGCATTAACGTTTACGAGCTGCGGCCCGGCATAATCGACACGGACATGATCGCGCCCGTACGAGAGCGCTACGAGGCGCTGCTTGCGGACGGGCTTGCGCCGCTCGGACGTATCGGCAATCCTGAGGATATAGCCGACGCGGTGGCTGCGCTTGCCGGCGGCGCGCTGCGGTACTCGACCGGCGAGATTATTTATCTTGACGGCGGAATGCATATATCAAAGCTGTGATTATGGAGTACATAAAACTTGGCTCATACACCGTGCCACATGTCCCGCTCGCGGCGGCGCTCGTTGGAAGCGGCGCGGCGGGGCTTGCCTGCGCCGACAGGCTACACAGGCTCGGCGTGCGCGACATCGCGCTTATAACCGAAGGCATGAACATGGGTACCTCGCGCAACACCGGCTCTGACAAGCAAACATATTACAAGCTCTCCCTGACGGGAGACCGTGAGGACTCGGTTTACGAGCTTGCTAGCACCCTTTTTTCCGGCGGCGCGATGCACGGCGACCTTGCGCTTGCCGAGGCCGCCGGCTCCGCGCGCGCGTTTTTCAACCTTGTCGAGCTTGGCGTGCCCTTCCCCACCAACGATTACGGCGAGTATGTCGCCTACCGAACCGACCACGACGGCGGGCGCAGGCGCGCGACCTCCTGCGGCCCGCTCACCTCGCGCATCATGACAGATCGGCTTGAAGAGGCGGTGCGGCGCGACGGGATTAGGATTTTCGACGGCTGCCGTGCGGTTGAGATTTTGACAAGCTGCGGTAAGGTAACGGGCGTTTTGGGAATATGCCGGGACTATGTGGGCGCCGACAACCCGTTCGGGCTTATCCTTTTTTCGGCGCCCGCGGTCGTGTGGGCGACCGGCGGACCGGCTGCGGTATACGCGGCGAGCGTCTACCCTGAAAGCCAGACCGGCTCGCACGGCGCGGCGTTCCTAGCCGGCGCCGAAGGGTGCAACTTGACCGAGTGGCAATACGGCATCGCCTCGGTCTCGCCGCGCTGGAACCTGTCAGGCTCGTTCCAGCAGGTAATCCCGCGCTACTTTTCGGTCGGCGAAGACGGAAAAGAACGCGAGTTTTTGCAAGAAATTTTCGCCTCGCCCACGGAGCTTTTCGGCGCGGTATTCCTCAAAGGCTACGAGTGGCCGTTTGATCCCGCAAAATGCGAGGGCATAAGCTTTGACGCCGAAAGCGGCAGAATTAATATAACACCCGGCGGCTCGTCCACTGTCGACCTTGCAGTCTACGCCGAGCGCATGCGCGGCAGGCGGGTATTTTTGGATTTCACGCGCAACCCGGAAGGATACTCCCCCGAGCTTTTGCCCGACGATGCGCGCGAGTACCTCGCCGCATCCGGCGCGCTTGATCCTGCCACGCCATACGAGCGGCTATGTGCGATGAACCGCCGAGCAGCCGAGTTTTACAAAAGCCATGGCGTCGATCTAAGCAAGACTCCTCTTGAGATTGACGTCTGCGCGCAGCACAACAACGGCGGCTTTGCGGTCGATATATGGTACGAGTCTACCTCGCTGTCCGGCTTTTTTGTCATCGGCGAGGCGGCGGGAGTGTTCGGGGTAAAGCGGCCGGGCGGCTCGGCGCTCAACTCCACGCAGGTCGGCGCGCTCAGGGCGGCGCAGCGGATTGCGTCGCGCGCGCCGGCGCCGCAATCAAGCGCAAGCCCCGCCTCGCGGGTGCTCCCTCTGCTTGAGAAAGCGGCTTCGGGCGGATATAGCCCTCTTTCAGCCGCCGAAATAAGGGCGCGCAGGCAAAGGGGCGGCATGCTTATGTCCCGCAGCGCGGCGTTTATCCGCGACCCGGACGCAATAAACAGCGCAATAGCTGCCGTGCGCGCCGAGATTGACTGCTTCGAACGCGAAATTCGCATAAACCGCGGCGATTTTGACGCCCTTTTTGAGCTTGCCATATACTTTGACACGCTTGTCACGCGCTACGTTTACCTTTGCGCGATGCGGGAGTATGAAAGGCGCGGCGGTGTCAGCCGCGGCTCGTACCTTATTCCCGGAAGGCCTGCGGGAAGTGACCCGCTGAAAAGCAAAATATGCGCCGTAAAACTCACCGATTTACACAGCCCGCTTGTTTTTAGGTGGGAGGACGCAAGGCCCATCCCAAACTCCGAGCAGTGGTTTGAGAAAGTCTACAATAAGTAAGCCGAAGCGCCGCACCGAAGCGCTAAACTTCGGGCGGCGCCTTTATGTTAAAGCCGGAGCCTTCTCCGGCGCATTTTTTTATGCCTATATGACCTTTGAGAAGATCGGCTTGCGCTTTTCGGGCAGCGGGATTCTCAAAACAGTCGGGAGCTTGTCGCCTTCGGTAATCCCATTTTCAAGCGCAATGTCGCGGCAGGTGGACTTGTATTTCTTCGCGATGTACCAGAGGCTCTCCCCTTCTGCGGGATAATACAGTATCAGCGACGCGGCAGGCTTTGCCGCTGATTTCGCCGTGTCGAGCGTCGCGGCGGTGACATACTCGTAAGTGCCGACATTTTCGGTTACAAGGTTGAGGTTTACCTCGAAATCGGCGTAGACGTTCGTCGAGTCGAGCCTGCCTTTTACATTCGACACGCCGACGCTGCACTGCCAGCCGAATCCCTCCTCAACGCCGTGCGCATCAAGCTCACATTTTACCGGATAGCTGAAAGTGACGCCGCAATAGGTGGTTTCAGGCTCCGCCTGCTCGGGTTCTGCCGCTTGGTCTGAGCCATGCTCGACTACCGCCGTCGTCTTCGGAGCAAGCCTGCACAGCGCGAGCATGAATATCTCGGCTTCGCCTTCAGCTATCAGCTTGTTTTTGCCGGAATCGAGCTTTACGTCGGTTATCTTAACCGCGGCCTCTGTCATGACCGGCATAATGAGCGAGCCTTTTACATCTGTCGTAACCTCTCCGCGCGGCTTTACCGCGTTGACCGTAAAATTGGTCTCATAGGTGCGCGCGGGGCTGCGCAACACGCAGCTTCCGAATACCGGCAAGCATTCATAGTCTGTTGAGTAGATGTCGCGCGTAAGCTTTACCGTCGAGGCGTAGAACACCGGCACGTCGAGCCAATATGTATAGTCGACCTCGATGATGCGCGGCTCGCCGTAGCTGTTCGGCTCAACAGACGCGGTTATCTCGCCGGTTTTCGCCTTCGCATAGCAGCCGCACTTGCCGCGCAGGGCAAGCGCCAGCTCGGCGTTTACCGGGAATCGCTGCGTCGCGACCGCATAACCGCCATCAGGGGTTTGGTATAGGCAGCGCAGCACACCCTCGCCGTGATAGCTGAGCATACCGCTTTCTGCGGTACACGAAATCGTTATAATGTCAAGCTCGCAAAGCACGATTTGGTCGACCGGCGGCTGCGAGGCGTCTAGCTCGATGTCGATGCTTCCCGACAGCTCCTCACTGCGCTCGCGGCGGACCTCCATCGCCGGCACCTCGACTTTGTCGCGCTCGATAGTGAGCTCATCTTCGACGCCGCGTACGCCGTTTATCTGCGGCTCGATCATGTGCATGCGGTAGACGCGGGCTGTGTAGATGACCTGGCAGCGAAACAAGAGCTTACGCGGATTTGAAAGCTGAGCGCACGCGTCGGCAACATCAGTTTCCGAAATCACAACGTCGGACTCCTGTATACCATCAGCCACAAGTTCGCCGCTGTAATCCGCGGCAAACGCGACGCTTTTAAGCTGGCAGTCCTCGGCAAGGTAAAGGATTGAGAATATAACCTCGCCGTTGAAATGAAGCTCGCCGTCGGACACCAACTCGCTCTCGCCCTCGGTTCTGGCGGTCACACGCAAAATGCGTTCGATGTCGGGCAAATAGTCGGGGAGTATGAACTCGCTCGCGACACTTACGTTTTGGCTGCCCTCAAATATCAAGTCCGCGGCAAACTCGCCGGGTTCCATTACAGTCATTTGGTCGTTTGTCATACAAAAACAACCTCGCATATTCCGGATTTGCTTCCAGTATATGCGAGATTTGTTTAAAATATGTTCAATTTTCGGACCAAGCTATAAGATTTGTCCGCTTTGACAATAAAATTTAGTTGCCGTAGAAGCGGGCGTAAAGCTCGTTTATCTCGTGCCGGTACGGCATTGCCTGCGAGGTGCCGGCCCGCGTTACCGAAATCGAAGCTGCGCAGTTCGCGAACCTAATAGCGCGCAAGATGTCCATCCCCTCCGACAGCGCGACTGCAAGCGCGCCGCAGAAAGCGTCGCCCGCGCCGGTCGTGTCGACCGCCTTTAGGTCGGTTGTCGGCACAAGCAGCTTGTTGTTGCCGTCCGAGTAAAACGCGCCGTGCTTGCCGAGCGTTATTATGACGTTTTTTACGCCCAGCCCAAGCAGCTTTTCAGCCGCGAGCCCTGCGTCCTCGGGGTTTTTTACCGGAACGCCGCTGAAATACTCGGCCTCGGTTTCATTCGGCGTAAGGTAGTCGACAACTTCAAACAGCCCCTCCGGCACCTGCCTTGCGGGCGCGGGGTTTAGTATTATGCGTTTGCCGTGCCGCATTGCGAGCCTAAAAAGCTCGACAATCGCCTCGTCGCTCGACTCAAGCTGGGCGAGCACTGCGTCGCATGTGGCTATCTCTTCCTCGGCAGCAGCGACCTCCACGGCGGAGAGCAGCTCGTTTGCGCCCTTGACGACAATAATGCGGTTTTCGCCGGTTGTCTCGCTTACCTCGATAAACGCCGTGCCGGTCGGCGCTTTGTCGGTCCTATAAACATATTTTTGGCTCATGCCCTCGGCATTGTAGTGCTCGATGGCGATATTTGAGAGCACGTCCACGCCGATTTTTGTAATCATTATAGCTTCGGCGCCGGCGCGCGATGCCGCCGTTGCCTGGTTTGAGCCTTTCCCGCCCGGGCCGAATTTCACAGTGCTGCCTATAACCGTTTCGCCGTCTTTCGGAAAGCGCGGCGCAAACCCTACCACGTCTACAATAAAGCTGCCGGCTACGACCACTTTGCTTTTCTTCATCGCTCCATTGCCTCACACATTATCCTATTTTCCGGTAAATCTGGCGCCAATTACTCTGCGGCAATTGCCTCTTTTATTATTTTGACGCCGGCTGACGTGCCTATCCGGCTTGCGCCGGCTTCGACGAGCGCCTTCGCCTGCTCGTATGTGCGGATGCCTGCCGAGGCTTTGATTTTTACGCCCGGGCCGGCGTTTTCTGCTATAATTTTTATATCCTCAACTTTGGCGGAGCCTTCGTTAAAGCCTGTGCAGGTCTTCACATAATGCGCGCCAGCTTCGGAGGCGAGCCTTGTCGCGGCGGCTATCTCCTCGGGAGTGAGGTAATATGTTTCTATAATAACTTTCACAATCTTGCCTCGCGCCGCGCGGACGACCGCTTCGATGTCGCGCTTGACATATGCGTAATCGCGCGATTTGAGCTTCCCTATATTTATAACCATGTCGAACTCGTCGCAGCCATCGTAATAGGCGCGCTCGGTCTCGGCGGCTTTTATCTCGGTAGTGTTTGCGCCGAGCGGAAAGCCGATGACGGTGCAGACTTTGACGTCCGTGCCTTCAAGCAGCTTTCGCGCGAGCGCCACATGGCAGGGATTGACGCACACGCTTGCAAACCCGTACTCTTTTGCTTCCTCGCAGAGCTTTTCGACGTCGGCGTCTGTAGCGTTTGGCTTTAGGAGCGTGTGGTCGATGTACTTGGCGAAATTTACGGCCATAAGACAATCCTCCGGGGGCTATATAAGGACAATCTCGCCCATTGCCATAAACATAAAGGGCTGGGTGGGATATTTCGTTATCATCTCGTCTTTGAATTTGCCGGGGTCGCCGTGATGTTCGGCGAAGTTCCAATAGTGGCACGGCACCGCAAGCTTGGGCTTCGCTATCGAGAAGAACTTCGCAGCTTCCTCTTCGTTAAGGTTGCCGTACGCGCCGTTTATCGGCGCAAACATCATGTCGGGGCAAAGCGCGCCGTGCTCGGCTGCTATATCCTCGCGGAAGCAGGTATCGCCCGCAACCGATACTTTTTTGCCAGAGCATTCGATGCATAGCCCCACCGCGTGCGGCGTGTGGGGACCATGGTCGCAGGGCATCGCTATTATATTCATGCTGCCCGCCCGAACGCTCTTGCCCTCCTCAAGCCAGGTGCATTTTTCATTTGGAATGCCGAGCTTTTTGCACTCGTCCATGCAGTCGAGTGCGCCGAGGAAACGGGTTTTCTGTGGCGCAAGCAAGATTGGCATGCTATCCGGGTCAAAATGGTCGTAATGCGCATGGGTCGAGACTACGAAGTCGAACTCAATCTCGCCCGGCTCAAGCAGCTTCGGCATCAGCCGCTTTTGTCCATAAAAGCGGTTGCAGCAGTCCGAAAGGTAAAGGTCGACGCCGAGCAGCTCACCAGCCGGCGTTTTTATTATCACGCCCGCCTGCCCGGCAAAACAGACCGCGAGCTTCCCTTCCGGCACGTTGAGCGCCAACAGTCTTACGGCTAAGCTATTCATATTGCCACCTCAAAACATTGATTGTATTCCTGCAGCTATCCAAACTAAAAAAACGAGGCACAAATAATGGTGGATAAGCCATAAAGCTTACCCACCATTATAAAATGCCTAAAAGTTTATGTCAACATTGACGGGCTTAGAAGTTTGACATATACTGCTCGATCGTCTTTTCCATATTCTTGATTGCAGACTTTTCTATCTTCTTATACCTCGAAGAGAAGTCGGTGGAGGAGTTTTCGGTCAAGGTGCCGGGCAGCGAGTAAACTCCGCCCCAGTCGAATATGTTGCCGAGGTCGAATACCGTCGAGGCGAATATGATGTCGAGCATCTCCTGCGACTCGTTGTCGCGCGAGTACTTGGTCTTCAGCGAGATCTCATAATATGCCGGGGTCAGCACGTACATCGACTCTGCCGACAGCGCTTCAATTATGATACCAGTGCGCTCGAAGTCGGTGACAGTAATGGGGATCATAATACCCGAAGCGCACCAGCAGCTAACTGCGCAATAATATCTATCCTGCGTTTCGGAGCCTTTTGGAACCGGGAGTATGCCGAAGTCGGTCTCCATGCTGCGGAACAGCGTGACGCGGTTCATGCCGGCAAAGTTGAACAGCACTTTGCCGTCTGAGAACATTTTATCCATGCACTGGCCCCAAACGTCGGAATACTTGCCCGAATAGTTGGAAACGTAGAAGCAGTGATCGCTCCTGCGGTCGTTGATCTTGAAGGCTTTTTCAAACGCCGCTATAAACTCGGGAGTGTTGATGGAGATGTAAGGTAAGTCGTCTTTGTCTTTGGAGATTACGCGGTTGCCAGCGCCGACGCAAAGCGCGAAGGTGTTAAAGCTCTCGCCGAGTATGCCCCACTGGTCGTTTTCGTCCATTTTGCTGTCGCCGTTGAGGTCGCGGGGGGCTGCGGTAACGCACTCATAAAGCAGGTCGAGCGTCCATGTGCTGTTTTGGACCGCCTCGTAAAGGTTCGGAAGCTGCAGCTCCTGTGCCATCGGCTTGTTGAAAAGCAAAACCCAAGTGGCGTCGTTGTCCATTATCATAAGCTCGCCGGTCGTGGAGTAGAGCCTGTTTGCAATAGACAGCGACTGATTCGCGTTCTGGTCATACCACGGCTTCTCGAGGTCTATGTACGGAATTTGCTTGAGGTCCATCACATAGCCGTTGGTCGAGAACGAGCCCATCGAAGAGAGGGCTATCGCAAGCATGTCGTAGTCATCCGAACCTGCGACTATGCTTCTCTGAGCCGCGCCGGAATAGTCGGAGAATTCCTCGATTTCTTTGACTGTAAAGTTAAATTGCTCGCCTATCTTCGTATTGCGGTTGAAGACTGCGTCGTTAATCGGGTCGCCGTTGAGCTCTTCGGCGTAAATGTCTTTGGTTTTCCAGTGAACGTCCCAGTCGCCTTTGGTAATCACACGGAAGGTGTAGCCGTCAAAGTCGCGAGGCGGCAGGTCGGGCAGAATTATCGTCGTTTCCTCGGACTGCTCGTCGGTGGACGTGTTTACTGAGGAATCCTGTGAGAAGGTGGGTTTGTCTGAGGTGTCGGAACAGGAAATTAGAATTGTCGCAACGGTAGACAACGCAAGCATTAAGCAAATTGCTTTTATCATCTGTTTCACAGCAAAACCTCCCAAATAATAGTTTAGTTTAAGTTAGGCATAAAAGAGTGCCAAGTCTGCCGAATGCATAAAATTTTTTGTTCCGACTCCCGAATAATTCGCCGGTCATCACTCCTTCGCTGTCATATTCGGGCAAGCTTTTATACATACAGTCAAATAGGCTCCGACCTAAAAAGCCAAATACTTTTTCAAAAAGTCATATACTTTTCAAAAGATTTTTTACTGCCATCGAGCTGCGCCCGCGCAATCAAAAGCGCCTTTATTTAATTTTCGCCTGCTGCCGTCATTGCGGATAAACGCCGCGTCGTTTATCGGGCTGCAATTTCGCTCTTGGGCACATGAATTCGATTTTTAGTGAACTTCCCACACTCCTTTGGCAAGCACCCGAAAAGGAAATTCTTCAAAGTCCGGCTCCAGCATACCATTGCTGTCTTTTCAGCCTGCATTTTGATAACTGCCTTGGGTGCAAGACTATTAAGCTCTCAAAGCAGGTGGTGTCCCGCTTTATATCGGTTCAGTCCTGGGCGTTTTCATACGATACGCAAGGGTTTGTTGCGCCTCATGTTCCCGCATTGTTCGCATGTCTTAACTACAATAGTCGCTATTTTAATTGCTATATCACGCGCCCCATTTAGCTTGTTTCAACAAAATAACTACATTTGTTACAATTATTTTCTAGCGCTAACATCTTTTTTATTTCATTAGTTAATCATAGCATAAACATTATTATCCTGTCAACATTTACATTAGTAGTTTTACATTGACGTATTGTATAAATTGTGATATAATACCGACAATTTGTACAATATATAGCCGCTGATTGGCAAAACAAAAAGCCGGCTTGGATATGCCGTAATTTTGCGGCTTTCATTAATGATTTTATACTTGTAAACCGACAAAGGTGTGAGGTATGTGCCGCCGATTACTTTGCTTATAAAACCGGCGTCGGGGCTTTGCAATATGCGCTGCTTATACTGCTTTTATGCAGACGTCGCAAAAAGCCGGACGATCTCCTCGTACGGGATAATGGACATCGGCACACTGGAGATTGTCGTTAAAAAAGCCGTGGAATATGCCGGCCGCTCGCCGGTGACGTTTATATTCCAAGGCGGGGAACCAGCTTTGGCGGGGCTTGATTTTTACCGTCAGCTTGTCATGCTTGAAAAAAAGCTTGGCGCCTACGCCTATAACTCGATTCAGACAAACGGGCTAATAATAGACGGCGAGTGGGCACGGTTTTTCGCCGAAAACAGGTTTCTAGTGGGGCTGTCGCTCGACGGCACAAAGCAGCTTCACGACTCATTCCGTCTCGACCCGGAGGGGCGCGGTACATACGCGCGAATAAAAAAAGCCGCCTCGGCGCTAAAAGCAGCCGGCGCGGAGTTTAACATTTTGTGCGTAGTAACCTCGCCGCTCGCCCGCCACGGCGCGCAAGTCGTCGGCACGCTTATAAAGGACGGGTACAAGTATCTGCAGTTTATCCCCTGCATTGACGAGCCAAACGGCGGGACCTCGGCTTTTTCGCTCACTGCCGAGCGGTGGGGCGAGTTTTTATGCGCGGTTTTCGACCGTTACTACGCGATGATAAAAATCGGCGCGCCTATTAGCATCCGCCCGCTTGATAATTTCCTTGAGCGGCTCTCCGGGCTTGTGCCAAGCTGCTGCGGCTTTGAAGGGAAATGCACGCCCACGCTGGTGATTGAAAGCGACGGCAGCGTTTACCCCTGCGACTTTTACGCGCTCGACGAGTTCAGGCTGGGGAACATCCGCGAGGCAAGCTTTGCCGAGCTTCTTTGCTCGGAGCCTTTTTTAAAATTTGTCGCGGAGTCGGAGCAAGTTGACCCGGCATGCGCCGGCTGCCGGTGGTATGCGCTATGCCGCGGCGGTTGCCGCAGGTACCGCGAGCAGCAAATTGGCGGCGGGCTGAAACTTAACAAACTTTGCGCCGGGTACAGGCGCTTTTTCGAGTACGCCTACCCGCGCATGCTCAAGCTTTTGGGCTACATCCGTGTATAATGCAAAACTAAACGGGAGAGTGTGGCACAAGCCAGCCCCTCTCCCGGTATTTTTGTTTACATTTTTTTCGCATTATGCCGGTATTGCCAATAGCGTCGCCGAAAGATACCGTTGCCTGTATGCCCGGGCGGAAATGCTTAGTTTTTATACAGCGCGTACTCGGCGCCGCTTTCAAGCCCCGGCGTTGTGAAGAACAGCACCGACGCGGGGCGCAGCGACTTGAACGTTGCAATCGATTTTGTCTCGCCGCTTTTCGCCAAGGCAAGCGAGTCGTTTTCGCCTACCGGCGGTGTCAGCATAAACACGACGTTTGGCTGCGATGAGGTGCTGCCGACCGGGCAGTCGAACTCGGTGCCAAACCCGGTCAGCGTGCCGCCGTTAATCTGCGCGACATAGCCGCATTTGAGCGGGCGCTTTTGAGCGGAAAGCAGCGTCGTTCCGCCCTCTATGAATATCGCGGTCGCGGCTTGTATGCCGTCGGAACCGGCGGAAATAACGATGCTGCCGCCGTCGATATAGACGAATCCCCTGTCGGAGCGGGTATTGTTGTCGGCGCGGATACCGTCCGAGCCGGCGGAAACCGAGATTGTCCCGCCGCCAATTTTGACGGAATCGCTGCCATAAAGCCCGCCGTTCGGCGCAGTAACGTTTATAGTCCCGCCTGTTATCACCAGGTCGTCTTTCGATACGACCGCGTGTTTGTAGTTTCCGATTACGTTCAGCGTGCCGGTGCCGTTTATCGTCAGGTCAGCGCGGCTGAAAATAACCGCATCGACGTTTTTCTGCTCTCCGGCGACCACGCTGTTTTCCTCGGTTAACGTATAAATCACGCCGTCGGTGAGAGTATTCACCGTGCCTTCGGCGAGCGTTATGAAAACTTTATCTGCTTCCTTGACAAAAATCGCCGCGAAATCAGAGCATTTGATTGTCACGCCGGCAAAGACAAGCTGGATTTTAGCGGTGTCCGGCGCGTCGACGAAAATTGTGCCGTCGTCAAGAGTGCCGGTGACGATATAAGTCCCGTCAGCCAAAATCGTTATGTCGCCGCCGTTAACCTTTGCGCCTTCGCCGGTGATTTTGGCGGTAGTGCCTTGAAGTTCTATCTTTGTGGCTGTAGCCTCATCATAGCCTATATCCTTATCGCGGGCGGTATACTCGGTGTCCATCGCGGACATAGCCGACGGGACCGCGAGCGTCGACGCCGACTGCGACGAAGACACCAGCACCGTTTTGCCCGAAACATCTATCTCTTCAAGCTTGACTTCGCCGTCAAGCAAAGCTCCCCCGCCGCCGTCGCCGCTTTCATTGCCGCACCCGAATGCCGCGGCTAGCATAAATACCGCGAGCGCGTATGAGGCGATCCGCTTTAATAAGACTTTTTTCATAGCCTTTACCGTCGCTTTCCTGACAGAAATTTGTAGATGTTTAGATTATACAACAAAACAAGCGGCTCTTCAAGAGATTTTTACAGCTCTTCCATATACATTGAGCCGCGGTCGCTTACCTTGCCGCATGTGATCTCAAGGTTCCCGTTGCGGCAGCGGAGCTCGTCGATAAATTGCTTTTCAAGCGCCACGTCTTTTAGGGTGATGAGGTATTCAAGTTTGTAAAGGCTGCCGAGGTTTGAGGTCTTTACCCTTACAAGCTCGCATTTGTCGGTATACTTAGCAAAAAGGTCGTCAAACACATCGGTATAGTCGAGGCTCTCGGGGATAGTGATGCGCAGCTCGCGTTCGGTTAGGTCTCTTTTAGGCTCGCCGAATTTGATAAGCGTGAAAAGCATGTAAGCGGTACACATTAACAGCGTGAACAACACCGCAAAACCTATATAGCCCGTACCGGTCGCAAGACCGACCGCCATCGACATAAAAATAAACGCTATCTCTTTTGCTGACCCCGGCGCAGAACGGAACCTCACAAGGCTGAACGCGCCCGTAACCGCCACGCCCGTGCCGAGGTTGCCGTTGACAAGCATGATTACAATCTGGACGATTGCGGGCAGAAGCGCAAGGGAGGTGACAAAACTCTTTGTGTAGGTATTCCTATATGTATAAACAATACCTATAAAAGCGCCGAGCAAAAGCGAGAAAAAGGTGCTTAGCAGAAACGGGCCGACTGAAAACGTTACCGGAGCGACTGTGGAGTATACGCTCCCGAAAATTTTGTCAAGCACTGATAACCTTCCTTTCAAGAACTTCGTGTATGTATTTGTCAAGACGACGCATCTCGTAAAGCTGGTAGGCATACCCGTATTTTGAAAACGAAGTCGGGTATATCTTCAGCTCGTCGAGCACGCGGCTAAGCCAAAGCGGGATTGCGTTTGCGGTTTTCAGCTCCATGATCCGCTGGTCGGGGCGTATTATCTCTTCCCCGTATGGGCCGCTCGAGAGGTGCAGGTCGTCCCAGCGCACCCTTATGTTGCTGTCGATTGTGATACGCAGGTTCGGGTCGTCCTTGCCGAAATACGCCTCGCGGTCATAAAACAGGGCACACGCCGGCCCAATGCTGGGGTAAAAATTCATTACATAGTCGATCTCGCGGCTAATTTGCGTCGAAAACGGGAGCGGCTTGCCCACGTATAGATACGCCTCCGCGTCGGCGAGTTTTACGTCTATGCGCCTTTTGTAGACTATGCCCTTGTATTTCTTTTTTAGCTCTATAAAAACGGTGTCTTCCGGCAAAGGTGTCTTGTAGCTGCGCAGCCGCAGCTTTTCTTTATATATTGGCTTTTCAATCGATGCGCGTATGAGCCTAAAATCGGGCGTGTCGAAATAAATATTGCTTATCGTGCTTTTGCCGTATTTATCGGGCACAAACATGCCCTCCGTCGCCCGCATGAACTCTTGGTACTGCCTTTCGCTCAAAAGGTATTTGGTCTCATACCGCCTAAATACGTCTATGTATTTCGAGTCGGTACTCATTGGGATGTTCTCCTAAAAACATATGGCTATATAACAATCTATGTAGTTATTTTAATATGCTTACTTTAAATCTACTTTAAAACAATGTTAAGCCGTCCTTATAAAATTTCCAAAAGCGTCCGCTTCGCCAAAATTTTGCATGCATCCGATAAATAACATCATATAATATGCATATAATTAACGCAATTAACAAACGCTGCCAAGCCAGAGGCACGAAGGAAGGAGCGTAGCCAAGTTGACAATACATACCGTCGCGCCGGGTGAAACCGTTTACACTATAGCGCGGCAATATGGAGTGCCACCCACGAGGATTATCCAGGACAACATGCTCACCGACCCGAGCGACCTCGTCGTCGGGCAGACGCTTGTCATTCTGTATTACAACCAAGTCCACATTGTCGAGCCGGGCGAGACGCTTTTTTCAATAGCGCAGGATTACGGTACGACGACAAAGGCGCTTTTGCGCAACAACCCCCAGCTCCGCGGCAACCCGACGATTTTTGAAGGCCAGCCTATTGTAATCGACTACACTAGCGTAATGCGCGGCAAGCTGACCACTAACGGCTATGCGTATCCGTTTATCGACCGCGCGACACTTAGGATGACTTTACCGTACCTAACATATCTGACAGTGTTCACTTACGGGTTTACTCCCACCGGAGAGCTTGTCGTGCCCGACGACGATGAGATTATCGCCCTAGCGAGGGAATACGGCGTCGCGCCGATGATGATGCTTTCGACTCTGACCGAAGAAGGCAGGTTCTCAAACGAGCTTTCAACACAGCTTTTGACTAATCCCGCGCTGCAAACGACGATTATTGAAAACGTCATAAACACTCTGCGGGCGAAAAACTACTACGGGCTTGAGATAGACTTCGAGTATGTCCGGCCTGAGGAGCGCGAGGCTTATACCGAGTTTATCAGGCGGATGACCGAAGCGGCGCGCGCAGCCGGCTTCCCGGTCGGCGTGGCGCTCGCGCCCAAGACCTCAGCCGACCAGCCAGGGCTGCTTTACGAGGCGCACGATTATCCCGCGATTGGCGCGATCGCCGATTTCGTGCTGCTGATGACTTACGAGTGGGGCTACACCTACAGCCCGCCGATGGCTGTCGCGCCTATCGACAGGGTCGAGGCGGTAGTCGATTACGCGCTAACCGAGATTCCCGCAGAAAAAATCAATATGGGCGTGCCGAACTACGGCTACGACTGGCCGCTTCCGTTCATCGAAGGCGAGTCGCGCGCGCGCTCGATTTCCAATACTGCAGCCGTCGACCTTGCGCGCAGGTATAGGGTCGAGATTATGCATGACCCCGTCGCGATGTCGCCTTTCTTCAACTACACCTCCGAAGACGGGCAGCGCCATGAGGTATGGTTTGAGGACGCGACAAGCATCGAGGCGAAGCTGAACCTCGCCACGACCAAAAACCTTCGCGGCGTCGCAATTTGGAACATCATGCGCTATTTCCCGCAGCTTTGGCTTGTGGCAAACGGCGCGTGGATAATCGAAGATTTGCCGATACAGTGACTATGGCAGGGCGAAAGGCGCCCTGCCTAAATTTTGGCTTTAGCCTTGCGGAAACGCGAAAGCTGTGCTATCATATACAAAAAAGCGAGGTGAGAGTATGGACTGCATCTTCTGCAAAATTGTGGCGGGAGAAATCCCGACATCTAAAGTTTACGAGGACGAGCATGTGCTCGCTTTTAAAGACATCCATCCGCAGGCGCCGGTTCATGTGCTCGTTATACCCAAAACGCACATAGAGTCAGTGGACAAGCTCGACGACGCAACCGCCGAGCTTGCAGCCAAGGCGCTCGCCGCTATTCCCAAAGCCGCGCGCGAGATGGGGCTTACCGAAGGTTACCGCGTTATAACAAACGTCGGAAGGCATGGCTGCCAGAGCGTGTTCCACCTGCATTTCCATGTGCTCGGCGGCAAGCAGCTTCCCGAGAGGATGAGCTAAAATTATTGCGGCGGCCGGTTGCGGCGCCGCGTTTACTTTTGGCGCAATGAGCCGCATGGGGCGGGCAATCTAGGAAAAGAGGCGGTTTTATATGTGGTGGCTCACCGCAGCTGTCCTTTCAGCAGTTTTTGCAGGGCTTACGGCTATACTTGCCAAGTGCGGGATACGCAAGACAAGCTCGAGCGTCGCGACCGCGCTGCGCACGATTATCGTGCTAATATTTTCGATAATCGTCGTTTTAATAGTCGGCTCGCAAAAAGCCTTGGGAGAAATAAAGCCGGCATCGTGGCTGTTTTTGGTTCTCTCTGGCTTTGCGACGGGAGCCTCATGGCTCTGCTATTTCAAAGCGCTGTCTTTTGGCGACGTCAATAAAGTAGCGCCTATCGACAAGCTGAGCACCGTCATATCGGTGCTGCTTGCCATAATCATCTTCGGCGAGACAAACAACCTAATTTTTAAACTCATCGGCATCGCGCTTTTCGGCGCCGGCACATACCTGATGGTTGAGAAAGCCGGGGCGGCACAGCAAGCCAAGGGCAAAAGCTGGGTTATATACGCGCTCCTTTCGGCTATATTCGCGGCGCTGACCTCAGTGCTTGCCAAAATCGGCATTACCGGCGTCGAGTCGAACCTCGCCACCGCTATCCGCACCGTCGTGGTGCTTGTTATGGCTTGGGTTGTCGTCTTCGTCAAAGGCGAGCATAAAAGCCTTGGGGATATTGACAAAAAAGAGCTGGCTTTCATAGCTCTCTCAGGCATCGCCACCGGCGCCTCGTGGCTGTTTTACTACTATGCTGTGCAAAACGGCATCCTCAGCGTCGTCATCCCGATAGACAAGATGAGCATCCTTTTAACGGTCCTGTTTTCGCGCGTCTTCCTTAAAGAGAAGCTCTCGCATAAAGCCAAAGTCGGGCTTGCGCTGATGTTCGCCGGCACGCTTGTGATTGCTTATTGGAAATAAAAAGCGGTGTAACCTTGTTGCCGGGGTTACACCGCTATTTTTACCCCTTTGCGTGCGCGCCGCCGCTCTTGGGCTTTTCATTATGTAGGCTATAGCAGTATGCAGATAAGCCCGCCGCTTCCCTCGTTTATTATGCGCTCGAGAGTCTCCGACAGCTTTGCGCGCGCGTCGTCCGGCATATGCTGAAGCTTAGTCAGCAGCCCCTCGTTTACAAGCTCGTGCAGGGTCTTGCCGAAGATGTTCGACTCCCAGAGCTTCGCGGGCTCTTCCTCAAACTCGCGCAAGAGGTACTTGACCAGGTCTTCGGACTGCTGCTCGGTGCCGACTATGGGGCTCACTTCGGTCTGGATTTCGGCCTTTATCATATGTATCGAAGGCCCGCTTGCTTTAAGCCTTACGCCGTAACCGCCTGACTGCTTTATAATCTGTGGCTCCTCGAGCTTGAGGTCGCCGATTTCCGGCGTCACTATGCCATAGCCGCGCTCCTCGACGTCTTTGAGCGCCTTCGCAACGCGGTCGTACTTGCGCTTGACATCCGCCAGCTCGCGCATCAGCGAGATGAGCTTTGCGTCGTTGTCGATATCAAACCCGGTCATATCGCTGAGCACGCGGTAGTAGAGGCTTTCGGGCACCCTGATGTCGATTTTAGCGCAGCCGGTGCCAAGGTCGATTCTCTCGACAATCGCGCGCTCGATGTACTCACCGCCCGCCAAAGAGTCCGTGACCGGCTGGATGTCACCGGTGCAGCGGATTTTCTCGGCGGCTTCCATAATCTCGTTTGTTATAGCCTCAGCGACGGGGTGTTTCTTGTCGAGCGCGGTTATCCAAGCCGGCAAAGTAATTGCAATCTCTTTTACCGGGAACTCGAGCAGCACCATTTCGAGGATGTTGCGGATGTCCTCGCTATCTAGCTCAAGGCAGTTTACAAGCGCTACCGGGGCTTTGTACTGCTCCTCAAGCTTGTAAGCCAAATCGATAGCTTCCTCGCTGTCGGGCTTTGCGGAGTTTAGGATAATGACAAACGGCTTGCCAATTTTTTTCAGCTCTGCGATTACCCGCTTTTCGGCTTCGACATAGTTTTTGCGCGGCAGGTCTCCGATTGTGCCGTCGGTCGTGACGACGATTCCGATTGTCGAGTGCTCGGATATGACCTTTTGGGTCCCGAGCTCTGCGGCTTGCTCAAACGGCATCGGCTCGCTTGACCATGGGGTCATCACCATCCTCGGCGCACCGTTCTCCGTCGAGCCCATCGCTTCGGGGATGAGATAACCGACACAGTCGATCATCTTCACGCGCATCTCGGCGTTGTCCGCCAGCGATACTTTTACAGCCTTGTCAGGCACAAATTTCGGCTCGGCGGTCATAACCGTGCGGCCGGCTGCGCTTTGCGGCATCTCGTCGCGTGCGCGTTCGCGCTCGTACGGGTCGCTTATATTCGGCAATACAAGCGCTTCCATAAAGCGCTTTATAAAGGTCGATTTCCCGGTACGTACCGGCCCGACCACGCCGATATAGATATCTCCGCCGGTGCGGGTTGCTATGTCTAAATATATGTTATGGTTATCCAAAAAAGAAACCTCCCCGAACAGAAAGTAAGACTCGCGCTATAATTTCTGTATATTTATATTTCGGGAAGGTGTATTTTATTCTTATTCCGGCAATCTTTTATTTACATTTATATCTTTCCGCACCGTCGCAATCGTTTTTCCGTATGCATTCAAACGTCGAGGGTTCAACACCCATCGAACGGTACATTATTACATTGTCTCCGACATGCGGGCAATAGCGTTCAACAACCTCACGCGAGCCTTTTTTCGCCCACTTCCGCTCTACTTTCGGCGCATTCATAAGGTATACCCCCGTAAAATTTGTCGGTTATCTTTATTATAACGCACCGGCATGGTTTTTATTACAAAAAAAGCGGATGACTGTTAAAAGTCATCCGCTTTTGTATTGTTAGCTCCGACCTATTGTTCCGGGCCGTCGCCAGCCCAGTATCGTCGGCACTGCGCAGCTTAACTTCCGTGTTCGGAATGGGAACGGGTGTACCCTGCGCGTTATGGGAACTAACTATGTACTG
>DULN01000009.1 GCA_012840355.1 Clostridiales bacterium | reverse complement strand
TTTCCTTTGCCGCACCCGCTCTACCACGGGTACTCGCGCGGCTTCCGAACACCGTACGAAAACCGCTCTCAAAGGGCTTAGTGCTTAGCTCTCCGTTGTTCAATTTTCAATGACCGAGTGGTTCGCCTGCCGCTTTCCGCGGCGGGCTTTTATATTATAGCATCGCAAGTCTGCTTTGTCAACACCATTTTTCGCGGATTTTAAGGTTTGTTAAAGCGCATTAAATATTTTATGTTGTTTTGTTTCATATTATGCATCGTGCCGCAATTCTTGCTATAAAACATACATATTTCCATTAATTTCAATAAATTCTATCATTTTTTGACTTAATATTATAATATGATTTTGCCTTATAAATATGCCGAAATACCACAAGGGAATTGGCATGTATTGTGTTTTATCCCACATTATGATATACTCCCCTTAGTACGCCAGCTAGCACAGGAGGCATACCGCGGTGAAATCGAAGCTGCTTCTTTTTCTCTCTTTGATGCTGATATTTGCCGGTACTTTGTCCTGCGGCAAAAAACCGGGCGGCGAAGAGGATGGCATTATACCCGCCTCCGATTTAGCGAACTTCACCGTTGTGCGCGGCGACAGCTCAAGCAAAGCTGAAACCGAGGCTGCAAAGCATCTCCGCCGCGTTATAAACGAAACCTTCGGCACATCTATTGGGATTGCAACCGACTGGGACGGCAACGCCGACAACAGCGCCCGCTTCGAAATCCTGGTTGGCAAAACCAACCGCCCACAGTCAAAGTCTGCTTATGAAGGGCTTAGCGAAAACTCATTCGCTATTACGTTCGATGGCATAAAAATCGCCATCGCAGCGGGAAGCGATTATGCGCTTGACTGTGCAGTCGATTACTTTATTAAAAATTTCATAGGAGGGGCAGGCATCTCGCTTGCGGCTGATACGAAAATGATGCTTAGTGTTACCGAAGCCGGATATCCCGACGTGGGCGCAAAAAATATTGCGATTTACCAAAACAAAACCGGCCCGAGCTATTCGGAAAGCGTCAGGTCGGCTCTTTTAGGGGCTGGCTACAATGTTAAGGTATACGATTTTGACACGCCACCCGCCGAGGTGTTTAACGCTACCAAAGCCGACCTTGTCATACTCTGCGGCGCGTCGTCGGTGCCGACCGGCACGCCCTCTGCAGCTGGCAAATATCTCGAGCAAGGGGGAAAAATTCTCGCGCTCGGCGGTCCGGTGTTTGAAAACATCCTTTACAAAATCGGCGACAGGCTCATAACGCGTTCGGAGTACCTCGCCGATTACGCCTCGAAAGTCGAGGATAAATCCCTTCTCATTGATTTTTCGGAAAAAAACGCCGTCCGCATGCTCAGGCGGACCACTAACGACTTTAACAGCCCGCAGGTAGTAGAGCTCGGCGATTTCGGGCGTGGCAACGACACCACGTTGAAGGTATTCGTCGAAAACCTGACGAGCTGGGACCTTGTAAACGCAAACTGCAAGGTGCCGAGCCATCACGACGCGGTCGCCTTTTGGGCGAAAGGCGACTCGGTTACCCCCGGCCTTTATATTGAATTTACCGAAAATGACGGCAGCCGCTGGTACACGACCGTCGAATTGACCGACGAGTGGCAGTATTATGTCGTTCCAGAGTCAAAATTTAAGATTTGGGACAGCCCGTTCAGGGAAGGCACCTCGTTTGACCTATCAAACGCTGTGCAGTGCGGCGCCGGCTTTGCGATGTCAGGGCAGGTTATATCAACCGGGCCCCACACTTTCTACCTTGACGATTTAGCCACGATAAAGAACACTTTTACCGAGCTTGCCGCCGATTCGGAGGTTGCGATTGACGGTTTTTCGCCCCTTTACGAACTTTACCCGATAACAAACGGCGCGGCAGTGAAAGCTCACGAAAACCAAATCTACGTCGCCGATGCCGACTTTGTGCTTCCCGAAAAGATGTTTTCCTGCAGCCCGGGCCGGCAGGCGATAGGTTTTGACACCGGGCGAGTGAGCAGGTTCATCCCGCTGCTCGAGGTCACCGATGAAAAAGGGCTACACGCTGGCTTTCTCGCCTGGGTCTACCGGTTTACTAGCACGACCGACATCAACGGCGCACGCGAAGGCAGCGCCGCCGGCGTTATTTCGACTGACGACCCCGCGTTTTACAATGAAGCGGGACTGTCCGCCATGCTCGGCGCGGTAAAGGCTTTGCTTGCCGAAAGCTATATTGTCGAAGGTGGGACCGACGAGTTTATTTACATCAAGCCTGACGGGCAGTCGATTACATACGGCATTGTCGCCGCGGTTGCCGACGAGGCAAACAGCGAGCTGCGCGTCACCCTTTACTCGGGCACAAAGGAAGCCGCGCGGCTTTCGGTACCCGCATCCGATGCGAAGGACAACAACACCTACCGCAAATCCGGCTACTATAGCGCCAAATCGTCAGTTTCGTCGGCTGATGTGGACGTCGACCGCGCCGTCGCTGAGCTTTATGTCGGCGGCGAGTGCGTCGACCGCATCGAGCACTCGGTAAAAATCTGGTCGCCTAAACTTGAGGGTGAGCGCAGGTACGTCTATACCGAAAACGGCGCGTTCATGCGCGACGGCAAAGTTTTAAACCTTTTCGGCGTCAATTATATGCCCTCGTACGACATCGCCGAGCCGAACGGTTCGCTGTTCGAGCACTATGTGTCAAAGGCAAGCTACGACCCAACGGTAGTATATAGTGACCTTTTAAGAATAAAAGACATCGGCATGAACGCCGTCTCGGTTTTCGTTTACTACGAAACGATCAAAAAATCAAACAACATTCTGCACCTTATCGACATGTGCGAGTCGCTCGGGCTGTATGTCGACCTTTCTATCCGCCCACACGCATACCCTATGGATTTCAGGGAAGACGAGGTTGAAACGCTAATTGAAAAGTGCCATTTCCCCGAAATCGACAATATAATCGCATACGACATAGCGTGGGAGCCGCTTATTAGGTCATACGACCACATCCGTTACAAATGGGACGGCGAGTGGATGAAATGGATTAATGAGCAGTACGGCTCGATAGACGCGGCGCTTGAGGCTTGGAAGTGCGGCCCCGTCCAAAGGAACGAATCGGGCAACATCGTCGTGACCGACGAGATGCTGGACGGCAAAGCCCCACAAAATTATAACCTCATGGTCGCAGCATACCGGCGGTTTATGGACGACTATGTCTCAAAGGTATTCGCCGAAAAAGTTGGGTTTATCCGCGAGCTTGATCCATACCACCTTGTATCGTTCCGCATGTCGAACGCGGGTAGCGCGGTTGCTGTCGACTGGAGCGGCTACGATTTCCAGTCGCTCGCTCCGACGCTCGACTTTATGGCACCCGAAGGCTATGCGCTGCGCTCAAGCAGCGACTCCTGCCTTCAGCTTGTGTTTGCCGCCGCATATGCGCGCTATACCAAACCCGGCGCGCCTGTAATGCTCAAAGAATACGGCAAGCATGTCTGGTCCGGCTCAAACTTCAGGAATAACACGCTGCAGTTTGAAGAGCAGCGCAAATACTTCGAGTTTGTGCTTGACAAAGCTTATGCGGCGCATATCTCCGCCCTCTTCTGCTGGTTTTACCCCGGCGGCTATAGAATTAACGAAAACTCCGACTACGGTATCATAAACCCCGACGGCAGCGACAGGCCAGTAACAAAGCTCCTGCGCGAGTATGCCCCCAAGTTCCTCGCGCTTAGCACGCCGCCTTCTGAAGGCGAGGTTATCGTTGCCGAGCGTTCGGACTACCCAAATGGCATCACCGGAATGTTTAACGCCGTATTTGACAAGCTCGACGCCGCCGTCAAAGCCGGCAAGCATGTCATACTCGCCGACAAAAAAGGCACAACGCCGACTTATGCAGATGAGGTTGCCGGCATCGCGGTAGGCGGCTACACGCTCGGCGAGGGCGAGCCAGCACCGCTTGAGTATGTAAGCGGTCAGGTAATGCGGCTTGAACTTGACGGAAAACGCATAAAACCCGGCGAGAGCCTGCCCGCCGGCGGCACGCTAATAGTCACCGTGATGAACACAGGCCACTCTGTCTGGCGCGCCGGCACAGTGAGCGTCTTCTCCGATGGCGATGTTTCGTTTAAAGCCGCGTTCGACTCCGACGTCCCGTATCTTGGCACCGCTCGGGTTACCGTAAAATATGAAGGCAGCGGAGTGCCGAATATCCGGTTTGAGATAAACGGGCGCGCGTTTGGGCACGCATACTAAACTAGCGGGAGAGGCGCTTTGCCCATACCAGCATAAAAATAGCCCGGGGCAAGTTGCCCCGGGTTTTTATGCAAATCGATAAGCCGGTTTACTCTTCGCCACTCGGCTCATCCTGCTCTTTTTCTTGGTCGGCAGGCTCAAACAGCCCTTCACCTTGCCCGCCTAAATTTGGCGTTTTGCCCGCCGATTTTATCATATCTGCGACGCGCACCGCCGCATAAACAGCGATGCAAATTTTTGTCGCGTCGAACATCGTGTCAACCGATAGGTTCATTCTCCTTGCAATCGTCAAAAGGAAAGTCGGGAGCGACGAGGAAGCGACCATTACCATTAAAATCATTCCAAACGCTATATAAAGGTTCGGCCTTGCCTTGCCCACCAGGCAACGCAGCTCCATGAGAAGATACGCCATCACCACAACAAGCGAGGCTTGCTCAAGTATCCGCAAAGGGTTGTTCAGCGTCGTGCTCGTGTCGAAATACACGCACATAAGGTACGCCACCGCCCAAAGCACCGGGAAAAACCCCAGCGCCGCGGTAGACGCCCTATACGGGTTTTGCCGCACCGCCATAACGATAAAGTAAAGCGCGGTTGGCAGCGCAAACACCTGCATCGCTAACTCAAGCCCCGACGCAAGAGTCGACTTCCAGCCTGTAAGCGTGATTTCAAACGACACTTTCATTATAAGCTGCATCGCCACGGTGGCGAGCATCGAAAAGCCGGCTAGCGCCGAAATAAAAGTCAAGAGCCTACTCACAGGTGGAAGCTTATCCGGTAGCCTGGCATCGTTCCCAATCTTTATCGAGAAAAGCAAGGCTATAATTACGAAAACCAAAAATGCTGCGAATACCTGTGGGAGCACCGCATCCGGCTTGTAAAGCCCAAGGTTGAAATCGAAGTCGAAAATTAAAACAAGCAGCCTTAATATCACGCATGCCGCCGAAGAGGCTACGGCGAAAATATAAAACCCCCAAAGGATTTTGGTCTTTCCCCTCGAGTTTTCTTTTACAGTGTCGGTCATCAGCTTGCCCTTCTTAGCAATATAGGGTCCGCGCTGCCGCGCGGGCACTGGATAATATTATACCCCCTGGAGTTAATATTTTCAATAGTGCCGGAAAAATCATTGCATTTTTGGCATATGTAATGTATAATTAAAGGTAATCTACTTAATTTTTACTTCTGATGGGAGGCGCAAAATATGGTCAGGGTCGGTATACTCGGATTTGCCCACGGGCACGTCATGTCTTTCGGAGGCAGATGGCTCTCTTCGCCAGAGCTTGGCGTCAAAATCGTCGCCGGCTGGGACCACGACCGCACGCGCGCCGAGTCGTCATGCGCTGCTCTCGGCGGCGCCGAGGTGATGGAAAGCGCCGAGGCGCTTGTGGCGCGCGCCGACATTGACGCGGTAGTCGTTGCCTCTGAAACGTTATACCATCCTGAGCTTTGCGAGCTTGCGGCGAAAGCTGGTAAAACGATAATCTGCTACAAGCCTCTGGCGCTGACGCTCGCAGACGCAGACCGGATAGTCAGCGCGGTTGAAAAATACGGCGTCCCGTTCACGGTAGGTTATCAGATGCGGATCGACCCGCAGAATATAAAAATCAAAGAGCTTATAGAGAGCGGCACGATCGGCGACATTTACATGTACCGCCGCAGGCATGGGCTTGCCACCCATACTTGGGCCGGGTTTGAAAAAACTTGGCACGCCGATCCAAAGCTCAACCGTGACATTTTCGCCGACGACAGCTCGCATCCCATCGACATGCTGAACTGGCTGTTCGGCGTGCCTGAAACCGTCATGGCCGAGCTTACCACAATGGCTAACCCCAAAGTTAAAAACGACAACGGCGTCGCGCTGTTTAAGTATAAAAATGGCCTTATAGCCGAGATATCGTGTTATTTTACCTGCTCCGCTGCCGAGATCACAACAGAGGTCTACGGCTCCCGTGGTACAATCCAGCAGTATTTCGGCGACGCGCCCTCAACGCGCCTGCCGCACGGCACCGAAGGGCTTAAATATTTCGTTGAAGGTGACACCGACTGGAGGCTGTCCGGCATTCCCTCCCCAGCAGGGCACGGTGAACGCATCGCAGCCCAAGCCGGCGCGTTTGCCGACTTCTTGCACGGCTGCCGGCCCCCCATCTGCTCGGTCTATGAAGCGCGCGACTCGCTAAAAATGGTACTCGCGTGCTATCTCTCGTCGCAAACCGGCCAACGGGTCAGAATTGACGACCCAAGGCTTTATGACATATAATACATATATAGGCAGGACAAAGGCTTGCGGCGAGAGCCCGGCCGAAAACAATACCGCCGAAATGATGTGAAAATGGAAAAATGCCCATACAGCCAAAATAGGCAAGAACTTGAATATGTTTTAAAACGCAAGCGTTCCCCTATCCCGCTAATTGCCACGGCGGGATTTTTGGCCATATATGCCGCGGTAACGGCTTTTTCAGCTTGGTTCCACTTCCTTATCGCAGGCGGGGGCGCCATAACGCTTTACGGGATTACAAAACGACTGTTCCCGCCGGTAGAGGTTAAGGTCCCGAAAAAGCGCCAGCTACCGCCCTCGGGCAACAGCGAAACTGATAAGCTGCTGTCCTCGGGCGAAAGCCACTTAAAAAGCGCAGAGGCGAGCATGACGAAAATCGCCTCTTTCAACCGCAGCTTTGCCGACCAAATCGCCCCGGTCTTGGCATGTGCTTATAAAATAAACTCATATATCGCCGAAAACCCCGACCAGCGGCAGATGCTGCGCAGATATTTCAGCTATTATCTGCCGCAGCTTGACAAGCTGCTGCGCGCTTATATCACCTTCCACAAACACGGCATGGGCGGCAAAAATGCCGAGACCGCTATGCGCGAGATTGAAGAGGCTGTAAGCGCGATGCATAACGCTTTCTCGTCGCAACTGGACAAGCTGCTTTACGACAAAACGCTTGATATAACCACCGATATAGACGTCCTCGAGTCTATGCTGTCGGAAACCGAAGGCGGGACCGGAGCGGATAAAATGCCCTCTGCCGGTAAATAATCACTTTGTAGAGAGGTAAAATTTGATGACCGACACACCGAAATATAACCTTAACTTGCCCCCGCTGAAACTTGAAACGGACCCGGAGCTTACAAAACCGGATCTGTCCGAGGACTCGCTGACTGAAGAGGAAAAAAGGTTTGTCGAGCAAATAGTCAACAAGATTAATATTGCCGACGTCAACTCGATAATGAATTACGGCGAGGGCGTGCAGGCGAAAGTCGCAGAGTTTTCCGACTCCGCGCTTTCAAACATCCGCGTGATGGACCTCGGCGAAGCCGGCGAGATGATAACCCAGCTTATAACGCAGCTTCGCGGATTTGAGGTCGACGAAAATCAAAAGGGCTTGCGCGCGCTTTTCAGCAGGGGGAAAAACAAGCTCGAGGCACTAAAAGTCAAATACGAGAAAACCGAGACGGCGGTCGAAAAGATTATAGACTCGCTCGAAAACCACCAAATCCAGCTGCGCAAAGACATCGCGATGCTCGAAAAGCTTTACGAGGTTAACCTTCAAAACTTCAAGGAGCTTACACTTTATATCATCGCAGGAAAGCGCAAGCTAGAAGAGGCGCGCCGCACCACCCTCCGCGAGCTTGTCGAGCGCGCCGCCCAAACCGGGCTTGCCGCCGACGCCCAAGCGGCAAACGACTTCGCCGCGCTTTGCGACAGGTTCGAGAAAAAGCTGCACGACCTTGAGCTAACGCGCAACGTCGCGCTGCAGATGGGCCCGCAAATACGCATGGTGCAAAACAACGACGCCGTCATGTGCGAGAAAATCCACTCGACGATCGTCAACACAGTGCCTCTTTGGAAGAGCCAGATGGTAATTGCGCTCGGCCTTGCCCACTCGCAGCAGGCGCTGCAAGCTCAGCGTGCGGTCACTGATATGACAAACGAGCTGCTGCGCAAAAACGCCGAGGCGCTCAAGGCGGCGACCGTTCAGACCGCGCGAGAGGCAGAGCGCGGCATCGTCGACATCGAAACGCTCAAAGCGACAAACGAGGCGCTCATTTCGACGCTCGACGAAGTGCTCGCCATCCAAAACGAAGGCAGGGAAAAGCGCCGCGTTGCCCAAGAGGAACTTGCGCGCATCGAGGAGCAGCTCAAAAACAAGCTGCTTGAAATCCACGGCATAAAAAACGGCCAAAACAATCCGCAACCCTAAACCAAAATCAATCAGCCGGCTGGATACGCTCAGCCGGATACATATAACACTTAATTTTAAGGATCTGACAAAATGGAAGGTAAACCGAAATATTATATAACTACAGCTATTGCATACGCATCGGCAAGGCCGCATTTCGGCAACACCTATGAAATCATTTTCGCCGATGCGATCGCGCGCTATAAACGCCAGCGCGGATACGAAGTTTTCTTTCTGACCGGCACGGATGAGCACGGGCAGAAAATCGAGCACAAAGCGCAAGAGGCAGGGCTTTCGCCCAAAGAATATGTCGACCGCATCGCAATCGGCGAGATAAAGCGCATTTGGGACCTCCTCGGCGCAAGCTATGACAAATTCATCCGCACTACCGACGACTACCACGAGCGCGCCGTCGCTGCGATATTTAAGAAATTTTATGAGCAGGGCGACATCTACAAAGACAAATATGAAGGCTGGTACTGCGAGCCGGACGAATCTTTTTATACCGAATCTCAGGTTGTAGAAAAAGACGGCGTCAAAGTTTGCCCCGACTGCGGAAGGCCGGTAATCCGCACGCACGAAGAGGCTTACTTCTTCCGCATGAGCGCGTATGCAGACAAGCTGCTAAAATATATTGAGGAGCACCCAGAGTTTATCGAGCCCGAGTCTCGCAGGAAAGAGATGATAAACAACTTCCTGCTCCCCGGTCTGCAGGATCTTTGCGTCTCGCGCTCGTCATTTAAATGGGGCATACCCGTCCCATTCGACGAAGGACATGTCATTTACGTTTGGCTCGACGCGCTTTCAAACTACATCACGGCGCTCGGATATAACCCCGACGGCTGCGAGGGCGACCTTTTTGAAAAATATTGGCCAGCCGACGTGCATATCATCGGCAAAGACATAATGCGGTTCCACACGATATATTGGCCGATATTCCTCATGGCGCTCGGCCTGCCGCTGCCAAAGAAAGTGTTCGGGCATCCGTGGTTTTTGTTCGGAAGCGATAAGATGAGCAAGTCGCGCGGCAACATTATTTATGCTGACGACCTCGTCGAAAAGCTCGGCGTCGACGCGGTACGCCATATCTCGCTAGCAGAAATGCCATACAATGCCGACGGCAACGTCACCTGGGAGTCGATCCTCTCGCGCTATAATACCGACCTTGCGAACAACCTCGGCAATCTTGTCTCGCGCACGCACGCGATGACAAAGCGCTTCTTTGAAGGCATTGTGCCCGCGCCCGCAGGCGACGAAGGGCCGGACGCGGATCTGAAGGCGCTTGCCGGCGATACCGTCAAAGAGTTTGACAGGCTCATGGACACATTCCACACCGCCGACGCTGTGGATGTGCTGTTTGCGCTTTTCAAGCGCGCGAACAAGTATATTGACGAGACCATGCCTTGGGCGCTCGCCAAAGACGAGACGAAAAAAGAGCGCCTCGGCACTGTCCTTTACAATCTGCTTGAGACAATACGGCTCGGCGCGGTGCTTCTTGAGCCGCTTATGCCCGGCACCTCCGCAGAAATACTGCGCCAGCTCGGCACCGACGTGCAGAGCTTTGAGTTTGGCGGGCTTGTACCCGGCACCAAGCTTGGCGAGGCGAAAATCCTTTTCGAGCGTATCGACGAGGAGAAAATGCTCGCCGAACTTGCAAAAGAAACCGCAAAGGCTCATGAGGAAAAAGCCGCCGAGAAGGCTGCTGTTCCCGAGCCAGAGCATGAGCCTGAGATAAGCATCGAGCAGTTTATGGGTACCGAGCTACGCGTAGCCCTAGTCACCGCCTGCGAGCCGGTCCCCAAAGCTAAAAAGCTCCTCAAGCTCACGCTCGATTTGGGATACGAAACCCGCACGGTCGTTTCAGGCATTGCCGAGTTTTATAAGCCCGAAGACCTAGTCGGAAAAAAAGTTGTCTGCGTAGCCAACCTCAAGCCTGCGGTTATCCGTGGGGTCGAAAGCCGCGGCATGATTCTTGCCTCCTCCTCCGCCGACGGGAAAATCTCCGTTCTGTTGGCCGACGGAAACCCCGGCGACAGGGTAAGATAGCGAACGCCCCGGCAAAGAAAAGCCGGCAGCATCGCCAAATTCAAGACTTCTCCCTTTAACGCCGAGCCGGCGGTGAAGCCTGCCCCCGCGCACCGCTTCCCCCCGCCGGCGTTTAAATTTAGCATATACTCATTATGAACGAAAAAATATCGCTTTTTGACACTCACGCGCATTACGTCGACGATGCGTTCGACGCGGACAGGCACGAGCTGCTGTCACGCCTTTTTAACTCTGGCGAAATCTGCGGCATTGTAGAAGCCGGCACGAATGCCGAGACGAGCCGGCTAGCCGCAAGCCTTGCCGAACAATACGATAACATATGGTTTGCAGCGGGCTTTCACCCGTCGGATATAACCGAAAACCTCTCCAACCTTGACGAAATCGTGCCGCTGTTGTCGCATCCCAAATGCGCCGCCATCGGCGAGATAGGGCTTGACTACCATTACGACGACGGCCCTCCGCGCGAGCAGCAGCTTTTGTGGCTTGACGCCCAGCTCTCGCTTGCCAAGCAGTACGGGCTACCTGTTATAATCCACTGCCGCGACGCGCATAGCGACACCATGGACATCCTCCGAGCGCATAAGGATGTCCGCTGCGTGCTACACAGCTATAGCGGTAGTGCCGAGCTTTTGCGCGAGCATGTCAAATTCGATAGGTTTATCTCGTTTTCAGGCGTTATAACTTTCAAAAACGCGAAAAAAACTCTAGACTGCGTTCGCGCCGTGCCCGACGGGCAGATTTTAATTGAAACCGACTGCCCGTACCTTACCCCCCATCCCCACCGCGGGAAACGCAACGACACCGGATACCTGCGACTGACCGCCGAAGCGGCTGCGGAGCTGCGCGGGGTAAGCCTTGAGGATTTCGCGTCGCTGACCGTTCAAAACTCCAAACGCTTTTTCGGAATACGGCAATGACTATCACATATAAAGTTGGAAACTCGCTTTACATTAACATAACAAACCGGTGCACGAACGCCTGCGAGTTTTGCGTCCGCACGCAAAGCGACGGCTATTATGCGCCGAACCTTTGGCTCGATCGCGAGCCGACAGTTGAAGAAATCTGCCAGGACCTCGCCTCGCACGATCTCGACGTCTACGACGAAATTGTATTTTGCGGCTATGGCGAGCCGACCTGCAGGTTTGAAGAAATGCTTGCTGTGTGCGATTATATACGCAAAGCGACCAAAACCGCTATAAGACTCAACACAAACGGCCACGCGAATCTCATTTGCGGTCGCGACGTGACTCCTGAGCTTGCGGGGCGGTTTGATACCATATCGGTTAGCCTCAACGCCGCAAACGCAAATGACTATCAAAAGATATGCCGCTCGGTTTTCGGCGAGGCGGCATATGACGCCATGCTGGCTTTTGCCGCGGGCGCAAAAAAATATGTGCCGCGCGTTGTCCTCACCGTAGTGCGCGGCACCATACCTGACGACGATATCGAAGAATGCAAAAAAATCGCTTCCTCGCACGGGCTGGAGCTACGGGTCCGCGATTATATCCGTAAGGAGCAATAAAAATGCACAAGTACAAATCGGAATTCATTGAATTTATGATTTCTTCGGGCGTTTTGACTTTCGGCGACTTTGTGACCAAAAGCGGCCGCCGCACGCCTTATTTTATCAACACCGGCAATTACCGCACCGGAGCGCAGCTTTACAGGCTCGGCAAATACTACGCCGAATGCATAATGCGCTCAATCGGCGGGGAGTTTGACGTTTTGTTCGGCCCGGCGTATAAAGGGATCCCAATCGCCGTCGCCACCGCCACGGCGCTCTACAGCGATTTCGGGCTTGACCGTGAGTTTTGCTTTAACCGCAAGGAGGTAAAAGACCACGGCGAGGGCGGCGCCCTTGTCGGCGCAAAGCTCCACGACGGTGACCGCGTCGTTTACGTCGAGGATGTCATCACTGCCGGCACATCAATCCGCGAGACCCTCCCGCTGCTCAAGTCGGCTGCAAATGTGAACGTAGAACACATTATTGTATCAGTCGACCGCATGGAACGCGGCTACAGCGGCAAAACCGCCTCGGAGGAAATCCGCGATGAGTTCGGCATTGAGCTGCACTCTATCGTCACCGTACGCGAAATTATCGAGTACTTGCGCTCAAACGGCGGCGACCCCGAGCATATCGCGCGCATGGAAGCATATTTGGAGCAATACTGCTAATTTTTATCCACACGGATGTGGCTTTGAACGCATATTTTCCGTAAAAATTAAAAGCCTGTGGGCTTCCAAAGTTGAAGCCCGCAGGCTTTTTATATATCTAAATCGTCGTCTTCTCCGCCGCCTTCATCGGAGCCGTCTTCACCGACATCTTCAAAGCCGTCTTCGAAATCGTCCTGCCCCACCTTGTCGGCTGACCTTATCGACGGTTCGGGTTCCTCGGGCTCCTCAAGCTCGGCTTTTATTACCGTAAAGTTCGTAATCTCCGAGCCTTCGGACGGGCGCATCACTATGACACCGCTCGCGATACGGCCGTATACCGGTATCTCGCTCACGCTTGTGCGTATCACCGTGCCGTCGTTTGTAACCAGCACAATGTCGTCGTCAAGGTCGACGGTCGCGATGCCCACCACGCCGCCGGTCTTTTCGGTCACGTTATGGCAGCGCACGCCTTTGCCGCCCCTGCCGTGGACCGGGAAATCGGAGAACTCGCAGAGCTTGCCATAGCCGTTGCTCGTCACTGTCAGGAGCCTCTTTTTCTCGTCAACGATCGCAACGCCTGCGACTGTATCGCCTTTGCCAAGCTTTATCGCGCGCACGCCGCCAGCCGTACGGCTGCGTGGGGTGACATCTTTCAGCGCGAACCGCACAGCAAAGCCGTCACGCGAGGCAACTATAATCTCGTCGTCGTCAGCCGCAACTTTTGTGAATACCAGCTCGTCGCCCTCCTCGAGATCGAGCGCAATTTTACCCGCCTTGCGATTGTACTCGTACTCAACGAGCGGGGTGCGTTTAATCTCGCCGTGGCGCGTAACCATCGTGAGGTACCGGTCGGGCGCAAAGTCTTTAACCGATATCATTGCGGTGACCAACTCGCCTTCGGCAAGCTCGAGTATATTTGCTATATGCGTGCCTTTCGCGGTCCTCGACGCCTCGGGTATTTCATACGCTTTTTTGACATATACCTTGCCGATGTTTGTAAAAAGCATCAGGTACGAGTGGCTGTGTGCGGCTATAACATATTCGACGCTGTCCTCTTCCTTTGTCGTCATGCCCACGATACCTTTACCTCCCCGCTTTTGGGTTGTATAAGTATCGGAGGGCAGCCGCTTTATATACCCGTCGCGCGTCAGTGTTATTACGCATATATGCCGCTCGATGAGGTCTTCAAGC
Source organism: Clostridiales bacterium (assembly GCA_012840355.1). Lineage (GTDB taxonomy): Bacteria > Bacillota > Clostridia > Oscillospirales > CAG-272 > DTU078. The sequence continues at coordinate 483,285 of DULN01000009.1, read as the reverse complement.
ACTATCTCGTCCTCGACGGGCACAATCTCGGTGCGCCGCTCGTCGCCATAACGCTGCTTTATCGCCAAAAGGTCGTCTTTTATAATCTGCCGCACGCGTGCGGGGTCGGCGAGTATAGCTTCAAGCTCTGCTACCTCCGCGCGCAGCTCCGCAAGGTGCTCCTCAATCTTTATGCGCTCAAGCCCGGCGAGCCGGCCGAGCGTCATGTCGACTATAGCCTGCGCCTGCACCTCGGTAAGCGAAAACTCCTCCATCAGCGCAGCCTTCGCTTCGGCAATCGATTTGCTCGCGCGGATGATGTTTATGACCCTGTCGATGTTGTCGATTGCGAGCTTGAAGCCCTCGTAGATATGCTCCTCGTGCTTTGCGCGGGCTAGATCAAACTTAGTCCGTCGCGTGATGACGTCTATTTGATGCGCAAGATAATGCTCAAGCAGCTGCTTAAGGTTGAGCGTGCGTGGCACGCCGTCGACCAGCGCAAGCATGTTAACCGCAAAGGTGTCTTGCAGCTGCGTGAATTTGCAAAGTTGGTTGAGCAGCACATAACCATTGACGTCTCTGCGGTACTCAATCACAATCCGCATGCCGTCAAGGTCGGACTCGTCGCGCAAGTCTGTTATGCCCTCGACACGCTTGTCCTTCACGCAATCGGCAATAGCCTCGACCAGCGCCGCTTTGTTGACTTGGTAGGGGATCTCGGTGACAATAATCCTGCAGTTTTCCTCTTCGACTTCGGCGCGCGCTCGGACAGTAATCCGCCCGCGGCCGGTAAGGTATGCTTGCAGTATGCCCGAGGTGCCGCAGATTATCGCCGCAGTGGGGAAATCCGGCCCCTTTATAAACTGCATAATATCGCGAACTGTCGCGTCGGGATGGTCTATAAGGTAAACAAGGCCGTCCACCACTTCGCCAAGGTTATGCGGCGGGATATTTGTCGCCATGCCGACCGCGATGCCTATCGAGCCGTTAACCAGCAGGTTCGGGAAGCGCGAAGGAAGCACCGTGGGTTCTTTGTGCTTGTTGTCAAAGTTAGGCACAAAGTCGACGACATCTTTTTTGATGTCGCTCATCATCTCCGAAGCAATGCGCGAAAGCCTTGCTTCAGTGTAGCGGTACGCAGCTGGTTGGTCGCCGTCGACGGTACCGAAGTTACCTTGCCCGTCTACCAGCGGATAGCGCATAGAGAACGTCTGCGCCATGCGGACCAAAGCGTCGTAGACCGGCACGTCGCCGTGAGGATGATAGCGGCCTAGCACATTACCAACGGTCGTCGCCGACTTGCTGTAAGGCGCGTTATAGGTAAGCCCGTCCTCATACATTGCGTAGAGTATTCGCCTTTGAACGGGCTTTAAGCCGTCGCGCACGTCAGGCAGCGCCCGTGCGGTTATAACCGACATCGCGTATTGGAGGAAGGCGGCTTTGACCTCCCTCTCCATGTTAACGTCGGTGATTTTTTGGTTTTTAAAGTCTATTTCTCTTTCTTCACGTCTGTCGCGGTTTTTCACAGTTGTGATGTCAAGACTGCCGTCTGACAGCCGCCGTCCCTTTCCGATTAGAATTTTCCTACATATTATTATAATACATTATTGACGCAAATGTTTTAATTTAAAGTAAATTTTATTTCACAGCGAAATTCGACATAAAAAACCAAGCAATATTTGGGCATCTTAAGAAGTTTGCAAATATATTTTTCCAGATTTAGCCCTTAAATTATGCTCTCGAGCATTTCCCTTGTCGGCATCTCGGTCGAAGGTAGCTGCACTTTTATCGCCGCGGCTTCGTTTGCGCGCACAAGCGCCTTGTACGAGCTGTCGCCGCAAAAAAACCTGCGGTAGAGGAAAACCGCAAGCGCCGTGTCACCAGCACCGGTAAAACCCCTTACTGTCACGCGCTTGCCCGGCACGCGGAACGTGCCCTCGGCGCCCGCAAACACCGCGCCGTCGCCCCCAAGCGTGCAGAGCACTTCGGTGCCGGTGGCTTTATATATAGCCTCGCACTCGGCAGCAGCCTCGTCGGGTGAAAGCTCCCGCCCTATGTACTGCGACAACTCGAATAGGTTCGGCTTTATAAGCGCCGGCCCGGCCTGCATTCCAAGCTTTAGCGCATCGCCGTCGCAGTCGAGCACGCAGTATGTGCCGCGGCTTTTTAACATAGTTATCAAGAAGTTATACACAGACTTTTCCACACCTTGTGGAATGCTGCCGCCCATAACGAATATACCGCCGCCGGGAAGGGCTTTTATCTCGGAAATCAGCCTTTCAAGCTCCTCCGGCTCGATCGGCCCGCCCTTTTCATTTGCCTCAGTGCACACGCCTTCAGAGTCGATAAGCTTTATATTTAGCCTTGTTTCCGCTTTTGTTTCAACGAACCTGTGGATAATTCCCTGTGAATTAAGCTGCTCACGGGCTATCCTGCCGTTCTCGCCCCCGATAAAGCCGAGCGCTACAGCCTCGACCCCGCACACATGCAGCATGCGCGAAACATTTATGCCCTTGCTACCTATGATCGGCGGCACCGAGCGCGACGCCCTATTCAGCGCACCTACTTTAAACGGCGCGTCGAAATACATCGTTTTGTCTAGCGAGGGGTTAAGCGTTAGTGTCGCAACATGCATTTTCATGGCTGTTCCTTCCCATAAAATCATTATCGGAGGCTTATGCCTCCGAAAAGCTAAAATAGCGGTGTTATATCTGTCGCCGACGCAGCCCTAACCACGGCGTCGCGCACCAAAGCCTGCTCAAGCGCGCGCTCCGTCGCGGCAAGAGCCAGCTCCGGACGGTTGTTCTCGCGGCTTATATGCGCGAGAAGGAGGCGCTTTGTGCCCCGTTTTGCGAGTATCGCCGCAAGATGCGCGCACTCGTCGTTTGACAGGTGCCCTTCGCGCGATAGTATCCGTCGTTTTAGCTCGGCGGGGTATGGCCCGGTTTTGAGCATCTCGACGTCGTGGTTTGACTCGATTATCACTCCATGGCAGCCGAGCATTGCAATCCCCGCCTCGTCGGTGACGCAGCCGAGGTCGGTCGCTATGGCGATTTCACCGTCATCCGTGGTGATCCTATACCCCACGCATACCACGCTGTCGTGAGGTGTCACAAACGAACGGATCGCGTAATGCGGCGTTTCAATCATAAACCGCGGCGCATGTTCCACCACGCATGCCCGCGCATAAGGGCCAAGCCTCACCGCGGTTGCAGCCGCCGCATGGACCGGGATTTTATGCCGCTTAGATATAACCTCAAGCGCCGAGATATGGTCACTGTGCTCGTGCGTTATAAATATTGCGCTGATGTTACAAAGCGAGCTACCAAGCTTTTTGAGCGCGGCTTCGATTGTTTTGGCGTTTTTACCGCAGTCGACAAGGATTTCAGCACCGGTTGTCTTTATGTAGACGCAGTTCCCGGACGAGCCGGAAAACAGCGTATAAGCTTCAAGCATAGTCTGTCATCCGAAGAAATTAATATAGATCATGTCGAACATGAAAGTGAACATGATCGGAATGATAAAGTAAAGAAGGTTTTTTGCGATTTTTTTGCGTTTTGCGTCATTTTCGAGATATCGCATTTTAGTCTCCGCGTCCCAGTCGTCGGGCAGCAGGCTCTCGTCAAGCGGCTTTATCGAGTACCCGCGCGCGAGAATCACATATGCCAAGCATAGTACTAAAAGCGTGATAGCGTAAAGGTGCACGACAAATTTCAGCCTATAGTAGACGCACACGAAATAAAACGGCACAATGACCGCAAAGCTTAAAAACAGCCGTGCGAAAAGCTTCCAGTTTATCTGCTTTATCGCAGCGCCGATTTGCGATTTTTCTGCTTTTTTCTTTTTTTTCATCTCTTTTTAAGTGACGCATTCACGCGTCGTCGGCAAGCGGGCGGCCCGCCAGCGCGTCAAATATCATGCGCAGCGCGCGGGCAGCCGTCTCGCGTTCTTCTGGCGTACCTTCAAGCATTTTTGGGAGCAAGGCATTATAGACCGCCCCCCGTATCGTCGGGTCTTCTGAAAGCGTCTCCGCGCCCGCCATCGGCACGGTATTGTCCACAATCTCAATTGAGAAAAGCCCCTGCACCGACCTTGCAAGCCGCTTTTCGGATATGCTGAGCTGAGGCGGCAGCTCGCCTTCGAGAATGCAGCGCAGCGCCGTGTCCGGCCCATACCGGTTTTCGATTATTATCTTTTGTATCCGCGACACTATATCTCGGTCGGTCATGCAGCCGGTAACGTTAAGGCGCGCGATTTCGTACCTGCGCTTTGAAAACCTCAGCCCGCGTATTTCGGCATGCAGCTCGCCGGCTTCGGTCTTCTCAAGCTTTACTAATATCGCGCCTTTATGGCCGGTCTCGCCGAAATCGCGGCCCTCAAGGCAGCCGCTGTAGCCGTAATAAGTGTTGCCCACGCGGTCGATGCCGGTGGTGTTGTGCTTATGGCCGAGCGCTATGTAGTCAAACCCCGATTTTTCCACATCGTCGAGCGTTATCGGGCAATACTGCGATATCGGCACGCCGAGTTCGCCGTGCGCGCAAAGCAGGTTAATCCGCTCGGGATTTTTCGGCCGCTTGCCTGCAAACGGGCACTGCTGCATAGATGGGCCGACGAATGCGTAGCCGTATACGTCGACTCCTATGTCGTCGAACGAAAAGTATGAAAGCTTGTCGGTGTCGAAGATATAGACGTTTTCAGGGAACTGAAAGCGCGCCCAAATGCTCTCGGGCGTGTATGGGTCATGGTTGCCGGGCGCGATTATAAACCTGCATTTTGGGTTCGAGGCGAACTCACGCGCCATTAGCGCGGCGGTATCGCGCCCCGCATAATCGCAGTCGAAAAGGTCGCCCGCCATCAGCATCAGGTCGACGCCCTCAGTCTTGGCGAACAACATCATCGAAGTAAAAGCACCGCGCAGCTCCGCCCGCCTTTGTTCGGCTTTCTGCGGGTCGTCGAGCGAAAACGGGCTGTCAAGATGCAAGTCCGCGCAGTGCAAAAATTTTATCATTTTGGTACCCAAACCTCACGGCAATAGTCACTACTCACTCAGGGACTATTATACATTATTGCGGCTTTAATTTCAACTTTTTCGGCAAATAATTCTTTATTTGTACGCAAGTTTATGGTATAATGAAATCAAATATCTAAAAGGCGGGGTACGCAAAATGGCTTACCTTATAGGCGTTGACATCGGTACATCCGGTACTAAAACCGTTCTATTCGACGAGGCGGGCCGCACTGTTGCGGACGCTCTGTATGAGTATCCGCTTTACCAGCCCAAAGCTGGCTGGGCTGAACAAGACCCTATCGACTGGTGGGTCGCAACCTATGAATCCATTTCCGACGTCATTGCAAAATCAGGCGTAAATCCCGACGACATTAAAGGCGTGGGGCTTTCCGGCCAAATGCACGGGCTTGTTATGCTCGACGCTGCGGGTAATGTCCTCCGCCGTTCGATAATCTGGTGCGACCAGCGCACAAGCGAAGAATGCGCGGAGATTACCGAACTTGTCGGAAAGGAAAAGCTCATTGAAATAACCGCGAACCCTGCGCTCACGGGCTTTACGGCATCCAAAATAATGTGGGTGAAAAAGCACGAGCCCGAGATTTTCGAAAAATGCCGCAAGATACTCCTCCCCAAAGACTATATCAGGTACATGCTCACCGGCGAGTTTGCGACCGAGGTGTCCGACGCGTCGGGCATGCAGCTGCTCGACGTGCCCGCCCGCAACTGGTCGCGCTATGTGCTTGACAAGCTCGGGATCGATATCGGCATGCTTGGCAAAGTGTACGAGTCATGCGAGGTTACCGGGCAAATCACCGAAAGCGCGGCAAAGCTAACAGGGCTAAGACCCGGCACGCCGGTCGTCGGCGGCGCAGGCGATCAAGCGGCAAGCGCGGTCGGCTGCGGCATAGTGCGCGAGGGCGTCGCTTCGGTAACGATAGGCACTTCGGGCGTCGTGTTCGCGCATACCGACAGCATAAAAATCGACCCATTAGGACGCGTTCACACCTTCTGCCATGCAGTGCCGGGCGCATGGCACGTCATGGGCGTCACCCAGGGCGCCGGGCTGTCCTTTAAATGGATGCGCGACAACTTCTTCGCAGCCGAAAAGCTTACCGCCGCCCAAACCGGCGACGACCCAAACTACGTTATGGACCAGATTGCCAAAAACTCTCCGGTCGGTGCCGGCGGGATAATATATTTGCCCTATCTTATGGGTGAGCGTACGCCGCATCTTGACCCCTTTGCGCGCGGCGTGTTCTTCGGGCTTTCGGCAATTCACGAAAAGCGCGATCTTTTGCGCGCCGTACTCGAAGGCGTTGTTTTCTCGCTTTGCGACTGCATGGACATTCTCCGTGAAATGGGCATTAACCCCACATCAGTCTATGCAGCCGGCGGCGGCGGGAACAGCAAGCTCTGGCGCCAGATGCTTGCCGACGCGTTCGGCATGAGCATATCCGTGTCAAGCTCCAAGCAAGGCGGGGCTCTGGGCGTCGCTATTTTAGCCGGGGTCGGCGCCGGGGTTTATAAGTCGGTCCCCGAGGCATGCGACGCGATTGTTTCCGAAGCCTCCCGCACCGAACCAATAGCTGAAAACACCGCGAAATACGCGAAAATCCACAAGTTCTACAAAAAGCTTTACGCCGACTTGCGCGAAGATTTTGCGGAGCTTGCCAAAATAATGGAAAGCTAAGCCGCACGCCTAAAAACGGTATACTGCAGAGCCTGTTGAGAAATTATAAATTAGGGGGGCAATAACATGCCTGGCGCTATTCCGCTGTGGGACAAAACTCCGCCGTTTTACAATCCAAACTTTAGCGGCGGCGAGATTCCGCGCATCACACCTTACATAATACCGTCCGACAAACCGCTCGGATGCGTTATAGTTTTGCCCGGTGGCGGCTATGCCGTCCGCGCGCCTCACGAGGGCGAGCCCATAGCGAAGATGCTCAACGCCGCGGGCTACAACGCCTTTGTCTGCGACTACCGCGTCTACCCGTACCGCCATCCCGTGCCGCTTTGCGACGCAAACCGCGCCGTGCGGTTTGTGCGGCACAAAGCCGCCGAGTTCGGCTGCGACCCGAACAAAATCGGCATTCTTGGATTTTCCGCGGGCGGACACCTTGCGGTTACCGCTTGCGAGTTTTACGACAAGGTCATCGGCGACGAAGGTTACGAGCCCGACGATATCGACCGAGAGTCGGCGCGCCCCGACGCCGGCATATTCTGCTATGCCGTAATATCGCTCGGCAAGTTCGCGCATGTCGGTTCGATGAACAATCTTACCGGAGGCGACAGGGAGCTTGCGCACAAGCTGTCGGGCGACGTCGCTGCTCACGTAAATATGCCGCCGGTATTTATGTGGCATACTTTCGACGACGAGGCTGTGCCAGTCGAAAACTCACTGACCCTTGCGATGCGTCTGCGCGAGCTTCGTGTGCCTTGCGAACTGCACGTATATCCGAAAGGCCGTCACGGGCTCGGGCTTGCGGAAGGCGACCCTTCGGTATCGCAGTGGAGCGGTCAGCTTATAAGCTGGTTGCGCCATTCGCTTAAATGGTAAAAAGAGCGGGGAGGGCGCACCGCCCTCCCCTTACATAATTTGTAAAGGCTAAGAAATATGAGGATAAACCGCGAAACGGATTACGCACTTCGCATAATGCGTTGCCTTGCGCGTCGCGGCGACTTTACCGGAGCCGCCACCGTGGCTCAGGAAACCGACGTGCCGGCGCGATTTACGCAAAAAATTCTCCGCAAACTTTCAAAAGGCGGGCTGGTCGTGTCCCGCAAAGGCTCGGCGGGTGGATACGGGCTAAGCCGCCCGCCGCACCAGATTAATATGCTCGAGATTATCGAAGTAATCGACGGGCCTATCTCGATTTTCGACTGCTCGGGCAAAGACCTTGTCTGCCCCGGGCCAACCGAGGACGGCTCGTGCGTTTACAACCGCATTTTCGGCGAGCTCAGCGAGCAGATTTCCGAAAAACTCCGCAGCGTTACGCTTGATATGGTGATCTGATGGAAAAGGATACTGTATTGCTTACCGAGGTGCTGGGGCTCGCCGGCATGCTAATACTTGAAAACGGCGGCGACACGCACCGGGCTGAAGAAACCGCCGAGCGCATCTGCGCCGCCGCCGGGCGCCCCGGCAGCGATGTGCTCGCACTGCCGACCGGCATAATGATCACCATATCGCCCTATTGCGGTAAAAAAGATGTCCCCGGGGCTTGCGTCGGCGATTGCGCCGGCTGCGCCCGCCCGGCTATCGCCTGCGAGGGGGCGGAGGAGCCGCCCGTCTCGCTTATCCGACGAGTTAAAAAGCGCACTATAAACCTTTCAAAGCTCGAGCGCGCCAACCGCGCGGCCCGGGCTTTTACAGACGGTAAAGCGAGCCTTTCCGAAACTTTATCCAGCCTCCGCGAAATCGACGCCCAGCCGCGCAGGAGCATATACCTTGAGGCTGCATACTCTGCCCTTTCGTGCGGGCTTTTTTCGCTGCTTTTCGGCGGGGGCTGGTTTGAGTTGCTCGCGGCGTTCGTCTGCGGGTTTTTAGCCCAGATTGTCGCCTCAGCGCTTCAAAAGAGCAGCATTTTCCAGTTTGCAAGCAGCTTCATAGGAGCCGTCGTAATAGCTTCGCTTGCAGCTCTGTTTGTTTCCTTTACCGGGTTAGGCAACATAAACATTATCATAACCGGCTCGCTTATGAACTTGCTACCCGGCCTTGCGATGACAAACGCCATACGCGACACGATGACCGGCGACCTTGTATCAGGCGTCGCGCGGTTCGCGGACGTGCTGTTAATTGCAATGTCTTTGGCGGGCGGCGTCGGTATTGTACTTTCGGTATTTATAAGCCTTGGCGGCACAGTGAGGTAATCCCTATTGGACGCGCAAACCATAATTTTTGAGTTTACAGTCTGCACTGCAGCCACTGTATTTTTTTCGCTTCTTATGAACGCTCCGCCTAAGACAGTTCCGGTTTCGGCCCTGGTCGGCGGAACATCGTGGATTATATACAAGCTAATTTTAGCCTTTGGCCAGCCTGAGTTTTTGGCGTATTTTTTCGGCGCGCTGCTTGTGGCAGTCTCCGCCGAAGTATTCGCGAGGCTTTTTAAAATGCCCGCGCCGATTTTTATTTTCCCCGCACTTATACCGGTTGTGCCTGGCACAAGGCTTTATAAAACCGCGCTTGCGCTTGTCGAGCAGAGGTACACCGAGTTCCGCGACGAGGCCACTCGCACGCTGTTCGCATTCTGCGCCATAACCGTAGCGCTCGCGCTTACAAGCGTCGTCGCCCGCTCGGTTTCGGCTTACATTTCAGAGCGCAACCGCCGCCAAAGGCAAAAAGAGAAAAACGGCTGAGCGCCGGCGCGTGCCGGTAACCCTTAAAATAAAAAACTGCGGCAAGCGGACATCTCCGCTCGCCGCTTTTTATTTTCCTGCGATACCCAAAAGCTCAAGCTTTTTCTCCGCGCAGCTGTAAGCAAGCCTATAGTTTTCCTTTTGCCTTGCGAGCTGTTCAAGCTCCGAGCATACTATATATAGCACCTCAACCGGCAACTCCGCCGACTTTATTAGTTCCCTATATCTCCGCTCTGCACCCTCGGTGTCGCCAAACGCAAGGGCAAGCGCCGCCAAAACCTGCTCGACGCACTCCTGCCGAAGTGGCAAAATATCGAGCAGCGCGCGTGCAAGCTCGGGCTTTCCGTCTTTTATTAGTTTATTGAGCCGCAGGCATTCCGCGCCTTCATACGGCGGCAGCCGCTTTGGCATCTCAGCCCCGGTAAAGTCGTCGCGCAGCTTTGAGCCGGAGTACACATACCTGATATAATCGAGATACAGCGCCGCCCATTCCTGCAGCGGACGCAGTCGCAAAAGCCCGCGCTCCGCATATTCGATCGAAAGCGTAAAAAGTTCCTCCGCCGAGGTCATATGGCCTGCATAAAGGTGCGAAAGCGCGGCTTCGTACATGCAGTCTGCCGCAATGGCAAAAAGCTCGTCGTCGAAAAACTCGTCGGGCGTATTTCTGAGGTCGAGCGCGCATTCTGCGAATTTTTTTTCTTTGTACAGATCCTTTACCGCCGAGAGCAGCCTTTCTTTTTCGTACCCCGAAAGCTCCGCGTCGTCATCGATCAGCCATCCGGGCGATATTTCAAGCCTATTAGCTATATAAAGCAGAGTCTCAAGCGATGGCAATGCGGCGCCGGTCTCTATGCGGCTGAGCATATTACGGGTTATAAAATCGCCGCACAGCTCGCTTTGCGTCATGCCAAAACGTTTGCGCAAAGCCCTAATTTTTGCACCCAAATTCTCGGCGTTCACCGCGCAGCCCCTCCGGGCGCCACCGCCACTATAAGTGGGAAATCTACAAATGTAAGTTTTTTCACCGATTCGCATCCGAGGTCCTCGAACGCTATAACCTCGCACGATGTTATGCATGCCGAAGCAAGCGCGCCTGCGCCGCCAATTGCGCATAGGTACACCGCGCCGTGACGGCGGATCGACTCGCATACCTCGGGCGAACGCCAGCCTTTGCCTATAGTGCACATAAGCCCCAAATCGAGCAGCCGCTCCATATAAACATCCATACGCGACGAAGTCGTCGGCCCGCATGAGCCTATCACCGCGCCCGGCCTTGCGGGCGTCGGCCCTGCGTAATATATCGTCGCGCCGGCGATTTCGAATGGTAGCTTTTCTCCTTTGTCTAGCAGCTCAAATATGCGCTTGTGAGCGGCATCGCGCGCCGTTATTACCGTGCCCGAAAGTAGGATCTCTTCGCGTTCCCTTACAAGATGCGCCCACTCGGCGACATTTGTGGTGTTATACCTTTTCATTAGCCTGGCTCTCTCCGCCTATAATTTCGCTATCGGTTGGCTCCAGGACGGTTTCGGCGTTCATCTCTTCGCTTATGCGGCCGTACTCCTTTTCAAGCTCTTGACTTATAATATCGCGCAGGCTTTCAATTCTTTCCTTAACATTTTGGGAATGTTCGCGCACCTTTTCCAAAATCCCGTCAAAATCACCCTGCACAGCGCGCAAGTACTCGGCATAGCCCTTGACGTATTCCTCGCCCATTTCGACGAGTTTCCTGTTTGCCCTTGTTAGGGCTTCTTCGAGCTTTGCCCGCGCCTCCTTGCGCATCGCACGTATCTCTTCTTTTGCCTTCTCGATTAACTCTTTCGCCTCAATCTCCGCCTGGGCTCTTATTTTTTCGGCGTCGGCTTTTCCGCTTTCCCTCATCCTGTCGGCATCCAGCTTGGCGACGACAAGCACTTCGCCGACTTTTTTGTAAAGCTCCTCGTCGTTTACATCATTGCCTTCCGCTTGCCTCAGGCGCTCAATTTCGTCCTCGAGAAAGCCTATTCGCTCTGCTTGCTCGCTTATTGCCATCTCTTTTTTTCCAAGCCGCTCTCGAAGCGTTTTGCACTCCTCAGCCAAAGCGTCGCTGCTTTTCGCCGCGTCCGCTAGCTTTATCTCAAGCGCCGCTTTATCTTCTTTTAGCTTCCCGATAGCCTCGCTCTGCTTTTCCAGCAGGCTTTCGTAATCCGCAATTTTCTTTGACTGCTCGGCTAGCTGCCGGTCCTTTTCGGCAAGGCTTCTTCTTGCGGCATCGAGCTCCGCCCTGATTAGGTCATAGCTTTCGAGCTTGTTCTCCAGCGATTCTATTGTCTGTTTTTGGGCGGCTATCGTGCGCTTATAGTTTTCCTCAGCCGACGCGAATTTGAGGTTTATTTCTTCAAGATACGCGTTTACGTCGTTTTTATTGTAGCCCCGCAACGATTCCCTAAAAGTTACGTTTCGAGCTGTTTTTTCGACCGCCGTGCCGGTTTTCTCCACTGCCGTTACCCCCGCAAACTTTGTTTTGTAGATAATATAACATAATTTGGATGTTTTTTCAACGGCGCGACAAAATATCGCGCTTTTTTATTTTTTCTTGCGTTTGCCGCCTTTTGACTTTTTGCCTTTTTCGGCAAAACCCCTGCCATTTTTACGCTCCGGCGCAGCAGGGCGCACAAGGCAGTTTGCACCATACCCAATAAGGTCGCGCCTGCCGCATTTTATAAGCGCCTGCCTTACAAGCTCGGCGTTTTCAGGGCGGCTATACTGCAACAGCGCGCGCTGCATGCGTTTTTCATTGTAATCCCGCGCCACATACACCGGCTTCATCGTAAGCGGGTCTATGCCGGTATAAAACATCACGGTCGACACGGTGCCCGGCGTCGGGTAAAAGTCCTGCACCTGCTCGGGCGAGATTCCTTTGCGTTTCAGGTATAACGCCAACTCCACCGCGTCTTTCAGCGTAGAGCCGGGATGGCTTGACATAAGATATGGCACAAGGTATTGCTCCTTGCCCGCTTCTTTGCATAGCTCAAAATACCGCCGGCTGAATTTCTCAAACACGCCGATTGATGGCTTGCCCATAAGCGCAAGCACGCCCGGCGAGCAGTGCTCTGGCGCCACTTTGAGCTGCCCGCTTACATGCTCTCGCACCAGCCGGCGGAAAAACTCATCGCCGGTTTTGTCGCACAACATATAGTCATAGCGTATGCCCGAGCGTATAAATACTTTTTTGACGCCCGGCACCTTTGACACGCGCTCGAGCAGCTCTAGAAACTCGCTATGGTCGGCGTCAAGCTGTTTGCACGGCGCGGGGACAAGGCATTTTTTGTTCCTGCACATGCCGTGCTCAAGCTGCTTTTTGCACGATGGGTGCCTGAAGTTCGCAGTCGGCCCGCCGATGTCGTGGATGTACCCTTTAAACTCAGGGTGTTTTGTTAGCTTTTCGACTTCCGCCACCACCGACTCGATTGAGCGCGAGCGCACGCTGAGCCCTTGGTGGAATGTCAGCGCGCAGAAATTGCAGCCGCCGAAACACCCGCGGCTGTGCGTTACTGAAAACAGCACCTCTTGTATTGCGGGCACGCCACCTTCCGCCTCATACGACGGGTGATACGCGCGCATGTAGGGCAATGAATAAACCCAGTCCAGCTCCTCGCGCTCGAGCGGTGGCATGGGCGGGTTTTGCACCAGCAGCCGGTCATCGTACCTCTCTGTCACCGCTCTACCGGTTACGTAGTCCTGCTCGTTATACTGCACCGCGAACGCCTCGGCATAAGCGTTTTTGTCGGTCTTAAGCACATCGTAGTCGTATCCGCCGACGGCTTTAAAATGCAGCGGCTCGCCGACCTTGCATAAATAGCATGTGCCGCGCACGTCGCGAATTTTTTTCACCGGCACGCCTTTGTTGAGCAGCTGTGCTATGCGGCGTATAGCTTTTTCGCCCATGCCATAGACGAGAATGTCGGCGCGGCTGTCAACCAAAATAGAGCGGCGGACTTTGTCGTCCCAATAGTCGTAATGCGCAAATCTCCTAAGCGACGCTTCAAGCCCGCCGATTATAATCGGCACGTCGCCATAAGCCTCGCGTATCCGGTTGCAGTAGACAATCACTGCGCGGTCGGGCCGCCGCCCTGCCTTCCCGCCAGGCGAATAGTAGTCGTCAGAGCGCTTTTTCTTTGCCACCGTGTAGTGCGCTACCATCGAGTCAATATTGCCCGAGGTCACAAGGAAGCCTAGCCTCGGCTTGCCAAATCTCTTAAAGTCCGCGCATGTCCGCCAGTCGGGCTGGGGGAGTATTGCTACTCTATACCCGTCCGCTTCAAGCACGCGCGAGATTACCGCCACGCCGAAGCTTGGGTGATCGACATAAGCGTCTCCGGTGACAAACACAAAATCCGGCCTATCCCAGCCGCGCTCAATCATTTCTTCTTTCGTTATTGGCAAAAATCCCTCTTTAGTCATAATCTTCCTTATTAAAAACGGAGCGAATGGGCAGTTGCCTCATCCGCTCCGGACATCTTGCTTTACTTTTGTACTTCCACCATCTCGTAGGCTTCGAGAATGTCGCCCTCTTTGATGTCGGCAAATTTCTCAAGCCCGATACCGCACTCGTAACCAGCGGCGACTTCGCGCACGTCGTCTTTGAACCGGCGCAGCGACACTATTGAGTCTTCGGTTATTATCACGCCGTCTCGCACGATTCTGACTTTCGCGTTGCGCGTGACTTTACCGTCGAGCACATACGAACCGGCAATATTTCCAACTTTCGGCACCCTGATTACCTGGCGTATTTCGGCGTGCCCGAGCAGTTGCTCTTTGTATGTCGGCTCAAGCATGCCCTTGAGCGCCGCGCTAATTTCTTCGATGCACTCGTAAATGATGCGGTATGTGCGGATATCGACCTTATGGCGCTCTGCGGATTCTATCGCACTCTTGTCGGGCCGCACGTTAAAGCCGACTATAATCGCGTTCGACGCAGCCGCGAGCATTACGTCGCTGTCCGTTATGCCGCCGACCCCGCAGTGTATAACCTTGACTTTGACCTCCTCGGTCGAAAGCTTGAGCAGCGAGGTTTTGACCGCTTGCGCGGAGCCGTCGACGTCGCCTTTGACGATAACGTTGAGCTCTTTGGCGCCTTCCTGGATTTGCGCGAACAGGTCGTCGAGGTTGACCCTTGCGGAAGACTTAAGCTCCTCTTCGCGCTGGCGCTCGCGGCGCTGCTCAGCAAGCTCGCGTGCCATGCGCTCGTCTTCGACTACCCGGAACTCGTCGCCCGCCGTCGGCACTTCGGAAAGGCCTATTATCTCAACCGGCTCGGACGGGCCGGCGGTTTTTACGGTCTCGCCCTTGTCGTTCGTCATCGCGCGGACTCTGCCGACCGCCGTGCCTGCTATTACGATATCGCCATAATGCAGCGTGCCGTTCTGCACGAGCACGGTAGCGACCGGGCCGCGCCCGCGGTCGAGCTTCGACTCAATAACTATACCCTTAGCGCGGCGGTTCGGGTTTGCCTTAAGCTCCTTGAGGTCGGCAACAAGCAGCACCGCCTCAAGCAAATCGTTTATGCCCTGGCCGGTAAGCGCCGACACAGGCACGCATATTACGTCGCCACCCCACTCTTCGGGCACGAGGTCGTATTTTGTAAGGTCGGTCTTTATCCGTTCGGGGTCTACGCCCGGTTTGTCTATTTTGTTGATTGCGATTACTATATCCAGCCCCGCGGCTTTCGCGTGGTTTATAGCCTCAACAGTCTGCGGCATTATGCCGTCGTCGGCCGCCACGACAAGAATTGCTATATCGGTCGCCTTCGCTCCGCGCGCACGCATCGCAGTGAATGCTTCGTGGCCGGGCGTGTCGAGGAAGGTGATTTCGCGTCCGTTTATATTAACGCGGTATGCGCCTATATGCTGTGTTATGCCGCCGGCTTCAGTCGCTGTGACATTCGTATGGCGTATTTTGTCAAGCAGCGAGGTTTTGCCGTGGTCGACGTGGCCCATTACGACGACGACCGGCGCGCGCGGGACAAGATCCTCCGGCTTGTCTTCGGTGTCGTCGAACAGTTTGTCTTCTATCGTGACGACCACTTCGCGCTCGACTTTCGCGCCGAACTCTTCTGCTACCAGCGCAGCGGTCTCAAAGTCTATGGTCTGGTTAGCCGTGACCATAAAGCCCATGCCGATGAGCTTCTTTATAACCGAAGCCGCGGTCTGTTTGAGCCTTGATGCAAGTTCGCTGACGGTAATCTCGTCAGGCAAGGTGAGCTCAAGCGGCTTCTTTTTCGCCTTTTCCAGCTCGAGGCGGCGCAGTTTTTCCGCTTCGGCATTCGCGCGGCTTTTGCCTTTGGTTTTTCCCTCCGCTGCAGGCGCACGGCCGCTCTGCTTTTTGAGCTTCTGCTTCTCTCCGGCGATATCTTTCTCGTCGGTATCGGGGAGGAAATTGTCAAGCTTTTCGTCGTATTTGTCGAGATCGACAGTGGTTGTGCGTGTATCGATAACCCGCGTCGCCACGGCTTTGCCGCGATGGAGCGAGCGCTCTTCCTCTATTATCTTAACCGCAGGCTCGTCTGATGGAGCCGGGGCGGGTATAACAGTAGCGGGCTGAGGTTGTTTTTGCGCAGCTGGTTTTTCTTTCTGTTTCTGCTTTTTCTTCTGCTTTTGCTGCGACAGGTCCGGCTTTTTCTCAAACCGGGCGTCCTTCGCCTTCGTTTCTGTTCTCGCCTCAGGCTTTGCCTGCTCTACAGCCTGTTCAGGCTGGCGGCTCTGTTCATCCTGGCGGGCATGCTGCTGTTGCTGCTGCGATACAGCCTTTTGTTCAGGCTGCTGTTTTCCGCTATGTTTTTGCGCCTGCTGTTTTTGAGGCTGTGGCTGGCGGCCGCCCTGCTGCTGTTGCTGCTGCGAACGTGGCTGCTGTTTTCCGGTCTGTTTTTCCTGTTGTGGGTGACCGCTCTGCTGCTGACCCTTTCCGCCCTGCTGCTTTTCTTGCCCGCGTTCGGCTTGCTGCTGGGCCTGGGCGCTTTGCTGGCGCTGCTGCTTTTGAGCGCCATGCTGAGCTTGTGGTTGCTGCTGGGTTGAATGCGCCTGCCGCTGCTCGGCTTGGGCAGCCTCGCTGGTAGTGGACGCGGAAGGCGCCTGCTGGGGTTTAGGTTTAGCCTCAACCGCCGCAGGCTCCGGAGCCGGTTCGGGTCTGGGTACGGATATGGTTATTTTCCCGCTTAAATACTCGTCAATATCGTCAATTTGCCGTGTCTCGGTCACAGCGTTCATTATGATGTCGAACTCGACAATGTCAAGTTGCGAGCCTACCTTTCTGCCCGGGAACCCGTTTTTCGCGAGCAGTTCGATAAGTTCGCCACTTTTCATTCCAAGATCCTTGGCTAGATCGCCTAATTTGTATTTCTGGTTTAGTGTCATAGTATCTTCCTTTAACCGTTTACCGTTTCCGTCAGCAGAATATGCAGCGTTCGCAGCACAATTTAGATTATATTTTATAACAAAATATCAGGTTTTTTCAATAGTTTTACTTTTCTTTTCCGCCGGCAATATTTAAAATTCCCGACGCCATGTTTTTATCTAGCACGGCGACAGCCGCCGTAAGGCCGCCGCTTATCTCTTTGCCTATCTCATACATGTCGGCTGCTAATTCAACAATCTCAATGCCATCCTCTTCCGCGGCGAGCCTAATGTTTTTCTTGGTTCTTGCCGCGGCGCCGGCGGCGACGACTATTATGCCTTCTCGACGGGATATGAGCCCGCTCCGCGCAGCGTCGACGACTTTTTCCGCGCCTACTATCAGCCGGCCTGCCCGTTTTGCAAGCCCGAGCAGCCTGAGGATTTTCTCATCCCGCGAGTAGCCGCCTTCATTTTGAGTCTTATTATTCGAGTTCAAGTTCAAGGCGCTCAAGCTCCGATTCCAGCGAAGCGTATACCTCGTCGGGTATTTCGCATTCAAGGTTGCGTTCGAGGCGCTTTGCCTTGCGCGCTTTTCGCAGGCACTGAACATTTTTGCATATATAGGCGCCGCGTCCTGATTTTTTCCCGGTAAGGTCGAGCGAAACCACGCCTTCCGGCGAACGCACTACGCGGAGCAGCATTTTTTTCGGAAACGATTCCCCGCATCCGACGCAGCGCCGCAGGGGTATTTTTTTCACAGCCGCCGACATGGCACAATCTCCGTTTTGCTATATTTGCGGGGGGAGCATCAAGCTGCCGTAAAAAGCCGCCCCCTGCCGCCAACTTACTTTTATTTGCCCGCGGAGGCGCCGCGGGTGGGTATTAGCCTGTTTTAATATCGATTTTATAGCCGGTCAATTTTGCCGCAAGGCGCGCGTTTTGCCCCTCTTTGCCTATTGCCAGCGAGAGCTGGTCGGGGTCGACATACACTCGGCAGACGCGCTCGTCTTCGATTACCACATGGTTGACGGTCGCCGGCGAGAGCGCCGCGGCGATATATTCTTCCGGCTCGTCGCTGTATTTGATTATATCTATTTTCTCTCCGTTTAGCTCGTCTATGATATTTTGGATTCTCATACTGCGCGGTCCGACGCATGCCCCGATAGGGTCGACATTCGGGTCGCGCGACATAACCGCGACTTTGCTGCGCGAGCCGGCTTCGCGCACCACACCTTTGATTATAACTATGCCGTCCTGGATTTCCGGCACTTCAAGCTCAAAAAGCCTTTTAACGAGCCCAGGGTGCGTGCGCGAGAGCGTAACAATAGGGCCGTGCGTCTCCTTGCGCACTTCGGTAACATAAACCTTTATATGCTGGTTTTCCCTGTATACCTCGCCGGGAATCTGCTCGCTTTTAATAAGCGTCGCTATCGATGTCCCGGTGTCAACCGTCGCGTTGCCGGTCACTTCGTCCACGCGCAGTACTGTTGCGGTTATTATCTCCTCGCGTTTGTTTTCGTACTCTTTTATCAGCATTCCGCGCTCAGCTTCGCGCACAGCTTGGATTATAACATGTTTTGCAGCCTGCGCGCCGAGCCTGCGGAAATTTTTCGGTTTCAGCTCAATTTCAACCGTATCGCCAATTTTATATCTCGGGTTGATTTTACGTGCTTCGGTCAGCGAGATTTGCGTAATCTCGTCCTCTATTTCGTCCACGACCTGCTTGAGCTGGTACATTTTGACTTCTTTTTTAACGGGGTCAAGCACAACTTTTACATTGCTATAGCCGTCTTGATCCTTCTTATAAGCGGATTGCAGCGCCGCCTCCACTTTTTCGTACATATATTCTTTCGGAATGCCTTTTTCCTTCTCGAGCATTTCGATGGCGGCGAAAAACTCGTTGTTCATGACTTATATCAGTACTCCGTTCATATGATCATATAATCAAGTGTCGCCCCATGCAGCGTTGGCAAAGTCAAAATATGCGTTCAGCCTCGCAACGTCGCCGGACATAAGGACAATCTCTTTGCCGTCGCAGTCAAGAGTTACCGCTCCGCTTGCCTCATCATATGCGGCAAGCGTGCCGATCGCTTCTTTTTTCTTCAGCTCGGGATGCGGCTTGTAAAGCTTTGCGCGCACCTTTTTGCCGATATATGCTTTTATATGCTCGGGCTTGCGAAGCACACGCTCAACGCCCGGCGAGCAAACCTCTAGCAGATACGAGCAGTCGATCGGGTCGGCTTCGTCGAGAAGCGGGCTTAGCTCCCGGGTCATCGCTTCGCAATCACCCAGCGTGACGCCATGTTCTTTGTCAATCATTACCCGCAGAAAATAATCCGCGCCCTCCCGGACAAACTCGACATCCCATAGGTAGAGTCCGAGTCGATCCGCGCAAGGCGCGGCAAGCGCGGTAACCGTATCGATTATATCCTGTTTACGCATAAGCGCACTTAACCGGGCGAGCCCGGAATTCTCCGTCCAAAAAATTTGAAGAGCAGGAAAGCCTACTCTTCAAGCATACATAAACCTTTTTCATAACTATTATATCATACCCGCTTTGATAATGCAATACTTTTTTAAGAAATTATCGCCGCGGTATGATTTTTTCCGAAATTCCCTAGCTTTATTCCCCGAAGCTCTCCACGGTTACCTCTACCGGGTAATGGTCGGATAGGTACAAGCCGTCCCGCACCTCGGTCCACATGCGCACCGACAAGATTTTCACATCCGGAGTCGACATTATATAATCGATTTTCGCTTCCGACTTTGCCCGCCCATAGCCGTGGAACGTCCCGCCGGACGACGCCGAAAGGTCCACATACCCTGCGCGCTCAAACACTGCAAGCGGCTCGGAACCGGGCGTGGCGTTAAAGTCGCCGGTGATTATTACCGGAAGCTTAATATGCCCATTCAGCCGATCGATTTCAGCGACAATCTGCTTTGCGCCTTCGATTTTTGCATAGTCGCGCTCATGATCCAGATGGGTGTTGACAAACCTAAACCTGCCGTGCCCGCCTTCTTCTAGGTCGCGCAGCAAGCACACTGCGAAAATGCGCGGGCAACCACTCTGGTCGGCAAACCTTGAGCCGGGCACAAACGGCGTGTCGGACAACCAGCGCTGGTCAAAATACTGTAGCTCAAACCTATCTTTCCGATAGGCGATGGGGTTTGCTTCGTCGCCAAAGTTTTTGCCGCGGCCGTAGCCAAGCACCTCATATCCCTCCAGCACCTCGCGCAACCATGCTAGCATGTGCGGCTGAACTTCCTGAAAACCTATGATGTCTGGCTTTTCCTCAAGCAGCCGGTCGCGGATATAGGGCTTTCTATAAGGGAATGCCTGCGGCCCGTCGTGTGACGTGTCGGTGCGCAAGTTGTAAGTAACAATCTTAAGCAAAGCGGTACCTCTTTTTCCTGCAAGTTTTATTTCTTCGCCAGCACCACAGCCGGCTTTTGTCCTTTGACGATGCCTGTATTATTCGCTGATAATTTTGATTCCGGCAAGCTCGTTCCGCCGGAATTTAAATTTTGCCAAGACGAGGCGACTGTTAAATATTATTTATTGTTATCTCATTATATACCTTTTCCGACATATTGTCAAGCCCGCCAAAATTAGCCTCCGGCGTCGACAAGCGAGTTTATATAACCGTCGAGGTACTCAATCCTGCGTCTCATGGTGGATTCGAAGTAATCAAGGTCTTCTGTATAGGACGTATCCGGCCAGCGACCGAGGTTGCGCTTGAATGCGCCAGACCTCCAAAGGTCATCCCAGAACCCTCGCGCTATCTCTATTATGCCATCGGCGGTTACGATGCCTGCGTCGAGAAGTTCCTTCCAGCGATTTTTGACGTAATTTGCTGCGCCGGGATAATATTTTACAATCCTGCGCCCACAGCGGTGGTCATAGAGCGTTGTGACCGCATTGAAGTTTCTGTAAAGATAGTTTTTCACGCCGCCGTTCCAGCCAAGCCCGAACGTAACGTCGAGATCCCACGGGAAGCAGTAGACTTTGCCGTCGATTATCGCGTAATATGTATTCTTCCAAAGGTTGTCTTCGCCCATTATGATTTGCAAATACAGCCAGTAATCAAGGTGGTTTTCAATGTTTGCGTATTTATCGATCAATCGTGCGAACTCGGCTCCGTCTGTCTCGTAAATCAGCCTACAGTATTCGGCCAAAATGTCCCAGCCACTGCTGCCGACGTACTTGACCTCTTCTTCGTCCGGATACTTGCGCTCAATACCACCAAAATACGTGGTCTCGGGCGAAAGTTTTCTCATCATTGAAGACGACGGCTGCTCCCAAGTCTTGCCGACGAACAAAACGTCGTCGTCCCTGAGGTTGAGCGTCTTTTCGTCAAAGCGCTCCATGAAGACGTAAAAGCCGTTGTACTTGCCGTTTATAATAACTTCGGTATACCTTACTTGTACCGTGCCCTGCGAGTTTCTCTCCTCTACATAGCCGCCCATCCTGCTCCAAAGCACCCAGCCGGTGGCGTCTCGGATTTTCGACTCGTCCGAATACGAGGCGTAGAGTATCCAGTCGTCGTCTTTGCGCATGCCTAAAAGCGGGAGCTTATATGTATCCGAGTAATCGGGCTTATAAAGCGTCAGTCTCAGCGAGGTTTTAGGCAGCGAGGCGCTCGATGCGCCGCGTATCCTTATCGTCGCCGCCGACTCGTCGGTATAGGCGACCGAGTTTGAGCTGCGGGGCGTGAAAAGCGTAAACTGGCATTTTACGTCGTCCCACGAAATCGGCCTTTTCTTTTCTGTATCTATCGTCATAACTGGCAGCGTTGTAAAGATGATCTCCGGTGCGGTGTAGGTTTCTTCGGTAAACATGTAGACCCTTACGGCTTTGCCGTCGCGCATTATATTGTCGAGCCCTGGCTCGATGTCTCCCTCTAGAAACGCAAAACTGCAGTCTATGTTTGCCGACAGCTTTCCTTTGCCCCACGACTCGTCGCCCTCTTTACGGTTCTCGTCGACAGTTAAAAAGAAAGTTTTCCCACCGGAGAGCTTTGGCATTTTTGCATAATCGTAGAAAAGGTCAAGCTCAAGGTCAGCGGGGTCAACATATTTTTTTCCTGATATAAGGTCGACAAGCTCGTCTTGCGTTACCTTCTGCGCGCCGAAAATCGTGCCCGGCGGGGCTTCAGGCAGCGAAGGCTTTTTTGTGTCGCCTATTGCCTCGCCGCTGCCCGGCTCGCCGGCTTGCAGCGTTTCTGTCGCCGTATCCGGTTTGCCGGAGGCGCTATCCGCCGTAGAGCAGCCTGCGGTCAATACCGAACTTATAAGCAGAGCTGTTGCCAAAAACAAAAGCGTTAACCGTTTGGCATTCACAACAAAGCAACCCCTTCCGCCGATGGCAAATGCCTGTTTTTAAAATAAACCCGGAAGGGGGTAAGAACGCCTTCCGGGTCAAACTTAAACGTCAAATGTTTGGAATCGCAAGCATTCCGATTTTGGATAGCCTGTATTTTTCAAGCACTTCTTTATTCGCTATGACTTTGGGGAAAAGCTCGCTAAGCTTTTCGTCAAACGCCTCGGCGTTTGCGTAGTCGGCAAGCTTGGCAAGCTGCACAAGCTCGCTTTCGGTAAGCTCTTCCCATGCGGGAAGCTCGAGCTTTTTTATTATATATATTGCGCTTTCCTCGTCCACGCGCCTGACTTCGCCTACTTTCATGCTAGTCAGAGCCGAGATGATCCGCGCGCCATATATCGCAAGCTCGTTTGCCGAAACATAAAAGCCGTTAGGGTACGCCGAAGTGTCATACTCGCTGTAGTCCAAGATAAGCAAATCGAAGTTTTCGCCGGCTTGTGCCTTTTTTAGCGCTTCTTCGGCTTTTGCCTGCTTTTCGGCAAGCTCCTCCGCTGTCAAAGGCTCGGTCATAAGGTTGCCTTCGCTGTCGTATTTATAGTTGCCTTTTTCGTCAGTGACGAGTTTTGTCGTATAGATGACTATATATTTCATCCGATAATAGTTATCGGTAAAAAACTTTATATAGTCCTCGTCCAACAGTTCCTCCGGCCCGCCATCGCCATAGAGGTAATTGTAAACCGCCCTGAGCTTCTCCTCGCAGATATAAATCTGACGCAAAAGGTCGATGTTGAGGTTAATGCTCGCGAGCGCGCTGTTGAGCTCGGCGCGGCTGCCGTAATATTCTATTTTTTCTTTAATATCGGTGTCAATCGCCTTTATTACTTCTTTATCGAGCTTTAAGCCATACTCGTCGAAAAGCTTTTGTGCGATGCAGTATTTGTAGATTTGCGCGTTTACGATATCGGTAAAATACTCCTCGGCGGTTTTGCCGCTATATACTTCGGACTCCCAAAACTCCGGGGTATCTTTGCCGCCATTATAGCTGTAGACAATGTTCCTTTTATATAGCGCAGCCCAATATCCGTACATCGCTTCGTTTATCTTATAGCCTTCATATTCAAGCGCTGTATAGCCCCCGGCAGTTGAGCAGCCGAAGGCAAACAGCGCCGCTGCCAAAACTAAGCATAACAATCTGCAGCTTTTTTTCATCGTCGCCCTTTCGCCCGAGCAGCCGTTTCACATATAGGGGATTATAAATTATAGCTGCTCGAGATTGCAAGTGTGAATTTGTATATATTTCTTAAACAGATCGCGCAAAAATATGAGGATATTATCGCCCTTCATTAGTTTTACTGTTATATAAGGCTTTGAGCCAAGGCTTAGGAGTATCCTGCCGCGCAGCTCGCCCGCAAGCCTCGCCCAAATCGAGGCGTCGATGTTTGCCGGGTAAATTATCACGCTGTCGCCGCGTTGCTCGGTCTTTGTGATGCCTATCTCGCTGCCAAGAGCGCGGACAAGCGCCACATTTATAAGATTAATCACCGGCTCAGGCGGCTCGCCGTAGCGGTCGCAAAGCTCGTCCAATACGTCCCTTGAGTCCTCCTCGCTTAATATTAGCGAGATTTTTTTGTACGCCTCTATGCGCTGGGTCGAGCTGTTTATATAGCTTTCGGGGATATAGGCGTCGATGCTAATTTCAATCGTATGCTCCGCGCGCTGCTGGGGTATTTCGCCTTTTTCCTCGAGTATCGCCTCGCTGAGCAGCTTCATATAAAGGTCATAACCTACCGACTCGATATGCCCGTGCTGCTCGGGCCCAAGCAGGTTGCCCGCTCCGCGAATCTCAAGGTCGCGCAGCGCTATCCTAAAGCCCGAGCCGAACTCCGTATAATCGCGTATAGCCTCAAGCCGCTTTGTCGCAATTTCGGAAAGCACGCTCCCGCGCCGGTAGGTAAAATAGGCATATGCGCGCCGGCTCGACCTGCCGACCCGCCCGCGGAGCTGGTGCAGCTGGGCAAGCCCGAGCTTGTCGGCGTCCTCTATTATAAGCGTGTTGGCGTTTGGTATGTCGACGCCGGATTCTATTATTGTAGTACAAACGAGGATGTCAACCTCGCCGCTTATCATATCGCGCCATATATCCGAAAGCTGCTCTTTGTCCATTTGCCCGTGAGCTACGGCTATCCGCGCGCCCGGGGCAAGTTGCGAGATTTTATTTGCCACGGTTTCGATAGTTTCCACACGGTTGTGCAGGTAATACACCTGCCCGCCCCTGCGCAGCTCGCGGCGTATCGCCTCCGCAATTATTATATCATCGTACTCAAGCACATAGGTTTGAACCGGCAGCCTGTCGCCCGGCGCCTCCTCGAGTATCGACATGTCGCGTATTCCCGAAAGCGCCATGTTAAGCGTGCGCGGGATTGGCGTTGCGGTGAGCGTAAGCACGTCGACATTTGTGCAGAGCTTTTTTAGTTTTTCTTTATGCGCGACGCCGAACCGGTGTTCCTCGTCTATTATCACAAGTCCCAAATCGCGGAACTGCACGTCTTTTGAAAGCAACCTATGCGTGCCGACTATGATGTCAACTTCTCCGTGCTTTAGTTTTTTCAGCGTTTCTGCTTGCTGCTTCGTCGTACGGAATCGCGATATCATGTCTATTTTGACGGGGAACCCGCGCATTCGCGACTGCAAAGTTTGATAGTGCTGCAACGCAAGTATCGTCGTTGGGACTAGGAATGCGACCTGTTTTTGCGAGTTTACGGCTTTAAACGCAGCACGCAGCGCGACCTCGGTCTTGCCGAAACCTACGTCTCCGCAAAGTAACCGGTCCATCGGGTGAGGGCTTTCCATATCGCGCTTTATCTCTTCTATGGCTTCGAGCTGCCCTTCGGTTTCCTCATACTCGAACTCGGCCTCAAATTGGCGCTGCAGCTCGTCGTCGGGCAAAAACGCAAAGCCCGGCTTACGCTTCCGCTCCGCATATAGCTTTATAAGCTCGCGCGCCATTTCCTTCGCCGCGGCTTTTACCTTTGATTTAGTGCGCGCCCACTCGGCGCCGCCCATCTTTGACAGCTTCACCGTGCCGTCTTCCGCGCGGCCGCCAATATATTTTGATATGCTGTCAAGCTGGTCGCAGGGCAAATACAGCATATCCGTGCCTGCGTATTTGATTTTAAGGTAGTCGCGCGTGTGCCCGTCTACAGTAACGGTCTGAATGCCTAGGTATTGCCCTATGCCATGGTTGACGTGCACCACATAATCGCCGGGATCAAGGTCCGCATAGCTCAAGATGCGCTCTTGGCGCGAGCGTTTCGCCGCGCGCGCGGCCCGGCGGGCTGTGCGCACACGAGCGTACGCGTTTTGGCTCGGGTAAAGCGAGAGCACGGCGAATTTTGTCACAGGCAGCTCGAAGCCGGGGAAATCAAACCCGTGCAAAATTAACGCTATCCCCTGATGCGGTGCTTCCGAGCCGCCATAAAGCAAAGCCGGCAGCCCGTCGGCCTCAAGCTGGGAATGCAGGTTTTGCGCCGAAAGCTGGTTTTCACAGAGCACGACTGCCGAGTAGCCGCCCTCTATATAGCCGCGCAAATCCTCGCGCAAAAGCTCATAGCTGTCGGCGTAAGAGACCGTCTGCCGCGAGGTGATATTGAACATCCCTCCAAGGCGCATGTCGCCGTAACTGCCGAGGAAGGTGTCGGCAAACACAGCCGCGCGGCTGCTGAAAAACGCCTCAAAATTGGCGTAATACTTCCCATACTCCGCATAACGCGCAGGAACCGCGCCATGCTCAAGCAGGTCGGTAATCGTCTGTTTTGCGTGCCACTCGTAAGCTTTGACCCTCTCGGAGCTTGACTTCCACTCGACGACAAGCGCGGTGGCGGCATCTGAAAAATAGTCGAGAAGGCACTCGCGCTGTGGGTAAACGAGCGTAATATACTTGTCTATTGAGTTTATCTCCCTGCCACTTTCGGCTGCGTCAAGCTCGGCGGAAAGTATCTCTCGCGTGCGATCGTCCTCGCACTTTTTTATCTGCGTGGATATGACGCGCAAAAGCTCCTCTCGCTCCTTTGCGCCGACGAGTATTTCGCGCGCGGGAGGAATCTCGACGCTGTCCAAATTTTCTATCCTGCGCTGCGTGAGAAGGTCAAACGCGCTTATCCGGTCAATATCGTCGCCGAAAAACTCTATGCGGACCGGGTTTTCGGATTTCGGCGGAAACACGTCTACAATGTCTCCGCGCACCGCATATTGCCCGGCGCCGTCGACAAGCTCGACCCGCACATATCCCGCACCGGCAAGGAATTTTTTCAGTTCGTCGGGCGAGATAGGCGAGTCTAGCCCAAAATTCAGCTGCGAGCGCATTGCGACCTCGCGCGGCATTGTATACTCCAGAGCCGCGTCCGGCGTCGCGATAACTGCGTCGCAGGTGCCTTCAAGTACCGCGTAAAGCACTGAAAGCCTCTCATGCTCTGACTCATGGGAGGCTGTAATGTTATGGAATATGAAATCCCGAAACGGGTATAAGAGCGGCGTAAGCCCGCAGGCGGAGAGCAACCCAAAGCATTTTTGCCCTTCTTTTTCGTCTGGGACAATAACAAGCAGCGGCTTTTTATGCTTTTCGGCTACATACTTCGCGAGCAGCGCGGCAAAAGCCCCGCGCACGCCCTCGCTCATGCCGGTTATCCGTAAAGGTGACGGTCTGTCGCTTTTTGCCTCACGCTCGATCGCCTCAATTATGCACGCGTATTCCCGTTCGGCTTTAAGTGCGCCAACAATAAGCCCTGGCGCGCCAACAAACTCCGAATGCACCATCCGAATCAGTTGTATTTATTCATCGCTTCGTCGATCTTTCCGGCTAAAATAAGGCTTACGGCATCGGGGACATTTGCGATGCACGACTTAAAACTTTTAAGATCGGCTTCGGGGATACTGCCCAGCACCCAGCTTATCATATCGCCGCCGGGCGGCGGGGCGCCGACGCCAATCCTGATGCGCGGAAAGGCATCTGTGCCAAGCCAATTTATAATGTCGGCAAGGCCCTTTTGCCCGCCGCTCGACCCCGAGCGCCTGATCCGCATCTTCCCTACCGGCAGGTTCACGTCGTCAGAGATAACGATAATCCTTTCCGGCGGGATTTTATAGTACTCCGCAGCTTTACCGACCGCCTTGCCGGAAGCGTTCATGTAGGTCTGGGGTTTCATAAACAAAACGCGTTTTCCCGCGAACGTTACGTCCGCTACAAGCGCGTCAAATTTCGCGCGCGTAACCGCAAAGCCTTCGCGCGCTGATATCTCGTCAATCGCCATAAACCCGGCATTGTGCCGGGTGCGCTCATACTGTGGGCCGGGATTGCCCAGACCGCAAACAATAAACTCCACCGGCCCCGATTTGTTTGCACTTATGGATTCAAGTTTTTTGAATAAATCAAATATGTTTGTCAAAACAATAAACCAAGTCCGTCCTTTTACTGTTCTTGTTGCTTTTTTATCCTCCAGCCGAGTTTGTTGACCTGCCTTGCTCTCGCAATCGCAAGCGCATCGGCTGGGACGTCTTCGGTAATTGTTGAGCCGGCGGCGGTAAAGGCGCGCTCGCCTATCCTAACGGGCGCGACAAGGTTTGTGTTGCAGCCAATAAACGCGTCGTCGCATATGACGGTGCGGTGTTTCCTTTTGCCGTCGTAGTTGACGGTGACGACGCCGCACCCGATATTGACCCTCGCGCCGACATCGCTGTCGCCGATATATGTAAGGTGCGCGGCGTGGGTCTCTTCGCCGACCGTGGAGTTTTTGACCTCGACAAAATCGCCGATTTTGACGCCGCGGCAAATCCGGCTGTTAGGCCTTATGTGGCAGAACGGGCCAATTTTGACGTCGTCTTCGACCACAGACTCGTATATCTGCGTCGCGTTTATAACGCAGCGCGAGCCTATAGTGCTTTTCTCAATTACGGTGCACGGGCCGATAACGCAGCCCTCTCCGATCATGACGCCGGAGCGGATTTCGGTGTTGGGGTGGATAACCGTGCCCGCGCCGATTTTAGCAAACGGGGAGATGACTACGCCATCGGTGGAAACAAATTTCACCCCCCGCTCGGCGAATGACGCTATGACCTGCAATATGTATTCCCTTTTCGCCCGTAAAAAATCAACCTGAGTTTTCACCTCCGCAAACGGAGCAAAACCCAGCGCATGTGTTTCGATGGGCTCAAAGCATAGCTCTTCCGTCACGTCAACGCCTATGTTGGCAAGCGCAGCTCTTACGGCATCTTCAATATTTTGGCTCAACTGTGTTCCCTGCCGTTTCCGATAAAGTTATGCCTACCGGCTTTCCTTATTATACAATATGGATTTTTCCAAATCAAGACTTTTATGTCGAAGGCACACTCGTGGGATATTGTAAAAAACGGATAAAAAGCGCCCGCAAGCGATGAAAATTATGACACAGTGTTATAATAATTGTAAATTCTTCAAACTATATATAGTAATTTAGTTAAGATTATGATATAATACGCATCGGCAAAATTAAAAACAATAAAGTCTAATCCGGAGGAAGAATAAAACGCATGAGCAAAAAATACGTGTATCTGTTTTCCGAAGGCAACGCTGGCATGCGTGAGCTTCTCGGCGGCAAGGGCGCAAACCTTGCCGAAATGACCAACATTGGCTTGCCGGTCCCGCAGGGTTTCACAATCACGACCGAAGCCTGCACCAGATACTACGAAGACGGCAAAACCATAGCTCCCGACATAAAAGAGCAGATTTTCGAGTATATCGGCAAGCTTGAGCAGATCGCCGGCAAGAAGTTCGGCGACAAGGAAAATCCCCTTTTGGTATCGGTTCGTTCCGGTGCCCGCGTTTCGATGCCGGGCATGATGGATACCATCCTCAACCTCGGCTTAAACGAGGAAGTCGTCGAAACGCTCGCTGCCAAATCCGGCAACCCACGCTGGGCTTGGGACTGTTACAGGCGCTTTATCCAGATGTACTCTGACGTCGTCATGGGCGTTGGCAAAAAATATTTTGAGCAGCTCATCGACAAGATGAAAGAGGAGAAGGGCGTCACCGAAGACACCCAGCTTACTGCCGACGATCTCAAAGAGCTCGCAATGCAGTTTAAGGCCGAGTATAAGAAAGCTATAGGCAAAGACTTCCCCTCGGATCCGATTGAGCAGCTGTTCGGCGCTATCGAGGCCGTTTTCCGTTCATGGGACAACCCACGCGCCGAGGTATACCGCCGCGACAACGATATTCCCTACTCGTGGGGCACCGCGGTCAACGTACAGATGATGGTATTCGGCAACATGGGCGATACCTCCGGCACCGGCGTCGCGTTCACTCGCGACCCCGCTACTGGCGAAAAGAAGCTCATGGGCGAGTTCCTTATGAACGCCCAGGGCGAGGACGTCGTTGCGGGTATCCGCACGCCCATGAAGATAGATAAGATGGCAGAAATAATGCCCGAGGTCTACGAGCAGTTCCAAAAGATCTGCGAGATCCTCGAAAAGCATTACAAAGACATGCAGGATATGGAGTTCACCATTGAGGACAAGAAACTCTATATGCTGCAGACGCGTAACGGCAAGCGCACGGCTAAGGCTGCACTTAAGATCGCTTGCGACATGGTCGACGAGGGCATGATCACCGAGAAAGAAGCCCTCATGAAGATAGATCCGCGCAACCTCGACACACTGCTGCACCCGCAGTTTGACCCGCAGGCGCTCAAGGCCGCTACCCCGATTGGCAAGGGCCTGCCCGCATCGCCCGGCGCCGCATGCGGCAAGGTGGTCTTCACTGCCGAAGACGCTAAGGCTTGGAAAGAGCGCGGCGAAAAGGTTGTGCTTGTAAGGCTTGAAACCTCGCCAGAGGACATTGAGGGCATGAAAGCCGCCGAAGGCATCCTCACCGTCCGTGGCGGTATGACCTCTCACGCGGCAGTCGTCGCTCGCGGCATGGGTAAGTGCTGCGTATCCGGCTGCTCCGATATCCGCATGGACGAGGAAAACAAGAAGTTCGTCCTTGGCGGCAAGACATTCAAGGAAGGCGACTATATCTCCATCGACGGCTCGACTGGTAACATCTATGACGGCATAATCCCGACCGTCGAGGCTCAGATCGCCGGCGAGTTCGCCCGAATCATGGACTGGGCCGACAAGTACCGCAAGCTGCAGGTACGCACTAATGCAGACACGCCTGCAGACGCTAAGAAGGCCCGCGAGCTTGGCGCGGAGGGTATCGGACTTTGCCGCACCGAGCATATGTTCTTCGAGGGTGACAGGATCAAAGCTATCCGCGAGATGATCTGCTCCGACACCAAAGAGCAGCGCGAAGCGGCTCTGGCAAAACTTCTGCCGATGCAGCAGGGCGACTTCGAGCTGCTTTACGAGGCGCTTGAAGGCATGCCTGTGACTATCCGTCTGCTCGACCCGCCGCTCCACGAGTTTGTCCCGACCGAAGAGATGGACATCGCGGAGCTTGCAAAAGATATGGGCAAGACCGTGGAAGAAATCCGCGGCATCATCGCTTCGCTGCATGAGTTCAACCCGATGATGGGCCACCGCGGCTGCCGTCTCGCCGTCACCTATCCGGAGATCGCCGAGATGCAGACCCGCGCAATTATCCGTGCAGCTATCAACGTCAAGAAGAGACATCCCGACTGGGACCTTGTCCCCGAAATCATGGTCCCGCTCGTAGGCGAGGTCAAAGAGCTTAAGTACGTCAAAGACGTCATCGTCAAGACCGCCGACGAGGAAATCAAAGCCGCTGGCGTCGAGCTCACTTACAAAGTCGGTACGATGATTGAGATTCCGCGCGCGGCGCTCACCGCCGACGAGATCGCGAAAGAGGCAGAGTTCTTCTCATTCGGTACCAACGACCTGACGCAGATGACCTTTGGCTTCAGCCGCGACGACGCAGGCAAGTTCCTCGAATCTTACTACGACAAGAAGATATACGAAAACGACCCGTTCGCCCGCCTCGACCAGAATGGCGTCGGCAAGCTCGTCAAGATGGCTTGCGAGCTCGGCAGGCAGACCCGTCCCGACATCAAGCTCGGCATCTGCGGCGAGCATGGCGGCGACCCGTCGTCCATCGAGTTCTGCCACAATGTAGGCTTGACCTATGTCTCCTGCTCGCCTTTCCGCGTGCCGATCGCCCGCCTCGCAGCCGCGCAGGCAGCAATCCGCAGCGAAGGCAAATAAAAAATTCTAAAAAATAGCTCGGGCGTGTCGCACGAATAAGCGGCACGCCCGCTTTTTTTAATCGCGCACGGAATCGTTGAGAAAAATTTTGAAATATGTTATAATTTGTTGTCGTCATTATTTGAAAACTTATATATCGGGGTTTTCGTGTGATGAAGCTTAATATTATCGAGGTATTTGACACTCTCAACAAAGCCCAAAGCGTCATCTCAGCCAAAGTCGGCAACCATCAGCAGAGAGTTTCATATTTTGCGTATGCTTTGGCAAACAAGCTCGGCTTTTCTAATGAACAGAGGTATAAAGTTTTCATAGCGGGCCTTATTCACGATATCGGGGCCTTGTCGATAAAAGAAAAGCTCGACGCTTTTGAAGGGACGGGAGACGATGTCTTCGTCCACGGGCACCGGGGCGCATTCCTTTTGTCCACATTCGAGCCGATCCCTGACCTCGCGCCAATACTTTATTACCACCATTACCCGTGGGACAATGGAAAAGCGCGCGAGAAGTACCCCGACATGCCCATGGAAAGCCAGCTTATTTATCTTGCCGACCGCGTTTGCACCGTTACCGCCGAGTATTCCGACGCTTTTATTTTGACAAGCATCCCCGGCGTACGCTTTTACCTTCAGGAAAACAAAGGCGAGCATTTTTACCCGCCATATGTCGAAGCGGCGCTTGAGCTGACGGAAGTCGAAAGCGTTTGGCTTGACCTTGTCACGGGCGAGAGCTTTGATAAAATCGTACACTCTGACAAATCCATTGTGGACATTTCAACTAACCAGCTTGTAAAGCTTGCCGAGCTGTTTTCTTTCCTTATAGACTTCCGAAGCGAGTTTACGGCGACCCACTCGGCGGGCGTGGCGAAAACCGCCGAAAAGCTCGCCGAGCTTATGCATTTTTCTCCGGATGAGTGCAAAAAACTGCTTGCGGCGGGATACCTGCACGACCTCGGTAAGCTGACAATCGACATAAACATACTTGAAAAACAAGGGGCGCTCGAACCGCAGGAGTACGAGTACATAAAATCGCACGTTTACTTTACCCACTACCTGCTGTCTGAAATATCCGGGTTTGAGGATATCACAACCTGGGCGGCATATCATCATGAAAAGCTTAATGGGAATGGCTACCCCTTCCATATCACAGCCGATTCGATGAGCCTCTGCTCTCGCATTATGGCTGTGGCGGACGTGTTCGCCGCGCTAATGGAAAAACGACCATACAAAGAGCCGTATACAAAAGAGCGGATACTCTCTATTCTCGACGTTATGGTTAAAAACGGCTCGATTGACGAAAGCGTCGTGAAAGTTTTAGCAGAGAACTATGACCTTGTGGAAAACGCATGCGTTACCGCCCAAGAAGAAGCCAAAAAGGCTTATAGCCGCGTTTACGAGATTATTTAAATTGCGCACTTTTGTGGAAAACTCATAAGGCTTTAATTTTCGGAAAAATATGATATAATTAAAATAAAAAACCGCGTAAACGGGCAAAAGTGCCCCATAACGCGGCAAAGTTAAATGTAGTGGGTGCATGATAAACTTTAAAAAGCTGACCTTACAAGATATCGACATTGTAAGAAAATACCTGTCGGTTCCGACCACGCGGTCCTGCGACAATACCGTAGGTTGCACAATGATGTGGCGCAATTATTTTAAAACCGAGTTTGCCACTTTCGACGACACGGCGATTTTCAAAGCGGTATATCTCGACTATCCCGTGGCGTTCGCCACACCTATCGGCAAAAACGTCGCCGGTGCGCTCGACGCGATTTGGGACTATTGCAACAAACACGGCGTAAGCATGGTAATATGCTTTGCGACCGAAAGCGATGTGCAAAAGATCGGCTCGCGTTTTAAAATAAAGGTCATAAAGGAAAACGGCTGGTCGGACTACATTTATAGGGCGGAAGACCTTGCGTTTTTAGCCGGCAGAAAGTTTTCAGGCCAGCGCAACCATATAAACCGCTTCAAGCGCGAAAACCCCGTGTATGAGCTTAAGCCTATCGACGCCACCACGATACCGGATGTGCGGGAATTCTTCACCGAGTTCTGCGAGCTTTACAAAAAAGACTCCGAGATGTACCGCGCAGAAGAAGACATAGTGTTCGAGGTGCTCGACAACTACGAGCTATACGGCCAGTCGGGGCTTGTGCTTTATGCAGGCGGCCGGGTCGCCGCATTTGCGATAGGCGAAGTGCTCGGTGACACACTTTTCGTGCATATCGAAAAAGCCGACACCAGGTATGCCGGCTCATACCAGATGATCGCAAGCGAGTTTGTGAAAAAACACATCGACCTCGGTATAAAATACGTCAACAGGGAAGAAGATCTCGGGGACGAAGGGCTGAGAAAATCAAAGCTCCAATACCACCCCTGCGCCTTCATCGACAAGTTTACGGTATTTGTCGAACAAAAAATTTAATAAACCCCGCCCGATTTTTTGTCAAAGTGGAGGCGATTTTTTAAAAAAAAACGGGTTGACAAACCCGTTTTTTTTGCATAAAATATTTGCATACTATTTTGATATGATTAGTATGTTATATAGCGGGAGGTACTATCTATGAGCGACATCAGGAACCCAAAGAACTGGAGCTTTGAAACCCGGCAGGTGCATATCGGCCAGGAAAAGGCCGACTCTGCGACTGACGCGAGAGCAGTGCCTATTTACGCGTCGGTGGCATACGTGTTCCACAACGCCGAGAATGCAGCAGACCGCTTCGCGCTGCGCGCAGCAGGAAACATTTACAGCCGGCTTACAAACCCGACGGTGGGCACTTTCGAGGAGCGCATCGCAAACCTTGAAAACGGAGTCGCGGCGGTCGCTGTAGCGTCGGGTGCTGCCGCGGTTACATACACCATCCAAGCGCTAGCGAAAAACGGCGAGCATATCGTCGCGGCGAACAACCTCTACGGCGGCACATACAACCTGTTCGCGCACACGCTGCCGCTCACGGCGGGAGTCACCACCACATTTGTCGACCCATACGACATAAGTGCATACGAGCGGGCGATTAAGGATAATACCAAGGCCATTTTTATCGAGTCGCTTGGCAACCCTAACTCAAACCCTGTCGACATCGAGGCGCTTGCAGCTCTCGCCCATCGGCATGGCATCCCGCTCGTCGTCGACTCGACATTTGCGACCCCTTACCTTTTCCGCCCGTTAGATTGGGGCGCGGACATCGTCATACATTCGGCGACCAAATTTATCGGCGGGCACGGCACAGCGATAGGCGGCGTTATAGTCGACGGCGGCAAGTTCGACTGGAAAGCTTCCGGCAAATTCCCGTGGATTTCCGAGCCTAACCCGAGCTATCACGGCGTATCATTCGCCGACGCGGTCGGGTCGGCTGCGTTCGTCACCTATATCCGCGCGATTCTGCTACGTGACACCGGCGCGACGCTTTCGCCTTTCCATGCGTTTATATTCTTGCAAGGGCTTGAAACGCTTTCGCTGCGCGTCGAGCGGCATGTCTCAAACGCGCTTCGGATTGTGGAGTACCTCAAAAATCATCCGCAAGTCGAGGCGGTCCACCATCCCTCAATTGAGTCCGAGCCCGGTCATGAGCTTTACAAAAAATACTTCCCGCGCGGCGGCGGCTCGATTTTCACTTTTGAAATCAAGGGCGACGATAAAACCGCGTGGAGGTTTATCGACAACCTGCCGATATTCTCGCTGCTCGCGAATGTCGCCGACGTAAAATCGCTTGTAATCCATCCTGCAAGCACCACTCACTCGCAGTTAACTGCTGAAGAACAGTTTGAGCAAGGTATAAAGCCCAACACCATCCGCCTTTCGATCGGCATTGAAAACGCAGACGACCTTATCGCGGCGCTTGACACGGCTTTCGAGGCGGCAAAATAATAAAAAATAGCCCGGCACTAATTTTAAGCCGGGCTTTTATTTATTCGACAAGGTTCCTTATAATGCCCCGCCCATTGACAATTTTCACCTTCAAATATATAATATTCCCAAACTTATCCGGTCGGTGGGAATGTGGCGAAAGGGATTAGGACATTTATATTTTTTGCCGTGCTTTTAGTTTTGGCAACGCTCATATCATGTCAAGGCAACATTATATCCGTCGGGCCAAGCAGCAAGGTATTTTCTGCATCCCAGCCAGCAGAGAGGCTAGCCTCGCCCTCGTCGGGCGGAGTTTTGCCCGATCCAGATAAGACCGAAACTATGCCCGCGCCGCTTGCGCCTGCTGACAAATACGGCAAGTTTATCGCGCCGGTGGACAAGCTTGCAAACTTTGCAAAATCGCTGCTAGAAAAATCGGGCTCATCGGTAGTTTTTGTCAACGCGAAAGAATCCTACCGGCGGGGCGAGACAGTGACGCTCTCCGCCGTCGGCAAGCCGAACACCACTTACACTTTAAGGATATGCTATAAATCGGGATACTCAAAAGCTGCGGGGCTCGGCGATGCAATCTCCGACGAGCGCGGCTACGTTTTTTGGACATTCAAAATCGGAAACGCAAGCTCGGACGACTTTATACCATATTTCGAGCTTTCCGGCGGGGGCGAAACGATAAGGCATAGCTTTACGATTGGCGAAAAATCCGATAAGCCCCTCCCCCATCCTCAAGCCGGTGATACGGCGCCCGAAAAACCGGCTGATGAAATATCGGAGGGGCAAAAAACAGCTGTAACTCATATATCCGAGAAAGCCGATACTGAAACCCCTGTTGACACGAGGGCACAAGCAGCTGAGCCATCAACATCTGCGGCTGCCGAAACAAAGCCGCCTACCGAAAAGCCTGCTGTTGTGCCTACAGAAACAGTCCCTGCTTTTGAAGAGACTGAGTCGGCTGAGATCGAGTTTATTAACCTTAAAGCCGAGTACAGCCTCGGCGAAACAGTAACGATCACGATCCGCGGCATGCCTAACACATTGTATACCCTTAGACTTAGGCTTAAATCAGGCTACTCTACCTCAAAAGGGTTGGGCGAGGCGAAAAGCGATGGCTCGGGGTTTGTTTCCTGGACATTTAGAATTAGCCCGAACGCCGATCCGACTTTTGAGCCATGGTTTGAAGTCGAAGGCGGCGGCAAGACAGTTAAAAAGAGCTTTAAACTCGTAGACAAAAAATCATATGACGATACAACCGCCACACCTAAGCCTGAACCTGCTAATTCACCTGAAACCGTGCTGGCGGATAAGCCTTCTGTTCAAGAAGCCGTAAATAATAGCGAAGGCTCAATCGCGTTTATTGGCATACGCGAGGATTACCGCCGTGGCGAAACTGTGACCGTCACAATAAAAGGCAAGCCTAACACCGCCTATACCTTGCGCGTCAAATATAAGTCCGGCTACTCCTCCGCCAAAGGGCTTGGGGAAACTATGAGCGACGAGAACGGCGTCGCGACTTGGACTTTTAAAATAGGGAACCGAGTGGACACCGATTTTATCCCTTTTTTTGAGGTTGAAGGCGGCGGTGAGCTTGCGGTTTTAAACTTTCGTGTCATGGAATAAAAGCGGCGCAGTGGATTTACCCTGCGCCGCTTTATTTTATATTTCAGGAATTACAATCTCAACTTCGCGTCCAAGCTCCGCCGAACGGCATATGCCGTCGATTATGGCTTGGTTGTATAGAATCTCTTTTGACGGCACGGGCGACGGGCCGCCTGTTATAATCGCGTCGAGGAACGAGCGAATCTTTCTGTCAAACAGACCGGGCCCTTCGTTTCTTAACACAGGGACTTGGTATTGTATCGGTTGGCCGCCGATATCTGTATATATTGTCATAGGACCGCCAATCGAACCGTTCCAACATTCGGTGGAAGGTATGCGCAAGCCCGCCTTTTTACCCAAAATCAGCGTGTCGCCCGAGGTGTCCATATGCATAGCCCAAGAGATGCGGAAGTCAAGGATTATTCCACCCTCGAGCCTTATAAATGCGGCGGCGAAGTCGTCTACCGAGAAGCGTTTTGCATCCTCCGGCGGGGTGTACTCGGGGTTTTTGCCGAAGAAATCCGATGTATAGCCTGTTACGGTGAGCGGCTTTGGATAGCCTATCGCGTTTAGCACCATGTCAAGCGAGTAGCAGCCGATGTCGCCGACAGCCCCGATACCTGCCGTGCTCTTTTCGATGAATGTGCTACCGGGTATCCCGCGACGGCGCCCACCGCCGGTCTGTATATAGTAAACTTCTCCGAGCACGCCCGACTGCACAATCTTTTTTATCATTTGCATGTTCGGGTCAAAACGAGGCTGGAAACCTATCGAGAGGATTTTACCGCTCTTTTTTTCGGCACGCATTATCTCGACAGCTTCGTCAAGTGTGACGCACATAGGCTTTTCGAGCAGCACATGTACGCCGTGCTCAAGTGCGTCTATCGTACACTCGGCATGCGTTGAGTTGTATGTGCAGACCGAAACAGCATCAAGCTCCTCGTTTTCAAGCATTTCGTGGCCGGAGCGGTAGCACCTGGCAAGCGGCAAGCCGAACCTTTCCGCAAACCTCTCGGCTTTTCCTTCTATCAGGTCGGCAAGCGCGACAATCTCCACGTCTTTCATACGCTTGTAGCTTTCGACATGCGACTCGGCGATCCAGCCGGTGCCGATAATGCCGACCTTGAGTTTCCTATCGCTTTGCGGCCTTGTCTCTTCTTCGTCTATATCCTGCTTGAATTTACTCAGAACTTCGTCGCCAATACCAACCATTTTTTTTCTTTAATCCTCCGATACTATTAATGATCTATTCCGTACCGGACCCATGATAACATATACAAAAAGCTATGTCAACGCTTTCAGAAAATTTTGGTATTTTAGTCCATTTCTATCGCCGCCGCTATTTTGCCGACCGCGAGCGAGCCTACACTGTCATCGATACCTACCATGCGCGCGGGGTTTATCGTCGCGGCGTCTATCGCGTCTTCGAGCGGTACGCCGGCGAATTTCATGTAATTTAGCATCCCTTGATAGAGGTTCAGCGTGCTGCCGGCAATCGTGCCCTCGCTCGTCGTGGCTTTGCCATCTTTGACCGTGACGGAAAGCCCGCCAAGTTTATATACCCCGTCCGGGCAGCCAGTCGCAGCCATCGAATCGGTGACAAGCACAACCTTGTCGCGCGGCTTTATCTTTGAGACAAGCCTTACGGTTTCAGGATGCAGGTGCACGCCGTCGCATATAAGCTCGGCATACGCGTCCGAGCAAAGCGCCGCCGCTATAACGCCCGGCGCCCTGTGATGCAGCGGCGCCATTGCGTTAAAAGTATGCGTAAAACCTGTCACCCCCCAAGACAGGGCTTTATATGCCTCTTCTACCGTCATATTTGTATGCCCCGCTGAAACCGTCGCGCCGGCACTTACGGCTGCTCGCACGAACTCCTCGCCGCTCTCTAGCTCCGGCGCCATTGTGATATGCACTTTTATGCCTTCCGCCGCTTTGAGGAACCGCTCAAGCTCCTTTACGTTTGGCCGAGCGAGCATTTCGGGACTGTGCGCGCCTTTGCATTTTTCATTCAGCCAGCGCCCCTCGATATGTACTCCGAGGTAGCCGGCTTCCTTTACACTTTTCACAGACTGAATCATCACCTCAAGCGGTGCCGATGCTATTGTCGGCAAAAGCGTCACCGTACCCACAGAGGCGTAATCTTCGCGTAGCTTTTGCATCTCTTCTACCGACGCGCCCGCGAAATCAATCCCGCTACGCCCATGAGTGTGCACATCCACCGGCGCGGGTATTATCCGCCGGCGCTTTCCACTTGTACCGCTTTCGGCGGGAATAAACTTAATTTCTTTGATTATTCCGCCCTCGGCCCGTATATTCCCCCTCCAAAACATGCGCGAAGGGGTGTCATAGATATATACCCCTTCAAGATAAAAATCGCTTCTATAAACCTTCATGCTCTTACCCCCGAAGTATCCGCTTTGACATAAGCCGCCGATGCGGGATTTTTCTCCCGTATCGGCGGCTCGGTTTTTTATTAGAGTTTTTGTAAGGCTAATCTACTCTACCTTAGTCTTGGATCGAAAGGTAGTTGTCAATCGCCTTATCCATTTGCTTTATAACAGTCTTTTCGATCTTTGTGTACGAAGAGACAAGGTCTGTTTTGCCCTGGTCGACCAACGTGAGCGTGAACTGCCCGATCGTGCCCCAGTCGAAGATATAGCCCATGTCGTAGGTAAGCGAGCCGAGGATGATATCGATGGACTTTTCGGACTGGTCGTCGCGAGCTCCCTTTGTCTTGAGCTGGATCTCATAGTATGCCGGTGTGAGTATGTTTTTCGAGGTCGCGCCGAGCGCGTCCATCACATAGCCGGTAAGATCCAGGTTGCTGTTGTAAATCGGGACCGAGATCATCATCGCGACGTGCGGGTTTATGCAGTGGTAGTAACGGTCCTGCGACTCGTCGTATTTCGGAATGGGCAGGATGCCGAAGTCGGTCTCCATCTGGCGCAATGTCTCGACCGCGTGGAACTCGTTGAAGTAAAACAGCGCGCGGTTATCGATGAACATTTTATACGCCTCGGTACCCGGCTTGCCATTCCTCGACCAGCTGTAGCAGGTCGTTGTGTCATAGAACAGCGAGGTATATTTGTCCCAGATCGATATAGTCTTGTCGCTCAAGAAGGAGAGCTCGGGCAAATCCTGCTCGTTCTTCGTCACAAACTTAACGCCGCTCGCTATCATGCCGTTGGCAATGAAGTTGCAGTAGAAGTTAAGTCCGTAGCGGTCGGTGTCGTCATATTTCCCGTCGCTGTTGAGGTCGGCTGCGGCATTGCGCGCCATCGTTGTGAATTTGTCTATAGTCCACGAGCCAGTATCCATAAGGGCATAGGGATCTTCGATCTGATAGTCGGCAGCCATCTGCTTATTGAAGAGAATAAGCGCTATCGACTTTTTGTACCCTATCTCTATGTCGCCCGTGATCATATAGAGCTTGTTGTTGATTGACAGGTCGCTCACGCAGTTCTGGTCCCACCAAGGCGCGGACAAATCAAGCGTTTCTATCGCCTTGAGATTCTTTAAGATGTTCTGCTGCGAGAGTGTCGCCGAGCCGCGCGGATTTATGCACGACATGTCGTATGCATAGTCGTTTGTCGTAACCGATTTTCTCAGCTCGTCGCCGCCGTTGTTCGGCGGGTTATAGACCGAGAACTTAATTCCGAGCTGGTCCTCGACATCGCGCATACGTCTATAAGCGGCGTCGTTAAGCGCGTCGCCTGTCTCCTCGGTATACGAAAAGTCATAGTCGTGCCAGAAATCGCCGGACGCAGGATCGGGATAGGAGTATATGCGGAAAGTGTACCCTCCGAAATCAAAATCCGAGGGTATGTTTGCCTTGTATTCCGTAGGACCGGTATCGTTTGTCACATCCGAAGTAGTAACGGCGTTATCCTGACCACCCGTCGCTCCCTCATCAGCGCATGCCACAAGCAGCGATGCCGCAGTCAGAGCCGCCAACAGCAATGATAGAGTGCGTTTCATTATCCTTTTTTAAGCTCCTTTGGTTTATAGTGCCAAGTTTTTAATGTCTTGCAAGTTCAAGAGTTTCCTTCACCGCGTCGGCAGATGCACCGACCGGCGAAAATTCCATACCCACAAAGCCGTCATATCCGGACGAGCCGATAGCGGCGAAAACATTTTTATAGTTTATCTCGCCGGTGCCCGGCTGATGGCGCCCCGGAACGTCGGCAATGTGGATATGACCGATAAGATGCGCGTGTTTTTTGATATTTGAAATAAGATTGCCCTCGGTTATCTGCTGATGATAGACGTCATACAGCAGCTTCACTGCTGGAGAATCAACCTCTTCGACAATGCCAAACCCTTCGTAAGAAGAGGATAGGAAATATCCCCTGTGGTCGCAAAGCACGTTCAGCGGCTCAAGCACCAGCGTTACGCCAAGTTCCCCTGCGACTTCGCCGCCCGCGCGGAGTGCAAGCACGATGTTTGTATGCTGCTCCGCACGCGTAATGTCGTCACGGGCTTGCCCGCAGGTTACAATCAGGGTGTTGCAGCCAAGGCTATTTGCAACTTCGGCGCTCTCGCGCACGGCTTTTGCAAACGCTTTTATGCCCGTGCGGTCGGACAGCCTTTTTTTATTCCACTCAGGCGCAATTTCCGGGTCGCGCGAGCCGACGCAAAATGCGGCAAGCTCAAGGCCATGCTCGCTCAGGCGCTCCTTGACTACGCCTACGTCTTTGTTTTCCCAGCCCCAAAACTCGATTGCGCTAAGTCCACAGGCTTTTGCTGCTGCGAACCTCTCTTCAAAAGGATGCTCCCGAAAGAGCATCTCTATGCAAGCCGAGAGCCTTATCATAAGTCAACGGGCTTGCCGGTTTCAATCGATTCGTTCGCGGCAAGCACCAGGCGCAGCGTCTTGAGTGCGTCGCGGTACGGCGAGCGGATAGCTGACGGGTCACCGGTCTTGATCGCATCGATAAAGGTGCGGTCCTCGATGATACCGTGGTCGCCCTCGTTCCTGTAGAACTGTTCGCCATTTTTGTCGCGGATCTTAACGTATGAGCGCAGGCCGTACTCTATCGTCGCGTCGGCACAATAGATGTTCAGGCCGCACGGGACTCCGCCGCCATCCCTGATGTAGCAACCGGTGAGCAGCGTGACGACGACGCCGTTTTCGAAAGTAACAACTGCCGACGAGTAGTCCTCAACGTCGTAGCCCGGCACGCCAGCCGCCTCAGGATCGACTATGCCTTTGCCGGCTGAAACGTAGATCTTAGTAGGCTCGCCGAACAGGTAGCGCGACATGTCGAACAGGTGGATGTTCTGCTCGACGATCTGGCCGCCCGAAGTCTCTTTCTTTCTCCACCACCAAACGCCGGGGATACCTCCGACCCAAGCGCCGGTGACAAGGCCTATCTGTTTGTCCTTTATGTAGTCCTTAACCTTTTCGATGATTCCAAGATAGCGATCCTGGAATCCGACAGCGGTGATAAGCCCCTTTTCTTCTGCTGCGTTACAGATTTTCTCCGCCAGAGCGTAGTCAAGCGTCATCGGCTTTTCGACGAGGAAGGGGATACCGCGCTCAATCAGCGCAAACTCGATATCGCCGTGCACGTGCGGAGGCGTGCAGATGTAAACGGCATCCGGCTTAATCTCCTCAAGCATAGCCTTATAGTCGGTATAAGCCTTTGCCGTCCCACCGGTGCGCTTTACGAAGTTTTCCGCGCGCTCCGGGATAATGTCGCAAAAGCCGACATACTCAACGTCATCAAACCCGAGCAGATGGGAAAGGTGCCAACCGGCAATACCGCCGCAGCCGATAAATGCGATTTTGACCTTGTCCATATAATATTCTCCTTTTGTATTTAAAAATAGGATATTATACAAACACAGGGGCATATAACGTTTAGGGTGCGCGGTGGTGTTTTTTGGGCCTGCTATATTTCATCCTTACTGGATGAACTTATTATACTCGTTGCAGAGCACAAATCTTGCAGGCTCATCTTCTTCGACTTCCGGGAACCTTCCGGTCGGC
Source organism: Clostridiales bacterium (assembly GCA_012840355.1). Taxonomy (GTDB): domain Bacteria; phylum Bacillota; class Clostridia; order Oscillospirales; family CAG-272; genus DTU078. Next base: position 440,605 of record DULN01000009.1, on the reverse strand, counting down.
TCATAGAAGCGGTTGTCGGTGTTGTCGTCGTTAACCTTCGACACTTCGCCGACAAGGCATACACCCGAGCCGGGCTCGGCCCAGAATTGATGGTATTGCCTCGGAAGCAATGTTATGCTTTCGCCTGGCGTGAGTATTACTTTTCCGCCCGCCGGGATTTTGTAGCGGCGCCCGTCGACCTGAACTTCAACGTCTTCATTGCTAAACTTGTCGTCCTCGGTCGCGCTATACAGCTGTATGACCAGGTTGCCGCCACCACGGTTTATTATGTCCTCCATCTTGTTCCAATGGAAGTGGTAAGGCGTGACCTGACCCTCGTATACGCGCATGATTTTCTCGGCGTAAGGCTTTTGGTACTCCGGGTTTTTGAGGTTGCCGTTGCGCAGCGTGAAAAGCGTAAGGCCAATCTTCATAAAATCGCCGGATCCAAAATCGGTGATGTCCCATCCGAGCGCGTTGTCGCGGATCTCGTCGTATTCCGGCCCTTTGGTCTTCCACTCGTCCGGCGTAAAGAACGCAAACGGCGGCAGCCTGAAGCAGTATTTATCGCAAAGCTCGATAAACTTTGCAATCTCCGCATTTATAAATGAACGTTTCATATCCCATGCTCCAGTCTTATCGGTATCATAGCGGCTACATTATACAACATTTTTATCCGGCTGTAAACAATTTTAAAATAAAAAACGGCGCGGGCGATTGCCCGCGCACGGTTTATATCGCAATCAAGCAAGCGCGCTGCTTATTTTGTTACGGGTCAAGCGCGCCACGCAGTGAAGCGAGTTAATTTTTCTTTTTGGATAGGATTCAGTTGTTGCAGCAGGTGCAGAAGATAATTGCAAGCACCAGGATGAGGATCCAGATGTTGCAATCGTCGAACAGGTTGCAAAGGCAGTTCATTAACATCCTCCTCTCAAAGTAAGCGCGCTTTCGCCGCTCTGATAACATTCTATGCGTGTGGATGTCATTAGTGACTGCGTTACGAAAATTGAATTCACCCTGTCCGACTATGAATCCTCTTTTTGCTTTATGCTGTTCCGGTAGGCATCGATAGCGTATTTAAGTACGGTACGCTCAGCCTGCTGCGGATTTTGCGCGCTAATCTCCGCGCCAGCCGCCCTGCTGTGGCCGCCGCCCCCGAACAGCGCGCAAATTTTATCCACGTCGACATACCGGCCACTGCGCATCGAAATTTTATACCTATCCGGCGAGTTTGAAAGCTGCCTTATCGTCACGGCTAGCTCGACGCCTTCTATCTCGCGCGGTATCGAGCTTATCTCGCCGACGTCGTCGTCAGTAATATTATAACGCTTTTTGATCTCATTTGTGAGATTGACCACCGCGACCCCGCCGTTTTCAAAATAGCGTATGTTCGCGTATACAGCCGAAAGCGCGCGCACTTCGGCTTGTGTGCGGCTTTCAAACAGCATATGGCAGCACTCTGCCATATCTGCACCGGCCTCGCAGAGGTCGGCAGCAATGCGAAGCGTATTCGCTGTCGTATTGCTGTACCTAAACCCGCCGGTATCCGAGCTTATCGCAGAATAAATTGCGTTTGCTGCCTCGGGGGTCATCACACCGCAGATTTTGAGGATACTGTAAACTATCTCGCCCGTCGCTGCCGCGGTCGGGTCGGTGTAGTTATACTCGGCATAATTCTCCGAGGTTTCGTGGTGGTCTATTTTTATGTCTATATACTCATCCGCAAAGCGGCCGAGCAGACCGGGCGAGGCGGTGTCTACAGCCATTATAAGCTCAGGCTCAAAATCCTCCGGGCAGCTTTCATATGGGGCTTTGCTTATAAACTGCAACCTTGTCGGTATATCGTCAGCGCAGAGGCAATAGATTTGCTTTTCCGGGAACGCGTATTTAATCCCGTACGCGCTGCCGACGGTATCGCCGTCCGGCCGGCGATGCATGAAAATTAGTATTGAACTTGCCTCTTTGATCTTCTCTGCAATTTCCTGAAGCGTGATGTTGTTTTCCATGTCGAGCTAGTTGCCTTTCGCGCCGGTCGGCAAGTCCCCCTGCCGCACCGGATCTATATTTTATCCGTTATTTGATTAAAGCCCGCCGTCCTCATCGCTTTCATCGAAGTCTTCAATTTCTTCGCTGTCGTCGGTGTCGTCAGACGGCTTTTCTTTTTCTTCTATCGCTTTAAAAAGCCTGCTGATTCGGTCGCCGCGCTCGAGCGACTCGTCATAAACGAATCTGAGCTCCGGCGTGATGCGCAAGTTTACTCTCTGCGCAAGCTCATGGCGGATAAAGCCGCTAGCGCTTTTCAGCCCTGCGGCAACCTCTTTAGGGTCGTGGTCACCGAGTATCGAATAATAAACCTTCGCATATTTGAAGTCCGGCGTACACTCGACCCCGGTCACAGAGATAAAGACTCCGTTTATCCTAGGGTCTTTTATCTCGCGCAGTATTTCTGCCATCTCCTGCGTGAGCCTGTCGTTGATTTTATCCTGTCTGTATTGTGCCATCTTTTCCACCTTAAAGCAAACGCTTATTCCGCTTTCGCCATTATGATAAACTCTGTCCAACCGTCAAGTTTCGAGTATGCGGCAATAACACCGCTCGAAGGCTGGGATATATAGTCGAACACCATCGGTATGACGACGTTGCCATCAGTATCTATCATGCCACATTTTCCGTTTTTATGTCCAATGACGCCGAGCCCCTGGATGAAAGGCTTGCACACCGTGTAAATCGGCTGGGCTATCCAGTAGCCCTTATGGCTGTAAAACCCGTAATACCCATCCTTCTCAAGCGTCAAGACGCCGTCGGAATATGCGACAAGGTTGTAGTTTTCAGGTATATCGAAATACTTGCCAGCCGCGTCGATAAGGTAATCCCGGTCAATTGCGACGCGCTGCTTGAAGTAGTAGTCCTTTATCTGCCGGCGCACCCTGACAAGCCCATGGTCGAAATAATACATCCCAAGGTTTTCGGGCAGTCTTGTGTCGGCCGGATAATACCCGTCATATGACCTTCTGTTGTCAAACTCCGCAAGGTAAAGGATATTGCCGTAGGGGTCTATCACCGTGCGCCCGGACGTGTCAATAAATTTTAGCGCGCCATTGTAGCCCACAACCGCAGCCAATCCGTTGTCCGAAAATGTATACGCGGCTTTATACTGCGCCGGAATGATTATTTTGCCGTTTTCATCTTTATAGCCCCAAAGCTTTTCCCTTCTGTACTCATAGACCGGCTGATACCGGCTTTGGGCCTGGGTCTGAACCTCAACCTGTGCTATCTCCGTCTCGGCAGGCACCTCTTTGCCGGTAAGCGGGTCAATTATCGTCTCCGGAGGCGGCGTTGCAGCCATCGCCTCTTTCGCGGCTATCTCCGCCTCATACTCTTCTACCGAAAGGTATGCCAGCACGGTCTCGGTTTTATTCCTGCGCTCGTCGGTTTCAACCATTACATAGACTACGCGCTCTTGTGAAAAGGGGTAAAGCTTTATGCTTGTTTTTGCGTAATATTCCGGCGCGTCGAACAAAACGCCGGGCAAAAGGTCAAAATCTACCGTCGTTTCCAAAAACGTGCCGTCTGAGTATATTGCATAGTACTTGTTGCCGAACAGAGCTATCGGGGCCCCATTTTCGTCACGGGCATAGGCCTCTTTAAACGGGTACGCCCTTCCAGCGATCCTATTGCCGTATTTGTCATATATGCCGTATGTGCCGTCGTTGTTGTCTATAATCCTAAGCCCCATATATAGCTTTAAAGATGGCCGGCTCACCTCGCGCGTTTTAAGCTGCGTCTCATATCCGCGCGAAGTCGCTACGCGCTCCGTGTATTCTTCGATTTCGGTGCGATAGCTGAAGAATTTCGGGTACTCAAAGCTGTGCGGCAGGATTGCCAAAAGATGCGCCGACGAGTCGAACATAGCGCCTGAATCTTTATACCCCTGCGAGACAAGCGTGTCGTAACTTTTCAGCCCCGCGAGAAACGCCCTATACTCGTCCACCCATTCTGCCACCCCGCTCGCAGTGGTTTCGCTCTGGGCTGCAGTGGTGCCTTCACCCGCGTCCGCAGTATGCGTCACCGCCGTCAAGGCGCCGCCCTGCCTTGTGGCGTCTTCCTCAACCGTTTGGGTGGTTTTCGGCTCGCGCGGTATAAATACTATATCGTATTTTTCGGCTTGGTATAGTATCGCCGCGACCGCCAAAAACCCCAAGACCAAAGTCGCAAATACTCTTGTCGCAAGTATTTTTATGACCTTTCTCATTTATGGTACTTTAGCCCTTTTATTATCGTAAAAGCGCGGTATATCTGCTCTAGCAGGAAGACCCTTATCATCCCGTGCGGGAACGTCAGCCTAGAAAACGACAGGCGCAAGTCGCATGCCGCTTTTTCCTCTTCGGTCAGCCCGTCCGAACCGCCTATCACAAACGCTATCTCGGATATACCCCGGCTTGCCGTGCGACCGATTAGGCTTGCCAGACCCGGGGAATCAAGTTCGACTCCTTCCACGCAAAGCGCGATTTTATAAGCCTTCGCGGGCAGCTTTGGGATTGCCGACTCGCCTTCTTTTATCTGGATAAGCCTAAACTTGCAGAAAGCACCGAGCCGTTTTATATACTCGTCGCAGGCTTCGTCCTGCCAGCGCTCGGACGTTTTGCCTGCGGCAATGACTGTTATCGTAAGCAAGGCAACTAAATATCAAGCTCTTTGACGTATTTGGCGTTTTCTTCGATAAATTTGCGGCGCGGCTCGACTTTTTCGCCCATGAGGATCGAGAAAATCTCGTCGCAAGCCATCGCGTCCTCAATAGTGACGCGCAAGAGCGTCCTGCGCGAGGGGTCCATCGTCGTCTCGCTGAGCTGCTTCGGGTTCATCTCGCCAAGGCCTTTGTAGCGCTTTATTATAAGGCTATTAGGATTGTCCCCGCCAAGCTCCTGTATTAGCTTGTCGCGCTCCTCGTCGCTGAACGCGTAGTAGGACTTTTTGTTTTTTATTATCTCATACAGCGGCGGCTGCGCGAGGTACACATGGCCGTTCTCTATCAGCGGCCGCATATGGCGGTAAAAGAAAGTTAGCAGCAGTATCCTAATATGCGAGCCGTCAACGTCAGCGTCAGCCATTATGATTATCTTATTATAGCGCAGCTTTGTTATGTCGAAATCGTCGCCAATCCCGCAGCCAATAGCTTTTATTATCGGCACAAGGTGTGAGTTGGAGTAGATTTTGTCAAGCCTGCTCTTTTCGACGTTCAGCACTTTACCGCGCAGCGGCAAGATAGCTTGGAACCTGCTGAACCGCCCGTCTTTCGCCGAGCCGCCCGCCGAGTTTCCCTCGACCAAAAACAGCTCGGTAATCTCGGCGTTCTTTTCCTGGCAGTCCCAAAGCCTGCCGGGCAGCGACGCGCCTTCGAGCGGCCCTTTGCGGGTAAGCTCCCTAGCTTTTCTCGCCGCCTCCCTAGCGCGGCAAGCCTGAAGCGCTTTTTCAAGTATAGTGCGAGCGACCGATGGGTGCTCCTCGAAATACTCCGAGAGCTTCTCGGTAACGAGCGCATCGACAAAAGTGCGCATCTCGCTGTTGCCGAGCTTGGCTTTCGTCTGGCCTTCAAACTGGGCGTCGCGCAGCTTTACGCTTACCACCGCGCAAAGGCCTTCGCGCACATCCTCGCCCGAGAGCTTCTTTTCGTCGTCTTTGAGCAACCCGAGCTTGCGCGCGTACTCGTTCGCGACTTTTGTCAGCGCGGTTTTAAAACCGGTCTCATGCGTGCCGCCTTCCCTTGTCGCGATATTGTTCGCAAAGGTGTAAACCGTCTCGTTATAGCTGGTATTATACTGAAGCGCCACCTCTGCTATATACGAGTCGCGCGTGGCCTTCATGTATATTACGTCGGGATGCAGCACCTCGCAATGCTTTATCGCGTTGAGGTGCTCGACAAAACTGATTATTCCGCCTTCATAGCAGAGGACGTTTTCGATTATCCCGCTGCCGCCCGACTTTTCGAGCGCCTTGCGGATCTCCTCCTCGCTCTCGCGATTAATCTCTTCGTCGGGTGCCCTCTCTTCGCCTTCACTGTCTTCTTCGCCGTTTTCGTTAGCCTTATGCTCAGGCAGCCCTAAGCCGCGCTCGTCGCGGAGCACGATTTTCAACCCCGCATTCAAAAACGCCTGCTCGCGCATGCGGTTTAGCAGCGTGGCGTAATCGAAGACGGTCTCTTCGAAAATTTCGGGGTCGGGCTTAAACCTCACGGTAAGCCCGCGGCGGTCGGTCTTGCCCTCGCATTTGTAGGGCCTGGTGACTTTACCGCGCTCGAACCGCTGGGTGTAGCAATACCCTTCGTAGCAGTCCTCATACTCAAGCCACTCGGAAAGCGCGTTCACGACCGACGCGCCGACGCCGTGTAAGCCGCCCGAGATATTGTACCCGCTGCCGCCGAACTTGCCGCCGGCATGCAGCACTGTAAATACCACCTCTGGCGTCGGTATGCCCATTTTTTGGTGTATTCCGGTGGGTATGCCGCGCCCGTTATCGCGAACCGAAACGCTTCCATCCGCGTGCAGCGTGATGTGTATCTCCGTGCACACGCCCGCAAGCGCTTCGTCGATAGAGTTGTCCACTATCTCGTATACAAGATGGTGCAGACCGCTTGAAGACGTCGACCCGATATACATGCCCGGGCGTTTGCGGACAGCTTCAAGCCCTTCAAGCACCTGAATTTGACTTTCGTCGTAGTATTTGTTTACTTCAGCCATAGATTATGGATGCCTTCCTGTGTACTAGCCTTCAAACTTGCGGCTTCTGCCAAGCAGCGCGGATGTCGAAAGCTGTGAGAGCCACACCTCCCCGTTTGCCATAACTATAAACGATTTCGGCAGTTCGTCGCTTGCCGAAAACAGCTTGTTTTCGCGCTGCTTATTTTTTAAAAACTCTTTCGTAATCGGAGAGACGGTGGCGGTATCGGAATCGAAAATACCTACCACATCCCTCTGCCTCAGATTTTTATTGTTGCCTATATGCAAAAACATATAATCATGCCCCGCAGGATTAAGAAATTTATACCGCCGGCCGCGGCGCTTCTATCCCAATGCCGTATTTGCATCTTTTCCGCAATTTTTCATACCTCGCGGATTTCGCCGCCAGAAACCGAGAAGACTTTTACCGCGTCCGGCACGATTTTCTCGCAGCTTGTAATCACTACTTGCCTGCCGGAAAGGCCCTGGGCAAGGTATGTTTTCCTTGACTCATCAAGCTCGCTGAATATGTCGTCGAGCAAAAACACCGGGTACTCGCCGGTCACCTCTTTTGATATTATGCCCTCGGCTAGTTTCATCGCAAGCGCTATGCTGCGCTGCTGCCCTTGCGACGAAAATGAGCGTGCCTCTTTGCCGTCGAGCAATATCTCAATGTCGTCGCGTTGCGCGCCGTATAGGGTGGTCCCGATGCGTATCTCGCGCTCGACGTTCGAGGTGAGAAGCTCAAGGTACTCGCTCGCCGTGCGGGCGCGTTCGTACCTGAGCGACGGCTTTTCTCTGCCACAGGTCATATCCGCCACGAGCGCCCTGACCTCCTTGTCAAGCCGTTCTACATAAAGGCTGCGCCTTTCTGATACTTTTGCGGAGGTCTCTGCGAGCTGCTCCGACCAGATTCCCAGCGTGTCTATATTTACCGGCTCGCCCGCGCCTTTGAGGGATGCCGCTCGCAAGAGCGCGTTGCGCTGGGCGAGGATGTCGTTATGCCGCTGGAGCAGCGATACATACGCCGGGTAAAGCTGCGATAGCGCTGCATCGACAAACCTGCGGCGCACCGCAGGGCCATCAGAAACGAGCATCAAATCCTGCGGGCAAAACAGCACTGCACGGAACGCGCCTATAAACTCCGAGAGCTTGGTCACGTCCGTGCCATTAAGTTTGCAGTAGCGCTTTTTTTGTTCTAGGTCTATTTTAAACGACGCTTGGTTTTTGCGTCTTTTGTCCGAAAAATTCATTTCCAGCGCAGCCGCATTGTTGCCGAAGCGGACAAGCTCGGAGTCGCGCCTTGTGCGGAACGAGCGGCCCTGCGCGAAATAATACATCCCTTCAAGCGCTGAGGTTTTACCCGCGCCGTTTGGGCCTATTATTATGTTCGTCCCTTCGGCAAGCGAAAGCTTTGCGCTTTTTATATTGCGAAAATCCCTGTACTCGACGCTGTCTATTTGCATTTTTTTACGATTTAAGCCTTGTGGGGAGTATGAGATACAGGTACTTTCTGCCCTCTTCTTCCTTCACCGGCCTTACCACCATGCTCATAAGCGGCGAGTTGAGCGACAGGAGCAGCTCGCCGGGGTCGCATGCGCGGATAGCTTCGATTAGGTAGCGGCAGTTAAAGCCTATCTCTATATCCTCGCCCTCTTTTTCAATGTCAATCTCGTCATAGAACCTGCCGGTCGAGGACGATGTGGTAAGTACCAATTTGTCGCCGGTGAAGTTGCACCTGATGGGCGATTTTGTCTCGCCTTTTTGTATGTTTTCGGTTATAAGCAACGCGCGCTCAAGACTCTGTAGCAGCCTCGGCCCGTCGATGCGCAGGTTTATCGCAAAGCTTGCAGGTATAAAGCGAGTGTACTCAATAAATTCCTTATCGAGCACCCTTGTGAAGAAGACAATGTTGTCCAGAGTAAATATTATATGCTTGCGGCCGAGCTTTATTGAAACGAGGCTGTCCGAGCTGCCGAGTAGCCTTGTTAGCTCCGGCAGCGTCTTCGCCGGAATTGTAAACGAGGCGTTTATATCCTCCGAGCCGTAATTTTCAATCTCGCAGACGCGCTCGACAAGCGCAATGCGGTTGCGGTCGCTTGATACCATGCGGATAGTTTTGCCTTCAATCTCGACGTGAAGGCCGTTTAGCTCGGCGCGTGGGTCATTATCGGGAACTGCGAAGTCCGACTTCTTTATCATTTGCGCAAAATCGACACGCTTTATGCCAAACCCTTGTTCGCCGTCGAGTTCCGGGAGGTTCGGGAAGTCGTCGCCGTCCAGCGCGAGGAGCTGGAACTCCGATTTGCCGCTGTATATTTTGGTTACGTTCCTTTGACCTACTTCGATAGTTATTTTGCCCGAAGGCATGGTTTTGATTATTTGGCTGAGCTTTACCGCATTTATTACATAGCTGCCGGGCTCCTCGACTTCGGCGTTCAGCGTTACCCGCATGCCTTTTTCCATATCGTAGCCGGAGAGGACACAAAGCCCGGTCCCGTCGGCTTTTATTTGGATGCCTTCAATGGCTGCGATCGTATTGTTTTTGGATGTAACTCCGGTTAGCGGTGTTACTGCCGCATCGAGTTCGTCGTGGTCGAAAACTACTTTCATTTTGCCTGCCTATACCCATAGCCTGCGTCGGCTATGGGGCCTTTCTATAGAAAATTAGAACGTTCGTTCTTTTTTTTGTTTACCCCACCGGCTCGTATGTTCGGGCCTTCGGCCCGGGAGAAAGAAAATATAATATAAAGTAAGTATAGATATCGGGAGTAGTAGTAGCCGTAGTAGGGGTTGTGGAAAATGTTGATTGCCAAAAAAATCGACCTTTTGGGCGGATTTTTCAGGCCGAGATTATTATTTTGCCATGTTGATTTTTAGTGTACGCCATGTTGGCATTTGCCGTGCTTTTATTGATGTCTCGAAAACTTTGTTGTTTTATTCACAAGTTTTAAATCCACAACAAACAGGGAAATGTGGAAAATTTATTCCTTTATTTCTTTTGCGAGCTCGTTAAGCTCGATTTCAAGTAGCGGGTTTCGCTTTATGTTCTTTTCGACAGTGTCGAGTGACGATAGTATTGTCGTATGGTCGCGCTTGAATATCTGGCCGATGGCGGGCAGGGACATACCGGTAAGGTTTCTTATAAGGTATATTGCAATATGCCTCGTGTTTGCGATATCCCTCGTGCGCGAGCGGCCTTTTAAGTCCTCGACCGATACACCGTAATGCCTGCTGACGCACTCCAGTATCCGGTCAACCGTTACCGAGTTTGACTCAGAGGCGCTTATCATGTCTGAGATGCTTGCTATCGCGAGGTCGACGGTGATTTCTTTTCCGGTGAGAAAGCTTTGCGCTATAATTCTCTTTATCGCGCCTTCAAGCTGGCGGACATTGTTTTTAAGGTTGTCGGCGACGTACTGTATCACGTCCGGCGGTAGCTCGACTCCAAGGCACTCGGCTTTATATTTTAAAATTGCTGCGCGCAGCTCCGGATCCGGTGGCTGTATGTCGGCGATCAGCCCCCACTCAAATCTTGTACGGAGCCGCTCCTCAAGGTGCTTTATATCCCGCGGGGGCTTGTCGGAAGTCAGCACTATCTGCTTGCGTTCCTCATACAGCGCGTTGAAGGTATGGAAAAACTCTTCCTGTGTCGAAGTCTTGCCGCTTATAAACTGGATATCGTCGATAAGCAGCATGTCCACTGTGCGATAGCGGTCGCGGAACTTTTGGGTCGTGTCCCGCTTTATTGCCTCGATTATTTGGTTTGTAAAGTCTTCGCCTCGCACGTAAAGCACGTTCATGTCTGGATGCTTTTTGCCGGTTTCGTAAAGTATTGCCGACAAAAGGTGGGTCTTCCCGATACCGCTCGGCCCATATATGAAAAGCGGATTATAGTCACGCGCAGGGTTGTTAGTGACGGCGATGCAGGCGGCGTGGGCGAATTTATTCGAGCTGCCGACGATAAAGTTGTCAAACGTGTTAAACTGCTGGCTTTTTATCTGACGGCTGCGCGCGATGCGGTCTGCCGTCTGCATAAAGCCGGGCATTATCGGGTCCATTGTATCGTGGCGGAGCGGCTGTTTGGGGATCGTGAAAGTCGACGCTTTAACCGGCGTGGGAGGCAAATCGAGCGCATCACCCTGCTGAGCCGGTTTTTCACGTGATGTCACCGTAACGACCAGGTTTGGTATACCGGTCAGTTCGCGCAGTATTTGGGTGATCTGCGAGAGGTACCGATCGGTGACTATGCCGCGCTTGAATTCTGTTGGCACACTGACGGACGCTTCGCAATCGCTCAGAAACTCAAGAGTCGATTCGCCGAACCATACGTTAAACACCATATCGGATAGTCCGAGCATCTCTTTTAGGCAGCCTTTAGCAGTCTGCCATAGTTTGTCGTCGTATTTCATCCGCCCCAGTGTTCCTCTTTTACTAGTTTTATTATAAACATACATCTGTATTATAACACAACGGTTTTGGCAAATCAAGTAATAAAATGATAACACAACATACAAAATACCATAATATGGAATAACGCCTTGCAAGCCGTGTTTCGGTGTGGTATAATCTATAGGATTTATCCATCTAAAACGAGGTGAATTTTGTGGTAGCTTTTCGCCGACGCATTATCTGCGCTGCGGTTTTGGCTTTGTCGGCGCTTTTTTCTTCGTGCGGCGGCGGAGATACGATTGACGGCGTGACGACCGAAAAAGTATCGCTGCATACTACAGCCGACTATGGCGTATCCGGCCTATCCGCCGAGGAGGAAAAGGCGCTTTTAGATAAAGTAAGAGGTTTTTTTTGCATTTACTTTGGAGATGTGGACTTTAGCATTTCATACGATTTTTCAAAGCGCGCCGAGTATGGCGGTGACGAGTGTTTTGAATTTTACGGCAAGGCCGATGATGAATCAAATGAGTTTATCATTGCCGCGTCGGTCGACGGCGAAAACTTTTACGGCTGCGACCCGAAGCGCGGGCTTGTTGCGCTCATATGGTGCGAAGGCTGGACAGATCCCGATTTCAGCTTTTTCGGCGAGCTTGATACATCAAACCTTTAGAATGCTTTAAATAGGTAAAATATTTATTAACTTAAACCCTCAAATATTGATTTTCGTGCGGGAAAGTATTATCATATAAATCGAATAATTATAGCAACGTTACCCGCAAGGTGGAAGCGAGGAAGGAAAATATGTCAGAAAATGCGGCAAAAATTAGGAAAATAGGAATTCTCACCTCTGGCGGCGACTCGCCCGGCATGAATGCCGCAATCCGTGCTGTGACCCGCTATGCATTGATGCGCGGCATTGAGGTTATGGGAATATACGAGGGCTACAGAGGCCTTATAAATGGCAAAAACTATATAAAGAAGTTTAATGCTCACGACGTTTCGAACATAATCGACGAGGGCGGTACGATTTTGTACTCCGCCCGCTGCCCTGAGTTTAAAGAAAGGGAAGGCATTGAAAAGGCTGCGAAGAATTGCCGCGAGCTTGGCATCGACGGGCTTATCACAATAGGCGGCGACGGCACTTTCCGCGGGGCTTATGACCTTTCGACGATGTTTGGCATCCCGTGCATCGGCATTCCCGGTACTATCGACAACGATATCACCGCGACCGACTACACGCTGGGGTTCGATACGGCAGTTAACACCACGATGCAGATGATAGACCGGCTGCGCGACACTTGCGAGTCGCATGCACGCTGCTATGTCGCCGAAGTCATGGGAAATAACGCCGGCTATATCGCGCTTTATTCGGCGATAGCAGTGGGCGCGGCTGCGGTCGCGATAAAGGAGCGCCCGTTCGACGAGGACGCGGCTATCAAAAAGATGATGCAGAGCCGGCAGGCCGGCAAGCGCAACTTTATAGTCGTCGTCAGCGAGGGCGCAAACCTCGACGCCGAAGAACTTGCAAAGAAGATACAGGCGGTCACCGCGAGCCACGACATGGAGATTGAGACCAGGTTCGCGCGTTTTGCGCATGTGGTCAGGGGCGGCTCGCCCACACTGCGCGACAGGATGACGGCCGCAAAAATGGGCGTCGCCGCGGTTGACCTGCTTCTTTCCGGCAAGACAAACATGTTCATGTGCGAACGCCATGGCGAGATTGTCGGCACCGATATTATGGTTGCAAACTTTGCCGACAAAAAGTATAAGTCCACGTTCGACCCCAAAGTCGCCCAGAAGTTCGACCCGTCGGAGGGCGAAAAGTTCAACACAAAAGTACGCGCCGAAATAGACAGCCTTGTCGCCGAGCGTATAGCCGAAATTGACAAGCTGCTCGCGTTGGCGGAGAACATATCGAATTATACAAGCATTGAGTAACAAAAAGGCTATAGGTGCAAACATAAGAGGGAGGAGGGAACAAGGCAGGTGAATTCAGGCAAAATGCCGGAAAGAGGTAACCGCCAGCCACAAGACAGGCGCCCACCTATCCGCCGCGCTAGGCGGCGCAGCTTTGTAGGCCCGGTAATTGCGGCGGTTTTGTTGACGACGCTTGTAATTGTCGCTATCGTCGTGCTTTTCGCGCTTATTATTGGCAGGCCTGGAAAGCCGCTAGGTAATGATACCGGGACTGTTCCCCCTCCCGGCGAGGAAACTGATTATCAGACGCTGGCGCCTGAAACTACCGGTATCCCCGAAACCTCTTTTGAGACGGAGCCAAGTACCGCGCCGGAGCCGGTTACCGAACCTGCGCCTGTGGCTATTACCGGTTATAAGGTCGTCACGCTTGACAAATCGGAGCTTTTTAGTGGCGACCTCATCCTTGTAAACTCCCAGTACGCATACGATTTTCCGGAAAAAAAGAATACCATAAACGTTTTTAATAATAAAAACAAGGCTTATAAGCTTAGCAGCTCGCAGATTGAGCTTGAGCCCCGCACGCTTGAGGCGCTCAACGCCATGATGCTCGACTTTTCAAACGAGTCGGGCAAGTCCGACGTGCTTGTTAAAAACGGCTATCGCAGCTACGAGGAGCAAAAACAGCTTTTCGACGCGCGTGCCGCAAGCTACGGCGAGGAGAACGCGAAAAAATACCTTGCACAGCCTGGCCATTCCGAGCACCATACTGGGATGTGCTTTGACCTCGGCATTTATCCCGACGACGGCAGGGTATACGATCTCGACGGGCTTTCCGGCTATGCCGACTGGTTTGTCAAAAACTGCGGCAAATACGGCTTTATATTGCGGTACCCTGAAAACAAAGCCGCGATTACGGGCATAACGAGCGACAAGTGGCATTTCCGCTATGTCGGACAGGTGCATGCTGAAACGATGAATGAGCTAGGCTTGTGTCTGGAAGAGTATCTTGAAGAGCTTAGAAAATACCCATACAACGGCGACCATTTGCTTGTGACCACATCGTCTGGCAAAAAGTACGAGATTTACTATCAATACGCGTCCGACACGGGCAGCACCGAAGTCTATGTGCCCGAAAACCTGCCGTATACGATTTCGGGCGACAATGCGCTCGGTTTCGTCGTGACTGTTTCTATTTCGGGGTAATTTTATGGGGCTTACTCACAGGGATGTCCAAAAACTTGTGGAAAACTCTCTGGAAAATAGAACAATAAAGCGCGCGCTTTTGATCCCGCCGGATTTTACAAGGCTTCATTCCTGCGGCGGGGTCATTTGTGCTATGTATTATGAGCTTCTTACGCAGCGTGGCGCCGTTGTCGACGTAATGCCTGCGCTCGGCTCGCACGAGCCGATGACACGCGAGCAGGCGGAACAGTTCTTCGGCGGCGCTATTCCCTATGAAAAGCTCATAGTCCACAACTGGCGGCGCGATGTAGTGCTGCTCGGGTATGTGCCCGGCGAGTATGTCGCAAAAGTTTCGGATGGTATAATGGATGAGCCGATACCCGTTGAAGTGAACCGCCGCATTGTTAGCGGGGAATATAATCTAATCGTCTCGATAGGGCAAGTTGTCCCCCACGAGGTAGCCGGCATGGCAAACTACTCGAAAAACATTTTTGTCGGCTGCGGAGGCAGCGCGATGATCTCCGCCTCGCACATGCTTGGCGCCGCATATGGGATGGAGCGCATTATGGGCCGCGCCGATAACCCCGTGCGCGCGGTTTTCGATTATGCAGAAGAGCATTTTTTGTCGCACCTTCCGATTTTATATGCGCTGACCGTCACGACGCGTAAACCGGAAGGCGAGTTTGACGGCGTGTCGCTTGAAGGCCTTTTCATCGGACGGGAGCGCGAAAATTTCATTCGCGCAGCAGAGCTTTCGGAAAAGCTCAACTTTATCCGCACCGGGCGCCCGCCGAAGAAAATTGTCTGCCGGCTCGACGAGCACGAGTTCCACAGCACCTGGCTCGGTAATAAAGCGGTCTATCGCACAAGGCTCGCCATTGCCGACGGCGGAGAGCTTATAATCCTTGCGCCGGGCGTGCGACAGTTCGGCGAGGATGAGATTTGCGACCGGCTCATCCGCAAGTATGGGTATACCGGGCGAGATAGGATTTTGAAGCTTGCAAAGATGGAGCAGGATTTGCGTGAGAACCTTTCCGCAGCCGCACACCTTATACATGGCTCAAGCGACGGAAGGTTTGAGATTTTCTACGCTGCGCCACTGCTTTCACGCGAGGAAGTGGAGGGCGTCGGCTACAAATGGCTTGACTATAATGAAATTGTTGAAAAATATAATCCTAGCCAGCTTAAAGAAGGTTGGAACAATATAGGCGGCGAAGAAATATACTACATTGACAACCCCGCGCTTGGGCTTTGGAACGTATAATTTTAGCCGGGAGGTGAGCGGATGAAGCGCAAATACGGAGGGCTTGTAATAGGCCTGATTTTTATAGCCGTTGGCATAGGGTATGTAGGAAATGTTTTAGGCTGGTGGAGCGGCTTTACGATCTTTTTCCCAGGCTGGTGGGCGCTTTTTATTATAGTGCCTTTTGTTATCGCCATTGCCGAGTCGGGCTTTAATACCGGAAACCTTATAGGGCTTTTAATCGGCGTATTTTTGCTCGTCTCTCAGCAGCCGCACTTTAGGTTTATGTGGCAGCTTATTTTCCCCGCGGTCCTTATCGCTATTGGGCTTTCTATAATTTTAAAAAGTAAGGCTTTCAAATTCCGCAGGGTTGTCAAAGCCGAGGACGGCGGGGCCTTTTATATACCGGTTTACAGGTGCTGGTTTAATCCCCGTCAAATAAAATTTGGTCGTTTCGAGCTGCACGGAGCAGAGATTACCACAGTTTTTGCCGAGCTTGTGCTCGACCTATCGGACGCAATTATCACAAAAGACATTGTAATCGATGTCACAACCGTCTTCAGCCGCGCAAAGATTATACTCCCTCCCAATGTGAAAATGGCGCCATCTGCCAATAATGTTTTTGGAAGGCTGATTGACAAAACTACGTCTGACACATATTCGTTTCACACCGTTTATGTCAACGCCAACTGCCTGTTTGCCGACGCCGAGGTGACGACGACCGGTAGCTGACTGCAAGTTTTCTGGATTCCCTTTGTCTGCTTTGACGGAAACTAATGCCGGAATAATCAAAACGCCACCTGCCGATAATAATTTCGGGGGTGGCGTTTAAAATTAACATTTTTGAGATTTTCGTATTTGATTTTGAAGAAGTAATCACCGTAGTTATAACCACAATCGTTTCGATTGTCGTGATGTATCTGCTTACAAAGCTCATGGGCGAAAAGCAGATACATCAGCTTAATATGTTCGATTACATGGTGGGCATCACGGTAGGCTCGATTGCCGCCGAGCTTGCAACTGACCTTGAAAACCCGATCCAGCCACTCACTGCGATGATTTTATATGGGTTTTCGGCTTATTTAGTCAGCATGCTGACAATAAAGTCCGTTAAGCTGCGCAAAATCATCAACGGACGCTCGATGGTGCTTATGGACAAGGGCAAAATCTATAGGAAAAACCTTTCAGCCATGCACCTTGAGCTGAACGAGTTTATCGCGATGTGCCGAGAGCAGGGATATTTTGACCTGTCACAAATCGAAACCGCTATACTTGAGCATACCGGCGCGCTTAGCATCCTGCCAAAATCGAAATACCGCCCATATACGCCCGCAGACGCGGGACTATCGCCTCCTGCCGAGCGCCCAAAAATTAATGTCATTTTGGACGGCAAGATTATGCAAGACAAGCTGGTGCTTGCCGGCATCACCGAAGAATGGCTAATAGAGCAGCTTAAAGCTTACGGGGACATAAAGCCTAAGGATGTTGCGCTCGCCTGCATCGACGAATACAAAAAGCTTGAGGTTTTTCCGATGGTTAGGGAGCTTTACAGCGTCGATTGGTTTGAATAATTTGTTGCGGCAAGGTTACAATATTTGCATAAATTATTAAATGTTTTCGCGTTTTGTTGACAAAGCAGAGTTAAGGTGTTACCATAAATAAAGCGCATGTATCACGCAAAGATATATGCGCTTGATTATTTCCGGTAAATTCAAGGCTAGCAAGGCTTGGACAAAAGCGGAAAGGAGAATTTTATGCTTACGATTAACGCGGAAATCAGAGAGCAAAAGGTTAAAAGTAGACGGCTAAGACGCGAGAATTATGTCCCGGCTGTGCTTTATGGAAAACACCTTGCCGAGTCGATCCCGCTGAAGCTGCCTTTGAAGGAAACGGAGCAATTTATAAAGTCCAACGACGTGGGCGCAAAAGTCAATATAAAGATTGGCGGTAAAACCAACCTCGCCCTGCTCAAAGAGCTCACGCGCGAGCCACTGAGCGGGCAACCCATGCACCTTAGCTTTATGGCAATAAGCGAGACCGAAAAGGTCAAAGCCATAGCGCACATCAATGTAGTTGGCAAAGACGCGCTTTTACGCAAAGGCGTGCTTATCCATCTGCTCGACGAGATAAACTACAGGGCGCTGCCAGCCCATCTTTTTGAGTTTGTGACCGTCAATGTAGAAAATATGGAAGTCGGCGACAATATAAAGGTTTCGGACCTTGAGATAGCAAAAAACCCGAACATAGAAATTTTGACCCCGCTTGACACCGTTATTCTAACGCTCAACCCGGTCAGGGAGCATAAGGCAGAAGAGGCGGCTGAGGCGGCAAGCGAGTCTGAAGGCGCCGAAAAGCCAGAAGAATCCGAAAAAGAAGAAAAATCAGAAAAAGAAAACGAATAACAAAAAAAGCGGCATATGCCGCTTTTTCTTTTATATTAAAGAATATATAACCTGCGCTACGGCGGCGACGAAGATCGCCGGGACAAAATTCATTACTTTTAATTTTGTAATTCCCAGCATGTTCAGCGCAATTCCGATAATTATAACCGAGCCGGCGCAGGTCATCTCTGCAATCACCGCTTCCGACAAAAGCGGTGCTATCCAGTGCGAGAGTAGCACTATTGAGCCTTGATAGGTTATAATAAACACCGACGAGAGCGCCACGCCGATGCCAAGCTGCGATGCGAAGATAATCGATGATGTAAAATCTAGTGCTGATTTTATAAATATCGTCGTATGGTCGCCTGTAAGCCCGCTTTGCAGCGAACCTACGATTGACATCGCGCCGACGCAGAACATAAGGCTTGCGGTGACAAAACCCTGCGCAATTTTGCCGCCACGCGAGCCGCCCGGATCGCCGGTTGCAGATACGGCAGAAAGCTTTCCGCCAAGCCGGGCCTCCACCCGCTCGCCAAGCTTTATAAGCAGCCCGTCAAGGTCTAAAGCCTCGCCTATTATCGTGCCGATTACTATTGAAATAATCAGCACCAGCGTGTTAGAGCCTTTCAGCGCGCCGGAGATGCCGATGTACAGGATGCAAAGGCCCAGCGCTTTCATAACGTTTTCGCCTATGCGTGTTGGCAGCGCGCGCCCGACGAGCAGCCCGATAAACGAACCTATTATTACCGCAACCGCGTTTACGATAGTGCCGAGCATTAGGCCTCGCTTTCCGCGCCGCGGCGCATTTCAATTGCCCGCTGCAGCATCATGTCCTTGACTTTCATAAGCCTTGTAGTGTTTCCACGCTCGTTTTCCGCAAGTTTCATCGATATGCGCTTAATTGCTTCCTCAAGCGCAGGTATCATTGTGTATTCAAGCGCGTTGACCCTGCGGCGAGTTTTCTCGATTTCATCCGCGAGAAGTTGCACCGTCTTTTCGGTTTCGGCAAGCTTAAGTAGCTCGGGCAAAAGCTCCGAGAGGCTCAAAACCGCCTCGTCAAGCTCGCCGGACGTGAACGCAAAGCCATAGTTCTGCCCGTCGCTTGAGCCGCCGTCCGGAATGTCGATATCGAACACCGGCACCTTGACGTTCATAATGCTCCGCGTGCCGACAACGAGCGCCGCTTCTTTTTTCGGTAGCATTAGCGCCTCTTCGAGCATACGGGGTGACGATACCGCCGCGGCGGCGGTAAAGCTCCTATGAACATTGGCGAGCTTTGCTTCCACTGCTTCCCGCAATTCTTTATTCTTTTTTACAAGCTCAATAAATTGGCGCATCAGCTCGTCGCGCTTATCCTTGAGCAGTTTATGGCCGCGCCGCGCGGTAGCAAGGCGGTTTTTGAGCTTTTTAAGCTCCATCCGCGTGGGGTTTACGTTTATTTCAGCCATATTGGAAACATGCTTTCTTTTGAAGTTTTATCGTGTTGCGGCTTACAGGAAAGCTGCCTGAAGCTTATTCCTTATTTTCTTTATAGTACTTGTCAAGAAGCTCGGTCTTAATCCTCTTGAGCTCGGAACGCGGGAACATCGAGAGGAGTTTCCAGCCGAGGTCAAGCGTTTCCTCAATCGTCCGGTTTGTAGTATAACCCTGGTTGATATATTCAGCCTCAAACGCGTCGGCGAACTGCGCGTAAAGCCTGTCCATCGGGGTAAGCGCCGCCTCGCCGAGCACGACCATAAGCTCTTTTGCCTCGCGCCCGCGCGCGTAGTTTGAAAAGAGCTGGTTCATCGTGTTCGAATGGTCCTCGCGGGTCTTGCCCGCTCCGATACCTTTGTCCTTAAGGCGCGAGAGCGATGGCAAAACGTCTATCGGCGGGTTTATGCCCTTGCGGTAAAGATCTCGGGAAAGGATTATCTGCCCTTCGGTTATATAGCCCGTAAGGTCGGGTATCGGGTGGGTCTTGTCGTCCTCGGGCATTGTAAGGATTGGAATGAGCGTAATGCTGCCCGAGCTTGTGACTTTGCGTCCCGCGCGCTCGTAAATTGTAGCAAGGTCAGTATAAAGGTAGCCGGGATACCCGCGGCGGCCTGGCACCTCTTTGCGAGCGGCCGAAACTTCGCGCAGCGCTTCAGCATAGTTTGTTATGTCTGCAATAATAACAAGCACATGCATATCGTGCTCGAACGCAAGGTACTCTGCAGCCGTCAACGCCATACGCGGGGTGAGTATTCGCTCGATCGCGGCGTCTGATGCGAGGTTTATAAACACCACGCTGCGGTCGATTGCGCCGGTGCGCTTAAAGTCGCTTATAAAGAAGTCAGCTTCTTCAAATGTAATTCCAACCGCGGCGAAAACGACCGCAAAGCGCGAGTCTGAGCCGAGAACCTTTGCCTGGCGCGCGATTTGCGCGGCGAGCTGGGCGTGCGGTAAACCTGAGCCTGAGAAAATCGGCAGCTTCTGCCCACGGACCAGCGTGTTGAGGCCGTCTATCGCCGAAATGCCGGTCTGTATAAACTCGGACGGGTACTCGCGTGCGGCGGGGTTTATCGGCGAGCCGTTTATATCGAGCATTTTGTCTGGTATAATGCGCGGGCCGCCGTCTATGGGCTCACCCATGCCGCTGAAGACCCGGCCGAGCATTGACAGGCTTACCCCAAGCTGCACGCCATGGCCCGTAAAGCGCACTTTGGACTCGGCAAGATTAATACCGGCGCTGTGCTCGAATAGCTGGACGAGAACTGAGCTGCCGTTTACCTCAAGCACCCGGCAGCGGCGGATCTCGCCTCCCGGAAGCTCGATTTCGCCAAGCTCGTCGTATTTTACGCCTTCGACCTGCCGCACGAGCATCAGCGGCCCGGCTACTTCTTCAATTGTGCGGTATTCTCTTATGACCTGCATTATGTCGCCGAGCCCTCCTTGTTTTCGGTTACAATCTCATCTATTTGTTTGTCAAGTTCAGCTTCTATTTCGGCGTAAACTTCGATGAAATTATCTTCCGGCACGGTTTTAGCGCGGCCTATGCGCTCGCGGACCGACATATCCGCAAGTTTTTCGATTGGCGCGCCGACAGTGAGCGCTTTTTTGCATTTATTGTAGAAAGCCAAAACCAGCTTCATGAGCGCATACTGCTTTCTCGGCGAGGTATACGCATCCGCGAGGTCAAGCGCGTCCTGCTGCAAAAAGTCTTCGCGCACCGAGCGCGCGGCTTCAAGGACGAGCCTGTCCTCCGGCGAGAGCGCGTCGACGCCGACGAGCCTGACTATCTCTTGCAACTCTGCTTCGTGCGAAAGCAGCTTCATAATTTCCCCGACGCACTCGCTCCAGTCGGGGGCTATATGCTCTGCATACCAAGACGTGAGCTTGTCTCTGTAAAGCGAGTAGGAGTTTAGCCAGTTTATCGCGGGGAAGTGCCGGCGATAGGCGAGCGAGGAGTCAAGGCCCCAGAAAACTTTTACAATACGCAGCGTAGCCTGCGTGACCGGTTCCGATAAGTCGCCGCCGGGCGGCGATACCGCGCCTATTGCCGAAAGCGTGCCGATCCGCCCGTCGGATCCAAGGCATGTCACCACGCCCGCGCGCTCGTAAAATTGCGCAAGCCGCGAGGTAAGGTATGCCGGGTAGCCTTCCTCGCCGGGCATCTCCTCAAGACGCCCTGACATCTCGCGCAGCGCCTCAGCCCAGCGCGAGGTCGAGTCGGCGATAATCGCGACCGAATAGCCCATGTCTCGGAAATACTCCGCTATAGTGATGCCGGTGTAAATCGAGGCTTCGCGCGCCGCAACCGGCATGTCCGATGTGTTTGCTATCAGCACCGTGCGCTTCATTAACGGCTCTCCGGTCTTAGGGTCGGAAAGGCGCGGAAATTCTTTAAGCACGTCGGTCATCTCATTGCCGCGCTCGCCGCAGCCTATATAGACGACGATGTCGACGTCCGACCATTTCGCAAGCTGATGCTGCGTGACAGTCTTTCCGCTTCCGAACGGGCCGGGGATACATGCGGTACCGCCCTTAGCGATTGGAAACAGCGCGTCTATCGTGCGCTGGCCGGTTATCATCGGATCGCTTGGCGGGTGTTTTTTCATATATGGGCGCGCGCGTCGCACCGGCCATTTTTGCATAAGCGTAAGGCTTTGCTCGCCCTGAGGGGTCTCGATCACGCATACCGTGTCGGTGACTTTATATTCACCGCTTTCAATCTTTTTGACTATGCCGGTGGTATTCGGCGGCACCATAATTTTATGCAGCACTATATCGGTCTCGCGCACCGTTCCCAAAATGTCGCCAGGCCCTACTTTGTCGCCCGGTTTCGCAATAGCCTCAAAGTGCCAGACCGCATCCCTGTCAAGCGCCGGCTCGTCCAGCCCGCGCGTGATGTTTGGTCCCGCCTTCTCGCGCAGCTTGACAAGCGGGCGCTGGATACCGTCGTATATATTTGAAATAAGCCCCGGACCAAGCTCGACGGAAAGCGGCGCGCCGGTCGAAACAACGATGTCGCCGCGTCCAAGACCCGCGGTTTCCTCATAAACCTGGATCGAGGCCTTGTCGCCATGCATCTCTATAATTTCGCCTATCAGCTTCTGCTCGCCGACGCGCACGACATCGAACATATTCGCGTCGCGCATGCCTTCCGCGACGACCAGCGGTCCAGATACCCTGATTATTCTGCCAGTGGCCATGCTTTAGCTACTCTCCTTAAACAGTATATCCACGCCAACCGCGCGCTCGACGGATTTTTTAAGGTTGGCAAAACCAAGCCCTTCACTGCCAGACTTGCCGGGGATTAGGGTTACCGCCGGAAGCGGCGTGCTGCGGTATCGGTCAATCTCGTCGGGGATTAGCTTTGCCACCTCTTCAGTTATAAAGACAGCGGCATACCCCTCGCGCGCGGCGGCTCGCAGCGCGGATGCGGCAGACGGGGCGTCGTCTGCGACAAATACCGTAAAACCCACCGCCATAAACCCGAGCACGCTGTCTTTGTCGCCTATAACACCGATTTTATACATAACTAGCTCGCAGCCTTTCCTTTATGGTACCGGACAGCTGCCCTGCCAGCTTGCCGGCAGCGAGTATCCGCAAGTTGCGGGTTTCATACTCGCGCGCGATTATATAAGCGCCGAGCGGCTCGGGCCCATAAAGCACGCCTTGGGCCGAGCGCACAAGCTGCATAAAGTAGTCGTCGCACTGCTTTTCAATAAAAGAAAGCGGCGGGTAGCCCTGCGCCGAGCCGAGCATCTCATACAAGCTTTCATACTGTGTATTCTTTAGCTGAGCAACAAGCAGCTGCTCGCGCTCGAAAGCATTGCCTGCCTCCACGTCGAATGCCGGTGCAAAAAACTCTTCGCTAAGCCTTGCCGCGCGCAGCGACATGCGCCTGTATAAGTCAAAGCTTATGCTTACCCCGCGCATGCGTAGCAGGCGTATCGCCAAAAGCAAGTTAGCAAGGTCGATTTTTGTTTCCACAAGGCTGACGAAAAACTCGCAGCCGAAGGATTTCGATGTCTCTGCCATATCGGCAAAACACGCTTTGTCAAGCGTGACGTCTATAAACTGCGGGTCGCCAGTCTTTGAGTAAAGTTCCGCAGCCTCGGCCAGCGCGGCAGCCATATTGGGCGGCAGCAGTTTTTCGGCGAGACTAAAATCCCGCTGCGAAGCAATCGCGACCGCATCGCCGGCGCTTATCGAGCCGAAGGGGAAAAGCAGCCTTTCGGGCTCCGTCCCTCTTAGCGAGGACTTAAGCACGGCTTTTATGTTATGGCAGTCGTAGGGGTACCGTAAAAAATTAAAAAGCTCGGGCTGCGGCGCCATGCCCGCCACCGCCGAAAAAGCGCCTGACAGCATTCCCGTGAGCACATTTTCAAGCTCGGCTAAGACCGCGACCTCCGATACATGCGGCATAGCCTCGGTCGGCTTTGCCTCAAGCCTTATCCCATGTTCCTCCAGCGCCCGAAAAAACTCGGCGGCGGTTTTTGTTTCAGCAAGCCTTGCGCAGCGCTCGGCGCCTACAATAGAGTTTTCCAGCGTGCGAACTCTCGCGCAAGAGTATATATAGTCTTCCGCTTTATAATTCTTCTTCATTTTGATCGGCCTGCTCAAAAAGCATGCGGTATATTTCGCCCTCGCTCGTGGCGCGGCAGCTTTCAATCAGCGAAGAAATCGAGCAGTTGTACTCGATATTCCCGCAGCGGAGGATAAACCCGCCCTCAAAGTTATAAGGCGCCTTTTGAATGCTAATTGTTTTTCCAAGTTTTTTAAGCTCCGGCACGGCTTTCTTTACCGCTTTTTCGGCGGCGGATGGATTGCCGTTAACATCGCGCGAGCAAAAAAGCGCTACATAATCGTCTAGCGCAGCCGGCGCGTCATCATCGCCGTATTGGGCTGATATTTTCTCGGATTCTATCGCGGTGTTCGCGGTTTTTACCAGCAGCCGGGCGATGAAGTCCACGTACTCATCGGAGCCGGACTCGGCGAGAGCTACCAGCCGCTTTTTTGCCTCCCCATAGATTTCGTCGAGCAGAGAGGCTTTTGCGGCGAGCACAATATCACGGGCAAGCGAGCTTGCCGACGCGGCAGCGCGTTCAAGCAGAACCTGCTCTTCTTTTTCTGCGCGCGCGGCATACTCGCTTTTTATATTTTTGATTTTGGCTTCTGCGGACTTTTTTATTTCGGCGGCTTCAGCCTCTGCTGACGAAAGCAGGCTACGCGCAAAATCCTCTGCGTCGGACAGAATGCGTCCGGTAAGTTTCTCAAGTCCAGTCATTGGCTTACACTTTGAAGAAAATGATAAGAAGCAGCGAAATAAGCAGCGCGAGTATCGCGTAGGTTTCGACAAGAGCCGCGTTTGTTATCGCTTTACCGACCTCGGAACGCTGCTTTGAGAGCATCTGCACGCCTGCGACGCCCACTTTTGCCTGATGGATTGCCGAAATAAGCCCGACGATAGCGATAGGCAGCGACGCGATGAGCAGGTACATGCCTTGAGCAACCGTCAGCTCGACAGGGCTGCCGATAAGCCCGATTTTGACCATAATCAAAAATGCGGTGATAAGCCCATATATGCCCTGCGTGCCGGGAAGCGCGACGAGCAGCAGCACTTTACCGAAAATCCCGGGATCCTCGGAAAGCAACCCATCGGCCGCCTGCGCGACCATGCCGACGCCTTTAGCAGAGCCTATGCCGCCGAGCGTAGCCGCGAGGAAAGCGCCTAGCACTGCAAGGTTTTGGCCGGTGAGCAGCGTACTGAGCAGATAGACAAACGACATCGAGTATACTCCGTTTTCCATTATTCCTTCCCTTTCAGCGTATATTTTTACTTTGTTATTTCAGTGTACTCAAGTTGGGGTGCAAAAGGCTTAAACGCTCTTCCTCCATCTTCGTAGAATTTGCCGAAAAACTCAATATACTGAAGACGGCTAGTATGAACGAACGAGCCGAGCAGGTTTATCGCAAGGTTTACAAGGTTTGCGCCTATGACAATTACTACCATCATAATGTAGCCGAATGGCGTCGGCCCGGCGAGCGTCGACATTATATTTATAACGCTTGCTATGACCGCCGAGGCCATGCCGAGCGCCATGATTCTCGAGTAAGATAGAAGGTCGGCTACGAAACTGACGATATTGTAAAGGCTCAGCACGCCTTTGCCTAGCCTTATTATCGGGTTTTTCGCGTCGCGGCCTTGCGAGAGCACAAGCATTAGGGCGCCTATGCCAGCCACAATAAGCCCGGCGGTTTGGTTTACAAAGTAAACCCCGATGCCGCCGTAAACCAAAAACCAGCTGCCGACGTCAAATACCGCGGCAAACGGCTGCCCGGTCTTGCATAAAACGTAAAACTTTATGCCCATGCCGAAAAGCAGGTGCAAAAGGCCTACGGCGAGCGAAACTACAAGGAATTTCACCGGGTCGGCCATCGGGTCAAACCAAAGCGCGGGAGAGTTTATGGTTTTCCCCAGCATGTTTTGCGCGAACACGACAGGGAAATCGCCGAGATACCCTCCGAACAAAACCCCGGCAATCATGCACGATACGCCGCATATTGCAAAAAGCTTCACAAGCCTTTTTACGCCGTCTCTCAGGTATAAAAACCGCAGCGCAAGCAGCCCGCCGACGGTGAGGAGCAACCCGTACACGAAATCTGCAAGCATCAGCCCGAATATCACGAAATAGAAGGCGCTCATAAGGTATGTCGGGTCAAATGTTCCATAAGCGGGCAGAGAGTACATTCCTATAACCGTCTCAAACGGCGAGAAGAAGTTTTTGTTTATAAGTAGCGTCGGCGGCTCGTCCTCCGGCCCGGGGTCCTCAAAATAGTATGCGCAGTCGAGCTTCTCAAGTTCCGCGCTCACCTTGCCGGCTGCCTTTTCTGGCACCCAGCCGGTAAGTATCGCGACCTCTCTCGTTTTTGCGAAGCTGCGCTCGGCATCGGCGCGTGCGGCTTTAGAGCGCAATATATCCGCCGCCCAACGCAGCTCGGGGATAAGCTCGGAAAGCTCCGTAAGCCTTTTTTTCGCGGCTTCAAGTTCTCCTTTTAGCGACTGCCGCTTTTTCTCAAGCAAAGCTGTCGCCTCCGCCGCAGTGCCGGTATAAGCCGACAGCTCCAGCTTTACGAAGCCAAACTGCGATAAAAGCGAAAGCATGTCCGCCTCGTCGCCTTTATGCACTATAAAGACAACATACTGCGCAGCCTTGTCCGCGGCAATAAGCTCATAATGAAAGCCGCAAATTTTCTCCGCCGCCGCAGCCGCAATTTCGTCGATATTTACTTTTGCTGGGAATGTGCCGAATAAAGCGCGCGTTTCTTTTGTCTCGCTCTCGTTTAGCGGCAGGTCGCAGGCTTTCCACGGCGCAAGCGTTATAATTTCAGACTCAGCCTTTGCCAGCTCGTTTTTCAGCGCCTCAATCCGCGCAAAAAGCTCGTCCGCCTTGCCCGCAGCCGCGATTGCCTGCACGAGCCGCTCGCCCGGTTCGACAAGCTCCCGGTGCGTTATCTTTTGGGGTGGCGAAAAGAGCTTTTCCTTGCCAGCCCTGTATGGTAAAAGCTTTTTTATTATGTCTTCGAGCCTTGCCGTGCCGGCTTTCGCCTCTTCGGCATCGGTCGGTTGGGGCGCGCCGGCAGCCTGATCGGCGAACCACTGTGGCGGCTCGGTTTCGATTATCTCTACGCACGAGAGCTGCTCTAGCAGCTCCGTCAGCGCCTTGCTTTGCCCTTTTGGCACCGCGGCGGTGAGTTTTTTCATCTTGCTGACTGCCATATTCCGCCGCCTCCTTTACATTTTGCTATCACAGATTTCTCAGCCCGCTATCAACGCAAGTATTTTCTGCACGCAGGCAGGCGCGTTCTTTCTTGCCTTTTCTGCAATTTCCGCTGCGCGCTGCTCGGCGGCTTTTTTAGCCGCATCCGTAATCTCCGCCGCCTTTAACTCGGCGGCAGCAAGCCGCGCTCTATATTCCTTTTCGGCGTCGCGCTCGGCTTGTGCTATCTCTTTTTCGGCATTGGCGGTGGCGTCGGCCACAATCTTGCGCATTTTTTCCGCCGCTTCTGCTTTAATGCGAGCAGCAGTCTCTTCAACTTCTTTTATTTTTACGAATGCTTCCTTTGCCATTGGGATTGGCTCCAAAAAATACGATTGTTATAAGAATAGCATACAATATTAAAATTTTCAAGCAGAATATAAATATTTTGTATAGTCCTTGATTCAAAATGTATATCGCGGATTTTTTGGTTATTTCAACTCCATTTTGAGTTTCGGGCGGGCCGGCGATTTTTTAGCTTTTTACTTTTCTTTGGCTCGCTAAGCCCGTTGAGGCTATATGCCGTTGAGAGGAGAAATTTTTTGTACCGCGAGCGCCGGCAGGTCTTGCCTGCCTCCGGCGTGAAGGTGTTTTTGTGCATATAAATCGAGCCGCCGGAAATTGTAAAGTCGGCTGACCCGTTTTCTTTTATCAGCCTGCGGTGGGCGGCGGTGACGGCGGAAAGCGGGAGCATTACCCCGGCCTCGGGATCCCAGTTGAAGCAGAACCTATTTATGTAAACCAGCGAATTGCCTGCCGTCCTCAGCACGTCGAGCGCAAAGCTTATAATGCTTTCGTTGCACTGGTAGATTTGGTGCGTCACCGCTACGCATTCCCCGGCTTTGCCGGATTTTGCGGCGGCACCCACAAGCCCTTCCACAGCCCTGTTGAGTTTTTCAAGGCTTGCCGCACGTTTTTTGGCTTTTGCTTTCTCCTTTTTGTCGGCGGTTTTTTCGCTGTCCGCAGGCTCTTCATCCGGCGAGAAAACCGGGTATTCTGCATAAAGCGCGGCGCCGCTTTCTCCTTCCGGCTTTTGCCGCAGTTTTTTTATCGTTACTTTCACGGACATCCCCCGGCTTAAATTTAACTTGCGCTTTTTATAAATATATGTTATAATAACTCGTTGTATTATCTAATTTGTTATCATTGATGAGGTGACGACGCGTATGCCTATTAAGATTCCATCAGCCCTGCCTGCCCGAGAAATACTTGAGAACGAAAATATTTTCGTCATGGACGAGTATCGGGCATTGCATCAGGACATAAGGCCGATGCGCATCGCTATCCTCAATCTAATGCCCACAAAGATTACGACCGAGACGCAGCTGATTCGCCTGCTTTCAAACACGATGCTCCAGGTTGAGCTGACCCTTCTTTACACAGCGTCGCACAAGCCGAAGCATACCCCAACCGAACACCTTGACACTTTTTACAAGAAGTTCGACGACGTTAAAAACGAGAAGTTTGACGGGCTTATTATTACGGGGGCTCCGGTCGAAAACCTTAAATTTGAGGAAGTCGATTATTGGGAGGAGCTCTGCCGGGTGATGGAATGGTCACGCACCCATGTGTTTTCGACCATGCACATCTGCTGGGCGGCGCAGGCGGGCCTTTACTATCACTATGGGATACCGAAATATCCGCTGCCCGCAAAGCAGTTTGGAGTTTTCCTTCATAGAGTGACGGCGCCGCGTCACCCCATCGTGCGAGGATTTGACGACGTATTCTGGGCGCCCCATTCGCGCCATACCGAGGTACGGGCCGAAGATATCCGCGCCGTGCCCGAGCTTGAGATTTTAGCCGAATCGGACGAAGCGGGCGTTTATATAATCGCGGCAAAAAACTGCCGCAGCATTTTTATCACCGGGCACGCCGAGTACGACAACGACACGCTCGCGTACGAGTATTTCCGCGATAAAAATAAGGGGCTGCCCATTCAGATACCTTGCAACTACTTCCCGGACGACGACCCGTCAAAGCCGCCGCGCAACATCTGGCGCGGGCACGCAAACCTTCTGTTTTCAAACTGGCTGAACTATTACGTATATCAGAACACGCCGTACAATATCGACGAGATAAGCTGACGCGACGGCGTTGCCGCCTTTGATTTTGTGGAGGAGAGTAGATGTCACAAAAGTCGCGAATACGCAACTTTTGCATTATAGCGCATATAGACCACGGCAAATCCACGCTTGCTGACCGCATTCTCGAGCAGACGCGCGCCGTCTCTTCCCGAGAAATGGAGGACCAGCTGCTCGACAATATGGACATAGAGCGCGAGCGGGGCATAACGATAAAGGCGCGCGCCGTAAACCTAGCCTATGACGCCGAAGACGGCGAGACTTATACATTCAACCTTATCGATACCCCCGGCCATGTGGACTTCAATTACGAGGTCTCGCGCTCGATGAAAGCCTGCGAGGGCGCGCTTCTTGTAGTTGACGCCACGCAGGGAATTCAGGCGCAGACGGTCGCTAACGCATACCTCGCCATCGAGGCGGGGCTTGAAATTGTGCCTGTTATAAATAAAATCGACCTGCCGTCGGCTGACATAGAGGGGACGCGCCAGGAAATCGAGGACGTGCTCGGCATCCCCGCAAAAGGCTGCCCGGCGGTCTCGGCTAAATCGGGGCTTAATATTGATGAGGTGCTGCGTGCCGTTGTCAGGGACATACCCCCGCCCGAAGGCGACGACGACGCGCCGTTGCGCTGCCTCATTTTCGACTCATATTATGACCCCTATCTCGGCGTTGTGGTCTATATCCGCGTGAAGGAAGGCTCCGTGCGAGCCGGCGACAAGATAAAGCTGATGTCGACCGGCGCAGTTTACGAAGTCGTCGAGGTCGGCACCATGTCGCCGTTCGGGCTTGTAAAGCGTGAAGTATTGGCTGCCGGCGAAGTTGGCTACCTTACCGCGAGCATCAAAAATGTATCCGAAACGCGAGTCGGAGACACGATAACGAACGCCGAGCGTCCCGCAAGCGAGCCTTTGCCCGGGTTCCGCCGCGCGGTCCCAATGGTTTTCGCGGGCATTTACCCTGCAGACGGCGCAAAATACCCGGATTTGCGCGAGGCGCTTGAGAAATTGCAGCTCAACGACGCCGCGTTCACGTTTGAGCCTGAAACTTCGGCGGCGCTTGGATATGGCTTTAGATGCGGGTTTTTGGGCTTGCTCCATATGGAGATCGTTGAAGAACGGCTTGAGCGCGAGTTTGGGCTTGATCTTATCACCACCGCGCCGAGCGTTATATACCAGATAACAAAGAAAAGTGGCGAAGTAGTCTATATAGACAACCCCACCAAATACCCGCCGCCCGAGGAGATTGAGGTCGCAGCGGAACCAATCGTAAAAGCGGTCATAATAACCCCCGCCGAGTACGTCGGGGGCATCATGGAGCTATGCCAGAACCGGCGCGGTACCTTTATCGATATGAAGTACCTCGACACAAACCGCGCCGAGCTGCACTATGAGCTTCCGCTCAACGAAATTGTCTACGACTTTTTCGACGCGCTCAAAAGCCGCAGCAAAGGCTACGCCTCGCTCGACTACGATCTCAAAGGCTACGCGCCGAGCAAGCTTGTAAAGCTCGATTTCCTTTTAAACGGCGAGCCTGTCGACGCTTTGTCGTTTATCGTGCATGAGGAAAAGGCTTATCCGCGCGCGCGCAAAATCGCGGAGAAGCTCAAAGAGAATATACCGCGGCATCTGTTTGAAATACCGATTCAAGCTGCGATAGGCGGAAAGATTATCGCGAGGGAGACCGTCAAAGCGCTGCGCAAGGACGTTCTTGCTAAGTGCTACGGCGGCGACATCACGCGTAAAAAGAAGCTGCTCGAAAAGCAAAAAGAGGGCAAAAAGAGGATGCGCAAGCTTGGCACCGTCGAGGTCACGCCCGAAACGTTTATGGCAGTGCTCAAGTTCGATGAAGAATAAAGCGCACAGAAATACCGAAAGTCCTGTGGAAAACGCCCCGGCATTCCCGCAAAGGGATAATTGCCGGGGCTTTTTTATAAATATGCCACATCAAGGCAATACGGCGCAGCCAGTATCACGGGTATGCGTATGTGCCGTCGGGTCGGCGGGTCTGCGTCCAGCGCGTGATGCCGTCGTCGCAGGGGAAGCGAGCCGCGAGCTCCTCGTTTATGTCAATTCCAAGCCCGGGGCGGTTGTTTGCGTAGACGAATCCGTTTTTGTATTCCGGGCAGCCGGGGAAAACCTCGCGCAGCGTGTCGTTTATCCCCGCCCATTCCTGTATGCCGAAATTGTGCGCTACAAGGTCGAGATGGATGTTCGCCGCATGGCCCACCGGCGACACGTCGCCCGGCCCGTGAAACGCCGTGCGGATGCCGAACGCCTCGCAAAGTATCGATAGCTTGCGCGCCGGAGTAATGCCTCCGATTGCGCTTACGTGCACGCGGATGAAGTCAATAAGCCGCTCGGCTATAAGGTAATCATATTCTTTTGGGTTTACAAACAACTCACCGAGCGCAATTGGCGTCGTGCACTGCCGGCGTATCATGCGCAGCCACTCGCACTGTTCGGGCGGCAGGCAGTCTTCGTAGAAGAACAGCCGGTATTTTTCAAGCTCTTTCGCGAGCGCGACCGACTGTATAGCCGGCAGCCGCTCGTGCGTGTCGTGCAGCAGCTCTACCTCGCCGCCGACGTGCGAGCGTATGTAATCGAAAAGCCTAACGGTGTCCCTGAAATATTTGTCGGGGGAATAGTATACGCCGTCGGGAGCTTCGTCAGGCTTATTAATTGAGCCGACGCGACCGCCGTAGCCGCCAATTTGGATGCGTACGTGCGTTACCCCCTCATCCATCCATCGGCGCACGTTTTCGGCAACTTCATCGGGCGACCTTCCGTCGGCATGCCTATAGACTCTCACAGCCGGCCTCGATTTGCCGCCGAGGAGCTGGTAGACCGGCATGCCCGCCATTTTGCCCTTTATATCCCATAGAGCCATGTCTACGCCCGAGATAGCGTTGTTTATTATGGGGCCATACCGCCAGTAGGAGTTACCGTTCATCAGGTGCCAAAGCTCTTCAATTTGCGAGACATCGCGCCCGGCGAGCAGTGGGGCGAGGTACTCCTCGACGATGCATTTTACGGCGAGGGTGCGGTAGGCGAATGTAGCGCAGCCGAGCCCGTATAGCCCGGGTTCTGATGTTTCAACTTTTACTACCACAAGATTGCAGCCTGCGGGCGCCGTGCATATGGCGCGAATATTCCTGATTGTCACCGCCGCCATGTTTTTACCCTCCATGCGCTATTTTATCTCAATTTTTATGTCGCTACCGTTGCGAGTTACAACTATCGAGCGTCCGCTAGCAAATCTAGCGCCCTGGCACTCGGTGGTATTGTAGATTTCCGCAATGGTGCTTGTACCTTTGCCTCGCGTGGTGACGGCGCAGGCGATATCCGATGGCTCATCGTAATAAATCGTAAACACCGGCAATGTTATTTGCTCGTCTGCCGCCGCGTCGTTTACCCTCTTCCATGAGCCCGTGCGCATTTTTATGCTGTATTCCAGCGGGCTTGAGCAAAGGTTTGTGTACTCGAACCCTTCGCATGAGATAGCCGCGCCCTTTTTAAGCAGCCCGGCTGTTTCGACCGAGAATTCACTTACGAGGCACTGGTCGACTGTCATTGTAGTACCCGCCGGCCCCTTTATGCCGCAGCCGAGAATGAGCAGCCCCTCGTCAAACGCTATATAGGCAAGATAACCCTCGAGCCCATCGCCTTCAAGCCGAAACGCGAGCGCGCCAAGCCCATCTTTCGCATATCCGATGCAGTCACGGTTTTTCCCGCGCGGGCCGCCCCAGCCGGTGCATATCGAGCGAAGCTCTTCGTCGGTATACGGCGGCGACACCGTGCCGGGCAGCTTTGACCAGTCCCATACAGGCGCGAGGTCGAAGTACTCGCGCCCGTCGGAGAGAAGGCACAAGTTCCCGCCGCGCGCGAGGTTATAGCCGAGCCGATTTTCGCCGTTGCCCCACTCAGTACCCACAAAGTCGGCATGCGCGCCCTGCACGCCGATGTGGAATTCTGGCCGGTTATGCGAAAGAAAGTAAGAGTGCTCAAAATACTTTGTGCCGGAAAACCCGCACGCGATGCCGCATAGCGAGTCATAATAGCTTTGCAGCTCGCCATACGAGCCATAGCCCGGCGTTTGCAGCAAGTAAAACACTGCTTCCCTTATGGCGTCGGACGACAACGCACAGCTCCGGGCTATTTCGCGCCCGACCGCGAGGTAGTCCACCGCGCCGCGGCGAGTGAAGTAGCGCTGCCCTTCGAGTATGAAGGATTCGAAAAGGAGCATCTTTTCTTTGGACAGCGAGAACTTTGTGCCCGAGAGCAGATAAATGAGCTTTGCTACGTCTGAGGTAAACGAGCGGCCGTAGCCGCACGAGTAAAGCTGCGGGCCGTGCTGGTGGAAGCTATAGTCTGGCTTTATGCCCTCGTAGCCGTCGGTCTTAATTTCGCCCGCAAGGTATCCCGACGCCTTTTGTAAAAGTTCCTCGTCGCGGGTCAAAAGCGCGTAGTAGATTGTGATCCGCACGCCCCAAAGCAGGTTTGCGCCCGTGTCCTTGAGTATCCCGGGATTATGAGAAATCGAGCCGCGCGAGATAATGCCAAGGCACTTTTCGAGCCGCTCGTCCCCGAGCCTTCCGCCGAGCAAAAGGCAGATCGCTGCGAGCATGCTGGGCGTGCCTATCCTGTTGTGCCACCAGTTGGGATTTATAAAATTATAGTCTACCCAAAAATCTATTGCCGCGAGTATCTCCCAAAGTTTTTCACCCTCGGCGTCACCGAGTGCTGCCGCCATATAAAGAAGCCTTGAAAGATGGTTTCTACACTGCCAAGCCGATACCGTTTTGTCGCCGTAGTCTATATCGGGGAAATATGCGTATTTGCTGTCTTTGACAAGCGCCGGAAAGC
Source organism: Clostridiales bacterium (assembly GCA_012840355.1). GTDB lineage: Bacteria > Bacillota > Clostridia > Oscillospirales > CAG-272 > DTU078. The sequence continues at coordinate 406,565 of DULN01000009.1, read as the reverse complement.
CCCAGCCGACGTTCACGCCGTCGACATACCGGGGCTGCGCGCCGCAATATTCTAGGCGCAGCATTTCTACCGCGCGCTGTGTTACAATGCTGAGATCGCTCATTTTGCCGCCTCCAGAAGCTGTAATTATTGCAATTATAGCCCCATGCCTAAACGTCGTCAACCAAAATTGGGAAACATGCGCCAAGTTTTATTGATTAAACAATAATTGTAGTGGTATACTTAACCATGTAGCGTTTTTAGCCGGAGGTTTTTATGTGCGGCAGATATACGATTTTCACTGACGCGGACGAGCGCGAACTTTTTGAGATTATAGAGTCTGCAAAGGCAAAATACGGAGAGGGGAGTTTTAAGGTCGGCGAGATTTTTCCCGGCGACACGGTGCCGGTACTAACTGTCCCATCGTTTCGCCAGCCGCAGCTTCTCACCTGGGGGTTCCCGGCGAAAACCGGGAAAAGGCTTATTATAAACGCTCGCAGCGAAACCGCCTCCACCTTGCCAATGTTTCGAGACGCGCTGGCTCGCCGCCGATGCATTATACCGTCGACCGGGTTTTACGAATGGGATGCGGGCAAGCAAAAATTCCTTTTCACTGTGCCGGGCACGAGGATGGTTTATATGGCGGGCCTTTACAGCATTTTTGACGGCCGGATGAGGTTTGTCATTTTGACCGCCGCGGCGAACGAGTCGGTATCCGGCACGCATGATCGCATGCCCGTTGTGCTGCGCCGCGAGGCGCTGCGTGATTGGCTTACCGACGCAGGAGCAGCCGCAGAAATATTGCGCACTGTGCCGCCCGAGCTTGAGCGGATGCCGTCATAAATACAAAAAATCCCCTACCGGCTTGCCGGAAGGGGATAGTTTTTAGCTTTACATATTCATATACTCTTCAAGCCTTGAAACCAGCTTGTCGAGGTTCTTGTTCCACATTCTTTCTTGCTTTGCTATTACCGAGGCGAAGTTTTTGTTTCTGATATTGTCGTAGAACAGGTTTAGCATGCCGCCTATGGAGTCGCCCCAGGTGAAGACGAAGTCGGTTGTAATGCTGTCGTGGATAAGGTCGAGCATCGCTGCGGACTCCTCGTCGCGCGAGTACTTGTTTTTAAGCGCGAGGTCATAGTAGACCGGCGTTATCATGGAGCTTGACATTGAAGCCATCGCCTCGAGCGTAGCGGCAATGCCTTCAAGATTGGCGAAAGCCGCCGTAATCGGCACGCCGTAAAGCGGAACGCCGTCGTACTGGTTGACTATATACTTTTCCTGCCTCTCGTCGAATTTCGGCAGCGGGATGATGAAATAGTCGGTCTCCATCGCGCGCATTTTTTCGTTCTCGCAGGTGCCGAAGGTGCTGGGGAAGAAGAGGAGCCTGTTTTCAACGAACATTGTCAGCGCGGTGGTGTCGTACTTTTCATTAGCGAGTAGCAGCGTCGCGTTGCCCGACTCAAAGAAGAGGTTGTAGAGCTTGTTAAAGACGTCTATCGTATGCTCGTTGTTGACGATGATGCTTATATTGCCGTCGGCGTCACGCGTGCTATAGTCTACCGCGGCGGCGAACGCCATGCCGTTGAGCACATGGCCTTGCTGCATCGCAAAGCCGAACACGTCGTTTTCATCAGCTTTGCTGTCGCCGTTGATGTCCTGGTACGCGCCAATAGAGTACTGCCTTAGCGCGTCGAGCGTCCACTTGCCGCTGTTGACGACGTCGTATATCCTCTGGTCGCCGTAATGGTCGTTCCAAAGCGCCGAGTTGACGTACATGCAGTAAATCGTTGAAATATACTCAATAGTAATATCGCCGGTCGACCAGTAGTGAATATTCTTGTACGCGATCTCGTCCATGTACATCTGGCTCCAGTAAGGTTTAGAGAAATCCAGATATTCCATATGGTCGAGATTTTTCAGGTATCCGTTAGACGCAAGTTGGATATCAAATCTCGCGTGCCCGACGATGACGTCGTAGTCGTCGGAGTTAGCCTGGATCGACATCGAGACCGTGGGGACAAGCTGGTTCATGCCTGTTTCCTTAACAAGCTGGATATCGACGTTGAGCCGGCTTTCAAGTGCCTGGTTCCGCTTCCATACTGCTTCGTTGATTATGTCGCCGGTATCCTGCTCCTCTTCTCGTATATCGATAGAACGCGAGCCTTTCCCGGTTTGGAAGGTTATAAACCTGATTGTTTGGCCGTCAAAATTCATCGAGTCGGGCATGTCGTCGGGGTAAAGATCCACGGTTTCCTCTGCGGTATCGGCAGACGAGGTAACGGACGGCCCGCTATTGGTGTCTCTTGCGCAGCCCAGGGCGCCGGCCAACATAAGCAGCGCCAGCAAAAATGCGGTGGCCCGCGCGAAATTTTTGTAGCCCTTCATTTCCTTTGCCTCCATTCTCTGAGGTTACGGTAAAATTATAATTACACAGCCCAGCAGTGTCAATAATGCAAAAAGCCATCCGAATTGGGTGCCGCATTCTCCAACACCGCTGGGCTTATTTTATGCTTTTGTTTGATATTACATGTATCCGCCTCTGCGGAGCTCCTCAAGCCCGCCGCCGTCCTCTTTGTCTTGCTCGCGGCCGGAGCGCTCGGCAATGTTTGCGAATTTGCCGGTTTTAAGCTCCTCGATTATCTCGTCGACAGTCGAGGCGTCCGACTCGACCGGCTTTGTGCAGGGCGCGCAGCCGAGCGAGCGATAGCGCGTGCCGTTGCCTTGGTTAAAATATAGCGACACTACCGGCACCCGTTCGCGGCGTATGTATTCCCAAATGTCAAGCTCGGTCCAGTCCAGCAGCGGGTGGATTCTGACATGCGTGCCGGGCGCAAAGTCGGTTTTATACTGCCCCCAGAACTCTGGCGGCTGGTCGCCGACGTCCCAGTCGCTGTGCTTGTCGCGCGGGGAAAAGTAGCGTTCCTTGGAGCGGCTGCCCTCTTCGTCGGCGCGCACGCCGACTATGACGCCAGTAAACGGCTCGCGGTTTGTGTCAAGCTCGTATTGCCCGGTCGCGTGGTTGAGCCTATATCTTGGCCAGTCGCCGGCAAGCGTATGTATAAGCGCTTCGGTCTTAAGCAGCCGGCAGCACTCAAGCCTTGTCACTGTGCCGTCCGGGAAAGTGCGGTGCGCGTCAAGCGCCTCGCGGTTTTCGCCGTATATCATGTCGAGCTTCCACTCCCGCGCGAGCCTGTCGCGGTACTCTATCATCTCGGGGATTTTGTAATGCGTGTCGATATGCACGAGCGGGAACGGGACGTGCCCGAAAAAGGCTTTCCGGGCAAGGCACAAAAGCACTGTGCTGTCTTTCCCTATCGACCAAAGCATACAGAGGTTTTTAAAGTTTGCGTAAGCCTCGCGCAGAATATGGATGCTTTTTGCTTCAAGCCTATCAAGGTAATCCCCGTCTCGCTGTGGGTAACTATTCATCGCTTCCATACTCCTTCGGCGCATTTGCAACGGCGCCGTTATTAGGGTTTACAAAATCATTTTCGAGCCGGTTTATAATATAAAACCCTATCTCGTTTTTTGGGTTTTTCCTGTTATATGTAAGCGGCGTGGCGTCGGTTTGGCGCACTATCGCGCCTGCAGCTTCGCATATGCACTGCATAGCCGCGGTGTCCCATTCCATTGTCGGGCCGAACCTTATATAAACGTCGGCTTCGCCAGCGGCGACTTTGCAGCCCTTTATCGAGCTGCCCGACGATATCGTGCGCGCGATGCGGGATTTATATTTTTCAAGCAGTTCCTCCTCGCGCGGGTCGGCATGCGAGCGGCTGCGCATGACGACAAGCCCGTTTGTCCGGCCGCTTACTTGAAGGCGCTCGGTTTTGCCGTCGGCTCCTCGCAGGTATGCCCCGCCGCCTTTTACTCCAAAGTATAGATCGCCGGTCACCGGCACATAAACCACGCCGGCGATGGGAGTGCCTTTGTACGCCAGCGCAATGTTGACCGTAAACTCGCCGTTGCGTTTAATAAACTCCTTTGTACCGTCGAGCGGGTCGACTATAAAGCAGCGCGGGGACACGTGCCTTGCCGGGTCGTCGGAGCTCTCCTCGGCGAGTATTGGTATGAAGGGGAACCGGCTTTTTAGCATGTTTACTATAGTTTCGTTCGAGCGCCTGTCGGCTATTGTCAGCGGCGAGTTGTCGGCTTTAAGCTCGACTTTAAAGTCGCTTTCCCCGTAAACCTCCATAATTTCTTTGCCCGCGCGCAGCGCCGCATCGACCATAACGCTTAGGTACTGCCGCCGCACGACCTCTGCTACAACCGCCGAGGCGCACTCGTCAACCGAGAGGCTCGCGGTGTCAAGCACAAGCTCGGGGTCAAGAGGCGGCTCATACGGCGAGGTGATGCCAGTAAACTCTGCAATTTCGCCCGCGCGCGCCTTTTTATAAAGGCCTTTGACGTCGCGCGCCTCGCATACCTCAAGCGGCGCCGAAACGTATATTTCAACAAAATCGCAGCGCGGCGAAATCCGCTCGCGTGCGGCGTCCCGGCATGCGCGGGTGGGGGATATCGCAGAAACAAGAACAATCAGCCCGCTGTCGGCGAGAAGGTATGCGGCTTCGGTGAGCCTTCTGATATTTTCCGCACGGTCTTCGGCCGAAAAGCCGAGGTCGCTGCAAAGCCCCGTTCGCATTGTGTCGCCGTCGAGAAGGTATGCAGCCATGCCAAGATCGATTAGCCTTTTTTCAACCTCAGATGCTATTGTGCTTTTGCCCGAACCTGAAAGGCCGGTCAGCCATAAAACCATTGGTGAATGCCCAAGCACGCCGAGCCTTTCTTCGGCGGACACCGACGAGGCGCGGGGATAGATATGCCTATTCATGAGCCGTACTCCAGCTTAATATAAATGGTATCGACATGACAAAAGAAAGGAAGGCAAAAGCCGTGAACATTTACACAAACCGCCCGGCAAACCGTATCTCGCGCCAAGCAAGGGCCGCCGAGCGTCGGATAACTTTTGCCGCTATTATGCTAACTTTTTCAATTATTGTCTCGCTTGCGACAATAAAACGTATCGTCGACGAGCATAAAAAAAGCGATTTGTCGGACGCCGCGGCGCTTGCCTATGCGGTAGTGGCGTCGCCCGAAAGCACGAGCGGCGACGAAACATCTGCAGCAGGCGGCGACGGCTTTTCCGTCACTGACATTATAGCATAATACGGACGGGGCTGCAATCGCTTGGGCTTAAAAATCAAAAACGGGGTTTTCGGCAAAAATAAAAGCAGAGGGAGCGGACAGCTGCCGGAAGTGTCGCTTTCCCCGCTTGCTTTTGTTTTTGCCGCGATTTTGTTTGTCGACGGTACCATATACGCGCTTATAACATTCGCGGCTGCAATACTCCACGAGCTTGGGCATCTTGCCGCCGCGCTTTTTTTGCGCGCGCCGATAAGCCGCATTTCGATTTTGCCGCTCGGCGCAGTTATATATATAGGCGAAATGTGCCCATATATAAAAGAGATAGCAATAAAGCTTGCGGGATGCGCTTCAAACCTCATGTGCGCCGGCGCCGCTGCCATACTAAGACGGGCGTTTGCGTTTTCAGGCGCCGCCGACGTCTCTGCCGTGTATTTTATTGTTTGCTCGCTTGCGCTTGCAGCGTTTAGCCTTTTACCGATACGCACGCTCGACGGGGGCGAGGCGCTTTACTCGCTTTTGTGCTTATGGCGTAGCCCCGACGCAGCCGAGCGCGCGGTAAAGTTTACGTCCGCAATCGCGCTTGTGCTGCTATGGATTTTTGCCGGATATTTGCTTTTTTACACGGGCGGAAATTTCACCCTGATGCTGCTTTGCGGGTGGCTGTTTTTTGCAGCCGTGTTACAAAGCGGATGCCGGTGAAATCGGAGCATACGGGAGGAATCTGGAGTATTTTATAGTATATGTAGTATTAAATTAAAGAGATCACGTATAATTGTGGTATATTCGGGGAGAATCAAATAATTTCAAGAAATCTGTTGCATTTTATAATACAAGGTGCTATAATAGGGTCGATTTTTAAAAAGGGGTAAACGGAGGTAAAATATTACGGGGAATGACTGGATCCGAAAGCTGCATTATCTCGCTTCGCGGCATCACAAAGTATTATAACGGAGAAGCGGTGCTTCGCGGCATTAACCTCGACATCCACGACAAGGAGTTTATCACGCTGCTGGGCCCTTCCGGCTGCGGGAAAACTACCACGCTGAGGATAATCGGGGGTTTTGTTACGCCTGATGAAGGCGACGTCTATTTTAACGGCAAACGCGTCAACGACGTACCGCCTTACAAACGGCCGGTGAACACGGTATTTCAAAAGTACGCGCTGTTCCCGCACCTTAATGTTTATGACAACATTGCTTTCGGGCCGCGCCTTCGCAAAATGCCGGAAAGCGAAATTTCGCGAAGGGTCAAGGAAATGCTCGAGCTAGTCAATTTGCGCGGCTTTGAGCGCAGAAGCGTGAATTTGCTTTCGGGCGGCCAGCAGCAGCGGGTGGCTATAGCGCGCGCGCTTATAAACGACCCGAAGGTGCTGCTACTTGACGAGCCGCTCGGCGCGCTCGACCTTAAGCTGCGGAAGGACATGCAGGTGGAGCTTAAGCGAATCCAACAGCAAATGTCCATCACTTTTATCTACGTCACGCACGACCAGGAAGAAGCTCTGTCGATGTCCGACACCGTCGTTGTAATGGACATGGGCGAAATCCAGCAGATAGGGACGCCGGAAGAGATTTACAACGAGCCGGTCAATGCGTTTGTCGCCGATTTTATAGGCGAGTCGAACATTCTCGACGGCATAATGGTTGACGACTTAGATGTTGTAATGTTCGGAAGGCATTTTAAGTGCCTTGACAAAGGTTTTGCGAAAAACGAGCCTGTCGACGTCGTCGTGCGCCCCGAAGACATCGATATCGTCTCGGTCGAAGAGGGAATGCTTTCGGGCGTCGTTACTAACGTGACGTTCAAAGGCCTGCATTACGAAATAATCATCGATATAGAAGGGTTTAAGTGGATGGTGCAGACGACCGACTATTGGCCGGTAGCCGCGGTTGTGGGCATAAAAATTGACCCCGACGCCATCCATGTGATGAAAAAATCAAAATACTCAGGCGCTTTCGGAGACTACAGCTCATTTTCCGACGAACACGAAAAATTGTCGGAGCCAGATGCCAAGCCGGAGCAGCCGCCCGCTGAGGAGGAAATCGTGGATTGAACAAAAGCTCAATCGGTGCGCGCCTTGCCGCGGCGCCATATCTCGTTTGGTCTGTGCTGTTTGTAGTCGCGCCACTCTTGATGGTCGTCTATTATGCGTTCACCGACGACAGCGGCAATTTCACATTTTTAAATTTCGCGCAGCTTGGCAGCTACTCAGACGTTTTCGTGCGCTCGATTTGGTTTTCGCTAATCGCGACCGTGGTTTGCCTTGTGCTCGCGTACCCGGTGGCATATTTAATTGCGATGCGCCATGAGCGCACGCAGCGCGTGCTTGTGATGCTTATCATGCTTCCTATGTGGATGAATTTCCTTTTGCGCACCTACTCGTGGATGGCTATCCTCGAGGATACCGGCGTTATAAACTCCATTCTGAGCAAGCTCGGGCTTTCGCCCGTCCACATGATAAACACACCGGGCGCCGTTATACTCGGCATGGTGTATAACTATTTGCCATATATGATTTTGCCGATATACTCGGTGCTCGCAAAGCTAGAGCGGAGCATGATAGAGGCTGCGCAAGACCTTGGCGCAAACCGCTGGCAGGTGTTTACAAGGATTATACTCCCGCACAGCATGCCGGGCATAGCGTCAGGGCTGACGATGGTGTTCGTGCCGTCGGTTTCGACTTTCTATATCAGCCAGAAGCTCGGCGGCGGGAAGTTTGACCTTATCGGAGACACTATAGAACGTCAGTTTCAGACATCCTACAACTATCATCTTGGCGCGGCGATATCGTTTGTGCTGATGGTATTGATTCTTGTCTGCATGGCAGCACTTAACAAGTTCGCCGCCGACGACGAGGGAGGGCTCCTGATATGAAAACCATGATACGCATTTACACGGTGCTCGTATATGTGTTTTTATACCTTCCCATCGCCGTCATGATACTTTTCTCGTTCAACAGCATAAACAGCACGGGAGTTTTCGGCGGCTTTTCCCTGCGCTGGTACAGGGAGCTGTTCCGCGATTCCGAAACGCTTAACGCACTGAAAAACTCGATCATTATGGCGGTGCTCTCATCGCTAATTGCGACGGTTGTAGGGACAGCCGCAGCCGTGGGTATTGACAAAATGCGCTCTCGCTGGTTAAAATCGGTTACGCTTACCGTAACGAACATACCAATGGTAAACCCCGAGATTGTCACCGGCGTTTCGATGATGCTGCTTTTTGTCTTCGCGTCACGGCTTGTCAGAATTTCTGGCGTCTTGGGTTTTTGGACTCTGCTTATCGCGCATGTCACGTTCAACTTGCCGTATGTGATACTTTCGGTTTTGCCGAAGCTGCGGCAAATCGACCCGCACCTACAGGAAGCGGCGCAAGACCTTGGATGCCCGCCGCTGAAGTCTTTTTTCCTCGCGGTGTTTCCAACGATCGTACCCGGCGTCCTAACAGGCGCGATTATGGCGTTCACGCTCTCGCTCGACGACTTTGTGATTAGCTATTTTACAAACGGGCCGGAGTTCCAAACGCTGCCGATTAGGATTTTCTCGATGACCAAAAAGCGGGTTACGCCGGATATATACTCGCTTTCGACGATGCTGTTCGCTGCGATACTGCTTCTTCTTATAATAATCAACGTCCTGCAGGCTCAAAGCGAAAAGCAGCAGAGCAAAAAGAAGTATTATTAAAAACAATAAAATATAAAATCATCAAAAAAATATCTCCCGGAGGTACAGCTGAATTGAAAAGAAGATTTGCCTGCACCCTTGTATTTACGCTGCTCGCCTCATTTGTCATTCCCTTACTTGTGCTTTCAGCAGAAGCTCAGGATGAAACGGTGGGCAGCGGTTACATCAACGTTTTTAACTGGGGCGAGTACATTGCCGACGGTTCGGACGGCTCGATTAACGTCAACGAAGAATTCACCCGACGCACTGGCATTAAGGTCAACTATTCAAATTTCGCCACGAACGAGGACATGTACGCAAAGCTTAAAAGTGGCGGCGTCGCATACGACGTTATAATCCCGTCCGACTACATGATTGCCCGTCTTATCGAAGAGGGGCTGCTTCAAAAGCTTGACTTTTCAAACATCCCCAACTACTCCTATATTCTCGACGAGTATAAGAACATCTACTTCGACCCCAACAACGAGTACAGCGTCCCCTACGCAGTCGGCATGGTAGGGCTTATCTACAACACGAAGATGGTCGATGAGACCCCCGACTCGTGGTCAATACTCTGGGACGAGAAATACGCGAACAAAATCTTAATGTTCAACAATCCGCGCGACGCATTTGCCATCGCGCAGTTCCTATTGGGGATGAGCGTTAATACCACAAACCCAGAGGATTGGGACCGCGCTGCTGAAAAGCTCAAGGAGCAAAAACCGCTTGTCCAGTCTTATGTAATGGACGAAATCTACAACAAGATGGAAAGCGGGGAAGCGGCACTCGCACCCTATTATGCAGGCGACTTTTTAAGCATGCAGCAAAACAACCCCGACCTTGCGCTTGTCTACCCCAAGGAAGGGACCAACATTTTCGTAGACTCGATGTGCATTCCGGTAACGGCGCAGAACAAAAAAGCGGCCGAGATGTATATAAACTTCCTGCTCGAGCCGGAAATCGCGCTTGCGAATGCCGAGTATATCTGCTACGCTTCGCCGCATAAGGCAGTAGTAGAAAACCCCGAATACTCTCTTGCGGGGAACGAGGTAATATATCCTCCGGAAGAAGCGAAAGCCAACACCGAGTACTTCCACAACCTGCCCAAAGAAACGCTCGAATATATGACTCAGAAATGGAACGAGCTTAAAATTGGCGGCTCGAACAACATATCGATTTACATCGGGCTTGTCGTTGTGGTTGTGGTAGTAGTCGCTGCATTTGTGATACGCACGATAAGGAAAAAACGCCAAAACGCTTATATTGACGGGCCCGCAGGGGATAAATAGTTGTGATAGACCTTCACACTCATTCTACGGCTTCCGACGGGGCGCTTTCACCCGCGGAGCTTGTAGCCTATGCATATAATAAAGGGCTTTCCGCCATAGCGCTGACCGACCACGACACCGTCGCGGGGATTCCCGCGGCGGTGTCCGCGGCGTCGCGGATTGGCGGATTTGAGCTTATCCCGGGCATAGAGCTTTCAGTCGAGTCCCGGGGCGAGACACATGTGCTCGGGTATTTTATTGATATATCAAGCAAAGCGCTAAACGGCGCGCTTGAGGAAATAAGGCGCGTGCGAATAGAGAGAGGCTATAAAACTGCCGAAAACCTCACCGCCGCCGGCTTGCCCGTAACAGTGGAGGAAGCTCTCGAGTTTTCGGGCGGCGGCGCTATTGCCCGCGTGCATTTCGCAAAGCTGTTGGTTAAAAAGGGCTACTGTACAACCGTAGAAGAAGCCATGAGGGAGTGGCTCTCGCCCGGTAAGCCCGGCCACAGCACGATGCAGGCGATAACAGCGGAAGAGGCTGTGGAAATAATACGCGCTGCCAGCGGCGACGCTTATATCGCGCACCTGCACACGACGAAAATGGCGCCGAGCGAGCTTTATGAATTTCTAAAGCGGCTTAAGGAGGTCGGGCTTTCTGGCATCGAGTGCTTTTATAGCGAGTACACGCCCGAGATGACGCGTGAATATTATAGCCTTGCCGAGTCGCTTGGGTTGCTCTGCTCGGGCGGCACTGATTTCCACGGAAATAATAAGCCGCACATTGAGATTGGCACGGGATGCGGCAACATGCGCATAGGTTATGAGGTGCTCGAGCAGATGCGCAAAAAAGGCGCCTAGCTTTGCATGCTCGGGCAGATGCGCAACGCATGTACATATAAAAGGGCGGGTCATTGCCCGCCCAAAATTATAAAGTGGGACAGCGGGTATGAACATCGTTATTGTTGGACATGTCGATCACGGTAAAAGCACTGTAATAGGCAGGCTGCTTGCCGACACGGGCTCATTGCCCGAAGGCAAGCTGGAACAAATCAAAGAGCTTTGCAGGCGCAATTCAAAGCCGTTTGAATATGCGTTTTTGCTTGACGCGCTTAAAGATGAACGCTCGCAGGGCATAACAATTGACTCTGCGCGCTGTTTTTTCCACACAAAAAAGCGCAAATACATAATAATTGACGCGCCCGGCCATGTCGAGTTTTTAAAAAACATGGTGTCGGGCGCGGCGCGCGCCGAAGCGGCGCTGCTTGTCATTGACGCGTCAGAAGGCGTGCGCGAAAACTCACGCAGGCACGGTTATATGCTATCATTGCTTGGCATAAAGCAGATAGCTGTGCTCATTAATAAAATGGACCTCGCCGGTTGGTCGAAAGAAGTATACGCAGATATCAAAAAAGAATATGCAGAGTTTTTATCGGAGATAAGCCTTACCCCTTCGGCGTTTATTCCTGTATCGGCGCGGGAAGGCGACAACATCGCGGCGCGTTCTGATAATATGCCTTGGTATACCGGTATGACGGTGCTCGAGGCGCTTGACTCATTTGTTGAGAAAACTGAAGGGGAAAACCTGCCTTTCAGGATGCCGGTGCAGGATGTGTACAAATTCACAGCCTGGGGAGACAACCGGAGGATTATCGCCGGTACGGTGGAATCCGGCGCGGTTTCGGTTGGCGAAGAGCTTGTTTTCTACCCCTCGGGCAAGCGCACGACCGTCGCTACGGTAGAAGTGTGGAACGCTCCGCCGAAAACGCGCGCGAAATGCGGCGAGGCGACGGGGTTTACGATAGGCGAGCAGATTTATGTACGGCGCGGCGAGATCGCCACTAAAGCGGGCGAGCCAGCCCCGCATGTCAGCACTAGATTTTCGGCAAACGTATTTTGGCTCGGCAAAAACCCGCTTGTGACGGGCAAAAAATACTTTATCAAAATCGGGACTGCTAAAGTAGAGGCAAATATTGAAAGCATAAAAAGCGTGCTTGATTCGTCGACGCTTGAAAAACGCCCGGGAAATTATATCGGTCGCAATGATGTCGGCGAAGTCGTTGTCAGCTGCGTAAAGCCGGTCGCGTTTGACACGTCGGCAGAGCTTGAGGCGACGAGCAGGTTTGTCATCGTAGACGAGTATGAGATTTCCGGCGGAGGCATTATAACTGAGGCTTTGGCGGACGAAAACGAGTACACCCGCGAGCTTGTGATCCGCCGGAACATGCACTGGGACCACAGTGAGATTTTGTCCACGGTGCGAGCAGAACGTTACGGGCAAAAGCCGGCAATAATTATTATCACCGGCGCGCGTGCGACCGCGAAAAAGACTATAGCGCGAAAGCTCGAGCGAAAGCTTTTCGATGCGGGCAGAAGCGCATATTTCCTTGGCATGGGCAACCTGCTTTACGGCATCGCGGCGGAGATAAAGACGCCGGGCGTTGTGCCAGAACGTGGCGAGCATATCCGCAGGCTTGGCGAGGTCGCGAACATAATGCTCGACGCCGGGCTTATACTGATTGTGACGGCGGCAGAGCTAACCGCAAGCGACATCGAGGTGATTACAATGACCGCATCGCCTGAAAATATGCTTGTCGTCTGGCTCGGTAGCGAAATAACGACAGACATCCATTGCGATTTGCATATTCCTGCCGAAGACGTCACCGACGAGTATATAGAATCCGCCACCGAAGCCATAAGGGCAAAAATGCGCTCCGAAGGGATTATATTTTAATTCTGTCGAAACATGGGGAATAATGCGGGAGATAATTATCGGTAAAAACGACGCCGGCCAGCGTCTTGATAAATTTTTGCTAAAAACATTTAAAGCGCTGCCGGCATCATTAGCTTATAAATTCATACGCAAGAAAAAAATCAAGGTAAACAAAAAGCGCGCAGAGCCCGGTCAAATTTTGGCCGAAGGCGATATGCTGCAGATGTATGTTTCGGAGGAGTTTTTCCTCAGCGGGGAAGACGCGGAGCTTTGGAAAACCATCGTTCCGCATATAAACCCCGTTTATGAGGATGAAAACATCATCATATGCAACAAACCTGCGGGGATTTTGGTGCATTCCGATAGTGAAGAGGATGTAGACACGCTAATTAACCATATAAAAGCGTACCTTTACCGCAAAGGGGAATACGACCCAGAATCCGAGCAGTCGTTTGCGCCGGCGCTCTGCAACAGGATTGACAGAAACACCTGCGGTCTTGTGATAGCGGCTAAAAACGCAGAGGCGCTGCGTGCGATGAACGAGCTTATCAGGCTCGGCAAAGTCAGAAAAAAATATCTATGCGTTGCGCACGGCACTTTTGAGAAAAAAGAGGACACTCTCGAGGGCTACCACATAAAATACGGCGCGAAAAATATCGTAAAGGTTTACAAAACCCTGCCGAAAGGCGAGAAAGCGTCAGAAGTAAAGCGCATACTCACGCACTACAGGGTAATAGCCGAAGGGGAGTTATCCGGCATGCCTGTATCGCTGCTTGAAGTGGAGCTTCTTACCGGCAGGACCCACCAAATCCGCGCGCACCTTGCGTCTGTCGGCCATCCGCTGCTTGGCGACGGCAAGTATGGCATAATTAGGAACGAGCGCGCGCTTGGGTACAAGCACCAAGCCCTCTGCGCCTACTCGCTTGAGTTCGACGCATTCGGTCCGCTTAAAGCAGTGAGCGTCAAACTTGACCCGAAAGACATTTGGTTTTTACGTGACTTCGGCATAGAAAAAATATAGCCATGAGCAAATATGCACATGGCTAAAACTTAAAATACCACTATTTCCGCGGTTTGCTCCTTTGCCGAGCAGACCGCGATTTTATATCCCGGGATGCAGTCGAACACCAGCATAAAGTGGGGCTTTGAGAAATCCGCTCCGACCAGCCCGGTTCCAACAAACTTGCCGTAGCTTTCCTTTTTGCACCACGCCTCAATTATATCCTCGTCCGAGCTGCCGGCTACAATGCCCGAAAGGAACCTTTGCACCACGCGCGCGCTTACAGGGCGCACCCGCTCAATGTCGACGCCGACCTCCATGTCGGCGACCGCGGCAGCCGCATATTCGCCCGAGTGCGAAAGGCTAAACTTAATCTTTTCGCAATCGGCGAAAAACGGCTTCCCAAGCCGGGTTTTATCTATCTTGTAATCCGTCGCGCGCTTCCCGCACAGCTCAAAAATCGCTTTGTCAAGCGCGCGCATCGCCGCATCGTGAGGTTTTTCCGACGGCTTGAGCTTTGTAATATAAAGCTTTAACATATTATTTACCCACGCAAAAATTGCGGAAGATGCTATCCACTACTTCTTCGCTGACGCTTCTGCCGTCAAGCTCGCCAAGCTTTTTTAGCGCCTCTTCAAGGTCAAGCCCCACGATGTCGGCGGTCATGCCTTCTTCAAGCGCAGCAATAGCCGACTCGATTCGGTGCAGCGCGCCTTCGACCGCCGAATACTGGCGCGCGCCTGTGAGTATCGCGTCGCTGCCAAAATCTAGCGAGCCGTCGATATAAAGCGATGAAATAATATCCGCAAGCTTGTCAAACCCGTCGCCCAAAGCTGCCGAAACGCGCAGGGCTGCATCAAAATCAGCCCTGGATGTGACGTCGCCTTCAGTAAGCTTTTGTGGCAAGTCCGCTTTGTTTATAACTGCGATTATTTTCTTGCCGGCTGCGCTCCACTCGGACACAAGCGTAAGAATTTTTTCGTCGTCGCCGTCGAGTGGCACCGAGCCGTCGAACACGGCAAGTATCAGCTCGGCGGACTGCGCGGCGGATATGGCGCGCGAGATGCCTATTTTTTCAACCGCGTCGTCGGTTTCTCGTATGCCTGCTGTGTCGCAAAGCCGGAGCGTGACGTTGCCCACTACCGCGGTCTCCTCAATCGTGTCTCGCGTCGTGCCCGCGATATCGGTTACAATCGCGCGCTCGGTGCCAAGCAGCCGGTTAAGCAGCGAGGATTTGCCCGAGTTTGGCTTGCCGCATATGGTGGTAGGAATGCCTTCGGTCACTGCTCTGCCGGTCGTGTAGCTTGCAAGAAGAGCGTGGAGCTTATCGGATATATCAAGTAGCCTCGATTTAAGCTCGTCCGGGCCTACGTCCGAGAGGTCCTCGTCGGGAAAGTCGAAATAGACATAGACGGATGCGACAATGTCTGTAATCTCATCAAAAATGTCTTTGATTTTTCCACTCAAAATGCCTTCGCGCTGCGCGGCTCCCACGGCCAAAGCGGCGCGGTTTTTCGCTTCAAGCGTCAAGGCTATCGCCTCCGCCTGCGAAAGGTCAAGCTTGCCAAGGCAGTAAGCGCGCCTTGTAAACTCGCCCGGCTCGGCAAGCCGGGCGCCCGCCAAAAGCAGCTGCTCGAGTATGCACTGCGTGACCAGCATGCCGCCATGGCAGGAAAGCTCAACCATATCCTGCCCGGTAAACGAACTTGGCGCGCGGTAAAGCACCGCGATGCCGTCGTCTATGATTTTCCCGCCTGCGTAAAACTTCCCGTATGCCGCATATCGAGGAGGAAGGTTCTCAAGGGGGCATTTTAACGGCTTAAAAACTTGCCCGGCAACAGCCGCGGCGTCGGGGCCGGAGATGCGTATTACGGATATCGCGGCTTTCCCTATAGGGGTGGATATAGCGGCAATTGTATCGTCAAAAAACATTTTACCTCCGAGTGTTTCACGTGAAACATTTAAAAAGCCCGCCGAGCGGCGGGCGGAGCTTGGGCTTATCTGCGGCGTTTCCTTAAAAAGTAAATGGTAACTGCTGAAATCGCAAGCGCCAAAAGGCCCGCTATTATTCCTATGTCCATGGTCTGGGAGGCGTAATATACGGTGTCGACAGCCGAAGCATTGTCCGCTGCAAAAGCGCCGGTGAAAGCAAATGCTAAAGGCGGCAACATGCTGCAAAGAAGAGTTTTCAGCAGCGACATTTTACCCAAACCTCCTCCCATTTAAACGTCCATATGTAAAGCCAGCTATAGTATAACACAAAGCAAAGAAAATGTCAACTCTTTTTTAACGACAAGTAAACAAATAATAAATTTATTATAACCTTCGCTTTGTCGATTATACATATAAATGTTTCACGTGAAACATTTTTGTCGCATAGGCGGTTTTTTAGGCGGCTTAATTGACACGCGGGGATTATGCTGATATAATAACATTATTAGAAATAAGGCTTACGGGGGTCTTTAGGGTGGGCAAAATAGTTGCCTTCGCCAACCAAAAGGGCGGGGTCGGGAAAACCACTTCGGCGGTCAATATAGCAGCGGCTGCCGGCTTAAAAGGCAAAAAGACGCTGCTGATTGACATGGACCCGCAAGGGAACACGTCGAGCGGCGTCGGTGTAAACAAAAAATCTATAAAGCTTTCGACATACGACACGCTTATAAATCGCAGCAAGGCGTCGTCCTGTATAATAGAGACCGATTTTACCAACCTTTATATAATGCCGGCTAACATAACGCTTGCGGGAGCGGAATTCGAGCTTGTCAACGCCGAAAACCGTGCAACGCGGCTCAAGAATGCGCTTTTGCCGATAAAGGAAGAGTTTGACTACATATTTATCGATTGCCCGCCGTCGCTTGGGATACTGACGCTCAACGCGCTTGCCGCAGCTGACGGCGTCATTATCCCGCTGCAGTGCGAGTATTACGCACTGGAAGGGCTTTATCAGCTGATGCTTTCGATCGAGCAGGTGAAAAAGCTATACAACCCCTCGCTCGAAATAGTGGGCATACTTATTACAATGTATAACGGAAGGCTTAACCTTTCGCTGCAGGTGATGGACGAGCTAAAAAAATACTTCGCGGACAAGCTGTTTTCTTCGCTGATCCCGCGCAACGTCAGGCTGAGCGAGGCGCCAAGCTACGGAAAGCCCATTCAGTACCATGACAAATACTGCGCGGGCGCAGTTTCGTACAATGAGGTGACCGAAGAGGTATTCCAGCGGATTTGAGCACATAATGGCTAAAGCGTAAAAAAGGATGGTCGAAAAGATGTCGAAACCCAAGACTACTGGACTCGGACGCGGGCTTGACGCGATTTTCGGAGAAAACTCGCCGCCCGCCAAGAGTGACGGAGTTATAATGATGCGCGTCTCGGACATCGAGCCGCGCCCCGGTCAGCCCCGAAAAGATTTCGACCAAGATGCGATGGCTCAGCTAGCCGAATCGATCGCAACGCATGGGCTGATTCAGCCCGTCGTGGTCAGGCCCGAAGAAAACGGCTTTTATCAAATTGTCGCGGGCGAGCGCAGGTGGCGCGCTTCAAAAATGGCGGGGCTTACTGAAATCCCGGTGGTTATAGTCGATGCCGACGACCGGAAAGCCGCCGAGCTTGCGCTTATCGAAAATATACAGCGCGAGGACCTAAACCCGATTGAAGAAGCGGAGGCTTACAGGGCGCTCGTCGAAGAGCACAATATGACTCAGGAAGAAATTTCAAAGCAGGTAAGCAAAAGCAGGAGCGCCATAGCGAACGCGCTGAGGCTGCTTGAGCTGCCTGTCGACGTCATAGAAATGGTGCGCAAAAACGAGCTTTCCGCTGGCCATGCGAGGGCGCTGCTTGGATTGCGAGATCCGGCTAAAATATCGGAGCTTGCGCGCGCCGCGGTCGCAAAAGGGATGTCGGTGCGCGTACTCGAGCAAACTGTCAGGGCGATAAACAGCGCCGGCTCGGAAGCGAAAGAAAAGGCGGAAAAAGAGCAGAAAACTTCTGTCAAGGTCGATTACATACGGGCGCTGCAGAATAAAATGACCTCGGTGCTCGGTAGGAAAGTCCGCATCCATAGTAGCGGTAAAAACAAAAAAATAGAGATACACTACTCAGACAACGACGATTTAAGCCAGATTATAAAGCTGCTTTGCGGCGAAAATATATTTGATGAAATATAGTAAGTAGGAGCTGCTATGATAGACATTAAATATATAAGGGAAAACCCTGAAGAAGCTATAAAGCGCCTTTCGATGAAAGGGCGCGATGTTTCCGCGGAAATATCCGAGATGCTGGAGCTTGACAAAAAACGCCGCGCGATGATAGCGGAGACCGACCGGCTGAAGGCGGAGCAGAACCGCACCTCCAAACTGGTCGCACAATATAAAAAAGAAGGCAAAAACGCCGACGAAATCATCGCCGAGATGAAAAAGCTAGCGGCGCAAATTAAAGAAAACGACGCCGAGCTTGAAAAAATCGAGGCGCGATACAGGGAGCTAATGCTTGGGCTTCCCAACTTGCCCGACGCAGACCTATTGCCCGGCGGCAAAGAAAACAACGAGCCGCTACGGCAGTTCGGCGAGCCGAAAGTATTTGACTTTGAGCCGAAAAACCACGTCGACCTTTGCACCGAGCTTGGGCTTATCGACTACAAGCGCGGGGTAAAGCTTTCCGGCAACGGTTTTTGGGTATACCGCGGTATGGGAGCAATGCTCGAGTGGGCGCTGCTAAACTATTTTGTTGATTTCCACCTAAATAACGGCTACGAGCTCGTGCTTGTCCCTCATATGCTCGGTTACGAGTGCGGGCTTACCGCGGGGCAGTTTCCAAAATTTGCCGAAGACGTGTACTGGATAGATTCCGGCGAGGAGGAGCGAAAGCTTTTCCTGCTTCCGACCGCCGAGACCGCGCTTGTGTCGCTGCACCGCGACGAGATACTTGCGGAAGCCGATTTACCGCGCAAGTATATAAGCTACACGCCTTGCTATAGGCGCGAGGCGGGTTCATACCGCGCCGAGGAGCGCGGGATGGTGCGCGGTCACCAGTTTAACAAAGTCGAGATGGTGCAGTATACCGCGCCCGAAAAGTCCGACGAGGCGTTTGAGGAGCTTGTGTCAAATGCCGAGGCCCTCGTCAAGGGGCTTGGGCTTGTGTTCCGCACCGTCAAGCTCGCCGCGGCAGACTGCTCTGCCTCGATGGCGCGCACTTATGATATAGAAATCTATATACCTTCGATGAACGGCTACAAGGAAGTCAGCTCGGTTTCGAACGCACGCGACTATCAAGCTCGCCGCGGCAGCATACGTTTCCGCCGCGCGGACGGCTCAATAGATTTCGTGCATACTCTCAACGGCAGCGGGCTTGCGACAAGCCGGCTGCTCCCCGCGATTGTCGAGCAAAACCAACAAAAAGACGGCAGCGTTGTAGTACCCGAAGTGCTCCGCAAATATGTCGGGGCAGATATAATTCGCAAAGTTTAAAAAGGGACGGCTGCTATGAACTTAGTTCAGCTTTTTACAAGCTCGGAGATGTCGCTAGAGCTGGTGTTATGGTCGATGTTCGCCGGCATTGTGGCGGCATCGTTTATGGCGGCTTATAACCGCAATGTACCGGGCAAAATAGTTCGGCTGCTTTATAAGCACGAGGCGCACAGCCCGGCGGAGTCGCTAACGCTTAAGGAGCTTGGCATTGAGAAAGACCCGCTCATCCGCTGGTCGCTCCGCAGCGGCAGTTCGCTGCGCAAGGTTGTTTATGAATTTGACCCGTTCTCGGGCAATCCTGCGCTGCGGGCGGTACATCCTAAAAGCCGCAGGCGGAATCTAAACCTTTTAAGGTTCTATATCCCGCCCGAGGTGCACGAGCGCGCCGAGTTTATGTATATACGCGAGGGCACGACGTTTCTTATGGCGCTGCTATCGGTCGCGATGTTCCTCGGGGTTGTATTCTTCTGCCTATTCGTCGTACCCGGATTGCTTGACCTGCTAGGTTCGCTTTTTAGAGAAATAGAAACTTATTTTACGATGTAAAAAGGCTAAGCTATAAAGAACGCTTTTGACAAAGGGGGATTTCCGTACGGAAGCCGTTCCGGCGGAACTACGCAATGGCAACAAATCCTAATGGCCGTGCAAGCGCCCGTCCCGGGCGGAAACATATGAGCACCGGCGCGATACTCGCCATAACAGTATTAATTGCGATAATATGTGTCGCGCTGACTTTTTTAGGGATATATCTCTCCGGGATACGCTATATAAAAATCGAGACCGACAGCGGAGGGTATATAAAGTTTTTCGGCAAAGTGGACAGCCTCGGTGCGCCGCTTCAGGGACGGCTTTACTACTCGGACGGCACCACCGCAGAGGTCGACATGACGACCGGTACGGTCACCTATTCCAACGGCGACGTCTATGTAGGCGAGCTTAAAAATCTACTCAAGCATGGCAAAGGCAAACTGGAGTTTGCCACCGGCGACGTGTATGAGGGCGAGTTTGTGGAAGACACCATCACCGGCAGGGGCAAATTCAGCTTCGCAAACGGCGACGTCTACGAGGGCGACCTGGTAAACGGCGTCAAGGAAGGCTACGGTACCTATATATGGGCCGACGGTTCAATGTATATAGGCGAGTTCCACAACGATAAAAAACACGGCAAAGGCAAATACATGTGGTCCGACGGCTCGTCGTACGAGGGCGAATATAAAGAAGATCTCAAGCACGGCTACGGAGTCTATAAATTTTCAAACGGCGACGTATACGAGGGCAATTTTGTCGAGGACGTGCGCTCGGGTTATGGCAAATACACATGGGCGAACGGCGAAACCTATGAGGGCGAGTTCGCCGGCAACATGATGAACGGCAAAGGCAAATACACCTGGCCCCAGGGCAGGGTGTATGAAGGCTATTTCGAAAACGGCAAGATTGTGCGTACTGCTCAGCCGAATGAAAGCGAGCCGCAAGCCGGCGGCTCTGATACGGAGAATAACGGCGGTAACCAATGAAAATCCTGATGGCAACGATGAAGCTCGACATAGGCGGCGCCGAAACGCATATTGTCGAGCTGTGTAGGGAGCTTGCAAGGCGGGGTCACCAGATTGTCGTCGCTTCAAACGGCGGGGTATATGTCAAAACGCTCGAGGAGTGCGGCATCCGCCATGTCAAGCTCCCGCTGCATAACAAGAGGGCATCCTCGGTTTTGCGCTCGTATTTGGGGCTTAAAAAGCTGATAAAAGCCGAAAATTTCGATATTGTCCACGCGCATGCCCGCATTCCGGCTTTCATCTGCGGAAGGCTGAAAAAACAGCTCGGCTTTAGGTTCATCACCACCGCGCATTGGGTGTTCAAAGTCAACGCGCTGTGGCGGGCAATAGCTGACTGGGGCGAGCGCTGCGTGGCAGTAAGCGCCGATATAAAGCAATACCTAATTGACAACTACAGCATTTGTTCAGATAATATTTCAATAACCATAAACGGCATCGATACTGAAAAATTTAGCTCCAGCATCGACCCTGCGCCTTTTATTAAAGAGCTTGGTCTTAACCCTTCTGCGAAAAGGGTCGTATGCGTCAGCCGCATAGACCGCGACCGCAGCCGTGCGCCGATAATGCTTTGCCGGGCAGCGCCGGCGCTGAAAAAGAAAATCCCGCAGCTTGAAATTGTTATCGTCGGCGGCGGGAACGATTTTGATAGGCTAAAGGAGGCTGCCGAAGAGGCAAACGCGGCGGCCGGGGAGCGGTTTGTCATACTTTGCGGCGCCCGCACCGACATCAACCTTGCGATTGCGTCGGCTGATGTGGTCGTCGGGGTATCTCGTTCGGCACTTGAAGCTATGGCAGCTGAAAAGCCCTGTATATTGGCGGGCAACGAGGGATACCTTGGGATATTTGACGAAAGCAAGCTCGAGTTGGCGATAAACACCAACTTCTGCTGCCGAGGCTGCGAGCCTACGACAGCCGAAGCGCTCGAGCGCGACCTTGCCGCGCTGCTTTTTACCGAAAAAAAGGGGCTGGCAAAGCTTGGCGCATATAATCGCGGGGTTATAATGCGGCACTATTCGGTGAGCCGCATGGCGGACGATTACGAGGCGGCGTATGCAAAACTAAAGCCTTATCACCCCGCAAAGCAAGGCGGAATAATACTCAGCGGATATTATGGCTACCGCAACAGCGGCGACGACGCGCTGCTAGGCGTTATTGTCGGCGCGATAAGGAGCGTATTGCCCGATATGCCGGTTGTTGCGCTATCAAAAACGCCAAAGCAAACGGCGCTCCGCTATGGCATAGAAAGCGTGTGGCGGTTTAACCTTTTAAGCATAATAAGGCTGATGCGCCGCTCAAAGCTGTTTGTAAATGGCGGCGGGACGCTTATAACAAACGCGATGACCTCCACGAGGTCGCTTTGGTATTATGCTTCGCTAATGCGGTTGGCGAAAAAGCTCGGACTTGGAGTCATGCTCTACGCAAATGGAGTCGGGCCGGTGGTAGGCGAGCTTGGCTCGCGGATCGCAAAGGCTGCGCTTGAGGATTGCGATGTTATTTCGCTGCGCGAAGAGCTGTCGCTTTCCGAGCTTGAACGGCTAGACGTGAAAAACGAAAACGTGATTGTCACAGCCGACCCCGCGTTTATGCTTGAGCCATGCGACCCGGAGTGGCTCGCGCACCTGCTGTTGCGCGAGGGCCTCGATCAAAATGCGCGGTATGTCGCGTTTGCGCTGCGACGTTGCGAGGGCTTGACGAAAAATTTCGAAGACGAAGTGGTAAAAGCATGCAAGGTATTGCAAAGCCGGTACGGGCTTGTGCCGGTATTTTACGCAATGCAGCGGCCAAGCGATACCGGGCTTGCGAAAAGCCTTGCCGCTAAAACCGGCGGGCGCTTTATATCGGAGCTCACGGCGTCGGAGCTGATTGGAGTTTTGTCAGCTTGCGAGTTCACCGTGGGTATGAGGCTGCACTCGCTAATATACTCGGCTGTGGCGGGCACGCCGGTAGTGCCGCTCTCGTATGACGTAAAAGTGGACGCGCTAGCAAGCTGCCTCTGCAAAGAGATCGGCGATCCGGAAGCCTTAAGGCCGATACCGGTTGGGAGTTTTACCTCCGAGGCGCTGGTCTCGGAGGCCGAGCGCTTGATTGCAAACCGAAAAGCAATGGCGCAAGGCATTTCTGCGGCCGCGAAAGCGCTTGCCGACAAAGCCGGGATGAACGCAAAGCTGCTTGCAAGTCTTATGGAGAGGCTTAAAGATGAAAAAGCGTAAAATCACGGTTTTTGCTTTGATATTTACGGCGCTAATGCTACCCCTAACCGCCGGATGCGCTGCGGAGCCGAAACTTGAACCGGTGGTAACTTTAGGCATACCGGAAAAGGAAAAACTCGTCGAAACGATTAAAATAAACGATTTCGTATTCAATATCTACAACTCGTACGCGGAGCTCGCCGGCTACGAGGGCGACGACACCGAACTTATTATTCCCAAAGAAGCCGGCGGCAAAGACGTGCTCAAGATTGGCGAGAAAGCCTTTTGGGGCAACAAGACACTAAAAAGCGTCAAGCTCCCGGAAAATTTGCGGTATATAGACCGTTTCGCATTCCAAAAGTGCACCTCTCTTGAGATTGTGGAGTTCAACCAAAGGCTAGAAACCATCGACGACTACGCGTTCGCCGAAACCGCATTAACCGAACTGAAGCTGCCGGTATCGCTTGCTTCGATAGGGAAATACAGCTTCTCGCATTGCGTGGGCTTCAAAGAGCTCGTAATCCCTTCCCGCGTGATCTCGATCGGCAAATATGCGTTTTACGGCAACACGACGCTCGAGTCGGTTACGCTTAACCAGCGGCTCGAAAAGTTGCCGGAACGCATGTTCTACAACTGTACTTCGCTGAAAAATGTCGAAATCCCGAAAAACGTAACCGAAATTGGCGAGTATGCGTTTGCCGGATGCACTTCGCTTGAGACTGTTATAATCCCCAAAGAAGTGCAAAAGGTCGGGGAGGGGCTATTCCACGGCTCGCCGAACGTCACGGTAGTGACGCCGGAGGGTTCGGCTGCCGCAAAATTTTGTGATAAAAACGGCGTCCGGTGGGTAAAGCCGGACGATAAATAACGCTGTGGCATAAACTTTATATAGAGAGTCCGCGGCGTGAAAAATTGACATCTACTCTAATCTAAGTTTTAGGAGCGCTAACAGCTGTGTACGTTGAATCAGTCAAGGTCGTAAAATTCGGCGGAACCTCGCTTGCCGACGCCGGACAGTTCAAGAAAGTAAGGGATATAATACTCTCGGACGAGAGCAGGAGGTATGTCGTGCCATCGGCGCCGGGAAAAAGGTTTCCGGACGACGAGAAGATCACCGACCTTCTTTATGCCTGCTACGACGCCGCAACCAAGGGCCAGGACATCGAGCCGATATTCACAAAGATAACGGAGCGCTTTGACGGGATAATCGCGGGGCTAGGGCTCGATTTGTCGCTCAAAGAAGAGTACGATACGATAAAGTACGCCCTCTTGCACAAAGCGGGCCGCGACTATGCGGCGAGCCGGGGCGAGTATCTGTCGGGCCTTATACTTTCTAAATACCTCGGCTATGACTTTATCGATGCGGCGGAAGTCATATTCTTTAACGACAACGGGACATTTGACGCCGAACGCACCAACGAGTTGCTAAGCGAGCGTCTGTCAAAGCACAAGACCGCGGTGATACCCGGCTTTTACGGCTCGATGCCGAACGACACAATAAAAACCTTCCCACGCGGCGGTTCCGACATCACCGGCGCTATCGTCGCGCGCGCCGTTCAAGCGGACCTCTACGAGAACTGGACCGACGTTTCGGGATTCCTTATGGCAGACCCGCGCGTGGTCAAAAACCCGCGCGTGATCGATATAATCACCTACCGCGAGCTGCGCGAGCTTTCGTACATGGGCGCGACCGTGCTGCACGAGGATTCTATATTCCCCGTGCGGTTTGCGGGCATACCAATCAACATACGCAATACCAACGACCCCTCAGCGGCTGGCACGATGATCGTCCCGCAGACTTCCTCGCCCAGCGAGTATATAATCACGGGCATCGCGGGCAAAAAGGGCTTCTCCGTCATAACAATAGAGAAAGACATGATGAACTCGGAGCTAGGCTTCGGCCGCCGCGTGCTCGAAGTGCTTGAGAAAAACCAGATATCATTCGAGCATCTGCCCTCCGGCATAGACACAATGTGCGTCGTCGTCGCGACAAGCGCGCTTGAAAAGTGCCGGGAAACAATCGTAAACGGCATCTGCGCCGTGACCGAGCCTGAGTCTGTCTACATAGAGGACGGACTTGCGCTCATTGCCGTTGTCGGCCGCGGCATGATAAGGAAAAAAGGCACCGCTGCGAGGATATTGACCGCTGTGGCAAGCCGCGGCATTAACGTCAGGATGATCGACCAAGGCTCAAGCGAGCTGAATATAATAATCGGCGTGGACGACAGCGACTTTGAAGAAGCAATGCGCGCCATATATGAAGAGTTCTGCGAAAAGCCGACAAAATGAAGAATATTTAATAACACCGCCGCAAGGCTTATGCCTGCGGCGGTTTTTATTTTATCGGCGCGAGCTAAAGGCAGTATGTGAAATATGGCAGGCTTTGCCGCAAAGGCTAAAACGCCGGCAAGACCCTTGCAATAGGCGCATGCGCATAAAAAGACAAATGAGGGGAAAAGATAAAGAAACGACAAAATATGAAAAAGAGGGCTTATAACTTGCAAAGCACTGGTCATAAACCCTTACGAGATTTGCGTGAGTGTGGCAATGTGCTTCGCAGGCTGCGAACGGAGTATGTAAGCGACGACGGCAACGTGGACTATATACTCCGCAAAGCTACGGCGGCTTGCGAGCACTACAGGAGAAAAAAAATAAAGCCGCGGATTTTCAAAGCGGTAGACGAGATAGTACGCGGCTTTACGGAGTCGGCTGACATCCCGCCCGAGGAGAAGCTGACTCCCGATTATATTGCCTCAAAGCTCGACAGCTATAAGCCGGGCGGCGACGACGACGGCTTCACGCTTGAGGAGCTCTGCAGCGTGCCCGACTGCATAGCGCTCTCGCTGCTTTTCACGCTTGACAGGTTTAGGGAAGCCCGGCATGAGAAAAGGCGCGCCGACGAGGCTAAAGCCACGCCAAAAGAAAAAAGCGCCGAGGAGCTTGCCGCTGATGCGGCGTCCATTGGCGCCGAACTTTTGCGCGGCTTTGAGGAAATATCATTCGAGCGTTTCCTCGAGAAAGCATCGGTAATAGAGCGCACCTTAATGGCTGACAAGCGCGGCATATACCCGCGCTGCGACGAGGAGACAAAGCAGCTCTACAGGCAAGCCGCAGCCGAGTACGCGAAAAAACATAAAGTCACCCAAAGGCAGGCGGCTGAGCTTGTCCTCGCGATGCGCTCGCCGGTAAAAGAGCACCCGATACTTAGGGCGGTATATTTCCCAATTATGTATACCGCCGCGTTCCTGCTTTCAGTATTAGCGGCGGCGCTTACGGATGGCGACCTTTTCCTCGCGCTGCTTTTGTATTTCCCACTGACCGAGCTTGTGCGCCAGTGCCTTGATTTTGCGCTCTCGAGGTTCGTCCCGCCAGGAGCCGTGCCGCGCTACAGGCTTGAGCGCTGTGACGACGTGCCCGAGACGCTGGTGGTTATCACCACGCTCCTTTTCGGCGGCAAAAGCGACGACGCGCTATTCGATGCGCTCGAGCGCTGCTATCATGCCAACCGCGATAAAAACGGCAATATCGCGTTCGGCATACTGGGCGATTTGCCCGACTCAGCCTCGCCCGAAGCGCCCGGCGACGCAGCGACGCTTAAAAATGCTAAGAACCGCATAAATGCGCTCAACAAGAAATACGGCGGCGGCTTTTACCTCTTTACGCGCTCAAGGACATATTCGGCGACCGAGGAGCGCTATATGGGCCGGGAGCGCAAACGCGGCGCGCTGCTCGAGCTTGCGGGGCTTATTGCCGCCGGCGAACGCGGGACGCTTACGGTCGTCGGCGACGAAAGCTACCTTTCCCGCGTCAAATATGTCATAACGCTCGACTCGGACACCCGGCTCGGGCTTGGCGGTGCGTGCGACCTTATAGGCGCGATGCTCCACCCCGCAAACCACCCCGTGGTCAAAAACGGTGTGGTGACAGAAGGCTATGCGATAATGCAGCCAAGGATGGAAACCTCGCTAGAAGCTGCGGGCAAAACCCCATTCGCGCGGCTGATTTCGGGAGCCGGCGGCAGCGACATTTATGCCTCGGCTTCATACGAAACTTATCAGACGATATTCGGTGAGGGCAACTTCTGCGGCAAAGGCATTTTCGACGTCCGTCTTTACTGGGAGCTGCTTAAAGACGCGTTTGCGCCCGAAACGGTGCTCAGCCACGACTTGCTAGAGGGCACAAGGCTGCGCTGCGCCTATCTTTCGGGTATAACGGCGACCGACAGCTGCCCTAAGACCGCGGACTCATATTTCAAGCGACTGCACCGCTGGATACGCGGCGACACGCAGGCGATGGCATATGCCGGCGACACGATTGTAACCGGCAGCAGCGTTGGCGTGCCTTCGGCATCGGCTATGGGCATTACAGGCAGCGCGGAGATTTCCGAGTACCGCCGGCTTGTGAGGGTGAAAAACCCTATTAGCATCCTTTCGCGCTATAAGCTGTTTGACAACATCAGGCGCGCGCTGCTTCCGGTGTGCGCAGTATTGGCGATGGCTTATGGGCTGGCAATCGGCCCCGCCGCCGCGATTGTTGCGATAATATTCTCAACGCTTTATATTGCGATGCCCGTCATAATCGCGTCGGCAACGGCGACGCGCAGCCTCCCTCGCAGGTTCTACTCGTCGGTGACAAGCGGCGTGTGGCAGTCGCTCGGGCTCGCTTTGTGGAATCTTGCGACGTTGCTGCATACAGCGATGTGCGCGGCTGACGCGATGATAAGGGCGCTATGGCGCATGACGGTATCGCGCCAGCACCTGCTAGAATGGGTCACGGCTGCGGAAGCTGAAAAAATGCGCCGCGACTCGTTTGGCTACAACCTTAAGCTCACGCTGCCGACGTTTATCGCGGGCGCGCTGCTCGTGGTCTTTTCGCCGTACGCGCTTTACAAGCTGCTTGGTCTGTTGTGGCTTGGGTTGCCGCTGTTTTTCACGCTATCGGGGCGCGAGACGGTTACCGAAGCAGAGTCGGCGATAACTCCCGCTCGCCGCGCGGCAGTGACGAAGTATGTTTACGATATGTGGAAATACTTCTCCGAAACCGTCACTGCAGCCGACCATTGGCTCCCGCCCGACAACTTGCAGCTTGCGCCGTCCGAGATGGTCGCAAGGCGCACTTCCCCGACAAACATAGGGCTATATTTGGTCTCATGCCTTGCGGCCTATAAGCTCAGCATAATAAAGTCCGACGAGCTTTTCCGGCGGCTTGAAAAAGCCCTGGACTCGCTAGAGTCGATGCCAAAATGGCGCGGGCATCTTTACAACTGGTACGACACCGCGACGCTCAATGTGCTCGGTACGCCATATGTGTCGACAGTCGACAGCGGCAACTATGCGGTGTGCTTGCTGGTGCTCTCGCAAGGGCTCACGGTTGAAAAAAGTTTGCGCGGCGAGAGGGCCGAGCGGCTGCGCGCGCGCATAAAAGCCCTGCTCGACTCGATGGATTTTTCGGTGCTGTACAATCCCGACAGGGACCTGTTTTACCTTGGTTACGATACAGCTGCGCAAAAGCCCGGCGGCGGCTACGACTTGCTTATGAGCGAGTCGCGAATAACAAGCTATTATGCCGTCGCGGCGGGCATGGTGCCGCGCGTTCACTGGAGGCGGCTTGGCCGTCCGGTGATAAGCGCCGACGGGCACATCGGGCTTCTGTCTTGGTCGGGCACGATGTTCGAGTACTTCATGGCCTCGTTGTTCTTACCGGTCTACAAAGGCTCGCTGATAGATGAGGCGCTCGCGTTTGCGTTCACGCAGCAAAAGAAAGAGCGGCTGCGCGGCATGTGGGGCAAGTCAGAGTCGTGCTATTTCGCGTTCGACGCGGCGATGAACTATCAGTACGCAGCGTACGGCGTCCAAAAGCTTGCGATGAAGCGCGGGCTCGACGCCGAAGCAGTACTCGCTCCGTATGCGTCGTTTTTGACATTGACCTACGCGCCGGTCGCCTCGCTGCGCAACCTCGAGCGGCTGAAAAAGTTCGGGATGTACGGTAAATACGGCTTTTACGAGGCGGTGGACTTCACACCCTCGCGCGTCGGCTCAGGTTGCGCGATAATCCGCACCTTTATGGCTCACCATGTGGGCATGAGCATAATATCGGCGGCGAACTTCTTGCTTGACAACATCTTTGTAAAATACTTTATGAGCGACCCGCGTATGGGCGCTGCTGCAGATAGCCTGCTTTGCGAGAAAATCCCGGTCGACGCGGTTATCCACAAGACTGTGCCATACCGCAGGGATATCCCTGTGCGCACGCACACTTTGCCTGCGCCCGAGCCTTACCGCGAGGACAACAAAGCCGTACCTCGCACCGCAGTCGTATCAAATGGCGGGACAAGGATTGTCGCCACGGCAGCAGGCAAAGTGTGCCTCTACAATGGCAATAGCATTATAACTACGTCGCCGTTCGGGCAAAACGGCGACGGCGGGCTGAAGCTTTTCCTCGAGGTCAAAGACAAGCGCGGCTCGCGCGTTATAAACGCGCTTGACGGCGGTTTTTGCAGGTCGGCTTCTTCGACTTCGGTAAAATATATAAACGAAACCTCGTCTGGCGGCTCTCGGATGAAAACCGCCGCGATACTGACAGTGCGCGGTGACTGCACATGTTTTGTGATTACGCTCGCATACGAAGGCCCTGCCGCCGAAGTTTGTCCGCTTTTGTGCTTCGTGCCGGCGATTCGCCCTGAAAATGAGTATAATTCACACCCGGCATACCATGACCTTTCAGTTGAATCCGAGTATTTCGCAGAAGAGAATATACTGCTTTACAGGGCGCTCTCTAAAACCGGCGACAAAGAGCGGTGGCTTGCGGTAACTCTTGAAACTTCAAGCGGCGGGGTGTCGTTCACAACGAGGCGTGAGGGCGCGCTGCCGCTAATGTACGGCGACCGCGAGCTTGCCCAGCTTACCGAGCTGCCGCTCGGTAACGCGACAGGCGCATGCATTACGCCTTTCTGCGCAATAAAGAAGCGCTCCGAGACCAAAAGCGGGCGCTATGCTTGCACTTTCCTCATCGCGCCTGCAAAATCAAGGGCGGACGCGATACAAACGATACGCTACGTTCGCGCTACCCGCGAGCGCAGCTATGCGGACTCGGCTATAGCAAGCCTGCGGCGCTGGTCGCAAGCTGGCATGGGCGTGCTTTCGGCGCCAGACTCGATGCGCGCGGCTGAGCTACTCCTTGCCGCGACTTTCCACAAGCTGAAAAAAGACTACGAAGACGACAGCGAAGCAGGCAAGCTAATATTGCCTAGCCAGCCTCAGCCCAGGACTTCGCTTTGGCGAAACGCTATCTCAGGCGACTTGCCGTTTACGGTTATAAGCATCAGCACGCGGTTGATGCCCGGCGACGCTAGCTGCCACCTTATAGCGGCGTTTATATCGGCCCACAGGTGGCTGCGCGTGAT
Source organism: Clostridiales bacterium (assembly GCA_012840355.1). GTDB lineage: Bacteria > Bacillota > Clostridia > Oscillospirales > CAG-272 > DTU078. The sequence continues at coordinate 376,190 of DULN01000009.1, read as the reverse complement.
GGGCATAAAGACAGAGCTTATAATCTGCTATGGCGAAATCGCAGCATACGGCGAGCCTGTGCGGACGATGCTTATCGACCTTGTGCGTGAGTACGGCGATGTGCGAATGCTTGGCGCGCCCGGCGGCGTGTACCTTTTGCGCTCGTCGCCCGACACCGCGCTGCTCCGCATGCTCTCGCGTCTTGACATTGTGCTCGACGGCACAAACACCCTCTCAAACGTTTACTTGCGCATAATGCGAGAGCGTCCTGAGCTGGTTTTCCACAGCGAGCCGAAAGTCCGCAGGGTTTATCCACAACAAGTGGAAAACTCTGTGGAAACGGATGTGAGATTGCCTGTCCGAGGCGGTTTTTTCGGTGTGGATAACTTCACGGTTAAATCCCGCGAGCAGGTGCTCCCGCAGTCGTATATCTACACCGGCAACGCGTTCGGTACGCTGATTACGCACAACAGCCTCGGTTATACATGGTTTGGCAACTCGCGCGAGCGAAGGCTCACGCCGTGGAATGGCGTAGCGCATGAGGGCATGCGCGGAGAGCGGCTAGTGCTTTGCATGCCCGGAGCAAGCTGGGACCTTGCGGCCTCGGCGCATACGGTAAGCTTTGGGCGAGGCAACGCGGTGTACAAAGGCAAAATAGAGTACGGGGGCTTTGCGGCCGATTACGAGATTGCCGTAGGCGTCGATCCGCTTTTGCCGGTTAAAATTATAGCTGTGACATTCGACCGCGAGGACGCCATAACGCGCGCCGAGGTGCGCGACAATGCGGCTGGCAAGTTTTCGCCGGACGGCTCTTCAGCCGGCACGGGAGGCGCAAAGCTGGCGTTTGAGCTAACCCTCTGCTTCGGCTCGGAGCCTGCCGACCCGGACGCGGTTGTCCGCGAGTGCATAGGCGACACAGCGGTATATAGGTGCCTTTACGGCGAGTTTACGCACAAGCGGATATTTGTGACCGTAAGGCGGGTCGAGAGGGGATTTATATTTCTTTTAGGCATTACCGGCGAGCAAAACGACCTCTGCGGGTCCTATATACGCGAAAAGTATAAGGACATCTCCGACGTAGAGGCAGGGTTTGCTCTCTATGCGGCACGCGCTGAGCGGGTAGCCGGCGGGTTTATGCTCGAGTCGCAAAACCGCGCGCTCGACGAGATGTTTAACTTCTATATCCCATACCAAGTGCTGTCCGCAAGGCTGCTCGCGCGGACCGGGTTTTACCAGTCGGGTGGCGCGTACGGCTTCCGCGACCAGCTTCAGGACTGCCTCGCGGTTCTTTACTCGCATCCGAAAAAAGCGCGCGTGCATATTATCCGTGCTGCGTTCAACCAGTTCGCGCACGGCGACGCCATGCACTGGTGGCACCATCTGCCCGCGCGGGATACCGTCGTGACAAAAGGCGTGCGCTCGCTCTGCTCGGACGACTATATATGGCTACCGTACGCCGTAGCCGAGTATGTAACCCGCACAGGTGACACAAGCGTGCTTTCGGTCAAAATACGCTATGCCGACGCGCCAATATTGCGCCCGGGCGAGCACGAGCGATATAGCGAGGTTGGCAGGACCGAGTTTAAAGAGGACATCTATACCCACTGCGCGCGTGCGCTCGAGCGCGCGCTCGACAGGCTATCGCCGCGCGGGCTGCCTTATATTGGCAGCTGCGACTGGAACGACGGCTTAAACCGCGTCGGCATTGACCAGCAGGGCAACGAAACCGGCGGCGAAAGCGTATGGCTCGCGCAGTTTTTAGCGATAACTCTTGAGAAATTTTCAAAGCTCTCCGAGCTGCGCGGCGATTTTGACGGCAGTGAGAAGTACAAAGCCGCGGCTGCGTCGCTCCTTCTCGCGGTGGAGAAGTACGCGTGGGCGACCGACCGCTATGTCCGCGCATTTTATGGCGACGGTCTTGTGCTCGGTGCCGCCACTACCGAAGGCGGCTGCCAGATAGACATCCTGCCGCAGGCATTTGCGCAGCTTTCGGGCATGGGCAAAGGTAACACTGATGGCCATAGCCGCACGCGCACGGCGCTTGAGACGATGTTTGGGGCTCTGTACGACCGCGATTACCGGATTATGAAGCTGTTTACGCCCCCGTTCGTGCCGGGCACAGGCAGGAACCCCGGGTATATACAAGGCTATGTGCCGGGCGTGCGCGAAAACGGAGGCCAATACACGCATGCGGCGGTTTGGGCGGCGATTGCGATGCTCGATGCGGGCATGATAGACCAAGGCACCGAGCTGCTTTTCGCGCTCAACCCTGCCGAGCGCTGCACTGACCCCGAGCTTGCCGAAATTTACGGCGGCGAGCCGTATGCTATGGCCGGCGACGTTTACTCAAACCCCGACTTCGCCGGACGCTGCGGATGGTCGCTGTATACCGGCGCAGCTGCGTGGTACTACAAGGCTGTGCTTGAGTACCTGCTTGGGTATGACGAGCGTGCGGACGGGTTTAGCATCACGCCGAAGCTGTCGGCGCGCTTTCCGGGCTTCACCCTGCAGGTGCAGCGGCACGGCACGCAGTACACAATCCGCGCGCAGCTTGGTGATCGCACCGAGTACAGGCTTGACGGTGAGCCTGTGGCGGATAAGTTCTTCCCCTTTGATAAAAAACGGCATAATCTTGAAATAACGGTTGAAAATAAACAGTCTGGGTAGTATAATATACCTGATATTTTCTATTTGAGTTGAGAAAAAACAATTGACGCCCGTCGGACATGCCGTTACCGGCGGGCATTTACATAGGGAAGGAGTGTTTGCATGCCGCCTACTAGAATTAAGCTCGCCGATTCGGTTTACCTCAACGTAATAGAAACCGACAAATTTAAAACGAACTTCATATCGGCAGAGTTTTTCATCCCCCTTCGCGCCGAGACCGCGGCTAAAGCGGCGCTGTTGCCCTCGGTGTTATTGCGCGGGACGAAAAAGTACCCCGACATGGCTTCCTTAAACAGGCAGTTCGACTACCTTTACGGCTCGTATATCTGGCCTCGCAACTACAAGCTGGGCGAAACGCAGGTCATCGGGTTTTCCTCCTATGTGCTCGCCGACAAATACGCGCTTGAGCCGACGCCGATTATGTCTGAGCTGCTCGGCGTAATGGAGGAGATAGTGTTTAGCCCTGTCACCGAAGGCGGAGTGTTCCGCGCCGATTATGTGGAAGGCGAAAAGCGAAACCTTATCGACCGAATCAAGGCGCAGATAAACAATAAGAACTACTACGCCGTAAAGCGCTGCCGTGACGAGATGTGCCGCGGCGAAGCTTATGCAGTCTCGGAGCTTGGCGAAATAGAGGACGTGCAGGCTGTAACGCCCGAGTCGCTTTATGAGTTTTACAAATGGATAATCTCGGGCACGCGGGTCGAGCTTTATTTTGTGGGAAGCTTTGACATTGGCAAGCTGACCGAGCAGCTGCGCGATATATTCGGGCGCTGCGCGAACATCTCGGCTCCGGAGCTGAAGACCGAGGTCATCCGCCGCGCCGAAAAGGTTAAGGAAGTAATCGAGGATCAGCCGGTCAAGCAGGGCAAGCTTTCGCTTGGCTTCCGCACCGACTGCACGCTTGCCGACCGCGACTATCATGTGTTCGCGATGTTCCGCGAGCTTTACGGCGGCTCGCCGACGTCAAAGCTGTTTGTGAACGTGCGCGAAAAGCTCAGCCTTTGCTATTACTGCAGCGCTATGGGAGAAGCGCATAAGGGCATTATGATAGTCTCAAGCGGCATAGACGTGGCGAACAAGCAGAAGGCCCAAGACGAGATTTTGCGCCAGCTGGAGCTTACGCGCGCGGGCGAGATAACCGAGGCGGAGCTTGCCGCCGCGCGCAACTCGCTTAAAAACAGCTACCGCGAGCTTTACGACAACGCTGACTCGATAAAGTCTTGGTACACCTCCCGCATGCTTGTGGGGCGCGACGACTCGCCCGAGGACGCGGCGGCTGCAATTGAGACGGTCACCGCAGAGGATATAGCCAATATGGCAAAGCGCGTGACGCTTGATACAATCTATTTCCTCAACGGAACGCTGAAGCCCGACGAAGGGAGCGATGAAGAATGATCGAAAGCAGGGTGAACGTGAAAGAAAACCCCGCGATTGGCGAAAAGTATTACTATGTAAAGCACAAAAGCGGGCTTGATATATACGTAATCCCGAAGAAGCTGTCTACTTACTATGCGATGTTCGGGACAAAATACGGCTCGGTGCATAACAAGTTCCGCATCAAAGGCGAGGCAGAGTACACTGAGGTGCCAGACGGCATCGCGCACTTCCTTGAGCACAAAATGTTCGAGAACGAGGACGGCGAGGACACGTTTGCAAAGTTTGCGCGGACCGGCGCTTCGGCAAACGCTTACACCTCGTTCCTCTGCACGATGTACCTTTTCTCGTGCACCGATAAGTTCTATGAATCACTGGAGATTCTGCTCGACTATGTGACAAAGCCCTATTTTACAGAGCAGTCGGTGCAAAAGGAGCAGGGCATAATCGCTCAGGAGATACGCATGGGCGAGGACAACCCCGGCAGGGCGCTGTTTTTCGGCTTGATGCGCGCGATGTACAAAAACCACAACGCGAGGATCGACATTGCGGGCACGGTGGAGTCGATAGCAAAAATCGACCATCATTTGCTTTACAAATGCTATAACACCTTCTACAACCTCGGCAATATGGCGCTCTGCGTTAGCGGAGACGTGACGCCCGAAGAGGTCATCGCCGTAGCCGACAAGGTGCTAAAGCCCCAGGCCACGCATGAGGTGGAGTGCATAGAGCCTGCGGAGGATCCGGAGGTAAATAGGCCAAATTTCACCTGCAGGATGCAGGTCGCAAAGCCGCTTTTTGCGATAGGCGTCAAAGACGTTGAGATTTCAAGCAACCCGTACGAGCGCATGAAAAAGAACGCCGCGATGACGGTGCTCGAGAACATGCTGTTCGGTGGAGCTAGCGAGTTTTACAACAAGCTCTATGAAGAGGGGCTGATTACAAAGAGTTTTGGCGCATGGCACGACCACAACCACAGCATGTCGATGTTCTGCGTCCAAGGCGAATCCGACCGCCCCGAAGAGGTCTACAGCCGGTTCCTCAAATATATTGATAAGCAAAAGCGCGACGGGCTATCAAAAGACGATTTCGAGCGCTGCCGCAGGGTGATGTTTTCAAACTTCATCAAGGGGTTTGACAGCACCTCCGAGATAGTGAATAACTTCCTCGGCAATTTCGTGTTCGAGGGCGCCGACATGCTCGATTACGCCGAGGTAATCCGTGAGCTTGATTTTGAGTATACCGATAAAATTTTCAGGTCGGTGTTCCAGGACAGCCACTACGCGCTTGCGACAGTTTACCCTCTTGAGGAAGCCGAAAAAGTATGAGTTCCCGCAATCTTGAAAGCTATATATCGTTCCCGGGGCTTGGTATTGGCGAGTTTAAAATAAACTCGGTTGCGATAAAAATCGGGTCGCTTGAGATCGTCTGGTACGGCATCTTAATAACGCTCGGCATTGTGGCGGCCGTATGCTATGTTTTGTACCGCGCGCGTCAGGAGAAAGTGAGCTCCGACGACGTGCTCGACCTTGCGATATACGTGGTGCTCGCCGGCCTTGTCGGCGCGCGGCTGTACTATGTGCTGACTAATCTGCCCTCTTATATAGGCGATACGGTCAGCGAGACGCTAATGAACATAGCGGCGATTTGGAAAGGCGGGCTTGCCATTTACGGCGGCATTATCGGCGGATCAATCGCGGCGGCGTTGTTTATAAAAATAAAAAAGCTGAAAATCTGGCGGATTTTCGATATGCTTGGCCCGGCGACAATGCTTGGGCAGATAATCGGCCGCTGGGGGAACTTTACAAACGCCGAGGCATACGGCGAACCGACTACCCTCCCGTGGCGGATGGGCATACGCAATAAGTATCATCCCCAAACGATATATGTGCACCCCACATTCCTTTACGAGTCGCTGTGGAACCTTATTGGGTTTATAATTATAAACCTCCTTTACAAAAAGAAAAAATTCGACGGTCAGATACTCCTAATGTATCTCGCATGGTATGGCTTCGGGCGCATGTTCATCGAGGGCTTGCGGACTGACAGCCTATACGTTGGCGACGTGCGCATCTCGCAGCTTGTGGCGTTCGTGTCGTTTGTGGTAGCCACGGCGCTGCTTATAGTTATGTCCGCGCTCGCGCGCCGCGGCAGGTTTGCACCTACCGCTTTTATGAAGGCGGCAGAAGCGCCAGGCTCGCAAAATGCAGGTGAAAACGCATCTGAGCCGACTGGCGAAGGCGAAGCGGATGGCGGAGCAAAAGAGGGCGAGGGCGCCGGTGCCGATGGGAAAGCTGGTGCCGACGATGCGCCGGCAGATGGCAACTCTGATAGCAAAGACGGCGGAGAGAATACGACAGATGGCGAAAATAATTGACGGAAAAGCGATTTCTGCGCAGATTCGGGCCGAGCTGCGCGAAGAGGTTTCAAAAATGAATACAAAGCCCGGCCTTGCGGTAATACTCGTGGGCGACGACTTGGCTTCTCATACATATGTGAGAAACAAGAAAGCCGCCTGCGAAGAGGTCGGGATGTATTCGGAGGTCCACTATTTGCCGGGCGAGACAACGGAGAGCGAGCTGCTCGAGCTTATAGAAAAGCTCAACCGAGACGAGAAAATCCACGGGATACTAGTGCAGCTCCCGCTGCCCGCGCATATAAACGAATCAGCGGTGATAAAAAGCATCGACCCGGGCAAGGATGTCGACTGCTTCCACCCCTATAACGTGGGCAGGCTGACTATTGGCGAGCCGGTATTTTTGCCCTGCACGCCGGCGGGAATTATGGAGCTGCTTTCCCGCTCGGGCATTGAGGTGGCGGGTAAGCGCTGCGTAGTAGTCGGGCGCTCAAACATAGTCGGCAAACCGATTGCAATAATGCTTCTGCACGCGAATGGCACGGTTACGGTTTGCCACTCGAAGACAAAAGACCTCGCTGAAGAGTGCAGGAGGGCTGAAATCCTAGTTTCGGCTGTCGGCAGGGCTGGCTTTATAACCGCCGACATGGTATCGACCGGAGCGGTCGTTATCGACGTGGGAATAAACCGTGGGCCGGACGGCAAGCTCTGCGGCGATGTGGATTTCGCCGCCGTCGAGCCGAAAGCCTCATACATTACGCCGGTCCCGGGCGGCGTCGGCCCGATGACAATAACGATGCTCCTCAAAAACACCCTCGTTGCTGCAAAGCAGCGAGTGTAAAGCCAACTAAAAAATATGTGTCAAAATAAGTGTCAAGCCGGGGGCGGCTGCTCCCGGCTTGCATATTACCCCTTAGGAGAGTAGCTTTGTGAATACCCGGCTGACTTTCAGGCAAGGCTTAATAGACGCGTTACCAATATTTTTCGGTTATTTTTCGGTCGCAATCGCATTTGGGATACTTGCCGCGTCGCGCGGCGTGCCGGTTTGGCTTGCGGCGGCGGTTTCGATGACCGCATTTACCGGCACGGGCCAATTCGTATTTTTAGACCTTGTCGCAGCGGGCGCGGCGATAATTGAAACTGCGCTGACAATGCTTGTCATAAACGCGAGGTATTTTCTTATGTCGCTCTCATACTCGCAAAAGCTACCGGCTGACATAACGCTTTGGCAGCGGCTTATAATTGGCTTCGGCAACACCGACGAGGTGTTTGCTATCGCGATGACGCGCGACGAGCCGCTAAACTTCAAATACCTGCTGGGGCTGATACTCTGCTCGTACTCGGGCTGGGTGTCGGGCACAGTGGTCGGCGGGCTTGCGAGCGGGATTATACCGGACACGATACTCTCGGCGCTAGGCATTGCGCTTTACGCGATGTTCATAGCATTGATCGTGCCGCCCGCGAAAAAATCAAAGCCGGTTCTATCGGTCGTGATTCTGGCGGCGGCGATAAGCTGCGCGCTCGCCTTTGTACCCGCTCTTGGCTTTTTGGGCGACGGATGGCGGGTGATAATAAGCGGCATTGCTGCGGCGGCAGTATGCGCGGCTTTGTTCCCGGTGAATGAAGAAAGCATGGAGCACGGCGGCAGCACCAACACTTCTAGCAGACACCAAGGCGGAAAGGAGGCTGCAGCCGAATGAGGCCGAGCATTTTTCATCTATGCGTATTGGCGGCAGTCACAGCCGCGGTGACATATCTGGTTCGTATCGTCCCGCTTGCAGTTTGGCGCGGCAAGTTTAAAAACGCATATGTGCGCTCGTTTTTTACATATGTCCCATACGGTGTGCTCGCGGCGCTCGTCTTTCCCGGAGTGCTATACAGCACCGAGTCGATGATTCCGTCTTTAATCGGGGGTACCGTGGCGCTTGGACTGTCGCTGGCGGGCGGAAAGCTGCTCATAGTCAGCGGCGCATCCGTTTTGGCTGTGCTTGCGACCGAGCTGATTTTGCGAATTTTTTAGCGTGTTGACAAAAAATTTTTATTTGTTATAATAAAATCGAAACATATAGTACGGACGGTTTACGCCATTGAAGGTTTTGCTTTTATCGGACATTCACCTTTGCCATATCCCTTGGTACGGGATGAGCCCCGAGGCTAGGATGGAAAAGCTGGTACGCGACCTTTGCGACGAGTACGAGCGCGAGCCATATGAAGCGGTACTGATGCTCGGCGACTACTCTCTCGACTATTGGGAGGTCGGGCCGCTGTACGGCTCGTATTCAAACGGCGGGGTGAGCAATACCGCAAGGTTTTTGCGCGATTATGTAAAAAGATTCCCCTGCCCGGCATATTTTATCCCGGGCAACCACGAGCAGTACACGCACGAAGATTGGGAAAGGATAACGGGCGCCAAACGAAGCTTTGTAGTAACGATTGGCGACGCCGTGTTCGTGATGCTCGACAATTTCGGTGAGAATTTGAATGCGCCCGTGCACAACCACGGGACGTATTCTTTTTCTGATACCGGGCTGATAAGGAATGCGATAAAGCAAAACCCAGGCAAAATGGTATTTCTGTGCGCCCACGATTTTGCGCTCGGATCCGAGCGCGACGAGTTTAAAACACTCGTGCGCGAGGAGGACGCGATAATTGCAATGTTTGCGGGCCACACGCACAAGTCCGAGATTATATGGACAAACGACGAGTATGGTAGCAAGCCTTTGTGCCGAGCCGGCAACTACTCGTACTCGTCGATGCCAAACCCCGAGGACTCTATGTGGGGCTGGCGCGAGATTAAAATTGACGGCGACAAAGTTACGACCGCATATGTAGTGCCCGAGAGCATGGTCAATTTTGGCGCCGGCGAAGTTAAAATAGACTCTCACCGTCAGGACGCTGCAGAGCTCACCTGACGGGTATTTGCGCGCGCAAAAAAATATAGCCGCGCCGCGTGCTGGCGCGGTTTTTTAACATAGAGAAACCTTTTGCGCAATCCTTTATAAAACGGAAGATTTTTAATGCTTACACATATAAATGAAACAAGAGAAGAGAATCTTAGGAAATACTATTCAGCCGACATCGCTGTGGTCGGAGCCGGCCACGCCGGGATTGAAGCGGCACTTGCAGCCGCCCGGCTTGGCCTTTCGACTGTGCTTTTTACGCTTAACCTCGACGCCGTCGGCAACATGCCATGCAATCCCTCGATAGGCGGCACCGGCAAAGGCCAGCTTGTGTTTGAGCTTGACGCGCTGGGCGGCGAAATGGCCCGCGTCGCCGATATCGTGACGCTACAGTCGAGAACGCTAAATGAGAGCAAAGGGCCGGCGGTGCAGTCGAAGCGCGTCCAAGCCGACCGATTCCTGTACAGGCAGATAATGAAGTCGGTGCTTGAAAGCCAGCCGAACTTAATACTAGTGCAAGCCGAGATAACAGAACTTGTCACGGAACCTGCGCCCGGCGGGAAAAGAAGGGTCGTTGGCCTGCGCACGCGGCTCGGCGCCGAGTGGAGCGCCCGTGCGGTGATTTTGTGCACCGGCACTTTCCTCGATAGCCGCGTGGTGGTCGGCGAAGCCGTTTACCCTTCAGGCCCGGACGGGATGCTGCCGTCGGAAGGGCTTTCAAAATCGCTGCGCGAGGCTGGGATAAGCCTCATGCGCTTTAAGACAGGCACGCCCCCGCGCGTGCATGCCGATACCGTCGACCTTGAGCGGCTCGAGATCCAGTACGGCGAAAAGCATATAACGCCGTTTTCAACGCTTACCGACGAAGAGGAGCTCAACTCGCGGGAGCAGATACCCTGCCGCATAGTTTACACCAACGCGAAAACGCATGCGATCATTCGCGAGAACCTGCACCGCTCGCCGCTCTACTCGGGCGTGATAGAAGGCGTTGGCCCACGCTATTGCCCGAGCATTGAGGATAAGGTCGTAAGGTTCGCCGACAAGGAGCGGCACCAGCTATTTGTGGAGCCGCTCGGCCGCGATACGAAAGAGCTTTACCTGCAGGGATTCTCGTCGTCTTTGCCCGAGGATGTGCAAATTGAAATGCTGCACTCGCTTGAAGGATTTGAAAACGCACGCATGACGCGCACCGCTTATGCGATTGAATACGACTGCGCCGACCCGACGCAGCTTTACCCGACGCTGGAGTTTAAAGAGATTGAAAACCTCTACGGGGCGGGGCAGTTCAACGGCACCTCGGGCTATGAGGAAGCCGCCGTGCAGGGGCTCGTCGCTGGGATTAACGCCGCGCGCAAGCTTTTGGGGCAAAAGCAGATAGTGCTAACGCGCGAGTCGAGCTATATTGGGATGCTGATAGACGACCTTGTCACAAAAGGCACAAACGAGCCGTACCGTGTTATGACTTCGCGCTCGGAGTTCAGGCTGCTGCTCAGGCAGGACAACGCATACGACCGTCTCGCCCCGATAGGGCGGGAAGTGGGGCTGCTCTCCGAAGAGCGGTACAAGGATTATATTGAACGCGCCGAGATGGTGAAAAAAGAGCGCGAACGCTTTGAGCGCACGACCATAAGGCCCTCGCCGGAGCTGAACCGCCTGCTTGAAGAAAAAGGCGGCGGCCCGATAACGGTGCCGGTTAAGCTTGCCGACCTTTTGCGCAGACCGGGCGTAGACTGCGAACTTCTCGCTGCCTTTGACCCCACCCGCACCGATATCCCCGAGTCGCTGCGAAGGAAAGCCGAGATAGAGCTGAAATACGAGGGTTATATCAAGCGCCAGCTCGCCGAAGCCGAGCGCATGAAAAAGCTCGCCGAAAAAAAGCTCCCGCCCGATTTTGACTACTCGGCTATAAAAGGGCTCAGCAACGAAGCGGTCCAAAAGCTTAACAAAATAAAACCGGCCGATATAGGCCAGGCGTCGAGAATCAGCGGAGTATCGCCAGCCGATATAGGCGTTTTGCTTATCTTTTTTGGCATCAAATAATCGCGCATCCTACCGCCGGCGCCATCGCGCCAGGTAATGGCCGTGACCTCGCAATTGACAGCTATGCGCGATTAGTACAATAACGGATTACGGATTGGATATGGGTATAGCGATGAATTTGGAAGAAAACGTAAATCTTATAAGCGATACTCTCACGGCAAATGGTATTAAGCTGTGGGAGGGCGCCGAACTTTTGCTTGCGCGCCTTTCGGAACGATTACTTGCGGCAAACGAACTTGTCAACCTGACCTCTATCGACACGCCGGAAGGCGTGGCGCTTATGCATTTCGCCGACTCGCTCACCCTGCTCCCCTACCTTAACCCCGGCGAGACGTTGCTCGACGTGGGGAGCGGCGCAGGATTCCCCGCGTTGCCGGTGGCGATAGCAATGCCCGAGGTGCGGGTCACCGCACTTGACGCGACGCAGAAAAAAGTGACGTTCGCTGCCGACGCGGCGCATGAGCTTGGACTGCGCAACTTCTCGGCGCTGTGCGGGCGCGCCGAGGACCTTGGCGCCGGGCCGCCTTACCGCGAACGGTACGATGTGGTTACGGCACGCGCTGTCGGCAGGCTGAACGTGCTTTGCGAGCTTTGCCTGCCATTCGTTCGCGTGGGCGGAAGGTTTATCGCCATGAAAAGCATCTCGGCAGCCGAGGAAATAGAGCAAGCTCGACATGCGCTGACAGAGACCGGCGGGGAAATCGCGGAAAATATAACATTAACGCTGCGGGGCGGGGAGGAAGACCTAACGCGAGTGCTGATAATAATACAAAAAGTTGCACCTACCCCAAAAATCTACCCGCGCCGCTACTCGCAAATAACTAAAAACCCCTTATAACGAGCGTTTACTTCAGGGTACGCCTAAAACTTTTATTGGGTGATACTCCGGGACAAAACAAAATATTATTCTCTGGCACGATTTTCGTGCGGGAAATAAACCTCCGTGATATGATTTGGTTACATACTAAAAATCACGGAGGTTTAATGTTGTGCTGAGCGGAGTAGATACCGTATACGAAATTGCGTGCGACGCTATTATTCCCAACCCTTCGCAGCCGAGGAAGGAGTTCGACGAGGAAGCAATCGCAAGGCTTGCCGACAGCATCGCGCAGTACGGCATCCTTCAGCCGCTGACGGTGCGCCGCTCGCCCGAAGCCGAGGGCAAATATGAACTGGTGGCGGGCGAACGCAGGCTGCGCGCGGCGAAGATGCTTGGGCTGCAAAGCGTGCCATGCCTTATACTCAATGTCGACGGGCTGCGGTCCGCCGAGCTGTCGATAATCGAGAACATTCAGCGGGAAAACCTGAACATGTTCGAAGAAGCCTCGGCAATAGCGGAACTGATATTCATTTACAAGTACACGCAGGAACAAGTTGCGCGCAGGCTGTCGACAAGCCAATCGTATGTGGCAAACAAACTAAGACTGCTCCGGTACGACGCAGACGAACGCGAGGCGATACTAAAGGGCGGGCTGACGGAGCGCCACGCGCGCGCTATATTAAGGCTTCCGCAAGAGATGCGGATGGGCGCGATTGAACATGTGATAAAGCATAGCCTCAACGTGTCGCAGACCGAAGCTTATGTGGAAAAAAAGCTGAGCGAGCAAAACTGCCAGCCCGAAACGCGCCGCGGCAGGCGCAAGATGATACTAAAGGACATTCGCATACTGTTTAACACAATCGACCGCGCCATCGAGACTGTAATGGGAGCGGGCATAAAAGTGACAAAGCAAAAAAGGGAGCTTCCCGACGCTATAGAAATTCTCATAAGGGTGCCGAAGTAATATGGAAACACACATCAGACCCGGCTGCCGGTCGGCGGCCGGGAATTTTATAGCTTGAAAAAACGCGGGGCAGGTGGTATCATAACGTAAAAAACGGAGCAATAAAATGAACGGCATTGCGGAGAAAATTATAGAGATTGGCAAAAAAATGTACGAGCGCGGCTTTGTCGCCGCAAACGACGGCAACATAAGCGCCCGGCTCCCCGACGGCAGCATCCTTATAACCCCGACGGGAGTTTCAAAGGGCGATATGACGGCCGATATGCTGTTGCGCGTTAACCTTGAGGGGAAAATACTGTCCGGCAGCGGCAAAAAGTCATCCGAAACAGGCATGCACCTGAGGATATACAAAGAAAACACCGAGATATGCGCCGTCGTTCACGCGCACCCGCCTTACTCAACCGCATTCGCGGTAGCCGAGCAGCCGCTGGATTTGCCGATATACCCCGAAGCTTTAGTGCTGCTTGGCGAGGTGCCATGCGCGCCTTATGCAAAGCCCGGCACGCCTGCAGTCGGTGACTCGGTCGCTCCGTACTGTAAAACCCACCGCGCCGTGCTGCTCGCCCATCATGGGCTTGTCGCATGGGGCCGCGACCTGACTGAAGCGTGGCACCGCATGGAGGCGGCCGAAGGATATGCGCGCATTATACTACTAACAAAATATGTGATGGGCATCGTAAAGCCGCTCACGCAAAAAGAGATAAACGAGCTGAAAACGGAAGGCTAATAAAAAGCCCGCCACCAAATTGAGATAGCGGGCAATATAAAGGGGCAGCTTAGCGTTTCTTTCTTGCCGCCAAGGCTGCCGACGCGGCTATAAGGAGCATAAATGCTGCCGGCGTAAAGTCGAAAGTAGCGGGAGCGGGCGGCGTTGCTCCTGCTGTTTCATCAAGTTCTGGCTCTGGTTCGGGCTCGGGCATCACGACAGGCCCGCCGAAGACATATTCTTCAGGCGCTTGCGAGCCGAGCGCAACAACATGGCTGTCGGGGAACAGGTCGTTTACTTGCAGCGAAAACCCGTAGGTTTTGCCTTCCACACCGGGCTCAAGCAGAGGGATAGCAAACTCCACGGTGTAGGTCCCGTCGCCTTTAGTTACCGCACCTTTTGTCTGCTCTACAAGCCCATACGGGTCGGGAGTGCCGAACAGCTTTGTCGCCTCCGAGTCAAGCGAAATTTTTGTCTTGCTGCCGAGCATATCCTCGTCGACCCAAATTTCAACTACATCGTTCTCCCATGGGTTGTCGCTGCTTTCTATGTAATCTTTTTCGCGCATAAGGATGTCGTTGTCGCTGACAACCACGCAGACGTAAAGCTTTTCGGCGTCGTAAAGCAGGTATGCGGTTGCCTTCGCGTCGCTTTCGAGCGAGTCGCCGGTGGTGTGAAACGGCTCCCCAAGCGGAACCGCGACGCTTTGCAGGTATATCTCGTCGAGCACTCCGTCGACAACGGGCGTACCCATCAAAATCTTGTCCGATTGCGCGGAGGTGGCTGTTGCAAACGTCGCGGCTATAAAGGCGGCAAGTAGTATCGACCACAGTTTTTTCATGTCAATCCCCCTTTATTTTATTTTGTATATAAATATATGGTTTTCGCCGTGGCGGTTATGCCGGGGAAATAAACGGGGAATAAGCCATAAAAAGGATGCGCAAAGGTCAAAAATATCGCAGCGGTTTTATCGCTGCGAAAAATGGCTATATAAGAGGCTTGCCTTCCCACTCGCGGGCGGGCTGCGCGCCTAAGAGCCTAACAATTGTAGGTGCTATGTCCATGATGGACGTACCCTCGGGCAGCGTGCCGGGCGCAATGCCTTCCCCGCGGATAAACAGCGGGATAAGCATGTCTTCGTCCATATCGGAGCCGTGGGAGCGGCTGTGCCCGCCGTGGTCGGCGGTGACAAAGACGTTGTAGCCGCGGCAAAGCGCAGCTTCGGACAAACGCGCGATTTCGTCCCACGATACGCGGACCGAGCGCATATACTCGTCGGAAAGCCAACCGGTGGCATGGCCCTGCTCATCTACCCATCCGAGATAGACAAAGATAAAATCGGGCGACCGGCGGGTAATGCTTTCGATTGCGGCGAGCGTTACAAGCTCGTTTGTCTCTTCATAACCGAGCATCGATTGGTTATAGTACGCCGCCTCGCTGATCGAGCCAGGCCTCGCAAGGTCTCGCAGCGGCTCCCAGTTGTAAAAGAAAGCGCAGCTTTTTTCCGCCGCTTTCAGCCGCTCGCAAAGCCCGTCGAGCGGGCGCACCAACGGGGTGTATGTGTTTGACAATATCCCATGCCTTTCGGCTGGCACGCTGTGAAACAGCGACATATGCGTAGGCAGCGTGACCGAAGGCATAACGGTCCGCGCCGAGAGGGTGTAAAGCGAGGATTCTAGAAACTCTTTTACCGCGGGGTGCCCGCACTCTATGACGGCGTCGGGGCGCATGCCGTCGACAAGTATAAGCAAAGCTTTGCCGCCCATAATATTTCCTTTCCTTGAGTTTGTTAAGCTAATTTTATCCGCTGTGGGCTTTATTGTCAAGGCTTAAGTTCCTTTGCCGTCGATAGCGGCTTTGGAAAGCTCCTTTATAATTTCGCTGCCTGTACTTGAATTCGGGCACGCAGCGTGTTATTATATCTTTCGAATAGTGCCATTTTGATGCACCGGCGCATTACCCCATATTTGGAGGGCAAACGCATGAGATATGGTGAAATCGACTTCGATGCGCTGGCGAAACGCTATGGAAAGTGGTGGCGCGGAGAGCTTGGAAGGCCGATTATACCGGTGGTAATCGGCGGCGCAGACCCAGGTAGGCCAATGCCGAAAGTGCCCCCGCTGAGCTTTGCGACAGCTTTTGACGAGCGATACTCGCCCGAAGAGCTGCTTGACAGGGCTGACTATGACCTTTCATGCTCTGAGTATTTCGGCGAGGCGTTCCCGATGGTAAACCTCAACGTTTTCGGGCCGGGCGTCGCCGCGGCGTTCATGGGGGCAGAGGTAAATGTGGCGCCGTATACAATCTGGTTCGACTGCCCGTATAAGCCGCCTTTGAAGGAGCTGCATTTTGAGTATCGCACCGACACGAAATACTACCGCCGCGTGCGCGAGTTTTATATGGTGTTCGCGCAAAAATACGCCTCGCGCGCGATAATTTCGATGGCGGACCTTGGCGGAGTGATGGATATACTCGCCTCCTTCCGCGGCACCGAGAACCTGCTTTGCGACCTTTACGACGAGCCGGAGGAAGTCATGCGGTGCGTGCGCGAGATACAGGCCGCGTGGCTGCGATACTTTGACGATTTCACCTCAATAATCGCGCCGGTGGCAAAAGGTTTCTCTCATTGGGACGCAATATACTGCGAGCGGCCGACATATATACTCCAAAGCGACTTTTCGTATATGATAAGCCCAGAGATGTTCGAGCGGTTCGTGCTGCCCGAGCTTGAGTCGACGGCTGCAAAGCTCGACCGCACGTTTTACCATCTTGACGGCGTGGGGCAGCTTGCTCACCTTGATATGCTCTTAAAATCAAAGAACATAAAAGGCATACAGTGGGTGCCCGGCAGCGGCATGCCGGAGCGGCTGGACTGGACAGATGTTTACAGGCGTATCGGCGAATCGGGCAAAAAGCTGCACAATGTTTATGCGAGGCTTGAAAACCTTGGCGCGGCGCTGTCGATGCTCCCTTCGCCCGACACGCTGTTTTTGGGCACGCATTGGTACCCGCAGGAACAAAAGCATAACGCCTTTGAGCTTATGCGAGCCGCCGGGTGCGAAATGATTGAGTAACCCGGCAGCGATGAAACTCTTTGCCGGATACGATATATTTGAGTGAAAATTACATAAAAGACGGAGTTTTGAATGCAGACGATTTTAAGGCTTGTAAAGATGGCGCGCCGCTGGTGGGGGCCGCTGATACTCGCGACGCTTGGAGTGCTCGGCACGGCGCTGCTCGGGCTTGTCACACCCGAGGTAGTACGGCGCTTTACGGCGGTCATCAGCACGCCCGGTGAGCTGACAGTTGAAAAAATCGCGATTTATACGGCGGCGCTTGTCGTAGCATACCTCCTTCGCGCGCTGTGCAGGTATACGTCGCTTTCGCAGGCGCATGTCGCCGCGTGGAACTTCGTCGGCGAGATGACCCTTGCGGTATACGACAAGCTGCAAAAACTTTCGCCAAGATATTATAAAGACAAGCAGACCGGCCAGCTTTTATCAAGAGTGATAAACGACACGCGCGCGCTCGAGGTGCTTATCGCCCACTCGCTCCCCGATTTTTTCACAAACGTGCTCGTACTTCTATTCGTAACGCTTGTAATATTCATCATAAACCCATTGCTCGCGGCGCTGTCGCTTATCCCCGTTCCGATAGTGCTGCTTATTAGCACGCAGTTTTCAAAGCGTGTCGTCCCGCTGTTTAATATAAACGCAAAAGTACTGGGTGAGCTTTCGGGCGATGTGCAGGAGCATCTCTCCTGCGTGCGCGAAATCCAGGCTTTCGGCCGGGAGAGCTACGAGTACGAGCGGATGCAAAAGGCTTGCAAGCACTACAGCTTCGTTAACATCCGCGCAAACTATGCAAACGCGGTATTCCAGCCTTCGGTGGAGTTTTTCACCTCGCTCGGCTCGGCGTTTGTTCTTGGCTTCGGTGGCATGTTTATACTTGGCCAGCGGCTAAGAGTGGCGGATTTGGTCGGCTTTTTTATGTACCTTTCGCTGTTTTACCAGCCGTTGACGGTGCTCGCGAGGCTCGTAGAGGATGTCCAGTCGGCGCTTGCGAGCGCGCGCCGCGTGTTTGAAGTGCTCGACACCGAGCCTGATATAAAAGATACTGCAGAACAAAAAGAGCTGCTGGCAGCCGAACAGTTCCGCGGTAAAATCGAGTTTGACGACGTCAGCTTCTCCTACGTGCCGGGCGAGCCGGTGCTCGAGAATATAAGCTTTACGGCTGAGCCGGGCGAGATGGTGGCGATTGTCGGCGCAACGGGCGTTGGCAAAACCACAATAACTGCGCTGCTCGAGCGGTTTTTCGACCCCGACTCAGGCACCATACGCCTTGACGGGCGGGACATAAAGACTATACCGATTAAAACGCTGCGAAATGCCATCGCTATGGTAATGCAGGACACGACCCTTTGGAGCGGTACCATAGCGGAAAACATAGCTTACGGCGCGGAGGAAGGCCGCACCGTCACACGCGAGGAGGTTGAGGAAGCCGCACGCGCCGCGTGCGCTTACGATTTTATCGCAGCGATGCCCGACGGGTTTGATACGGTCGTTGGGGAGCGCGGCTTGCGGCTGTCGGGCGGGCAAAAGCAGAGGATTTGCATAGCCCGCGCGCTGCTGCGCCGCTCACCGGTCCTGATACTCGACGAGGCGACCTCGGCGGTCGACACTGAAACCGAGCAAAAGATAAAAGTGGCGATGGAAAACATCATGGGCAAGCGCACGATGATTGTCATCGCGCACCGGCTTTCGACAGTCCGCTCCGCCGACAAGATAATCGTGTTGTCCGGCGGCAGGATAGTCGAGTGCGGAAAGCATGAAGAATTGCTGAAAAAAGGCGGGGAATACGCACGCCTTTGCGAAGCCGGGCTGTAAGTAGATTGTCAGTTTATATCGAGAGTTAATATAGATGGAGGGAATATGAAATGGCAAATTATCCGAAAATAGGGATACGGCCGATAATCGACGGGCGACGCCGCGGCGTGCGCGAGGCGCTTGAGGACCAGACCCGCGCGATGGCGCTTGCGGCTAAAAAGCTGATTGAAGAGAACGTGTTTTATCCCGACGGGACGCCCGTCCAATGCGTAATTTCAAACTGGACGATTGGCGGCGGAGCGGAAGCCGCGATGTGCGCAGAGCAGTTCTCAAAAGAAAATGTCTGCGCGACGCTCTCGGTTACCCCCTGCTGGTGCTACGGCAGCGAGACAATGGACATCGACCCGCTGACAATAAAGGCGGTATGGGGCTTCAATGGCACCGAGCGCCCCGGCGCCGTGTACCTTGCGGCGGTCATGGCGGCACATGCGCAGCGCGGTTTGCCGGCGTTCGCAATTTACGGGCGCGACGTTCAGGATAAGGACAATACCGAGATTCCCGCCGACGTACGCGAGAAAATTTTGCGCTTCGCCCGCTGCGCCATTGCTGTGGGTCTTATGCGCGGCAAAGCATATGTCGGCATCGGCTCGGTGTCGATGGGCATTGCCGGCTCGTTCCTTGACCCGATTTTCATGCAGAAATACCTTGGCGTTCGCGCCGAATGGGTCGACATGACCGAGATTCTGCGCCGCATTGAGCTTGGAATATACGACCACGAGGAATACGAGCGCGAGCTTGCGTGGATAAAGGCGAATTGCAAGCGCGGGCTTGACCCCAACCCGCCCGAGCTGCAGAGCACGCCCGAAGAAGAGGAAGAGCAGTGGAAGTTTATCGCGAAGATGACGCTGATTATTCGCGACATAATGCTCGGCAACCCGAAGCTCGCCGAAATGGGCTACGAGGAAGAGGCGCTGGGCCGCAACGCAATTTTCGGCGGCTTCCAAGGCCAGCGCATGTGGACGGACTTTAGGCCCAACGCCGACTTTACAGAGGCGATACTCAACACCGGCTTCGACTGGAACGGCAAGCGCCAGCCGTTTATGCTTGCGACCGAAAACGACAACGGCAACGCCGTTTCGATGCTGATGTTGCATCTCGTCACGAACCTTTCGGCTGTATTTGCCGACGTGCGCACGTATTGGAGCCCTGCTGCGGTAAAGCGCGTGACTGGCTATGAGCTTACCGGGCGCGCGGCAGGCGGGTTTATACACCTAATAAACTCGGGCGCCGCGGCGCTTGACGGGACAGGTTGCGCGAAAGACGAGCAGGGCAACAACGTCATGAAGCCTTGGTGGAAGCTGACCGACGAGGACATCTCCGCGATGGTAGCAGCGACAAAGTGGGCGCCGGCGAATAAATTCTATTTCCGCGGCGGTGGATTCTCCTCGCAGTTCTCGACGAAGTGCGAGATGCCGGTCACGATGGTGCGCGTCAACATTGTCGACGGGCTCGGTCCGGTTTTGCAGATTGCCGAAGGCTACACCGTCAACCTGCCCGATGAGGTCGATTCGACGATTTTGAACCGCACAGACCCGACTTGGCCGTCGACATATTTTGCTCCGATACTCACCGGCAGCGGCGCGTTCACAGACGTTTACAGCGTCATGGCGAACTGGGGCGCGAACCACGGCGCGTTCACATACGGCCATGTGGGCGCCGACATTATAACGCTTGCCTCGATGCTACGCATTCCGGTCTCGATGCACAACGTGCCGAGGGAGCGAATCTTCCGCCCGCATGCTTGGTCGGCATTCGGCACCGCGGACCTAGAAGGCGCCGACTACCGCGCCTGCGCCACTTACGGCCCGCTTTACAAATAAAACATAAGCTTACGCATAAATTTTGCAAATCAGCCCGAAATGCAGCCCGGGAGCTAAAATGCTCCCGGGCTGAAGGGTTCGTATTTTAAAGGACGGAAAATGAAAAGACTTCTCGCGTTGTTTTTTGTCATGCTTTTAATCTTAGGGCTTGCAACATCGTGCAGTGAGCATAAAAGCCTTGATAATGCAGAAACCGAGGAAAGCACGGAACCCGAGGATAATACAAAGCCTGCCACGGGCGAAAGCGACATGGAAAAAAGCGATGAGGAGCCCCGCATGGAAGGGATAAATGAGATTAAAGACTGGCTCGGCTATATGCCAAAGCTTGGGGAGACGCCCGACGAAATTGTAGTGATAAACAGCTTTGCAAACGACGGCGAAAAGCTCCTTGCAGAAAGCCTGCAGGGCGTCACCGCCCGCGAAAAGGCATTTTTGTGCCTCTCGGGTGGCAACTCCGAAAAGTGGCTTGCGGCAATAAAAAAGCAGCTCGGCGAAAAAGTGTGCATATCATATATTTCCGATGTCTGGGCGGCGCTTGAAAAATACGCCGACTGCGTCCCGCGCAAAGAATACGTGCTTTGCGACACTGGGAGCGTCAATGCCGCCTGCACGATTGCCGCGGCTGAAGGCGTGCTTGTCGCGTTTGAGTCTGGGGCGAGAAAGCTTGAGCAGCTTGGATATACAAAGCTTGCCGACGCGCGCGGCCTCTCCGACGCCGACGCGATACGCCGGTACAAAGACAAGCTAAGCACCATAGCGCTTGTGCAGCAGGACCCGAAAAACTTTGCGCTGCGCGACTTCGGCATCGCGTACGGGCTTGGGTTTTACTATTATACCGAAAGCGGAAAAAAACAGCTAGACGAAACGGCGGAGATACATGGCTATATAGACTCCGGCGCGCCGGTTTTCGGATGGGGCCCAGGCGACGAGTACACCCATGTAAAAACAAAGGCGAACCACGGGCTTGTGACAGTGCCGAGCGACCATGCGTGGAACCTCAGCCTATATTCCGCTTTACCGCGCGAGCAGCTTGAGCAGATAAATGAGTATGGCGAAGGCGCGGAGGCGTTGGATGGCAAGCACTATGTTGCGATGATAATGACCGACGGCGACAACGTGCAGTGGATTGTAAACGATTTTTCCGGCCCAAAATGGTTCGGGAGCCCCGAGCGCGGCAAGATACCAATGGCGTGGATGTTCCCGCCGACGTTGCTTGATGTGTCGCCGCAGACCGCGAAATGGCTGTACCTGCAGCAGACTAAAAACGACATGTTCATGAATGCGCTTTCGGGTACGGGATATTTTTACCCATCGGAGCTGCCCGAGGAGGCGTTCGACAGGCAGCTTGAGAAGCTTGAGTTTTACATGGACGCCTGCGATCTTGACACCATTGTAATAATGGACAACTTTGTGCCGACGAAAAAAGCGCTCGGCAAATATGCGTCTGTTGAGCGGCTGCGCGGCGGCGTGCTTTTTACATATCCTGAAAAATATAAGGGCGCAAAAGGTAAAATATATTGGGTAAATGACAAGCCGTTCGTATCGGTGCGAAACTCACTTTGGGAAGTAAAAGACATCACCGCGTTCGCGAAGGAGGTAGCGCGCGATATAAAAAGGCTTGGATACGACATAACCACGCCTGACGCCTACTCTGTTATAGTCGTGCACTGCTGGTCGCATACCTACTCGGACGCGGTGCTTTTTGCTCGCAAGCTAATGGAGCTTGACGACAAAGTCAAGTTTGTGCGCGTGGACCAGCTAATAAAGCTTGTGGCTGATAACGTGAAGCACTGATGGAAAGCGTCGCGGCATAGGGGGAAAAATGAGCGAGAAACCGACCGATACCTTGCAAAAACCATCTGATTTGCCGCTGGTTTTGGCTATTGTCGGGCCGACGGCGTCCGGCAAGTCGGCGCTCGCAATGGAGGTGGCGCGCCGGACCGGCGGCGAGATTATCTCCTGCGACTCGATGCAGATTTATCGAGGCATGGATATTGGTACCGCAAAGCCGACAGAAGAGGAGCGCGCCGAGGTGCCGCACCACCTCATCGATATCGTGCCGCCGTCGGTGGAGTTTTCCTGCGCCGACTATAGGGTGCTCGCCCGCCAAGCGGTGGCTGACATAGTTTCGCGTGGGAAGCTTCCGATATTCTGCGGCGGCACCGGGCTTTACCTTGACAGCGCGCTCGAGGAGGAGCGTTTCGCGCCCGACGTTGACAAAAGCATTCGCGAGGAGCTGAAAAAGCTATCGCCCGACGAGCTTTACAGAAAGCTTAAAGAATTCGACCCCGAAACGGCGGCGAAAACGCATAAAAACAACGTAAGGCGGGTCATCCGCGCGCTTGAGATATACATCGGCACGGGTATCCCGAAATCCGAATGGGACCGCCGCACGCAGACGGGTAAAAAGAGCTACAGGGCGATAAAAATAGGGCTTGATTTTCACGATAGGGCAAAGCTTTATGAGCGTATAAATGCCCGCGTCGACCAGATGATTGCCGCGGGGCTTGTGGAAGAAGTGAAAAAATTGCCCGTGCCGATATGCAAGACCGCGGCGCAGGCGATTGGATATAAAGAGTTTTTCGAGCACGGGTTTGACAATGTGCCGCTTGTAGCCGAGCTGATAAAAAAAGACACGCGCAACTATGCCAAACGGCAGCTCACATGGTTCCGCCGAGACCCGGAGATAAAGTGGTTTTATATCGACGAGGGCGACGGCGGCGCTGAAAATTTTAAAAATATTGTAAATAGCGTCATTGATATTGTCAATGCCGCAAAAAGTGTGGTATAATTTATAATTAATTTCACCGCCCATGGATAAAGATTTTTTAAAAAGCGTCGCAAGGTATATAATTTCCGCGATTATATCGCTGCTGCTTATAGCTTATATCCTATACCATATGTTCGGCAACATCGACTCGGAAATAGAGACGATGGCGGCTGAGATAGTTAAAGGCCGCGAGACCGTGACGCTCGACGGCTATATAATGCGCAGCGAGATTGTGCTTTACGCGTCAAAGCAGGGCGACGTCAACTATCTTTACGACGACGGCTCAAAAGTTAAAAAAGGCGCGGCCGTCGCGAATGTGTACGCGAGCGGCGGCGAAAATGTACGCGCCCAAATTATAGAGCTCGACCGCAAAATAGACCTGCTAGAGGCGAGCAACCTTGGCGAAAATATTACGGTATCAGATACAAAAGCGATTGACGCACAGATAGCAAAGCTGTTTTCGGTTATCCGCGAGCGGGTCAGAATCGGCGATCTTGAATATGCGCTGCGGAAAAAGGACGAGCTTTTGGTGCTGCTAAATAAGCGGCGCATTATAGTGCAAAACGTAAAAAGCTACGACGACAAAATCCAGTCGCTTGCCGCAGCGAGAAACAGCCTGACTTCCCAGATGACAAACATTACCGAAACAGTGTATACGCCCATATCGGGGTATTTTTACTCAGGGCTTGACGGCTACGAATCGGTGTTTAGCGCGTCAAAGCTGCCGCACCTTACACTTGACGAATTTTACGCGATGTTTGAAGCTGAGCCTGCAAGGTCGTCCGGTAGCGGCTACGGCATCGGCAAGCTTGTGTCAGACTACTATTGGTATATAGCTTGCCCCGTCACAAAGGACAAGCTCCGCTTTTTCGTGCATGGTGCAAAATACAGCGTCGTGTTCCCGTACAGCGGCGACACGGAAATCGAGATGACTCTCTCAAAAATCGTAGAGCAGACTGACGACAGCCGCGCCGTGCTTGTTTTCGGCACGGGTATGATACCAGAAAACTTCAACTTCCTGCGCAAGCAGACGATCCACATAGTGCGCGATACTTATACGGGCTACAGGGTTCCTGTATCGGCAGTGCGCATTGTGGACGGCAAACAGGGGGTTTACGTTTTAAACGGCAACTTTGTGAGATTCAAGCTTATCGAGCCGCTGTTCGAATCCGAGGGCTACTTTATAGTGAGCGAGTATGAAAAAGTGAGCGAGGAAAAGCGCGCCGCTGCGCTTGAAAACGGCGGAGCCGGATACCTCGCGTTACACGACCTTGTCATCACGAAGGGAAAAAAGCTCTATGACGGAAAGATTGTCGACTGAAAATTTAGCTGCTCTGCGCGAGAACATCAGCCGGATTAGGGAAAAAATAAAAGCGCTTGCGCCCGGCAGGGACGTGGTGCTGCTCGGAGCTACAAAAACTGTGCCGCCCGATGTCATAAACTACGCCGCGCGCGAGTGCGGGCTTAGTGTTATTGGTGAAAACCGAGTCCAAGAGCTGCTTGACAAATACCCGCACCTCGACCGCGAGCGCCTTGAGATACATTTTATCGGAAGGCTTCAGAAAAACAAAGTCAAATACCTCATCGGAAAAGTGGCGCTGATACATTCGGTCGACAGCATCGAGTTGGCGCGCGAGATTGACAAGCGTTCCCAAGCCGCGGGCGTTATTACCGACGTACTGGTTGAGATAAACACCGGCAAGGAGGAATCAAAAGGCGGAATCAATCCCGAAGATATTGAGGAGTTTTTAGCCAGCCTTTCGCAATTTGAAAATATCCGCGTGCGCGGGATAATGACAATGGAGCCGATATGCAGCGACCCGGAGGACTATAAAAAATACTTCTGGATGGGGAAAAGCATTTTCGACCGCTATTTTGGAAAGCCCGGCGACATCCTTTCGATGGGTATGTCCGGCTCATACCAGCAGGCGCTTATGTGCGGATCAAACCTAATCAGGGTTGGCACCGCAATCTTTGGCGCGCGCAGCTGACTTTAGCCGCGAAGCGAAAATAAGAAAATCGAACTTTTTACATAAAATACGACTTTTTCCATCTGAAATCATAATTAAGTATTTGCAATTTTTATCGATATGTGATACAATGTCAATCGGTTAGATTTATAAGCGATTATCAGACCGCGTCTGTAATCGATTTATAGATGCTATTATCCTACGGAGGGCACACATGGGCTTAATGGATAAGATCAAGGGTATCGTAAACCCTGATCATATTGATGAAAACTTCGATAACGATTATGATTTTGACGCCGACGATGCCGATGGATACGGTTACGAAGACCCGGGACCCGTATTCCGGCAGCAACAGAATCCGGAGGGCCGGGGTGCGCAGGCTCCGGGCGGCGGCGTGAGCATAAATTCCGCCGCGCTTGAGCTGAAGGTGGTAAAGCCCGAGCGCTACGACGTCCAGACCGCTCAAAAGATTGCAGACCACCTTCTTAACCACCGTACCGTCGTTTTGAACCTTGAGCTTACGAACAAAGAATCGGCTCGCCGGCTTATAGACTTCCTTAGCGGGGTCGCATACTCGATTGACGGTTACATGCAGCGTGTGGCGAACAACACGTTTGTGATAGTGCCGAACAATGTCGATATTTCCGGCGAACAGCTTCAGTCTTCGCAGTCTCAGCGCCAAATCGATACCGACGACATATTTTAAATAAAGCCGGAAACCGCACCTGCCGCAAAAGGCGTTTTCCGGCCGGGCGTTTTTGCCTGCCGTGCTTAATTGCGGAAACATGCTCTCCGGCAGCTTTTTGCGCGCGGTCGACACGACTTAGTGCGGCTATGCCGGCATGCCCTGAATTTGATTACCTTATTATGGAAGTGGCGTTACGGCATAAGCCGTTATAGTCTGCGATGGCGCAGTGTCGGCGAAATGCGCGTATAATTATAAAAAGGCAAAAACCGGCTCCTGTAATGGGATGTCCCGCGAAGTGGAGTTGTTACTGCGCCTTGTCAATAGTGCTTTATATTATCACAAAAACGGTATATTTCGGACTTGTCGTGCTGCAGATGCTGATGTTTCTGCGGGCGGCATTGTCATGGTTAATGCCCGATGATGACAACGTCCTTTCGGAATTCGTATATACCGCCACAGAGCCGATAATTGCGCCCGTGCGCGGGCTGCTCGAGCATTTTGAATTTGTGCGCGGGCTGCCATTTGACCTATCGTTTTTTGTGACTTTTTTGATTCTTGTTATCCTGCAGAATGCCCTGCCGACGGTTGCGGTTTGATAATATGTTGAAACTTTCAGCTTTAAGGGAGAGATAATAATGCTGCCTCCGCACGAGCTAAAAAATAAAACTTTCAGCCGGGTGCTTCGCGGCTACAATTCCGTCGAAGTCGACGAGCATATAAATTTTATTATTGAGCAATACACGGAACTCTACAGGCAAAACGATGAGCTTGAGCGGCGGCTTAAGCTAGCGGAAGCACAGCTTGCCGAGTTCCGCGCCGACGAAGAGTCGATTCGCAGTGCGCTTGTCAATGCACAGAAGGCAAGCGCAAAAATTATTAGCGAGGCAAACGAGCGCGCCGACATGATTTTGCGCTCGGCAAAGAGCAACTGCAACAAGATTATAGCGTCGTTTAAGCGCGAGCTGCAAAAGCAGCGCCAGGAGCTTTTGGCTTTGCGCCGTGCCGTCGCTGAGTTTAAAACGAGGCTTTTTGAGCAGTACCAGCAGCATATAACTTACATAGAGCAGATTTCTCCCGACGGGCAAGGGCTTGACCTTGACACGCCCGACGATGTTTATGTCCGCCGGGTCGTCGAGCAGGTCAAGGCGGATATTGCGGCAGGCAACATTCCAGTTGAAACTTCCGGCATAGGCGCGAATAATGTGCAGGAAGAGGAGTCGATAATAACGCTGAGAGCTTCTTCCTACAAAGACGAGCCGGCAATCCGCGAGATATTGCGCCCGCAGCCAAAATCCGAACAGAGCGAAGAAAAGCAAAGCATGGATACTGGCGAGCCGGCGCGCGCGGATGAAGAGGAGGCTTTTGCCGATAGCCTAGCAGAAATGCCCGACGGCGAAGGCGAAGGCGGAGGCGAAGAAGATGGCGGAGGATACCTCGACGAGGCTCTCGACGAGGCAATAGATATTCCCGAAACGCCTGACCTTGGCGATAAAGCTGATGAGGTTGAACCGCAAGAAACCGACATGACCGACAGCCGGCATGGCGATACGCTGCCTATAGATACTATTAAACCTGGGGACAGGCCTTCGACCATAGCAGCGGCAGCAGAAGCAAGCCGGAGCGTGCAAAAAGGCGGCGCGCAGGGCTCATACCGTAGCGCAAGCGTTAAGGAAACGATACGCGAGTTAAATAAGCGATTTGTATCCGGCGAGCCGGCTGAAGCGGAAGCAAGCCAAGACGCAAAACCAGCCGACGAGTTTGCGCCGGACGCCGAGGATGAAGAGCTTTTGTCGCTGATACGCAGCGTTTCAAGCGCCGCGGAAGAGAAAAATAAGGAATATAAAAGCAAAAAGAAGAACAAGAAAAAGCCGCTCACGCTGACCGAGGAATTCGATCTTATATCGGAAGACGAAAGCCAAACGGGCAGCAACTAACGGCTAAGACGAATAAAAGACCAAATCTGTTTGACCGGAGTAGTTGACAATGCCGCAGGATTTTGCAAAAACGCTAAATCTTCCTGTAACCGACTTCCCGATGCGCGCAAATCTGCCGCAGCGTGAACCGGAAACTTTAAAGAAGTGGTATGACGAGGACCTTTACGGGCTAATTAGGAAGCGCAATGCGGGCAAGCCTAAATTTGTGCTGCACGACGGTCCTCCATATGCAAACGGCGACATTCATATAGGAACCGCACTCAACAAAATACTAAAGGACTTTATAGTCCGCTACAAAAATATGTCGGGCTACGATTCGCCATATGTGCCCGGCTGGGACTGCCATGGCCTGCCGATCGAGAGCGCGATAATTAAGCAGACGAAACTCGACAGGACGAAGCTCTCTGTCACCGAATTCCGCGACAAGTGCCGCGATTTCGCGCTTTCGTATGTCGGACGCCAGCGCGAGGAGTTCAAAAGACTTGGCGTGCTCGGCGATTGGGATAACCCGTATCTTACGCTCGACCCGGAATTTGAAGCGGAGCAGATTCGCATTTTCGGGGAGATGGCAAAATGCGGGGTTATTTACCGAAGGTTTAAGACCGTTTACTGGTGCCCCGACGACGAGACTGCGCTTGCCGAGGCTGAAATCGAGTACAGCGACGACGAGTGCGATTCCATATACGTTAAATTCAAGGTCGCCGATGACAAGGGCAAACTGTCGAAGTATGTGGATTTGTCCCGGACATATTTTGTGATTTGGACCACGACGACATGGACGCTGCCCGGGAACCTTGCTATATGCGTCAACGCGGACTTTGAGTACTCACTCATGAAGGTTCCGAACGGCGAGGTTTATATTGTTGCTAAAGAGCTTGCAGAGCGTGTTGCTAAAGCCGCCGGCATCGAAAGCTATGAGATTGTGGCGACGCTTCCCGGCTCCGAGCTTGAGCTGATGGAAACATATCACCCGTTCCTCGACAGGCTTTCCACCGTGCTTTGCGGCGACCACGTCACGCTCGACGCTGGTACCGGCTGCGTTCACACCGCTCCTGGCCACGGCGCCGAAGACTTTGATATTTGTCAATACTACGACGAGAATGTAATGGACAAAGTTGGACATCCAAAGCTCGGCGTTGTTGTGCCTGTCGACGCGAAAGGCGTCATGACTGCCGAAGCAGGCAAATATGCCGGCTTGCGGTTTGACAAGGCGAGCGACGCGATATTCGCGGACCTCAAAGAAAGCGGCGCGCTGCTTGCGAGCGAGCATATAACCCACCAGTATCCGCACTGCTGGCGCTGTAAAAACCCGATAATCTACCGCGCGACCGAGCAGTGGTTTGCCGACGTTTCGGTGCTCAAAGAGGCGGCTGTAAACGCCTGCGACAATATCCGCTGGGTGCCGAAATGGGGCCGCGAGCGCATGGTCGCGATGATAACCGAGCGCAACGACTGGTGCATCTCCCGCCAGCGCCATTGGGGCGTGCCTATCCCGATCTTCTACTGCGAGGAGTGCGGCCAGCACATCATAAGCGACGATACGATAGAGTCGGTCGCAAGCCTGTTCGCGCGCGAAGGCTCGAACGCTTGGTATAAATACTCGGCTAATGAGATTTTGCCGGCAGGCACAAAGTGCCCGAAATGCGGCGCGGCGAAGTTCCGCAAAGAGAGCGACATAATGGACGTCTGGTTCGACTCCGGCTCGACCCACGCCGGCGTGTTGGACAGGCGGCCCGAGCTGCATTTCCCGGCAGATATTTACCTTGAAGGCGGCGACCAGTATCGCGGCTGGTTCCAGTCGTCGATGCTTACCTCGATTGCGGCGAAAGGTAAAGCGCCGTTTAGAACCGTTATTACACACGGCTGGACTGTCGACGGCGAAGGCAGGGCGATGCATAAGTCGCTCGGCAACGCGATCTCGCCGCTTGAAGTAATAGATAAGTACGGCGGCGACATCCTGAGACTCTGGGTGTCAAGCGTCGACTTTACCTCGGACGTCCGGATTTCGCAGGACATCTTAAAGCAGCTTTCCGAGGTATACCGCAAGATACGCAACACGATGCGTATTTTGCTTGCAAACCTCTACGACTTTGACCCAGACCGCGACTCGCTGCCGATCGAGAGCCTATACGAGATCGACCGCTGGGTGCTGCACAGGCTCAACGACCTTGTCGCACGCGCGACCGAGTCATACGAGAATTACGAGTTCCACTATATATTCCACGACGTAAACAACTTCTGCACGATAGACCTCTCGAAGCTGTATATTGACATCACAAAGGACCGCGTGTATGTCGAGCGGGCAGACAGTATAGCTCGCCGCTCGGCTCAGACGACAATGTTTATAATCCTCGACACGCTGGTTCGCCTTATAACGCCGATCCTTTCTTTCACGGCAGATGAAGTTTGGGCGATGATGCCTCACAGGGCAAATGACGATCCTCGCAGCCCGATGCTAAACGACATGCCCAAAGTACGCCCCGAGCTGCAGTTCGAGCGCGCGGATGTTTGGGACGCGCTGTTCGAGCACCGCGACGACGTGCTGCTCAAGCTCGAGGAGGCACGCGCCGCGAAGCTCATCGGCAAATCGCTCGACGCGAAAGTTTCGATTGTCACCTCCGATGAGACGCAATACAAGCTGCTATCGGAAAACTTCGAGCATCTGGCCACGATATATATTGTTTCACAGGTCGAGCTAAGCCTTGGCGACCATAACGAGATAAAAGTGTCGGCTGCCGACGGCGAAAAGTGCGACCGCTGCTGGATGTACACGACCGACGGCGCGGATGTCGAGGGTAGCCATTTATGCGCCCGCTGCATGAAAATAATCGGCTGCTAAAGCTTTTCGTCTGGGCTGCTGTAATAGCGGCATCCGTTACGCTCGACCAATACACAAAGCGCCTTGCCGTCGAAAAACTCAAGCCGATAGGCTCGTACCCGCTATGGGAAGGGGTTTTCCACCTCACATATGTGGAGAACACCGGCGCGGCGTTCGGAATTTTGCGTGAGCACAGATGGGTTTTCATGCTGCTGTCGGCTGTAGCGGTTGTTGGCATCATCGGTTACCTTGTCGCCCGGTGCAAGCAAACCTCAATGTTCGAGGGTATAATGCTCTCGCTTATAACGGCGGGCGGCATCGGCAACATGATAGACCGCTTAAAGGACGGCTTTGTTGTCGACTTCTTCGATTTTACGCTTATAAACTTTGCAGTGTTTAATGTAGCCGACAGCTGCGTGACGGTGGGCGCGGCGCTAATGATAGCGTACCTTGTCGCCTCGGAAATAAAAGAGTCAAAGGCTAAAAAAAGAGCGGCGGCTAGCGAAAAATAAAAAAATCCCTTACCGGTTTCGGTAAGGGATTTTTTTCAATACAAAAGGCGCCGGATAAGGCGCCTTTTTCATTTTATGCGCTATTATTAGCCAAGTGCCTGGTAAGCCTCGATGAGCTTTTCCATGTTCTTAAGAGCGGCTTTCTCTCGCTTTGAATAGTAGGACGCGAAGTTGTTTTGCTTGTTGGCAATCATTTCCCTGCCGATATAACCGAAGCGATAGAACGAATCGCCGAAGACATAGGCGATGTCGGTCATGTAGCTGTCGTGCAGCAGGTCGATAATCTGCGAGGAGAGAGCGTCGCGCGTGTATTTGGTCTTCATAGCGATCTCATAGTAAGCGGGCGTTACTGTTTTGTAGCTTTCGTAGCCCATGAGCTCAAGCACCGCGCCGATCGGCTCGAGCTTTTCGTTCGGGACGCTCTGCGGCAAGCAGACGAGTATCGCTATGTCGTGCACGACCGCGGCGTAATCCTTCTGAGCCTCATCAAACTTGGGGGCGGGGATTATGCCGTAGTCCTGCTGCATATTGCGCAGCTGCTCAGAAGTGTAAAGGAAGCCCATCAAGAAGAGGCTGTACCCGTTGTTGAACGCGAGGTTGTTGTTGGCTGGGTCGCCGATCCACGTCCCCTGATTGTCATAGCAGAGGTTATAGATAGCCTCGATGGCGCTTGCGGTCCGCTCATTATTCAATACCAGGTAGGGGATGTCATCTTCGTCACGAGCCGTTACGCGAAGGCCGGCTGCATAGAACAGTATGTCGATGTTGTTATAGTTGTTGAGCAAAAGGCCGAACTGGTCGTCCTGGTCGACCCTGTCGTTGGTATTGAGGTCCGCATACACTTCCTTGGTGTAATTGTGCAGCTTGTCAAGCGTCCATTTGCCGTCGAGCACAAGCCTATAAAGCTCGTCTGGGTCGCCGTAGTAGTCGTTGTAAATGACTTTGTTAAAGTACATGCAGCCGATGCATCGAATCATATCGATAGAGATGTCGCCGCAAAGGAAATACCTGTTGTTTTTACCGATGTTGACTTCTTTTATGTAGTACTCCGACCACCAGGGCTTTTCAACGTCGACATAGGGCAAATCGATGAGGTTGCGGTACATGCCCTCGGTGACAAGTATGGCGCTGTTCCATTGGATGATGTTGTAAATATCGTAAGTGGTGTCGCCGGTCATCACCATCGAGCGCAGATGGTTTCCGACATCGCTTGAGTATACGCCGGGATCGGTGAATACAAGGTCAACGTTTAGTTTCTCCTCAACGCGCAGGTTCCGGTTGTACAGCGCTTCGTCGACCACGTCGCCGTTTAAGTCGCCTTCGATGTCGACAAACCGCTCGGCTGCGTCGGAGTTCTTAGTAAAATACCAAATATTGATCTGCTCGCCGTTGAAGTTTAGATTGCTGGGAAGATCTGGGGTAACCTCGGTTTCATCGGCGGCTTCGGACGTATCTATTGTGGCTTGTTTAGTATCGTCCGTGCCGTCCGATCCGGTACGCGCCGAGCATGCGGCAATCGAGACGGCGGTGGCGGCAGCGAGGAATGCCGCGAAGAATCTTTTTAGGGCTATACTGTTCATAGCCGACCTCCATAAAGTTTATTCATAAAAATTATTACGTTCAGTACAGGGAATTTTCTAGTAAATGTAATTTTTTGTGCAATTTGGATATTGCGGGCTTCTAAAATCGCAAAAATTATTATAACACTTTAATATATTGATGTCAATATGCCACAATTGTCAATAATAACCTAAAATAGTTTATGCAAATAAGATATTTCTACGCAAACAGGCAAAATATTTACAACTTTTTATTGAATTTATACTCTTGTTTGTCTACAATATAGGAGTGACTATATCGTAAAGGAGACGTAAAGATGAATTGCGAATCGTGCCATTGCCAGTACGCATATTCCCATGAAGTGGAGCGCATGTGCACTGTCGCAAAAGGCCCGCATCACGGCCCGGCTCCCATTCCCGAAGAGGGTAAATGGGTGCTTGCCTATGACATAAAAGACATAAGCGGCCTTACGCACGGCGTAGGCTACTGCGCGCCTCAGCAGGGCGCATGCAAGCTGACGCTCAATGTTAAAAACGGCATTATAGAAGAAGCATTGGTCGAAACCATCGGCTGCTCCGGAATGACCCACTCGGCGGCTATGGCGGCCGAAATCCTGCAGGGCAAAACGCTGCTTGAAGCGCTCAACACCGACCTTGTCTGCGACGCGATCAACGTCGCGATGCGCGAGCTTTTCCTGCAGATTGCATACGGCCGCTCGCAGACCGCATTCTCCGAAAACGGACTGCCTATCGGCGCCTCGCTTGAAGACCTCGGCAAGCACCTGCGCTCGCAGGTCGGCACCATGTTCGGCACCAAAGCTAAAGGCGTGCGCTACCTTGAGATGACCGAAGGATATGTCCTTTCGATGGGACTCGATGAAAACAACGAGGTTATAGGCTATAAATTCATAAATATCGGCAAGATGCTTGACGCGATCAAGGCGGGCGTACCGCACAAAGAGGCGTTTGAGAACGCAATCGGCACATACGGCAGATACGACGAAGCCGTAAAGTACATAGATCCGCGCAAAGAGTAATGAGGGGAGGCACTTATAATGTCGGATAAAATCAGGTTTGAAGGCTACGAAAGGCGCATCGATAAAATAAATAAGTGTCTCGCCGAGTATGGGATTGCGAACCTTGAGGAAGCTCGCGCGATATGCGAGAGCAAAGGCATAAATGTCGAGTCCATCGTGCGCGGAGTCCAGCCCATCGCGTTTGACAACGCCGTTTGGGCTTACACGCTTGGCACTGCGATAGCGTTAAAGAAGAATGTCCAGACCGCGGCCGACGCCGCCGAAGCAATCGGCATAGGACTTCAGGCATTTTGCGTGCCCGGCTCAGTTGCCGAAAGCCGCAAAGTCGGCCTCGGCCACGGCAACCTCGCCGCAATGCTCTTGCGCGAAGAGACAAAATGCTTCTGCTTCCTTGCCGGGCATGAGTCCTTCGCCGCCGCCGAAGGCGCGATAGGCATCGCGCGCACTGCAAACAAAGTGCGCAAAGATCCGCTGCGCGTCATCCTTAACGGGCTTGGCAAAGACGCAGCCTATATAATCTCCCGCATCAACGGGTTTACATATGTAAAGACCGAGTACGACTTCTACACCGACGAGCTCAAAATACTGGGTGAGGTCAAGTTCTCGGAAGGCGAGAAGTCGAAGGTTAAAGTCTACGGCGCAAACGACGTGCTCGAAGGCGTCGCGATAATGAAGCACGAGCAGGTCGACGTGTCGATAACCGGCAACTCCACAAACCCGACCCGCTTCCAGCACCTTGTGGCCGGCACATATAAGAAATGGGCGATCGAAAACGGTAAAAAATATTTCTCGGTCGCTTCCGGCGGCGGTACCGGCCGCACGCTGCATCCCGACAATATGGCAGCCGGCCCCGCATCTTACGGCCTTACAGACTCGATGGGCCGCATGCATAGCGACGCCCAGTTCGCTGGCAGCTCCTCGGTTCCCGCGCATGTCGAAATGATGGGCCTTATAGGCATGGGCAACAACCCGATGGTCGGTGCGTCGGTCGCGCTGGCGGTCGCGGTCGCCACAAGCAAATAAAATTTGCCGAGTTTTAAGGTATAATAAAAACAGCAAGATGCCGCCCCTTGAGGCCTAATACCTAAGAGGGGCGGCATTTCGGCATAAAAGTATTGCTATAAATTTTCGCAAAAGTATAATTTTAGTTATGGAAGAGATTTCTTTTCAATATCCGGTGGTTGCGGGACAAAGGCTCGACGTTTATATAGCAGTGCTCGAGGGAATATCGCGCTCGGCGGCGCAGCGGCTTATCGAGTGCGGCGCCGTCACAGTCAACGGCGAGGAGAGGCCGAAAAGCTACCGGCTGCGTGAGGGTGATGTCGTGGAGTGCGAGCTGCCCGACCCCGTGCCTGCCGACGCGCAGCCCGAGCCGATACCGCTGGATATTGTTTGGGAGGACGACTGCATGCTTGTGGTAAACAAGCCGAAAGGACTCGTCGTCCACCCGGCGCCCGGCCATCCTTCGGGCACGCTTGTGAACGCGCTCCTTTACCACTGCGGCAGCTCGCTTTCGGGAATCGGCGGCGTGATGAGGCCGGGAATCGTGCATCGGATTGACCGCGACACCTCGGGGCTTTTATGCGTCGCGAAGACCGACGAAGCGCATGAGGCGCTTGCGCGTCAGCTCGCCGAACGCACGTTAAAGCGTCAGTACAGGGCGATAGTGCTCGGAAATATCAAAGACGACTCCGGCACGGTAAAGGCGCCAATAGGCAGGCACCCGACCGACCGTAAGAAAATGGCTGTTGTTCAATCCGGCCGCCCTGCGGTCACGCATTACAAAGTCGTCGAGCGCTATGGTGGCTATACGCAGCTTGAGCTGAGCCTCGAGACCGGACGCACGCATCAGATACGCGTGCATATGGCCCATATAGGCCATCCAGTGCTTGGCGACCCTGTTTATGGTCGGCATACGAAATGGGAGGCTGCGCATTCCGAACTTTTATGCGGGCAATGCCTGCATGCGAAAACGCTCGAGCTTGTTCATCCCAAAACCGGCGAGCATATGCGGTTTGACTCGCCGCTACCGGAATATTTTGTTGAAACGGTTAGAATCTTAAAAAATGTGTAGCTTTAGCGGAATTCTAATTGCGACCGACCTTGACGGCACGTTCGTCTCAAGTAAAGCCGAGCTTGTCCCGCGCAACCTTGAGGCGATAGAGCGCTTTAAGGCGGGCGGAGGGCTTTTTACATTTGCCACCGGCCGCGTGATATGGTCGATGGCGAGCATCGTGCCATTATATAAAGAGATTGTAAATACGCCGATGGTGCTATGCAACGGCGCGACGCTCCATGACCCGGTAGCCGGTAAAGACATATATAATGACCTGCTCGACGAGGACAGCACTGTCGCCGCGGTAAGGCTAATAAGAAACCTTTTCCCCGAAACAACCCGCATCGTGTATGTTGGCGAAAATTATTTTCAGTACCGTGACACCGAAGGCGACGAGGGGCTGCTAAGGCAAAAGGGGCGCGGGTGGCACAAGGTGCTAGTGCAATGCCCGGCAGATATAATTGATAAACTTGAGGAAACAATGCGCGCGCAAATGCCGGGGAAGTTTGCATATTCGCGGTCAAGCCCAGTGCTTTTTGAGCTATTGCCGCCCGGCTCGACAAAAGGCAGGATGTTAAAAAGGCTAAAAGAGTATTACGCCGCGCGGGGAAAGCCGGTAACGCTCTATGCGGTCGGCGACTTTGACAACGACATCGACATGCTGCGCTCGGCGGATGTCGCCTGCTGCCCGTCAAATGCTCTGGATAGCGTTAAAGCCGTGTGCGACATTGTGCTTGGCAGCTGCGACGGTGGCGCGATAGCTGACCTTATCGAGATTTTGGAAAAGGAAAAAGCGCGGTAGCGCGTAATAATAGATTTTAATAAGCGGGAAAGTTCCCTGCCCCGCGACATATATCGGAGGTATTAAAATGCGCACATATTATACCTCTCCCGCAAACGATTGGAACAAGGCGTTGCCGATTGGCAACGGGCGGCTAGGCGCCATGGTCTTCGGAGGCATAAGGGATGAGCGGATCCAGTTTAACGAAGACAGCGTTTGGTACGGCGGGCCGCAAAACCGCATTAACCCCGACGCGAAAAAATACCTTCCCGAAATCCGCCGGCTGATTTTCGAAGGCAAAATTGCCGAAGCTGAACGGCTCACGGTGCGTGCGTTTACGGCTCTGCCCGAAACGATGCGCCCGTATCAGACGCTTTGCGACGCCTATATAAACATACGTCATGCGCGCCCGGGCGAGCCTTCGGACTATGAGCGTACGCTGGACCTGGAGTGCGCCGTCGCGGCTGTGTCGTACAAAATAGGCGGCGCGGCATACCGGCGTGAGATAATCGCCTCTGCGCCCGCGGGCGTTATTGTAATGCGGTATGTAGGCGACGAGCCGTTTTCGTTTGAGATGCGGCTCGACCGCGGCAGGTATTTCGACTCATGCGGCTCAAAAGAAGGCGCGATATGGCTTGTGGGTGAAACCGGTGGCGGAGGCGTCTGCTTTGCGGCTGCGGCGACAGCAAAGGCTGTTGGCGGCGGCG
This sequence comes from Clostridiales bacterium, assembly GCA_012840355.1. Lineage (GTDB taxonomy): Bacteria > Bacillota > Clostridia > Oscillospirales > CAG-272 > DTU078. The sequence goes on along the minus strand of DULN01000009.1, from coordinate 338,842 downwards.
AGGTTTATACAATCGGAGAGTACCTCATCGCGCGCGATGTGAAAGAGCTCATTGTCGTTTTCGACGGCGAGACGACTTTCCGAGAAAAAGACCCGCTTGAGGCAGCGCTGGCGAAAATCCGCGCAGCGCTCGAAAAAGATTGGGAATGCTTGCTTTCGGAGCATATTGCAGACTATGGGCGGCTTTATAACCGCGCCTCGCTGAGTTTGCTTTCCGACGAGGAGCGCGAAAAATTTGCAAGCTACCCGACAGACAAGCTGCTCGCCGACGTGCGCGAAGGCTGCGCCGACGCGATGCGCGCTGCTTCGGAGCTATACTTTGCGTTTGGGCGATACCTGCTGATATGCTGCAGCCGGCCCGGCACGCTCCCCGCTACGCTTCAAGGCATTTGGAACCGCGACTTTTTGCCACCGTGGGATAGCAAATATACAATCAACATCAACACCGAGATGAACTACTGGCCGGCGGAGTGCTGCAACCTCTCCGAATGCGCCGAGCCGTTGTTTGAGCTTGTTGAGCGCATGGCTGAGCGCGGCAAACAGACCGCGCAGGAGATGTACGGCTGCCGCGGCTTTGTGGCGCACCACAATACGGACATATGGGCGGACACAGCGCCGCAGGACCGCTATATCCCCGGCTCGTATTGGGTTATGGGCGGCGCGTGGCTGGCGCTCCATTTTTGGTACCGCTATGAGTATAACCCGTCCGACAAAGAGTTCTTAAAACGCGCTTACCCGGTCTTAAAGAGCGCGGCGGAGTTTTTCGTCGATTTTCTTGTCGAACATGACGGCATGCTCGTCACCTGCCCTTCGGTGTCGCCCGAGAACACCTATATTTTGCCGTCAGGCGAGCGGGGATGCCTTTGCTGGGGCGCGACGATGGACTCGATGATAATTTACGACCTGTTCACCGCCGTTGCCGAGTCGTCAAAGATCCTCGGCGTGGACGAAGATTTTGCAGAGCAGATAATTACGATGCGCGAGAAGCTGCCGAAGCCCCAAATTGGAAAGCACGGCCAGATTATGGAATGGCCCGAGGATTACGACGAGGCTGAGCCAGGACACAGGCATATATCGCACCTTTATGGCCTTTACCCCTCCTGGCAGCTTGGCAAAGAGCCTTACTTTACGGCGGCGAGGAAGACTCTCGAGCGCAGGCTCGCGCATGGCGGCGGGCACACCGGCTGGAGCCGCGCGTGGATAATCTGCATGTGGGCAAGGCTGCGCGACGGAGAGAAAGTCGGCGAGAACGTGCGGCTCTTGCTCGGAAAGTCGACATACGACAACCTCTTCGACAGCCATCCGCCGTTCCAGATTGACGGCAACTTCGGCGGTATCGCCGGCATCGCAGAGGCGCTGCTTCAGTCGCAGGGGGAAACATATGACATACTCCCAGCGCTTCCACCAGAGTGGAAGGACGGCGAGGTGTATGGCTTGCGCGCGCGCGGCGGAGCGGAAATTGACATCAAATGGAAGGACGGCGTGCCGGTTTCGGTCAAAGTGCGCGGCGGCGACGGCAGGCCGGTGACATTTAGAAGCAAGCCGCTTGAGCCTGGAGTGTTAAATTGAGCCGAAATTAAAAGAGTTTATCGAAAAACGATAAAATTTTCGGTTGCTACACGCATTGTTAATAAGGCGTTCATAGATGCGGCGGCGGTTTGTAATATAATTATCTGGTATTACAAAAAGCCGCCGCCGCGGTTTGGTTTCGGGATTAAAAAGGGCGGCGCCGGCTAAAATAATAAAAAATGTCTTTTGGGAGTCAGATGAGCATATTTGCGGGTAAGCTGAGCGAAATAATCCGGGCGATCACCGGCGACGGCGTCGACCCGCATAAACATTTTAATTCCGCAATAATTGTCGCAGCGGGCAACGGCGTTCGGATGGGCAAAAGCCTAAAAACCAAGCAGATGACCGAACTTGAGGGCATTCCGGTCATCGTGCGCACGGTGAACGCCTTTGAGCGTTGCGATTTTATAAATGAAATAATAGTGGTTGGCCGCGCCGACGAGCTTGCGTATTACGACGAGTTTGCGAAAAAATACGGCTGGAAAAATGTCAGGCACGTTGTGCCCGGCGGCGAAACCCGCCAAAAATCAGTGTTCGAAGGCTTTAAGGTAATCGACGACCGCAGCGAGTATGTAATTATCCACGACGGAGCGCGTTGCCTTGTGACGCCTGAGATAATAGAAAAAGTCACGCGCGAGGCGTATATATACGGGGCGGCTACCGCAGCCGAGCGCGCAAAGGATACTATAAAAAAGGCCGACGGCAGCGGTTTTATCGAAGAGACAATAGACCGTTCGGTGATTTGGCATGCCCAAACGCCGCAGATATTCAAAACCGAGCTTTACCGTGCCGCCGCGTATATCGCGCTGGAGAACGGGCTTGAGGCGACCGACGATTGCATGCTCGCGGAAAACCTCGGTTTTAAAATCAAACTGGTGGACTGTGGCTACGAGAACATCAAAATCACCACTCCCGAAGACTTTGACATAGCGCGCGCAATACTTGCGGCACGCGCGCGCAGAGGTGTCGAATGAACTTTGAGGGCTTTTTTTTCCGTGTCGGCCACGGATATGATGTCCATAGGCTAAAAGAAGGGCGCCGCCTGATTATTGGCGGCGTCGAGCTGGAGTATGAAAAAGGCCTAGACGGGCACTCCGATGCGGACGTGCTCGTCCATGCGGTGATGGACGCTGTGCTCGGCGCGCTGGGCGAAGGCGATATCGGGCGCCTTTTCCCTGACAGCGACGACGAGTATCTTAATGCCGACAGTTTAGAGCTGGCAAAGCGTGTAGCCGCGCTCATGCGGGAGCGCGGCTACAGTGTCGTGAATATAGACGCAACAGTAATCGCGCAAGCCCCGCGCCTTGCACCGTTTGTTGCGCAGATGCGGGAGAACATTGCGCGCGCCTTCAGTTGTGCGGTCGACACCGTGAACGTCAAAGCCACCACGGAGGAAAGGCTGGGGTTTACCGGAGAGGGCCTCGGAATTGCGGCACATGCGGTGGTTCTGCTCGCCGGGCGGCCGGCTGACACGCCGGTGATGTAAAATTTGGGGGCAAAAATCGGGAGCAGACTAAAAATCTAAAAATGTTTGCACTTCGCGTGCGGCCCCGGCGTAAAACGGTTTACTGCCTTTATTTTAGACTTCCCTGCCGGAGCCGCATCGCGTTGATTTCATGTTTTTTGCACTTCCGGCAGCCGACCGCCATTAATATAATATGGAATCCCGGACTTTTGGCTACTTGCCGGAGCGATGAGCCGGGAGTGAGAAAACGCTATGTTTTGCCGCTTTGGGCGATTTATTCGCTAAGAAGACGGCCAAAAACGACAATATATAAAACTAGTAAAAATTTTGGGGACCGAAAATGGTACTTATAGCACCTTCGCTGCTCGCCTGCGACTACACAAGGATAGGCGAGGAGGTTGCCGATGTGGAAGCGGCGGGCGCCGACTGGCTGCACCTTGACGTTATGGACGGCAGCTTTGTGCCGAACATCTCGTTCGGCCCGGCGGTGATAAAAGCGATAAGGCCGCGCTCGAAACTGTTTTTTGACACACACCTCATGATCCGCGACCCGATTCGCTATATAAAAGAGTTCGCCGAAGCGGGCTGCGACAATATTACTATCCATGTTGAAAGCTGCTTTGACCCGCTCGCCGCGGTAAATGCGATAAAGGAGCTTGGGGTTCGTGCGGGCATCTCGATAAAGCCTTATACGCACCCAGACGTTGTAGATAAGTTCCTCACAATCGTCGATACCGTGCTTGTGATGACGGTCGAACCGGGGTTTGGCGGCCAGAGCCTTATCCCGCATACGCTTGAAAATATCCGCGCGGTGAGGGCGAAAATAAATGCTTGCGGCCGCGATATAAATCTTGAAGTCGACGGCGGCATCTCGGCGAAAAACGCTAAAACCGTAATCGAGGCGGGCGCAAATGTCATTGTCGCGGGTTCGGCAATATTCGGCGCTACCGACCGCGCCGCGGCGATACGCAAAATAAGAGGGTAAATGTAACAAAAATATTTGAAAAGCGAGGACAAGTATATGCTTACCCCTTCGTTGAAACAGGTGCTTGCCGACGCTGAAATTAAGCTTTCGGGCAAGCCGAAACTGCTTGAAAACTTCAAAAACTGCTTTGTCAGCACAATTGAAACCACCGTCAAGCGGTTGCCTGACGGCGACACATTCGTTATAACCGGCGACATCCCGGCGATGTGGCTGCGCGACTCTTCGGCGCAGGTTAAGCATTATTTGCCGTTTACAAAAGACGACCCCGAGCTTCAGGCAATAATCGAGGGGCTTATCGCGCGACAAGCAAAGTGCATTTTAATCGACCCATACGCGAACGCGTTTAACGAAAGCCCGAACAACAACCGCGTCCACTATGACCGGACAATCCTAAACGCGATGATTTGGGAGCGTAAATACGAGGTCGACTCACTTTGCTACCCCGTATGGCTGGCGTATCTTTATTACAAGGCGAGTGGCAGCAAGCGCATTTTCACCGACACCTTCAAAGCCGCGCTCCATACAATCCTCGACACGTTTATAACCGAGCAGCGCCACTTTGAAAAATCGCCCTATACGTTTATACGCGAGGAGCGGTATACGGGTGGGCGCGATACCGAAACGTTGCAAAACGAGGGACGCGGCTTGCCGGTCAACTACACCGGCATGACGTGGTCGGGCTTTAGGCCCTCAGACGACGCGTGCACTTTCGGTTACCTTATCCCCTCCAATATGTTCGCCGTCGTAATTCTCGGTTATATAATGGAGTTTGCCGAGCAAATCTACGGTGACGAGTATATGTACGAGAAAGCCCGCAAACTGCGCCATGAGATAAACTATGGCATAAAAGCGTACGCGATATATAGGCACCCCACGTTTGGCAGCATGTACGCTTATGAGACCGACGGCTTTGGCAACTACACGCTGATGGACGACGCGAATGTCCCAAGCCTGCTTTCTATCCCCTACCTCGGCTACACGACCGCCGACGACAAGCTGTACAAAAACACCCGCGCGTTTGTGCTTAGCAAAGAAAACCCCTACTTCTACGAAGGTACCGCTGCAAAAGGCATTGGAAGCCCGCATACGCCGGAGGGCTATATATGGCATATCGCGCTGTCGATGCAAGGGCTTACCGCAACGGACAAAGCCGAATCGCGCGAGATGATAGATCTCATCCTTGCGACCGACGCAGGCAAAGGTGTTTGCCACGAAGGCTTCGACGCAAACGACCCGGCACGCTTCACACGCGAGTGGTTCGCTTGGGCAAACAGCCTGTTCGCAGAGCTGGTGTACGAAACCTGCCTAAAATAAAAACGGCATAAAAGTTCCCCCGTGGACATATCTATCAAATGATAAAAAGTCCATCGGGGGAATTTTACATGCGAGGATACGGCGCACAAGCGAGCAGAACAATTCGCACGGGCGCCGCTTTAATGCTTGGTGCGGCAATATTATCGTCGTTTATAGGAAGCGGAGGAAGTTTCTCAGGCAAAGCCCCTTTACTGCTTGATTCATATTGGTTTTACATAATTCAGCTTATCGCCTTCCCTCTTTTGGGCGCGGCGGCAGGCATTGTGAGCGCAGACTCGCGCGTCGCGCTTGAGGACGCAAAATACAAAGGGATCCTCTGTTTTTGCTGCATGACGGTCATGGCGTTTTTACAGCTGCCGCTGCTGTTCGGCACGCGCGAGATAGTAGGCATAAACGCTCCGGCAGCGGCGCTTTTCGCCGGCATCTTCGCCGCCGCCATCGCCCTCCCCACAGCGCTGTGGTTTTCAAAGCTGTCGAAACTCTCAGCGGCGGTCGTATTTGTGTATTTTATCTATGAAGTATATTTCATAGCGGCTTGTATTATATTGCTAATAAACAGCATAATTGTAGTATAATTTTGCACAAAAAAAGTTTGGTTTATAAATTATTCATATTTTGTTAATGGTATATACTTGAAATGATACCCGTAATTCTGTATACTGCAAATATAAAATTGAGTCGGAGGAAGACGTAAAATGAAACGTTTGGCACGCATTGCCGTTTTGCTCGTGGTCTTGATGCTCGGCTCGGCGCTTGTGTCCTGCGCCGGCGAGATTGTCGAAACCACGGTTACACTAAAAATCACCGTTGGCTCGGAGCAGATTTTTAGCGGGGATATCACGGTAACGAACGCCAACCCCACAGTTTTGCAGATAGTGAAGGAAGCCGAGCTGCGTTACCCCGGTGCGTTCCGCGTTCAGTATGACGAAGACGACACCCAGGTGGTAAAGATCAATCAGTACTACAATACCGAGATTGATGGCAAAATATACCTGTGGGAGTACAAGATCAACGGTGAGTTCCCGGAAACCGGCAAAGCTAGCACGAACACAGTAAAAGACGGCGATGTAATAGAATATGTATTTGACGTCGGTACCCCGGTAGGCAATAAATTCGTATATGAGCCATACGATCCTTCACTTGGGCTCTTCACCGAGGAAGAAGTAACCGAAGCAGCTGAGGAAACCGAGGAAGCAGCAGAATAAGCTTATATATAAAATGCGCCAGATTGTGTAAACGCTCTGGCGCTTTTTTTATTTATAAGGCGGGTAGCCTTATATGAGAAAACTTGCGCTAATATTGCTATGTGCCGCAGTTTTGCCGGCTCTGCTCTCGTGTTCAGGAACAAACGAAAGCACTGCCGCCGAAACTACCGGCGCTGTAAGCATTACGGCAAAAACTATGGCTAACACGGAAGGCGGGCGGGAGACCAAGCCGGCGGCGCCAAGCCCGCGCGAGCTATTGTGACAGAGTATAAGAAACTATTATATAGCAGAAAACAGTCGGGCGGACGTCGAGGAAATCCTTTCGGATTGACTTGCCCCGGTTATTCTGGCGCGACGAAAATAATTTGACTTGACTGTATTGACAAATTGTAGCATAGAAGGTATAATGAAAACGGTTAAAAACACTAATATAGCGGCGAGCCCGCGCGAAAGGATAAGTGCGATATGAAAAAGGTAAAAATAAAGCTTGAAACGATCCAGGATATTCGCGATTTTGTAAATATCATGGCAACCCAGACAATAGACGTTGACCTCAGCTCCGGCCGCTATGTGGTCGACGCTAAGTCCATAATGGGTATTTTCAGCCTTGACCTGCTTAAGCCTATCGATATGATTATCCACTCCGACGACTGCGATGACCTGCTGAAGGCTGTGGATAAGTTTATCGTAAAAGAATAACCGGTGTGTTTCCGACGTTGCCCCTGCAAGCTTTGGCAGGGGCATTGCTGTTTTCGGGTATTTTTAGTCGAGTATTGCAATGAAAAAAGTTATGGAAAATTTAGCCTGATTACATATGAAACTATTGACAACCGGGGAAAGATATGCTATCATGGGTTTTACAAGCAGTTTACAACTGAGAAATCCCCAACTGTGTCGAATGCGGCGGCAGACGGCGCATGTGATGGCGATTTCAACAAACCAAAGCAAGAAAGGGATAGTGAGGGGCATGAAGAAAAGAGTTATAGCCACGGTTTTAACCGTTATCATGCTGCTTTTGGCGTTGCCGGTGTCCGCCTCGGCTGCTGACTTGGACTATCTGATGTGGGTGAGCCGTTTTACAAATAAAGTCTATATAACCTACGACATTACTGTTGATAAAGCGACAACAATCCCAAGCGATATTATTGTATATGTCTATCCCGGTGCGACCCTGACGCTTGAAAATACGCTTACGGTAAAAGGCGCGTTAATAAATTACGGGACTATAAAGAACAGTAACAATATAAAATTAGATGGAGGGTATTATCAAGATTATTCGGAATATCCCTTCCTCCCAGGGTACCCGTATTATTATCCGGGCTATCCGTATTATCTGCCTTACTGGCCCTATCCCGGCTACGATTATGAAGATATTCAGTGGCCTTGGCCGATTTTTATACCCGACATTCCAACGCCCCCGTCCTTGCCCGATCCCAATGACTTCGAGAGCATACAGAATTATTACCTATATCTCTTGTGGCTTTATAATAACGGCTACATAGACGAGGACGAGTGGAAAGATTATTACCCCTATTGGTATTACTATACATATGTTGTCACGCCGACCTGCGCGGCGCCAACCGCAAGCGTGAAATCGGGCTCGACGGTAGAGTTCGGTTCTACAGTCGCGCTTTCGACCACCACGTCCGGCGCTCATATTTACTACACAACCGACGGGTCGACGCCCGATACCAGCGCGAAGCTCTACACCGGCCCCATAACGATTAACAAGACCGAGATGACAATAAAGGCGATAGCGGTCAAAGAGGGGTATAAGGACAGCCAGGTGGCGACCTTTACATACAAGACCAAAGCGTCCGTCAGCTTTAGTGACCTTGGCGCGCACGCAGATGCCCTTCTGCCCTCTCTTATAACGCTCGTGCAGGCGAAAGTTATACCCGACAGTGCAACTCTCAATCCCGAAGGCCCGGTTTCATACGACGAGCTTTTGGGTTGGCTTGATGCAATCGGGCTGAACACGAGGCTTGCGAAAATTGATGAAAGCTATATAACAAACAAAGACGAGCTGACATACGAAGATTTCGCATATATCTGCTACCGCGTGCTTTTAGACAACAAGTCGGGAGTTGTAAGGACGCCGCAGCAGTCGGAGAAGACAGTGTTCGCTAATCTTAAATACGGCGACGTAGTCAAGCAGGCGCCTGCAATGGTGCGCGCGGGCATAATCTCGCTTTACGAAGCCGGACTGCTTTATAAGCTCGATTTTAACCCCGAAGCGCCCGTAACAAGGGCATACGTGTTCTACTTGCTCGGCTTTGTTTACAATAAAATAAACTAAGCTAAAAGACAGCGCCGGTGACCGAAGTTCGGTCCCGGCGCTTTTTTGCGCAAAAAAGGCAGCGCGCCGTTTGGCGGCGCGCATTATTAAAGGTCAAGCTACTTTATGTATTGTAGCCCAGTGGTTTGGTGTTGCAGGGTGTGAACTCCTGCACCGGGAAGGCCATCTTTTCGAAGAGCGCGCACGGATCTTCGGCGTCGTACGAGCGGCATACCTTATCGGGCACGCTGTACTCTGCCGCGTTGACCAAGTACTGGCCGGGACGCACGACCAAAATGACCGTGAAGAATCCGAGCGTCACGTAGAGGTTACGGTCGTCGTCGGTGGCGTCTACCAGTGGACCGCTGACAGTGCTGCATACACTGTCGGGGATATCGCCCACACAGCAGCAGCAACAATAGAACTCGCGAGGCTTGTCGCAGATTTTAGCGTCAAGCACAACCGGGTCGACGGTCTCGACAATCGCGGTAGGCAAGTTGTTTGCGGGTTCGCCGAACTTCGTACCCATGCAGAATCCGCAGAGCCCATCGCTTCTGAAAATGTTTACGCAGCCTTCGCCGCCGTAAAGGACCGCCTTCTTTTCGCATACCGCGATGCCTTCGATGGGAATGACCTTGTTTTGGTTGCCCCCTCCGGCGCAGACATCGCAGAACACTTTAACGTAAAAACGGCATCTGACGGTATAAAAGCCGCGATTGAACTGGATGGGTTCAATCGTAACGTCGGCCCCGATAATGCATGCGTCCCTTACGCGGACGTCGCTTGCTTTGTTGATGACATCTTGACCGAAATTGGTCAAAAACACCTTTACGTTTTCGAAGCAATCCTTATCGCGGCAGCTGTCAAGCACGCGGTTAGTGTCGATGCAGACGACTTCGCGGCCGACAGAGCCGCCTACAGGCGGATAGCTTCTGTTATCAGCCATTATTTATTCATCTCCCTCATATTACTTCCGCGGCTTTCTGGTTGCCGCGATGAGATTCCGCTCACGCGGTTTTACCGCGTATCGGTATCTTTCCATAACATAATATGCGGGAGATGCTATAAAAGTTTATCGGTTTTTCGTTATACGTACTTGGCAAGCCCGGGCGTAAGCTCGCCGGCGGGGATAGATGATGTTATGACAAAGTTTATGCCGTGCTTTTCCGCGAATGCGGCGACACGGTCGATAAATGCTTCAAAAACGTCAATCGGGCAGGCGCAAATTTTAAGTGCCGAGTCGATAAAGATATCGGTTACGTCCCTATTGGAGGCATAGACGCCGGCGATGAAGCCATATAGTTCATCGGCAGAACTGATACCAAACTCGTCCGTGTCGATGAGCCTGGCTTGGTATTTGATTTCGTGGATAAGCTTAGTACCCTTCTCGATGCAGATAACGTCGCCGTTTGACTTAGATACGGCTTCGTTGGCAAGCTCGATCAGGGTCTTGGTCTTACCGGAACCTTTCACGCCGACAATTAATTTGAGCATTGATATATCCTCCATAAAATGTTATTATTACGCGAGGTGCACGCTTGGATGGTTGCGCCGTCGCGCGGGGCTCAAAAGATGCTGGCAGACTCGAGCCGCTGTAAAAGCGCCTGCCGGCGCGCCTCGTTTTCTGCGCCGGGCATTCCGAGCAGCGCGTACATGTTGTTTTTGTATGCTTCGACGCCAGGCTGGTCGAACGGATTGACGCCGAGTATATAGCCGGAGACCGCGCAGGCATACTCGAAGAAGTAGAAAAGGTAGCCGAGGTTATACTCGTCGGCTGAGTCGAGCGTGAGCACTATGTTGGGCACTCCGCCTTCATAATGCGCGAGCAAAGTCGCGAGGAATGCGTTTTTCGAGATAAACTCGAGCGGCTTGCCTTCAAGGAAGCTCAGCCCGTCAACGTCGCCCGGGTCAGCTGGTATAGGCAGATCTGGTGCGGAATTTTTTATATAAAGCACCGTTTCAAATATATTGCGTGTGCCTTCTTGGATATATTGGCCAAGCGAGTGCAGGTCAGTGGAGAAAATGACCGAGGCGGGGTAAAGCCCTTTGCCGTCTTTGCCTTCGCTTTCGCCGTAAAGCTGTTTCCACCATTCGGCGACCATCGCCATGCGGCTCTCATACGAGGCGAAAATTTCAACTTGCTTGCCGGAACGCAAAAGCAGGTTGCGCAGCGCCGCGTATTTTACGGCGTCGGAGCCGGGCTTAAGCGCGTCCTCGCGCGCCGCGCTGGCGCCTTCGAGCATGGCGTCGATGTCAATCCCGGCGACCGCAATCGGCAAAAGCCCTACGGGGGTCAGGACAGAATAGCGTCCTCCTACATCATCGGGTACGACGAAGGTCTTATAGCCTTTTTCGCGGGCAAGCTGCAACAGTTTGCCCTTGGCGCGGTCGGTCGTCACATAAATACGTTCGCGCGCGCCTTCTTCGCCGTAGCGGCGCTCGAGCAGCTCCCTGAATATGCGGAACGCGACTGCTGGCTCGGTGGTTTTGCCGGACTTAGAGATAACGTTTACGCATACGTTTTTGTTCTCGTCGGAACAGAGCTTTATTAGATTTGTGGTGTCAAAAGTCGACAAACTGTTGCCCGCAAAATAGATTTGCGGCCCGCTGCCGGGGAGAATGTTGTACTGTTGCGAGCGGATAAACTCGATCGCAGCCCTAGCTCCGAGATACGAGCCGCCGATGCCGATGACGATGAAAATATCGCACATCGAGCGGATTTTTTCCGCCGCTTTTTTGATCTCCGCCAGCTCCTCTATCGCGGAGGGATCTGTTTTATAGCGTTCGGGCAGGTCAACCCAGCCCAGAAAATCAGAGCCGGCGCCGCACCTTTCTCGTATTTTTGCGCACGCCGACTCTATTTCCGGCGCGATGGCATCAAAATCCGCACCGGATATAAAACCACGGGTATAAAAGTCAATTAATTTGAGTGCCATTTTTCGCTGCCTTCGCTTTTTTGATATTATTCCAAACTTATTATATTTCAAAAACAGCTTTTTAACAAGTCCTATATATGAATAATCTATAAAATGTGTATGCACAATATATTAACATATTTTTGACGCAAATTTACGCTCGGGTGCTGCTTAGCTGTTTCCGCTAAGGAAGAATTTCGCTGCGAGCCTGCCGAGCACGCCGAAGTAGCTGATCTTGTCAACCGACTCGGCGGCGCGGATGGGTACCTCGCCGAGCACCTCGCCATTTAGGCTGTACTCGATGCGGCCGATTATCTCGCCCTCTTTCACAGGAGCGGGGATTGCCTCGGGAAGCTCGATTTTAGCTTCAAGGTTTGTGCCGGCTGACTTTTCTACGACGACGCCGAACGAGTCGTAGGACGTGTCGCACTGGGATGCGATACCGCCAAGCACCCTAATGGGGCCGGCAGACCCTTTTTCGCGGGTGAGGTACGCGTAGTTTGCAAAGCCGTAATCAAGCAGCTTCTTTGCGGATTCGTTGCGGCTGTCGCGCGAGGGCGCGGCCATAATCACCGCGATGAGCTGCATGCCGTCGCGCAACGCAGTCGCGCTAATGCAGAACTTGGCTTTCGCAGTCGAGCCGGTTTTCAGCCCGTTCGCGCCGTTGTAGAAGCGTATCAGCCGGTTGGTATTTGTCAGCCCGAACGTGCCGTTTCTCACCGTGTCCATCCATATTGTGGTATAGTCGAGTATCTTTTTGTGCTTTAGCAGCTCGCGCGACATAATCGCAATATCGCGTGCGGTGGTAAGGTTGACGACGGTGTCGTCGAGCCCGGTGCAGTTTTCAAAATGCGTGTTTTCCATGCCGAGCTCCTGTGCGCGCTTGTTCATGCGGTCGACAAAGGCTTGCTCGCTTCCTGCGATGTATTCGGCAAGCGCGACCGAGGCGTCGTTTGCCGAGGCGATGACCACCGCCTTGAGCAACTCTTCGACAGACATCTCTTCGCCGACCTCAAGGTAAATCTGCGAGCCGCCTTTGCTCGCGGCTTCCTCGCTTACCGGGACCATGTCGGTAAGCTTTATCATGCCGCTGTCGAGCGCTTCCATAACGAGCAGCAGCGTCATTATTTTTGTGACCGACGCGGGGGGTAGCTGCATGTCGGCGTTTTTCTCGCAAAGAACCCGCCCGGTTTCGGCTTCCATCAGTATGTAAGAAGGCGTCTCGAGCTCGAGCGTGAAAGGCTGTGCCGCCGGCAGCGCGTTTTCCTCCACGGCTCCGCCTGTTTCATCCGCGTATGCATGCAGCGCGATTTCGCCTTGTGATATGTAAGCTTCTTCGCCCGGCGGCGACGCATAAACGGCCGAAGGAAGGGAAAGAAGCATCACCGCGCAAAGCGCCAGTGAGAATATTTTTATCTTTTTGCGACGTTTCATACTCGTCCTCCGAAAAGCATAGATTTTGCAGCTTTTCAATGATTATATATGCCGGCTTATCCGGCGATATGCGCTCCGAAGCTGCAGAAAAATCCGCCGGACTTTTGCCCGGCGGGCGGATTTCGGCGCCGGCTGTTGCAGCCGGCATGCCGATGTGCTAATATAGTTTAGGAGGAAATTTTAAAAAATACGGGAAACCTTAGGGCTATTTCTTTTAGCCTTCTTTTCTAAACCCGTGCAAAAACCCGTTTACGTCGGCCGAGCAGATGTCGCCGCCGACCACCCTGTTGCGGTAAATAAGCAGGTTAGCGTATACGACGCCGTCATAGTTTGGATAGTTTTTAACTATGTAGGTGTAGCGCGTCAGTTCCTTGCGCTTATACCTTGACAGATCAAGCCCTTGGCGCTTTTGCAGCTCGTTGTAGCTAGCAAATACCCTGTCGAACTCGGACGGGATTGTGACCGTCGCCTCTTCGGCTGGCTCCGGCTCGACTTCCCAGCCAAATTGCGCTAAAAATGCGATGCGGTCCTCGTTGGTTTTGATTTTGTCGTAGTTTATAGAGGCGGCTGCGGCCTTCACACCTTCGGAATTGTCTGCCGAGCCCGAGCCTACGGAGGGTATTACCGCAATCAAAACTATGAGCAGTACAAGCGAAAGCGCCGCTATACCGGCAAATTTCAGCGTCGAGGCTTTGAATGAATATACAAACATGGCATATCCTCCGATATAATCGTTTGCTAAAAATATATTTTTCGCACCCCAACTTTATGAATAAACAGTGAGGATTATTTAAATTTTTTATGTTGGAGGGCAACAAGATGAAGACCGCGACCTCGCCAGTTATGATAGGGGACGGCGCCGCGCGCGCGGCACGCAAGTACATAAGCCAAAACTTTGCCGAAAAGTCCGTGCTTGCGGTGTGCGATACAAACACCGAGCCGATCGCAAAAGAAGCTTTTGACGGGATTGAACGCTTTGCCTTCCCCGGCGACGTTATTGCCGACCCCGAGCTTGCGTCCCCCTTAAGTGAGCGCGCCGCGGCGAAAAAATGCCTTATTGCGGTAGGCTCGGGCACCGTTCACGACCTTGTGCGGCATACGGCGCACGAACTTGGGATTCCATTTATATCGTTTCCCACTGCGCCGAGCGTCGACGGGTTCGCCTCTAGCGTCGCAGCGATGACGGTCTCGGGGCAAAAGGTGACTTTCCCTTCTTCCCCTCCCGTTGCGCTTTTCGCGGAGCCGGAAATATTTGCTCACGCCCCGGCAAACCTTTCGGCGGCCGGCGTCGGGGACATGCTTGGGAAATACATATCCCTTTTCGACTGGCGGGTGGCTAACATTGTTATAGGCGAGCGGATAGACGGCCAAATTTATGCCCTCGAGCAAAGTGCGCTTGAAAAGGTTGCAAAGGCCGAGCCCGGCTCGCGCGAATTCGCTGTACGTCTTATGGGCGCGCTTGTGACGTCCGGGCTTGCGATGCAGGCGGCCGGCAATTCCCGCCCGGCAAGCGGCTCGGAACACCACCTCTCGCACCTTTGGGAGATGCACTGCATAAACGAGCCGACGGCTGCACTGCATGGCGAAAAAGTCGGGGTCGCAACCCTTTTGCTCCTTAATCGTTACAGGTCGCTTGAGAAGTTTATACTGCGTAAAAACAGGTATGAGCGCGAGTACCTTTTGCCGGCATTCGGGAAGCTCACGGATGGGATTATCCGCGAGAACTTGCCAGACCCGCTTTCGGGATTATCTCAAAAAACGCTAGACGACAAAAAGGGCGAGCTTCAAAATGCTATATCCCTTCTGCCCGAGCCGGATTTTGTGCGTGGGCTTATGGCAAGCTGCGGCTGCAAGATGACGCTTGCATCGGTCGGCTTGCCTGATACGCCTGAGTTTGTATCAAAGTCGCTTGAGTTTGCGCCATATGTGCGTAGGCGTGTGACAATGCTCAAACTGTGCCATATTGGTTGACATAAGAAATGCTGTATGTTATAATCAATTGTAGGTTATTATAAATATTCATAAATCTGTCCGGTATTAGCGCAAAATGCTTGCCGGACGTTTATTAAACCGGCAAGCTCCCATCCTTGTGAAAATGCCTTATTCGGATCTTTTGCGCGTATTTATTCCCCATACGCGGCACAGGCCCGAAACAATAGATCTTTTTTCCGATATCGGAGAGTGGATAAAATTATGGCTGGATTTAAGAAAAAACTAATCTGGGCTATTTGTGTCGTGCTGCTGTTTGTCCCAACATATATAGGCGTATGGTCATATTTCTCCGCCCGGCGCGCCCCTGTTAGGGAGGGCGCCGTCACACGCTTGGAGCTGACGGACCTTAATGGGACTATATTTACTTTCACCACAGACTCGTTGGAAGAAGAATTCGAAGGCGGCGCGCTAACGTATTTTCTTAACCTAAACGAGAAATCAAAGCCTGTGGGAAGCCTTCCGCAGCAGCTTACGTTCGCCGACTATTTTAAGGCGGTATACTACAGCTACGACCTTGCAACTACATATAGGTATTATTTTTCAGCCGACCCTGATAGCTCGTATTTTGTCGACGGCGCAGGCAAGGCATATAAAATCCCCGCGGATATAGCCTCGAAATTTATCCAGTCGTCATACGGCATGTGCCTGTTCCCGGCATCGACGCCGCCGACGATGAATTTCGGCGATGGCGGGGTGGTGATACTGCCTGCCGAGATGACATGGCAGTGCCTAAGCTATGGAAATGTATATAAAGAGGTAGAGGTTCCGACGTCCACCCAGACGCAGAAAATCACAATACTCGGCGGGCTCGATTTGCGCTTTACGGTGGAGCCTGATTATATGCTCGTAAATATAAAGCGCGACGGGCTGACAGTCTATGACGACCTTTACGAGAACATATCCTCGTTTAATTTCGAAGAAGGCGCAAGCTTTAATGTGACCATTACCGCAAAATGGTACGAGAATAAAGAGCGCGGCGCTTTCGGCGAGGCGGTATATGAGTTTGTGGCAAATGTTAAGCCCGCGCCTGTGTTTTATCTCGGCGAAACTTCGATCCAGCCCGGGGAATTTGTAGTGCTCACGGGCAAAAACGTGACCGACATCTCGCAAATTACCTTTTCTTCTGACCCGGATATAGGCTACACGCCGAAATTCTACCGTGACGGCGACTATGTGCGCGCGCTTGTCCCGATTTCGGTGGATTTGCCTGATGCCTCTGCGTACACTTTCACGGTCAACTGCGGCGGCGTGACGCAGACCCTTTCTATTGCAATCGAGCCGAAGACATTCCGCTCGAAAGACGTAACCGTCTCCACACGCGAGATGGCTTCAAAATTCACGCATGAGACGGTCGAGGAGTTTAATAACATCGCCGGGCAGTACCTTGCAGCCGAAAGCGAGGCTAGGTACTGGGAAGGCAAGTTCATTGAAGGCGTCGCTGGCCGATATATTACCGCCGGATTCGGCATATATCGCAAGAAAGCCGGCGCATATGGGACCGGCGAAACCTACCGCAACCCCGGCGTTGATTATATCGTAAACGCCGGCGACAAAGCGCTTGCCGCAAACAACGGCAAAGTCATATACGTCGGCGAGCTTGCGTGGACAGGCAAGACTGTCATAATAGACCACGGACTAGGGCTGAAGAGCCTTTACGCTTATCTCGGCGACGTTTCGGTTAAAGTAGGCGACATGGTAAAGACTGGCGATACAATCGGCACTGTGGGAACTACAGGCTTTACCTCAGGCTACGGGTTCCAGTACAGGCTATACGTTCATAATATCCCTGTGTGCCCTTATTCTCTATGGGAGCAAGGAATTCCGATGACAGAATGAATAACGCAAACGGCAAAACAAACATGAAAAGCGCTCGTCACCGAAAAATCCTCGAGATCATTCAGGAATACCCTATCGAAACGCAGGATGAGCTTATCGCGAAGTTGCGCGAGGCTGGGATAGAAGTTACCCAGGCGACAATCTCGCGCGACATCCGCGACCTGAAGCTTGTTAAGATCGCGTGCGACGACGGGCAAAACAAATACAGGTACGCGGTCTCAACAAACGACGAGGCAAGAATTTCAGCAAAGTACCGCAATATAATCAGAGAAACAGTAATAAAGGTAGACTATGCCGACAATATTGTGGTGCTGAAGACGTACTCAGGCATGGCACAGGCGGCGGGCGCAGCCGTCGACGGCATAAACTGGGGCGATATTGTCGGCTGTATTGCGGGCGACGATACCGTTTTCATATTGGTGCGGGAGCGCGAGGCCGCCGCGGAGCTCGCGGAGAAATTCCGCAGCGCACTGCGCGCTGATACAGGAAGAAGGTAGCGCTCGCACAGGGCAAGTAAAAAATATAAGAAGCGTAAGCCGGCGCGGCCCGCGCGCGGACGGGCAGCCGTCCGAAGGTGCCCGCCGGTTTAGGTTTTTTGAAGTATGCCATGTTATATGAGCTTGATATCGAGAATATAGCCGTTATAAAGCGCGCGGCAATAAGCTTTTCGCCCGGGTTGACGGTGCTGACCGGCGAGACCGGCGCGGGCAAATCGATTATAATAGACTCGATAATGCTATTGCTCGGCGCGCGCGCGCAGAAAGAGCTAATCCGCATGGGCGAGCGGTCGGCTACCGTTAGCGCGGTGTTCGGCGGGTTTAGCGGTGACGAGCTTTCGGCGCTTTCTGAGCTCGGCATTGCGCCCGACGAGGATGGCATGCTTTTCGTGAGCCGAGAGTTTACGCCCGACGGAAGGTCGGTCGCCCGGATAAACGGGCGCGCGGTGCCGGCGTCGACATTGCGTGAGCTCGGCGCGGTGCTTATAAATATCCACGGCCAGCACGAAAACCAGGCGCTGCTTAACCCCTCGGCGCACCTTACCCTGCTCGACATGTATGCGGGCACGGAAAAGCTTCTCGAAAAGTATGCGGAGGCTTATGCGGAATTGTGCAAGCTTTTAGAGGAGAAAAAGGCGCTGTCGATTGACGAGGCTGAAAAAGAGCGGCGTGTCGAAATGCTGCGTTTTCAGCTTGCCGATATAGACGGCGCGAAGCTAAAGCCCAGCGAGGAGGAAGCGCTTGAGGCAAGAAGGCTGAAGCTGCGCAATCTTGAGCTTATATCGCGGCATTCGCGGCTTTTGCGAGCCGCGCTGTACAGGGCGGAAAAAGGCATGTCGGCTTATGACCTTGTCACGCGGGCGATACCGGCGCTCGAGCAGCTGCGGGAGTTTGTGCCCGGCGCCGACGGCTATATAGAAAGGCTTTACAATGTGCGCTCGGAGCTTGAGGACATAGTTGAGCGCGTGGCCGACGCATGCGGCGACGACCTCGACGTCGACCCCTCGGAAGAGCTCGACAGAATCGAAAGCCGGCTTGACGCAATCGAGAAGCTCAAACGCAAATACGGCGCACATATAAAAGAGATACTGGAATACCGCGCAAAAATCGCCGCCGAGCTTTCGGCGCTTGAGGAGAGCGACCTCCGCATGGCGGAGCTGGACAGAAGGCTTGATGAAGCGCGCGCGAAAGTAGAAGAAGCAGCAGAGGCGCTTTCTGCGGCGAGAAAAGAGGCGGCGGAGCGGCTTTCGGCTGCCGTGACGGCGGAGCTGGGCGAGCTTGAGATGGCGAAGGCGGCGTTTGAAGTTGGCATAACCCGCGAGCCGACATATACTAAGCGCGGCATAGACGCTGTGGAGTTTCTCATAACCACCAACCCCGGCGAGCCTCCGAAACCGCTTGCAAAAATAGCCTCTGGCGGCGAGCTTTCGCGCGTTATGCTGGCGATAAAAACCGTGCTGTCGCGCGGCGGTGCCTCGACGCTCATATTCGACGAGATAGACACCGGCGTGTCCGGCAAGACGTCGTATAAAATTGGCGTGAAACTGAAAAACCTCGCGCAGGCAGCGCAGGTCATATGCGTAACCCACTCGGCGCAGATAGCGGCGCTTGCGGATACCCAGATGCTTATAAGCAAGCGCGAGGTGGGCGGGCGCGTTGAAACTGAGGTTACCCCGCTCGACCGCGAGGGCCGGATCAGGGAGCTAGCGCGCATCATGGGCGGTGCCGAGATTACCGAAAAGCTGCTTATGACAGCAGAGGAGCTGCTCGACAGCGGCAAATAAAAAAGATACAAAACATTAAAATATAAATAGGCGGGTATGCAAGCAAAAACTAAGAGGAAGGGTATGTGCGATTGCCGTGCGATTTCCCCGCCAAATCGACCGCAATCAAAGAAAGTCAGTATGAGCATAATTCAGGAATTTACCGACCGTGGGCTTCTGGCGCAATGCACCGACCTTGAAGCCGTTGATAAACTGCTAGATAACGAGAAAGTTACATTCTATATTGGGTTTGACCCCACAGCCGACAGTCTGCATGTGGGACATTTTCTGCAGATGAAGATTATGGCGCATATGCAGCGGGCGGGCCATCGCCCGATAGCGCTGCTCGGCGGCGGCACCGGCATGATCGGAGACCCGACGGGTAAGTCCGATATGCGCAAAATGCTGTCAAAAGAGACGATCGATCACAACATCGAGTGTTTTAAAAAGCAAATGTCGCGCTTTATTGATATATCCGAAGGCAAAGCGCTGTTTATAAACAATGCCGACTGGCTTTTAGGGCTCAATTATATCGAGTTTTTGCGCGACATCGGCCCCCATTTTTCGGTTAACCGGATGCTTGCGGCCGAATGCTACAAAGCGCGGCTTGAGACGGGCCTGACGTTCCTTGAATTCAACTACATGCTGCTGCAGAGCTACGATTTCTACAGGCTCTATCTCGATTACGGCTGCAAACTGCAGCTCGGCGGCGACGACCAGTGGTCGAATATCATAGGCGGCGTGGAGCTTATCCGCCGCAAAGTCGGCGGGGAGGCATATGGCCTCACGTTCAAGCTGCTTACCAATAGCGAAGGCAAAAAGATGGGCAAAACCGAAAAGGGCGCGGTATGGCTTGACCCTGAAAAGACGCCTCCGTACGACTTTTTCCAGTACTGGCGCAATATCGCCGATGCCGACGTTATAAATTGCCTTAAAATGCTTACCTTCCTGCCGCTCGATGAGATAGCAAAATACGAAAAGCTCGAAGGCAGCGAGCTCAACGTGGCGAAGGAGCTGCTCGCGTTCGAGCTGACAAAGCTTGTCCACGGCGAAGAGGAAGCAAACAAGGCGCTCGAAGCCGCGCGCACGCTGTTCTCGGCGGGCGGGATATCCGAAAATATGCCTACCTGCGTGCTTTCGTCAGACGACTTTAAGGACGGCAAAATTAAAGTCGTCGACATGCTGGTTTTGGGCAAACTCGCGCCTTCGAAAGGCGAGGCGAGAAGGCTTATCCAGCAGGGCGGCGTTGCGGTTTGCGACGAGAAAGTCGCATCGATCGATGCGGAGCTTTCCGCTGAAGATTTCGCCACGCGCGATATAATCGTGAAAAAGGGCAAAAAGGTTTTCATGCGCTATACAATCGGTTGAACCATTTGCCGCGCCACAGTCGTAACCGCGGCATTCATCATTGGGTCTTTTGCGGCATAAAATATAAAAGCCGCAAAATCAGAATAATATCATGGATAATTAAGCTATGACTGATTACGCGACGCTAAGACAATATTTAATATCGGAATCTGAAAGCGGGGAATTGACCTTTTTGGCCGATTATCCGCTTTCTGCCCTTTGCACGTTTAAGATTGGCGGGCCTGCCGACTTTGTCGTATATCCCAAAACAGAGCGCGCGCTGATCAGTCTTGTGGAATATGCCAGGTCGATCGGCGTTCGGTATAATGTTTTCGGCAACGCCTCTAACGTGCTGTTTGACGACCCCGGTTACCGAGGCGTCGTAATTTTTACTTCGGAACTCAAATCGATAAAAATAGACGGCCCGATTATAACGGCGGGAAGCGGGATGTCGGTTACAGCGCTTTCGGTCGCCGCATACCGCTCGTCGCTATCGGGGCTTGAGTTTACTTACGGGATACCCGGTTCCGTCGGCGGCGCGGTTTATATGAATGCTGGCGCATACGGAGGCGAGATAAAAGACGTTTGCATATCAAGCCGGGTGTACAACCCTGAGACCGGCGAAATCGAGGTGTACAGTGGCGATGAGCAACGGTTCGGATACAGGGAAAGCATTTATATGAACTCACCGCTTATCATATTGTCGTCCGACTTTAGGTTAAATGAAAGCGACCCTGTCGAAATCGAGACGCTGATGAAAAACCTCATGAACCAAAGGATAGAAAAACAGCCGCTCGATCTGCCGAGCGCGGGGAGCGTTTTCAAACGCTGCAAGGGATATTTTACGGCAAAGCTTATCGAAGACTCGGGGCTAAAAGGCAAATCGATCGGCGGGGCGCAGGTGTCGGAAAAGCACGCCGGCTTTATCGTCAACAAAGGCGGCGCAACCGCGTCGGATGTACTAAAACTCATAGAACATATCCAGGAAGAAGTATACAGGCAGTTCGGCGTGGAAATTCAGCCCGAGGTGCGCTTTATCCCGGCTGAGTGACCGCGCCAGAGCCCCATCAGGACAAGCAAAACTGCGGGGGAAGGTTTTATCCCGGTGCGCGTGAAAACCAAAGCGGAATAGCGGGAGCGAGGAAGTATGGAGTTTATAGTGCTCACGGGGATGTCGGGAGCCGGCAAGACGCAAGCTTCGAATACCCTTGAGGATATGGGGTATTACTGCATCGACAACATGCCCGCGGCGCTCATAGCGACATTCGCGGAGCTTTATACACAAACGCCGGGCAGGGCGCAAAATGTGGCGTTTATCCTAGATGTGAGGGGCGAGCAGGAGTTCGACACTCTGTTCGGGCAAATTGACCTGCTCAAAAAGCGCGGCTTCGCCTGCCGGACGGTGTTTATAGATTGCAACGACCGGGTGCTTTTGAACCGGTATAAGGAGACCCGGCGCCTGCATCCGCTTGTGGCGCTCAGAAACGTCACGGTATCGGAGGCGATAGCGCTTGAACGCGAGCTGCTTGAGCCGGTGAAAGCGCGCGCCGACTATGTGATCGACACCTCGACGCTGACGCCAATGCAGCTTCGCGACCGCATTAAAGCAATCCTTTTCGCTTCCGAGAGCGGCGGCGGGATGATAATAACCTGCCTATCGTTCGGTTTTAAATACGGGATAGCGACGGAGGCGGACTTGGTTTTCGACGTGCGCTGCTTCCCGAACCCCTATTATGTCCCCGAACTGAGGGACCTTACCGGGCTTGACGACCCGGTGCGCGACTATGTGTTCTCACACGAACAGACGAGAGCCTTCATGGACAAACTTTACGACATGGTAGACTTTTTGCTCCCGCAATATATGGATGAGGGAAAGCCCCAGCTTATAATAGCGTTCGGCTGCACGGGCGGCAAGCACCGCTCGGTTGCGATAGCGGAGGCGCTTGCAAGCCATTTGCGCGAGAAAAACTATAATACCGTTACAATCCACAGGGATATAATAAAAAAGTTCACAGGAGACAAATAAGCCCCCGTTAATCATAAATTAACCGGAGTGAGTCACGCATGAAGCTCTCGTTTTCACAGCGCGTCAAGTGCGATCTTTGCGGGATAAAGATAAAAAAGAAATGCTGCCGGCGCTCGTTTTTGTACGGCTGCATGTTCGCGTCACGGGTGTTTACGCGCGAATGCATAGAGCTGCGCGCCGATTTGCCCGAAGTCGGCCGCTGCCTGAGCGAGCTTATGCGGGGAGTATTCGGCATATCCTGCGAGGCGGGCGCAAAGCTTACGGTAAAAATCCCGTCGGAACTTGACATTATTTTCGGCGATCTGGGCGAAGACGCAAGCAGCACGCTAAGCCGGGATGTTTTCGTTTGCGAGAATTGCCGGCACGCGTTTTTGCGTGGCGCATTCGTCGAGTGCGGTACGGTCAACGCGCCCGGCCGCTCGTACCATCTTGAGTTTATAGCTCCGAAAGACGGCAGAGCCGGGCAAATCGCAGAGCTGCTTTCAGAGTTTGGCTTAACTCCGGGGATAGTCGACAGGCCCGCGACAAATGCGACGGGCATTTATTTTAAAGGCAGCGAGTCGGTGGAGGACGTGCTCCATATCATCGGGGCGCAGAAGGCGGCGTTTGAGCTTATGAACGCCAAAATCGTGCGCGAGCTGCGCGGCAACGCCAACCGCTGCGCTAATTGCGATACCGCGAATATATCAAAAACCGTCAACGCGGCGCAAAGCCAGCTTGAGGCGATAAGCAGGTTACTAGCTTTGGGCACGGATGGGGTGCCGCCCGAGCTTCTTGAAACTGCAAAAGTGAGAATAGAGAACCCCAACGCGACGCTCGCAGAGCTTGCCGCGCTGCACGACCCGCCGCTTACAAAATCGGGCGTAAAGCATAGGCTAGACAGAATCATGAAGTTTGTAAACTAAGACGCCGCAGTGTGCCGCTGCGGTCAAAATCTTTTTGATGTTTAAAATAAAATGCCATGTCCGGATTTGTACATCTACATCTTCATAGCGAGTACAGTCTGCTCGATGGCGCATGCCGCATAGCGGACATACCAAAGGCGGCGAAGGCTGCCGGGCATGACGCGGTGGCGATAACCGACCACGGCGTTATGTACGGTGCCGTCGCCTTTTTCCGTGCCTGTGTGGATGAGGGGATAAAGCCGATAATCGGCTGCGAGATATACGTCGCGCCGCGCACGCGGTTTGACAAGACACACGGTACGGACAGCGAAAACTATCACCTCGTTTTGCTAGTAAAAGACGAAGTGGGCTACAAAAACCTCATCCGCATAGTGTCGCGCGCGTTTATAGAGGGGTTTTATTCCAAGCCGCGCGCCGACCTCGAGCTGCTCGAGCGGCATGCGGAGGGGCTTATTGCGCTTTCGGCATGCCTTGGCGGCTATATCCCGCAGGCGATAATGCGCGGGGACATGAACGCAGCCGAAGAGCATGCGAAAAAACTCGAGCAAATCTTCGGCCGGGGCAATTTTTACCTCGAGTTGCAGGACCACGGACTGCCAGAGCAAAAAACTGTAAACGATGCGCTGGTAGAGCTGTCAAAGCGCACAGGCATACCGCTTGTGGCGACAAACGATGTGCACTATATAAAGCGTCAGGACGCCGAGACGCACGCGATTTTGATGTGCATACAGACCGGCAGCGTTATAACCGACGGGCGTCCGCTCGGGTTTGAGACCGACGAGTTTTATTACAAATCGACCGAAGAAATGCAGCAGCTTTTTGCCGCGTGCCCAGAGGCGATAGAGAACACCGTCAAAATCGCCGAGCGCTGCAACTTCCGGTTCGAGTTTGGCGAAGTATACCTGCCGAAGTATGCGCCGCCCGCCGGGTTTGACCCCGACTCGTATTTGCGAAAGCTAGCAAACACGGGCCTTGCGAAAAAGCTTATGTCCGGCGAGATTGTGCCAGATGAAAAGCGCACGCCCGAGATGTACCGCGAGCGCATAGACTACGAGCTTTCGGTCATATCCCAGATGGGGTACAGCGAGTATTTCCTAATCGTCGCCGATTTTGTGGGCTTCGCAAAATCGCACGACATACCCACCGGCCCCGGCCGCGGTTCGGGCGCGGGCAGCCTTGTGGCGTACCTTATAGGCATAACCGACATCGACCCGCTCAGGTATGATTTGCTGTTTGAAGCGTTTCTCAACCCTGAGCGGGTGTCGATGCCCGATTTCGACATAGACTTTTGCTATAACCGCCGCGACGAAGTAATAGCTTATGTAGCCGACAAATACGGACACGACCATGTGGCGCAGATAATAACGTTCGGCACGATGGCGGCGCGCGCGGCGGTTAGGGACGTCGGGCGCGCGCTTGGGATGTCGTATGCCGAAGTCGACCGGGTCGCAAAGCTCATCCCCCAGCGGCTTGGTATAACGCTTGAAGACGCGATGGTCGACCCCTTTATACGCGAGCTTTACGAAAACGACCCGAAAATTCGCCGGCTGCTTGACATCTCACGCGCAGTAGAGGGAATGCCGCGCCATGCCTCGACCCATGCCGCCGGCGTTGTTATAACCGACCACCCGGTCGAGGATTATGTGCCGCTTTCGGTCAACGGCGATGTTATCGTCACGCAATACGACATGGATACCGTCGCGATGCTGGGGCTTTTGAAGTTCGACTTCCTCGGTTTGCGCTATCTTACGATTATAGATGAGTGCTCAAGGCAGATAAAGCAGTCAAATACGAACTTTGACATAAAGAAAATACCGCAGGACGACGAGGCGGCATATGAGCTACTCTCGTCGGGGCACACAGACGGCCTTTTTCAGCTTGAGTCGGCAGGCATGAGGCAGCTGCTGATGCGGCTGAAACCGCGTAGCATCGAAGATATAATGATCTCGATCGCGCTATACCGGCCTGGCCCGATGGATGCAATACCGCGGTACTTAGAAAACCGCGCCGACCCGTCGAAAATAAAATACAAGGTCCCCGCGCTCGCGGAGATTTTAAATGAAACAAGCGGGGTTATAGTATACCAAGAGCAGGTAATGCAAATTTTCCGCGCCGTTGCGGGCTACACGTACGGCCGCGCGGACATCGTGCGCCGCGCAATTTCAAAGAAAAAGGCCGACGTGATAGAAGCAGAGCGCACCGGCTTTATCGAAGGCGCAGTGAAGCTAGGCTGCCCGAGAGAGGACGCTGAGGAGCTTTTCGAGGATATGACGGCGTTCGCAAACTATGGCTTTAAAAAGAGCCATGCGGCAGCGTACGCTGTGCTGTCGTATCAGACCGCATACCTTAAAGCTAATTACCCCGGGCAGTACCTCGCCGCGCTTATGACAAGCGTGCTCGGCAGCCAGACAAAGCTTGCGGAATACATCGCAGAGTGCACGAGGCTGGGGATAAAGCTGCTCCCGCCGGACATTAACGAGAGCACGGCGGTGTTCAGATATATTGAGCCTGAAAAAGAGGGCGATCCGGGCACGATCCGCTATGGGCTTCTGGCGGTTAAAGGCATCGGCGAGGGGTTCATAAGCAAAGTCATAGCCGAAAGAGAGCTTAATGGCAAATTCACCTCGCTGTACAATTATATCTCGCGCACCTATAGTTTGGGCGGAACCCGCAGGCAAACTGAGGCGCTTATAAAGGCGGGCGCGCTCGACTGTTTTGGCGCGCGCCGCAGCCAAATGCTTGCGGTATACGAAAAAATCTATGAGATCGTGCAGTCGGGCGCGAAAAACGAGGTGGAAGGGCAAATAGACCTCTTCGGTCCCGGCGACGAACCGCAAATCGAGTTGCCAGACATACCGGAGTTCGGCTTAAGAGAGCGGCTTGCGCTTGAACGCGAGGCGACGGGGCTGTATTTCTCAGGGCATCTCTTTGACCAATACAAACCAGCAGCCGATGCGCTTGGCGCGGTGCCGATTAGCCGCATAAAAAGCGCTTTTGCCGACGACCATAGCTCGGACGAGCAGACCTACGACAACATCGTAGCGCCCGGTAAGACGATAACTGTGGCGGGAATAGTAACAAAGCGGTTAAATAAGCTGACGCGAGCCGGCGACCCGATGGCTTTTGTCACGATCGAAGACCGCTACGCGGACATGGAAATAATAGTTTTCTCAAATGTGCTCGCCGAGTATGGGCACCTATTGGTATACGAAACCCCAATCGCCGCAACGGGCGAGCTTTCGGTTCGCGAAGACAGCTACCAAGCGCAGAATAAAAATGACGACGAACCGGCTGTGCCGGAGCCGAAGCTGCTCGTGCGCACGATTGTGCCGCTTGCCGCGCCTGGCGGGCAGCCGATACCTTACGCGCCCGCCAAAAGCCATGCTGTTGAGCCTCCAATGCAGGAGAGAGCGGCAAGTGAAAGCCCGGGCACGGAGAGCCGCAGCGATGAAGGCTTAAAATCCCAAGGCGGCTCAGGCAGCGGGCCGGTTGTGTATATCCCCGCCACATACCGTATGAAAATGCAAAGCCCGGCGGGCGCGGCGGAAACGCAAAACGGCGGCGCAGCGAAGCCTAAACGGTTGTTTTTGCGCGTGCCGAGCACCGGCAGCGAGCTGTATCGCAAGGCATTAAACCTTGCCGAAATTTTCGAAGGCAACGCTTATGGCAAAACGGAAACGTATTTTTACGATGCGTCGACCGGCAAATACGCGCGGTTTGAGCCAGGCGTCTGCCTCTCGGATTTTGTGCTGGGCGAGTTTGTCCGGCTTTTAGGCGAGCAAAACGTGGTGTTAAAGTAAGTGGAATAAAACGCGGCTTCCGCTTTTACGGTGGCTAGGGCGATAAAATCGCAGGTGTAGAAAATGAAAAAACGGCGTCTGTTTTCATTTGAGAATTTGTGCCGGGCGCTTGCTCTGGTACTAAGGGCTATATTCTACGTTTTTGTTATGCTTATCGCGCTGCTGATAGTCGCGACGCCAATTGTCGCGGTTGCAGGCGCGCCGGCGGAAAAAATGCTTTTGCCGCCATTTATGCGCGAGGCAGAAAGCGGCTATACGATATCGCTCGGGAATGGTATAAAAATGTTTGTGCAGAAAGATGCAGCTGTTGCGGCAAAGATAAAGTCGGCGCTGTGTTTTACATTCCTTTTGTGGGCGGCGTATCTTGCTGCGTCGATGCCGGCGCTGTGGATGCTCTCCCGGCTCTGCGCAAACCTGCGCGACGGAAGGTTATATGACCCAAAGAATCCGGCTTATATAAAATACGTCGGGCTTGCCGTAATTGCCGGCAGTATAGTGCTCTCTCTGCTTGAGCGGTATTACAACTTCAAGCTTATTGAGCTTTTCGCGGCGGGCGGGGGCGATGCCGGCTACGCGCCGGGAATTGACATTTTACCGGTTGCCGAGGGCTTAATCTTTATGCTGCTCGCCGCAGTATACGACAAGATATGCTGCGAAAAAGAGGGCGGGGCTTTGCAAAAGCAGGCGAAAGACGGCGCATAGGATGAATATAAAATGGGAACAAAAAATTCATCGCACAGTCAAAAAATTGGGATATAATCTAAATACTTAAAATGTTGCCGATACGGCGCAACCCTTTAATTCTTTGTAGGAGCATACGGATATCGCAATGCCGGATAGAGTGAGAAAAAGGCAGGTTGATTGGGGCGACGAGCTTGCCCATTCGCTGAAGCTCGTCGGGAAAATTGTCCTTCGCATATTCACATATATTTTCAATATATTGATGACCCTCCTCTTGATTGGCCTTATAACAGGCACAATCGTCGGCTGCGCTTTGGCGCTTTATATCAAAAACTACATCGACGCCGATATAGAGGAGTTTGAGCTTTTATTCCGCACCGACCAGAGCCTGACAACCACCATGTACTATATGGATTGGGAAGACAGGGCAAACCGTATAGGCAAGATGGTGGAGATAGAGGACGTCAAGCTCTACAGCTCGCAAAACCGCATATACGTATCGTATAACGATATCCCGAAATACTTAATCGACGCATTTATAGCGATTGAAGACAAGCGGTTTGAGTCCCACCACGGCGTGGACTGGTTTACGACGCTGAAGGCGACCGTGAGCTATTTTACGGGCGGAAAGCTGACCAGGGGATATACCGGTGGCGGCTCGACGATTACACAGCAGCTTATAAAGAACGTTACCGGCTACGACGACGTTACAATCCAGCGAAAGATTACGGAGATTCTCCGCGCGCTCAAGCTAGAGAAGGCATTTACAAAGCAACAGATAATGGAGATGTACCTCAACACCATCTCCCTTGCGCACGGATGCTACGGCGTCGCCGCGGCTGCGGATACCTATTTTAACAAAGAGGTCAAGGAACTTACGCTCATCGAGTGCGCGGCTATAGCCGCGATAACGCAAAACCCTGCGAAATGGGACCCGATTAACCATCCTGAGAACAACCAGCTCCGCCGCGACCTGATACTCAAGGAGATGTATAATCAGGGTAAAATAACCCTCTCCGAGTTTGAGTCGGCATATAAAAAAGAGCTGGTGCTTTACTCCGGCAGCAAAAACAGCGGCGGAAGTGACGCCGAAACCATTGAAGAAGCCTCGTCGACCCGTAGGATTTACAACTGGTACGAGGACGCCGCGATTAGTGAGGCGCGCGACCTTTTGATGAAGCACTACGGTTACTCGAGCGACATCGCGTCCATGCTTGTCTACACCGGCGGGCTTAAAATCGTCCTCGCGATGGACCCTGAGATTCAGCGCATCATCGA
The DNA here is from genome assembly GCA_012840355.1 of Clostridiales bacterium. Taxonomy (GTDB): domain Bacteria; phylum Bacillota; class Clostridia; order Oscillospirales; family CAG-272; genus DTU078. The sequence goes on along the minus strand of DULN01000009.1, from coordinate 309,553 downwards.
GGAGTACTACGCAAACGACGAAAACTTCCCGAGGGCAGACAATAGCATAATCCAGCCCAAGTCTTCGTTTATCGTGCTTGACCCGAAGACTTGCGACGTGCTTGGGCTTGCCGGCGACCGCGGCGTTAAAACCGCAAACCGCATCCTAAACTACGCGACGCAGACCCAAAGGCCGCCCGGCTCGACGATAAAACCGCTTTCGGTTTATGCGCCAGCGCTTGAGAAAGGGCTTATAACTTTTGGTTCGCCGATAGACGACTCGCCCGCGACGTTCGGTAACGAAACCATGGGGCCGGACGGCAATATCATATACAGCCGCCCGGATGGTTACCCGAACAACTACGATAAAATATACCGCGGGCTGACACCGGTCCACTACGCTATACGCCACTCGCTGAACACGGTGGCGTACAAGGTGCTGCAAAAGCTCACGCTTTCCGAATCTTTCGACTTTGTAAAGAACAAGCTCCATATTGACAGCTTTATAGATTCAAGGGAGCTTGCCGGAGGCGTCATAATCTCCGATATGAACTACGCGCCGCTCGCGCTTGGCCAGATGAACTACGGCTTGACTCTCAAAGAGATCACGGCTGCATACTCGATTTTCGCAAACAGCGGGGTATACAATACGCCCAAGCTTGTGCTTAAGATTATCGACCGCGACGGCAACGTCATTGTCGACAACACCGGCGGGTCTGAAATAGTTATAAGCGAACAGACCGCCTCGATAATGACAAAAATGCTTGAGGAAGTTGTCGACTACGGTACCGCTTCCCGCCTGACGATTAAAAACAAGGTGGACGTCGCGGGCAAGACCGGTACGACCTCGTCGGACAACGACCGCTGGTTTGTCGGCTACACGCCTTATTATCTTGCCGGCTGCTGGTTTGGCTACGAGATGCCGAAAAGCCTTGCGAAGTTTTCGGCTTCATACAGCCCGGCACTTAAGGTGTGGGACGACCTAATGACGATTTTGCACCAGAAAATCTTTGAGGAAGCGGAGGCGAAAGGCGAGCCGCTGAAGACTTTCAGGCTAGCCGACGGCGTCGTCACCGCGCAATATTGCAAATACTCCGGCAAGATACCGACCGCAGCCTGCATGGCGGACGCAAGGGGCGAGAATTGCATTGAAACAGGCTACTTTACGGTCGATACGGTGCCGAATGAGCCGTGCGACGTCCATGTGCTCGTCGCATACGATACGGTTTCGGGCGGCATTGCAACAACAGGCTGCCCCGCATCCAATATCAAGTATGTTGGAATGATAAAGATATACCGCAGCTTCCCGCTTAAGGTTTATATAAGCGATGCTCAGTATGTTTACCGCGAGGTGCCTCCGGGCGCACCGCTCTCGACATCGCCATATGAACCGTTCTTTACCGCCTCTCTGCCTTCGGGTGTATTCGCGGGCGTAAGCTACGGCACGCAGTTTAACCGGCTGTGTACGGCGCATTATCATCCCGGCGACGAGGTGATAGGCGACAGGACAAAGGCGGAAGACAAAGTAACCGAGCCGCCGGATACAAATTATGAAGACGAGGAAGGCTATGAAGACGAATGGGTGCTGCCCGGCGACGATATTGCGCCGCCTGAAAGCGAAGTGCCGGCTCCGCCAGACATCAATCCTCCCGAGACATCTTCTCCTGAAACCTTGCCGCCTGAGGATGGGCCTTCCGAACCTGCCGACACGGTAGTTGAACCTCAGCCGGAGGACACGCTGCCGACCGACGGCGGGCAGGGCGATACAGAGCCGGAAGAGGAGCCTTGGCCTCACGACTTCATACTTCCAGACTGGTAATAGCTTTGAAATAAAAACGAAAAGCTAAAAAGCCGCCGGACGAAACGCAAGTTCTCCGGCGGCTTTCAGCGCAAAATATCGGTAGAGCTGAGATTTTTTGAAAAAATCAGCAAAGAGAGATGTTTATATGGATGACACATTAAATTTCTGCGCGGTTTGCCTTTTTGGGCTAGAAGGGCTGATTGGCGAAGAGCTCGACGCCATGGGATGCAAGCGAACCGAAACGATAAACGGGCGGGTGTTTTTCACCGCGCCGCGCGAGTATGTCGCGCGCGTAAACATCCGCTCAAGGTATGCAGAGCGCATTTATATCGTGCTTGGCAGCTTTATGGCTGAGAGCTTCGACGCACTGTTTGAAGGCACCCGCGCGCTCCCTTGGGAAGAGTTTATAAGAAAAGACGACAGGTTTCCTGTGACTGGGCATGCTATACAAAGCAAGCTGTACTCTGTGCCTGACTGCCAAAGCATCGTCAAAAAAGCGATAATCGAGAGGCTGAAAAAGTTTTACCCGCTGTCGGTATTCCCCGAAACCGGCCCGACCGTCCGTGCCGAGTTTTTTATCCTGCGCGACAAGGCGTGGCTGATGATTGACACGAGCGGCACGCCGCTGCACAAGCGTGGGTATAGGCCCGAGACTGTCGCCGCGCCGCTGCGCGAAACGCTTGCCGCAGCGCTGGCAAAACTTGCCCGACCGCGGCATGATGTACTTTTTTGGGACCCGTTCTGCGGCTCCGGCACAATTCCGATTGAGGCTGCTATGATAATGACGAACCGCGCGCCGGGGTTGATGCGGAAGTTTGCGGCGCAGGATGCGAAATACCTGCCGGGGGGTGTATGGCGGGACGCCTTTGAAGAAGCGCGCTCCGAAATAAAAACCGACGCGGTGTTTGAAGCTTGCGCTTCAGACATCGACCCCGAGTGCGTGAGAATAGCGCGCGAGAGCGCGGAGCGTGCGGGCGTGGGCGATTATGTAAAAACCTTTGTCGCAAACGCGCTTGACATTGAGACCGGCGGCAGGCGCGGAACGATAGTCTGCAACCCGCCGTACGGTGAGCGGCTGCTGGATAGGAAGCGCTGCGAGGAACTATACAAAGCCATGGGCGAAAATTGGAAAAGGCTCGGCAAATGGCAAATCTATGTGCTCTCCTCGCATGAAGGCTTCGAGAGACTTTACGGCCGCCGAGCCGACAAAGTCAGGAAAGTTTACAACGGCATGATCGAGTGCTACTATTATCAGTATTTCAAAAACAAAAACTAAAGCAAATTTCCGCCCGCCGCCAGAAAGCCCTTACGGCGGGCGGTTTTGCGGCGGGCAAAAAGCGTTTTGATAAGCTAATTTTGCCGAAGAATATATTGTGGCTCGCTAAAACTTGACAAAGCGCGCTTTTGTTGTTATACTTACTTGTTATGACTGGGAATTTAGGCTATACTAAGCCTTGGATAAAATTAAAATCTTAAATAAGGTTAAGGACGGATATAATATCATGGAATGGACCTCGCTCAACGACCTGCGCGAGAGCTATTTGCGGTTTTTCGAGTCGAAAGGCCACTTGCGGCATAAAAGCTTTCCGCTGGTGCCTCAAAATGACAAGTCGGTGCTGCTCATCAACGCGGGAATGACGCCGCTGAAAAAGTATTTTACCGGCGAGCTTGAACCGCCTCGCCGGCGGATGACTACATGCCAGAAATGCATCCGCACGCCCGATATTGAAAAAGTGGGGTTGACCGCCCGCCACGGAACTTTTTTTGAAATGCTTGGCAACTTCTCGTTCGGCGACTATTTCAAGCGCGAAGCGATAACCTGGGCGTGGGAGTACCTGACTGAGTGGCTCAAAATACCTGCAGAAAAGCTTTGGGTAACAATATATACCGACGACGATGAGGCGTTCGATATCTGGCATAACGAAGTGGGAATGCCCGCAGAAAAGATAATACGCCTCGGCAAGCCCGACAACTTCTGGGAGCATGGCGCGGGACCATGCGGCCCTTGCTCCGAGATATATTTTGACAGGGGACCGAAATACGGCTGCGGTAGCCCCGACTGCAAGCCCGGCTGCGACTGTGACCGCTATATGGAGTTCTGGAACCTCGTCTTCACGCAGTTCGACAGCGACGGGAAAGGCAACTACACAAGGCTTGCGCATCCGAATATCGATACGGGCATGGGGCTTGAGCGCCTGGCGTGCATTATGCAGGGCGTGAACAACCTGTTCGAAGTCGATACGGTTAGAAATATTATGTTCAAGGTCAGCGAAATCGCCGGGATAGAGTACGGCGCAAACGAGAAGTCCGACGTTTCGCTGCGCGTTATAACCGACCATATCCGCTCCACGACCTTTATGGTTTGCGACGGCGTCGTACCGTCCAATGAGGGGCGCGGTTATGTTTTGCGCAGGCTTTTGCGCCGCGCGGCACGGCACGGTCGCCTGCTCGGAATAAACCGTCCGTTTTTGTCTGAAATTATAGATGTAGTCGCGCGCGAAAACTACAGCGAATACCCCGAGCTTACCGAAAAGCTTGATTATATAAAGCGCGTCGTCTCGACCGAAGAGGAGCGATTCGCCGCGACAATCGACGCGGGGCTTGGAATCCTTTCCGAAATGATAGACGACGCCAAAGGCGCAGGCAAATCCGAGCTTTCGGGCGAAGAGGTGTTTAAGCTCTACGACACGTTCGGATTCCCGATTGACCTGACGCGCGAAATTGCGGCAGAGTCGGGGCTTTCGGTTGACGAAGAAAAGTTTAGGGAGCTTATGACAGAGCAGCGCGAGCGCGCGCGCAGCGCCCGCGTCGGCATAGGCGGCTGGAGCGAGACGTCAAAGTCGGCGTTGCATAGCCTGCCCAAAACGGAGTTTTTGGGATACGATAGCACCGAGTGTGAGGCCAAGGTCATCGCTATCGTAGCCGACGGAGAGTTTGTAGAGCGCATCACCGAAGGCGAGTTCTCGCTCGTGTTTGACAAAACGGTATTTTACGGCGAAGCCGGCGGCCAAGTGGGCGATACCGGTGTAATCGAAGGCAACGGCGTGCTGATAAAAGTTACCGACACAAAGAAAAACGACGATGTTTATGTCCACGTCTGCCGGCTTGAAAACGGCGAGGTGGCTGTTGGCGACGTGCTGCGGCTCTCTGTCGATGTGGAGCGTCGTAACGCTATAAAGCGCAACCATTCGGCGGCGCATATGCTACAGGCGGCGCTGCGCCGGGTGCTTGGCACGCATGTAGAGCAGGCTGGCCAGTATGTGGACGACGAGCGCGTGAGATTTGACTTCACACATTACTCCGCGCTTACCCCCGAGGAGCTTGATGCTGTCGAGCGTCTTGTAAACGAAGAGATACTCGCCGGCGACCCGGTCGAGATAACCGAAACCGACCTTGAGACCGCCCAAAGGATGGGGGCTATCGCACTATTCGGCGAAAAATACGGCGAGGTCGTGCGAGTTGTAAAGATGGGCGACTTTTCTTGCGAGCTTTGCGGAGGCACGCACCTTGACAACACAGCCAAAGCCGGGCTATTTAAGATTTTGTCCGAGTCGTCGGTCGCCGCGGGCGTCCGCCGCATAGAGGGCACGACCGGACTTGGCGTTCTCAAAGTGCTGCGCGAGCACGAGGAGACAATCGCCGAAGCTGCAAGAGAACTTAAGGCAAATGGGCCAGCCGACCTGCCGCGCCGCGCTGCGCAGCTTGTCGCAGAGCTTAAAGAGTCGCGCCGCGAAATCGAAGCCGCAGAGGCCAGGCTCGCCGCCGCAGAAGTGGCAAAGCTGTATGAAAAGGCCGAAAGCATTGGCGCCGTCAAAGTCGCAACATATAGTGCCGGAAATATAAGCTCCGATACCGCGCGCACGATGATGGATGAGGCGAAAGCAGCTTATCCTGACCTCGTGATTGTGATAGCTTCCACCGACGGGGAGAAGATAACGTTTACGGTTGGCTGCGGTGCGGAAGCTGTCAAAGCGGGCGCGCACGCGGGCAAGATTGCCGGCGCGGTCGCGGCTATCGCAGGCGGCAAGGGCGGCGGCCGGCCCGACAGCGCGGCGTCCGGCGGGCGCGACAGTTCAAAGCTGGGCGAAGCGCTAGCCGCGGTGAAAGATATAGTCGGCGGCATGATAAAATAAACTGGGGCGAAAATGTAAATTTTTTCGCTCAGTGCTTCTTATTGCACGTTTTCCCTTGAAAAATAAAGTAAAATAAGTTAGAATATAAAACGTCATTATTAAAGCAAATCTATTGATAAGAGGTTGATTTTATGGTAACTGCCGGTGATTTCAAAAACGGCACCACGTTTGAGCTTGATGGCGAAGTAATGCAGGTTATCGAATTTCAGCACGTAAAACCGGGCAAAGGCGCGGCATTCGTACGCACCAAACTCAGAAACGTCATTACCGGCAGCGTGATTGAAAAGACGTTCAGCCCTACGGACAAGTTCGAAAACGCTTATATTGAGCGCAAAGAGATGCAGTATCTCTATAACGACGGTGACCTCTACTATTTCATGGACACCGAAACTTATGAACAGCTGCCGATCGGTGCCGACAAACTGAGCGACAACTTCAAGTTTGTCAAAGAAAACATGATGTGCCGGGTTAACTCCTATAAAGGCAACGTGTTTTTGGTAGAGCCGCCGATGTTTGTAGAGCTTGAGGTAGTCGATGCCGAACCGGGAGTGCGCGGCGATACCGCCACGGGCGCTACAAAGAACGTGACTCTTGAAACGGGTGCGACGATCAGGGTCCCGCTGTTTGTGAATGTCGGTGACGTAATCCGCATAGACACCCGTACCGGCGATTACATTGAGCGCGTTTAATAAAGGGGCAGGCAGCGATAGGGATTTCGGCGAGATGACACCCGCCGAGCTTTCCGCTTATATAAACCGTATCATAAAAGGCCTGCCCGACGAAGACAATACACCCGAAACGAAAGCGCTTCGGGCAATAGCCGCTGCAATAACGAAGCTTGTGGACGAGGTCGCGGCGCTTGCGGAGCAATCGGAGCGCATGGAACAGTACCTTGACGAGCTTGACTCCGACCTTGGCGAGCTTGAGGCGGATTACTACGGCGACTATTACGACGACTTTAGCAATTACGACTATGACGACGGCTGGCCTTCGGGAGTCAGCCAGTATGGGCCAATAATTTTCAGCGATCAGGAGCCCGACGAAATAGAGCAAAACAAAGACGAGGGCGACGGCAAAGACAAAGGTTAAAAGCCTTTCATTTTCCCGGCAAAAACATGCGCGCGCATGGCGCGTAAAACCTAAGGGACGCGCTTTTTGCACGTCCCTTTTAAATACGGAAAGAGTTTCTATGCCGGGAATGAAAAAGGCTGCAGATGGTAAATATAACCTTGTAGTCGTATTATGCGGAAAAGGCAAACTAAAGCTGGGGAGATATGATAACAGACTACGTAAAGCTTTACCTTAAAGCCGGTGACGGCGGTAACGGATGCGTAGCGTTCCATAGGGAAAAATACATCGCGCGCGGCGGCCCGTCCGGCGGTGACGGCGGCAAAGGCGGTGACATAGTGTTTGTCGTTGACAAAAACGCAAACACCTTGCTCGCCTACCGCTACCGCCACAAGTTTATAGCGCAAAACGGCGAGGACGGCAAGCAGGAAAAACGCCACGGTGCGAATGCGCCCGACCTTGTGCTGCCCGTCCCGCCCGGGACGTTGATACGCGACGCGGCGACTGGTAAGATATTACACGATATGTCCGACGGCGAGCCTTTTGTGATATGCCGCGGCGGGAAAGGGGGCTGGGGCAACGCGCACTTCGCAACCCCGACCCGCCAGATCCCGCGCTTTGCAAAGGCGGGGATAAAAGGCGAGGAAAAAGAGGTAATTTTGGAACTTAAAATGCTTGCGGACGTCGGACTTATTGGCATGCCTAACGTTGGCAAGTCGTCGATACTTGCGCAAATCAGCGCCGCGCGCCCGAAAATTGCGAACTACAACTTCACGACTCTCTCGCCGAATCTCGGCGTGGTGCAGGTTGGCGACGAGGGCGAAGGCTTTGTCGTCGCGGATATCCCCGGCCTTATTGAAGGCGCGTCGGAGGGCGCAGGGCTTGGGCATGACTTTTTAAGGCATATCGAGCGCTGCAGGCTGCTCGTGCATGTGGTGGACATCTCGGAGCTTTCGGGCCGCGACCCGCGAGGCGACGTCCGGCTGATAAACGATGAGCTTAAAAAATACAACGAGGAGCTCGCAAACCGCCCGCAGATAATAGCCGGCAACAAATACGATATAGCAAGAGACTCGGCGGCTCTCGCCGAGTTTGAAAAATTTTGCTCAGAGTCAGGCTATGAGCTAATATACATTTCGGCCGCGACAGGCTATAATATCAAAAACCTCGTTAGGCTGGTCTCGGAGCGGCTGAAAGAGCTGCCGCCGATAAAGGTCTTCGAGCCGGAGGTAGAACCCGAGAACTTCGTGGATAGAAAAGGCCACGAAGTAACGGTGAAAAAGGAAAACGGCAAGTATATTGTCGAGGGCGAGTGGCTAGAGCGGCTTATGGCTCAGGTCAACTTCGACGACCGCGACTCGCTGCGCTATTTCCAGCGCGTCTTGCGCAACGCAGGCGTGTTTGACGCGCTTGAGGAGGCGGGCGCGATCGACGGCGATACTGTGAGCATTCTCGATTTTGAATTTGAATATATAAAATGATAATGCTAAAAAGAAGGGACGCGTAATGAATAGCGGCGACATTGTACAGCAGCGGAAGAAAATAATCTTTTCAGGCATACAGCCGAGCGGCGTATTGACGCTTGGCAATTATCTTGGCGCGATGCGCAACTGGACAAAGCTGCAGGACGAGGCGGACTGCCTGTACTGTGTCGTCGACCTGCATGCCATCACGGTGCGTCAGGTACCGGCGGAACTGCGCAGGCACACGTATGAGACGCTCGCGCTGCTTGTTGCTAGCGGGCTTGACCCCGATAAAAATATCCTTTTTGTGCAAAGCCATGTGCCGGCACATACGCAGCTTGCATGGGTTCTAAACTGCTTTTCAATGTTCGGCGAGCTTTCGCGCATGACGCAGTTTAAAGAAAAAAGCGCGAAACACTCCGACAACATCAACGCGGGCCTTTTCACCTACCCGACGCTTATGGCGGCAGACATACTGCTTTACCAGACCGACCTTGTGCCGGTGGGCCAGGACCAAAAGCAGCACCTGGAGCTTGCGCGCGACATCGCGATACGCTTTAACAATATATACGGCGAAACTTTCCGTGTGCCTGAAGGCTATATACCGCAGACAGGCGCAAAAATCATGTCGCTCGCCGACCCGACGAAAAAGATGTCAAAGTCGGACGAAAATGAAAACGCCGTAATTTCGCTGCTCGACCCGCGCGACGTTATTATCCGCAAATTCAAGCGAGCGGTGACCGACTCGGGCAACGAAATCAGGCGCGGCGAGGGCAAAGAGGGCATTGGGAACCTTATGACAATCTACTCGTGTTTTACGGGCAAAACCGACGAGGAGATAGAGCGCGAGTTTGCGGGGAAAGGCTACGGCGAGTTTAAAATGGCTGTCGCGGAGGTTACGGCGGACGGCCTAAAACCGATTCAGGACAAGTTCGCCGAGCTTATGGCGGAGAAAACCTATCTTGAAGAGATAATGAAAACGGGAGCGGAGCGAGCCGCGAAAATTGCCGCCCGCACGCTTTCCAAAGTATATAGGAAGGTCGGGTTCGTTCAGATTTAAAGGCAAACCTAAACTGGAGGCAAAATCCGATGAAAAAGCCGGTTTTAATTGTAGCCGCGCTGCTACTTCTCGCTATTGCGCTTGTAAGCTGCAAAAGTGAAGAGCCTGCGCCGGATGGCGGGAAGGTGCGGCTCGCGCTGGTGGAGAATGGCTTGCCGAAATACGTCGTAGTGCGCGGCGTTATAGCCAACAGGACTGAGGTAGACGCCGCGATAAAGCTGCGCAAAGCTTTAAATGAAGCCTATGGCGTGGAGTTTGAGCTTTCTACCGACTGGATAAAGCCGGGCACTAAAGAGGCGCAGTACGAAATACTTGTGGGCAAAACCGAGCGGCAGGCGAGCAAAGACGCGCTAGAGTCGCTCGGTTCGGGTTCGTTTGTAATAAAATCCGACGGCGATAAAATCGTTATAGTCGGGAACACCCCGAAAGGCACGGCTGCTGCGGTCGATTACTTTATCGAGCACTACATATCAATGGAAGCGACAAAGCTTTCTCCAGTGAAAAATCTGCTCTACAATGGCAGCTACCGGGAGCCGAGCACGATTTATGTAATTGCAAAAGGCATGGCTAATCGCACCGGGTTTTGGGAAACCGACGTCGTGCGGCTTTATACCTGCCTTCAGGGACTGCTTAACAGGCGCTATGCCGAGGGAAATTCAAATTTTCTTATATATCAGGACTTCGACGAGTCCGACCAGTTTTGGCTGTCATATATGATGGGCCCGGGCAAGACATTTGAGGGATTTGATGTCGTGACGCTTTCGACGCCCAAGGAGCTTTGGGATTTCCTTATGCCTTATATAAAAGAGCATGGCATAATCCTCTGGGACCCCGAGGTTCCAGCAACCTCAAATGTCGCCTCGACGATTTGCGGAGTCGAAGGGTATTTGCCGGTCAAATACGACGACGCTCCCGGCAGCCTTTATAATTTCTTAATTGACAGCGGTGTCGAGGTAAAAATGTCGCTCGTCGGGATGTTTACCGGCGAGCCGGGCACAATAATCCCTGGCACAAATATTGAATCATCGGGCAGCAAAAAGTGCGACGCATACCTGTGGGCGCTTGAAAAATACATGGACCGCTGCTCGAGCAAACATATCGCGTACGCGCTCGACGGCGCGGGGACGGTGCCGACGAACATCATATACCAAAAAGCAGAGGGTACCGACAGCAGGTATAACCAGATACCGAGCCACGACTACTATGTGTACCATAAGATGTTCTTCTTTGACCTGACCCCGACAAAGGTGCAAGCCCCCTGCGACGACCCCGACCAGCCTAAAAATACAGACAGGAACACGCTTGAGCTGATACTCGAGACGATGTACGAGCGGGCTAATGGGGAGATGGTGCAGCTGCTAGGATTCCCGCCGTGGTGGATGAAATACACCACTTTCCGCGGGCACAGCAATGTCGAGCCCGTTCAGCTCGAGTGGGCGTTTACGCAGCTGATAACCGCCTACAACTGCGTAAAGGAAGCCGACGCCGCACATCCGGCTTGGATGTCGAACGGCTCATTCTATACGCAGTATAAGCTCTCTCACGAAACTTACGCGAACAATAGGCCTAAAGAAAAGCTCACTTTCGACGAGAGTAAAGTCTACTGGACTATCTACCTTGGTGACTACGACTCGTCGGCATGGCTGAAAAAGCATGTCGCGAACTTCTGGGATGACAGCGCGAGGGGCACGCTGCCGCTCAATTGGGCGTTCAACCCCAACCTTTCCGACCGCGTTCCAATGGTTTGGGACTATGTAATGGAGAACCTCTCGGAGAATGACTATATAATATCGGGCGACAGTGGCGCGGGGTATGTATTCCCGTCTGCGCTGGTCGACTCGAGTTTGCGCAAGCTGCCGAGCGCGGCGGACGCTTGGGTGGCGTACAACGTGCCGTATTTTAAAAAGTTTAACCTTGACATCGTCGGCTTTATAATCAACGGCACAAACCCCATAACGGAAGAAGTTATGGATATGTATAACAAAATAGCGCCTGTGGGCAGCATGCACAACGACGGGAGCAAGCGCCTTACGATTTACAAAGGCGTGCCGTATTTATACCTGCAAAACGGCATCGACCCGACCGGAGCCGATACGCCGCAAATCATGTATGACTTTATCCGCTCAAACCTCGCGCAGGGCATAAATTTCGCGGCGTTCCGCACGATATGTAGAAGCCCCTCCGAAATAGCAAAGTGCGTTTCGGAGTTTGAAAAGTACGCAGAGTCAAAAGATAAAAAGCACGACTACGTTTACGTCGATATATACACGCTTTTTGACCTTATAAAACAGTCCGGGCAGGGTAAAATTATAGGTTAATCTTTGTTGTGCCTGCCCGGGCATATGGCGGGCTTTATGCGCCGGCTGCCCGGCGCAAGCAGTGCCGCCTAAGATCGAAGAATCATGGCAAATGCTGCAATGTCAAGAGTGAATCTTTCGATAATTGAAGAAGCTCTGCCGCCGAGCCTTACTTGGAGGCAGAAGCTTGACGCTGCCGCCAAAGCGGGATACGACGGGCTTGAGGTCGTGATTTCCGACGGCTCGGACTCGCGCCTTGCAATGCCATACGGGCTCGCAAGGGCAATTCGCGACTTTGAGTACGACGCCGGCGTAAGGATCAACGCGATAAGCATCCCGGCGGCGGGCGGGCTAGCCGCGGCGGAGCCCGCGGCTCGCACCCGCGCAGTGGAGCTTTTGCGCGGCGGGGTAAAGCTTGCCGAAAAGCTTGGTGTAAGCGTTGTAAAGGTCGCCGCCGGCTGCGACGATGCCTCAGGCGACGGCGCAAAATGCTTTGAGGAAAGCTTACGCTCGGCTGCGGAATATGCCGCGGCTGCTGGAGTTATAGTTGCGGTTGGCACCGGCGGGCTGCCCTTTCTATGTAACGTCACGAAAGCGGCTGAGGCTATACGCCGTATTGGGATGCCAAATCTTGTGCTTTGCCCCGATATAGGTGGGTTGTACTTGGCGCTTGAGCCGCAAAACGGCGCGGGCAGCCCGGACGAGATGGCAAATATAGTGGCAGCCGACCTTGAGTGCGGGCGCGGGCTGATATTTGCCGCGTGGCTCAAAGACGCAAGGCGCGGAGTGAGTGAAAGCCTTTTCCCCGGCGAAGGCTACGTCAATTTTGAGTTTGTGGCAAGCAAGCTATATGACCTAGGCGTAAGGCAGTTTACTGCGGTGCAGCGCTATACGCCCGACCGTGTCGGGTGCTGGGAAGAGGACCTTGTGCGGACGGCTACGCTTTTGCGTGGCGCATGGCTAAAAAGAAAGTCGGGCGCGCAACCCGGCGCAAGCGGTGATTTGGTATGATTTCATTAAATGACATGATAATAATATTAACCGCGCTGGTATTTGCGGGGCTTATAGCGTTTACGACGACGCCAATGGCGCGGATGATAGCTTATCGCGTTGGCGCGATAGATGTGCCACGCGACAACCGTAGGATGCACAAGGAGCCGGTGCCGAGGCTGGGCGGGCTTTCAATATTCCTCGGATACACACTTACGACGCTCGTATTTTGCGAATTTACGCCCACGCTTGTCGCAATGTGGCTTGGCGGCGCAATTATTGTCGTTACAGGCATACTCGACGACGTCTTCAGGCTACGCGCGCTGATTAAGCTCGGCGCCCAGATAGCGGTCGCCGCAATTGCGGTATCCCAGGGCGTGGTAATAGAGTTTATAAACTTTTTCGGCACACTTGTCCCGCTTGGGGTTTTCGCGATACCGGTAACAATCCTGTGGATTGTGGGCTTGACGAACGCGATAAACCTCATCGACGGGCTTGACGGCTTATCGTGCGGCGTCTCGGCGATTTGCTGCGCTTCGCTGCTGCTGGTTATGCTGCTCAACGGCGACGGGGTCTCGGCGCTGCAGACAGCTATTATGGTCGGCGCATGCCTTGGATTTTTGCCTTTCAACACCAACCCCGCGAAAATTTTTATGGGGGACACCGGCGCGCTGTTTTTGGGCTATGTGATGTCGCTGCTTTCGATTGAAGGGCTTTTCAAATTTCATACGGCGATGTCGTTCTTTATCCCGCTTTCGATTTTCGGGCTTCCTATCGGCGACACCGCATTCGCTTTTATAAGGCGGATTTTAAACGGCAAAAATCCGTTTTCTCCCGACCGCGGACATATTCACCATAGGCTTATAGATATGGGATTCAATCAAAAGCAGTCGGTGCACATACTTTACGCCATTTGCGGAATCCTCGGCGTGTCGGCGGTGATGTTCTCAAGCGAGCGATTCGTCGAGGCGGGGCTTGTAATAGCAATCGGGCTTGCGATTTTTACGATAATTTTTATAATGCTGAAAAACCCAAGCGCACGGGTCGCCTCGGGTCTTGGGCTTGAGGAAAACCATATAAGGCGCGAAGATAAAGCTGAAAAACCTGAAAACGAGCAGGCAAGCTGAGCATGTAAGTAATATGGACCAAAACGCAAAAATAAAGCGTGAAAAAATCCGCACCGCGCTGGCGACGGCAATAATGATCGCGGCGGCGGTGGCTGTTTTCGTGCTTTTGCTTTACGGGCTTTACAAAATAAACATGATAAAGCTGCCCGAGCCGATTGAAAAGCTGCTCGGCAAAGCAGAGACCGAGCCTCCGGCGATAGATTTCGGCGGTGACGAGCAGCGCATCTATGCGGCGCTTTCGGCGGGCGACGCGCAGCTTGAGGATTATGCCGTCGAGTATGATGTCGACCACCAAGTTCTGCTAGAGGCATTGCGCGATATGGATGACGCCGAAACCTTTTATTTAGAGGCAAAGCTCACATACGGCGACGGGCAGCGGGCGCTTGTGCGCGAGCTAAAGCTTTTACGCGACGGCGAAAAATACCGCGCGCAGATTTTTGACGACAGCTTGCCTAAACCGTCGTTAATAGTGTGCGACGGCGAGCAAATCGAGTTTGTTGACTACGCCGCGGGCGGCAGGGAGCAGCGCCGTCTTTATCCTGCGGGCGGGGACTTTTCGCTCGAGTATCAGCTCGGGCTGCCAAAGCTTGAAGAGATGCTTAAAGAAGGCGGCGATAGGCTTAAAGTTTCACTTTTGCGCACCGAGAGCGACAATCTATATTTTATTGAATGCGACTACCCCGACCGCGATATGCGCGAAGTAGTGTATGTTTCGATGAGATACGGATGCATTTTTTCAGCCGAGATATACCGCGGAGATGCGCTGGTGTATAGCCTTTCTACAATAAGGTTTGAGGCTAACCCGGCAAAAAAAGAATCGGATTTTATAATTGAAAGATAATTTTGCCCGGACTTGGAAACGTCCGGGCAGTTTATTTGCCGCGGCAAGCGAAAATACTACATAAGCGGGAGCAAAACCTGCATTTTGTTGGGCGTTTAGCTGAAAATGAGCGCTGCAATAGTTTTGCAAATAAATTAGTTGAAAATCGATAATGATTCTGATATAATAAAAGTAGGATATGAAGACTTCTACATATTATTAAATTGAAAAGGTAAATCAAGGTGGTGCGGTTTTGGAGAGCAAATTTTTCGGTGAGCTGAGCGTCATCGGGATGAGGGGTAGCGAGAATTTCGTCGCGCAGGTCGACCAATATCTCCGCGAATGGCGCGGCACTGACGAGTCGTTTATCGTCACCCCAATCTGCGAGCGCTTCGGTACCGGTGAAGCCAAATGTATGCTGCCCAGCACAATGCGCGGGCACGATACCTATATATTTGCCGACCTTTACAACTACGGCGTGACGCTCCGGATGTACGGCAAAGAGTTTCCAATGAGTCCCGACGACCATTTCCAGGACCTCAAACGCATAATAGGCGCTATCGGAGGCAAGGCGCGCCGTATCTCGGTCATAATGCCGATGCTTTACGAGAGCCGCCAAGACAAGCGCACGATGCGTGAATCGCTCGACTGCGCCATGGCGCTCCAGGAGCTCGAGCGCATGGGCGTGTCGAATATAATAACGTTCGACGTGCATAGCCTTGGCGTACAAAACGCAATCCCTCTGTGCGGTTTTGACAACGTGCATCCCACCTACCAAATGCTCAAAGCTTTGGTGCGCGAGGTCCCGGACATCGAGTTTCATCCGGAAAAGCTCATGATAATTGCGCCCGACGAGGGCGGCGTCTCAAGATGCCTTTATTATTCGTCTGTGCTAAAGCTCGATCTCGGCATGTTCTATAAGCGCCGCGATTATACGCGTGTTATAAACGGCAAAAACCCCATAGTTGCGCACGAGTACCTCGGCCGCAGCGTGGAGGGCATGGACGTTATAATTGTCGACGATATTATCGCGTCGGGCGAGTCGATGCTCAGCGTGGCAAAGCAGCTTAAGGACAAGGGCGCAAGGCGCATATTTATCTTTGTTACCTTCGCATTTTTCACCGAAGGGCTTGACAGTTTCGACCGCGCCTATGAAGAGGGATATGTAACGAAGCTCTTTACGACTAACCTCATCTACCATCCTCAAGAGCTGATCGTAAGGCCGTGGTACGCAGAAGCTAACATGTGCAAATATGTTTCCCTCATTATCGATACGCTTAACCGCGACCAGTCGATAAGCAGCCTGCTCAATCCCGTTGAACGCATCCAGAACCTGCTTCGCCGCCATGCGGCGGGAGAGAGCCTCTCTGCGCCGAGAGATAAAGAGAATGCTATCAGCGCCGCCGCGAACACATAAAGGTTATCCGCTGGCAAAGCCCTGCCGGCGGATTTTTTATTATGCAAGCTTCATTTGTGTGGTATAATTAATATAAGATGCGCATAGTCAATTGCCACGGATGTTGACCTTCTTTGGGCAATGCGCTATAATATTGTCAGCAACTATACGGAGGCAATACATATGAAACTTGCCGAAGCGCTTAACCTTCGCGCCGATTTACAGCGACGGGTCGAGCAGCTGCGTATGCGGCTCGCGCAGAACGCTAAAGTGCAGGAAGGCGAGGAGCCGCTAGAGGACCCAAAAGGTCTGCTCGCTGAGCTTGACGCATGTATGTCGCAGCTTGAGGAACTTATTGCGAAAATAAACCTTGCAAACTCGCGGATTGTGGATGAAAATGGCACGACGCTTACGGAGCTGCTTGCGCGCCGCGACGCGCTCGCGCTGAAGTTGTCCGTTTTACGCACCTTTGCGGATGAGGCGGGCGGTGTGGTAATGCGCTATGGCAAGTCGGAAATCAAGGTCCGCAGCACTGTCGATATGCCCGCTCTGCGAAAAGAAATCGACAAATACTCGGAAGAGTGGCGAGAGCTTAACACCAAAATTCAAGGCATAAAC
The DNA here is from genome assembly GCA_012840355.1 of Clostridiales bacterium. Lineage (GTDB taxonomy): Bacteria > Bacillota > Clostridia > Oscillospirales > CAG-272 > DTU078. The sequence goes on along the minus strand of DULN01000009.1, from coordinate 292,801 downwards.
TGGACGGAAGAAATATAAAAAGCATGGTAGCGTGACACGTCGGGCGTGCGCAAAACAATAGAGCCAAGTTGGCATTCGATTCTAGTCCGGTTCGGGGCGTGGGACACTGTTTAAAAAAGACGCCCAGCATTTGGTACACTAGCACACTTTACAATGTATCGTTACCACCGCTGCGCAGACGACGTTTTACGTGAGGGTGGGAGCTGAGCATAAAATGCTTAACATAAAGCATTTTGTGTGAAGCGGGGAATTTATGACCGGCGGGTAGTAGTCCGCCGGTCGAACTTTTTTCACACAGACAAAAATTTTGTCTTGACAAAAATGAGCCTTGGTGGTATAATATCGTGCGTATCAAAAATTGTACCCGTAGCTCAGCAGGATAGAGCAACTGCCTTCTAAGCAGTAGGTCGAGGGTTCGAGTCCCCCCGGGTACGCCAATATTTATGCGCTTTTTGGGTCGCAACAACTGAATATGGTGGATGTAGCTCAGTTGGTTAGAGCGTCAGGTTGTGGCCCTGAAGGCCGTGGGTTCGAGACCCATCATCCACCCCAGCCGGACGACCGGCGTAAAAAAACGCACCTGCAGTTTGCGGGTGCGTTTTTATTTGCGATTTGCGGCTTTTTCGGGGTACGAGAAAACGAACTATACTTCTATTTAAGCGAGCCGGTAAACTCCCCGATTTTTCTGTCCATTTTGGCAATGTGGTTTGTCAACCAGTCGATAACCATTGTGTTTGCGCCCAAAATTACAGAGATGCTGCCGCCCGATTTTTCATACTCGGCGCGAAGCTTATCAAGCCGCGCGACGAAATCGGCATGGGCTTTTTTCTGCTCGGCAAGCCCGGGGTAGCCTATCTCGGACATGTATTTTTCTTCGTCGGAGAAATGCTTTTTCGTGTACTCGTCGAGGAATTTAAGCATTTCTCCTATGTATTCTTTTTCCCGGCGGTTTTTGCCCGCTTCGAAAAGGGCATCAGCCTTTTCAAACCACATTTTATGCTGGTCGTCGATTTGCTTGACCCCGATAGCGAGGTTTGGTGACCACGGCATATAAAATACCTCCTTACTTTGCGCGGTTGAGTCGGATGTCAAAGCACACGTTTCCGACTGACGTGACGATGCAGCATGCCCGCCTTATCTCATAATCTTTTTCTTCTGCCTTTTTAACTTCAGGAGGCAAAAGGTCGCAATTTGTTTCCTCTTTTGAAAGCTCGGTGAGCACGTTGCCGCTTATAATATTGGCGATTTCAGATATGGCGGAAGTGACAAACTCGTCGATGGAGTCAAATTCCATTCCGCTTAAAATTTTTACGATATTCAGCGACGTCTCTGATGGGAAGTGGTAGATGACCTCGCCCTCAAGGTCGCCTGTGATTCCAATGCAAATGTCAAGGTCGCTGCCGAACGAACCGATTTCAACGGGGCTGTCCGAAAACTCGGTCAGATCCAGCATTAGCTGGAAAACATTTTTTGTTGCTTCTAGGAATTTGGTAAATATACTGTCATTCATCGGACTTTACCCCTTTCGAACGTGCGTATGCGGAGATGCGCTGGTCTTCGGCGGCGACATGGTTTATGAGCCAGGCAAGCAGCCTGCCGCCAAACTGCTGCATTAGCTGTTCGTCGTAGCCCTTCTCTTTATACTCGGTTGTAACCTTGACGACGTAATGGACCATATCGTCGTGGATTTTCTTATGCATCTTATAACCGGGATAGCCTATTTTCTGCTGATACTCCTCTTCGTCGCGGAAGTGCTCGACTACATAGCCGTTCATAAAATCAAGCGTTTCGTTTACGCGCGATACTTTCTCTTCCCAAGAAGTGGAGTCCCGTAGGGCGCGTAGAAACTTGTCAACACGCATAAACAGCTCTTTATGTTGAGCGTCGATAACGTCGACGCCTAGCCTGTACTTATCTTTCCAGAGCATTGCGGTTCAGCCTTTCATTTGAAAATAAAGTTCCATTATCATATATCGGAGCGATTTTAATAAATTTAACCCCCAAAACAAAAAAACCGTCGCTTTTGCGACGGGTTTTTTCTTAGTATTTGATTATGTAGTAAATAACGTAAAACCAGCCGAGTATGCCATGTAAAATCGCCCAGCCTATTGATTTCCAAGTCGTGTAGGATATAATCATCGCCAAGCACGAGCCGAAGCCGATGCCAGCTTTTGATACCGTTTTCCCGCCCTGTTGAATGTTATTGATAACCGTATACTGCCTTTTCTCGCCGTAGATAAGTTCCTCAACGCTTACCTCGAGCGCGCACGCTATTTTGTGGAGCGTTTCGATGTCCGGTTCGGTCTTGCCGCATTCCCAGTTCGATACCGCCTGCCTTGTGACGCTTAGCTTTTCGGCAAGCGCATCTTGAGTCAAGCTCTTTTCCTCTCGGAACCGCTTAATATTTTTGCCGACGTAGCTCAAATAAATCCACCTCCTGCGGTTATTATACTGCCGGTTATGCAATTTTGAAAGAAACAAAATGTTGCATTGCCGGAACTTAAGGCTAAAACCGCGCAGGATTGCCTTTCATTCTATATTAGACCGGCATATTTTAACGCAAACGCCGATAAAAACAGCGTGAAAATGCTCACCAGCGTCGTCAGGAGGGTAATCTGCCCTGTAAGCTCGTAGTCGCCGCCCATGCTTTTCGCCATGATATAACCGCTTACCGCCGACGGCCCACCGAAAAGTATCAGAACGACGCCGAGGTCGGCGCCGCGGAATCCGAGCGCAATCGCGGCGGAGAGAAGCGCCGCAGGCATGAATACCATTTTGACCGCGGTTGCTAAAAGCGCTGTTTTGATGTTGCCGCGCAGCGACTCAAAATTTAGCCCCGCGCCGAGGCTTAAAAGCGAAAGAGGCAGCGAAAGGTCGGCAAGGTAGCCGAGCGGCTTTGCCACAATCGTGGGGAGCGTATATGGTATAAGCGACACGACAGCAGCCAGCACGATGGAGATAATAAGCGGGTTTTTCGCGATGCTTAGCGCGATTTTCTTCGCTGCTTTGGCGAAAGGAAGCTTTTTGTCTTCGGGCGCAAAAAGAGAAAAAGAGATTACCGCAAGCGCATTGAAAAGTGCGATGCAAAAAGGCAAAGTGGCGGCGAGCCTTGCGACGCCCGCATCGCCGAACATGTTTTGTGCGAGCGGTATGCCGAGTATCGCAAAATTAGACCTAAAAGCCGCCTGCACGAGCGAGCCGCGCCTTGGGTTGTCCTTCACGATAGCGGGCACAATAGTCAGCGCCAAAATAAAAACGCAAATAAGGCCGAGCACGCAAAAAAGCGATAGGTTTGCCGCGCTGTCGCCGCCGCCCCCCGCCGCCTCGGTAATTTCGCAAAAAAGCAGCGCCGGTAGCGCGACATTAAACACGAGGCGGTCGGAGGTGGCGACAAACTCTTCGGTAAGAAGTCCGTAATTTTTAAAGAGATAGCCGACAAGCGCGAGTATGAATATCGGTGCGACGGCGTTTATGCTGTAGATAAAGCTTTCATACATTTTAAAACCAATGCGTGTGGAAGAACTCGCCGCGCGGGCGGTCGACGCGCTCGTAAGTGTGAGCGCCGAAATAGTCGCGCTGGGCCTGCAGCAGGTTGGCGGGCAGGCGCTCGCTACGGTAGCCGTCGTAATAGGCAAGCGCGGACGAGAACGCGGGGACAGGTATGCCGCTTGTGACGGCGTCGGCGACGACTTCGCGCCACGCGCTCTCGCATTCGGAGAGCTTCTCTGCAAACCACGGTGCAACCATCAGGTTGGGGAGCGCAGGGTCTGCGTCGTACGCCTCTTTGATGCGGCCTAAAAATACGCTGCGGATAATGCAGCCGCCGCGCCACATCAGCGCGATAGCGCCAAGGTCGAGATTCCAGCCATATTCTTTAGCGGCCGAGCGCATCAGCGAGAAGCCCTGGGCATAGGAGACAATCTTTGAGGCAAGCAGCGCTTTTCCAATTTTATCGAGCATGGCTTTGCGCTCGCTTTCGGGGACGACCGGCACGGGCTTTTTCGGCAGCAGTTTTGAGGCGGCGACGCGCTCTTCCTTGAGAGCCGAGAGGCAGCGCGCGAAAACAGCTTCGGCGATAAGCGTAAGCGGGATGCCCTCGTCAAGCGCGTCGATAACAGTCCATTTGCCGGTGCCCTTTTGTCCCGCGGTGTCGAGGATGTAATCAATCGGCTGCTTACCTTCGGGGTCGCGGAAGCCGAGGATGTCTCGCGTGATTGAGATAAGGTAGCTGTCAAGCTCGCCGCGGTTGTACTCGTCGAAAGCGTCGCGCATTTCGTCGTTTGTCATGCCGAGCCTGTCGCGCATGAGATGATAGGCTTCGCAGATGAGCTGCATATCGCCGTACTCGATGCCGTTGTGCACCATCTTGACGAAGTGCCCTGCGCCGCCTTCGCCCACCCAGCCGCAGCAAGGCTCGCCGGACGGCGTCTTGGCGCAGATAGCCTCGAAAATCTCACGTACATAAGTCCATGCCTCAGGCGAGCCGCCGGGCATCATCGCCGGGCCGTGCAGCGCGCCTTCTTCGCCGCCAGAAACGCCGGTGCCGATATAGTAAAGACCCTTCGACTCGACGTATTTTGTGCGGCGCGCGGTGTCGGGGAAGTGCGAGTTGCCACCGTCTATTATTATGTCGCCTTTTTCAAGGTGCGGCAAAAGCGCCTCTATCATATCGTCGACCGGCTGACCGGCTTTAATCATAAGCATGACGCGGCGAGGCTTTTTGAGCGAAGCTGCGAGCTCCTCAAGGCTGTAGCAAGCCGTAATGCGCTTGCCCGCTCCTCTCCCCTCAATAAACTCTTTGGTGCGGGAGGCAGTGCGGTTGTATACCGAAACCGCATAGCCTCGGCTCTCAATGTTGAGCGCAAGGTTTTCGCCCATAACAGCAAGACCGACAATCGCAATGTCCGAAAGCATTTTATATCCTCCTATGTGTAAAATTTTATTAGCCGTTGACAAACCCCAAATGCCGCCCGCCTGCAAAAGCCGCTTACGGCGAAAAATCCCCGGTATAGTCGGGCGACACAAGCACCGCTACGAGGTCCTCTTCGTATATTACTTCCTCCCATCCCCACGCAAGCAGGAGCGAATAACGAACCTCGTCGCGAGTGGAATCAAACCTGAGGTCGACGACAGCGAAATCGGTAGGGTTTTTGGATGTTATCTCGTAAATCTCATCGCGCTGGGCCAGCTTTGGGACAAGGAAAGAGGAAGCTTTTACAGACGCGTCCGCAGGGATAGACTCGAGAATCTCGTTTAATCTTTGGTTGTCCTGATATTCTTCGATGTATTTGTCTATATAGTAGAGCTTTGTATATGAGGTACCCGCGAATGTGACCGCTGCCGCGGCGGCTGAGACGAGCACCGCGCAGCGCCGTGCCCGCGCGCCAAGCTCCGATGCGTTGACAATCGCGAGATAGAACAAAAACGCAAGCGGGCCGAAGACATACTGAAACCAAATCGAGTATTGGTACTTGTAGTCGGTCATGAGATTCACAAGCAGCATCGGCAAAAGCAATATAAATCTTTCAGGTTTTGTGGTCATGACCGGCAAAAACGCGAGCGGGACAAGCATAAGGAGTAAAAACTGGATTTTTTCAGCCATGGCGAAAGACTCGCCGAACACAAGCGCGGGGTTTAATATAACGTTTCTTACGAAATCGAGCAGCCCTTTTTGTCCTCCGGCTAGGAAGTTTTCGTATCTGTATGCCATCACGCCTTGCCCGTAGGTGTTAAGGTAATACGCGGCGCCGAGGAAATATAAAAGGCTTAATGAAAACAAAACCACGCCGTTTATTTTGCATCGGTGACGGCGGTAAAACTTCTCTTCGTTTTCTTGCCCAGCATCGCCGCCGGAGAAAAGCATATAAATGCCGATAAAAGCCGTGTATATAGGCGCGTCTTCTTTCACGAGCATCACTAGCGCGGCGAAAACGTACATCGCCTTTAATTTACGGGCTTCATAAAAGTAGAGCGTCCATAAAATCAGCGGCGCGAGAAAGCAGTTTTCATGCAAATCGTAAAAACAGCCCCCCGACAGGGCGGGATATAAAGCATAGATAAGCGAGAACGCAAAGCCGTATTTGGCGGACAGCCCCTTGTTTTTGACAAGCAGCCAAATCGGCAGGACGCCCGAGGCTAAAATCACAGCCTGCGCGATCTGAAGCGTCAGCGGTGAGGGGAAAAGCGCATAAAACGGCAATATCAAATAGTAAATAGGCGAAACGTGCACCTTAAAATGCGATAGCAGCATATCGCGCTCGCAGGTGACAAGCGGGACCAGCTTTGTACGCATGTTGTGGAACATGTTGACGAAAATCCCGAAGTCATAGCAAGGCGACGAGTATGTTAGATAGCGCAGCGAGGTGAGCCCGCCCGTGAAAACGGCGAAAAACAGCGCTGCCAGCGCCGCGCCGCAAATCCATACCCCGCGCGGCAGCCGAACCGCGGAGAGACGGCCGCAAAGCACGCGCTCGGCGTAAACTGCCGCCACGGCAATCCCGGCGGAAAGCGCCGCTAAAACAAATGGGTTTTTCGACTCTAACGCGACGAGGATAGCGCATGCTGCCGTCGAAATAAAAAGCCATGCGCGGTCTGTAGTTTCTTTGCCGGTTATTTTGTGAAGGATGGTCAAAGCCAGGTACGCCGCCGCAAAGAGCGCAAAAAAAGCAAAAAGGCTCGTATTAGCGGCAAAATTAGGCGACAGCAGCCAGTCTTTGCCGTACACATACCCTATAATAAAAAATGCGGTAAACCACGCGGATAATACGCGCGCTAGGTAGATGCCCATAATTTTAGCTGTTTTTCTCCGAAATATAGATACGGCACGGTTATTTTAGCACACATAGGAAAGCATTTCAAGTTAATAAGGTGCAAGGGATCGGCATTTAGCTTAAATATTCGTTGACATGGCTCGCTTGCAGTGTTAAAATAAAAATTAGCTAAAAATGTAGTACCCAATGGCATGCGGCAATATACAAACGGCGCCAAACATGCCGCATGGGTGGCACAAAATCCGTTGCGTAGAAGGAATTTGCAAAGAATGAGGCTTTTCGTCGCGATCTTGTTTACGCCCGAGATAAAAGCGGAGCTGGTGGCTGCAATCGAAAGGCTGCGCCGGGCAGCCGACGGCGGGAATTTTACACATCCCGAAAACCTTCACCTGACGCTGGCGTTTATAGGGGAGACAAACCGCGCCAGTGATGTGCTAAAGGCAATGGAAGAAGCCCGCCCCGAGGCGTTCGAGCTTGAACTGTCCGGAAAGCTGGGGCGGTTTAGGCAAAAAGGCGGCGACATATTATGGGCTGGCGTCGCAGAAAATCCGCGGCTCGCAGAGTACGCCGGCAGACTTGCCGATGCGCTGCGGCAAAAAGGCTTTAAAATCGACGGCAGGGCTTTCGTGCCGCATATAACGCTCGGCCGCCAGGTGATGCTATTGGGCAATCCCGAGGTTGAAATTAAACGTCTCTCAATGAAATGCGACCGCGTGTCGCTGATGCGTTCAGATAGAATTGCAGGAAAGCTAAAATATACTGAAATCGGCACGGTAAAGGTAATATGAAAGGCGAAAACAGAAAACTGAAGCTTTTACCAGTATATCTTTTAGTCATAATAGACGTGTTGGCGCTTGGAGTGGCGCTTTGCGTGTTTGCACTGTTTCATCACGTCATACCTGTAGCATACTCGCCGGCGCCGGTATATACAAAGCCTGCCGCCGGGCAGGCTGAATATGAGGGCGAGGAGCCGGCGCTGCATGATGAGAAAGGGGCCGACTTTAATTTTCCCGGCATATTTGCGGAAGGTGACGAGCCTGAGATTACCGAAAACCTCTATCGCAGCAAGAATGTATACGTCAAGCTCACGAAAGTTCAGCGCAACGGCGTAACATACTTTGTGCAGGACATATACCTACGCAACCTCTCTTACCTGCGCACTGCGTTCGCGCAGGATACATACGGCAAAGCGATAACCGAGCATCCGCTTGACATCGCCGTAAGGAACGATGCGGTCGCCGCGATAAACGGCGACTATTACGGAACTCACTCGCGAAGGGGCGTTGTAATCCGCAACGGCATTATTTACAGGGCTGATGAGGCATATGGCGACGTCTGCTTTTTGGGCTATGACGGCGTGATGTGGGGCGTTACCGAAGACGAGTTCAACCGCAACCCCGAAGCTTATATTGACAATGTATATCAGGGCTGGTGCTTCGGCCCGATACTTGTCGAAGATGGGGTGGCAAAGTCGGGTTTTGATAAAAATAAAGAGTACGACGACATCGCCGGCAGAAACCCCCGCACTGCGATTGGCTATTTTGAGCCGGGGCACTACTGCTTTATTGCAGTCGACGGCAGGCGCGAAGGCTACTCTGTCGGCTTAACCCTTGACGAGCTTGCTCAGCTCTGCCAAGAGCTAGGCTGTAAATTTGCGTTTAACCTTGACGGCGGCAAGTCTACCGTCATGGTATGGCGCGGCAGGCTTGCAAACCGCCCGGACGGCGGCGGGCGTGAGCAAAGCGATATAGTCTACATTGCAGACGGGGGTCTAAACTGATGAAGGCGCTGAAAGTTTTTCTTAAAATTGTGCCGCATGCCCTCTTGGTCGTCACGGGGATGTTTATAACTTTCCTGATTATCGACTCACAAAACAGCATCATCGGCATGATCGACAGCGACCTTTCAAAAGATGTCATGTGGCTCTGGTGCGCGCTGTCCTTAATCACCGCGGTGACGCTTATATATATGCAGCGCAAACAAGCGAAAAAGGAAATGCAGGATAGCGGGGACGCCAAGCCAAAGCCGGGCGGGGAAGCTTTGCGTTATGAGGGTGACATCGGCAGGCTCGAGCGTGACCTTGAGCTGCTGCTTGAAGCTTTGCGCGAGCTGCGCAGCCGTTAAAATCCTTACCGTGAGCTTTTTGCATATTTAACTTGCGCTATTGACAAACCGCGCGGGATTGTGGTATAATACCACATGCCCATAGCAATAAAAAATTATAAGGGCAACTCGTCACGGAGAGATGGCTGAGTTGGTCTAAGGCGCACGACTGGAAATCGTGTTCGGGGCTAACCCCCCGACTAGGGTTCGAATCCCTATCTCTCCGCCAACGCCGCAAGCCAAATGGTTTGCGGCTATTTTTATGCCGTTTGTAGCTTTTTAGGGCAAAATGTGTATATAATTTTATATAGGGATGCCGTCTTTACCCAAAATCGAGTGTTTTCGGTTGATTGTGAAGAGGCTTTGTGCTATAATCAAAAAAGTTTTTATAAGCTTTATTTTTTCGCCGCGGGCGACTGGTATCGAATAAACGGGGGAAAGCAGTTGACTGTCAATATAGACGGGCTGAATATAAACTATAAAGTAACCGGCAACGGCGGCTATGTCTTTCTGTTACACGGCTGGGGGGCAAACCTCGAGCTTTTTAATGCCGTCGCCGACGCGATATCCGAAAAGTACACAGTCGTCGCGTTTGATTTTCCGGGCTTCGGGAAAAGCGACGAGCCGAAGGAGCCGTGGAGCGTTTCGGATTATGCCGACTTTACTGTAAAATTCATAAAGAGTTTCGGCTGCGAGCGCGTTATATTGCTTGGGCACTCTTTCGGCGGCAGGGTTATAATAAAAATGCTCGGCGGGATGGCGCTGCCGTTTGAAGTTGAAAAAATCATCCTCGTCGACAGCGCGGGAATCATGCCTAAGCGCTCGCTTTCATATAAAATCAGAGTGGGGGCATACAAAGCCGGCAAGCGGCTGCTCGAGTTTCCGCCGGTAAGAAAGCTGTTTCCCGGCGCGCTTGAAAAACTGAGAAAGAAATTTGGCTCCGCCGACTACGCCTCCGCGTCCGAAGTCATGCGCAAAACGCTGGTAAAGGTAGTCAACGAGGATTTGCGACCGCTGCTTAAAAACGTCAAGGTGCAAACGCTGCTGGTTTGGGGCGACCGCGACACTGCGACGCCGCTTTCAGACGCTCATATAATGGAAAAAGAAATCGCCTCGGCGGGCACTGACGTCGGGCTGGTTGTATTAACCGGCGCGGGTCATTACTCGTTTATTGAGAAGCAGTATATATTTTTAAGGGTCATAAGGTCTTTTTTAAAGGTTGGTGAGTGATTTGCGGCTTTTTTTACAGTGTATCCTTTGCGCAGCGGCGGTCGTTGCGTATGTTTTTGTCGTGCTGAAAACTATGCATATGTTCCAGCTTAACTCTTATAAAGCCGCAACTCACGCGCGCTGGCTGCGCGCAAATTTGCGTTCGCTTATCCCGAGCCTGCTTTTTTTGATATTGTGTTCTTTGGGATTTTTCATATCCAACCTAGCGGTGCTCGCTGCGGCTTTTGCGGCGCTGTGCGTCGTGGCGGTGCTGTTTTATATGCCGGTAAAGAAGGCGAAAAAGCCGCTCGTCTTCACCGCACGCGTCAACCGGATGCTTGTTACCTGCGGCGTGTTGCTCGCAGCGGTTATATGCTTGGCATTGCTGGTGCCGATAAAGTTAGAAGTCTTAATGCTTTCGCTGTTTTGCGCGGCTTCGCCATTTGTAGTGATGCTCGCAAACCTTATAAATGCGCCGATTGAAGCGGCTGTGAGGCAGTATTATATAAACGACGCAAAGAAAATCCTGCGCGGCTGCCCGAATCTGACCGTCATAGGTATCACAGGCAGCTATGGTAAAACGAGCGTCAAATATTTCCTCACGACGCTGCTGCGGGCGAAATACAACGTGCTGATGACGCCCGAAAGCTACAACACGCCGATGGGGGTAGTCAAGACCATTCGCGGCGAGCTGCGCCCGACGCACGAAATTTTCGTCTGCGAGATGGGCGCAAAGTACGGCGGCGATATAAAGGAGCTTTGCGACATCGTCCACCCGGCGCACGGTATTATAACATCGATTGGCGAGCAGCATCTTGAAACTTTTAAAACCATTGACACCATAATAAAAACCAAAATGGAGCTTGCCGACGCGGTCGACGGCAAAGGCGTAGTGTTTTTAAATGGAGAAAGCGAGCTTATAAGGGCTAACCTGCCGCGAAGCGAACGGCGTATATATGGGCTTTCGCCCGAATGCGACGTTTACGCGTTTGACATAAAAGTCACGCCGTCGGGCACGAAGTTCTCAATCTGCGACCGCGGAAGGGTCTATCGAGATTTTCAAACCCGGCTTATCGGAGAGCATAACGTGGTCAACCTCGTCGGCGCGATGGCGATGGCGGCTTTTCTCGGCGTGCCGTACGACGACATGCGAGTGCAGCTTATGAAGATATCCCCGCCGCCGCACCGGCTCGAGCTAATAAAAAAAGGTGGCGTGTTGATAATCGACGACGCGTACAACTCAAACCCCAAAGGCTGCGAGGCGGCGCTGAAGGCGCTTGCGCTGTTTGACGGCTTTAAAATCCTCGTGACGCCCGGCATGGTTGAGCTTGGTCAAAAGCAGTATGAGCTCAACCGCGAGTTTGGTGCAAAGGCTGCCGGCGTGTGCGACTTTGTTATACTCGTCGGCGAGCGGCAGGCAAAGCCTATATACGACGGGTTGACGAGCGCCGGATACGACGAGTCGAAAATTTATGTCGCCGTCTCGCTTGACGACGCGATGGCGAAAGCTTACTCAATCGAAGCGGGCGGGCAAAAGGTTATACTTCTTGAAAACGATCTTCCCGACAACTATTGAAAGGTAGTGGGCGTAGAGTGAAGGCGAATGTAGCGGTCCTGCTCGGCGGCAGGAGCGTCGAGCATGAGATTTCGGTTATATCGGCAGTCCAGGCGATTAACTGCCTTGATACTGAAAAATATGAGATTTACCCTGTTTATATTGCAAAAGACTGCTCGATGTATTACGGCGAGTGCCTGCGCGACATCGCAAGCTACAGGGACATCCCCGCGATGTTGGCGAAATGCGAGCCTGTGTATTTTTTAAGCGAGGGCGGCAAGACTTACCTATATCCGCATAAAAGGAAGTTTTTTGGCAAGCCGAAGCCGGTAGCGCTAATCGATGTCGCTCTGCCGGTCGTGCATGGCACAAATGTCGAGGACGGTACGACTCAAGGCTTCCTTCGGGCGTATAACTTGCCGTTTGCCGGCTGCGATGTGCTCGCTTCGGCGGTCTGCATGGATAAATTTGCGACTAAAATGCTGCTTCGGGCTGCCGGCATACCCGTGCTGGACTGCCTTTTGTTTTCGCAAGCCGAGGCGAAAGGATTTGGTACGATAATAAAATCGGTAGAAGAAAAGTTCGGCTACCCGGTCATAGTTAAGCCGGTAAACCTTGGCTCAAGCGTAGGCATCAGCCGCGCGAAAAGCGGCGAAGAGCTTGAGGAGGCATTGAGCCTCGCATTCACGTTCGCCGAGCGTGTGCTTGTAGAGCCTGCGGTGCAAAACCTCAGGGAGGTAAACTGCGCGGTGCTCGGCGACGCCGACGAGGCGATACCGTCTGAATGCGAGGAGCCGGTCGCGACCGACGAGATATTAAGCTATGCTGACAAGTACCTCGAAGGCGGGCAAAAGTCGGGCGGCAGCAAAGGCATGGCAAGCCTCAAGCGCAAAATCCCCGCCGAAATCTCGCCCGAGTTGAAAAAGAACATACAGGACGCGGCGGTGAAAGCGTTTAAATGCTTAGGCTGCGAGGGCGTGGTGCGCATAGACTTTTTGACCGACAGGGAAACCGGCGAGTTTTGGCTCAACGAGCTGAACACGATTCCCGGCTCGCTGGCGTTTTACCTCTGGGAGCCGATCGGCATAAAATACCCCGAGCTGCTTGACAGGCTCATCTCGCTTGCGCTAAAGCGCCATAGGAAACAGTCGGAGATTGTTTACTCGTTCGATACCAACATACTAGCGTCAGCCGGCGCATTCGGCAGCAAAGGCTCAAAAGGCAACAGGTAAGCTTCCGGCTCAAATAGCATAAAAACCCCAAGCGGACGCTTGGGGTTTTACTTTTACTTTATCGCTTGAAGGAACGGCGGCGCTGCTTGCGACCGCGTACTATTGCGACTACAATAACATATATAATGCCGAGCGCGGCGCAGGCAATCGCAGCGTTTCTGAACTCTTTCGACTCCACCACCGAGCGCAGGTTATAAAGTATCTGCATGAGCCGGTAAAGCTCGACGTTGTTTTTTACGACAAGGTTGACCCGTCCGACGATTTCGTCTTTGTAGTAGAGCGTTAAAAGCCCCGCAACTTCTCCGGCTTTGACGGGTGCGGTCAGCGAGGGCTTGTCAAGCGCCCATGACAAAACGATGTCCTTTTCAACGTCCACGTCAACCGGCAGATAAAGGTCAATCGATTTTTCCGGCAATAGCGTTACATGGTCGACCCCGCGCCCGAGCGAGACGGGGATTTCGCATATCATGCGCGTGTTCTCGAGCACGCGGATGTAGTCAAAGTTTGAAAACGCCCAATCGAAAAGCAGCTTGGCGTTGACATACGAGTAGATCTTGCCGTATGTGCCGTCGGGGAATACTTCGCGTTCTGCACCCATGACAATTACAAGCTGGGTTATGCCGTTTTTGCGCGAGGTAGACACAAGGCACCACCCGCCTGCCGGAGTCATACCGGAGTTTATGCCGGTGACATACTTGTCATAGTACTCGTTTGTGACGGCGGTTGAAACCATGTAGTTGCGGTTGTGGATATAACGAGTATTTGATTTGTTTGTGGCGTCCATCACATACCGGTCAAGCCCGGCGAGTTCCATAAGCTCGTTTCGGCGGTATGCTTCAAGCGCGATGATGAGGGTGTCTTCAAGTGTCGTGCGTGCAGCTTCGCTGTCAAGCCCGGTTGGGTTGGTGTAATATGTATGCGCCATGCCGAGGCGCTCGGCGCGGGCGTTCATTTCCTTTACAAAATCCTCAATGGAACCGTAGGAATCAATCGCGAGCGCAAATGCGGCGTCGTTCGAGCCGCCGACCACAAGCGCAGCGATTAACTGCCTCGGCGTCACAACCTCGCCTGCTACAAGACCGATGTTGTTGCCGGTGACGTCTTTTATCATTTCATATGAGACTGTAATAGGCTTATCAAGCTCGCCTTTTTCTGTATAATAATCAAGCGCAACGACGGCGGTCATAAGCTTCACCGTCGATGCGGGTGCAAGAATCTGCCCCCTGCCGGTCGAAAACAAAAGCTTTTCATTTTCAATGTTGTACACAAGCGCGGCTTTACAGCGCGTGACGGCTGGCTCGTCCAGCGCCGACGCGCTAAAAACAAAAAGCACGGCTATAATCGCAAAGCAGAGGGCTATTTTCGCTATCCGGGGTATAATATGTAGCGGACGCGACAAGTAATTCATCGTGTACGGCTCCGGCTAAAGGCTTTTTGGTTTATCGTAACACGATTTTATGTATACAGTGTGAACGTTCAAAAAGGCAATAGGTTCTTGAATTTGTGATTATATATGATATAATAATTATAAACATCACTTTAAAATTTGTAAAATAGCACAATAAAACGTGCAGGAAGGATGCAGTATGAAAAAAAGCTCATTGGTAACGCGCCTTTTGTCGCTTGTGCTGGCGGCGCTGATGGCTTTGGCGCTTTTCTCCTGCGCCGATGGAACTGGCGGCGGGGCGCAAGAGACGACCGGCGGGCAGGGCGCTGTAACTGAACCGGCGGAAGATACCCGAGTTTATCCCGATTTGCCCGAAAAAGATTTCGAAGGCTACACGTTTAAAGTGCTGCATTGGTATGTTGCTGGTTGGGACCACCGCATGAATAAGGACATTTATGCAGAAGCCGAAAACGGCGACCCAATCAATGATGCGGTTTACAAACGCAATTCTATTATAAACGAGAAGTATAATGTCAGCTTTTCAATAGAGAACATGCCTCACAACGAGGTTATATCGACTACGCAGAAATTCGTCAATGCCGGCGACGACGCATACGACGTCGTTTATGCGCGCATGACGGACATCCCGCCGCTGCTTACGGGCGGATACTTCCTCGACCTCAACACATTGCCCTATGTGGATTTCTCAAAGCCTTGGTGGGACCACAACTCTGTTGAAAAGCTTTCGGTGCTCGGCAAGCTCTATCTTGTCGCTTCCGACATCAATATCATTGACAAAGACGCGACGGCCGCAATAGCGTTCAACAAGCAATATGCCGCTGAGGAGCATTTCCCGAACCTTTATGAGCTCGTCGAAAAAGGCACCTGGACGATGGATATGATGATGAGCCTTTACAAAGGCAAGTCTCGCGACCTCAACGGCGACGGCAAAATAGACGCCGAAAACGACGTATACGCTTTCCTCGGCAAGCACGACGTTGCGGGAAGCTTCTTCCTTGGTGGCGGCGGGTCGTTTGTTTCCAAAGACGAAAACGACATGCCCTACCTTTCGTTTGAGTCGGAGCGCAACTACGACATCGCGCAAAAAATATTTGATATAATGTACGACGACTACAATTTCTACAACCAACACTTAAAGCAAAACCCCGTCGACGATTACGCGTTCGAGCAGCTTTTCCCCAACGGCCACGGCATCTTTTATTGGATGCGTCTTGACAACGTAACTACGATGCGCGCATCCGAGACCGACTTCGGTATCCTCCCGATACCGAAATACGACGAAGCCCAGCCGCGATACTATAGCATGGTGTCGGTCCACACCGCGGGGCTTATAACCGTGCCTAAGTCGGCATCGCAACCTGACCGCACGGGCTTTATACTCGAGGCGCTGTCGGCAGAATCGAAGTACACGCTTATACCCGCGTATATCGAAGTGGCGCTCAAAGGCAAGTATGTGCGCGACAATGAGTCTGAAGGCATGCTCGACCTTATATTCAACACGCGCACGTATGACCTCGGCGACGTGTTCAACTTCGGCTCGCTTGCGGGCGACTGGCTTGGAATCGCCAGCACCGGCAACCGCGACGTCGCATCGTTCTACAAGCGGCATGAAAAGGCAGCACAGAAAGCGATTGATAAGTTTATCGAGCAGATAGAAAAGTACGAGTAACAAAGCAAAACCAACCATTATAATCGTGTCCCGCCCGGATTATGACCGGGCGGGCAAAATTTTTTATCGCAGAAAGCCCGTAAGATCGCCAAGAAATAAGGCGGTAATAGCCCGAAATAATAAGGGAATAACGAAGGCCGCAAAATTTGCACTCCTCTCGCCAGATTGCCCCCAAAACCGGCAGCTTGACTTCGACGCGTTTGGCGGGGCGTACCTGCTATAATTGGGGCACGAAAGAAAAAGGCAAGGGAGTGCGTGACTACGGACAACAAAAACACGGCCCCCGCGATGGGCAAAGGTCTAATCGGCTCGCTTACCGGCCTTATAACAAAAATAACAAGCATTGTCTCGCCAGCGAAAAAGCAACCCGAAGAGTATGGCGAGAGTCCTGCGGCGAAAGAGGCTGATATTTCGCTAGATTCGGGCGGCGCGGCAGCACTAAAAGCCAAAGCCGCGGCTTCAGGGACGGCGATAAGCGAGCGCGATAACACCGCCGAACGGGTAAGGTATGTGCTGACCGGCCTATTTATGGCGCTTGTGGGAGCCCTATTAGGGTGCGCTCCAGCTATAATGGGGGCAAGCCCGCTCGGAGTGGCGCTGCTGTGTGCAGCCACAAAGTATTCAATGTTTATTTACTGCGGGCTTTTGGTTGGCGCACTGTTTACCGACGGCGCTCTAATGAGGTTTTGCGTAGCAACCTTTGCCGTCGGGCTGAGGCTGCTAATATCGGCATCTGGCGTACCTCCCGACGCGAAAGAGCCGGTAGGTGAGAGGGCTAAGAAAGCAAAGGCGCCGTCGCGTCTGCTGGAGATGGCAATATCGCCACCGGCAGCCATTATGCGAGAGCCGCTCACCCTTCGCGTTTGCACGGGGCTTGCGGCGGCGCTGTTGAGCGGCACCTGGAGGCTGGTCGCGGGCGGGTTTTTAATATACGATTTGCTTGGGCTGATGCTCGAGCTTGCGATGACGCCTGCGGCAGTGTTCCTCTTTGCCGGCGCGTTTGATACAATGCAGCGTAAAAGCAAGGTCGAAAACGCGCTGAGGGCTGTATCCGACGCCCCGTACCGTGAGCTAGGGCTATTATCGGTGCTTGCCGCACTCACCTACTCGATTAGGGAGTTTACGGTGATCGGGTTTTCGCTCGGCGCGATTTTGGCAGGGCTTGCGGTGTTCTATGTCGCGAAAAAAGGCGGCGTGCTGCGCGCGTGTGTAGTCGGCCTTATTTGCGGGCTGGTTTATAAGCCCATGCTCGCGCCGGCGTTTGGGCTAGCGGGCCTTACGGCTGGGCTGCTGCAAGGGCTCGGCGTTATGGGCATGTGCACCGCTACCTGCATAGTCGGCGGCGCATACGGTGTATACGTGAGCGGGTTTGACGCGCTACGCACGCTGGTTCCCGACCTTATCGGCGCGGCGGGGCTGTATGCCGCGGGGCTGAGGCTGGGGCTCTTGCCGCGTGCGAGCATATTCACGGCAAACATTGCGCCGCCGGACGAGCAAACGCGCGAGGCTATGGTGGCGCTGCGCCGGCAAAAGAGCGACGAGCAAAGGCTTGAGGCAATGTCCGAGGCGATGAAGTCGCTTGCCGAGGTGTTCTTCACGCTTTCGGACAGGCTACGGCGACCCGGAATTTACGATGTGCGCCGGCTGTGTGACGATATAGTTACCAGCCGCTGCGCAAGATGCCGCAGCTTTGACCGCTGCCTGCAGCTCGGTGTACCGGAGAGGGTAATAGAAAAGATCGCGCGAGCCGTTTATGCAGGCAAATGCAGTGAGGAAAATCCCGCTATAGCCGAACTTGGGCGCGACTGCTGGCAGATAAAAACCATATGCTCCGAAGTCACCGAAGCGCATGCTGACCTTTTAGCGGAAGCCGCTCGGGTAAATAACGCGGAAATCTTCGCGCTGGACTATAGCGCAGCGGCAAAGCTTTTGGCCGAAGCCGCGGCAAGCAGCAGGGAAGAATACGCCGTCGACACGGTCCGCAGCGAGAAGGTGCGGCGTGCGGCGAGGCAGATGGATTTCGCCTGCTCGAACATCGCGGTCTACGGCAAACGCAGGCTGAGCGTCATAGCTGGCGGCGTGGACCTCTCAAGAATCAAGCTCTCTGCGTCCACGCTATCGGAAGCGTTCGGGCGAATATGCGGGACGGCGTTTGGCACGCCGCGGTTTGAGCTTGACGGAGAGTATGCGGTGATGACGCTCACCGCAAGGCGGCGGTTCGCCGCTATTACGGCGGCGTCGAGCTGCCCGAGGTATGAGGATGAGCCTTGTGGCGACACGTTCACATGTTTTGAAAATCCCGAGGATTACTATTATGCTATCATATCCGATGGCATGGGGAGCGGGCGCGAAGCCGCCATAACTTCAAGGCTGTGCTGCGTATTTCTTGAAAAAATGCTCTCGGCCGGCAACAAAAAGAGCATAACGCTCGAGATGCTAAACAATTTCATCCGCTGCAAGAATATCGAATGTCATGCCACCGTTGATTTGCTGGAGATAGATTTGCTCGATGGAAGTGCGAGCTTTATAAAGAGCGGCGCGGCGACATCGTATCTATTGCGTAGCGGCAGGATGTTCGCAATCTCGGCTGCAGCTATGCCGGTCGGGCTCACGCGTGAGATAAACGCGCAGGAGATAAAGTTTGCCGTCGAAGACGGCGACGTAATTGTTATGGTCAGCGACGGCGTTACGCCAAACACCGATGTGCCTACGGAAAGCGTTTGGCTCACAGAGCTGTTAGCCGCGGAACAAGAGGCGGCGGAAGAAAGAGGCTTCGATCCCGAGGCGCTGGCACGCCGAATCGTTGACGAAGCTAAACTGCGCGGGGAGGCGGGCGACGACATTACCGCGCTCGTCACAATGGTAAAGGCGGTATAACCTTCTGTCCAGGGCAGAGTACATAAAACTGAATATAAAAATCCCCCGGGGCAAGGTATGCTTCCGGGGGTTATTTTTAGATAAATTGCGGTGTGTCTAGCCTTATCGGGTTTGCTCTGGCTTGATGTCGCAGAACATAAGGAAATTTGACGTAACCTTTCCATTTAATACCCCTTTAGTTCGTTTCTCGGCGCCGTTTGTCTATGTAGTGGAACGCAAAGCTAAAAAATTGTTATAAATATGCAGATTTTTTACGAAAATTTTCCACGTGCTCAATTTTAACATAAAATACATGTTTTTAAAAGCGGCGTGAGGTATAATAGAAAAGAAAATAATCGAAATAAATGGGGTAGATGAAGCATGGTTCTTGAAAACATGGAGTTTGTTTCGAAGTTCGACCCGGAGTTGGGAGCGGCGATACGCGCGGAGTATGACCGCCAGCGCCGCAATATCGAGCTTATTGCATCCGAAAACTTTGTTTCGCCAGCCGTTATGAGCGCGGCAGCATCGGTGCTCACAAACAAATACGCCGAAGGCTATCCCGGAAAGCGCTACTACGGCGGCTGCGAGTGCGTCGACGTGGTCGAGAACATCGCTATTGAGCGCGCGAAGAAGCTGTTTGGCTCAAACTTTGCGAACGTTCAGCCCCACAGCGGCGCGCAGGCTAACACCGCGGTGTATGTGGCGTTGCTGCAGCCCGGTGACAAGGTGCTGGGCATGAGCCTCGCGCACGGCGGGCACCTGACTCACGGCAGCCCGGTGAATATTTCGGGGCTTTATTACAACTTTATACCCTACGGCGTTGACGAGGAAACCCACCGCATCGACTATGACAAGCTCGAAGCCTTGGCTATGGCGGAGCGGCCGAAGCTGATCGTTGCGGGCGCGAGCGCATACCCGCGAATTATAGATTTCGAGCGCATTTCTGAGATTGCAAAAAAGTGCGGAGCATATCTTATGGTCGATATGGCGCATATCGCGGGGCTTGTCGCGGCGGGCCTGCATCCTTCGCCTATCCCGTATGCCGACGTGGTTACAACCACGACGCATAAGACGCTGCGCGGCCCGCGCGGCGGCATGATCCTCACAAACGACGAGGAAATGGCTAAAAAGATCAACAAAGCGGTGTTCCCCGGAACGCAGGGCGGTCCGCTTATGCATATAATCGCGGCGAAAGCGGTCTGCTTCGGCGAGGCGCTGAAGCCCGAGTTTAAAGAGTATCAAAAGCAAATCCTCAAAAACGCCCAGGCGCTCGCAAACGCGCTGATAAACGAAGGGTTCGACCTCGTATCGGGCGGCACGGACAACCACCTTATGCTCGTAGACTTGCGAAAGACAGGCGTTACGGGCAAAGAGCTTGAGCATAGACTCGACCAGGTTTATATCACCGTAAACAAGAACACGATCCCCGGCGACCCGCAGAGCCCGTTTGTGACAAGCGGCATCCGCCTTGGCACTCCTGCGGTTACATCGCGCGGGCTTGGCGAAGAGGATATGTTGACGCTCGCGCACCTTATAAAGCTTGCTACGTTTGATTTCGAAAACAGCGCGGATTATATACGCTCCGAAGTGGGCAAGATTTGCGAAAAGTATAAATTGTATTTTTAAAATTGTGGGGTAACTTTGCGCCACACATAAAAAATAGCCGCCGGATTTATATCCGGCGGCTGTTTGTATGTTTATATTTTACAAGCCCGAAATGCCTTTCAATCTTCTCAAGTGTATCCTCGACTGAGCGCCCAAACCATGCCTCGCAATCGGTTACGTGCTGCCGCTCGTACGCGCGCTTTTGGTATTTTGGGTCGATAAGCGATTGCCAAATCTTGAAATTTTCCTCGCGCCAGTTGTCGCAGAAGTGGTAAACCCGTACTTTTAGCAAAGCGCCTTTGCCATCGTGGTGTTGCCGCCGCATGGCGTGCCTGTGATAAGTACTTTAAAATGTTTTCGGCAATCCTTATGGACAGACCCCCTGATAAAACAAAAAAGCGGCTCGCTCCCGTAGGCGGACAGCGGCACGCTTTGTTTGCGTATGTTAAATTTCGTCCTGTGCCATGCGCATATAGGGCGGCAAGGCACGTTTATTATTCGGCGTATACTGAAACCCTTGTGCGGCCGTTTGCCGTGCGCTCGAACTTAACCCTACCGTTTACAAGCGCAAACAGGGTATCGTCGCCGCCGCGGCCGACATTGATGCCCGGCCTAATTTTTGTACCGCGCTGGCGGACAAGGATATTGCCGGCAAGCACATACTGGCCGTCACCGCGCTTTACGCCGAGGCGCTTGGACTCGCTGTCGCGGCCGTTTCTAGTGGAGCCGACACCTTTTTTATGCGCGAAGTACTGTAAGCTGAGCTTGAGCATTTATTTCCCCTCCGTTATTGTTTTCTTACACCGCCGCACTCCTCGACTTCTTTTACCGAAAGGTAATCGTAATAATCTTCGGTGAGGTCAAGAAGCTGAAGGTAATAACCGTAGAGTAGCCCGGAAATCGCGTATCGCTTTTTTTCGTCGGCGCCGCTTTCCGGTAGCGCATCGCGCGCCGTGACGGTAATGTCGGCGGTTTCGTCGTCGATGTCGTACTCGACATTCGACTCCCAGGCAACCTCAATGGTGTTTATTATAAACATCGTCATCGCGGAGATTGCCGCGCAGAGGATGTCGCTTCCATACTCAGCAAGCCCGCTATGGCCCTCTTCGTGGAAGCGATAATAAACACCGTTGCGTCTATAAAACGTAACTTTAATCATCTTGCCGATGATAAGGGATTACGCATTGATCGAAACTATCTGCAGCTTTGTGTAAGGCTGGCGATGTCCGAGTTTTCTCTTCTGGTTCTTTTTGGGCTTGTATCTAAGGATATGCAGCTTTTTGCCGCGGCCGTTCTTCACAACGTTTGCAGTGACCGTTACGCCCTCGATATAGGGGTTGCCGGTTCTAAAGCCGGAGTTGTCGGAGATGGCGAGCACTTTGTCAAGTGTTACAGTGCTGCCTTCCTCGGCGCCAAGCTTTTCAACAAACAGCAGGTCGCCTTCGCTGACCTTATACTGTTTACCGCCCGTTTCGATAATCGCGAACATCGATGTTTTAACCTCCTTTTTCCGCACATAGTGCGGCGAAGACTCGCTGATACGGGTAAATGCCGGGATATTTAAGGCATTTTTTATGACCCGTAAATCACGCGGCTTTTTATTATAACATGTAAAAAGTCGATTTGTCAAGCATTTTATACAAAAAATATAATACTGCTCAAAGCAAGCTACTATTGTAATCACATGCCTTTTATGCTAATATAATACAAGAAATAGAGGGCTTCGCCTTATGGGTGGGAAAATGAAAACTGTAATAAAAATGGCAGCTTCCGTGCTTTTAGCCGCTTTTGCTTTGACGGCATTGTCATGCAGCTTCTGCGAAGATAAAGGGGAAGACACGAAAAAAGAAACAACAGATACCGAGCCTGCCGCCGAAAATGGCGGAGAGGTAAGCAAAAACCCCTATACCGATGTCCTGCCCGACGCGGTGGATTTCGTAAGCTATCAAATTCCAGTTATCGAAAAAAACGAAAATGGGCTGTATGTCCAAAAATATAAGCCATATAAAGTATACGGCATAACGACCACTTTCCAAACCGCGACGCCTTACTCGCCTTCATATAGGCTGCCGTCGGACGCAGTTATGGTTTATAACAACAACATGAGCTCCTTTGTTGACAACTGGTCCGAGCAGCGCGACAATTATGAGATTCACGCAATGACGGCGCTGGTATGGGGCCATACGGAGTATACGCAGCGGAACCCCGAGTACCTCGAAGACGTGCAGACCCGCGCCGACGGCAGTTTTATCGTCCACACGCAGCCCGACAACTATTATATGGTGCCGACGCGCAGGTATATAGAGTACATGAAAGAGCTTGTCGGAACGACGATAGACAGGCTGAAGCCGGGTGCCATTGTGTTTGAGGAGCCCGACATGTGGGCAGCGTCGGGCTACTCCGAAGGGTTCAAAAGGGAATGGCGCGAGTATTACGGCACCGATTGGGAGCCGCAAACCGCCTCGCCGGGCGCGATGTACCGCACGATGAGGCTGAAAGTCTACCTTATCGAGCGGCTGCTCACCGAGCTTTCTAAGTTTGTAAAGCAAAAATCGCCCGAAACAAAAGTTTACATAGCGACGCATAGCACGGTGTCGTACAACTCGATATCGATTGTTGCTGGGCTAAACAACTACCTTGCGCTGGGATGCATCGACGGCGTTATCGGGCAGACGTGGAGCGATACTGCTTACAACGCCGTCCCGTACGACGGGGCGAATATTAACGACGCATACTTGTCCGGGTATATAGAATATACATCATACATGGATTCGGTCGAGGGGACGGACTTCTTCGCGCTCTCGGACCCGATGGCTGACAACTTGAGCTTTTCGGAAGCCCTTTGCCGAAAGCTATACCGTCAAACCGTCACGGCTTCGCTTATGGTCCCGGAGATACAGCGGTTTCAGCTGTTCCCGTGGCCGAACCGCAGCTTTGCGGGCGTCGCAGGAGATTATAAAACTATCCAGCTTCAAGTATTCAACGCGCTTGACGAGGTTGCGGGAAAGCCTGTGACGCTTACCGCGGGCACGCCGGGCATTTATTTTGCCATATCCGATTCGGTGTCGTGGCAGTCGACGCATAAAAACTGGAGCCGAAACACAAACGCTTCGGTCTACGGCATGACCTTGCCGCTCGTGTCAAAGGGCATCCCGGTAAAGATGAAGTCGCTAGAGCATATAAACTCGCCAAGCGACCTTGAGGATACAAAGCTTCTTCTTCTCGCATACGACTGCCAAAAGCCGAAAAATGAAGATGTAAACAAAGCTATAGCCGATTGGGTGAAAGCTGGCGGGGTGCTGCTCTATATTGGAGGGCATGACAAATACGAGGAGACGGATTCCGAATGGTGGCATAATGCGGGCGGCACGCCGTTGCAAAACCTAATCGGCCACCTGGGGCTTGATATAACCGTTGGCACCGCAGGAGGGAGCAATACAAAGCTAAGCTGGGAAGGCGGCGGCTCGGTCTCCGGAGTATCGGATGCGGTTAATGCTTTTAACTATAAAATTACCCAGTACCGAAATTCCTATGCCTCTTTTGATGGAGCGGATGTCTTGCCGCTGATAACGGCAAACGGCGAGGTAATAGCTTGTGAAAAGCAGGCTGGCGCAGGCCAAGTTATTCTGGTGGGCATCCCGTCGGCGTCGCTCGCGCAGGAAAAAGGCGGCGCAAGCCTTATGCGTGCGCTGGCAAAATACGCTATAGAGAAATATACATGCTTGGATTATGTCGAAACATCGCTTATAACGGTTCGCCGCGGGGACATTTTGGCAGCGCACTCCATCGGTAAAGCGAATAAAATAGAAGGAAAATATATCGACATATTCGGCGACAGGCTGCCGGTGCTGCTTTCCGGCGTGGATGTGCCTGCCGACGACTCCGTGCTGCTTTATGACATCTCGGCGCTGGACCTTTCGGTGCCGCGGCTCGCATACACCGGAGGTAAGCTGACTGGGAAGCCGAAAGAAGCGGAGGAAGAAACGGCGTTCGCTATATATGGGCCTGCGAATGCTATGGGTTCATCGCGCATTATTGCACCTAAAGGCATATACCCGATGAGCGTAAGCGCAAAACGGGACGGCAATGAAGTGGCTGTATATCGCATTTGGGACAATGATACTTCATCGCTGCTTGTTCAGGTAGACCTCGCTCCCGAGCCGGTTGAAATCGCTGTAAAATGGGGCAAAGACCCGGTGCCGGATGACCCAGAGTATGAGTTTGGGTACCTGACCGTTAAAACCAACTCGTCGAACGAGGACAAAGACTTCCTAATATTTAATACCGCCGGCGCAAACTCGTCTTTGCGCTTTTGCGACCTCGACGGCAGGCTGATTTATAAGTTTGACCTTGAAAAATATCCCGAAGCCGATATAACTTTAAATGTATTTCAAAACTACATACTCGAGTACTCGCTCGACGGGCAAAGCTGGACGGTGATTGCCGACTACTCGAAATTTGGGAAGTGGACCGACAAAGGCGACAACCCCGCATCATACTCTATTAGTGCTGTTGAAGTCGGCGCGAAAGAGGTGCTGTATATAAGGCTGCGTAACACAACTCCGACCAAAGGCTGGGGCGGCTCGATTACAAGTTTCTCGATCCGCTACCTCAAAAAAAGAGGCTAGCTAAGCCGGTTTTTGCGTATCAGGCGGCGTGTTCTGAACCTGCTTTTGGGAAATGTTACAGTTATATTACAAATCGGGATAACCACTTGAAATTATTCCATAGTTGGTTTATTATTTATACCGCAGGAACAACCTACCTCGGTTTCGTAAATCCGGTGCTGCTTGTGGTTGGGCTTTAGCGTGGAGCCCGCGCGCCGCAAGCCGCAAGGGATACGGGATAAGGTAGGCTTGGTCCAAAAAAGAAAAAATATTATGAAGGAGACAGAGGCGAACATGAGAAATCTCAAGAGATTTCTTGCGATGGCGTTGACAATGCTCATGCTCGTCACCAGCCTGTCCATCGTCACGTCGGCTAAGTTCGAGGACGTCACCGATTTCCAGAATGAGATCGCAGTCCTCGCTAAGCTCGGCGTAATTAAGGGCAAGGCCGACGGCACGTTCGGTTTCGATGAGCCTGTCACCCGTCGTCAGACCGCGCTGTTCTTTGCGCGTGCGACCACTGGTAAGGTTGACGATGCTCTCCATTGGCAGAGCAAGGTCAACACCACTCCGTTCAAGGATCTTGATCCGGAGAACGACTACTACGGCGCTATCTCGTACTGCCACAACAACGGTATCGTAAAGGGCAGATCCACCACAGAGTTTGCGCCCAACGACAACATCACCTTCAAAGAAGCCATCACGATGGCTGTCCGCGCTCTTGGCTATAAGGGCGCCGACATGGATGCTGGCTATCCTTGGTCCTACTACAGCAAGGCTGTCACGCTCGGTCTTGACAAGGGTATCGAGGATGTGGGCCTGGACGACGTCGTAACCCGCGGCGTCATGGCGAAGCTGATTTACAACATGATGTTCGCCACCAATTCCGAGGGCACCACGATCGCCGCTAAGGCTTTCGGTTCGGCTGTTAAGACCACCGTCCTTGTTCTCGTTGCTGCGAAGGGCAAGACGCTGGTTAAGAACCTCGATACAAGCGTTGAGAGCAACTCGAAGCTCGCTGCTTTCGTTGAACTCAACGACGACGGCACCTTCAACTACGACAAGGTTTACCACTTCGATTGGGCGACCTTCGCTGAGCTCGCTTATGGCGAGGGCAACGAAGAGAAGGCTGTTGATCACGTCGGTTATTCCTACACCGTCGTAACGCTCGACAACCTCAAGTCGCTCGTAACCGTTTCCGAGAACCCGGTTAAGAAGCTCACCTCGGCTGACTATGTCGGCGACGGCAAGCTCGAGGGTACTGAGTATGAACTTGTCCAGAAGTGGAGCTCGGTGTTCAACATCGGCGCTACCAAGACTGGCAAGGAAGAGCTGATTCAGTACAATACCACGAAGCTGCCTGACGGCGCTAAGAAGCTTGGCGTACGTTTGGTATACTACGGTGGATACTACTATGTTGTTGACAATGATAACAACATCCTTGACAAAGATGGTAAAGTCCTTCTGTACTACTATGAATACATAGTAGCTGGTATAGAGGATGGGAAGTTCAGCGAGGATGCAATCGTCTCGTTCAACAACACCACTTTCCCGTACTACTACAGAGTGGGCGAAAAGGACGAGACCGCGAAGTTCTATCCCGCTATTCTGCCGGTGGGTGCTCGCTATGAGGGTGCAGCTACGCCCGATCAGCATGACGTAAAGGTGACCGCGGCTACCTACGCAACCGACAAGAATGCCGCCAAGTACACCAAGAACGTAAGCGCTTACGCTGACACCATCGTATTCGACGACAACAATGACGGCGTATTTGATCGTGCTTACTTCACCGCTTATGTCTTTGGTAAGCTGAAAGTCCAGGACGACGATACTGGCGACGGCAAGCTTGACTATTACTTCTACATTGGCGCTAACGGCGACAAGTACACTAACGTCAGAGGCGCTGACAAGGTTATCAACCTCACTGATGTCGAGCTCAAGAAGGACACCACTTACTATGTCCTCTGGGCATACGATGCAGTAAACGGGACAGTTACCGTTAAGAAGGTCTATGACGAAATC
The DNA here is from genome assembly GCA_012840355.1 of Clostridiales bacterium. Classification (GTDB taxonomy): domain Bacteria; phylum Bacillota; class Clostridia; order Oscillospirales; family CAG-272; genus DTU078. Next base: position 265,762 of record DULN01000009.1, on the reverse strand, counting down.
AAGAGTGGTTATGTAACCGCTGTTGATATTGTCAACAAGACTATCACCTTTGGTAACGTTTCGTGGCTCGGCCTTGGCGTTGGCACGACCGAAACCCTCAAATACGGCGTTGCGAAGCTGCCCGGCGCAACGAATACCAATAATGATTACTCCATCAACGACGATGGTACTGGCGAGAATTCTGCTGAATCTCTGATCGGCGTCAAATACTCGCTGCTGTACAAGAGCGTCTCCTACATCGTGGATGAGGAGAACGACGGCAGAATCGTTGCTATTCTCGACGAGAAGAGCGCTGCTGGTTCGCCGCTTGTTATCACCGGCTTTGATCAGACGAGCTGGCTGACCTTCGGTAACATCCGTGCATATGTCATTGACAATGCCGGCAATACCCAGGTTATCACCATCTCGAGCATCAACGGTATCCCTGCGACGAGCTACAAGCTCTACAACAACTTCGCCGAACTTAAAGGTTCCTGGAATGGTCTTGTATACGGCTCGAAGCAGAACGATGGCACGTGGTTGATCACTACCAACATCAATGACAAGAACAAGAAAGCAATCGAGGAAGATATCACGCTTGCCTTCTATAACGGTGTTGCTTTCGAGCTCAAGAACAACAAAGTTACCGATTCTGACATTGCGTTCAAACATAAGGACGGCTCGCTCGTTATCGTTGTTAAGAAGGACGACAGGTACGAGATAGCTAAGGGTGTACCCGCAAACGGCGCAACTGTGGATATCCCGGTAGAAGCTAGAGTGGTCTATGCCGAATCGGGCTTTATGTACATCCCGAATGGCTTTGTAGAAGTAGTAGTAGAAGGTAAAAAAGAAGTAAAAGAAGTTAAATTTAGCAACGGCTGGAATGTTTACACCGCATATGCAACCGGCGTTGTAAACGACATCATCTACCTCAAGTCTGCTGCGTTCTATGGCGGTGCTAATTACACCTACCAGCTTAATCCGAACGCCTACTTCAGCATCATCACCGGCGAAGTACCGAAGTATATCACTACCTTCATCAACAGCGATATCACGCTTAAAGCTGGTTCGTTCTACAAGGTCGCCAAGACCGTTCAGAACGATGCTGTGTACCTGACTGTACTCAGCGAAGTAAAGCTTGCTGAAACGGTAGTCACAAAAGTCGGTGACAACTATGTCGTCAATGAAGATGGCGAGTACATGTTTGTCGGCCAGGAGATTGTTCTCCTGGATTGGAGAGATACCGCAAAGGTAGCTCCCGATAAGAAGGTCGACAAGCCGAAAGCAGATCAGGCGTACACTGTCCTTTACTATGCTGGCAACGATCTCTCCATCACGAAGAGATTCCTGCTGGTGACCGAGATCAGAAAGGTAGAAGAAAAACCCTACTACACGCTGACATTTGACGTTGAGAGGACCGGAGTTCCTTCTGGTAACTCGGGTGTTATCCATGTATATAGACCTCGGGTTAAGTATATTGAGAATGATGAAATTAAGGATATTAGGGCTACGGCTGATAAACTGACGTTTGAAGTTACCTACTATGACGTAGCAAATGGCGAAGTACTCTTTGAGGGTATAGCCACTGGCGAAGGTAAACCTATAGAGGGAGGCGGCGGCTGGTATGTCGAGATCAGCGACTTCAAGAGAGTTGTTGAAACAGCAGACGGATACACAGTCGAAATTCCTCTTACCAGCGGCGAGTACCTTGTAAAGGTTACAATCACCTACGTAGACGCCGATGGCAAGACCAGCAACCCGGTAACTGTGGGTCCTGTCCTCCTCAATTTCGGAGAATAATTCTAGCAACTCCCGCGCTATCTAACAGATAACGCGAAGCCCCTCCCCCACCATTTGGGGGAGGGGCATTATTATGCAAACAAAAATGGCGGACACCTACAGTCCGCCACTATTATTTTATTTTTACGCTTGCTCCTCCGGCGGGCGCTCAAGCGAGATGCGCCCGATTTTCGCGGCGCGAAACTCGTCGAGCATCACCGCAGCGGCGCGGTCCTCGTTTATTTCGCCGCCAGACATTATAAACCCGCGCCGGCGGGCGGCAAGCAAAAACACGTCGTAGTCGCTCATTCCCTCGATCTCTGCCGGATTGCCAAGCTTAAAGCGCGCACAAAGCAGCTCGGGATAATCCCTGCGCAGGCGCTTAATAAGCGCAATGGCAAGAGCGACGGTATCAATTATCTCGTCACGCACCGCGCCGGTAATGGCGAGGTTTTCGGCGACGATAGGGTCATCGAACTTTGGCCAAAGCACGCCGGGCGTATCGAGAAGGTCAATTCCGTATTTCGTCGAGATCCACTGCTTTTGGCGCGTAACGCCCGGGCGGTCCTCGACTTTGGCTTTGCGTGCGCCGGCAAGGCGGTTGATAAGCGACGACTTGCCAACGTTGGGGATGCCTACTACCATAGCACGCAGCGCCCTGCCGACCATCCCTCGCGCCTCGTTGCGAAGAATTTTGGCGGCTAAAAGCTCTCGCACGGCGTCGGGAATCCCCCCTATCCCCGCGCCGGATATGCAGTCGCAGAATATGCAGAACTCGCCTCGGAACCTGTAGTGCTCGCGCCAAAGCGCGGTTACTTCCGGGTCGGCGAGAGCCGATTTTGTTAGTATAGTGAGCCTAGGCTTTGAACCAATAAGCTCGGGTAAAATCGGGTTGCGCGAGCTATGCGGGATACGGGCATCGCATAGCTCTAGAACAAGGTCCACATGCGGCAGCATCTCGGCGATCATGCGCCGGGTTTTCGCCATGTGGCCGGGAAACCATTGGATTGTGCCTTGTGGCATTATTTTCACCTTAAGATTAATCTACGGGCCCAAATTTCGACAGCGGGGTGATTCGCAGCAGCACACGCCCTAAAAGGTAACGAGTGTCGACAGGGCCGATGCGGCTGTCGCGGCTGTCAAGTGATGAGTTGCGGTTGTCGCCCATGACAAAAATCTTTCCCTCAGGGACAGTATACGGGAATGAGTACGAGGACATAAGCATGACTTCACCGGGCACGCGCTTGACATAATCCTCGTCAAGCTCCACGCCGTCGACGGAAACTTTCCAGTTAAAAAAATCGATGTCGACGACCTGCCCCTCGGTCGCAATCACGCGCTTGACAATCGGTTCGCTGTACTGCGAGCCCGGTATTTGGAAGACGATGATGTCGCCGGTCTTGGGCTTGTAAAACAGCTTTGAGATTACAAGCGCTTCGCCTTCATGGAGAGTATCTTCCATGGATGGCCCAATAACCATGGCTATTCTAAAGACAAAGGTAAAGATTAAAAAAACGACCGAAACCGACAGGACAAAGACTTCAAGCCAATCGTATGCCTCGGCTAATAGGCTCCTCTGTTCGGTTTTTTCGCCATCTATTGGTTTATTCATATTAAAATCTCCGGTACGTTTAATTAAATTACCCGCGGATAAACATGCCCATAAGCTCGTGGCCGTGCTCGACATAGATTCCCGAAGCAGCCGCGCTGTCCTCATCGAAGCTATCCGGCCCGCTATGTGCGCGGTTTGACTCAAAAATGAGGAAAGGCACGGGGTCGCTCGAGTGCGTGCGGGTCGAAACAGGCGTCGGATGGTCGGGCAGATAGAGGATTTTGTACGGCTCGCCGCAGCTGTCAAGGTATGACTTAACAGGCCCGAGGATTTTCTCGTCGATAAGCTCAATTGATTTAACCTTGTTTTCAGCCTCGGCTCTATGCCCGCATTCGTCCGGCGCCTCGACGTGTACATAGACTAGATCGGTGCCGGACTCGAATGCTTCAATCGCCGCTTGTGCTTTTCCGCTGAAGTTGGTTTTTATATTGCCGGTCGCGCCATCGACATTTATTACCTTCATGCCTGCGCAGATGCCGATGCCTTTGATAAGGTCGACAGCAGAAATAACCGCGGCTGAAACTCCCCATTTGCCTGAGAACGACGCCAGCGAGGGTTTGCCGCCCGGGCTCCAAATCCAAAGGGAGTTGCCGGGGCGCAGGCCGCGCGAGCGACGCGCTTCGTTAACAGGATGACGGTTTAAAACTTCGTAGCTTTTCCGCATAATGGAGCGGTAAGGCTCGTCCGGCAAGTACGGGCCAATAGTTTTTCCCAAAATATCGTGCGGGCGCATAAAATCGCCGTAAGGGGGCGGGCAGTTCCATATCATGCAGTGTCGGTAGCTGACGCCCGCATAAAAGCGGCGCTCATCTGTGCCGAGCGCTTTGCCGACAGCCTCGATAAGCTCTGCTGCTTCTTCGGAGGTGATTTCGTCCGAGCTGTGGTCGAGGATAGTTTTCTGCTCGTAGTTGCCATCCTCGGTGAGCGTGACAAGGTTGCAGCGGAAAGCTATATCACCGTCGCGCAGCTCGAGTCCCATCGAAACCGCTTCAAGGGGCGAGCGACCGCGCGAGTAAACCTTCGGGTCATAAGACATAATCGCTAGGTTTGCGGTGTCGCTTTCGGGTATCATGCCCTCGGGCACATTTGAAACCATGCCTACGATTGAGTGCTTAACCAAGGAGTCGAGCACAGGCTTTTTTGCAGCCATGTATGGGGTTTTATTGTCAAGTTCGGGTAATTTATAGTCAGCCGCACCGTCTGGGATAAGTACAAAGTATTTCATTGTCCACCTGCCGTAAGTTTATACGGGGATTATTATAGCACAAAAGGCTATATTATACAACATCCGGCGGATATTGAATTTGCCTCTCTATTGTGATATCATTTTTGCATGAGCTATGCGATAATGTTTGTCTTGGGCGCGATTGCCGCTTTTCCATATTTGTTCCCGCAGCTTTGGCCGCTAGGATGGGTTAGCGCCGCGCCGCTGTTTTGGGCGGCGTCCGAAAAAAAGGCCGCATACCGGCACGGGCTTGCCTATTTTTCCGGCTACTACGGGCTTATATACCATTGGTTTATATACCTTTACCCGATGGATTTTGCCGGGTTTGACCGCCTGCAAAGCATCCTTGTCATTGCGGTATGCTGGATTGGCATGACTATATTGCAGGGGCCTTTTTTCGCGCTTGTGGTGCCAATCTACAGGCGGCTTCGCACAGGCTGCGACTGGGCAGACGCACTGTCGGCAGCCTCGCTATGGGTTATATTTGAGTGGTTGCAAACCCAAACATGGATGGGCGTACCGTGGGCAAGGCTTGCGGTCACGCAATATAAATTTTTGCCGGCATTACAGTCTTCGTCGCTGCTTGGCTCGCTATTTGTGAGTTTCCAAATGGCGCTAACAGGCAGCCTTGCCGCCATAGCTCTACATAGGCTAAATGGCGATGTGCCGCAACCGGTGGGTAACGGCTCCAAGGCGAATGAGCCATTAGTAAAAACCCCGGAAAAACGCAAGGCGGCGTTATGCGCTTTGCTGGCGACGACGGTATTCTCGGCAAATCTTGCGTATGGCGGCGCCGCGCTTGCTATGTATGATGACTCGGGCGCAAAGAGCGTCGTTGCCGCGGTGATTCAAGGCAATATACCGTCGGGCGAAAAGTGGAAGGACGGCTCAGTATACAAAACGCTTGAGATTTACTCAGAGCTGACGCTTGAAGCCTGCGAAAAATACTCGCCGGAGATAGTGCTTTGGCCTGAAACCGCGATAAATGTGTCGCTGCGGGGTATGGGCGGGCTGTGCGAGGAAATCTCAAACCTTGCAAAGTCCACCGATGCGGTGATCCTTGTCGGCGCGTTTGACGATGTGGTAAGCGAAAGCGCCGACGAGATTTTAAGTTACAATGCTATTTTGGCATTTTACCCCGACGGCACGATAGGCGACAAGCCATATTATAAAAGGCACCTGGTCCCGTTCGGAGAGTATTTGCCGATGCCGTGGTTTTTTAAAACTTTCCTTCCAATGCTCGCCGATATGAATTTGTTCCAAAACGACCTTACGCCCGGCGATGCGCCAAACCTAATTGAAACTAAATACGGCAAGCTCGGCGGTCTCGTATGCTTCGACTCGATTTACGGCGAGCTTGCAAGGGAATCGGTAAAGGATGGCGCAAACCTCATCGTGCTTTCGACAAACGACTCATGGTATCGAGACTCGGCGGCGGTCTATCAGCATAACGGGCATGCCGTACTCCGCGCTATAGAAACTGGCAGGTATGTCGTGCGCGCGGCGAATACCGGCGTATCGTCGATAATAAGCCCGACTGGCGAGGTGCTTGTGGAGCTTGGCCCGCTGATTAAAGGTGTTGCGGTGCATGAGGTGAAAATGCTGGAGAGTCGCACGCCATACAGCTTTGTAGGCGACGGCTGGATTTGTGCTTGCGCTTTTTTTATAGCAGGGCTGGCTATAGCAAAGAAATTTAAAAAAGCGAAAACTCAGTAACTATAAAAAGGCACGGTCCTCCGTGCCTATTATTATGGCATTATGCCGCTTTTATATCGGCAGCTCGAGCCAAAACGTGCTGCCGCGACCGACTTCGCTTTTGACGCCACAGGACCCACCCAGCAGTTTCATTGTATTTTTGACAATAGAAAGCCCCAGCCCCGTGCTGAGCGGAGCGCGCTTATATTTAGGGCTTATCTTATAATAGCGATCCCATATAAGCTCGAGCTTGTCGGGCGGTATCCCTTCGCCTGTGTCGGTAACCGATACTCTTACAAAGCGCTTTGCTGCAATTGTGTCGGCGCGCAAGGTTTGCGTTACAATCACTCTCTTGTCGGAGCCGGTATAGGTTATCGCGTTATTGACAAGGTTCGTAAAAGCTTGTAAAAAGCGCGTGCGGTCGGTATAGACGATAACGTCGCAATCGGAGAAAAATTCAAATTTAAAGCCTTCATGCTCTTTTAGCCGGCTGTAGCGCTCGATTGTTTCGCGCAGAGTTTCGGTGAGGTTGAACTCGGTCGGCTCGGCTTTCTGCGTGCCGCTTTCGAGCTTTGAAAGGTCAAGCAAATCGGAAACCAGCGAGGCGAGCCTGTTAGCCTCGTCGATAATGATTTGCGCGTTCTCGGGTGTCAGCTCTCCGGGTATGTCGCGCATCGCTTCGCTGTAGCCCGCTATCATTGTGAGCGGCGTGCGCAAATCGTGCGATATATTGGCGATAAGCTCGCGGCGCAGGCTGTCCACTTTCGAAAGCTCGCGCGCGGCATAGCCGAGCGTGTTGCCAAGCTCGGCGATCTCTTTGTAGCCGCGCCCGGTAAAATCGGCGCCGTAGTCGCCCTCGGCGAGCCTTTTTGCTGCCGCATTGAGCTTTTCAATCGGGCGCGATATTTTCCGCGCCATAACAAACGCGAGCGCTATAGCAAGGCCGAGCAGCACGCCGCCTATGACGTTAATTATAATATTGAGCGTTTTAACCGTCGCGGTGACCGGCGAAATTATAGAGTTGAGCAGGATGAAAATGTTCTCGCCGCTTGAGTTTCTGGTTATAATTGAGTAAACGATGCTCTCTTCGTCTGAGGAAGGCGTAAAAGCTCCGTCTCCGACACTGTAGTATACCCGCCGCTTTTCGTCGTATCTAAAACGCTGGAGGTACTTTCCGCCATTTGCGGCTGCGGAGTCGTAAAGCGAGAAAATTTCGTAGCGGGCGATGTTTTGAATTAAGCTATTTTCAAACCTTTTTATATTTATAAGCCGCGTTGCCGTGTTGATGTTTTCCATGCGGAAGATCATGATACTGACTTCATTGCGCTCTGCGACACGGTTTGCGACCTGCTCGAGGTGTCCAAGGTCGTCTAGCGCGCGCGTCAGCTCAAGCGCTGCGGCTTTTATTTCGCCGGTCTTAACGGTTTTATAAATAGTCTCAAGAAAAACAACTTGGACCAGCCACAAAAGTAGGATTATAATCAGCGTGAAAGCCGCAAGGTATGCCGAGAGCTTCCACTTAATGCCTATTTGGAGGCTCCTTTTTTTGCGGGAGCCGCGCGGCGACTCGGCAAGCGGCTCAAAAGAGGCCGCATTCGAGCTGTAACCGGGTTCCCAGGTGTTGTTTTCGGGTGGCAAAGGCGAATTTTCAGGCATGGCGTTTTTTTCGATGTCGCTATTAGCAATCAAAGCGATACCCTACCCCGCGGAGAGTTGTGATAAATTTACTGTATGGGCCAAGCTTTTTGCGAAGCAGCTTTATATGCGTGTCGAGCGTGCGGTCGTCGCCGAAGAAATCGTAACCCCATACCTCGCTTATAAGCCGCTCGCGCGTGAGCGCTATGTTGCGGTTGCGGATCATGTAAAAGAGCAAATCGTATTCCTTGGGCGAAAGGTCAACCTGCTGACCGTCGACATATACATACCGGCCGGTAAAGTCCACCGTGAGGCCCTCGGCTTTGAAGATCTCGCGCTTTTCGGTAGGCGGCGGGACGGTGGTTTCTTCGGCGCTTGCCTTTGCCGGGCGCGCACGCTTTATAATGGCATCGACACGCAGCATCAGCTCTTTGGGCGAGAACGGCTTTACAACATAGTCGTCTACGCCAAGTTCAAACCCGCTGATTTTGTCGTATTCTTCGCCGCGGGCGGAAAGCATAAGTATCGGGGTGTCGGAGATTTTTCGTATCTCTCGACATGCTGAAAAGCCGTCTAGCTCTGGCATCATAATGTCTAAAATAATCAGGTCGAAGTTTTCCTTTCGGCAAAGCTCGACAGCCTGCATGCCGTTTTCCGCTTCGGTTACCGTATGCCCTTTGAACTCGGCGTATTTGCGTATGAGCGCGCGTATTTTCTCCTCGTCGTCGACAACAAGCAGTTTTGGCACGTTCTCACACCTCCTGAATATGTATAATAGTCAAACATGAACGCGGAACGGAGAGCGGGAGCCCGTTCTCCGTTCCGCCATTATTTATTCTATGCAGCTTACGACGAAGGGAGCTGTTCGGTCAGCGTCAGCGGTATCTCAAGCTTTTGCGGCCTGCGCCCGCTGCCGTCGACGCGCGAAATGGTGATTGTCACGGTATCGCCGACTTTGTAGTCGGAAAGCAGCGATTTGATATCGGCAATCGAGGAGATTGTCACATTGTCAATTGCGATGATGCGGTCGCCGACCTTGAAATCGGGCGATTCGGACTCGGCGATGTATACGCCGTAGTCGGTGATATACTGGCTGTACCTCCAGTACTGGATATAGTCCTGAGTGTCGTTGACTTCAAAAAGAACGAAACCAAGCTTCGGGCGTCCGGAGATATAGCCCTTTTCGATAAGCTCTTTCGCAATCTTTATCGCGGTGTTAGAGGGGATAGCAAACCCAAGGCCTTCGATGCCGGCGCCGGAAGACTTGGCGTTGACAATGCCGATGAGGTTGCCGGAGATGTCAAACAACCCGCCGCCCGAGTTGCCGGGGTTGATAGCCGCGTTGGTCTGAAGCAGGAAATACTTCTGACCGTCTATTTCGATCTCTCGGCCGGTAGCGCTGATAATGCCGTTAGTAACCGTGCCGCCGAGCTCGCCGAGCGGGTTGCCGATGGCAATGACCGGCTGACCGACCACGAGCTTGTCGGAATCGCCTATCGTTGCGGCATGGAAGGTTTCGCCGTTTTTAGGCTCAATCTTTATGACCGCGATGTCGGTTTGCGTGTCGGAACCAATGATTTTAGCATCATACGACTCGCCGTTTGAGGTTTTAACGGTAATCGTCGTTGCGCCGTCGATAACATGCGCGCAGGTTATAACGTATCCGGTTGGGTCGATAAATACGCCGCTGCCCGCGCCTTTTGTGATGTATTGGCCGAAAAAGGCGCTGGTCGTCATCTGTTCGGTGACAATCTCAACAACGGTATCGGCAATTTGCGCGGTTATTTGCGATATGTCGGTGATGCCGGTCATAACGGCGTTGGCAGGGCTGTCGGCATTGTAGTTTATTGTTACCTGTTGTCTTTCGCCCGGCCTAACAGTGTTTACGGTGTCCCCGACTATGTTTTGATTTTTAGCCGCAAAAAGCTCGCGTCCCACAAAAACGCCGCCTATCCCGAAAATGGCAGAAAACAGTATGCAAAGGCAAACCATTCCCGCCACAAATTTGCGAGTGGCATATTTCGGTTCCTTTTTATGGTTTCCACCGGAACTATAACCGTAATTGCCTGTGCTGTTTTGCTGATAAGGCGAACCGAGCACGATCGGCTCCGTTGCGTTGCGTTCGTCGGAGCCGGTGAAGCTGCTCTCGCCGTATCCGTTACCCCAGTAAGTGTTTGCCATAGTCCATACCTCCCTGTTTATGGAAAGCTGCGCTACCCTCGTCTATGGGCAGCCAGCGGTTTTTTCTTTCATCTTTAGTATAAACACGCCTTGTGAAAGTTATATGATGGATTTCGAAATATTTATTGAAAAAAGGCAGAAATTATGATATACTACATTTAAATTATAGTACACATAGTGTTCACGGAGGGCGAGCTAAATGAGCATAGCAAAGGCGCTGTTCGGACATATGCCTGACGGGCGTCCGGTTTATAGCTATACGCTTGAAAACCGCTCGGGCGCAAAAGTGAAAATCCTGACGCTCGGCGGCATCATTGCCGAGTTGTGGGTGCCCGATAGAAACGGCAAACTTGAGGATATCGTCTGCGGATTTGACAGCGTCGAAGGATATCTGACCGGCGGTGGCTATCAGGGCGCTCTTATCGGCAGATACGGCAACCGTATAGCCGACGGCAAGTTCACGCTGAACGGAAAAACATATGTTTTAAACAAAAACGAGAACGGTATCTCCCATCTGCACGGCGGAAAAGAAGGTTTTGATAAAAAGATTTGGGATGCCGAGACAAAGTCGGGCAAAGGGTACGATTCGCTGGTATTAAAATACCTCAGCCCCGACGGCGAGGAAGGTTATCCAGGCAACCTGCAGGTGACAGTGACATACACCTTTACCGATGACTGCGCCCTTTCGATTGTTTACGAGGCCGATACAGACGCCGACACGCCGGTTAACCTGACAAACCACGCGTACTTCAACCTTTCGGGCTACGGCGCTGGCGACGTGCTCTCGCAGCGGCTGTTTATTGACGCCGACCGCTATGACCCGGTCGACGAGAAGCTGATACCTGTCGGCGAGCCTGCGCCGGTCGCGGGAACCGAGTTTGATTTTACTACGCCGCGCCCGATAAAGCAGGGTTATGACCACAACTTCGTGCTGCGTCCCGCTACCGGCATGCGCAAAGCTGCCCAGCTATGGGACGATAATAGCGGCAGGACGCTCGAGGTTTTCACCGACATGCCATCGATCCAGCTATACACTGCCTGCATGATGGACGGGCAGGTCCCGTTCAAAGGTGGCGTGCCGCAGCGCCCGCTGCATGCGCTCTGCCTTGAGACCCAGTACGCGCCGAATACCCCAAACCGCCCGAATATGCCGCAGTGCACGCTGCGTCCTGGCGAGCATATGCGCCACGAAACGGTGTTTAAGTTCGGAGTTTTTTAATTGGAAAAAGTAAAAAGCAAATGTAACTATACCGCGTCCTGCCCGAAAGCGGGCTGGGCGCGGTTTTTTGTTTAGTCAAGCCGGTTTGCGCTTATCTCGACGTCGATGCCGAGTGCCGAAAATGTGCGGAAAAACAGCCGCTGCACGTCAGAAGAAACAAACGGCGTGCTAAACGAAACTGAAAGCACATCGCGGTAAGAGCAGATGCAAGCTTGAATCCTGTTTGTCGCGTTGCAAATCGAAAACGACCGGACATATCCTTCGACTTCGAGCGGCAGCTTAATCGCGCCGACATTGGAAAGCGTAGCCGTGTCCTTTTTCTGCGCGTGCAAATAGGCGTAGCGCAAAACGAGGTTTTTTATGGGCAGCGGCGTTATCCGCGCGATCGGGTGGCTTTCGGCGCCGGCATAGGAATTGATGTCGTCGAGCATGTTTTCGGGCGTCGTCTTTTCTGCAAGCTCTTTGCCGAACCAAACGGCAAGCTCGCGCAGATCAGGAAGATTTAATGGGTCAACCGTGCGCCCGACATGTACCATTGAAAAGAAGTTACGCGCCGAAACCGACGGGAAATATTTGCGAAGGTTAACGGGTATGGCGACAACAACCGGCTTGTGCGCCATGCTTACAGGCACCGTCGCGCCAATTGCGTTAATAAGAGCGGCGCCGAGCAGCGCCGTGAGCGTGCAGCCGTAGCTGCGCGACAGCTCGAGCATTTTCGAAAGCGGCATGTTACCGCGGATAACCGATATCCTGTTTTCGGAATACTTCATCCCGCGCAAATGGTACGCGTTGGGGAGCTTTTTACGGCTTAAGCTCTTTTTTGACGCAAAACGCCGGAAGCTGTCGTCGTCCATTTGGGTTTTAGATGCGTCGTAATATGTCGGAGGCTCCGGTATGTTATGTTTTTTCGAAAGGTATTTTGTCACAAGCAGCTCCATGAAATGCAGGGCGCCCGTTCCGTCGGTCAGCGCGTGGTAAACCTCAAGGTTTATTGTTGTGCGGTAATATGTGACTTCGTACAATAGGGAGCGCCGCCCCGGCTCGTAAAGCCGGGAGCATGGGCTTTTGTATTCCTCGCGCACGACGGGCCGCAGGTCTGTGGACTCGAGATAATACCAGAAAAGCCCCCGGCGCATCACATATTGGAAAATGTCGAACTCCTCTATCGTCGAGTCGAGCGCTTCTTGCAAAATTACAGGATCCACGGGCTCGAAAAGCTCGCACGTGTACCTGAAAACCAAAGTGTTTGCATCGCTTGCTGCGGCGGGAAAAATTTTAGCGGCGTTGTCGAGCCTAACCCATTTTTTCATCATAGCCGTATCTATCAAGAAATTCCCTTATAATTTTGTGTGTCTGTTTGACAACTGAAAATCTTGCGGGTAGCATGAAAAATCCGTGCAGTGCCTCGGGCATGCGGTAACACTCGGCTGCAACGCCCTCGGCGCGTAGCCGCCTGGCATATTCCTCGCCTTCGTCGCGCAGCGGGTCATATTCAGCCGTTATGACAAGCGTTGCGGGCAGCCCTGAGAGGTTTTTTGCGCAAAGCGGCGCAAAATAGGGGTTTGTGTAATCGCCGGGGCTGCTGCTGTAAAGCTCGAGGTACTCGTCCACGCGTTTTGAGGTCAAAAGGTAGTCTTTGCCGTTTGTACGCACCGACTCAAACGGCGAGTCATCGCCGTGGTTGTTTGCAAGCGAAGGGTAAATAAGCACTTGCCGGCGCACGCTGAACTCGCCGCGGTCTTTAGCCATGAGAGATACCGCCGCCGCTATGTTGCCCCCGGCGCTGTCGCCGAAGAGCACAAGCCGCCGCTCGTCGACAAATAACGGCGATTTGCCCCAAATCAGCGCTTTCGCAGCTTCATAACAGTCTTCCACAGCAGCGGGGAATTTGTGCTCAGGCGCGCGGCGGTAGTCAACCGAGATCACAATCCGGCCGGAAAGCTTTGCGAGCGTGCGGCATGGCACGACATATGTCGAGATATCGCCGGTAACCCAGCCGCCACCATGAATGAAAAATAGAACGTCAAGCGAGCCGATACGCGGCGGCAGAAAAATCGCGCACTTCAGAGTGCCGGACGCGGTGGGTAGCACCAGCTCAGCCATGCGCGAGATTGCTTTTATCGACGGATGTGTAAGTGACTGAATTGTGCGGTCGAGCTGATAATTTTTCTCTATATCAAAGTCGAAAAGCGAGAGCGCGCGCAATGCCGCCATCATAAATTTGTTTTTTGCCATGCGCCTGCCCTCCGGCTGTCAATAAGTCGCGGTTTTTCTCATAAATGCCGGATTTTATACAAAATATATTATATCCCCCCTCTGTGCCATTGTCAACGCGGGGCGCAAAATTATTAATAAAATTTGTCTAACTTGTTAGCACGCCGCATATAAATGGGTCAAAAGGCTAAAAGGAAGAGGAGGTTTAACATTGAAGACTCGATTAAAGCCCGGCTCTATTTTATCAGTCGGAGCCGCGCTTGCGGTGATGCTGGCTGCCCCCGCGCTTGTGGGCATGTATATACCCGGCGCTTTTATGTATATTGAACCTCAAGGCGACTTGTTTTTCGGCGCGGCGCAGCCCGCCGGTGCTGTAGTAACAGAGCCTATAGCAGCAACAAATGAGGCTGAGATTGAAGATGAAATGCCGGAGGAGCTTACCGTAACGGTTTTTTCCGAGAAGGCCGGCAGGGTCATAACTTTGGGGCTTGAGGAATACATCACCGGCGTTGTTGCCGGCGAGATGCCTGTGTCGTTCGGCGATGAGGCGCTAAAAGCCCAAGCTGTGGCCGCGCGCAGCTATACAATGTACCGGATAGCGCACGGCTCGGAGAATATACCCTCTCACCAAGGGGCGCAGCTTTGCTCCGACCCAAAGCATTGCAAAGCATATGTGACGCGCGAGGAGCTAGCCGAAAAATGGGGCAATGAGACTGCGAACAACATTTTCGAGAAAGCCCGCGCGTCGGTGGAGGCTACACGCGGACAGATTTTGACCTACGAAGGCGAGCCGGCGCTGGCGGTTTTCCACGCCTCGTCAAATAGGCTTACAGAATCGGCGGAAGCGGTATGGGGCAGGCATGTCCCTTATCTTGTCTCGGTTGAAACGCCCGAAGAAACCGAGCCACAGGTGGCGGTTTTCACTAGAGGTGAGCTTGCCGATCTGCTCGCGCCATACGGCGTAAAATTTTCGGACACCGATCTGCCGCAGCTCGAGTTTGACGATGCGGGCAGGGTCGCTTATGTGGTTTTTGGTGAGACGTCCGTTTCGGGGAAGGATGTGCGCGAGGCGCTCGGCTTGCGCTCTACTGACTTTTCGCTGGTAATACTTGACGGCGAGTATATTTTCACTGTTCGCGGCTACGGCCACGGTGTCGGCATGAGCCAATACGGGGCAAAGGCAATGGCTGCGGAAGGCAAGACTTATATGGAAATACTCGCCCACTATTACCCTGGCACGCAGATTACAAATATATACGGCTCCCCGTAGCCGCTGGCTTGCGTATTTTTATTGACCACGCGCGGTCGCCATGGTATAATCCCCTCAAGACTAGTTTGGGGGCTGATTAAGCGTGAAAACCGAGTTTGTACCCGACTATAAAAACGTCGAGCTAGCAGCGCGCAACAAAAAGGCGCCGCGCCTTCCGCTTTATGAGCATATAATTTGCGTCGAGTTAATGGAAGAGGTGCTTGGGCACAAGTTCGGCGGGCTGCTTTATGGCGGCTATTCCGATAAGGTAGAGTATTTTAAAAATTTTTGCGAGTTTCACCGGATAATGGGCTACGACAGCCCGTCGTTTGAGTGCTGTATTACCGGCGCGCTGATAGACGGCGGCGCGCTCGGCGCGCACAAAGAAGGCGCGATAAAGACGATGGACGACTTTCGCCGATATCCTTGGGACGAGATTGAAAAGCGGTATTTTACATATTACGACGAGGTTTTCAGGGCGCTCGCCGAAGCCGTGCCGCCCGGCATGAAGTTCGTCGGTGGAGTTGGCAACGGAGTTTTCGAGTGCGTACAGGATTTGACGGGCTATATAAACCTTTGCTTCATATCCGCAGATGACCCGGAGCTTTACGAGGCTCTGTTTAGGAAAATAGGCGAGATAATGTACCGGATTTGGGAGCGCTTTTTGTCCCAGCCATATGCCGACGCGTATTGCGTGATGCGGTTCGGCGACGATTTGGGCTTCAAAAGCAACACCCTTTTGTCTGCGGACGATATTAGAAGGCACATTATTCCGGCGTACAAGAAAGTAATATCCCTTATCCACTCAAAAGGCAAGCCGTTCCTCCTTCACTCCTGCGGCTGTATATTCAGCGTGATGGACGACCTTATCGCCGCCGGCATCGACGCAAAGCATTCAAACGAGGATGAAATCGCGCCTTTTACCGTATGGGTCGAGCTCTATGGCGACAAGATCGGCAATTTCGGCGGAATTGACACCGACGCGGTTTGCAGGCTCTCCTATGCGGAGATGAAAGATTACATACACACCGTGCTCGCAAAATGCGAATGCCATGCCGGCATCGCTTTTGGTTCGGGCAACTCGATACCAAATTATGTGCCGCTCGAAGGCTTTTTGAACATGAACCGCATTGTGCGCGAGTACCGCGGCGAAAAGCTCGCCAGATTCCCTGTGTGAGGGACTAAATGATGGGTTAATTGGCGAAAATTGTATAAATCCACTTAATTATTGACATCTATAATTTGGTGTGCTATAATCAGCGGTGACGACATGCGTTGGTAATAAATCGTCAAAAAGGAGAGTTGTGGTATGTGGAAATTATTGAAGTTTATGCTGATCACCGTAGCGCTGTTTGCATTGCTTTGTGTCTCTGCTAGCGCAAAAATCCTTGTGATAGATAACATGGATGACATCACGCCTTGGACAGGCAACGGGACGGTTTCGCTTGAGACCGAAAACGTCAAGGAAGGCACCGGTGCTATAAGGTGCGACGACTCTAACCTGCTTCAGATCCAGCGCAATTTTACAGAGCCTCTTGATCTTTCAGCATACGAGGACGATGGCGTTATAAGCGTGTGGGTGTATGTAGATAACACCGACACTTTTGACGTGCGCGACAACCAGTTTGAGTTTACTTCGAGCGGTACGTGTGATGTTGAAGAAAGCGCCATAAATATCGGCAACGAGTGGTTCGAGCCGGGCTGGAACCACTTCCTTTTCACGATGTACGATTTTTCGTCGTTCGATGCCGACTGGTCGAGGATTAACTTCATCCGCATGTACAAGTTCGTCACCGGCCCCAACTATTGGATATGGGACGACATTAGGATAGGCCTTGAGTCTGACTTCGGCATCGGTAAAGTCAAAGTGGGCAAGGGCGCACAGCTTGTCGAGAGCTTCGACGACTCAAGCAAATTTAACGTCGACACCGAGTACGCGATCGAGGGCACCGGCTGCGCTACCGCAACCGGCACGGCGCCGATAATAATCGAGCACAAATACGACACCCCCATGGACCTCAGCGTTCTGAAGGACAACGGTTATGTGTACCTCTGGGTCTATGTGGAAAACGCCGCGGCGCTTCAGAAGGGCGACGGCCAGTTTGAGCTTACAAGCTCCGGCACAAGCGACGTTAACGAGTTGAGCTGGCCGCTGCATGAGGTTGTTGAGTTTAAGGACGGCTGGAACGAGCTGCTTTTGCCTGTCGACCCGAATACCGAATGCGACTTGTCTGCAGTCAATTATCTGCGCCTGTATCTCTTCAGCGACACCGAGAACACGATAAAGATTGACAGGTTGATGGTCGGCACTGGCCCCGACTTCGGTCAGAAGCCGCCGGTAACCGAGCCTCCGGCAACCGAAGCTCCCGCAACAGAAGCTCCGACTGAAGAGGAAACCGAAGCCCCCGCAGCCGGCGAAACCAGCTCTACCGAGGAAGGCGGCGGCGCTGAGTCTGGTTCTTCCACTGCCATTATTGCAATCATAATCGCAGCGGTAATAATCGTTGCAATTGTGGTTATAATCATTGCAGCTAGCAAAAAGAAAAGCGGGGAAAACAAATAAGTAGTGCTTAAAATAAAGCGGCAATTTGCCATACGGCGAGTTGCCGCTATTTTTGCTGCAAGGCGCTTAAAAAGCTGTTTCGGGATTGACAGTGCCGGGCAGATGTTGTAAAATAATGAAAGTAAATTCCTATACTGGGCGAGGTGCGTCGAGTAATGTAAAGGCCGCGCACCTCGGACTTTTAAGGGAGCTGTAAGGCATCTTGCTCCTCCGCGAGGTAAGCTATGAGGGCAGTTAAAATCGCGGTTTTTACCGTTTTATTTGTGTTTTTGGCGTCGATATGCGTGTCGGCGCTTGTTGTTATAGACAATATGGACGACGGGGGGCCGTACGGCGCAAGAACAGAAATGAAAAACATAATTGAAGGGACCGGTGCGGTTTCAAAAAAGGCAAACGGCGGCACGATAGTGCTTGAGAGAAAGCTCGACCCGCCGATAGATATATCAGCATACCGCGGCGTGGGCTATGCAAAGCTGCACCTTTATATCGAAAGCGTTGATAACATGTCCGACACGCCCGGGCAGCTTGAAATGACAAGCTCCGGTAGGTGCGACGTTGAGGAGACGTCGTGGAATATATCGAAGAACATGCTAAAGGATGGGTGGAATACCCTCTACCTATCGTTTGAGTCCCCGGGCGAAAACTCCGCGGATTATAGCAAGATAAATTATGTAAGGGTCTATATCCATATAACCGGCGCAAACACCGTCATGCTCGACGAGCTTTCGGTTGGTACCGAAGAGGAGCTAGGCTACACGCCCACGGCTGTAGAAACTTCCGAGCCGGTAAAGCATCCCAGCGAGGTATACGGCGAGGGAGGCGCCGTCGCCGCAGCGCTCGCCTCGATGGGACTAGAAACCCCGGATGCGGGTTTGGATGAGAGCCAAGCAGGCAGAGCGGCGCAGGGGAAATCGCAAGGCATTGCTTGGCTAGTGGCGGCAGCTGTCGCCGCTGCGTTAGCGTTGGGTATCGCCGCGATAGCGATATATAGCAAAAAACTCAAAAAAGCAAAATAAAGCGGGACCGGTCGGCGCAGGATATGCCCCGGATGAAGGCAAAGGCTTGGGGGAGTCCCCGGCCGGCCCGGAATATACGGAGACTATATGAAAAGCGTAAAATCAGCCAAAGGTCCGGGGTGCGCCGCCGCGCGGCTCCGCAAGTTTATAGCGGTGCTAACATCGGCGCTGTTGCTTTTTTCTGTTTTTGCCGTGCCCGCGGGCGCAGAAGACCAAAGCGGACAATCCGTTTGCTTTGCGGAGCTAAGGGAGGGCGCAAATGGCCAGGCGCTGTGGAGGGCTATAAAATGCCTGTGCCCTGAAGCCGAGTTTTTGTATGAATACAAAATTGCGCTCGACGGCTTTTCATTTAGGGTAAATGCGGCGAGCCTGCCAAAGCTGCAATCATTTGAAGCAGCACAGTTTAAAGTATCAAGGACTTACGAAGCGCCTGTGACCGCGGACAAATCCTCGGCTGCTATAATAGGCGCGGCGGTAAAGGCGCTTGAGAATTACCGCGGCGAAGGCATGGTAATAGCGGTTATCGACGTCGGGTTTAATACCCGGCATGAGATTTTTTCGCTAACTGACGAAAGCAAAGCCCGCCTTACGCGCGATATAGTTGACGAAGCGGTGGCAAGAGGGCTTACAATTTCAAACTTTGCGAGCTGTGAAAATGAAAGCCCGTATGTCAATGCCAAAATACCATTCGCTTACGATTACTATAAGCGAACTTCTCGGCTCATGTCGAGCGCCGACCACGGCAACCATGTCGCGGCAATCGCTGCGGGAAATGCCGCAAACGCCACCGACCCCTACGCTTCCGACGGCATTGCGCCCGAGGCGCAGCTATTATTAATGAATGTCGGCGACGAGAAAGGAAACGACCTGTCCGATGCATTGGTCTATGCGGCGATGGAGGATGCCATAGCGCTCGGTGCCGATGTTATAAATATAAGCCTTGGCAGGGCTGCGGGTTTCGGTACTTCTACCCCGAAGGATGAAGGCTATGCAAAGCTGATTAGCCGCGCGTACGAGCTTGGGATCGACGTGGTGTGTTCCGCCGGCAACGAGTGGATGCTCGGTACGGGCAGCAATTTTGACGAGCGTTATGGGATAAGCATGCCGCTCGCCTCGATGCCTGATTATGGCTTGATTAGCGATCCGGGATGTTTCCCAAATGCGATTTCGGTTGCAGCAAGCGTCAACGAGGAGTATGTTGTTAAAGATTACATAGAGGCGAGCGACGGCACGAAGATAATTTATAACGCGCCGCCAAACTCGGATTTCGCAAAGCGGTTTGGCGGGAAAACGATTGAATATGCGGTGATTCCGGGCCTTGGTGACGTCTCGGACTTTGAAGGTGTAGACGTTTCGGGCAAAATCGCGCTGATAAGCAGAGGGACACTCACATTCGCCGAGAAAGTGAAAAATGCCGAGAAAGCGGGAGCCGTCGGCGCGATTATATACGACAACGTCGACTCGGCAGAGCTTGTCACGATGGCGGTAGACGACGGCTCGATACCAAGCGCTTTTATATCGCGTGCGGACGGACTGCTGCTCGCAAACTGTGAAAAGCAAACCGTCAAGGTAGTAGCCGGCGAGCCGGCGACTGCAAAAGCGCCGTTTGCCGGAGGTATCGCAAGCTATTCGAGCTGGGGAGTTAGCTCCGATTTGCGTCTGAAGCCAGATATCACCGCGCCCGGTTCGTACATATACTCGGCGCTTTATGAAGGCTACGGTACGCTAAGCGGCACCTCAATGTCCGCGCCGCATGTCTCGGGCGCGCTCGCGGTACTAAAACAGTATATAAAAACGCTTGATTTGGCGGGCCTTTCTGAGGAAGAGCGGCGGGCGCTGCCTCGCGCGCTGCTTATGTCGACGGCCGGCCCGATTTGGGAAGACGGCGACGAAACCTATCTTTCCCCTCGCCTGCAAGGCGCAGGGGTGATGAACCTTGCTGGCGCAGCTTCGGCGGGCGCATATGCCTTTAGCCCGGATACGCTCGCGGCAAAAATAGAGCTCGGCGACAGGCTCGGGGAAGAGATAGAATTTACTATCGCAATAAAAAACATCTCTTCTCGCAAGCTTAAGTACCGGCTCAAGGCGACGGTTGCTACAGACGAGGTTAAATATATCGAGTATGATGAAGGCGCAGACTGGTTTGTGACCGGAAAGCCGCGTGCGCTGAAAGGCGCGAGCGTAAAACTCGCGGGCGGCGCTGGCTATGAGCTAAATATTGCAACCGGCAAAGCCCGCGCCGAGCTTGTTACGTTACCCTCCGGCGGTACAGCCGAGCTGACGCTTAAGGTTAAGTTAGATGAAGAAGAAAAAGCCGAGCTTGATAAAATATTCCCATCCGGCTGGTATTTAGACGGGTTTGTGATGCTTGAAGCCGTGGGCGGCGGGGCAAACCTTGTGATACCTTATATGGGATTTATAGGCGACTGGTCGGCTATAAGTGTATTTGACTTAAGCGGCGAGTTTTACAGCGACATTTTGTACACAGGGGTAATGGCTAATATGTTTTCAATAAGCACCCTTGGCACAAACCCGGTGACTGGGGACGGCGAGCCGTCGAGCGAGCGGTTTATACTTTCGTTCAACGGCGACGACGCGTTTGATTTCCTTGGTCTGAAACTCAATCTGCTTCGGAATTGCCGCGACGCAAAATACGAAATAAAAAACTCGGCTGGCGAGATTGTCGCCGAAGGGAAACTCGGCAACCTGCAAAAAGCATATTATAACAGCGAGTTGGCAAAGCTGCAAAGCTCCTATTACAATATCGTTTGGGACGGCGCAGCGGAAGACAACGCGCGATACGTCTATCCCGACGGCGAGTATACAATAACAATCGAGGTAACGACGGACGGCGGCGCAAAACATCTGCGAGAGTTTAAGTTATTATCGGACACGGTAAAACCGAAACTTGACAGCTACCGCTTTGTCGAAAAAGATGGCAGGGTTTACCTCGTTTTTACTGCGTCGGACAACACATATCTTGCGTCAATATGCGTTTATGAGTCGGCGGCAGTAAAGGGACAAAAGCCCGCATACATAGAGGCTCGCGCATATGACGCAAACGTCGACAGCTCGAAAGTTACTGAAGAGTTTGACGTCACCGAATGCGTCGAAGGAAACGAGTGGCTTTACATAGAAATCGTCGACTATGCGTTTAACATAAATACCTATAGAATCCCTACGGCAGGATATAGAGGGTAAATACTCGGCTATGAAAAGGCTTAAAAAATATATCGCCATTCTGCTTGTAGCTGTTTTTACGGCTTACATTTTGCCGGCGGGTGTATTTGCCGAAACAGTAGGGCCCGATGGGCAAGGGCGTATTACGGCTATAGTGGAGCTTGAGGATGGCGTCTCGCCATATGATGCCGCAAGGCGGTTTGCCAAGGCCTTACCAGGCATGAAGGTTAATTACATATACGACACGCTGATCGTTGGCTTTTCCGCCGAGATTGACGCGTCACAAGTTGGTAAAGTAGCCCGCTTTGCCGGCGTGAAATCGGTATCCGAGGAGGCGGTGTACGCCGCGCCGAAATCGGACGATTCCGGCCCTTCGCTTGAATTTGCCGAAGGCTCGGTAAAGGTCTCGCTACGCGCCGACGAGCTGGGCGGCGAAGGTACGTTAGTAGCGGTGCTTGACAGCGGGTTTGATGTGAACCATCCGCTGTTTAAGCTTACAAACCCGAGCAAAGCCGCTCTGAAAGAGTACGACGTGCGGGCACTGAAGGGCAAGCTCAAAGCTAAAGCGGCAGCATATGTTTCGCCAAAGATACCATTCGCGTACGACTATGCGGACAAAGACCAGAACGTCTTTTCCATAGAGCCGCATGGGACCGGAGTTGCCGCAATCATTGCCGGCAACGGCAAGGATTACGAAGGCGTGGCGCCCGAAGCCCAGTTGCTTTTGATGAAGGTGTTTGGGATGTTCGGGACTACGTCCGAATCGGATGTCTTGGCGGCACTTGAGGACGCAGTGACGCTTGGCGCGGATGTGATAAACCTTAGCCTCGGTACCACGGTGGGCGCGGACAACGGCTATCCGCTTTCGCCCGCGCTTGCAAAGGCGCTGACAAATGCGTCGGAGCTTGGCATCACGATTAATGCCGCGGCAGGCAACGACGGGCATATCGGAATGCAGAGCGTGTTAAGCTCGCAGACAGGGCAACCGCTGCCCACCACCGTGACGATGGACTACGGCACTATAAGCTCGCCTGCCTCGATAGGCTCGGTGAACGCTGTGGCAAGCAAAAACTCGAATGCCGAGTATAAATACTACGTCGATTTTGACGGCCTCATGGTCCCATTCTCGGATACGACGCCGATTTACACCGAGATTGGCGGCGGGAAATCGTTTACCGAGCTGCTTGACGGTAAAACGCTAAGATATGTAGCGGTGCCCGGGCTCGGTACGAAAGAAGACTGCGCCGAGGTCGCCGAAAAGCTCGATGGAGCCGTGGCGCTAATCAAACGCGGTGAGATAACATTTGTCGAGAAAGTCAACAATGCCCATGAGTACGGCGCGGCGGCTGCAGTAATTTGGGATAATATAGAAGACAACCCCGAGTCGGTCGGCATGGACCTGACGGGCGCAAAAATACCCGCAATTTTTATAAAGCACAAATACGGCTCGCAGCTTGCAGAGCGTGGCGAGGGCAATATAACAATTAAGGACAAGGTGCTTGGCAAGTTCCCGGCTGAGGATTACGGCAAAATGGCTGATACAAGCTCCTGGGGCGTTACGCCTGGCTTTGCGCTCAAGCCTGATTTCGCCTCAACCGGCATGAACGTCGTCACGGCGGCGCCGGGCGGTGGATACACGACAATGTCGGGCACTTCTGCCGCGAGCGCATACGCTTCCGGGCAGGCGGCATCACTTTATGCTGCGCTTAGGCAAAACGGCGGCGACCCTCGCTCGGACGAAATAAGGCGGCGCCTGATGAATACTGCTGAGCTGCTAGTAGATTCAGAAACCGGTCTGTATTATTCACCAAGACGGCAAGGCGCGGGCGAAATAAATGTTGCGCTTGCCAAAACTGCGTATTTGGCGCTGCTTGACGCCGGCACCGGCGAGCCGAAAGTTGCGATACCTTCGCTTGGCGAACCGCGCGTGGCGTTGAAGCTTGCGCTTGAAAACAAAACCGACGAAGTAAAGGAAGTGGCGCTTTCCTGCACTGTCCAGGGCGACGCGTACGAAGTGTACGAAAGCGAAGACGGCAATTTTACAGCGAGTTTGGTCCTCTGCAAGCCGCGTGCGTTTAACGGGGCAAAAGCATACTTTGGAGAGCATAATATAAATGCTTACGGCGCAGATTATGCCGGCGCAAAGGTAACGCTTGCCCCGGGCGAGAAAAAGGATATTACAGTTGAAATCTCGCTTGACAAGGAGACCGCTAAGGAATACGGCGAAGTCTTTGAGAACGGCTACTATCTTGAAGGCTTTGTAATCGCCGACGACGGCGGATGCAAAGTTTCACTTCCGTATGTATGCTTTGTCGGAAACTGGGACGCGATGCCGATATTCGATGCAACGATATACGACATAGGCGTCTTCTCATATTATGAAACCTCGTATTTTTATGGGATAAGCGAGGATTTCCTCACAGAGATCGTTCTGGGTAAAAACTGGTTTACCGACAAAAAGGAGATAAACAAGGACTGCATTGCATTTTCACCGAATGGCGACGGGGAGCTTGACAGGCTCTACTTTTCGGTAGCGCTGCTGCGCAGCGCACGCGATATTACGGGCACTATAACCGACTCCGAAGGTAACATTGTGGCAGAGATAGAAAAAATCCCATACGCGGCAAAGTCCATAGCGTCGGGCTATACTTTCTCGGTGCTCGACCTTCTGGTATGGGACGGCTCAGACCCGGAAAACCCGCTTTACATATTCCCCGACGGCGAGTATTTCCTCACCCTCACCGCATACCCGGCGTTTGAGGGCTCGACGCCGCAAACCCATAAGTTTAAGTTTAAGCTCGACACAACGTCGCCGGTACTAAAGTCAATGCGCCTTGTCAAAGATAAAAGCGGCTCTGAGATTCTTGAGGTCTCGGTGGCGGACGACAATGCGCTGCAAGGCGCGCTGATGTATGTCAACCTAATCAGCTTCTACGGAGGGATATTTGACCACGTGTATTCGATAGGGAAGAAAACCGACGATACATATAGGTTCAACGTCGACGGATGGCGGGAGAGCGGTAGGAAATACGTTTATGTGGACATTTACGATTATGCGATGAACAGGCTGACAATAAGAGTGCCGCTGGCACAACTCGCCGCAGGGGCAAAATAAAATATGAAGCATGTTATTATCCATACCGACGGCGCATGCTCGGGCAACCCGGGCCCGGGCGGCTGGGCGGCAATCTTAAAATATGGCAAATACGAGCGCGAGCTGTCCGGCGGGGAGAAGCAGACTACAAACAACCGCATGGAGCTTACTGCCGCGATAAAAGCGCTCGAAGCGCTTACCGAGCCATGCCGGGTGACGCTATACAGCGACTCGCAATACCTCGTAAACGCGATGACAAAAGGCTGGGCAAAGGCTTGGAAGCAAAAAGGTTGGAAAAGGTCCGACGGCAATCCCGCGCTTAACCCAGATTTATGGGAAAAGCTGCTAAGCCTTTGCGATATTCACGAGGTGGAGTTCGTTTGGGTGCGCGGGCATGAGGGCAACGAGTATAACGAGCGCTGCGACAGGCTGGCTGTCGCGCGACGGGACGAGTTTGCAAAAGAATAAAAATAGATAAAAGGGTAAAAACATGACAACCGTAAACGAGGCAATCAAAAAGTTTCTTGACGGCGGCTACGATAAGGATTTAGCCGCGCTTTATGGAAGCGCAGAGGTAGCAAATCAGAGAAAACGATGGGCAGCCGCGCTTGAAAGCTTTGAGCGGCTATACGGCGGGGACAACCCCGTGCGGCTGTTCTCTGTCCCCGGCCGCAGCGAGATTTCGGGCAACCACACCGACCATAACCGCGGTTGCGTGCTCGCCGCGGCGGTGAACCTCGACATCATAGCCATTGTGGCGCCCCGCTCCGATGGGATGATAAGGCTGAAAAGCGAAGGTTTTGACGAAGATGTGGTGGACACATCGAATATCGCGCCCGGTGTTTACCCGAAGCTCTCGTCTTCGGCGCTGATCGCCGGCATTTGCGCCGCTTTTGTTGAGCGTGGGTACAAAATTGGCGGATTTAGCGCTTACACCACGTCGAATGTTATAAAAGGTTCGGGCCTTTCGTCGTCGGCTGCGTTTGAAGTGATGGTCGGGCACATTTTAAACTCGCTCTATAACGATGGGAAAATCTCCGCTCCCGAGCTTGCAGTAATTGGCCAGTACTCGGAAAACGAGTTTTTCGGCAAGCCCTGCGGCCTTATGGACCAGACGGCTTGCGCGGTGGGCGGATTTGTCGCAATCGATTTTGAGGTCCCCGGGCATGCCAAAATCGAGAAGCTCGACTTCAGTCCGGAAGATGCGGGTTATGCGCTGTTTATTGTCAACACCGGCGGCAGCCATGCAGATCTCAACGAGGATTACGCCTCGATACCACGCGAGATGAAATCCGTAGCGGCGAGATTTGGGCGCGACGCGATGCGGGGGATCACGGCGGACGAACTTATCCCGCGCATCCCCGAGCTGCGCGGTGAGCTTGGCGACAGGTCGATATTAAGGGCGCTGCATTTTATCACCGAAAACGAAAGGGTAAAGACTCAAGCCGATGCGCTGCGTTCCGGCGATATGGGCGCATTTCTTGACGGTGTGGACGCGTCGGGTCGCTCGAGCTTCCAGTATCTACAAAATGTGTTTACCACCCATTCGCCGGCAGAGCAGGGGCTCTCACTTGCGCTTATGCTGACCGATCTTTATTTTGCGTCACGCGGGGTAAAACGAGGTGCGGGCGGTTATGCTTGCCGCGTGCACGGCGGAGGATTTGCGGGCACAATACAGGCGTTTGTACCATCCGAGCAGTCGGAAGGATACAAAGCTTATATGGACAGTGTCTTCGGCGACGGTGCCTGCATCCCGCTTCGAATCAGGAGCTACGGCGCGACGGAGCTCCTCGGAGGGATATAGTTGCAAATTGAAAGCATCCATATTGTAAGCTTTGGCGGACTGAGAAATTTCACGCTTGAGCTTTCCAGCGGCCTTTCGGTGATCGAGGGCCCGAACGAGTCGGGAAAATCGACGATTGCGGCGTTTATAAAGTTCATGCTCTACGGCTTTTCAAGCAAAGACGAACGGGCGCTGCATACCTCGTGGGATGGCGAGGCTGCGGAAGGCTCAATGGTAATAATCCACAATAACAGCCGTTACAGGATTGGCCGCAGGTGCGCCGAAGGACGCGACGAGTGGCAAATCATAGATTGTGCTACCAACATGCAATGCTACAAAGGCCGCCAGCCAGGCGAGGTGTTTTTGGGAGTCGACTCCGACGTCTTTGAACATACAGCGTATGTCAGCCAGATTGGCGGCGGCCGAGTAGATGGCGAGGTCGTAGCCGAGGCTATCGGGAACATATTGTTCTCGGCTGACGAGACGACGAACGTCCAGCGCGCCTTAAAGCGGCTTGAAGAAGAGCGCGTTCGCCTGTGGCACAAGAATAAGCGGGGCGGGCTTATTTACGAGCTCGAATGCCAGCGCGACGAGCTGCTCGAGCGGCGCAGGGCGGCTTCGTCCGACTATGCGGCGATTGTGACAAAAGAGGGGCAGCTTGCGGATCTCAAGGCAAAGATAAAAGAGAATGCCGAAAAAATTGAGAAGCTGTCAAAAATTATCGGCGCGTACGAAACAAAGCGCCGTATGGAAAAGCGCGCCGCGATTGATAAGCTATATTCCCGCATCGAAGAGATTGAGGCGAGGCAAAGAGAGCTCGAAGAAAAATACAAAAGCGAAGGCGGTTTTTTACCGGATGAGGAATATTTAGCCGAGCTTGAGAACGCGAAAAAAGCGCTTGAAAACGTCGATATACGTATTTCGGAAGTTGAAAAGCACGCCCGGCTTGTCGGAAGCGGCACGGAAGACGAGCAGCCCGAAACGGCTTTGATCCTTCAAAAATACGGCGGCGAGAAAGGCGCGCTGCAGCTGCTTGAATCGACCCTCGGGCGTCGGCGCGCGCTTTTGGCGTTCGGCGTAATATTCGCGCTGCTATTCGTGCCGGCGACAGTGATTACGGTATCGCTGACAATGATAAGCTACGCCTATGGTGCAATAGCAGGGCTCGGGACGCTGGCGTTGCTTTTCGGGTTTGTGATGTGTTTTGCGTCAGCATCGAAATACTCGCGCGTATTGGGCGAGATGCTCGACGATTTTGGCGCCGACAGCGTGTCGGAGCTTAGACGGCTCATCGGCGAGGCGGCGGCATACAAAGCCCCTCAAAGCCCTGACAAGGCGGCAGTGTATATTGAAAGCGAGCGCGAAAAGCTGCTAGCGCAGCGACGCGAGGCAAATTTGGCGCTCGAGCGGCTGCTTTCTCGCTGGGGAAAGCGCACCCTCGACGAGGCGCTTTCGGCTATTGCCGAGTACAAAAATGCGGCTGCGGAGCTAAATGAGGAGCGAAAGAAGGTAGAAGCCGAGCTCACGGGCGCGCTTGCGCAAGTCGGCGGCGATGTTGACGGGGAGACCGAGGACCCCACGCTTGTTGAGCTTGCAAAGCGCCTTCCAGCCGACTTCAACATCGCCAACGCAAAGCGCGAGCACGAGTTTTTAACCAAAGCAAACGCTTCGATGGCTGCGCGAACGCACGAGCTTGAGCTGGAGCTTGCTACGCTAAACGCCCGAGTCAACCCGCCGGCGATGATAGCCGACCAGATAACGGCGATAGATTATAAGCTTGCGAGCTTGCGAAAGCGATACAAAGCAATAGAGCTTGCGGTACAAACCCTGCAGGGCGCGTCGGAAAACATGCGCCAAAGCGTAGCGCCGCGGCTTTCCGAGTATGCAGGGCGCATGATGGAGGCGTTTTCAGGTGGAAAATACAAGTCGATTGCGGTTGCATCCGACCTTTCTCTGTCGTATGACGCGGGCACCGGTGCGCTGACAAGGCATGGTATTGAGTTTATGAGCGCAGGCACGCAGGATATAGCGTACATAAGCCTGCGGCTCGCGCTTGTGAACTTGCTTTTTAGAAAAGGCAACCCGCCGCTAATATTCGACGAGAGCTTCGCAAGGCTTGACGAAGGGCGCCTGCGCAATGTGCTTAGGCTGCTTGAAAAGGCGGCTGAGGGCACGCAGATAATAATACTGACCGCCCAGCCGCGCGAGTATGCTCTGCTCACCAGCAAAGCGAGAAGGATAAGAATATAGCCGGCAAATAAAAGCCGGCCATGGCGCAAAAAATAAACCGGAGCGCTAGCGCTCCGGTTTTGTTATTTTATCTCTTATTTTTTTCTTTTGCGCAATGCAACGATAGTCACGGCAGTTGCCGCAAGCAGCGTAGCAGATACCGCAAAGCTGAAGTCGGAAGTCTGAGGAGCGGTGGTGGATTCAGCTGCGCCTGCATCATCGGCATTTGCTTGGGCCTCAGCTGCTGTTGCAGCTTCAGCTTCGCGCTCGGCAAGAGGCTTTATAAGCACGAACGGGAAGGTGTTGGCAAGCCCTTCGCCGACTTCCATACCTTCGGGGCCGAATGCAACATAGTCGAGCTTTACTTCGATCTCCTCGTCAGGCGAATCGAAGAACATGTAAATGCGGAAGTGGTCAAACTGAGTATAATCGCATCCTGAATAAATGGTGTAAAGCGGAATCTCGAAATAGTTCCAGCCCGACTCAAGCGGGAGGTTGTTAATGTTGATCGAGTCCTCTTCAGCGTCAGGTATGTAAGCGGAACCAAACTCGATTTGCCCGCCGCCAAGGTGAGGGGCGTATTTGTCGATGTTGGAAACGTAGAGGCCGATATAAGCGCTGTCATACTGGGAGATGTCCATAGGGTCGCCCCAAGCGTTGTCGAGGACAGCCGTCCAAGGCGAGCCTTTGCCTTTAGCTTCGAGATTTACAATGTCGGGCTTTTTAGCATTGGGGTCGGGCTTTTCGGGGAGCGGCCAGTCGTTTTTGACAAGCACACTCATATCGTCACTGCTGTTGCCTACCGCGACATAGTCGAGAATAGAGCAGTTCATGCCGTCGGTGAACATGTATAGGCGGACGTAGTTGACTCTCGTCATGTCGCAATCGCCGGCGAACTCGTCAAGCGGGATGGCAAACTCGTTCCAGCCTGCTTGCCAGTCGAGAGTGAACGGGTTGATGTTGGACTCCTCAACGTCGCAAGTGCCGGCGCTGGTGAGCTCAAGCTGCCCGTTGTTTGTCGCGTAGCAGTTGTCTGGGTTGTCAACGTATATGCGCAGATAGAGATTTTCCATTCCAGATACGTCGACAGGCTCGTCAAGCACTACGGTAAAGCCGATCGTGCCGACTTCTCGCCATTCGGTCATTATTACCTTGTCACTTGTGCTCTGCCCTAGAATGGTAATTGCGCCCACGCTGAGGCTAAAAGCCAAAGCAGCCAAAACCAATGTTGCCAAAAGACGCAGACATTTTTTCATGCTTTCCACCTCTAAAGCTGTTTAATGTTTGAGATGAGTCCTCCATTATAATTTACTAAATTTCTGTGAACAATAATACTATATTTCTGTGAACAATAATACTATCAGTAGTTAGCAAACGGTTAATTAAATGATAATTTGAGTGCAAAATAACTAAAATTATAGTAGTCCCGCGAGTTTC
This sequence comes from Clostridiales bacterium, assembly GCA_012840355.1. Lineage (GTDB taxonomy): Bacteria > Bacillota > Clostridia > Oscillospirales > CAG-272 > DTU078. The sequence goes on along the minus strand of DULN01000009.1, from coordinate 235,672 downwards.
TCTGTCAAATGGGGAAAAAAACTGGCGGGGCAAAGCTATTGGGTGGCTATTAAGGGAAAAATCCCTAAAGTATTGCTAAAAATGTAAACATGTATTATTATAAATAAAAAGGCGGGAAGTTAAAAGCCACCGCCATGACTGCAAATTTCGGAGGTTAGCTTTATGCCAAAAACTCTAGCGCAAAAATATGAAGCGCTGAAAATCAGGGTCGGCGGCAACCGTGAGAAGATGGGCTACGAAGAAACATTCGGACAGCCCATGCTTGAGCAGCGCCGCATCACTCCGCCCCCAAAGCATATAGAGCGCATCCTTGCGGAACTTGATTTCGCGATTAAAATGTCTGGCGCGGAAGGGGGCAAATTTGACCGCGAACTGCACGAGGCGCTCGATTACCTCTCGGCGCAGATGGACGCCGAAGGTGTGCTGACGAAAGCTGCTTGCGCCAAAGCTGAAGAAATACTCGCGCCCCTCGGGCCGGCGGCGAAGGAGTATAAAATTATACTCGCCGGTCACGCCCACATCGACATGAACTGGATGTGGAGCTGGCATGAAACCGTCGCGGCTACGCTTGCGACCTTCAAGACAATGCTTAATATAATGGACGAGTACCCCGAGTTCTGCTTCTCGCAGTCACAGGCCTCGGTCTACCGCATTGTCGAGGAATTCGAGCCTGAGCTGATGGAGCGCATCAAAGCGCGCATCGCCGAAGGACGCTGGGAGGTCACGGCTTCCGCGTGGGTCGAAACCGACAAGAACATGCCGACCACCGAGTCGCTGCTGAGGCATATCGAATATACGAAAAAATACCTGCGCGAAGTGTGGGGCATCGACGCGGACAAGATTGAAGTGGACTTTTCGCCCGACACATTCGGCCACAGCGCGAACATTCCCGAGATTAATATGTTCGGTGGTATTAAATACTACTACCATTGCCGCGCGCTGAACGGCAAGCAGGCGCTTTATCGCTGGCGCGGGCTTTCCGGCAAAGAGGTGCTCGTTTACCGCGAGCAGTATTGGTACAACAGCGGCATTACGCCGCATATCGGGTCCGGTCTTATCGATATTTCAAAGCGCTGCGCCGGGCTTAAGACCGGGCTTATAGTCTACGGCGTCGGCGACCATGGCGGCGGCCCGACGCGCCGCGACGTCGAAACCGCTATTGAAATGCAGTCGTGGCCGATTTATCCACACGTCAAGTTCGGCACGTTCCACGAATTCTTCCACGAAGCCGAAGCGGTCCGCGACAAGCTTCCCGTGGTCGAAGGCGAGCTCAACTTTATATTCCAAGGCTGCTACACGACGCAGAGCCGCATAAAGCTTGCAAACCGTTCGACCGAGCGCGCGTTGCTTTCGGCTGAGAATCTCTCGGCTTTAGCGGCGGTTAAGACTGGCTTCCCCAGCAACGCAGAGAAGCTTGAGCGGGCATGGCGCGACGTGCTGTTTACGCATTTCCATGATATACTAACCGGTTCGTGCGTGCAGGACACCCGCGAGCATGCGATGGGGCTTTACTCGAACTCGCTTGCCGTTGCGCAGACGCAGCTTACGCGCGCGATGGAAGCTATCTCGTCTAAGGTCGACACCAGCAATATTATTGTCGACGGCGAGTATGAAAAATCGCAGTCCGAAGGTGCCGGCGCCGGTTACGGTGTCGAGAACTTCTCGGGCTTCCCGCGCGCCGAGCGAGGCAGCGGCCGCACGCGTATATTCACTGTATTTAACCCGACAGCGGTCGAAAAATGCGAGCCAGTCGAAATCACGGTTTGGGACTGGCCGGGCGACATGCGCCGTGTCAAAATCTCTGACTCCGACGGCAACCCGCTGGAGTTTCAGCTTATCGACCATCGCCAGCAGGAATACTGGTCGCATAAATACTTCCGGGTGCTTGTGAATGTAAACGTCAAGCCGCTCGGATACACGACGGTCGTGCTGCGCGAAGGCGAGCTTGAGGGCGACTATCCGGTATACTTCCAGCCCGACCACCGCACGCAGGAAGGCCCGACGAATTATGTGCTTGAAAACGAGTACCTGCGCGCCGAGGTCTGCCATCTTACCGGCAGGCTTGTTTCGCTGCGCGACAAAGAGTCGGGTACCGAGTATATAAAACCGGGCGAGAGCGCCGGGCTATGCTTTGTAGACACCGAAAGCGCCACGTCGAACGCGTGGAGGATCGGTAACTACCTGCGCGTGACGCCGATTGACCGCGCCGTGAGGATGAACTATATGCAGAGCGGCGGGCTGCGCAGAGGCTTCTATGCCGAGTACAAGGTCGCCTCGTCGACCGCAAGAGTGTTCGTGTATCTTGACAAGAACTCGCGTGCACTGTCGTACCGCACCGAGATCGATTGGCATGAGGTTGGCGGGGAAACCGTGCCCGTGCTTATATACCAGCTCCCGCTGGCATATGAGACGAATAAGTTTATGTACGACATCCCCGGCGGCACAATTTACCGCCCGGCACTGCCGTTTGACGTACCCGCGCTTCAGTTTGGCATGGCGGTGCGCGACAAGGGTCTTTCAGCCGCGATTGTTACCGAAAGCAAGTATGGCTACAGAGGCTATGCCGACGGCAGGCTCACAGCAACGTTCATAAACTCCTCCACTAGCCCCGACCCCTATCCCGAAAGGGGCATCCACAAGATTAACTTCTATGTAGGCTTGTTCGAGGCTGACCCGAAAACTGCGCAGCAGGCGGCGACATCGCTCTGCAACCCGCTCTGCTACGCGCCAACCGGTTCGCACGCCGGCGTGCTGCCGACTTCAGGCTCGCTGCTTAGCCTTGAGTCGAAAGGCACGGTAATCACTTCGGTCGCGGGCTGCGAAGGCGGGCTCCATATTCGCCTTTGCAACCTATCCGGTGAGCCGGATACCGCCGCTATTGACTTTGGCGTGGATGTGTCGGCTGAGGAAGTTGACCTTGAATGCCAAAAGGTTGCCGATGCTAAAGTGGGTGGCGGCAAAGTCACGGTCGAGCTTGCGCCGTATCAGATTAAGGGCATAAAGGTAACACTCTAAAAGCTAGGCGTAAAATACCTGTGTCATAAAAAGGCCGGGCGGCAATCAGCCGCCCGGCTTTGCTGCCCGTGCGCTTGCCCATGGCCTTTTTTGGCTTGACAAAAGGGTGCGGTTTTGGTATAATACTTTTTGCACAATTTCGGGATGTGGCGCAGCTGGTAGCGCGCATGCTTTGGGAGCATGATGCCGCAGGTTCAAATCCTGTCATCCCGACCAAATTAAGTAAAAAAGGACACCAATTTGAGGGCGACCCTGTAATTTGGTGTTCTTTTTATTTTTTACATCTTGCGGTAAATTGTAGAAGTAAAGGTTGAAAACGGCGAAGAATTATATAACAATAGTTTGGAACTTATGACAATGCTGTAAATGAGATGTTATATTAGCATATGTGGAGGGTCATAAAATGAAGCGAGAAGATTTGCCTGATATTTTGTATGATTCACTTAAAAAATTGGGCGGACGCTCAAATATAGTTGATGTTTGTAAATATGTATGGGAGCACTACAAAGAAGAACTTGAAAAATCCGGGGATTTATTTTATACATGGCAATACGATATCCGCTGGGCTGCTACAGAATTAAGGAAAACTAAAAGGATGAAATCTGTTGAAAATAGTCCGAAAGGTATATGGGAAATAATCTAAACATTAATACAAAATCCGACATCGATATAAAAAACAGGCCCCGGAAACGTAGCCGGAGCCTGCCGTAACCAGGCGGGGCATGCGATTTAGCCCCCGTTTTGGGGAGGCGTGGTGCCAAGTAGCTGATTGAAAATCACAATATGCCGCTGCTCGTCGAGTATAATCCGCTCGAGCATCGGCCGCACGTATACGTCGTTTATAACGCGCAGCGCGGCGTTATAGTTCGCAATTGCTATGTATTCAAGCTCGATATTGTTGCGTATCATCGTGTTGAAATCGTGGGTGTAAATCAGCATGTCGCCGCTCCACCACGAGTATCCTTCGACTACAGCGGAATCGGATGCGCCTCTTATGCGCTGAGGTTCGCCGCGCAGTCTCGTCGGCGCGTATAGTTTCGGGTCGGCGCCGAGCATGTAAATTAGCTGGCCGAGTATCTGAAAATGGCGCGACTCGTTAATCGCGATGCACTCGAGCAGTGCAGCGGCTGTCGGGTCGCTGTTAAGTAGCACCATGTTTTGGTATATATATTGCGTCGTCGCCGTCAGCTCGCCGTCATAGCCCGAGTATTGCCTGAAAAGCGCGACCGCATAGTCGAGATTGGGACGCTCCACCCTTATAGGCGGGTACGGCAAGTCGACCTCAACTTCCGAGCAGATTTCGCCATTACCGCTGAAGAGCCCCTGGTAATCCATTTTTTCACCCCGGTGTTTTGTTTATAACAGATTATGCTAAAACTTAGCTTGCCGTTACGGTAAAAAATATAGCGGGGAGCGGTTTTGCTCCCCGCTATATTTTACTTACTCGATTATCTCGACTTTTTCGACCTCAATCTTGCCGCGTACAACCTCGACTTTAACCTCAGTGCCGTCTACTGTGACGGTGCCGTAGCCGGTTTCGGTTGCGAGGAACGACCTGCTTTTGCCTGCTTTGGCGTAAAGCGTCTTGGTGACGGCGTCATAGCGCACGCCGGTATACGCTTCGATTAGTGCATAGCTTGCAAGCGCGCGGATGTACCAATGCCCGCACTCGTACTCGTCGTAGGGGTTGCGCCGCTCGCCGTCATAACGCTCGCGCAGCGTGCGCACGATGTGCTCGGCTTCTTTTTTGTAGCCATACCATGCTAGGTGCGCTGCGACTTGATACTCGATGCCGGTCCAAACCTCGTCCGAGTAGACAAACGGCAGCGATGGCTTGCCGCCGTGTGGCCAAGTGCATAGAAGCAGCCCGCCCTCGTCGCCTAGCGCGTATCCAGGCCGCTGCGGGTTGGCATGGTCATAAAGGTGCTCGCGGAAGTTGTATTTGTAGACCGAAAGCAGGTGGCTTTTTACCTTCTCTGGGTCGAGTATCTCGCCAAGCCCGCATACAAGCGCGATCCATGCGCCTAAAACCCCGTCGGAGATGCAGCCGTTGCCGTACTGGTACTTCGGTCCCTCGGCAGATATTACCGGGTCGCCATGGTCGTCAAACTTCGCGCGCAGCGTCTTCCACTCGGTTACTTGGAAGAAGTACTCGCCGTTAAACAACTTTGATTCCAAATATTCGCGCCCGCGACTATAAAGCTCATCATAGCGCGACACGTCGCGGTTGAGCGCGCGGCCTATTTCTACCATCGCTCTGAGCGCGCCGAGATAGAACGAGCTGCACATGCCGTCGGCGCCCCAGAACTCGATGTCATAGGTGTTGTGGTGCGGCTCGCGGAATACACCAAGCTCGTCGGGATCCCAGGTGCGGATGCAGTACTCCATCGCCAAAACGAGCTTATCCCAATACGAGGCGATCCATTCGGTGTCGCCCGAGATGCGCCACTCGCGGTACATCTTCATAATGCCGCCGGGCTGACCGTCCGACGCGGCGTAGAAATCGTGCGAGTTTTTGCGTATCGGCAGCGATGTGCGGAACTGCTGGTGCCCATGCTCGTCCATGTCCTCGTTAAATTCCGTCTCGCGCAGCGTGCGCTCAAGCGAGGGGAAAAGGTGGCAAAGCGCCTGTGCGTAATTGTAGACGTGCTGGCATGAGCCGTGACAGCTGCCGAAAGTATCGGCGCAGCCCTCCCAACCCCAGAGCCTGCCGTCGATTTGCCGCAGTAGCGTCGGCGATTTTAGAATCGAAAGGTTTGCCGCGACCGCCTCGACTATGACCGGCGGCAGGTCGGTGTCGTAAAACGCACTTGTAAACTTTTCGGTTTCAGCCAAAAGCTCTGCATGGCGCATCTTGTAGTCGCGCACGACTTCTTCGATCGTGCCGTACTTGCCAGCGTACCAAGGCTTATAGGTCGACCTGTCGGGGTCGTCGGGCAAATCAGCACCGGCGCGCAGGTTTGAGTCAGGCACATACCAGTTCATATGCACCGTAACCGACCAGCTGCTGTGCGGCTCGATTGAAAATGGGATCTCTAGCGCGCCTCCTGGCGAGCGGTTATCAGACGCGGCACCGCTTGTGACAATACCGGCTTCGATAGTATTCCAGCGCATTGTGAAAGAGTCCCACCAGCCGCCGCGATAGAAGTCGGTATTAACATTTGCCGGCGTGTCGGTAGTTATTGCGAATGCGCCGTATGTATGGGGCTTGTCGTCAAACATGAGCTGCTCAAGCACAAACCCGCCGTCGATTGGTCGGACGAGCTGACACTTTTCGCCGCCGTGCAGGCCCATAAACTGAAACGCCGAAAAGTAGAATACCGCGTCGAGTTTGCTGTCGGTTTTGTTTTTTAGCGTGTATCTTACCGACGCTGCCGGCAGCGACGAAGCGTCGGCGTCGCCGGGTACAAATGGCGAGTAGCCGACGATTTCAACGTCATATGGCTCATTCTCGTCGGAAAGCGTTATTTCGGCGAATGGGAACCGCGAGATAAAGGAGCAGTTTCTAAAACGCGGAAGCCCGTAATTTTTGCCCGGCATGCCGTTGCCTGCGCCCGAAAAGCCGTGCACTTTAAAACCGTAGTATTTGGCTTTTGGCACCTGCCCTTCAAGCACGCGGGCAGACTTGTGCGGGCTTTTTACCGAAACTGCCGCGAACATGTTTGGCTCGCAAAAAATGTTTGGCGCGTGGCGCACCGACACCGAGCCGAACGAGCCGGTTCCCTCGATGCAGAGCATCCCGGCACCTATGCCGCCCATTGGGAAAGCGACATGGTCGAGCTTGCGGCCTGTGAAGGTCCTGTACATCTTTTATCCTCCGTTTATGGTTACTCGTTTTCATGCGGCTAAACTATAACAACGAAAGCATTAAGCTATTCCCTTGCGAGCCGATAAATCAAATCAAACGCGAACTCGAGCTCTTTAATTGAGCAGTGCGCTTGTACGAAATGCGTCGTGCAGCATATCCAGCGCCTGCCTTTGAGGATGCTAAAAACCCGCCTGATTTCATGCTCGAGCCGCTCGAAGTCGCCAAAACCCAGTACAGTTTGAATGCAAATGCCGCCCATTATGGCGAATCTGTCCGAGTATGTGTCAATCCATAAATCGTACGACATGCCGGCGCTTTCCTGCCACGGGTGCATGCAGTCAATCCCAAGCTCAGCAAGCTCGCCGGCGACCTCGGCAATGCAGCCGTCGGAATGAAGGCTGCAGAGCGCTCCGCGCGAGTGGACGTGGTCAATCACTTTTTTTAGGTTGGGTTTTATAATTCTCCGCCAGGTATTCGGCGAAAAGAGTAGGCCGCGCTGGGAGCCCCAGTCGTCGGAAACGTGTATCATATCTACGCCGCACTCTAGGCAGCGATCGGCAAATTTTTTTGTCCACTCGGCTTGGCGCGAGTAAAGCTCGCCCAGCTCCATTTCGTACTCGGCAAGGTACAAAAGCTGCTCTTCAATTGGAAAAATGCTGTTGAAGTTTTCAAAAAACCCCGGAGTCTGCACGTAGCAGAAACGCCCGCGCCGCTTGTGGAATGAAATTGAGTCGCGGATATCTTTATAGTAATCCGCATTGTCAGGATCGGTGAAAATATCGGTGGAAAGCAAAACGTCCGGCGTAAGCTCCTCGCATGACGCCCGGAGCTTTTTTATCACGTCCTGCTTAAACGCGCCCGGGCCGCCGAAAATATGCGCGAGGTCGAACTCGTATTTGTCCTCGAATGCCGAGACCGAGCCGTAGGCTTTCGAAATCGGCCCGCTGAGGTTGGCGCTTACCCAGCCGTAAATTGGCGTGCGGTCGGCTGGCAAACCAAAGATTGTGTTTTTAACGCGCTCGGTGGGTGTCATTTCAGCGTGCGAATAGCTAGCCGGCATAGGAGCAGCCCCCTTTAAATTTTTTCCATTCCTACAGGGCTTTTGGCTTATTATAGCATCAAGCAAACAGCATGTCCAGAATATAGCGCGATTTAAATGCCTGAAATCGCAAGCATTTTTTTACTTTGTATGGTATAATATATAGTAATTATAGTACTAAACGGTAATGGAGCCAATCTATGCTTTTTAACTCGGTTGAGTTTTTAGCATTTTTTCCCATAGTGATAATAATCTATTTCCTTTTGCCCCGGCGGTTTAGGCGCTATTTTCTGCTTGCGGCAAGCTGCCATTTCTACATGTCGTTTATACCCAAGTACATGTTTATACTTGGGTTTACGACGGTAGTCGACTACACCGGTGCGCTGCTTGTTGAGCGGTTTGCTAAAAGGCCCAAACTTAAAAAAGCTTCTTTTATCACGGCGATTTGCCTGAATATCGGCCTTCTTGTCATATTCAAATACCTCGGCATGGTAGGCGATTTTATAAACTTTTTTGGTAAAAGGTTAAGCCTAGGCAACATATCGGTGCCCGATCTTATATTGCCGATAGGCATATCGTTTCACACCTTCCAAAGCATGGGGTATCTTATAGACGTATATTTGGGCCGCCTGCCTGCCGAGCGTGACTTTTTCCAGTTCGCGCTTTTCCTCATGTACTTTCCCCAGCTTGTCGCCGGCCCTATCGAGCGCGGCGCAAACCTTTTCGCGCAGCTTAAAAAAGAGCATCGCTTAAAAGCCGAAAACTTCGCGATTGGCGCGCCGATGATGCTTTGGGGGATGTTTAAAAAGGTGGTTGTGGCGGACAACCTGTCGATGGTCGCCGACCTGGTTTTCGGAAACGTCGAGATGTTCGGCGGGCTGATGTATGTCGCGGCGGTACTTTGCTTTGCGTTTCAAATATACTGCGACTTTTCGGGCTACTCCGACATCGCAATTGGCGCCGCGAAGATTATGGATATAGACCTTATGAAAAACTTCGACACGCCGTATTTTTCGCTCTCGCCGTCGGAGTTTTGGCGTAGGTGGCATATATCCCTTTCGACATGGTTCCGAGACTACATATATATACCCCTGGGTGGCAACCGAGTGAGCTTCCCTAGATGGTGTCTAAACCAGCTTGTGACTTTTGGCATAAGCGGGATTTGGCATGGCGCGGACTTGACATTTGTGGCATGGGGGCTGCTAAACGGGCTATACATAATCGCGGCGCGGATGCTGCAGCCGGTAAAAGAATTTTTAAAGAAAATGACGCATATTGACAAAGTTCCGCTTTTACCCGCGGTTTTATCATCGGCGGCTACCTTTGCCTTTATAAACTTTTCATGGATTTTCTTCCGCGCCGACAGCTTTTCGGAAGCGTTTTATATAATCGCCAATATGTTCGGCAAAACCTACGGCGACATGCTCGGCATCTCGGAGTTTAGGCTTTATATCTGCAAGATTGTGCCGTTTGTGCTCATACTCATCGAGATGTGCATGAAAATCCCCAAAGTTGTGGAGTTCTATAAGCGCTCGAAAGCGCTCAGGGTAGCGCTGTACACGATCTGCCTTTCCTCGATAATCCTTTTCGGCGCGTATGATACCCAAGCGTTTATATACTTCCAGTTCTAAGCATAAGAGGTGCGAGGCGCAATGATGAAAAAAGGCGCCAAGGAGTTTTTATCGGTAGCAGCCGCCGCGCTAGCCGTGCTGCTTTTTACCGCTGCGATTGTGCTCGGCGCGAATGCGGCGATGGAAAGATTCCTAAAAGGCGAGCTTGAGGCGGTCATGGCGGCAGTGGAAATGCCGCCGGCGGATTATGAAGACGAGTTTTTGCAGCTTGTGCGAAAGCTCGAGCAGCAAGAGGCTTTTTACCAAAGGTACAAAACCCGCGAGTCGTACCATTATTACGGGCAATACTACGAGCTTTACAATAACGTCTACAATGCCGACGTGTGGTTTATAGGCACCTCGCACGCCGCGCACGGCGTAAACCCGCTTTACATAGAACAGGCAAACCCGGGCTACAGCTTTTTCAATTTCGCGCTGAACGGCTCAAACCCCGGCTTTTACGAGGATTGGTGGGAGATTGTGCTCGAAGCCGGGTACCCGATGCCGAAAGCTATAATCTGGTGCGTCGACTGGTTTATGTGCGACGACGGCTGGCTTTGGAGGCGCATTGATTTTGACACCGCGCCTAATATGCCAATCGACATAATGCGCAGGATGAAAAAGAGCCAAGAGGCAAAAAAGGCGGACGAGGCTGAAACAAAAGCCGACGAAACCGAGGCGGCTAAAGAAGAAGTCGAGGAGCCCGCAGAAAAAATAAAGGTTACATTCAGGTGGTGGGATCTCGACCAGACGGTGCGTGAGCTTATGTCGTATCTACCAATAATCGCCTCGCGCGACCGCATACCCGATATGGTTAGATCGTGGTTTAAAAAGGGCGAAAGCGTGCAGCCCGCCATGCTGCCGGAGGGGGCTGCCGAAGAAAAAGAAGTGTGCGTTTTGCCGACCTATAAGCACGAGTATTTGCGGGATAACATAGGCAATATAACAAGCGACTACTATAAAGGCTTTATCCCGTGGGACGTTCCGTTTGGCGGCGATGCGTCTACAATAAGCTGCCACGATAAAGATATTCAGTGGCGGGCATTCGAGCGCATGCTCGACAAATTTGAAGAGGCGGGCATAAAGGTCGCGTTTATTGAGCTGCCTGAGTATACGGGCGTAAAAAGGTTAAAAATGAAGCAAAACAATGAGCGTATAGCCGAAATCGCCGCGCGCCGGGGCATACCGTTTTACGACTACAACACCGATGACCCGACCGGCATCGGCTCCGATGTGTCAAACTATTCAGACTGGGGCCATATGAGCAAAAAAGGTAGCACTGTGTTTTCAAAATTCCTTGCCGAGGAGATGAAAAAGATTCTAGCCAGCCTCGGCGTGTGATAAGATAGCGGCAATTGACATAGCGATTTGCGGACGTGGTGCAAATAAAAAGGGCATGCCGTCGGGCATGCCCAAAATATATAAAAGCTCAGCTTTATTTACTTTCCTCAACTTTAAACTCCGCGGCGAGGGTCACATCGCCAACGGATTTAACAATGCGGTATGTGCCAGCCTCGATTTTAAAGTCGAGTGTTGAAAGGTCAATATTAAGGCTGCCGGACTCGCCGCTTGACACTGTTCTTGCGATATCCGGTATAGTGATTGGCTCTTTAAAGGGGAGTTTGTACCATCTATCGCCAAGCTTTACCTCGGCGCTCCATTCAAGTCCGAAAGCAATTTCGCCGCCGGATGTATTTTCGATAATAAGCTCTATAAACGAAGTGCCGGTAGAATAAACTTCCGACTTTGTATAAATGCGTATACCGCCATGCTCGGCAGGAGTATCGGCGGGCACACTTGACGGCGGCAGCCCGCTGCTGCAAGACCAAAGCGCCGACATGACGCACAATAGCCCTATTAAGAATATGTCCATCAAGAGAGTGGATGTCCTTATCTGCATCTTTTCCTCCGAAAAATCCACAGCGCTGTTTATATGACTTCCCGAAACCTTAAATGTTCCAAAAACTCGCCGCAGCGCTGAGATGTCGCCGGCGTCATAAAGTTTATTTAAAGTTTTATAAATTTTAGCGGATAATATATAAAGCGTGGGAATGCTGTAAACTATATACCGAGCAGCCTAATTAAAATAGCGCACAGGGCGGCTGAGGCGGGCGCCGAAAGCATCTTTACAAAGTAGTAGCGCGCAAGCGATAACCCTTTTGGCAAAAGCGAGGCGGTTTGCATGTGGACGCTGAGTCCCGACCAGCCGACGATGGCAGCAATAATAACGGCGGCTTGCCGCGCCGGCAGGCAGCGCGCGGCATAATCGGCCGCGCTTGTAAGCTCGAATACGCCGCGTATCAGAGCGCCTGTCGCAGGCTCAAATCCAAGCAGGTCGGCAAAGATACCTGCTGCGTCGGCTGCGACCCCGAAGACCGTAATAAAAGCGCAGATTTTGAGCATTATAAGCGCGGAGTTTGATATAATCGCCGCGGGCGAAAAAACCTCGCTGCCGGCTTTTGATGCGACAGATTTCCCTCCCCCCAGCACTCTTCCGATTTTTAAAATAACGCCGGCTAAAAGCGATACTGCAACGGTGGAGCACCAAATAACAATTCCCAGCCGCACGTCGCCGAGCATCGCGCCGCCGATACCGCCAATGACAAACGCAGGGCCGGCGTTGCTCGCTATGGCGGCGCAGCGCTCCGCCTCGTCGGCGGTGCAGCAGCCTAAAAGGTAAAGCCCAAACGCGCAGGCTGCGCCCGACGGATAGCCGCAGACCAGCCCCGTCAGTATCGCCGACGCGCATGCTCCGGATAGCCCGAATACGCGGCGCATTATGCCCGACAGCGGCATCCCAAGCGTTTCGGCTGCGCCCGACCAGGTGAAAAACTCGTTTGCGACCACGAACGGGAATAGCGAGGGTATCACGGTCGTAGCGCAGAGTAAAAGCGCCCTTTTTGTCGACTCGCGTAGAGTATTGGAAAACAAAAGTAAAACAATTGGCAATATCAGGGCAAACAGTGCCGCGGCGATATTCTTTGCTTTTCTTTTAGGGCTTGTTTGCGCTGCGCCGAGCTGGTTTGTCCTCTGGCTTATATTTGTGTTATTTATCATGCTAACAGCATATTAATTTTAACACACGGTTATGAATAACAAAGCCGGGAGGACATGGGCGATGCTGAAAAACAAACGGAAAAAGGACAGAAAATCGGGTATCAAGTTTAGGAAGAAGCTGGCTTCTGCGCTTGAGTTGCCTGAGGAGGCGCTCGGCGAGACTCCGTGCCTATCGCTACGAGGCAGCCTTATGACGCTTTGGAACTGCGGTGAAGTGCTGTGCTATGAAGACGGCAGGGTAAGGCTCACGCTGCTTGGCTCAGGCGGCAAGGTATTTATCGCCGACGTTTGGGGAGAAGGCCTTTATATGCGCTCTTTCCTCGACGGCGCGGTCACGGTCGAAGGCACGATTGCAAGGTTTGAGCTTTGTTCGGCATAACCGCTGCTACGCTGGGAGACGTATGCGTTGATACTGCACGATTTTATAAATTTTATCACCGGCACTATAGAGTGCGCCTGCGAGGAAAAAGACGCTGCGGCTTTATATAGCGCGCTGAGGAGCGAAGGCGTAAGCGTTTTTGGGCAGCTGAGGGCGGAAGGCAAATTTTATTTTAAAATAAAGCGCGCCGAAAAAAACGCGCTTGAGTTTGCGCTTGCCAAATCAGGAGTCGAGCTTTGCTACTTCAGGGAACGCGGGCTCCCGCAGCTGCTTTACCGCTATCGCCGGCGCCCGGGGCTGCTTTTAGGCGCTATTATCTACGGCGTTTTGCTTTTTGTCTCGTCGCGCTTTATCTGGGACATTAGGGTGCGCGGCAACGACACTGTGCCCGACAGCGAAATAATAAGGCTGCTTGGCGAGCTCGGTTGCGAGGTCGGCTCGTACTCGCCCGCGATTGACTACGACGCACTATGCAACAGGTATCTCGCCGCGTCGGACAACATCGCATGGATTTCGGTCAACCTTTCCGGCACCGTTGCGGTGGTGGAAGTGATCGAGGCGTCCCACGGCCGCGCCTCGGTGGGCGACGGGGGGATTATAGCGTCAAACCTCGTTGCCGAGCGCGACGGGATAGTCGTCAGCTATTCGGTCGGATCAGGCAGCCCAATGATAAAGCCGGGCGCGGTGGTGTCAAAAGGCTCGCTGCTTGTCAGCGGTGTGATGGAACATAAAGACGGCTCGTCGACAATCGTTCGCGCGCGCGGGTCGGTGTATGCCAAAACCAAGCGCGAGTTTGAAGTATCCGTGCCGCTGGAGCGCGAGAAAAAGATACCGGGCGAAGAGGTAGCCGGGCAAAAATACTTGAAATTCTTCTCGTGGCTGATAAAAATTTCATTAAACAGTGGAAATTATCCCGAAAGTTATGATAAAATAGTAGACAGCAGGAGGATTGTGCTGCCCGGCGACATTGAGCTGCCGGTGTTTATAATCACCGAAAGGTTTGTGCCATACTCGGCTGTGCCTTATACGCTCACCGAGGAGGAAGCAAAAAGGCTCGCTTGGAAACAGGTGACAGACTTTGTCGAGACGGAGCTTGCCGACTGTGAGCTTTTGTCGGCACAAATCGAGGAAGGCATGGACGACGACGGCGCTTATAGGATAAAATGCGTGTTTGAGTGCATTGAGGATATCGCTGCCGAACGCGTTATTGGTGTAAGCGGTTCCGGAGTGCCTAGCCCCGCTGGGGCAAAATAAAAATAAAAAAGAGAGGAAAACGAAAGGAAGCCGGTGTTGCAACAAAGCGGCGCCGCAATCTATGGAGAGAATAATACTCACCGATTCGATTGATCAAACTGCAGCAATTTTCGGAAGTTTCGATTCCAACATCGCCATCGTCGAGCGGGCTTTTGGCGTTCGCATCGTCAACCGCGATACCGAAAAAACCGCTGGCGATGCCATTGTCATTTCCGGTTCCGACCCGGAAGCCGTGAATTCTGCCGCAACGGCGGTCGAGTATCTTAAAAAGATGGCGACCCTGAACGATACGCTGACCGAGCAGAATGTCGAGTATGTAATAAACATGCTTCGCGACGGCCGCGAAGACGAGCTGCGCGAGTTTGACGAAGGCTGCATTTGCATCACGGTTAGAGGGCGGCCGATAAAAGCGAAAACTGTCGGCCAGCGTAAATATGTCGAGGCGATAAAAAACAACACGATTGTGCTCGGTATCGGCCCGGCGGGTACGGGCAAAACCTTCCTTGCAGTCGCTATGGCGGTCTCGGCACTTAGAAATAAAGAAATCAGCCGCATAATTTTGACCCGTCCCGCTGTCGAGGCGGGCGAAAAGCTAGGGTTTTTGCCCGGCGACCTGCAAAGCAAAATCGACCCGTACCTGCGCCCGCTGCACGACTCGCTTTACGAGCTGCTCGGACCGGAGAACTACGCACATCAGCTCGAGCGCGGCACAATTGAAATCGCGCCGCTGGCCTATATGCGAGGCAGGACGCTCGACGACTCGTTTATAATCCTTGACGAGGCGCAGAACACAACGCCCGAGCAGATGAAAATGTTCCTCACCAGGCTCGGCTATAACTCGAAAGCGGTCGTGACCGGAGACCTAACGCAGACCGACCTGCCGTCTGGCAAGCGCAGCGGGCTTGCGGAAGCGACAAAAGTGCTCGCGGGTATCGAGGGTATCGCCATCCACACGTTTACCGAACGCGACGTGGTGCGCCATAGGCTGGTGCAAAAGATAATACTTGCGTACGAAAAATATTACAGCGAAAGGCAGAGCTCCGACAGTGCCGCCCGCAAAGTATACAGTATATTTAAAAAATGAGCAAAGCAAAATCGCGGTGACTGCGGAGCTGCGTGCCAAAATCCGCGCCGCGGTGCGTACCGCGCTGAAATACGAAGGGTTTGAGGAGCCGGCTGAAGTGTCGATCGTGCTGACCGACAACGAGGGCATCCGCGAGCTAAACAAGCTCTACAGGGGGAAAGACGCCCCCACTGACGTACTTTCGTTCCCGCTTTACGGCCCCGATGAAGATATTGAAATAACGGAAGGCGAGCGCGCCGAGCTTGGTGACATCGTCATCTCGCTCGAGCGCGCCGCCACCCAAGCCGAAGAAATTGGCAATACCTTCGAACGAGAGGTTATGTTCCTCTGCGTGCACTCGGTCCTTCACCTTTTGGGCTGGGACCACGAAACCTCTAAAGAAGACGAGCGCGCGATGATAGAGGAGCAAAAAGCCATAATGGCTATTTTAGATAGTAAAATGCAAAAAGGGCAAATCTCCTAGCTTATTTGCGCCCGGTGCTGCAACATTTGCCTTACTGGGCGGCAACCACTTTTTTATGCAGAATAAAAAAGGATAACCCGATATGGACGATACCGAAAAGATTGAAGAAATACCCGGTTTTAATAATGCGGAGGCCAAGCGGACAGGCTTTATAGCCATAGTCGGCCGGCCGAATGTGGGCAAATCGACGCTGCTGAACGCGATATTAGGCGAAAAAGTGTCGATTGTTTCAAAAAAGCCTCAGACCACCCGAAACAGAATTACCGGCATACTCACGCGGGGTAACGAGCAGTTTGTGTTTGTAGACACGCCTGGCATGCATACCCCGCGCAATAAGCTTGGCCAGTACATGATAAGGTCGATAAACAGCGCGATAAACGACGTCGATGCGGCAATACTCGTGGTCGAGCCTGTGCCGCAAGTCGGCAAAATCGAGGAGACGATTATAGAGCGGCTAAAGCAGCGCGAGCTGCCCGCCGTGCTTGTGGTAAACAAGGTCGACACCGTGGATGCTAAAGCCGTCGGCGACACAATAAAAGCGTATTCCGATCGCTTTGATTTCAATGCGGTCGTGCCCGTGTGCGCGCTTAAAAATTTGGGCGTCGCCGAGGTTCTCGAAGAGGTAAAAAGCTTTCTCACCACGCCCGGATGGTTCTTCCCGCCGGACCAGGTGACCGACCAGCCGGAACGCCAAATCGCGGCGGAGCTTATACGCGAAAAGCTGCTCCGCACGCTGGAAGATGAAGTGCCGCACGGCGTTGCAGTGGTAATCGAGGAGTTTACCGAAAAAAATGACCTGCTTGTGATACGCGCCGAAATATACTGCGAGCGCGAAAACCACAAGCGGATTATAATCGGCAAAAACGGCGAGCTGCTTAAGAAAGTGGGAACGCTCGCACGCATGGAAATGGAAGCCTTTTTCGGCACGAAAGTATTCTTGGAACTTTGGGTAAAGGTAAAGGAAAACTGGCGCGATATAGCGGGCAGCATAACAAGCCTCGGGTACAGAGATGTGTAAATCTGCCCGTGGTGACGGCAATGCCGTATAACGGAGCTTAGAATACGATGTGATATGCTTGTCAAAGTAAAGGGGCTCGTGCTGCGCTCGGAGGATGTCGGTGAACGCGACAGGCTTTTTCGGGTGCTGACCGCCGAAGGCAAAATATACGTCTTGGCAAAAGGCGCAATAAGCTCGGACGGAAAGCCGAGAATTTGCCTTTTGCCTATGCTTTATGCAGAGCTTGTCCTTTACAAAAAAGGCGACAGGTACTGGCTGCGCGAGTATGAGGTGCTCGAGGATTTCAGAAAGCTCTACCGTGAGCTCGACAGGCTTCTTTTAGGGCAGTATATAATGAGCCTTGCCGACCGGGTCGCGGTGATGGAGCAAGACAGAAGCGCGCTGCTCTCGCTTGCGCTGAACTCGCTGTACCTGCTTGCCGAAACGGAGAAGCCCTGCGCGCATATAAAGGCGGTGACCGAACTGCGGGTGGCGCTCGACGAGGGTTATGCGCCGAGGCTCGAAGCGTGCATACGCTGCGACAAGCCCCCGCAGGACGGAAAAGCGGCGCTTGACGTGATGGGCGGAGGGATTGTATGCAGCGATTGCCTAAACAGCGGGCCGACGCTGATGCTGCCGCCGGAAGCCGACGAGATACGCGAGGCGTCGCTGCTTTTGCCGCTTTCAAGCACGGTCCTTGCGGCGCTGCGGTATGTGTTTACGGCTCCCGCAAAGAAGGCGTTTTCATTCACGCTGCCGGACGAAGAAGCCGAGCGTCTGGCAGAAGTCGCCGAGCTGTATCTCTTAAGCCATATAGGGGAGGATTTCCCGGAGCTTAAAATTTACAAAGATACGGTAAAAGAAGCGTATAAGCAGAAATGAATGATATAGGTTACAATCAAGCTACTGACTTACCAACTGACTTACTAACCGAAAATCGTGCGGAGGCAAGCGAAGCAAAAGCGCTGCATACGCTTGAGTACAATAAAATACTGGACATGCTTGCCGATTGCGCTGAGACTGAAGGCGCGCGGGAGATGGCGCTCTCGCTTCGCCCGGATTTTGAGCCTGAGCGCATTAAAAAGAAGCTCGCGCAGACAACCGACGCGAAAAAGCTCGCCTCTATTAAAGGCAGGCCTTCGTTCGGAGGTATAAAAGACGTAAGGAGCGCGCTCGAGCGTGCCGAAAAATCAGCGGTGCTATCGACGCGCGAGCTGCTTGACATCGCCGAGGTGCTAAACGTGGCACGCAGGCTTGTCGACTACTATTACACCGACAAGCGCGGCGAGCTCGAGAAGACGTCGCTTGACGAAATTTTCGCCCGGCTTGAGCCAATCCGTGCGCTGGAGCTAAAGATTACAAAAATCATACTCGCGGAAGACTTGATAGCCGACGAGGCGAGCCCAGAGCTTGCCGAGATCCGGCGCAAAATAAGGGCTGCGCAGAACAAGATCCGCGATACCCTGCAAAGGTACGTTCAGAGCGAAACATATGCAAGGTACCTTCAAGACAACATAATCACAATGCGCAACGGGCGCTATGTGATACCCGTCAAAGCGGAATACAAAAACGAGATAAAAGGGCTTATCCACGACACCTCGGCGTCGGGCGCGACGATTTTCATTGAGCCGATGGCGGTCGTGGAAGCTAACAACGAGCTTCGCGAGCTTGAAAGCCGCGAGCAGCACGAGATCGAGCGCATACTTGCCGAGCTTTCGGCAGACTGCGCGAAGGTGTCGGATGTCATAGCCCGCAACTATTATGCAATAACCGAGCTTGCGTTTATATTCGCAAAGGCCGAGCTGTCGTTCAGGCTTGATGCAGCCGCGCCGACGCTTACAAACGATCGCTGCATCGAGCTTTACAGAGCGAGGCACCCTCTGCTTGACAAAAACAAAGTCGTGCCGGTTACAATACTCCTCGGCAAGACGGGGGGTGCAAATTACACAACGCTTGTGGTAACCGGCCCGAATACCGGCGGCAAGACTGTGACGCTAAAGACTGTCGGGCTGTTTGCGCTGATGGCCCAGTCGGGGCTGCATATCCCAGCCGACGACACCTCGCGCATTTGCGTTTTCGACAGGGTGCTTGCCGATATTGGTGACGAGCAGTCGATAGAGCAGTCGCTTTCGACATTCTCGGCGCATATGGTCAATATCGCGAACATAATGAAAATTGTCGACGACAGAAGCCTCGTGCTCTTCGACGAGCTTGGCGCAGGCACCGACCCTACCGAAGGCGCGGCGCTCGCCGTTGCTATACTCGAAGCGATAAGGAAAAAAAGAGCGCTTTGCGTCGCTACGACGCATTACGCCGAGCTTAAAGCATATGCGCTTGACACCGAGGGCGTTCAAAACGCGTCGTGCGAGTTCGACGTCGAAACGCTGCGTCCGACATACAGGCTCATCATAGGCTCGCCCGGCAAATCGAACGCTTTTGCGATATCGCAAAAACTCGGGCTTGACCCGGCGATAATAGAGGACGCGAAAAGGCGCATTAGCAGCGACGCGCGCCGCTTCGAGATGCTGATCGAGAAGCTTGAGGAAAGCCGCATCGAGATGGAGCGGCAGCGCGACGAAGCTGCGCGTCTGCGCCGCGAGTATGAAGCGTTTAAAGCGTCTGAGGAGGAGAAAATCAGAAAGAAACTAGCCCAAGCGGAAAAGGAGCTTGAAAAAGCGCAGGCGAAGGCTATACAAATAGTCGAGAGCGCAAAGCTCACCAGCGAGTTTGTGCTCGAGCAGCTTGAGGAGCTAAAGCGCCAGCGCGAAAGCGAAGAGTTTGGCGAGCGGCTCGACGCCGCGCGTCGCGAGATAAGGCGTAGGCTGCGGGACGCGCATGCGCAGGCAGATCCAGTGCGCGAGTCAGCAGATGTAGATTATGTTCCCCCGCGCCCGCTGAGAAAAGGCGACGAGGTGCTGATTGTAAGCATCGGCAAGCGCGGGGTGCTCATAGACGACCCCGACGAGGACGGCAATGTGACCGTCAAAGCCGGGATAATAAATACAAAGACAAATGTAAAGGACCTTAAGCTCATCGAGGAGGGCATAACGGTTACCGACTCACAACGTAGGCAGCATACCGCGAAGCAGTACCGCGATATAGTAATAAAATCGTTCTCGCCGACGCTTGATTTGCGAGGGCAGAACGGAGAGGACGGCTGGCACTATACCGACAAATACCTCGACGACGCAAAGCTTGCGGGAGTCCGGAGCGTGACGCTAATACATGGCAAGGGTACGGGCGCGCTGAGGCGTGCTTTGTGGGAGCAGCTGAAAAAAGACCCGCGCGTCAAATCATTCCGGCTCGGAAATTATGGCGAAGGCGACGCCGGCGTAACCATTGTGGAGCTAAATTAGCGGCGGGCTTCAGCCACGAGCCCCAAAAGGGCGCCTTTCGGCTTATGCCCGCCGAATATATAAAGCGAAGGGGAGAAAATCTCAATGGCACTTCATCTCGGCGCACAGCTCTACACACTGCGCGAAGTCTGCAAAAACGAGGCTGACTTTGCGAAAACAATCAAAAGGGTCGCGGAAATTGGTTACAAATACGTGCAGGTGTCCGGCGTCGGCCCGATGCCGCCGCGTTATATCCGCGACGTGTGTGACGCAAACGGCATAAAAATAATACTCACCCACACCTCGCCGGCGGATATTTTGAAAAAGACCGCCGAGGTTATAGAAAACCACAATATTTTAGGTTGCAAAGCCATAGGCATCGGCGGCTGCCCGTACGGCCATGGCTACGACCAGTACATGCGCTTCTGTTCGGACTATGCTAAAGCGTTTGAGGAAATCAGAGCTGCGGGCATGGTATTCCTCTATCACAACCATAGGGTGGAGTTCCAGAAATACGACGGTGTCTGGGGGCTCGACCTTATCCTAAACAACACCCCGGCAGACGCAGTAAAGCTCACTTTTGACACGTATTGGGCGGTTTCCGGCGGCGTCGACGCGGCGCAGTACATAAAGACGCATGCCGACCGCATATTCTGCACGCATCTTAAAGATATGGCGGTCATAAACGACCAGCCGGTAATGATTGAAATGCTCGACGGCAACATCAACTTTGACTCGATAATGGCGGAATGCGAGGCTAGCGGCGTCGAGTGGCATTTTGTCGAGCAGGATGTCGTCCGTATAGATTTGTTTGAAAGTATTAAGCGCAGCTATGACAACCTCATGGCGCGTTACAAATTCGAGTAAGGGGTGCGGCTTATGAAATTTGTACTTTCGGCGTTCTCAGACGAGTATAGCGCAAGCTTTGACAGGCAAATCGAGGGCTTGCACCAAAACGGCATAAGCTTTATGGAGATCCGCGGCGTGGATGGCAAAAATATATCGGCACTGACCGCCGAAGAGGTAAAAGAATGCAGGCGCAAGCTCGACGCCGCGGGCATTTCGGTATCAAGCGTCGGTTCCCCGCTCGGGAAAGTCGGCCTTTACGAGGGCGTATCGGGTGACGAAGACAAGCATATAGAGCTTGCCAAAAAGATATTCGAGTTTGCGCATATCCTCGGCACGGAGCTGATTAGGGTATTCAGCTTCTATTTGCCGAAGGGCGAGCCGCGCGAGGCGCACAGGAACGCGGTTATTGAGCGCATGGGCAAAATGCTCGACGCCGCGGACGAGGCTGGTGTCATACTTTGCCATGAGAATGAGGCTGCAATATACGGCGAGGCGCCTGAGGCTTGCCTTGACCTTATTGAGACTTTCGGCGGCAGGCTGAAATTAGTTTTCGACCCGGCGAACTTCATCTGCGGCGGCTATGAGCCGTACCCGCACGCGTTTGAGCTTTTGGGCAAGCACGTTTTCTATATGCACATCAAAGACGCGGACGAGCGTAGGCAGATTGTGCCAGCCGGCAAAGGCGTCGGGCATATACCCGATATAATATCCAGGCTCGCGAAATCGGATAACCCGTTTTATAATGGTACTTGCTACCTAACTGTTGAACCCCATCTTAAAGTTTTCCCGGGCTTTGACAAGCTTGACGGCGCGCGGCGCGCGGAGCTTGGCAACGCATACGCGACGAATGAAGAGGCGTTCTGTGCCGCATGTTCCGCGATTAAGGAAGTATTGGGAGGAATAACCCAATGAATTATCTCGCGGTTGACCTTGGCGCCTCGTCCGGGCGCGGGATAATCGGCCGTTTTAACGGCGACAAGCTCGAGCTTGAGGAAATCCACCGATTTTCAAACGACCCTGTCTCGGTATGCGGAACGCTCTACTGGGACATTTTGCGCATCCTGCACGAAATCAAAGCCGCGATAGGCAAATGCGCGGTATCGGGCGAAAAGCTTAAGTCGATGGCTATCGACACATGGGGCGTCGACTACGGCTTGCTTGACAAAAAGGGCAAGCTCATGGGCAACCCCGTCCACTACCGGGACCGCCGAACCGACGGTATACTTGAGCGCGCGTATGAAGTCATCCCTAAAGCTGAGCTATACAAAGAGACGGGTATACAGTTTATGCAGTTTAACACCCTGTTTCAGCTTTGGGCAGAGAAGCTTGAGGACCCCGAGCGGCTTGAGCGCGCCGGCAGTATGCTGCTTATGCCCGACCTTTTAAACTATTTCCTCACGGGCGAGCGGCGCACCGAGTACACAATCGCATCGACGAGCATGATGCTTGGCCCCGGGGCGCACGATTGGAACCGCGGGCTGATTGAAAGGTTCGGGCTTCCGCAGCATATTTTTGGCGAAATTGAGGAGCCGGGCACGCCGGTCGGGCCGATCCTGCGCGAAGTTGTGGACGAGACTGGCGGGGTATACCACGGGCTCGAGGTAGTGCATACCGCCGCGCACGATACGGCGAGCGCGGTTGTGGCTGTGCCCGCGAAAGAGCGCGATTTTATATACATTAGCAGCGGCACATGGTCGCTTATGGGTACCGAGCTCAAATCCGCGGAAACCGGCGAGAGGGCGTTTTCAGGCGAGTTTACAAACGAGGGCGGAGCCGGGGGCAAAATCAGGTTCCTCAAGAACATCATGGGCCTTTGGCTTGAGCAGGAATCGCGCCGCCAGTGGGCGAGAGAAGGCAAAAGTTATACATACGACGAGCTTTCCGAAATGGCGGTCGCGTCGGAGCCGCTGCGCTCGATTATCGACCCGTCCGACCCGGTATTCATAGCGCCGGGCGATATGCCGCGCAGGATTGCCGAGTTTTGCAAATCTACCGGCCAGCCTGTGCCCGAGACGCCGGGGCAAGTCGTGCGCTGCATTTTCGACAGCCTTGCGCTCTGCTACCGCTACACAGCCGATTTTATCGACGAAATATTGGGCAGGCGCACGCCTTACATCCATATTGTCGGAGGCGGCGTGAAAGAGGCGCCGCTCTGCGGGTTTGCCGCGTCGGCCTGCGGTCGTCCGGTATATGCGGGTCCGGTAGAGGCGACGGCGATTGGCAACATCATGGTGCAGGCGATAGCTTCGGGCGAGATAAAGGACGTTGCCCAAGCTCGTGAATGCGTGCGCCGGTCGTTTGAGGTTAAAGAATACCTCCCGCGGGACACCGAAATGTGGGAAGAGGGCTACGAGAGGTTCAAAATGCTCATTTGCAAAAATAAATAAGCCGAAAGGGATATGGGTATGGATATAAAAAGCGCATACGAGTACGCGCGCGAAGCGTATGCAAGGCTCGGCGTCGACACCGACGCGGCGATAAAGCGCGTGAAAAATATCCCCATTTCAATCCACTGCTGGCAGGGCGACGACGTGCGCGGATTTGAAAATCCCGAGGGGGTGCTCACCGGCGGAATACAAGCTACCGGCGACTACCCGGGTAGAGCGCGCACAATTGAGCAGCTCCGGGCAGACTTTGATAAAGCTGCCTCGCTCGTGCCCGGAAAAAAGCGCATATCCCTGCATGCTATTTATCTTGACAATCACGGCGAAAAAGTTGAGCGCGACGAGATAGAGTACAAGCACTTTGCATCCTGGGTCAAGTGGGCGAAAGAAAAAGGCTACGGCATCGACTTCAACCCCACCTTTTTCTCGCATCCGAAAAGCTCAGACGGATTCACGCTAAGCCATCCCGACCAAAAGATACGCAAGTTTTGGATAAACCACGGCATTGCGTGCCGGAAAATAGCCGAGCGGATCGGCGAGGAGCTCGGCGACACCGTCATAACAAACTATTGGATTCCCGACGGGTTTAAGGATATACCCGTGGACCGGCACGCATGGCGCGAGAGGCTGGCCGAGGCGTACGACGAAATCTTCGCGGGCGCAGGCGACAAAAAGTTTAACCGCAACGCGGTCGAGTCAAAGCTTTTCGGCATCGGCGCCGAAAGCTGCACCATAGGATCGCATGAGTTTTACCTCGGCTATGTAGCTACGCGCAAGGGCATACTTCTCACGCTAGACTCGGGGCATTTCCACCCAACCGAGGTTATATCCGATAAAATCTCTTCAATCCTGCTTTTCTGCGACGAGATACTGCTTCATGTCTCCCGCCCAGTGCGCTGGGACAGCGACCACGTCGTGATTTTCGACGACGAGTTGAAGAACATCGCGCTTGAAATTCTCCGCGGCGGTTTTGAGGATAGAGTGCATATCGGGCTCGACTTCTTCGACGCTTCGATAAACCGCGTCGCCGCGTGGGTAATAGGAGCGCGCAACATGCAAAAGGCGCTGCTTTACGCCGCGCTCGAGCCGACCGAAAAGCTGAAAGCGCTTGAGCTTGAGGGCGATTATACCTCGCGGCTTGCGCTGATGGAGGAGCTGAAGTCCTACCCGTTTGGGGCGGTTTGGGATTGGTATTGCGAAACCGAAGGCGTCCCTGCCCGCGACGGCTGGCTCGCCGAGATAAAAGCATACGAGCGCGACGTCCTTTTGGCGCGCAAATAACTGGTTATGAAAGGGATAGCATGAAATTTGAGAATACCGCCGTTTACAATGTAGACGGTGCAATCCGCGGCATGCGCAATCCGCTGTCATCGTGGCACCGCTCCGATTCCGAGTGGCGCGACGGCGTTTTCGTGATCGGAGAGGCAGACTTGACGCTCGCAAAAAAGCTTATAGCCGGCGGCACGGAGCATAGAAAATTTTTGCGGCAGATATTCGTGTCGGTAGATATCACCGCGCCGCTGTACTGGTGGAGCGAGTTTGACACATATAAAATCGGCACAACGGCGAACTCGACCTCGACGATGCATACGCTCGCGAAGTGGCCAATAACGCCCGACATGTTCGAGCGCGACGACCCACCGATCGAAGGAGACGAAGAGTACTGGCAAAACCTTTGCGCCGAGCTTGAGAAACTCCGCCAAATGTACAACGAGACAGGCAACTACGCATATTTTAGGGCGCTCAAGCAGCGGCTGCCTACCGCGTTCCTCCAAAAGCGCACGGTGTCGATGAACTATGAGGTGATACTGAACATACTCCGCCAGCGCACAAACCACCGGCTGCGCGAGTGGTCACGCGACTTCGTCGGATGGGCGCGCTCGCTGCCGTACCAGGAGCTTTTGACGCTGCCGGACAACTCATAAATAAAGCCGCTCATCGGGAAACCCGGTGGGCGGCATTTTGTGTCATGGTCAGCCGTGGCAAAAGTGTTATCGTCGGAATAGGTAGGCAAGCTCAAAAAGCGCGAGCAGGTTTAAGTAGCAAAGCGTCTAAAGCGAGTTATATATCGTTTCTTTTCAATAACGCGTTCGTTTGATTTGCGGCGTTGTTATCCAACCGCAGGTTGGAAAGGTGAAGATAAGAAACCGCCGGCGGGGCAATTGCCCAACCGGCGGTATTTATGCTTTAAAAGCCGCTATATTATGCCCAGCAAACTATTTATTCTTTGCTGCTGTAAAGCTCGCCGAGCTTGGCAAATCTGTTGTAGCGAGCCTTAGCCTGCTTTTCGGCAAGCTCGAACAGCTCCTTGGCGCGCTCGGGCATCGAGCGGGCGAGCGCCGCATAGCGGGTCTCGCTGAGGATGAAGTCCTGATACGATGCCTTCGGCTCTTTCGAGTCGAGCGTAAACGGCTGCTCGTTCGCCGGATTGAAGCGGAAGTTGAACCAATAGCCGGCCTCGACAGCCTTCTTAGTCTCGGCCATGCTGTTGGCCATACCGCCTTTGATACCGTGGCTGATACACGGCGAGTAGGCGATGATGACCGACGGGCCGGGATATGCCTCGGCTTCGAGGAAGGCTTTTACGCACTGGTTGAAGTCTGCGCCCATTGCGACCTGAGCGACGTAGACGTTGCCGTAGGACATTGCTATGGAAGCAAGGTCCTTCTTGCCGGTCGGCTTGCCGGCAGCGGCAAACTGTGCGACCGCGCCGGTCGGGGTCGCCTTGGACGACTGGCCGCCGGTGTTGGAGTAAACCTCGGTGTCGAATACAAGGATGTTGACATCCTCGCCGGAGGCAATGACATGGTCAAGGCCGCCGAAGCCAATGTCGTATGCCCAGCCGTCGCCGCCGAAGATCCATATGGACGGCTTGACAAACAGGTCTTTCATCGCAAGCGCCTGCTTGTAAAGCTCGTCGAAATCGCAGCCACAGCTGCCGCACTCTTCGACAGCTTTGTTAAGCGCCGCTTCAAGCTCGGCCGCGGCAGCTTTGGACTTCTCGCCGTCGTTCATCGCTTCAAGCCACGCCTTCGCGGGGCCGCTGATGAGCTCGTAATCGGAGTCGGCAAACTTCTTTATAATTTCGGCGAGTTTCGCACGGCGCTGACGATATGCTATCGCCATACCGAAACCGTACTCGGCGTTGTCCTCAAACAGCGAGTTCGCCCAAGCCGGACCCTTGCCCCAGCGGTTGGTGGTGTATGGCGTCGAAGGAGCCGAACCGCCCCAAATCGAGGAGCAGCCGGTCGCGTTGGCGATAACCATGCGGTCGCCAAAGAGCTGGGTGACAAGTTTCGCGTACGGGGTCTCGCCGCAGCCGGGGCATGCGCCCGAGAATTCAAGCAGCGGCTGCTTGAACTGAGTGCCTTTGACGGTTGTCGGCTTGAACTTGGCGAGCACATCGGGATCGTCGGTGTATTTGTAGACAAGTTCGAAGAACTTCTGCTTTTCGACCTGCGTGTCGAGCGGCTTCATAATGAGCGCCTTCTGGCCTTTCTTGCCCGGGCAGACATTTGCGCACAGGCCGCAGCCGGTGCAGTCGAGCGGCGAGGTGAGGATAGCGTAGCGGTAACCGGGCATACCGGTCATCGGAACGGTCGTCAGGTCTTCCGGCACCTCGGCTTCGGGGATCGCTACCGGGCGGATAACCGCGTGCGGGCAGACGAACGAGCAGAAGGTGCACTGGATGCAGTTTTCAGGCTGCCACTCGGGAACGTCAACGGCTATGCCGCGCTTCTCGAATGCGGCGAGGCCCTGCGGGAACGAACCGTCCGCATATTCTTCAAATGTGGAAACGGGCAGCGAGTCGCCTTTCTGTGCGCTGACCGGCTCGAGAATCTCCTTGCGGAACTTCTCAAGCATCGCGGCGCACTTGTAGGCGCTGCTGCAGGTCGCGCAGGTCTCAATATCTGCTTCGTGAGCGGGTTCGGTATCGACCGCATCAGCCCACGAGTCGGGATACTTGACCTCGACAAGATCGGAGATTCCGCGGTCGACCGCAGCCTGGTTCATGCGTACAACGTCTTCGCCCTTACGGCCGAAGGACTTGACGACGGCGTCTTTCATATATTTAACCGCGTCATCAATCGGGATAATGTTGGCAAGCTTGAAGAAAGCTGCCTGGAGCACCATCGAGTAATGGTTGCCAAGCCCAAGCTCACGTGCGATAGATACGCCGTCGATGGTGTAGAATTTGACTTTCTTTCTCGCGATGTCGCGCTTAATCTTGGCGGGGAGCCGGCTGTCAAGCTCTTCGAACGTCCATCCGGTGTTAAGAAGGAATGTGCCGCCTTCCTTCAGGTCGCTGGTCATGTCGTACTTGTAGATATAAGCGATATTATGGCAGGCGACGAAGTCGGCTTTGGAAACGTAATAGGTGGCGCGGATGGGCTTGTCCCCGAAGCGCAGGTGCGAGATTGTCAGACCGCCCGACTTCTTGGAGTCATACGCAAAGTAAGCCTGAACCTTCTTGTCGGTGTGGTCGCCGATAATCTTGATGGAGTTCTTGTTCGCGCCGACCGTACCGTCGGATCCGATGCCCCAGAACTTGCAGGAGATGGTGCCGGCGGGAACTGTGTCGGGGTTTTCGGTAACAGGAAGCGAAAGGCCGGTGACGTCGTCCTCGATAGAGACTGTGAAGTTGTTTTTGGGATTCTCCGACTCGAGGTTGCGGAACACCGCAATGATGTCGGCAGGGGTTGTGTCTTTGGAGCTGAGGCCGTAGCGGCCGCCGACGATAATCGCGTCCTCAAACTGCGTGCCGCGAACGGCTTTGCACACGTCAAGGTAAAGCGGCTCGCCAACCGAACCGGGCTCTTTGGTGCGGTCTAAAACTGCGATGCGTTTTACGGTAGAAGGAATCTCAGCGAGGAAGTGCTTCACCGAGAACGGGCGATAGAGGCGGACTTTGAGAAGGCCGACCTTTTCGCCGCGCGACAACAGATAATCGACAGTCTCCTCGGCGGTGTCGCAGACCGAGCCCATCGCAATTATCATCTTGTCGGCGTCGGGCGCGCCGTAGTAGTTAAAGAGCTTATAGTCAGTCCCAGCCTTTTCGTTGACTTTGTTCATGTACTCCTCAACGATTGCCGGAACCGCGAGGTAGTATTTATTCGACGCTTCGCGCGCCTGGAAGAAGATATCGGGGTTCTGAGCCGAGCCGCGCAGGACCGGATGCTCTGGGTTGAGCGCGCGCGCGCGGAAAGCGGCGAGCGCGTCGTAATCTACCATCTTGGCGAGCGCGTCGTAATCCCAAACTTCGATTTTCTGTATCTCGTGGCTGGTACGGAACCCGTCAAAGAAGTGCAGGAACGGAACGCGCCCCTTAATAGCGGACAGGTGGGCTACTGCGCCAAGATCCATGACTTCCTGCGGGTTGCAAGAGCAGAGCATGGCAAAACCCGTCTGGCGGCAAGCCATAACGTCGCTGTGGTCGCCGAAAATGGAAAGAGCATGCGAGGCGACTGCACGCGCCGAAACGTGGATGACGCCGGGCAAAAGCTCGCCAGCCATCTTATACATGTTGGGAATCATTAAAAGCAGGCCCTGCGAGGCGGTATAAGTCGTAGTCAGCGCGCCAGCTGCGAGCGAGCCGTGAACAGCGCCTGCAGCACCGGCTTCGCTCTGCATTTCGACGACTTTCACCGGCTGGCCGAAGATGTTCTTACGTCCCGCGGACGCCCACTGGTCTGTGACCTCAGCCATGACGGACGAAGGCGTGATCGGGTAGATCGCCGCGACTTCAGTGAACGCATATGCTACATGCGCCGCCGCGGTGTTGCCGTCCATGGTCTGCATTTTTCTTGACATGGATTTTACTGTATCCTCCCAAATAGTTTATTGTTTTGAATATCAGGGCGGGACGCTCCGGTAAGTGCCCCGCAAATTGCATTCAAAATATATTGTAACATGACTGATATTATTTGTAAATATATAAAAATAATGAAATTGTTAATATTGTATAAATCCTCAATATCAAATAAATATAGGAGATATCCGCACGATTTGCTTGCCCGGCTGCGTTGACAGCTTTCACGGCTACTGTTATAATGGCTCAAAATGCGATAAATAAACGGTCGAATGCGATGCCTTTTATGGAGGGGAAAAGTGGCAGTTAAAACATTTGTTGGAACATATGCGGGCGAAATTTATTATCTTGAAATAGACACAACGAGAGGTCTGATGTCGGAGCCTGTACCCGCAGCAAAGCTTGATTCTCCTTCGTATTGCGTGATAGCCGATGAAAAGTACCTTCTCGCATGCTCCGAAGTCGACACATTCGACGGCAAATACGGTGGCGGGCTTGTTAGCTACAAAATCAACAACGACGGGACGCTTTATGAGCTATCGCGCGTATGCACCGGCGGTCCGATGCCGTGCCATGTCGCATATGATCCGGCGTCGCGGTTTGTCGCGGCGGCAAACTACGACGACAGTTACTTTCACGGCAGTTTTGCGGTTTGCGAGCTTGACGAAAACGGGATGCTTTCCGAGCCGCAGATTTTCGTAATACACACCGGAAGCGGCCCGGACAAGTCTCGCCAAGCCGGTACGCACGTCCATCAGTGCGTATTCCACGGCGGAACGCTGTGGGTATGCGACCTGGGCCTTGACGTAGCGGTCGAGTATCTGCTCGACGGCGATATGGCGCGCAAAAAACGGCAGCTTCACACACCGCCCGGCTCGGGCGCGCGGCATATGGCAATAGACAAGACCGGAAGACATGCTTATGTCATATGCGAGATGGGCAGCCTCATCGCGACATATGACTTAACCCGTCCGGGCGACCTATATCCTGAAAATATCTATAAGCTGACCGACGGCTCGCCCGGCAGGACCGGAGCTGCGGCGATAAGATACCGCAACGATGGCATGCTGCTTGCGACAAACCGCTATAAAGACAACATTTCGCTCTATTTTGCCGACGGAGTGGCGCTGCATCTGCTTAGCCGGACCGCCTGCGGAAAAACCCCGCGGGACGGCGCATTTGTACCCGGTACCGATCTTGTGATTGCGGGATTACAGGACGACGATTTAGTCGCGCTGTATGACATATCGTCAAGAAAGCTGGAAAAAATCGGCGAGATAAGGCTCCCACGCCCAACATGTTTCGCTTTTTTGTAAAAAGATTTGGCCGCAATTGTATTGACATTTGTACTAACTAGTGATAAAATCTCACCAGGTGGCATCCAAAAGACATTTAAAAGTGGAGGCTAATAGTAATGAAAAAGATTGCTCTCACTGTGCTTTTGGTCCTTTCATTGGTTGCTACGATAATTACAGTGTCCGCGCTGGAGCCGGGTTACGTTTACGAGTGCGCAAAGCTCTACTATCCAGTAACAGTTAACGGAAAAATTGACGGCAACGAATGGGACGACGCGTACGAGCTTGTCGTAAATGCGGACAACCCGGTGTTTAAGGAGTACGGCCGCTGGCAAGGCGGTAACAATCCCAAGTCGTCGTCCGAACTGTCGGTTACATACAAGTTTAAATGGGACGACGAGAACCTTTACATACTTGAGCAGAGATACGACACCAATTTTATTATGTATGGCGGGCCTGATTGCGGTACCACCCCATGGAACGGCGATGGCACACTGATGTTCCTCGCGTATAAGACCAACGGCGAGGAGTATCTCTGGGAGGACGCGTACGAACCTTTCTGGGCAGTGGATGAGAACGGCAACATCTCCTTCGCTCTGCGCAGCTGGATTGAAGGCTCGTGGATCCATCACCAGGAGCACATGGAGAACTGGAAGGGCGCAGGCATATATGACGAAGCCACGAAGACTTTGACCGTCGAGCTTGTTGTCCCGTTTGCCGACATCGGCACGGTAAGCGGCTCGAAGAACCCGAAAGTCGGCGACATGCTCCGCTTCACCCCTATCATCTCCAACATCGACACCGCCGACGACTACGGGCTTTTCGCCGGCTCATGGGACCAGCTCAACTTCCATGACCGCTATAACAGGGACGACAAAGTTACGGTAGACCCGCTCGGAAACGACGCTCCAACGGAGTACCCGATCAACTGGGCCGGCATGAAGCTTGTCGAAGCGATCGTGTCCGAGCCAGAACCGGCAGAGGAGCCAACAACAAATGTACCTTCGCCAAAGACTATGGACGTTGCGCTTGCTTTCTCGTTTGCATGCCTTGCGGTATCCTCCGCGGTAATTGCGGTGAAGAGAAAAGGTAGATAAAAAACTAACTTGTGCAAAATAATAGCCGGCTCGGTAGTATTACCGGGCCGGCATTTAAATTTTAGGCTTAGAAAGGTTACGATAGGGGGAATTTTACCCTATCTAAAAGAATCAGTATAATACCCGTTATCGTGCCTGTGAAAAGCGAGGCGAAAAGCAAGACCGGCAGATACGCTATCGCCGCGGTCGGGGACATTATGACTGACACTGCAAAAATCTGGCCGATATTATGCGCTGCGGCGGACATAACCGAGGTGCCGAGCGGGCCGACAAACTTGCCAAGCGCATATGTGCAAACGCAAAGCGCGAAAAACGCAAATGCGCCACCGGAAAGCGAGATGAAGTATGATACCGGCCCGCCGAATAGCATCGCCGAAAGGCAAATCCTTGCAAAAGACACCGCAGCGGCGTCGGCGACATAACCCCGGCGCACGAGGAGCACTGTAACTATGTTCGCAAGTCCCGGCTTTACGCCCGGCAATGGGACAAGCGTCCATGCGGGCAGGATGCTTTCAAGATAAGACAATGCAAGCGCAACGCAAAGCATTGCGCCGTCGAGCGCGAGCCTGCGCGCTTTTGACATTTTGACGCGTGAATTTCGGCTCAAGTTGTTCATAAGTTTACCATGCGACAGCGTCGGAATCATCCTTGCCGCCAGTCAGCCTAACCGATATGCGTGCGGGCACGCATATAATCGATTCGCCAGGTTTTGAAATCTTGCCGGTCTTGACGCAAAGCCTGTCCGGGCAGTCGGCATCCTCAATCCAAACGCGCCCGCTTTCAATAACAAGAGTGAGCAAGTAGCCCTCATTTGAAAGCGTAAGCTTTCGTTCCTCATAGAGAGGGTACCGCTCGATTTGCCCGCCGGAGTTTATCTCGACATACTCAGGCCGGCCGTCATTTGTCCCCAGCGCAATCGAGGTTAAAACGGCTACAGCGGCAACAATTATATAAACCGCTACATCTCCGGGTAAAACAGCTCGGCTTTTATAGATTTTGGTATTCATCGGGGTCAAATAAAACCGGGCTGTCGGATATGGCAGCCCGGAGTGTGAATAGTCTCAAGCGGTCAGGTTCGGTATATTTTTTAGTTTTCGCCGTTTTCCGCGTCACTGTCTGCCGCAGTGTCAGCTTCGCCGACGATGTCGCCTTCAAATGCGTCTTCGTCGCAAGCATCGTCGCCGCAGCAGCACTCATCGTCGTCGGAGAAATCGTATATATCGCCGTCGCAATAGCAGAATCTATTGCGTATGAATTTGTCGTATAAAATCTTCGCTATTATGCACAAGCCGGCAATGATACCGACAATGAGGAAGATTTTAAGCAAGACTTCAAGGCATTTGTTTTCTTTTTTCCTTTTTATAATATCCAGCATCGCTTTTTCCTCCGGATTTTATATTACGGCAACTACCCGACAGTTCAGTCGCACTGATAATATCACGATTATTATACCACGCTTCGGCGAACAATACTATTAACGACGTTTAAACCAGGCGTTAAATTTCAAAGAATTATTGGAAATCTCGGAACATTTTGCAAATCTTTGCGACTAGGGTAGAATAATGAAATACAATATATTTTGGCTTATTGTTGCAATTTATAGGTGTGTATGCTATAATTACGTTGTCTATCCGTCTAAGTTGGATATTTTTGATAGAAAGGAGCGCCCGGCGTGAGAAGACTGCTTGATATGAGCTTTGCCGAGCTCGGCGAGTATATGGCTGAGCTTGGCCAGCCGCGCTACCGCACGGGTCAAGTTATGCGCTGGCTGTGCCGTGGCGCGGATATAAGTGAGATGACCGACCTTCCGCTCTCGCTGCGTCAGCGCCTTTCCGAAGAGTGCGAGACCGGCCTTCCCGTTGTCGCGGAAAAGCTTGTTTCGCAGCGCGACGGCACGATAAAGCTGCTCTTTGCGCTTTCGGACGGACAGCTTGTCGAGAGTGTCGTTATGGATTACGAGCACGGGAAAACCGTCTGCGTTTCGAGCCAGGCGGGGTGCCGAATGGGCTGCCGCTTCTGCGCGTCGACGCTTGGCGGACTCGCGCGAAACCTTTCGGCAGGCGAGATTTTGGGGCAGGTTATAGTCGCCCAGCGCGAGATCGGGGCGCGAATCGGCGGCGTCGTTATAATGGGGATAGGCGAGCCGTTTGACAACTACGACAATGTCGTAAAATTTGTCCGCCTTGTCAGCGCGCCCGAAGGGCTTAACATCGGCTGCCGTCACATTTCGATATCGACCTGCGGCATGGTCGACGGCATAAGGAAACTGGCGCGCGAAGAGTTGCCTGTGACGCTTTCGGTTTCGCTCCACTCGGCGATAAACTCGGTGCGTAGCGAACTTATGCCGATAAATAAAAAATGGTCTGTTGAGGAGCTGCTTTCGGCATGTCGGGAGTATTTCGACATAACCGGACGGCGGATTTCGTTTGAATATATCCTAATCGCGGGCGTCAACGATAAAGTGTCCGACGCCGCCGCGCTTGCGGCTGCGATGGATGAGTATATGAATGGCGTGCCCGCGCATGTGAACCTCATACCCTGTAACCCGGTGAAAGAACGCGGCTTTAAGCCTCCGGGCCGTGACGAGATTATAAGGTTTAAGGCGGTGCTCGAGCGCAAGGGCATTAACGTGACCATAAGGCGCAAGCTCGGCTCCGACATCAACGCTTCCTGCGGACAGCTCCGAGCATCGGCACGGAGCGCGACATAATACTGGCGGTTTAGGCAGGCTGCGTAATAAGGCAGGATTTTGCGGCATAGATTCTTTTTGGTATGCTAAAAGCGGACGGGTGATATAAATGTTCTTTTTCGGCAAAACCGACATTGGGCTGCGGCGAGGCTCAAATCAGGACAGCTTCGTCGCCGTGTCCCTATATCGGAACACCGTCCTATGCGTCGTGTGCGACGGCATGGGCGGGGCGAATGGGGGTAACATTGCAAGCAAGCTCGCGGCGGAAGTGTTTTATAAGACTCTTGCCGAATCGCTTGCAAAGATTGCACCCGCCGGAAACCCGCAAGACGTCGACCTCGACCCGAAAGGCGCCGATTACGGTGCGCTTTTGAAAAACGCTGTAAGCGCAGCCAACTCCGCCGTTTACACGCGCGCCGCAAGCAGCGCTGAGCTGCGCGGGATGGGAACCACGCTGGTAGCGGCGCTAGTCGTCGGAAACATGCTTTATGCCGTAAATATCGGCGACTCGCGGCTGTATATCGGGGCAGATGGTGAGCTAACCCAGATAACGCGCGACCACTCGTATGTTCAGTACCTTGTCGATATAGGGAAACTCACCCCCGAAGAAGCGGCGAAAAACCCGATACGCAATATAATAACTCGATCTGTGGGTAACGAGCCCGAGGTCGAAGGCGACATTTACACAGTCGACCTTTCGGAATACGGCCACGGATATTTGCTCCTTTGTTCGGACGGGCTTACGAATTTCCTTTCCCACGAGAAAATATCGGAAATACTGTTTTCCAAAGAGGGCATGGGCAAAAAAAGCCTTGAGGAAACCCTTCGCGAGAAAGTAGAGCGCATGGTGGGAGGCGCAAACGAAGGCGGCGGCGGCGATAATATCACCGTGCTGCTGTTAGGATTCTAGCACATGGAAAATTTTGAAAAATACGTTGGTCAAATTTTAGATAAAAGATATAAACTTAGTAGGGTCATCGGCATCGGCGGCATGGCGGTCGTGTTTGAAGCGCAGGATTTGGCGCAAAAACGCACTGTCGCGGTGAAGATGATAAAGGACGAAATCGCAAGCGACACGCAAACCGTAAAGCGGTTTATAAACGAGTCGAAAGCGGTTTCAATGCTCTCCCACCCGAACATCGTGAGCGTGTACGATGTTTCGGTCCGTGACGACCTAAAATACATCGTCATGGAATATGTGGACGGCATCACGCTAAAAAAGTACATGGAGAAAAGGGGCGCGCTCAGCTTCAAGGAGATAATAAGCTACGCGGAGCAAATTCTGCGCGCGCTCGAGCATGCCCACTCGAAAGGCATAATACACCGCGACATAAAGCCGCAGAACATAATGCTGCTCAAAAACGGGCGGATAAAGGTTACCGATTTCGGCATCGCAAAGCTGCCGAACGCCGAAACGGTGACAATGACGGACAAGGCTATCGGGACAGTCTATTATATCAGCCCGGAGCAGGCGAGCGGCAAGCCGATAGACCAGCGCAGCGATCTTTACTCGCTCGGCGTGATGCTGTACGAGATGGCGACGGGCACGCTGCCGTTTAACGCGGAAAACCCTGTCTCAGTGGCGCTGATGCAGGTCAACGACAAGCCTCGGCGCCCGCGCGAGATTAACCCGTCGATACCAATTGGCCTAGAGCAGATTATCCTCGGCGCGATGGAGAAAAACCCGGAATACCGCTTCCAGAGCGCCGCGCAGATGCTCAGGCATATCCAGCAGCTTAAGTCTGACCCGAACTTCGTTTTTAAAACTAGGCGGGACGCGCCTGCGGCAACAGTCGATACCGAAGCCGCCTTTGGCGCAAAGGAAAGGCCGGCAGGCAAGGATAGCCACGAGCTGCGGGACGCAAAAGCAAATAAGCCTGAGAAAAAGTCTCGCAGGCGTAGGGAAAGCCGCTCGATGCTGCCGATTATAGCAGGCGTTACCGCGGCGTTTTTAGTGGTGCTCGGGATTAGCACCGTATACCTCATTGATACGTTCCTGCAAGCCCAAGAAGCCGCGAGCCCGGATATTATAACCGTGCCGGATCTGACAGGCAAGTCGGTCGACGACGACGCTGTCAAAAACTTGGACAAGCGGATTTTTATTGTCGAAGTCGAAGAAGCGTACAGCGACTCATTCCCTAAAGGGGTAATAATGTCGCAGCAGCCCGCGGGAGGCGAAAAGCGAAAGGTCATAGCCGGCGAGCAATATTGCACGCTGAAGCTGACGGTCAGTGCCGGCGTTGAAACAGTGGTACTACCCGACTTTACCGGGCGTGATAACCGCGAAGTTGAAATGGAGATACGAAAGCTTGGGCTCATACCCGAGGCGAGGTATGAGTTTAGCGTCGGCGTCGAGCGCGGCTGCGTGATACGCACCGAACCGAAGCCCAGGACCGAGCTGCGGGTCGGCGAAACCGTGGTTTATTATATAAGCCGCGGCGAGGAGGAGAGGGGCAAAGTCACTGTCCCCAATTTCGTGGGCATGACGGCTTCGGCGGCGTATCAGATAATGGTCGGCGAAGACCCAAGCGACCCGATGTTAACGCTCGGTAGGGTGACATACGAGCCGTCAAGCACGGTGCCGAAAGGCGTTATAATTTCGCAAAGCCTTGACCCTGCGGGCGACCAGGTCCCGCGCGGCGCGAGGATTGATTTCGTCGTCAGCAGCGGTAGCCCCGAAACAACCGCCGCGCCTCAGCTGCCAAATGAAAGCGAAATTGATATAGGCACAGATGGCGGCAAAAAACCAAAACAGGGGTAACGGCAACAGCAATAACAGTAGTAACAACCGAAACAACAACAATAACAACCGGAATAACGATAACCGTAACAGTAACGGCGGCAATAGGATCAGGGAGCTTTTTGACTGGTTTTTTGGCGGTTTTGAAAGCTAAGAATAAAGCCTCGGAAAGGCGAACTTTCCGAGGCTTAAATTTTTGGCTGTTATATGATAACTTTCGCCAGAAACTCGATTGTGCGCGGGTTTTTGGGCGATGTGAAAAACTCGCGCGGCGTGTTTTGCTCGACGATTTGCCCGTTGTCCATGAATAGAACGCGCGTGGCGACCTCGCGGGCAAAGCCCATTTCGTGAGTGACCACCACCATTGTCATTCCCTCTTCGGCAAGCTCGCGCATAACGTCGAGCACCTCGCCGACCATCTCGGGGTCGAGCGCAGAGGTCGGCTCGTCAAAAAGCATGACGTCCGGGCTCATCGCGAGCGATCGCACGATGGCGATGCGCTGCTTTTGGCCGCCCGAAAGCTGAGCGGGGTAGGCGTTTTCTTTATCGGCAAGCCCGATCCTGGAAAGCAGCTTGCGCGCCTTTTCAATAGCGGAAGCTTTGTCCATTATCTTAAGCTTTATCGGCGCGAGCGTGATGTTCTCAAGTATCGTCAGGTGGGGGAAGAGGTTAAAATGCTGGAATACCATGCCCATTTTGCGGCGCACGAGGTTTATGTCGCAGCCGGGCGCGTTAATTTGCTGGCCTTCAAACCAAACTTCGCCGGAGGTGGGCATCTCAAGCAGGTTAAGACAGCGCAAAAAAGTGCTTTTGCCGCTGCCCGACGGGCCGATAATGACAACCTTTTCGCCGCGTTCGATTGTTTCGTTTATGCCGCGCAGCACCTCGAGATTATCAAACTTCTTGTAGAGATTCTTAACGGTTATCACTGCGGCCAAGCCTCCTTTCAAGCCGGTTGACGCAAGCGGTCAGCCCCACGACGAGCACAAGGTAAATAAGTGCGACCGCAATAAGCGGCATGTACGCCGAGTATGTACGGCTTTGTATAATATCGCCGGCTTTTGCAAGGTCCTGCGTCGCGATATACCCCGATACCGACGTTTCCTTAAGCAGCGCGATAAACTCGTTTGCGAGGGCGGGCAATATGTTTTTAAACGCCTGTGGCATGACGATGTACCACATCGTTTTGACGTAGCTAAACCCGAGGCTCCGGCCGGCTTCGATTTGGCCGCGGTCAATTGACATTATGCCCGAGCGCACGATTTCGGCGACATACGCGCCCGAGTTTATACCGAACGCGACAATTGCGGCAAGCGTTTTTTCAATGTTGACCGTTGCGAAAATTACGTAATAAATTATAAGAAGCTGCGTGACCACGGGCGTTCCTCGTATCACCGTGGTGTAAAGTTTGCAGATGCCGTTTAAAAACCGCAGCTTGCCCGTGTAAATGTTCGTGGTGCGTACGAGCGCGACAAAAAAGCCTATGACAATCCCGATGATTGCCGCAAAGAAGGTTATCTGGAGCGTGCAGAGAAGGCCTCTCCACAAAAATAGCCAGCGGTTGTCGGTTATAAAGTTATTGATAAAATCCTCGCGGAACCCCGCCCACCAGTTAGACAGCGGCTGCGATATGCCGTTAATAATGCTTTCCATCTATATTTTCCATATATCGTCTATTATTTGGGCTTTTTCTTTTCAAACTATAGCGGCGGGGCTTTTTCTAATTTTCCCCGCCGCCATCCGTTTTAGCGCCCGCTTAATTTGCGCGGACTATTATAACCTGCTTGGCTTTGGTATAAGGCTCGGTGAAATCGACGCTCTTAAGGCGGTCTTCTGTAATGGTCATTCCCGCGACACCGATGTCAGCCTTGCCGCTCTGCACCGCGGCGATGATAGCATCGAAGTCCATGTCGTTAATCACAAGCTCCATGCCGAGCTTGTCGGCAATTGCCTGCGCGAGGTCGACGTCGATGCCGACTATCTTGTCGTTTTCATAATATTCGTAAGGTTCAAACGCGGCGTTGGTCGCCATGTCAAGCGTGCCGTTAGAGCGTTCGATCCCTTCAGGGGAAACATAGGGGTATTTGCCCTTGGTGTCGTCTCCTATGTAGTTTTTGATTATATTGTCAAGCGTGCCATCAGCCTTGAGCTCGGCGAGAGCAGCGTTAATCTTCTCCTTGAGCTCGGTTTTATCCTTAGCGATGCAAATTGCATACTCCTCTTCGGCAAACGGCTCGTCGAGAATCTTAAGATCCTTGTTTTTGGCTACGAACGCCTTTGCCGGCTCGCTGTCGATAATGACGCAGTCGACTTTGCCCTGCTTTAAAGCCATAACTGCTTCGGAGCCTTTCTTAAACCGCTCAATTTTGGAAGCAGGAACATTCGGGTCCTCGGGCTCTTCATATTCCGAAGCATAAATGTCGCCGGTAGTCCCGAGCTGGACGCCTATAACTTTGCCCGGCAAGTCGTCAATAGAAAATACCGTGTTTGGGGGAACATTCGATGAGCAGCCCAATGCCGCCGCGGCGAGTATAATCGCGCAAATGGCGGCGAGGAGTTTAGTCATGTTTTTCATATGCAATGTCCTCCGGAATTTTTATAATAATTATACTACGCGCGTGACAAAAAATCAACAATTATTTTATAATTGCTTATTTTTATGCAATTATGCTGCATACTGCAAAAGCCTTCCTTAATATTTTTTGCGCTTTTGCTTGACTTTGCCACTCGCGTGGTATATCATAAATTCATGTCGAACCGGAGGCGATATATGTGATATTTTTATACCTTACAGATTGGCAGCTTGCGGGATTTTGGCCCTATACCGCCATTTGGAACCGCTCGGTTGAGACCGGCGCCATTCACGGCGGCGTTACGCCTTCGATACCCGCAAAAGTCCCCGGCTCAATCCACATGGATCTTTTGCGCGCGGGGCTGATTGAGGACCCGTATTATGAGATGAACTCGCTTTTGTGTGAATGGGTCCCGCAGCGCTGGTGGATGTACCGTACTTCATGTGTGATTCCCGAGGATTTACGCTGCAAGCGGATAAGGCTCGTCTTCCGCGGGATTGACTATAAAGCGCATATTTTTTTTAACGACATGCCTAAAGTAGTGCACGAGGGCATGTATACGCATGTCGTGCTTGACGTTACCCAGTATGTAAAGTTTGGCGAGGAAAACGTCGTCCAGGTAGTGCTTGAAAGCGCGCCGGACGAAATGGGGCAGATCGGCTACACCCGCGAAACCTTCACGCAAAAAGCGCGTTTTACCTACAAGTGGGATTTCGGCACGAGGATGATACACCTCGGGCTGTACGATAAAGTGTATTTTGAAGCCGTCGGCGGCGCGGCGATCGAGTCGTCGCATATCCGCTATATAGACGGCAAGGTCACATATGCAGCCGAAGTAGACGGCGAAGGCGGTAGGCTGCACGCCGAGCTCTTTTTCAATGGCGAGCATGTCGGCTCGGCGGAGGGCGAATCGGCAGGGTTGCTTGAGATACCGGTTGAAAATCCAAAGCTTTGGTACCCGAACGGCTACGGCGAGCAGCCGCTTTATGACCTTTCCGTAAAGCTATACGATAAGTCCGGCGAGCTTTCGGACTCGCGCGAGTTTAAAGTCGGCCTGCGCACGCTCTCATACGAGCGCTGCGACGGCGCAAACGACGCTTCGCTGCCTTACCTTGTCCGCGTCAACGGCAAGCGCATTTATCTTAAGGGAGTCAATATCACGCCGCTTGACCATATGTATGGCGCTGTCACGCGCGAGCGATATGACAAAATGTTGCGGCTCGCGAAAGACGCAGGCGTCAACCTCATACGCGTCTGGGGTGGCGGCATAATCGAAAGCGAGGACTTTTACGACCTCTGCGACCGGTACGGCATTATGGTGTGGCAGGAGTTTATCCAGTCCTCGTCGGGTATCGACAACACGCCGTCCGAAAAGCCGGAGTTTTTAAAGCTGATAGCCGCGACTGCAGAAACCGCCGTTAAGGAAAAGCGCAACCATGTGTCGCTGACCTACTGGAGCGGCGGAAACGAGCTGTTTGACCCCAGCGACAAATGGATACCCGCGACGTTTGAAAATAAAAACCTCGCGATGCTCAAGTCGATAGTGGACAGGCTCGACCCTGACCGGCTGATGCTGCCCACGTCGGCATCCGGCCCTCTCGGGAGCATCGATCCGTCGCGACCCGAGGACAACCACGACGTGCATGGCCCGTGGAAATACGCGGGCGTGGAGGGGCATTACAAACTCTACAATACCTCGCCCGCCCAGCTGCACAGCGAGTTCGGCTGCGACGGCATGACAAACATTGAGGCGCTGCGCACGATACTCTCGCCGAAAAATCGCAAGGTAACAACGATGGCGGAAAATTTCGTCTGGCGCCATCACGGCGAGTGGTGGGACACTTACGAGTATCGCGAAAAGCCCATCTTTGGCGAGCTTGCTGAGGACGAGCTTGAGCTATTTGTGATGCTTTCGCAGTACATGCAAGCTGAGGGCATACGCTATGCGGTCGAGGCTAACCGCCGCAGGGCATGGCAAAACTGCGGCTCTATAATATGGCAGTTTAATGAGCCGTGGCCGAATGTGTCGTGCACCTGCCTTGTCGACTACTACATGCAGCCAAAGTTCGCCTACTGGTTCTTCCGCGACGCGCTGAAAAGCTTCCATATATCGATGCGTTACGATAAGCTAGTGTGGAGAGAGGGCGAGATTTTCCGCGGCTTGCCGTTTGTGCACGACGATACCCGCGAGGACGCACGCGGCGAGGGCTGCAAGGTTACGGTAAGGATACACGACTCTAATAAAAATGTGCTGGCAACGTTCGACGGCGATTTTGAGTGGAAAGTGGAAGGAACCGGCCGTGTGTTTTATGTCGAGTGCAGCGTTACCGATGGCATGAGAAACGACACAAGCACGTATATGTTTTTTGTGGTGGACGACGAGCATCCGTACGCCGACCGGCAGGCGGTAGTCGACTTTATCGCCGAGTATAAAAAATGCGAGTGCAAATAAAATGGGGCGCACCCCCGATAGCAAGGAAAATGCCATGAGCTTACACGATATATTCTATCGGTTTCCGAAGGAGTTCCCGTTACCTTTCGTGCTCGACGGCGCGACGGGCACTGCGCTGATGGCTGCCGGCATGCCTGCCGGTGTATGCCCTGAAAAATGGATTCCCGAGCACCCGGAAGTGCTATGCGAAATCCAGCGCCGCTACTATGCCGCAGGCTCCGACGCCGTGCTTGCGCCTACATTCGGCGGCAACCGCTTAGTGCTCGAGCGGCATGGGCTTTTTGACTGCGCCGAGCGCAACGCCGCACTAGCCTCAATTTCGCGCGGGTTGGGCGCTGGCCTTGTTGCGGGTGACCTGTCGCCGACAGGCAAGTTTATGCGCCCGTTCGGCGACGCGGAATTTGACGAGATAGCCAAGGTTTATGCCGAGCAAGCCGCGTCGCTTGATCCATATGTCGACTTTTTCGTCTGCGAAACAAATATAAGCCTTGCCGAAACGCGCGCCGCGGTGACGGGGATAAAGAGCGTGTCAAATAAGCCGGTATTCGCCACCCTTACGGTCGATAAAAGCGGGCGCACGATGTCGGGCGACAGCCTGCTATGCGCGCTGCTTTCGCTTGCCGAGCTTGGGATAAGCGCGTTCGGCACAAACTGCTCGGTCGGCCCCGGTGACATGCTAAATGTTCTCGAGCCGCTGGTGCCATTTGCGGCGGGGTTGGGCGTGGCGCTAATAGCCAAACCCAACGCCGGGATGCCGCAGGAATCGGCGGAGGGGAAGAAGTTTGACCTTGACGCCGACAGTTTCGGAGAGTACGCGCCGAAGTTTCTCGAGGCAGGCGTATATGTGCTCGGCGGCTGCTGCGGTACCGACGACAAATATATAAAGCGCATACGAGAGGCGGTTGACGCTTTCGAGCCGCTCGAGGAGATTCCTAAAAAAGACAGCTCGCTGCTCGTTTGCAACACGAAAGAGGTAGCCGAAATCGACCCGGCGCGGCTGCCCGAGCCTGTGGCTGCCGACGAGGAGCTTTTCGACTATGAGGGCGAGTATGCGCTTGTGAGGGTTATGGGTATGGGTGATGTGGAGTTTTTGCGCGATAACGCGGCGATGCTGCCGTGCCCGATTGTCCTCTGCGGCGACCGCGACTTATGCGAAAGAGTGATCCGCGAGTATTGCGGCAAAACTATATACTGGGAGTGAAACAAATGTTGGTTAATCCCTATGCAAAAGTTGATTTCGGCGTAGTAAGGCTTGCAAATTTCCACACGCATGCCGGAACCGGCCCAAACACCTGCGGCGCTTACGAAATCCCCGAGGTTCTAAAGCTCTATAAAGACACCGGCTACTCGATACTTACAATCTCTAACCATAACCTATACACAGACCCCGCGCCGTACAAAGATTGCGGCATGTGCCTAGTGCCCGGCTACGAGTACACGACCTCGACGGTGCACCTGGTATGCGTCGGCACTGGTAAGGTCGAGATGTCCTCGCATCAGGCTGCGGTCGACAGCGCGATTGCCGACGGCGGGTTCGCGATAATGTGCCATCCCAACTGGTTTAACGGCAAGGAAATTTTGCCGCGCGAGTATCTATATAACGTCCGGCGCTACCTCGGCATGGAGATTTTAAACGGCGGCTGCGAAGAGATTCGTCCGCCCTACAACGGAACTCCTTCGTCCGGGCTTGCTACGGACGTGTATGACGAGGTGCTTTCGTCGGGCAGGCTCATTTGGGCGTTCGGGTCCGACGACTTCCACCGCTGGTGGCATTTTGCGCGCGCCTTTAATATCTATTTCTGCGACCTTACCCCGGAAAGCGTTATAGCCGCATCGAAAGCCGGCGAGTTTTACGTTTCGACGGGGCTGCTGCTCACCAGCCTTGATTACGACGGTAAATTCATCCGCGTGCAGGCGCGTCATATCAGAAACTACCGCGACATTCTGCGCTTCCGCTTCATCGGCAAAAACGGGCACATTCTCGCTGAAGCAGAAGGTGAGTCGGCTACATACATGACCCACGGCGACGAGGACTACGTCCGCATCGAAGCCGTCGGCAGGACCGGCGCGATGCTTTGGACGCAGCCGTTATATAATCCTGAAAAACTCAAAATGGACGAGTGAGATGGCAAAATTCAAGCTGTCACCCGCAAAAAGGGCATCGGCAGAATTTGTCGAGCGTAAATCGCGATTTATCGGGCATATCTCGCCGGTGTCGAGCGAGGAGGAAGCGCGCGCATTT
Source organism: Clostridiales bacterium (assembly GCA_012840355.1). Classification (GTDB taxonomy): domain Bacteria; phylum Bacillota; class Clostridia; order Oscillospirales; family CAG-272; genus DTU078. The sequence goes on along the minus strand of DULN01000009.1, from coordinate 191,501 downwards.
ATCGCGTCAATAAGAGAAAAATATGCCGACGCGACGCATAATGTGTGGGCGTATACCCTTCGCGGAGGCGCAGTTGCCCGCTGCTCGGACGACGGCGAGCCGCAGGGTACCGCGGGGCTGCCGGCGCTTGAAGTGCTCCGCAAGTCGGGGCTTGACGACTGCGCCGTCGTGGTTACCCGCTATTTCGGCGGGATACTGCTCGGTGCGGGCGGTCTGACGCGCGCGTATTCGGCAGCCGCAAAAGCGGCGATAGATGCGGCGGGCATAGCCGAGTGGGTGCCTTTCATGATCTTTATGATTGCAACAAACTACTCGGACTATCAAAAGCTCGCATACGAGCTGCCCAGGATGGGCGTGAGTGTGGAGTCGACGGAGTTTGAGGCTGACGTTAAGATAAAAGCTGCTGTGGAAAGCGAAAGGTATGAAGAAGTGAAAAATAAAATCACCTCGCTCACAAACGGCAAAGCCATACCGCAAAAGATAAGCACTGAGCAGCGCCCGAGACTGGTTAAGTAAAGAATAAGGAGATAAAAATGATCCACAACATTTTGGCTACGCCTGAGGAAAAAGAAACACAAAAAAAGAGGAGCATTGAGCGTTTTTGGCGCTTTGCAAACGAGCATGGCGCACAGGCCGAGATAATAAACGGCAGGTTGCACCTAATAATCTCCGGCAAAAACCTCGATGCGTTTTGCGAAGAGTATAAGGATGACGACATAATAAACCTTAAGCTCATTGGCGGTAGGCTTTGCGTCGAGGCGAAATGGCTCTGCCAGCATGCACCCGACGAGGATATTCTTGCCGTGCAGCCGAAAAGCGAAAAATAAAAAAGCCCCTATGCCGCAAAGCCGGCTAGGGGTTTTTCGCTTGGAAAAAAGAATCCCCCGAGCGCTCCGCTTTGGAGGCTCGGGGTTATGGTGACCCGTAGGGGAGTCGAACCCCTGTTACCGCCGTGAAAGGGCGATGTCTTAACCACTTGACCAACGGGCCGGATGTGTTGCCCGTCCAAAGGATTTGCGGACGGGATGGTAGCGGAAGTTGGATTCGAACCCACGACCTATCGGGTATGAACCGATCGCTCTAACCAACTGAGCTATTCCGCCATAATGCCCCACATCAAAGGCTCGTATATTATATCATAAACGCAGGGAAATGTCAACACCCTGCCTTCAAAATATTTTTAGGAAGTAGTATTAATTACAGCTTGAAATAAAAAGGAAGATGATATATAATCATATGCATCGGCCGTTATAATAACTTAGACATGGCGGTATATCAAAAACATTATTGCAAAATGTGAAAATTGGGAGTGAAACAGTAGCTAATGGCACGTACCTTTATCGGCGGCGTGCATGTCGAGGAATATAAAAACACGCGGCGCGCCCAGATACGGCGAATGGACCCGGCCCCGCGGAAAGTGTGCATACCGCTAAGCCAGCATATCGGCGTACCGTCAGTGCCGGTAGTAAAGCCCGGCGACATCGTTGACCGCGGCCAGGTTATCGGTGAAGCGGCTGAGGGGCTCAGTGTTCCCGTGCATGCGAGCGTGTCGGGAAAAGTGACGGCAGTATATGAGCGTATCGGCTCAACGGGCAACAAAGTGACCTGCGTCGAAATCGAAAACGATTTCGAGGACAGGGATGCCGCAACAATAAAGCCGTTTGAAAAGCGGCTGCCCGACACAACGCCTGAAGAAATAATAGAAGTCGTAAAAAATGCCGGGATTGTCGGAATGGGCGGCGCGACTTTCCCGACGTATGCAAAAATCCAGTCGGCGATAGGCAAAGCTACGAGCCTTATAATAAACGGTGCCGAATGCGAGCCGTTTATAACCGCCGACCACCGTACAATGCTTGAGTCGCCCGCTTCGGTTGTCAACGGCACAAAGATTTTGCTCAAAGCGCTTTCACTGCGCAGAGCGTATATCGCGGTCGAGGACAACAAGCTCGACGCGGTCGAAAAGCTCAATGAGTTACTAAAAGACAGCGAGCTTATCAAAGTACAAGTCTGCAAAACAAAATATCCGCAGGGCGACGAGCGCCAGCTTATTTTTGCGCTTACCGGGCGCGAGCTTCCTCCCGGTAAGCTGCCCGCCGATGTGGGGTGTGTCATTTTTAATGCCGAGACCACGGCGGCAGTTTTTCGCGCGTTTGCCAAAGGGGCGCCACTGATCGAACGTGTCATCACTGTCGACGGCGACTGCGTACGTGAGCCGGGTAATGTGCTGGTCCCTATCGGCGCGTCCGCGATGGATGTCATAGAGGCGTGCGGTGGGCTGGTGAAGCAGCCGTATAAGCTGATTTTCGGCGGCCCGATGATGGGTGTCGCGCAGTGGGACCCCGAGGCGCCGGTGACAAAAGGCACAAACGCGATTTTGGTGCTATCACGCGAGTTTGAAGGTGTTGGCAAATACGGTCAGCCGCCGGTCTGCATCCACTGCGGTAAGTGCGCAGAGGTTTGCCCGGTGTACCTTTTGCCCAACTATATTGCGGAGTTTGACATAGCGGGGCGGCTTGAGGACGCCGAGCGTTTCGGCGCCGAGGCGTGCGTCGAGTGTGGCGCTTGCAGCTATATCTGCCCCGGCTATTTCCCCGTAACTCAGCATGTTAAAAACGCAAAAAGCAAAATAATCGCAGCCAAAAAGAAAGCTGGCGCGAGAATTTCAAGGTAAGCCGCAAAGGCTCGACGAAAAATTTCTGCCCCGGAGGGATAATATTTTGCTTAAGAAAAAACGTGCGGAGGCAGCAACCGCGCAGCCGCTTTCGCGTGATGAAATCTCACTGCTGACGGTATCGTCAGCCCCGCACATAAAGCACCCGGACAACACGAGGATATTGATGGCCGATGTGCTTATAGCGCTTACGCCTGCGTATATATGGGGCATTTATGTGTTTGGCTGGCGCGCGCTGACGCTTGGGATAATTTCAATTGTTTCGTGCGTGCTGTTTGAGGCGCTGGTGCAATGGATACTAAAGCGCCCTATAACCGTCGGCGACCTTTCCGCGGCGGTAACCGGCTTTTTGCTTGTGATGAATTTGCCGGTAACCGTCCCGCTATGGATTCCTGTGGTAGGCGCGGCATTTGCGATAATTATCGTAAAACAGCTGTACGGCGGGATAGGCAAAAATATTGTCAACCCCGCACTCGCAGCGAGAGTGTTCTTATTTATTTCTTTTCCCTCATATATGGGAGATTATTCAGCGGTGATGGACAAGCCGTCGCCGTTTGAGATTACGCTTGATACGGTTGCCGCTGCGACGCCCGAAGCGTCCGCTACGCCTGCCGATGCGGTCGCGGCGGCTACCCCGCTGCACGCCTTTAAAAATGGCGTGATGCCGGACGAGGGTTTGTTTACGCTTCTTATAGGCGACCACGCAGGCTCTATAGGCGAGCTGTCGGCGTTGCTTCTTGTCGCGGGCGGCATATATTTGCTCGTGCGCCGTGTGATATCGTGGCGGATTCCCGTATCGTTTGTCGGTACCGTATTTATTTTGACAATGCTGTTCCCCAAACTGCCGCTGGTGTCCGACCAGGTAGCGCTACAATATGCGCTGCGCCAGATTCTTTCCGGTGGGCTAATGCTCGGCGCGATTTACATGGCAACCGACTATACAACCTCGCCGGTTACCCAAAAAGGGCGCATTATATACGGCATCTGCTGCGGCGCGCTGACCGTATTCTTCAGGTACTTCAGCGGTTATCCGGAGGGCGTTTCGTTCGCTATACTTATTATGAACTTCCTTGTATGGTATATCGATAAATTTGCAAGGCCTAAACATTTTGGATGGACAAAACCTGTGCCGCCCGAAAAGTCTGGGAAGCTGGCGGAAGGAGGCGAAGCAGCGAAATGAAAGAAAATGAAAACATGCTCCCGCCTGAAAATGATAATAATACAAGCGCCTCGGACTCCGCTCAGCAGGGCGTGATTGAAAAAAAGCAGCCGGAAAACATCCAAAACAAAGGCACAAATGCCGAAGGCGCCGCATACCAGACGAGCATAAGTAGCAGCGCCGAGGGCGAGGCGATGATATCCGAAGGCCGGGCAGGCGGGCAGGATGGCGGCGAGCCTGGTGACGGCAAAGGCGATGGAGAGAATGCTGCAGAAGAGCTTGCCGAAAACCTTACTCCGGGCGAGCAAATCCTAATGCGCGCTGCCGAGGAAAACGCTAAAGATATAAAGGAAGAGGAAAAAAGGAAAGAAGGCGCAAAGCCCAAAAGCGAGCTTGCCTACTATCTGCGAGTAGGCGGCACGCTTACGGTTATTTGCGCCTGCATCGCGCTGCTTTTGGCTATTGTCAACGCGATAACGGCAGATAAAATCGCCGAAAACCGGCGGCGCGAAATGGATGCTGCGATCTCGGCGATTTTCAGCGATTTTGACTCGACCGAAGAAATCGAAGGCGTGTTCGCGGACCCTGTCACGAGCATAACTGCCGTAAAGAGGGGCGATACAACCATTGGCTATTGCGTTTTCGCCTCGCCGAAAGGATTTAAGAGTTCAATTTCTCTTGCGGTAGGCGTGTCGGCAGGCCATAGGGTCAAAGGCGTAAAGGTGCTCAGCGTGGGCGATACGCCTGGCGTTGGCACGCGCGTCGACAGCGAGTCGTTCTTATGGCAGTTTGTCGGCAAGACAAAGGAAATGACGTTCGGCGAGGGTGTTAACGCGCTTGCCGGCGCGACGATATCGTCTAAGGCGGTCTTCAGCGGAGTCAAAGCGGCGCTCGAAGAGATTGCGAAGATTTCCGATCCTGTTGAAATTGACGAAGAAGCGTCGGCTACAAAGGAAACCGATGGCGAAGCCCATGCGTCGCCTGAAACGGATGGCGAGTCGACGGCTACGCCCGAAACCGACGGCGAAGCACATGCCACGACTGAAACCGACGGCGAAGCACATGCGTCGCCTGAAGGCGAGGCGCAAACCGGTGGTGAGGCTCCTGCCGAAACTGACGGTGAAGCCCATGCGACGCCTGAGACAGACGGCGAGGCACATGCTACTGTGGAAACGGAAGCTTCGGCTGCACAGACCGATGCTGAAGCCTCGGCTAGCGTAGAAGCCGACGCGGAAGCGTCTGCAACCGGCAACGACACTAATACCGATGCGGAAGCTGCGGCGACTGCACATGCCGATGCCGAAGCCTCCGCTACACATAACTCGTAAGGAGGCGGCGCGTGATGACTAGCCAAAACAAAAAAGCCGCAAAATACTACTCAATAGAAATGCTTGTACATCAGCTGCGCGGCGGCCTTATAGATAACAACCCGACACTTGTACAGCTGCTTGGGACGTGCCCGACGCTTGCGACGACCACATCGGTTGAAAACGCAATCGGTATGGGCATTGCTGCGACGCTCGTGCTTATGTTCTCGAACCTCTTTATATCGCTCTTGCGAAAGCTGATTCCGCCACAGGTTAGGATAGCGGCGTATATAGTCATAATTTCGGGATTTGTCACAGCGGTGGACCTGCTTATAAAAGCATTTCTGCCGGAGCTCGACGCCGCGCTCGGCGTCTTTATCCCGCTTATAGTCGTCAACTGCATAATACTCGCGCGCGCCGAAGCGTTTGCCTCAAAGAACCCCGTGCTGCCTTCGGTTATCGACGGCTTGTCGATGGGGCTTGGATTTACGCTTGCGCTGACAATTCTCGCATCGGTTCGCGAGCTGGTTGGTTCGGGGACGCTGTTTGGCTACAATGTTTTCGGCGATGGGTATAAGCCCGTGCTGATGTTTATAATGCCGCCCGGCGCGTTTTTGACGCTTGGGTTTATAATCGCTGCAGTTCACAAACTGCTAGAGCTTGCCGAGCGCAGGCGCAAAAAGCAGCTTGACAAAACGCTTGCCGACGAGATAGCCGAGGACGCCGCGCTTGGCGGAGGCGTGCCGCCGCATGCGGGCGACCTTGAGTTTGTCGCGGGCACAGGGGAGGATGAAGGCAAATGACAGATATACTGCTACTAATGTTTAGCGCCATTTTGGTGGAAAACTTTATATTTACGCGCTTTTTAGGCATCTGCCCGTTTTTGGGGGTGTCCGAAAAACCCCAGACCGCGCTGGGTATGGGCTGCTCGGTCATATTCGTCATGACGATTGCCAGCGCGGCGACAAACGTTATTTATAACCTGATACTTGTGCCGTTCGGGCTTGAGTATCTTAAAACCATTGCCTTCATACTCGTCATCGCCTCGCTCGTGCAGCTTATCGAGATGTTTCTTCGCAAGTATGTGCCGGCGCTTTATAGCGCGCTTGGGATTTACCTGCCGCTGATAACGACGAACTGCGCGGTGCTCGGTGTCTCGCTGCTCAACGTCGAGTATGGCTATAACTTTATAAAATCGGTAGTCTTCGGGTTTTCAGCAGCCGTTGGCTTTACGCTCGCTATCGTGATATTTGCCGGCGTTCGTGAGAGAGTTGCAGTCGCAAACCCGCCGCGCTCGTTTAGGGGCATCCCTATAGCGCTGGTGACAGCCGGCCTTATCGCCATGGCTTTTTCCGGCTTTTCGAGCGTCAACCTCGGAACGTAGCCGGTTTAATTCAAATGTTAAAGGATAATTGCAAATGGACTATTCAAATATAATATGGGCTTTTGTATGGTTTATTGTGCTAGGCGCGGCAATGGGCGCAATGCTTGCGCTGGCGTCGAAGATTTTTGCGATAAAGGTAGACTCGCGGGTTGAAAAAATAGTATCGGTTTTGCCTGCCGCAAACTGCGGCGGCTGCGGGTATGCAGGCTGCGAGGCGCTCGCCGTAGCCATTGCAAAAGGCGATGCTCCGCCGAACGCCTGCACCGCGGGCGGGCTTGAAACAGCGCAGGCGGTGGCTGAGATAATGGGCGTGCCTGCAGTCGCGCCGAGGCGTATGCGCGCGCAGGTGATGTGCAGCGGCACGCAAGGTAAAGCGAGGCTGAAATATAACTATAGCGGCCCGATGGACTGCAACGTGGCGATGAAGCTTGCAGGCGGCGACAAGCTTTGCCCTTACGGCTGTATCGGGCATGGGACTTGCATGGCGGCGTGCAAGTTTGGCGCCATTGATATAAAGGACGGCGTCGCAGTCGTCGACTATAAGCGCTGCAGGGGCTGTGGTGTGTGCGCAAGCGCTTGCCCAAAACATGTTATAAAGCTTGTGCCATATGAAAGCGACCACTGGGTGAGCTGCAATAGCACCGACGACGGCAAGATGACCCGTTCGTATTGCGACGTCGGCTGCATAGCATGCAAGCTGTGCGAAAAAGTTTGCGAGTACGACGCAATACATGTTAAAAATAACCTAGCTGAGATTGACTACTCAAAATGCACTTCCTGCGGCAAATGCGTGCTAAAGTGCCCGCGCAAAATAATTCTACACAGCCGGGACCCGCGCGCGAAAACTGCATAAAATACATATCCGCCCGACAAAAGCAGCGGGAAGCATCCGCTGCCATGCGGTGCGGAGTATGAAAAGGCAAAAAACTCCTGCTTGGCAAAAACCAGACAGGAGTTTTTTATAACCTTTCTTTACCGGTTGTCTCGTGCTCTCCATTACGGTTTCATCCGTGTTTACCAGCACATTTTGTGATTACGAAACAACAGAGAATAAAAACACCAATACCAACAAAATTGGTATGCCGACGGATTAGGTCCGTCGGCATTTTTTATGTTAAACTTATTTATTTACTGCTGCTTACCAAGCGCTGCAGCGCCGATTATGCCGGCGTCATTGCCAAGCTCAGCAATCTTAATCTCAGTCTGCTTTTTAAGGCTGCGGGTATACTGCTCGGCGCTTACTTTTTCAAGCAGGGGTTTTACAAGGTAGTCGCCCTCGCGGCAAATGCCGCCGCCGATGCAGAGAACTTCAGGCTGGAAAATGTTAATTATGTTCGTAACGCCGCAAGCAAGGTAAGAGATGTATTTGTCGACGACTTCGGTGGCTGCCTTGTCGCCCTGCTTCATTGCGGCAAAAGCTGTCTTGCCGCTGACATTGTCAAGCGAGCCTTCAGCAAGCTCCCACATGAGGGTTTCTTTGGTTTCGGCCATCTTCTCTTTTGTCATGCGAATAAGACCGGTAGCGGAGCTGTAGGACTCCCAGCAACCTTTGCGCCCGCAGGTGCAGGGCACGCCGTCATATTCGATGACGATATGGCCAAGTTCGCCGCCAGCGTAGTTGAAGCCCGAGTAAATCTTGCCGTCGATAACTATGCCACCGCCGAGGCCGGTGCCGAGAGTGATCATAACGGCATACCTGCAGCCGCGTGCCGCACCGGCGATCGCCTCGCCGTATGCCGCGGCGTTGGCGTCGTTGTCGAGGTAGACTTTTTCAATCGGCAGGTGCTTGCGGAGCAGGTCGGCGATTGGGAAATCGCGGAAGGGGAGGTTGTTGGCGTAAATGACGACGCCTTTTTCGGGGTCAATGCTGCCCGGCGCGGCGATGCCGGCATATGCGACTTCAGAGAGCGGGATATTTGCGCGCTCGAGAAGGTCGCGGCAAAGCTTTGCCATGTCAATGACGATTTCTTCCGGCGGGCGTTGAGCCTTAGTCGGCACGCTGTCTTTTATAACGATTTGGTTGTTTTCGTCAACAACGCCTATGGCGATGTTGGTTCCGCCAAGATCGATTCCAAGATAGTACATACGCTCTTCTCCCGTTTTTTAGATTTATGGTGAATTTTTTAAATACCTTGCTGATTGTTTTGGTTTTTTAGGATATCGCGGATTTCGGCAAGCAGCATTTCGATTTTGGCTTCGCGCGCTTCAATAGCTGCCGCTTTGGTTGCGGTATCTATTGCAGCTTGCTGGGCTGCCTGCTCCGGTGTAGGCTGCGCCGGCTGAGCGGCTGCGGCTCCTGCTGGCGCCGGGGCTGCCGGCGGCTGCCCGGGCTTTTTAAGCCTTGCCGCGGCTGCGGCAGCGGCGGCGTCGAGCTTTTTACGGATACTAAAAATTAATTTAAGCGTTAAAAACAACGCAAGGGAAACAAGCAAGAAATATATAATACTTTGGATAAGCTGGCCGTACCCGATGGCGCACTCGGCGGTATCCGCCGTCGCGGGGCGCAGAACGATCTTCATATCGGTAAAGTCGATACCCGCAGTCCCAAAAGAGATCAGCGGCATAATAACGTAATTGACAAGCGCGTTTACAACTCCCGAGAAGGCACTGCCAATGACAACGCCGACTGCCAAGTCTAAAACATTCCCTTTAAAGGCAAAGTTTTTAAACTCGTCAATAAACTTCATTTTTTGCATCCTCCGAAAAATAACGGTGGATAATTTCGACGATCCTCTCGGATGCATGCCCGTCGCCGTATGGGTTTTTCGCGCGGCTCATTCGTTCATATCGCTCGGTGTCGTAAAGCAGCCGTTCCACGGCGGCGACGACATTGTCTTCGTCGGTGCCGACTACTTCGACGGTGCCGGCGCGTACAGCTTCAGGGCGCTCGGTCTCGCTGCGCAAAAGCAGCACCGGTAGCCCAAACGAGGGCGCTTCCTCCTGCAGCCCGCCTGAATCTGTAAGGCAAAGCCACGCGCGTGCGAGCAGGTTGTGCATATCTGTAACGTCAACCGGCTCGCAAAGCGTCACGTTCGGCAAGCCTTGCAAAACGGGCAGCGCGGCATTCCTGACCGCAGGGTTCGGGTGCATGGGGTAAATAAACCGTAGCTCTGGATGCGCGATTGCGAGCCGCTTTACGGCTCGGCAGATTGACGCGATGCCGCCGTCGAGATTCTCTCGCCGATGTGCGGTCATGACGACAAGCTTTTCGTTACCTCCGCGAGTGAGCAAGTCCCTCAGCGCGTCGCTTTTGAATGTGTAGCTTTCCGATACCGTATAGGAGAACGCGTCTAGCGCGGTGTTGCCTGTTACATAGACGTTTTCGGTAATCCCTTCGCGCTCTAGGTTGGCTTTGCTGTCATTGGTCGGCGCAAAATGCAAAGTCGCAAGCCGGGCGGTCAGCGTACGGTTCATCTCCTCGGGGAATGGCGAGTACCTATCCCATGTACGCAGCCCTGCTTCGACATGTCCCACCGGTACCTTACGGTAAAACGCCGCGAGCGCTGCGGCAAAGCTGGTGGTGGTGTCGCCGTGGACTAGCACGATATCGGGCGTATATTCTCCTAGTATGCCAAAAACGCCCTCTATAACGCCGGATGTAATCTCTGCAAGAGTCTGCCCCACACGCATTAGGTTGAGGTCGTAATCCGGTACCACGCGAAAAATCTCGAGAACCGAGTCGAGAAGCACGCGGTGTTGGGCGGTGACAAGCACTTTATGCTCAAACCGCGGGTCGGAGTGAAGAAGCCGCGCGAGCGGGCACATTTTAACCGCTTCCGGCCTTGTGCCGAAAACAGTAAGTACTTTTATTTTTTCGCCTTTTTGTTTTTTAATTCTGCGTTCGGACATTTTGATTATTTCCCTGTGCCGTTGTTTTTTACTTCGCAGTCGCTTTCGGAAAAGCCAGCCTCGAAAAGCTGCTTTATGCGCGTAAATTCCCCTTTCAGGTAAAGGTAGCCGAAAAGCGCTTCAAGGCCGGTTGCGCGGCGGTATTCGCCATGGGTCGCCGACTTAGGGGGAGTGAGGTCGCCGGTGTTGCGCCCGCGCCTGAAAACGTCAGCCTCCTCTGGCGAGAGCATCGGCAAAATTTTCTGAGCAGCGCGGCTTTGCGCGACCGCGGTGACGTAATGCAGCGCTTCCCTGTTAAGATTTCCGGGCCCGGTAAGCCCGCGCTCGAGCAGCGCGTGCCGGACGGTAAGCTCGAACACAGCGTCGCCGAGATAGGCAAGCGCGCTGCCGGGCAAGTTTATGATTTCGCTATCTGTCATACCGTGTGCTTAATATGCCTGTACCATAATTTGAAAATCGGGTTAAGTTCGCTGTAGACCTTATTCGATAGCGCGAGCAGGAACCTTGCGCACTCCTTAAGATCTTCGTTGGACATGCCGGGGCCGAATTCCTCGCGCTGAATGGAGTCGAAAAGGCGGGCAAAATCGAATTTCTCAATATCTGCGCCGGGGACGGAAGGCTTGCCTTTTGAGGCTGTGTACTCGTCGGCAATCCCGAGCGAGCCTCCGCGCCGCTTCGCTTTGCTTTTTGCCGCTTTGCGCAGTCTTGCCTGCCTCTTCCATTCGGCAAACATGGCAATAATTTTTTCGGCAAGCTCGCCGGCAGCGCCGGGAAGCTTAATGCGTGCTTCGTTTGCGGCTTCCTCGCCCAAAAGCACGCGCCTGCATCTTTCGCGGTACTCGGATGGAAGCTCGCCGGTGCGCGGGCGCAGCCCAGCCGCAGCCAGCGCGGCGTTGATATAATCGATTATCGCGAGCGCGGCGTAACGGCGCTCTAAGCCTTCGGGCGAGCTGCGGAGCACAGTTTCGATATACATTTCTCGGCGGTAGCGCGATTCGCGGACAAAAAGGACAAATTTCCTTACGAAGTATACTCCAACGCCGATAGCTCCAGCCGCTAAAAGCCCTATTATGACAAACGCAAATATCTTTGCGGTGTCAATAACTTTTGTTGTTTCTTCCTCGTCAATATCGATGTCTTCGGGTTCTGTATATTCAGGGGTTTCGTATCCGCCGGTGCGCGGGTCGACTGACAATGAGTAGTGCTCATACATGCCCGCATAGTACTCGGGCGTCGTTTCAAATGTCAGCCAGCCTATGTCGTCGGCATAAACTTCGATCCACGCGTGGGCGTTATAGTCGCGCACCGTGCACACATAGCGTCCTTCGGCGGAATATGCCTTTTCATAACTAAAATCGGGCGCTATATAGCCTTCACAATAGCGCGTAGGCACGCCAAGCGTGCGGAGCATCAGCGCCGCGGCGGTGGCAAACTGCACGCAGTAACCTTCTTTTGTATCGAGGAGGAATGCCTTAACGGAGCTTAAATCTTCGCTCGACGGGTCTTTAGGCGTAAGCGTGTAGGTATAGTTATCTTTGAGGTAGTCGATAACCGCCATTACTTTGTCATAGACCGAAAGCTTAGAGACGGCGCCGAGCGAGCTTACGGCGGTAAAATTATTTAGCTCCGTTGTTTGGACGTATATTTTTCCGTCGTCAATTTTTATCTGCTGGATTTTGCTTGGATCGATTTTAAGGTCTGGGTGTGACGCCTTCAGCGCTGTCAAAGCAAGCTTAAAAATGTCGGGAGCTTCGGACTCGGGCACATATGTGTAATTATCTCGAACGTACTTGCCGTACTTGTCGGCTAAGATAAAGCGCTCGTAAAACTCGCCGCGATCTGCTTCATCCATCGCATACCAGCGCTCGTAAATGTTGTCTTCGGCTAATGTTTCAAGCCCGAGCTCGAGTATTTCGGACTTGACCTTCTCGCCGTAATATAAATCGTCCGCCATCGTCCGCTCGATATAGTCGCGACAGAGATTGTAATAGTCGTCAAGCGCGATAAGGTTGGCAAACACCTTCTCGTGGCGGTACGACTGCACATATGAGAGCGCGCGGTAAGATTTGTTGAAGTTGAACCACGAGGTAGTGACTATGCCGTCAGAGTAGTCGGAGTATTCCTCGCCGTAGGCATCCCCTTCGATGCCGGCAAACTCCAAAAGCGCAATGTCGGGGTCATAGCGTGACGGCATAAACAACAGGTTGCCCGACGAGGAAAGCAGCTTTATGTCTACAGGGGTTGTGACAAACCCGAAATCATAGCGGGTGGAATAGCTAGTATAGTTTGAAATCCCCGAAAGCCTGGGGTTTATGGTATCGAAAAAGTTTTTCGCAATGCGCTCGCCTACGAAACCGTAGCCGAAACGCGAGTAAAATTCCTTTATTTCATCGTTGCTCGGTACGAGCCACCGGTCGTTTTCAAATTTGCTTGAAACAAAGCTGCGCATGTAAACCGGCGTGTTGTAGTTCGTACGCACTTCGAGTACCTTTGCGCCGGTGAATACCCTGTCGCTTGCCGTGGTGGTGCGAGAGGTGAGAAGGTCCATTTTGCCGAGATAGCCTAGGTCCGAAAAATCAGGAACGTCGCCAACAATGACCGACGAGAGTATCTGTCGGGCTATCTCCATCTTGCTGTTAATAGACTCAATCTCATACCACTTTTTGCGTACCGACATCGTGGGTATAAGCAGCACCAAAAACGCGACAAGCATTGCTGCAAGGGATGCGTATCCGCCGAAAGCGGAGCTTTTTGCCGCGCCCGAAAGCCAGCGCGAGCGGGGTTTTTCGGCAGGTTTGCTTTCCTCCGTTTTTGCGCCCTCCGCTTCAGGTTCCGCCTCGGGTGCGATGGCGGCAACATTGCTTGGCTTTTTAGCTTTACGCTTTCTCTTGGCTTTAGGCTGTGGCACTTCGCGGAAGAAGCTTTCGTAAGCGTGCATCACAAGCAGCCCGCAGAGCGCCGTGAGCATGAGCGTAAAGCCCCAGCTTCTGTTTACGAGGTTGTATGTGAAAACCAAAACGCAAATCGAGCCGCCGGTTATAATTATCGGCAAAAGGTGCACGCGCTTTACACAGGCGAGCGTGACAATCGCCGCGAGAAGTATCGCGAGAAAAACCAGCCCCGTGCGTATAAGGTCGGAAAACTCGGTGCCGACCGGCAATGCCGAAAAATTGATTTCAGCCGCAATCGGCGCGCGGTAACCTAGAGCGTAAAGCCGGTCGCCGATAGTGTTATATACCGCCAGCACCGAGGCGACGGCATGCTCGACCGGTTTGCCGATAAGTACGATATAAAGCGCGGCTGAAGCCGCAGAGCCGGCAAGCATTATAAGCGTGCCGATGCCGTTATAAAGGGCAACAGCCAAAAGCGCGACTGGGACAATAGAGGCAAGCGCAAGGAATTTAGCGTCCACCTCGAAAAGAAACGCATCGCTTAAAAATAGTAACAGCCCCCATACCCCAATCCATGCGGTAAGCGCGCGGCAAATATACCCGATAGCGGCGGTGCCGGGTTTGGTCCGCTGGACTTCGGGAAGATATAAAAATTTTTGAGCCGCTTTGCGTTTTTCGTGGCGAGCCGCCCGGTTTGCGCTTCTGCGTTTTCTTATTTTTACCGCTTTGTCCATGTTATATCCGTAATAAAATTAGAGTTGTGCGTGAAAAAGCCTATAAATTAAGCCGTCTTAGACTTAAGCCGTATTGCCATGCAGGGCGTTGCCCGGCGTTAGAACCTCGATGCCTGCCTCCTCGAGCTGGCGCTTGCATAGGTCGGATATTTCGCGGTGGGCGTCGCGCTTTTCGGGCAAAATATGCGCAGAGGGGTCAAAGTAGATATAAAGGACCGCACCTCGCGACGCAAGGCCGCTAAACACGCCGGCGGCAGCCGTTATGCCGCGCACCAGCTTTGCGTCCATGCGCGCCGAAACGAAGATTATTGTCACGCCTTGGGTTTCGGAAACCAGCGCCGCCATGCGCGTGAAATCGTGCTCGTCGTCTGCCGGGCAAAGTTTCGCGGTCGCGAAAACTGTGAAAATGCGGTCGAGGTCTTTGATGGTCTCCATGTCGGCGCTTTGAAGGTAGCCTTGGGTCCTGCCGTCGTACCACATCATTGTGACATTGTTGCCCCTGTCGAGCTCGCCCTGCGCTGCGGCAAGCGCAAGCTCAATCACGCCGTCGGCAACATACTCGGCGATGTCGTCTTCATAATCGCTCGAATCCGGTTCGCCGAACCGCGCGGTGTCGGCGAAAATGTATACCCGGTTGCCCGAGTTCATCGCGTATTCCTTGACGACCAAATCCTGCGTTTTCGACGAGAGGTTCCAGTGTATGTTTTTGATTTGGTCGCCGTTTCTGTACTCGCGTATGTCAGAAAGCTCAGCGCGGTCGATACCGGTACGCGTCAATATCGAGCTTGTGTTGACGTCCGATGCCGCATGCGCTCCGCCGCGGTCGAGCACCAGCCGGCGCGGCAAAACGAAAACTGTCATAAAGGTGTCGGCGTCGACGCGCAGCCGAAACATCCGGAAGGGGTCGTAAACGTAAATGTCCGACACACCTATCTCATACTCGCCGCGGTAGGGGAAAACCACCGTCTCCGACAAATCGTAATAGCCAAGTGGCACGAGCGAGATCCTAACCCTGCGCCCTATGCAGCGGACTGCGCGCTCCGACGGGAGCATTATGTCGATTTCCGCAAACGGTATGGGCAGGATAGAATCGTTTGACACCGTCAGCCCAAACCTGACGGGGGTGAGCTTTGGCACTTCGTCCGAACCGCGGTCGACGTATACTTTTACATTTGACGCTGCGATGAAAAGGTAAATAAGTGTAAAAACAGGGAGCATCAGCATGAACAAAAACAGCACAGCTGAAATCGGCGAGCGCAGCGCCTGCGTGAAAATCAGTGCCGCGGCTAAAAGCAAAAGGTACGCGCCGAAGTTCGGGCAAAGCGCAAACTTTAGCCTCCGTTTGGGAGGGGCATATTCATACTCTTTCATCTTTTGCCCTTATACGGTGCGTCGGTGCGGCGCAGAATTTCGGTAAGAATGTCGTCGGCTGTGATGCGCTCGA
Source organism: Clostridiales bacterium (assembly GCA_012840355.1). GTDB lineage: Bacteria > Bacillota > Clostridia > Oscillospirales > CAG-272 > DTU078. The sequence goes on along the minus strand of DULN01000009.1, from coordinate 176,062 downwards.
GCTTTGCCTCCTGCTTTAGCATGAGGCGGTGCGCTATCGTGCTGCGGTAGACGGCAGCGACATCCTCGGGTAGCACGTACATGCGGCGGTGCATGAAGGCATATGCCTGCGAGATGCGCATAAGTGCCAGCGACGCGCGCGGGCTCGCGCCGAGCGCGACTTTTTCATGACGGCGGGTCGCCGACACGAGCAGAACTATATATTTGCTGACCTCAGGGTCGATATGGACATTCGATACGACGGTGCGAAGAGTCTGTATCGCCTTGACTCCAGCCACCGGCCGGACAGAATCGATCGGGTTTTCGGTCCGGCGGCTGTCGATTATCGAAACTTCCTCTTCAAGCGTCGGGTAACCCATAGAAATTTTCAGGCTGAAGCGGTCGATCTGCGCTTCGGGCAAAGGATAGGTGCCGACGAATCCCGCCGGGTTCTGCGTGGCGATAACCATAAATGGGTCGGGCACGTCATAAGTTACGCCGTCGACCGTGACCCGCGCCTCCTCCATCGCCTCAAGAAGGCTGGACTGCGTTTTGGGAGACGCGCGGTTGATTTCGTCGGCCAAAAGAATATTGGTCATTACAAGGCCTTCTTTAAACTCAAACCGCTCGGTCCGGCGGTTGTAAATATTAAATCCAGTAATGTCCGACGCCATGACGTCCGGCGTGAACTGCGCGCGCCTGAATTTCAGCCCTGCCGCACGCGCTAGCGCGGCTGCAAGCGTCGTTTTGCCAACGCCGGGGACGTCCTCGATCAGCACGTGCCCACCGGCAAGCAGCGCTGTGACTAGCAGCACTACCTCGGTGTGCTTGCCGACAATCACTTTTTCGACTTCCGTAACAAGCGCTTCGGTCAAATCGTAAAGCCGCTCAAGGTCTTCCTGCTTCAAGATCGCGTTTTCCAAGTCCATCCGGTGGCTCCGCCTTTCGGTGTTTGTGAATTTAATCGACTAATTATAACATGAGTCACAAAAAATTACAACAAGTAAAGATTAAGTCTTTTACAATATTTTATAAATTAATTCTACATACAAAATATAGTTGTAACGGCGGAATTTATATGGTATACTTATCAGGTGACGAATGCTCTGCACAAAGAGGTAAATAGTGCCGATGACATACGACGTTCTCATCGTAGGCGGTGGCATCACGGGCTGTATGACCGCGTATAGGCTTTCGGGCTACAAGCTCCGGGTCGCGCTTGCCGAGGCTGCGGATGACGTGGCGATGGGCGCGACCAAAGCCAACTCCGCAATAGTCCATGCGGGCTACGACGCTGTGCCCGGCACGCTGAAGGCGAAATTCAACGTCGCGGGCTGTGCCGAGATGCCCGAGCTGGCGCGGCTGCTCGATGTGCCATATAAAAACTGCGGCTCGCTAGTCTGCGCTTTTTCCGAAGAGGAGATGCCGGTACTGCAAGAGCTGATCGAGCGCGGCGAAAAAAACGGCGTCCCGGGGCTCGAGATAGTATCGGGCGAGCGCGCGAGGGAGATAGAGCCGACGCTTTCGGATAATGTATATGCTGCGCTATGGGCGCCGACCGCAGGCATCGTGTGCCCGTATGAGCTTTGCATCGCGGCTGGCGAGGTCGCGGCGCAAAATGGCTGCGACTTTTACTTTGATTTCCCGGTGGAACGCATAAAAATGGCCGAGGGGCGCCTTGTTGCGGTTTCGCACGGGCGGGAGATTGCGGCGCGGTTTGTCGTAAACGCCGCGGGCGTGTATGCCGCGGAGCTTGCGAGGGCTTCCGGAGAGGAAGACTTCCCGGTCGATATAATCCCGCGCCGGGGCGAATACGCGCTGCTTGACAAAGGCAAGGGGCCGCGGGTCAGGCGAGTGGTCTTCGCCTGCCCGAGCGAGCGTGGAAAAGGCATACTCGTGTCGCCGACTGTCGACGGTAACGTTATAGTCGGGCCGAACGCGCACCGGGTCGATTCTGGCGACGACACTTCGGTGACAAGCGAGGGGCTCGAAGAAGTTTTTGCCGGAGGGAAGAAGCTTGTGCCCGGCGTTTCGTCGCGCGACATGATAACCTCGTTTGCCGGGGTGCGCGCGACGCCTTCGACCGGCGACTTTTATGTAAAGCCTTCCGAGCGCATACCGGGGCTTTTGCACCTCGTCGGCATAGAGTCTCCCGGGCTTGCCAGCTCGCCGGCGCTGTCTCACGCGGCTGTAAAGCTGCTCGGCGAGATGGGGCTTGCCCTTGAGGAAAACCCGGACGCGAAGATGACGCGCCCGCCGAAAATCAGGTTTAGGCTCCTGCGCGCAAGCGAGAAAAACGAGCTTATAAAGCGCGACCCTTCCTACGGGCGCATCGTCTGCCGCTGCGAGACCATAACCGAGGGCGAGATACTGGACGCGATCCGCCGCCCGCTCGGCGCGCGCGACCTCGACATGGTAAAGCGCAGGGTGCGCGCGGGGATGGGTCGCTGCCAAGGCGGCTTTTGCTCGCCCAGAGTGGCTGAAATACTTTCAAAAGAACTAGGCATACCTCTCGGTGACGTGACAAAGAAAGGCCGCGGCTCGGAGATAGTGCCGCGTGACAGCGAAAGCGACGGTGAATTAGGTGGCTGACACACCCACGATAAACAAGAAAATTATAGTCATAGGCGGCGGGCCAGCGGGCCTTGCCGCGGCGCTTGAAGCGCACCGCTCGGGCATAGAGCCGGACGAGATTTTAATCATCGAGCGCGACAAAGAACTCGGCGGGATACTCAACCAGTGCATACACGCGGGGTTTGGGCTGCACTTTTTCGGCGAGGAGCTCACCGGGCCTGAATACTCGGGCAGGTTTATCGAGATGGTCAAAGAGGCGGGGATCGGCTACCTCACCGGTGCGATGGCGCTTGGCGTGTCTGCCGACCGCGAGGTAACGTTTGTTTCGCCCGAGACCGGATATGTGACCGCAAAAGCCGGCGCGATTGTACTCGCGATGGGATGCCGAGAGCGCACACGCGGGGCGATTGGCATACCCGGCACGCGCCCGCAAGGTGTGTTTACCGCCGGCACTGCGCAGAGGTATGTCAACATAGAGGGAATCCTGCCCGGCAGGCGCATCGTGATTTTAGGTTCGGGCGACATCGGGCTTATAATGGCACGCAGGCTGACGCTCGAAGGCGCAAAAGTCCTTTGCGTTTGCGAGATAATGCCATATTCAAGCGGCCTTGCGCGCAATATAGCGCAATGCCTTAACGATTTTGGAATACCACTATACCTCTCGCATACGGTCACCGAGATCCGCGGTAAAAATAGGGTCGAGGGCGTAGTTATATCGCAGGTCGACGAGAACAGAAAGCCGATACCCGGCACCGAAAGGTATATTGAATGTGACACGCTGCTTCTGTCGGTTGGGCTTATACCTGAAAACGAGCTGTCGCGTGCGGCGGGCGTTCAGCTTGACGATGTAACGGGTGGCCCAATTGTCGACCAGTATCTGCAGACAAGCATACCGGGCGTCTTCGCGTGCGGTAACGTGCTGCAGGTGCACGACCTTGTCGACTACGTCACGCGCGAGGCGTTTTCGGCAGGACGTTCGGCGGCAAATTATGTGCTCGGCAAAGCGGGGTTATATGACGGCGCGCGCGTCATACCTACGCTGCCCGGCGAAGGCTTGCGCTATGTGGTGCCTCAGCGCATAGTTATCCCCGAGAATGAGCCGGTAGGAGAGGTGCACCTTTTCTACCGCTCCACCGCGACTTACCGCGATGTGAAAGTCGTGGTATCGGCAGGCGGCGAAGTGTTGCGTACGCTGCGGCGCAAAATCGTGACCCCGGGCGAGATGGAAAACTGCATACTTACTGCCGAGATTACCGAAAAGCTGCGCGCTGGCGCTGGCGAGCTGCGCGTCGACATAGTGCGCGAGTAAAGCCGCCCGTGCGGAAAGTGCTGCGAAGTGGCGAAATATGGTAAAATACACTCTTATAAAAAACGCACATATAGTCGACCCGGCGGCGCGGGCTGCTGAACTCGGCTCGATACTGGTGCGGCATGCGGGCGACGGCGCTGCCGGCGGCATAGAAGCTGTGTGGTATGGCGCAAAGTCGCCCGAATCGCTGCCCGAATGGTGCGAAGCTTTCGACGCGCGGGGCGCGCTGGCGATGCCCGCATTTATTGACCTGCATTGCCATTTGCGCGAACCGGGCGAGGAGGAAAAGGAAACTATTAGCACCGGCACAGCAGCGGCGGTCGCGGGAGGGTTTGGCACGGTCGTGGCTATGCCTAACACAAAGCCCCCGATTGACAATCCGGAGCTTCTCCGCCGCGTGATTGAGCGGGCGAAGCTTTGGGGATTTTGCGAGGTGCTCCCAACAGCTGCCATTACGGTTGGGCAAAAAGGCCGCGAGCTTTGCGACTTCGACGCGCTGCACGAAGCAGGCGCCGTAGCGTTTTCCGACGACGGCTTCCCGGTAAGCGACGCAGGTCTTATGCGCGAGGCGTTAAAGCGCTGCGAAAAGCGTGGTTATCTTGTAATTTCTCACTCCGAGGAACTTTCGCTTTCGGCCGGCGGCGTGATGAACGAAGGGCGCACCGCGGCTGCGCTCGGCGTGAAAGGTATCCCAAACTCGGCCGAGGCTGTGGCAATCGCGCGGGATTTGATTTTAGCAAAAGAGACAGGCGCGAGGCTCCATATCGCGCATGTCAGCACGAAAGAGGGCGTTGAGCTTATCCGCGAGGCGAAAGCCCGCGGCGTAAACGTAACCTGCGAGACTTGCCCGCACTACTTTTCGCTGTGCGACGAGGACGTGATGTTCTACGGCGGCAATGCAAAAATGAACCCGCCGCTGCGTTCGCGCGTGGATGTGAAAGCTGTAATAGATGCTATTGCCGACGGCACTATCGACAGCATCTCGACCGACCACGCGCCGCACACCGAAAGGCAAAAAAATTGCCCGTTGCCCGAGGCGAAAAACGGCATAATTGGCCTTCAGACCGCGTTCTCCGCAGCAGTGACGTACCTGCTTTTGCCCGGGCATATCGACATTTTCCGGTTGTGCGAGCTTTTCTCGACCGGCCCGGCAAAAATACTCGGGCGCACGGCAGAAATTAAGCCGGGCGCAAAATGCGGCGTGACGCTTGTTAACCCCAACCGCGAAATTGTAATAAGCCGCAGCATTATAAAAAGCAAATCTTTCAACACCCCGTTTATGGGCATGTCGCTCTACGGTACCGTCGAGCGAGTGGTGTTGCCCTGATAAAACTAATAACCGGAGGCGCCGATGTCTTTTTCACTCCTTAGGGAGCTAATCTTCCAAAAAAACAACCCTAGCGTCATGGGGCTTGACCCAAGGCTTGAGTATATCCCGCCGCACATCAGGGATGGGAAAAGCGTAGGGGATGCTCTGTTTGAGTTTGGCAAAGCGCTTATCGACGCTACGGCGGACATTTTGCCGGCTGTAAAGCCGCAGTCGGCATTTTACGAGAGGTACGGTCTTGAAGGCGTTGCAGCGCTTGATAAAACCATCCGCTATGCGAAGTCAGCCGGCCTTTACGTTATCCTCGACGTCAAGCGCGGCGATATAGGCTCGACAGCCGAGGCATATGCCGAAGCGTATTTCGGCAAATACTCTGCCGGCGCCGACTGCGTGACGGTAAACCCTTACCTCGGCAGCGACGGCGTGATGCCTTTTATCAAAGCTGCGGATAAGTATAACAAGGCCGTGTTTGTGCTTGTTAAAACCTCGAATCCCTCGTCAGGAGAGCTGCAGGATACTGACTGCGGCGGGCGCACGCTTTACATGCGTGTAGCAGAGCTTGCGAAAAAATGGAACGCAACCGGCCGGTGCGGGATTGTCGCCGGCGCGACTTATCCGGCACAGCTTGCAGAGCTGAGGTGCGAGCTGCCCGATATGTTCTTCCTCGTCCCCGGTTACGGCGCGCAGGGAGGCAAAGCCGAAGACGTGGCGCTGGCTGCCGACGAACGTGGCGAGGGAGTGATAGTTAACTCATCGCGAGGGCTTATGTGTGCCTGGATGGCAGCCGGCGGCGACGGCAGGGATTTTGCAAAGCTCACGCGCGAGGCGGCGGAGAAGATGCGCGACGAGCTTTCCGCCGCGATAATGGAGAGGGTAAAAAAATAACCCCCACGGATATGTGCTGTCAAAGCGGTATGTGTGGTGTTGTGACACATGCACAAAAACGGCAGGAGTTTTTTGACATACAGCAATTGTTAACAATTTAAAATATGCTTGAAAATATCTCATAGTTGTTGTACAATATTGCTATTAGCGTACTTGCTTAAAATTGTGATTTTCCGCCCAAGCTATCAATAGAGGCTGGCGGATACGGGCAATTAAAAGGCAGGATAAGGAGAAACAAAAGCGAAAATGGATAGGATCACGACTGACAGCATCAGAAACGTTTGCCTGCTCGGACACAGCGGTTCGGGCAAAACCTCGCTGGCGGAAGCGGCACTGTTTGTCACAAAAGCCATCGACCGTATGGGCAAGCCCACCGATGGTACGACTGTTTGCGACTACGATCCGGAAGAAGTAAAGCGCGGATTTTCGCTTTACACCGCTATAGCGCCGGTAATGTGGAAAAACAAGAAAATTAACTTTATCGATACACCCGGTTATTTCGATTTCGTGGGTGAAGTGTACCAGGCTTTGCGGGTTGCCGACAGCGCGGTAATAACTGTCGACGCAAAAGCGGGCGTTGAGGTCGGAACCGAGCTGGCGTGGGACTACGCTTCCGATGCTGGTATTCCGAAGGCATTCTTTGTCAATAAGTCTGACGACCCCGAGGCAAATTTCTCCAAAGTGCTCGATGAGCTTAAAGAAAAATTTGGCATTTCGGTGTGCCCGCTGATTATCCCGATGGCTGAGGGGCATACCGTAAAGGGATTTATAAACCTTGCGTCGAAAAAGTCCTATATGTTTGATAAAAACGGCAAGTATACGGAGGGCGAAATACCTGCCGAGTATGAGGACCAAGCGACCGAGCTGCGTTCGGCGCTTCTTGAGACTGCTGCCGAAAACAGCGAGGAGCTGATGGAGAAATTCTTCGCCGACGAAGAGATTTCCGAAAAAGAGGTTATTGACGCGCTCAGACTGGGCATAAAGACCTGCTCCGCCGCTCCAGTCATCTTTGGCTCGGCAACAAACGTTTGGTGCGTTGAGCAGCTTCTTTCGTTTATCGCGGACACCTTCCCGTCGTTCCACGACCGCGGCAGCGAAAAGGTGGAAAAAGACGGCGAAATTAAAGAGGTGCCCATCGAAGAAAACGGCACTACCTCGATATTTGTATTCAAGACTATAGCAGACCCGTTTGTCGGTAAAATGTCGTTCTTCAAGGTTATGAACGGCACGCTGACAAACGAGATGTCGCTGCGCAACGTCAATTCCGGCTCGACCGAAAAGTTTGGCCATATCTATACAATCCGCGGAAAAAAGCAAACCGAGGTCGACGCGCTCAGCTGCGGCGATATCGGCATGACCGCAAAGCTTTCTAACACCAATACCAACGACACGCTCACAGCGTCGTCAACAGATATAGTTTACAAGAAGATCGTCTACCCCGAGCCTTACCTCGGCATGGCGGTCACGCCCAAAGCGAAGGGCGACGAGGACAAGATCTCCTCGGGTATCGCAAAGCTGCTTGAAGAGGATTACACGATCAGGTTTGAGAACAACGTCGAGACCAAACAACTTGTCGTATACGGCCTTGGCGACATTCACCTTGACGTGTTTACCTCGAAGCTCAAATCTCGCTTCAATGTAAACGTCGAACTTACAAAGCCCAAGATCGCATACCGCGAAACCATCAAGAAGACGGTCCAAGCCGAAGGCAAGCACAAGAAGCAGACAGGCGGCCACGGCCAGTACGGTCATGTCAAGATTACCTTCAGCCCCGGCGAAGCGGAAGGCCTTACGTTTACCGAGTCGGTCGTTGGCGGCGCAGTCCCGAAGAACTTCTTCCCCGCTATCGAAAAGGGATTGCTTGAAGCGATGCAGAAAGGGGTGCTCGCCGGTTATCCGGTCGTTCACCTTGCGGCTAACCTCTACGACGGCAGCTACCACGAAGTCGACAGCTCCGAAATGGCGTTTAAGATTGCCGCGAGCCTCGCGTATAAGGATGGGCTCCCGCGCGCCAACCCCGTGCTGCTTGAGCCGGTCGGCGAGCTGAAAGTCTATGTGCCCGACTCGCTCGTCGGCGATGTTATAGGCGATTTGAACAAGCGTCGCGGCAGAGTGCTCGGCATGACCGCTTACGAGGGCAAGAAAGGCTATCAGCTTGTCGAAGCTGAGGTACCGAAAGCCGAGATGCTCGACTATCCGACGGTGCTGCGCGCGATGACGCAAGGCAGAGGCTGGTTTACTTATAAGTTTGTCAGATACGAGGAATGCCCTGCCGCCGTTGCCCAGAAAGTAATCGCCGAGGCAAAGCAGGAAGCCGAAAAAGAATAGTAAAATACAAAGTCGCCGATGCCATGAAAGTGGCTCGGCGGCTTTTTGCGTTTATTGACGGCTTGCCTTAAAGTTAAAAATTACCATAATTACACTTCATTTAATTGACAGCGGTTTTATTGTATGTTATAATCCGCAATAGCAGAAATTGGGCTGACGCATTACAAGTCATGCATAGAATGTATTAAGGAAGGCTGGTGTTTTTTGATGCGCTTGGTAGCCGCTTTTTTTGTCGCGGCGTTTTTGTTTTCGGCAATATTCGGATGCGCATATCAGGATGAGGTGCTGTTTTACGAGTTTCAGCCGAACGCTTTTGCAGCGACCCCGAAAGCCGCGCCTTTAGACGCTGAAGAATACAGGCTGCGCTACGGCTACTCGCGCCTTGATGAGGATGAGCGCGCCGTCTATTGCGCGATAAAAGATGCGGTTTTCAGCTTTGGCTCGATGTCTGCCGACATATGCGATTATGATACTTTTAAGAAAGTATTTGTCGTTTTTTGCGCCGATTTCCCCGAATGCTTTTGGGTATCAGGCGACTGGTCGGTAAGCGGCTATGTAAGCGGCGGCGTGAAAAAATACACCACCTATACACCCAACTTTCGTTATACAAAAGATGAAGCAGAAATCATAAAAGCGCTAATAGATGCGGCGGTAGAAGAGTTTTTGGCAGGCGTGCCAGCGGACGCTTCAGACTACGATAAGGCGATTTTGGCATATAAATTTGTAGCATCATACGCAAGCTACGACAATGAAGCCGCTGAAAAGCTTGGCGAGGGGAAGGTCGACGGCACGACCGACAGAAGCTGCCTTATCGACGGCTTTTTTATCGACAGGCGGGCGGTCTGCTCGGGATTTTCAAAAGCGCTGCAGCATATATTGCACCGGCTTGGCATCGAGTGCGCGTATGTGACCGGAAAATCCGAGGGCGTCGGCCACTCGTGGAACTTTGTAAAGCTTGAGGGCGAGTATTATTTTATAGACGTCACATGGGCTGCAACCCGGAGCGAAGGTACCGGGCATATTACATATGACTTCTTTTGCCTTACCACCGAAGAGCTGGAGTATGACCATGAGATAGAATCAGTAATCGATTTCCCGGAGTGCACGGCGACAAAGATGAACTATTATGTCCGCTCGGGGCTTGTCGCGGGAAGCTGCGACGAGGGCGAGCTTGCAGAGCTTTTCGCCCGTTCGCTAGAGCTTGAAGGGGGCGGCGCCTTGGCTGTAAAATTTGCCTCGCGGGAGCTGTTCGATAATGCCTGCAAGATACTTTTCGACGGCTGCAGGATATTTGAGGTGCTAAAAAGGATAGACGGAATAGGCTATAGGTCGATAAAATATAGCTTTGACCCCGGCAGGTTTACGGTGACGGTTTATCTACATGAAAACGGATGAAAATTTACTGAAAATCTACAAATAAATGGTTAAAAGACGCGATTTAATTGACAATGCAAAAAGCTTCATGTTATAATCGGTTTAAAAATATTTCAATAATTACAATATAACGGTGAAAGCTGCAAATGGATGTAAATAGAATTATAAAAAAACGCTGGGCCGCAAAATGTGGCTTTACGCTTACCGAGCTCCTTGTGGTGATAGCCGTCCTCGGGATTTTAACGGCGATAGCGGTGCCTACATATTACGGGGTGACCGAAAGCTCAAATAGAAAATTGTTCGAGACCAACCACAACATTATCGTTTCCGGCATCAATATGTACATGTCGGCCCATAACGGCGCGTATCCAACCGATCTTGAAGACCTTGTCAGGGGCGATTACATATTGGCGGAAGAAGACGAGTACGATGTTGAAGGTAATAAAATATCGTTTTTTAAGGACCAGCCAAAGGGCGCATCATATGAGCTTGAGTTGACAAATGATGGGCTTGAGCTTGTTTCGACTTATAAATCGCAAGTTAAAAGGTATAAAAGAAGCAGCTGAAGGCGCTTTTACGTCCTTTATTTAACTGAGGGCGGTGCATAAATTGCTAAAAAAACTCGCTAAATCAAAAAACGGGACAATACTTGTATACGTCCTGTTCCTTTTCGCTTCGATAATGATAATAATCGCGTCGCTACTTGCGTTCACATATCAGAACTACAACGGCGTGGTCATTCAGCAGCTGAACGCGCGCGCGTATTATTTGGCGCTTGAGACTACTGACGTTGTTTCCGCGGCTTTGCTTTACAAGCCTAGCGGCGGAATTAGCATGCTTGAGGAGTTTTATGACGAGTTTATAAGCAAAGGTACGCAAGGCTTTGTAGACACAATCGTTTACCAAGACGGCGACGAATATCTCGGCGAAAGCAAAATAAAGCTCGTATTCGAGAGAGACGACAGGCTTTCGACGTCCGAGAAAGATGAGTATTGGGCGACAATTTACATTAAAACGTCTGTACCGGATTACAGAGTAAACTATAAGAAAGAAACAGTATCTAACCCCAAATATGAGCTGTATTATGTTTTTAAAATTTTTGTCTCCGACCCAAACAAGAGGGTGTTTGACATTATCACCGAAGATAAAACGGTCTGAATGCTTATGTGATATGTGTGGTGTTAAATATGAAAAAGCTAAAAAAAGATGCCGGCATGAGTTTTGCACGGCGAGGCGGGTTTACGCTAGTTGAGCTTTTGATAGTGCTATTTTTTTCTGTAGTAATACTTGCCGTTAGCGCCCGCCTGTTTCTTTCCTCCGGCTCGATATCTTCGATTTCCGACTATTTCGTAAACCAAGAAACTCAGACGCGCTATACTGCAGAAAGAATCAACAATGCGATAAAGTTTACAAACGCGCTCTTTACTATCCCGCAAAAAAGCTTTAATTATAAAAATTTGACTGAGGGTTGGAGCTATCTAGGGGTAATGGACAATGTCTTTATCCCCTATAGGCTAATTGAGCAAAAAAACAGCCCCGAGACGGTTGCAAAGTACTTTGGCGACATAGACGAAGAGGAAAAAGATGAAATCGGGTTGTTCCTCAGAGCGCTGGTCTATATCAAATACATCGGTTCCCAGACTTATGGCGACGATGACTATACAAGCCTTGACGTGATGAAGCAAACATATAATGTAGCCGAAATGATAAACCAGGAGGCCCTCTCGGTATCCGGGAACTTCGGTAAGGAACCGTATGACCAGTACGTTTATGCCGGTAATGTGAGCGACGGGTATTTCCTTGTTACGATAATAGATTACGAGCTGTGCGACGATCGGCTCGGCTACAGCACCCATTACGAGCTTGTATTCGACACGACCAACGAGTCGAAAAGCGGCAACATTGTTTCTGGCTCGCTTGAGTATATAATCAATGTGACTTATCTTGACGATAATGGTAAAGTTATCGGCAAAGGCAGGAGCATCGAGCTTGAAACGATGCTCAACGGCGTAAACATTTTGCAGGCCGTACATCTCGGCTCGGGCAGGGATCCGGCGACCGCGATCGCGTTTCACGAGGGCGGTTTTAAAGTTGATGCGGTCCCGCACCTCAACGTTATTTTCGTGCTTGACCTTTCGGGAAGCATGGACGAGAGGATACCCACTGCGGGCGGAGGCTTTTCTCGGCAACCGAGGCGGATAGAGGCTCTCGCCGATAATGTCGGGGCGTTTATAAATGCTTTTAAGCAATATACCGACACCGTCTATGTCGGTTTTGTAGAATTTGAAACATACGGCAAGGTCGCTGTTGCCCCCGCAAAGATTTCGGATAGCAGCATAATAAACTACTCCGGCAATCTGGCAAGGCGCACGCCGTCCGGCGGCACGAATTTGGGCGACGGCTTTAGAATCGCATACTCGCAGCTTCAGAAAATCGTGGAAAAGAACCCGGGAGCGGCAAATGTTATTTTAAAAATCTCAGACGGGTTTACAAACGCTTGGTCTGTAAAAGACCCCTCCATAATCGCGGGGAAAATTGACGACTATAACTTAAAAAGATCAAATTACAAGCTTAGCGAATCCTATAAGTATAAATATATAACCGCGGATGAGATTGGAGGTGTCGACAACTACTATTTCGACACAAGCAAATCTCCCAATGTCATCCTATACCTTGACGGCAGTACGCACTACGTATTTTACAAAACACCTAGCGCGCAAAGCTATAATAGCTGGAACTTCAATTTGAGGTCCGACTACAATAGCCTTAGGTCAAGGCACTCCGTAAGCTTGTCGAGCAATTCTACAAAGCTGACGTTCTATCTCCAAAATAAGGAGAGCTTTTCATACACAGTGCCGACGACCTCCCAGCTCAGGGGATCGCATCTTTCGGCTTCGCAGAAATATGAGCCCGGCATGGATAATTATACAATTGCCAAAGACTACGCAGCTTTTTGCCTTGGAAAGATTTATGAGCTCAGCCAGCAGGACCCGAAATATGCGATTTCGGCGTTCTACGATATTTATGTAAACGCGCGAAGCGTGGAACAAGACGAGTCTAAAATGATTCAAGACGCGCTGAATGTTGGTCAGAGCAGGACGGAGTATTACTCGTTTACCGTTGACAACACGAGCGAGTTCAGCGAGGCTATAGGTAGGATAATCTCCAATATCAATACCGCGGCATGGCTGCTTGAAAGCCCGAGAGTATAAAATGAAAAGCGCCAAAAATAAGATTGCAAAAAGAAACGGCTATTCGCTTGTGGAAGTGATAGTTTCAATAACGCTTATTGCGCTACTTGCCACAGCAGTTGCCGTATTCATGCAGTATTGGCATCAAATCAGAACTTTATCGAACGATATGACAATTGCGCTAAACGACGCGCAAAAAGCAATCGAAAACGAGTATGCGCGGGTAAGGCGGATAATCGATGCCAACATCACTGAAGAGCTTGAAGATCTCCCCTCCACAACTGTAGATGTATTCGAATTTAGAGTTACCGTCTACCCCGTATCAGGTTCAGCCATGGTGAGGTCAGGCCAAGACGTAGGCTCAATAAAGCTGAGCGGCGGGCTGGCTTATACATATAAATCGGAACCGAAGATACCGCAGATAAAAAGTGCCAAGCTGGTATCGCTAAAAGACAGTTCGGTAGACGTTATATATTTCCCCGAGTCAAAAGATGGGGTCAAAGTGCAGGATATCCAGCTCGACGGGTCTTATACGAACCTTAAGAAGTATATCTACTGGTGGTATGTCGGCGGCGCAAACAACCATGTGTTGCCGCTCCCTGGCGAAAGTATGGGCGAGTTTAGCGATATAGTTCCCATTTGCCCCCAGGACTTCACGCTATTAGGCGATGAAAGCGAGGATTATGTCACCTTCAACGACTTATCGAAGTACAAAGGCAGGCTTATTGCGAGCTTGGTGATTCCCGGCACAATCGAAGGCTATATGGGGCAATCTTTCGCAACGAACTATATATATGTAAGCGCGCTGCCGAACATCGGCAAATATGTGGCGGTATACGACGCGTCGGTGCTGTCTGCAAATGACAAAAACTATATATCGGAATCGGACGGAATTGTAACTGTAAACGACCTGCCAAGCGAAATTGAGTATAATAATAGCACAAAGCTCATGCTTCGGCATACAGGCACGGTGTACCTTGACAAAGCCTCCGACGGCACCCAAAGCTCCCCGTCCGCGGGTACATACCCGAGCAGGTATTTCTCCTATTCTGCAGATTCATTATCACGGATAACAATTACAAGTTCAAACAGTTTCAGGACCGGCACAGTGATCCACGCGTTTGCGGTCGCGAATGCGGGCAGCGGCGACGCATTCCTGAAATGGGTAAGCGGTAGCACCACAACCGGAATATTGACAGGGCAGACAAACCCTGACGACGAGCATGAGTGGAAAATATATTACGGCAGCATACAAGTTTCGGGCGCCGGGTCATTTGAGGTCGGCGGTACCGATGTGAATATCGCCGAGCTCATAATAACCGCAAATGCAAACGGGACAGAGGTTACAGAGATAGTAAATTATCTTGCCGAAAAATACGGTATTAAGTGAAAAGAAAAAATCCCCTTGCCGGGAGTGATTCCAGCAGGGGATGTTTGTTTGAAAGATGATTCTCCGATGACCGCTGCTCTTAGTTTAGTAAATACTCGCTTTTTGAGAAAACCTTTTCGGCTAAAAGATAATTTAAAGCTAAAATCATATATGCTGCAATCCCGCGCGTAACGGTAAACCTGTAACCCCGGACGGTTTGGTCGTCGGAGGTAAAATACTCGACAATGCCGTCCTCTATTAACCGCCTCAGCATTTCGCCGAGCTTTGTGTCTTCTATGCCTGTACTCTCGCAAAGCATTTCAAAACTTACGGGATAAAAGCCCGCGCGCATAAGTCCTATGTATGCGCCGCCGTCCTCATAAAGCTCCGCGCATTTGTCTGCGCCTCCGGCTACATTTTCGATGGTGCCGAACCAGTCTCCAGCAAACGCGTCGCCCCAGTATTTGCCGAAATTTCCGCCTATCCTGTCTTTGTCGGTAAATTTTTTGCCGATAAATCTTGTCGCGGGAAGTTTTTGTGTATAAGTTTTAACTATTTGGGCGGCCATAAAGTTCCTCCTTATAGGAAAATTTCAAATTTAAATATAAATATCGATAATTTCGGCAGGCGTTTTCGGCTTACATCTTGAGGTTGGCATACTGGAATATTTTGCAGAATTATTATATAATATGCTTCTATACTTGTAAATACAGTTTGGTATTTTATTTGGTGAAAGTGGATGTAGAAAAATAAGCCCTCCGTCCGTTCATTATGACAGGCGGAGGTTTTTTGTTCTATTTATGTTTCAATCCCGAACCGCACGAAAGCGTAGCGTACGTCGTAAGCGGGGCATTTGCCGTCGCGCCACTCGCCTTCAAATGAGAAGGTGTTAGGCCCTACGCCGTATGGCTCCGGGTCATGGCGGTGGTGTGGTCCGAGCAGGTTGCGGTTGGAACTGTAAAGCTTAAACGTAATAGTGTTGTCGCCTTCCTTGAGGTATGGCGCAAGGTCGCATCGGCGGGTGAACATCAGCGTCGCGGCGTGTTTGCCGTTGACAATGACCTCGCAGACCGCAAACCTGCCGCGCAGCTCAAGCCCGGTCGGGCCGCCGTGCGTGTAGCGGTACTTTGTGGTAAGCTCCATCACTCCCGAAAAGAAGGGGTATCCGTCTTCGGTTATATGTGCGGCGTCGACGTCGGCGCTTTGCTTTTTGAGCGCGAACACGCCATCATAGCGCAGGCTGTTTCGCTCGCCGGGGATAAACCTAGAGCGCTCGGTATCGACCGCGAAGTCGCCGAAAAGGTAAACGCACTCAATTTCTGTATCAAACGAGAGGCAGTTGCGCAACGACTCCGAAACACCGCCGTAAAGCACATAGTAGACATAGTCGCGTTGGTAGTAGTCAAAGCCCATGACGAACTCGTTTATGCCGACCCGCACGAGATGGGAAACGTCTGCCGAATTGAAGCTTCGGTCAATGCGGTACTCCCCGTCGGGCGCAATCTTTGTCCCGTTAAATTCAAGCCGGGTAAATTTCATCGGCTCAAATACCACGCGCAAGCTGTCGGGCTTTTCAAGGACGTTGAACTCGAACTTCAAGTACAGCGGACCCTTATAGCGCTCGCGCAGCAGCGTGTCGCGGATTTCCTCAATCGGGCGCATCCCGCCAAATGTCTCACCGTCGGTTGAAACGCGCGCGCGGTCAAGTGTCAGGGCGTTTTCGGGCTTTTGTGCGAAAGCCATCCTGCTGATGAGCTTTATAGGCTCGGGCTTAGCAGGTTTTTCGTTGAGGAAATCGAGCGCTTCGGGCGACTCGACAAGCACATACGATTGTCCGGGCTCAAAGTCGAGAGTCACAAGCGCGCCGCGTTCGGTCCGCTCGCCGTACAACGCGAAAGGCTCGAGCGTGTGCATGTCTAGCCCGCACACTTTCCTGCAACCGACAAGTGATGCTTTCACGCCGGTTATGTCTTTATCGGAAAGGTTGACGACGTAGAAAATGCGGCCTTCGGGCGTCCTGCGAACCATAGTGCGCAGCTCGGGGACGTTTTTGCCGTCCTTTGAAAGCGAAAACTCTGCCGCGGCTTGGATTTCCTCAAAAGTGACGTTGGACCTAAGCCAGCTTAAGTCTGCAGGCCTGCCGTCGATACGCGTCGGTGCAGGGCCATACATCCATAGCTTGCCGCCTTCGGCAAGGAATTTGCGTAAAAGCGCTGCGGTAGTGCCGTCGAGCGTTTCGCAGTAGGGGATTATAATAATCTTATACTCGCATTCGCCGACGCGGATTTTGTTGCCTATGACCGAGCCGTATTTTGCAAGCAGAGTCTCGTCACCGTAATGGTAGGCGATTTGGTTTTGCCCAAGAAGGTCGGAGAGCTGGAAAAGCTTGTTTGAAAGCTCGGCAACGGAGCTGTAGTCGAGCTCGCGCTTGTAGGTTAGGTAAGCGCTGTGCATCGGGTGAATAACAAGCACGTCGGCAGACTCTTTGCCGCGTGAAAGGGTGGCGCCGAGGTTGTTGAAGTAGTTGTCAAAATACTCAAGGTGCCGCTGCCAGGGCAGCTGCTCGGAATAATGCGCGGGATAATCGCGCTTGCGCTGCCCGCGCTCGGAATATGCGTATAGGTGCTGGCACATCACGTTGACGCCGCCGGCATATTGCAGCTCTGCGATGCGCTTGAGCTCAAGCGGCGACACGTCCCAGCCGCAGCAGCCGAACATTTCGGAGAGCGCCTTGGGCTTCCCTAGTTGCGCGCAGACCGAGCCGAGCTGGCGCGGCGCAAGGTCCGACGACAGCCCCCTGCCGAGATAGTCGATGCCCGGCATATGCATATACTCGTAGAATGGCATGACGCCGCCACAGCACCACATCTGGCCGGAAAGCGAGCTTTCTTCGACCGCATGGCCGGTTATCTTGCAACCGTGCTTTTCGCACCATTCGTATATGGGCTTTATAAAGTTGTTTATAAACAGCGTGTGGATTAAAAGGTAATAGTCGTACCGGAACTCCTTGTCGCCCTCGCAGTCAATAAACAGTGCCGGGAGCCGCTCGAAAATGTCGTAGCCGTATCTGTTTTTAAACTCGTGCGGCAAAATGTCCGACCATGGCGTCGCCCATCGGTAATATTGTGGCTCGTCGGTGAAAAACCCCGGCATCGCGCCTCCGAAATCCTCTCCAAGCCGGTCCAGGTACCGCTCATGGGTCGCCTTTATGAATTTTGCAGTCACATCGGCATTGAGGGTGTCGACATAAGAGGGGTCGGAGTGGCATGTAATAACATAGTATTTGTCCGCGCTGGAGGGGGCAATGACCCTGCGCAGGCTTTTACCCTCAGGCACATAAACCGCGAGGACGTTTGAGTCTTCGGGGAAGTTGTTTGTTTCTTTAAGGCGTATATATTTCGCGTGGTTTGCCGGGTCACGCAAAAGCTCGCCGCCGGCAAAGCCGCTTGGCCAGCCGTTTTCGTCATATGCCCAAGCTTCCATGCCGAGCTTTTTCGCCTCGTTGGTGCAGGCTAAGATGCAATCGAACCACTCGTCGCTGAGGTACTCGGTTTCAAGCCCGCCGCGCGCGTGCATGAAAAAGCCGCGCATTTTAAGCCCGTGCATGTTATGTATTTGCCGCTTCAGCTCTTCTTGGTCAAGCCTGTCGTTCCAGCTCCAGAACGGCAAGCTGCCGTATTGTGGCGCGTTTTCCCTTATATCCTCGATAAGTCTTCTCATGTAGTAACCTCGCATTCATCACAGGTAGTTTAAAAACATGCAGTGTAGAGAAAGCCAGCGCTCGACGCGCACGCGGTCAGGAAAGACGCGCTCGAGCTCCGCGTAAAATTCCCTTTTGTGGCTTTTATGCTTGATATGGCAAAGCTCATGTGCGACCACATAATCGATAGCTTCGGGGATGCAAAATATAAGCCGCCAGGAAAGGTTTATTGAGTTTTTGCCGCTGCACATGCCCCAGCGCGTCCGCGCGTCGGAAAGCCTAAAAGATTTCCAGCTTACGCCGAGCAGTCTGCCGTATTTGGCAAGCCGATGGCTTAGCTCCTTTGCCGCACGCTCGCGAAGCCAGCGTATGATATCGGAAAGCCCGTATTCTGCCGGCAAAAGCAAACTGTCCTCCATAACTTCCGGTTCCGGCAAGCCGGCCATGCGCCGAACAGTAAGCAACCCGCCAAGGTACGGCAACGCCTCGCCTTCTTTGCCGGTGAATGGAGGCGGCACGGCGGCTAAAAGCTCTTTCTGCCGCTCCTTTACTTTCGCAAGCGACTTTATAATCCACTCTTCTTTGGAGAGGGCAAAAGCGTGGGCGGCGCTGTTCGTCATACGAAGGGGCGCGCGCACGATGACTTCGCCGGTTGGTTTTACCTCGACGGCTATAGTTTTGCGGCTTGAATGTACGATTGTATAAATTATGCCGCTTGGAAGCGACATCCTTCGTTTAAAATTTCCCATTGATGTCAGTATACCATTATACCTTGCATTTGTAAATATAAAAAGCCGCACAACAAAAAAGTCGTGCGGCTTTTAATTTTCGTTATATAGTTTTTTTACCTTTGCCGAACCGGCGAAGCCTTAGCGCGTTTGTCACGACCGAAACAGACGAAAGCGCCATTGCCGCGCCCGCGAATATCGGGTTAAGCAGCGGTCCGCCAAATATGTGGAACACGCCGGCGGCGAATGGGATGCCGACGGTATTGTAGAAGAACGCCCAGAACAGGTTTTCTTTTATATTGCGGATAGTCGCGCGGGAGAGCGCGATCGCGGTGCTGACCTCACGCAAATCGCCGCGCATTGAAACGATGTCGGCGCTTTCGACCGCAACGTCGGCGCCGGTGCCGATCGCGATGCCCACGTCGGCGGCTGCAAGCGCGGGGGCGTCGTTGATGCCGTCGCCTACCATCGCGACGCGAACGCCTTTTTCGCGCAGCCGCTCGATTTCAGCCGCTTTGCCGCCGGGCAAAACCTCAGCCAGAACATTTTTTATGCCCACTTCGGCTGCTATAGCCTCGGCTGTCGCTTTGTTGTCGCCGGTGATCATATAGACCTCGACACCAAGCCTCTCAAGCTCGGCTATAGCTTCGCGGCTCGACTCTTTGACCGTGTCAGCCGCGCCGAGCAGCATCGAGAGCTTGCTGTCAATCGCGATGTACATAAGCGTCCTACCCGATGCGGAAAGTCTTGCCGCATCAATTTCTGCTGCTGCAGTGTCTATCCCGCTCTCGCTCATTAGTTTTAGTGTTCCGGCAAGCACTTTTTTGCCCGATACAGTCGCTTCAATGCCCCTACCGGGCAGCGCCTTAAACTCGCTTGGCTGCTGTGTTTTTAGCCCACGCGACTCGGCAGCCTCTACCACGGCGCGCGCCACCGGGTGCTCTGAACCAAGCTCGGCTGACGCGGCAAGCGCGAGCAGATCGTTTTCGTCGCCGCCATACGCGATTATATCCGTTAACCGCGGCTTGCCTTCGGTTATAGTGCCGGTCTTGTCTAGCACGACCGCTTTTACCGAGTGGAGAGTTTCAAGCGCCTCGCCGCTTTTTATAAGTACCCCAAGCTCCGCACCGCGCCCGGTGCCGACCATAATCGCAATGGGCGTCGCAAGCCCAAGCGCGCATGGACAGGCGATGACAAGAACCGTGACGAAAACCGAGAGCACAAAGCTCATGTCTTTGCCTGCTATTGCCCAGCCTATAGCCGCGACAAAAGCGATCGTGATGACAACCGGGACAAAATAGCCTGATACAATGTCGGCAAGCCTTGCAATCGGCGCTTTTTTGCTTTGCGCGTCCTCAACTAGCTTTATAATCTTCGACAGCGTCGTGTCAGCTCCGACACGTGAGGCGCGGAGCTTGACAAGTCCCTCGCCGTTGACGCTGCCGCCGATGGCAAAATCGCCGGGGTTTTTCTCAACCGGCAGGCTCTCGCCGGTCAGCATCGACTCGTCTGCCGAGGTCTGGCCCGATATAATCTCGCCGTCAACGGGGAAAATCGCGCCGGGGCGCACGACGACGATGTCGCCGACCTCGACTTCGGCGGTAGGAATCTCAACCTCCACGCCGCCGCGTTCGACAACAGCCGTCTGAGGGCGCAGCTTCATGAGCTTTTTAATGGCTTCTGACGCCCGCCCTTTGCTGACCGACTCGAGGTATTTGCCGAGCATTACAAGCGTCACCACTACCGCCGCCGACTCAAAGTATAGCTCGCCGGCATAATTGTGGTGCCCGCGCGCTATCATTATGGTTCCAAACACGCTATATAAAAATGCGCTGCCGGTACCGACCGCGATGAGTGTGTCCATATTCGGCGCGCCGTGCAGCAGCGTCTTTATCCCGCGCGTGTAAAAGTGCGAGCCGCAAACCACGACCGGCAGCGTGAGCAAAAGCTGCACAAGAGCGAACGTCAGCGGGTGCATATGCGGCGACATAAACTCCGGCAGCGGCAGCTTGACAAAGCCGATCATGTGCGACATGCCGATGTAAAGCTCTGGAAGGGCGAAAACAATCGCAAAGATAAGCCTTAAAAGCAAGCCTCTGTTGCCGCGCGACTTTTTCTCATCCTGCTGCTCGGCTGCGTCTAAATCCATTGGCTTGTACCCGGCGTCGGTTATCGCTTTCTTTATGTCGGCGAGCTTTACAACCTTTGGGTCATACTCAAAAACTCCGCGGCTTGTCGCGAGGTTGACTTCGGCGGAGATTACGCCGTCAAGCTTTTTTATCGCGCGCACGACGGCCGCCGAGCATGCCGCGCAGGTCATCCCGCCAATAATAAGCTCGACTCGCGAGCTTGTGCGTTCCTCCTCAAGCCCATATCCAGCCGCCTCGACAGCTGCTTTGATAGTTTCAAAGCTCTGCAGGCTCTCGTCAAAGCTAACAGACAGCTTCTCGGTCGCGAGGTTCACATCGCACGATGCCACGCCATCAAGCGCGCCGACTGCACGCTTTACGGCTGCCGCGCAGGCGGCGCACGACATGCCGGTGACCCTATATGCTTTTTCGGTCATATTACCACCAGCTTTTTATATAATTCCTACTATAATTATATTTCATACTAACATAGTATATTATATCACTCATTGCCTTAGAAGTCGATAGCTTTTTTGTTTTTTGTGAATTTGTCACATAACGGGGAGGACATGCATGTTTTGCATTTAGGATTTGCAAAATTATAGATATTAGCAGCTCTGTATAAAAAACAAAAACTGGAATAAGCTAAAAGGACGGCGAAAGAATATGCCGCCCTTATGATAAATCGAACTCGCGGTTTATTGCGTCTGTAACCATCTTTAGGCTTTCCGGCGTGTAATCAAGCTCGCCGCTGCCAAGCATAAGCACGGCGCCGTAGACAAGCGAGCGCACGACAAATGTCTTGCGCCGCCTAACCTCGTCAGGTATGCCGGCTTCGGCGCAATATTTATTTATAAGCTCCCGTGTCGGGCGGCTGAGGCGCCCGCGCAGCGCGCCGAACTCAGCTTTCGCGTCGTTTACCGGGCTTTGCAGTATTATGGCGCAAAGCTGCGGGTTTTCCACAAGGAATTTTATATACTCAAGGCAAACTTCGACAATCTTTTCGCGCGTGGTTTGCTTTCGCGAGGCGGCCGCGCGCTGCCGCTCTTCCCATATCGCGTTGATATAGTCGACAATCGCGGAGATGTAGCTTTTTTTATCGGGGAAATGCTTGTAGGGCGCGGCGCAGGAAACCCCGCACCTTGCCGCGATACGCCTTACCGAAAAATTCTCAAGTCCCCTCTCGCCCAGCTCCGCAATCCCTTCGGTAATGAGCTTTTCGCGCAGCCCTCCGGTTGCCATGGCATCCTCCTATACCCCGGTTTTTTCGGTATTATATCATGGTAAAGAAAAAAATTGAAGCCGAGCTTGTAACATTTAGGGCACAGCAAAGATTAACATAGCGAAAACACCTAAATCTTACCGCTCGCCGAGGCTATCGGCAAAGACTATATGCCGGTAGCTGTTTTTCTAAAACAATTTGGTTATCACTGATAACCAAATAAACCTGCGGCGAGAAAACTTAAAAAAGGAGAAACGGTTATGGTATTTGAAATTGTCGCGGAGCTTATAGCTGAACGTAACGACTGTGACGTGTCAGAAATCAAGCCTGAGAGCAAATTTTCGGAACTCGGCATCGACTCGCTCGACACCGTCGAGATGATGATGAGCCTTGAGGAGAGGCTTGGGCGCGAGATCGAGCTTGACAGGAAAGTGGAAACGGTAGGCGAGTTTGTGGCATACGTCGAGGAACAGCTCGCCAAAGCTGAAGAAAATGCTTAACTCTAAAATTTGCGAGCTGCTCGGCATAAAATACCCCATCTTCCAGGGCGGGATGGCATGGGTCGCCGACGGCAAGCTTGCCGCCGCCGTTTCCGAAGGCGGTGGGCTTGGGATTATAGGCGCTGGCAACGCGCCTGCCGAGCAGGTGAAAGAGCAGATTGAAATCGCCCGCAGCATAACCTCAAAGCCTTTCGGCGTCAACATAATGCTGATGAGCCCATATGCCGACGAGGTGGCTGAGCTCGTCGCGCGCGAGCGGGTAGCGGTGGTGACAACCGGCGCGGGCAACCCCTCGAAATACATGGCGATGTGGAAAAGCGTCGGGATAAAAGTCATACCTGTCGTCGCCTCGGTAGCGATGGCGAAACTTATGACTCGCGCAGGTGCCGACGCTTTGGTCGCTGAAGGCGGCGAGGCAGGCGGGCATGTCGGCGAGCTTTCGACAATGGTGCTTGTGCCGCTGGTTTGCGACGCGACGCATTCGCCTGTTATCGCGGCGGGCGGTATTGCTGACGGACGGGCAGCGGCGGCTGCGTTTATGCTTGGCGCTTGCGGTGTGCAGGTTGGCACAAGGTTCCTTTCGGCTTACGAATGCAGTATCCACCGCAACTACAAAGACCGGGTTTTGCGCGCGGGCGACCTTGACACTATTGTTACCGGCAAGCGGCTTGGCCATCCGGTGCGCAGCCTAAAGTCGCCGTTCTCGCGCGCGTATTTTAAAGCCGAATACTCGGGCGTAAGCGACGAGGAGCTTGATCGCATGGGCACCGGCGCGTTCCGTATCGCAGTGCAGGAGGGCGACATTGAGCGGGGATGCTTCCTTGCGGGTCAATCAGCTGCGTTGGTTAAAAAGGAGCAGCCGGCAGCCGAAATCGTACGCGAGATAGCGGAGGAGGCCGAGCGGATACTCATGGAGGCGCAAAAATGGGTAAAATAGCCTTTATCTTTCCCGGCCAAGGCGCACAGTTCCCAGGCATGGGAAGAAGCCTTTATGAAAACTCCCCCACTGCGCGCGCGATGCTTGACCACTTTGAGTCGCTTAGGCCTGGCACGCTTGAAGCTTGCTTTTCGGGCAAAGAGCTTGACCGCACAGACAACACCCAGCCGTGCCTTTACGCCGTGGAACTTGCGGCGGCAGCAGCCGTGATGGATGCCGGCATCTACCCCGACGTGGCGTCAGGATTTTCACTTGGCGAGCTTGCGGCTGCCGCATGCGCCGGCATAATCTCAGCCGAGGATGGCTTTATGCTTGCGGCGGAGCGCGGGCGGCTGATGCGCGAGGCTGCCGAGCGCGAGGCTACGGGCATGGTTGCGGTACTAAAGCTTCCGTCGGAGCAGGTCGAGCAGCTGTGCGGCAAATTTGAAAACGTCTACCCGGTAAACTACAACTGCCCCGGGCAAGTGACTGTCGCGGGCAAACTCTCCGAGCTTGAGAGATTTGGCCAAACGGCAAAGG
This sequence comes from Clostridiales bacterium, assembly GCA_012840355.1. Taxonomy (GTDB): domain Bacteria; phylum Bacillota; class Clostridia; order Oscillospirales; family CAG-272; genus DTU078. The sequence goes on along the minus strand of DULN01000009.1, from coordinate 151,992 downwards.
AAGCTGGCGGGCGCGTGGTGCCACTGAAAGTGCAAGGAGCGTTCCACTCGCCATACATGCAGCCAGCGGCGGAAAGGTTCGCGGTAGCTTTATTGCGATACAAGCTGCAGGCGCCGCGCATCCCGCTTTACTCGAATGTAACCGGCGAGCCGTACACTGGTGATTATTATAACCTCCTTGTAAGGCAAATTGTAAGCCCAGTACGCTGGCAAAAGATCATTGAAAACATGGCTGCGGCGGGGGTGGATACATTTTTCGAGCTTGGCCCGGGCAATACGCTCTCCGGGATGGTGAGTCGGACGCTGCCAAACGCGAAGGTTTTAGCTTTGGGGGACCCCGAGGGCATAAGAAAAGCGGCGGAGGTGTTAGCTAGTGCTAAGCGGTAAAACCGCGATTGTCACCGGAGGCTCGCGCGGGATTGGTGAGGCTACCGTAAAAAAGCTTGCCTCGCTAGGAGCTTCGGTGGCGATTATATATGCCGGGAGCGAGGAAGCGGCATTAGTGCTGCGCGACGAATGCAAAGATAATTATGGCGTGCGCATGGCGGCATACAAATGCGACGTGTCGGATTTTGATGCGGTTAAAGCGACGGTAGCGGCGGTTAAAGCCGAGTTTGGCGGCATTGACATACTTGTAAACAACGCGGGAATAACGCTCGACGGCCTTGTGGCGACAATGAAGGAAGAAGACTTCGACAAGGTTATAGCGGTCAACCTCAAGGGAGCGTTCAACTTCATCCGCCATGTAGCGCCGCATATGATACGCGCAAGGTCGGGGCGGATTGTCAATGTCAGCTCTGTTTCAGGGCTTATGGGAAACGGCGGGCAGGCGAATTATGCGGCTTCAAAAGCCGGCATCGTCGGGCTTACCAAAACCGTCGCGCGCGAGCTTGCGCCTAAAAATATCACCTGCAACGCCGTCGCACCGGGGTTTATAAGGACCGATATGACCAAAGCGTTCGAAGGCGACGAGCGCATAACCTCCGCCGTGCCGCTTGGCCGCATGGGCGAGCCGCACGAGGTTGCGGAAGTGATTGCCTTCCTCTGCTCTCCAGCCGCTTCGTATATAACCGGCGAGGTAATCCGCGTCGACGGCGGCATGGCAATGTAGAATAAAACCGAGGGCGGTTGATAAGCGATGGATGAAAATATGATTCGCAAATACGCCACGCTCATGCGCGAGCTTGAGCTTTCGGCGCTTGAAATAAATGATGGCGGCGTCTCTGTCAGGTTAGAAAGAAACGCCTCTGTTCCCGCAGTGCCTTCAGCTTCGTCGTCCACCCATGTCGAGTTCGTTTCGGTGCAGCAGCATACAAGCAAAGAGGCGGGAGAAAAGCTCATTGAGGTGACCTCGCCGATGGTCGGCACATTCTATGCCGCGCCGGCGGAGGACGCCGAGCCGTATGTGAAGCCCGGCAGCGTCGTAAAGCGCGGCGACGTGCTTTGCATAATCGAGGCGATGAAGCTGATGAACGAGATAACCGCCGAGCATGATGGGATTATAACCGAGGTGTGCGTCGAAAACGGGCAGCCAGTCGACTATGGCCGCGTGCTGTTCCGCATGAAGGAGACGGGATGATGGACCGCGAGGAAATAAAAAAGCTTTTGCCCCACCGCGACAAAATGCTGCTGCTCGATTCAGTCGAACGGGTTGAGACTGAGGAAGGCCCGGTCGCCCGCGGACGGTATTATGTGCGCGGCGACGAGTGGTTTTTGTCGGGGCATTTCCCAAAAAACCCCATCGTGCCGGGCGTAATTTTATGCGAGATACTCGCCCAGTCGGCTTGCATGCTGCTTGCGGGTAAAACCGGTGATGGCGTATTACCAATGTTTACCGGAATGGACGGCGTGCGCTTTAAGTCGCCGGTGAAGCCCGGCGACATTTTTGAAACCGAGTGCCGGATTGTGCGCGAAAAGCACCCGTTTTATTTCGCAAGCGGGCGCGGGTATGTCGGCGGCAAGCTGTGCGTTTGCGCAGAGTTTTCGTTCGCGCTGACAAGCGTTTAGCACCTTTTCTTGGATGTGGCTTATGTATTCAAAGATACTGATAGCAAACCGCGGCGAGATAGCGGTGCGTATAATCCGCGCTTGCAAGGAAATGGGAATCGAAAGCGTCGCTGTCTACTCGCAAGCCGACGCCGAGGCGCTGCATGTCGCGCTTGCCGACGAAAGTTACTGCATCGGAAGGGCAGAGGCTTCGGACAGCTACCTTAACGCCGAGCGCATTATAAGCGCGGCACTGGTTTCGGGCGCGCAAGCGATACATCCCGGATACGGGTTTTTATCCGAAAACAAAGATTTTGCGGCACTGTGCAGAAAATACGGAATCGCGTTTATTGGGCCGCCGATTGAAACAATGGAAAAACTCTGCGACAAAGCGGCGGTAAAGCGCGCGATGGCGGATGCTGGGCTGACCGTGATTCCGGGCACCGGCCAGCTCGAAAGCGTAGAGGCGGCAAAGCGCGAAGCGGAAAAGATCGGCTACCCTGTCATGATCAAGTCGTGCCTTGGAGGCGGGGGACGTGGAATAAGGCTTGTGCGTACGGAAGCAGAGCTTGAGCAAGCGTTTGCGGCAGCAAAAGCTGAAGGCACCGCCGCGTTCGGAAGCTGCTCGGTCTATATGGAAAAGTACATCCACCCCGCTCGCCACATTGAGGTGCAGGTGCTTGCCGACGAGTACGGCAATGTTGCATGCCTTGGCGAGCGCGACTGCTCCATCCAGCAGCGGAAGCAAAAGCTCGTTGAGGAATCTCCGTCCCCGGCGGTGACGGACGGGCAGCGCGCAGAGCTTTTTTCACGCGTGAGGGAGGCAATAAAAAAAGTCGGCTACCACGGCGCGGGAACGCTCGAGTTCCTTTACGACGGCAAGGAATTTTACTTTATGGAGATGAACATACGCCTGCAGGTCGAGCATACGGTAACGGAATCGCTTACCGGGATTGACATTGTAAAGTGGCAAATACGCATCGCCGCGGGCGTGCCGCTGTCGTTTGCGCAAGATGACGTCGACCTTCGTGGCTCGTCGATCGAGTGCAGGATTTTAGCAAGGCAGCCCGGCAAGGTTGAGTTTTTGCATGTGCCTGGCGGCCCGTTTGTTAGGTTTGACACTTATCTCACCGTTGGCACAAAAATAACGCCCTATTATGACCCGCTTGTAGGCAAGCTCATAGTATACGCAAGTTCGAGGGAAGAGGCGCTGCGAAAAATCAGGGCTGCGCTCTGCGAGCTTGTGATAGACGGGCTTCCGAATAATATAGAAGAACAGCTTGAGATTGTATCGAGCGAAGAGTTTTCATCCGGCAAATATGACCTTGACTTTTTTACGGGAGGTGAGCGCACTTGACGCTGCTTAAGTTTTTAAAGCCGAAAAATGAGCTTGAACCGGGCGGGCGCCAAAGTGTGCCGATTACTCCCGACGAGAATGAGCCGTCAAAGCAGTGCCCGAACTGCCGGCGTCTGGTGCCGGAAAGCTCACTTTGGGCGAATTTTAACTGCTGCCCGCACTGCGGCTGGCATTTCAGGCTCAGCGCGCGCCAGCGCATCGGGTTTGTCGCAGACCCGAACAGCTTCTCCGAGCTTTTCGCCGACTACCGCTCGGACGACCCGCTTGGGTTCCCCGGATATAAAAAGAAGCTTGAGCTATCGCGCCGGGTCTCGGGCGAAGTCGAGGCGGTGGTATGCGGGGCTGCAAGGATAAAAGAACAGCCTTGCGCCCTGTTTGTGATGGAGCCGAGCTTCATGATGGGCAGCATGGGCACTGCGGTAGGCGAAAAGATCACAAGGCTGATTGAGTATGCAATCGAAAAGCGGCTTCCGGTTGTGGGTTATACCGTATCGGGCGGAGCGCGGATGCAGGAAGGGCTGCTCTCGCTTATGCAGATGGCGAAAACTTCGGCGGCGATAAGGAAGCTTGGCGAGGAGAAGCTAGTTTATATCACGGTTCTGACTGACCCGACGACCGGCGGCGTTACCGCGAGCTTTGCGATGCAGGGCGATATTATAATCGCCGAGCCGCGCGCCACGATCGGCTTTGCAGGGCCGCGCGTTATAGAGCAGACGACAAAAAGAAAGCTGCCGGCTGGCTTTCAGTCGGCGGAGTTTTTGCTCGAGCGCGGGTTTGTCGACCTCATCGTCCCGCGCGAGAAGCAGCGGCAGGTGATAGGCACACTGCTTAAAATCCACGGAGGTGCCCATACGGATGGCTGACGGCGCATATGAAAAAGTGAAGACCGCGCGGCTTGGCAGCCGGCCGACGGGACTCGACTTTATCTGCGGGATTTTTACGGATTTTATCGAGCTGCACGGCGACAGGCGATACGGCGACGACCCCGCGGTAGTCGGCGGCGTTGCGTTTTTGGGAAACCGGCCTGTTACCGTAATTGCAATTGAAAAAGGGCATGGCACAAAAGAGCGCATGCGCCGCAATTTCGGAGCGCCGAATCCCGAAGGCTACCGCAAGTCGCTGAGGCTGATGAAGCAGGCGGAGAAGTTCGGCAGGCCCATAGTCTGTTTTGTCGACACATGCGGCGCGTTTTGCGGCGTCGAAGCGGAAGAGCGCGGTCAAGGTCAGGCGATATCCGAAAATATTATAACGATGTCCGGACTCGGTGTGCCTATTTTGTCTGTGCTGATAGGCGAAGGGGGCAGCGGCGGGGCGCTAGCGCTGGCTGTTGCCGACGAGGTTTGGATGCTTGAGAACGCTATATACTCGGTCATCTCGCCAGAAGGCTGCGCGAGCATACTTTACAAAGATGCATCAAAAGCTGCGGAGGCTGCGGAGAGCCTAAAGCTCACCGCGCATGACGCGCATGAGCTTGGCGTAGTCGAGCGGATTTTGCCGGAAGGCGGGCTAGGGACGCTGGAGTTTTACGCGTGGCTCGGCGGCGAGATTGAAAAAACGCTCTCTCGGTTTGCTTTGCTTTCGCCCGAAGAGCTGGTTGAACGCCGATATCGCCGTTTCCGGCTAATAGGCAGCAGGGCCGGATAAAAAGATTTTCAAGGAGACAGTAATATGAACCGGGTTGTTGTTACCGGGCTTGGCGCAATAACGCCGCTTGGGAACGATATTTTGTCATTTTGGGAAGGGCTGATGGCTGGCAGGTGCGCCATCGGCCCGATTACAAAATTTGATACCTCCGAACATAAAGCGAAACTCGCCGCAGAGGTAAAAAATTTCGACCCGCGCGAGTATATGGATAAAGCGGAGCTGTCGCGCTCGGACTTATACACGCAGTATGCGGTCGCGGCGGCATGCCAAGCGGTAGCCGACAGCGAGATAGCAGGCAAAGTCGCGCCCGAGCGATTTGGGGTATATATGGGCACGGGCATCGGCGGTATTTCGACATTCATTGTAGAGCACACGAAACTCATTGAAAAAGGCCCGCGCCGCGTATCGCCGCTGTTTGTCCCGATGATGATAGCGAACATCGCGTCGGGCGTCATTGCAATACGCTTTAGCTGCCAGGGGCCAAATATGCCGGCGGTGACGGCTTGCGCTTCAGGTGCGAACGCGATTGGCGAGGCGGCGAGGCTCATACGGCACGGTTATGCCGACGCGATGATAGCGGGAGGCTCGGAGGCGCCGATAAACCCGCTTTCGGTGGCGGGATTTGCAAACATGCAGGCGCTCTCTACCGCCGAAGACCCGGCTAACGCATGTTTGCCGTTTGACGCGCGCCGGACCGGGTTTGTTATGGGGGAAGGCGCGGCGGCTGTCGTCCTTGAGGAATACAATCATGCAAGAAAGCGCGGCGCAAAAATTTACGCAGAGCTTGCGGGATATGGCTGCACATGCGACGCATATCACATCACGGCGCCCGAGCCTTCATCGGAGCCTGCGGCGCGCGCGATAATGCAGGCGCTTGGCGAAGCGGGCTGTGCGCCGGATGATAAAATATATATAAACGCTCACGGCACCGGCACTCCTTACAACGATAAGGCGGAGACGCAGGCAATAAAAAAAGCGCTTGGCGAAGAGATAGCGAAAAACACTCCGGTAAGCTCGACGAAGTCGATGACCGGGCATATGCTCGGCGCGGCGGGCGCGGCTGAAGCGGTCGCAACGGTGCTGGCGCTGAAAAACGAGGTAATCCCCCCCACGATTGGTCTAACGTGCCCCGACCCGGAATGCGACCTCGACTATGTGCCGCTCGTAAAGCGCGAGTATAACTTTAACCTTGGCCTCTCCATATCGCTCGGATTCGGCGGGCACAACGTGTGCCTCGCATTCCGCAAGATAGAGTCTTGAAAGGGAACGCTCGATGGCAGAAAAAATCGTTATAACCGGCATGGGCGCCGTATCGCCCATAGGTATAGGCATAAAAAGCTTTTGGGAGGCGCTGTTGCGCGGCGAGTGCGGGATAGCGGAGATAAAGGGTATAGACGCCTCGTCGCTTCCGATAACCCGTGCCGCCGAGGTGAAAAATTACGACCCGAAAGACTACCTTACGACGCGGCAAATATCGGATCTCGACCTTTTCACGCAATTTGCATACATCGCCGCCTGCGAGGCTATCCGCTCAAGCGGGCTTGATACCCGCTCGGGCAGGGTTGGGATCGTAATGGGCACGGCGATAGGTGGCATGACAGCCACATGGCGCGAGCATGAGGAGTTTTTGTCGGCGGAAAAGCAGGTCAGCCCGAGATTTGTAACGCGCTCTCTAGGCAACACCGCAGCAGCGTATATTTCGATGGATTATGGCATAACCGGGCCTAGCCTTACGGTTTCGACGGCTTGCTCTTCGGGCGGCGACGCGATTGTGACCGGCTACCTTTTGCTTGCGGCTGATATGGTTGACGCGGTGGTTGTCATGGCGGGCGATTCGGCGATAAACCCGCTTTTTATAGATAGCCTCTACAAAGCGAAGGCTCTGTCGAAAAACGGCGACAGCCGCCCGTTTGACATTATGCGCGACGGCTTTGTCGTCGGGGAGGGAGGCGGGGCGATTGTCCTAGAGAAGGAAAGCCAAGCCCTCGCCCGCTCGGCGGAAATATTTGGCGTGCTTGTCGGATGCGCGACGGCTTCCGAAGCTTATCATCCCGTATCGCCGTCGCCCGACGGTTCGGGGGCGGCAGAGTGCATGCGCCGCGCGCTTCGTCACGCGGAGCTTTTGCCAACAGAAATTGGGTACATCAACGCGCATGGAACCTCGACGCCAAAAGGCGACCTTGCCGAATCGAAGGCGATTTGCTCGGTTTTCGGCGGCTACCGCGTGCCGGTTAGCTCGACAAAAGGCTCGACGGGCCATATGATGGGGCCGGGCGGCGTGCTTGAGGTTATAGCCTGCATAATGGCGATAAATACAGGAATACTCCCCCATACGGTAGGATGCAAGGAAAAAGACCCCGAGTGCGATATAAACCTTATAACCGGCGCGCCGCAAAAGAAAGAAATTCGTTATGCGATGTCGAACGCTTTCGGCTTCGGAGGGCAGAACTCCTGCATCATAGTCGGCAGATACAAGTAAAAGGGCGGAGCTTTCAGGGCGCATACCACCTGTCCGGATATGCTCGGGCAGGTGTTTTTGTTTATGCCGCGGTATTGTAATGTTAAAAAACATCGCGTATAATAAACTGTAATGGAGAGCTGCTATGCAAACAGTTGAATACACGATACTTGCGGCATTGGAAGAAAAGCTCACAGCTGTGATTGTCGCCGACCTGCACGACAGGCCGTACCTTGAGGTGCTGCGCGGGATAGAAAAAATCCGCCCCGATTTTATAGCGGTGACAGGCGATCATATGTACAGCCCCCACACCGCAAAGCACGGGCTTGATTTTTTATTTGAGGCGTCAAAGATAGCGCCGGTATTTTACTCTATCGGTAATCACGAGCACATTGACAAAGCCGGCGCTGAAAAAATAGCCAAAGCCGGCGCAAAACTCCTCGATAACTCCTATGCCGTATACAAAGGCATATATATCGGGGGCCTTACATCAGGCTGGACGCGGCGCCGCGCGAAAATGTTCGAGCTGACACCGCCGCCGGACCTGCGTTGGCTGCGGAGGTTTGCCGCGCTTCCGGGGTTTAAAGTGCTGCTTTGCCATCATCCTGAGTATTACCCCAAATATATAAAGCCGCTGGACATTGACGTAATATTCTCCGGCCACGCGCACGGCGGGCAATGGCGTTTTTTCGGTCGCGGGGTATTCGCGCCTGGTCAGGGGCTGTTCCCGAAGCTGACCTCGGGAGTTATAGACGGAAGGTTAGTTATAAGCCGCGGGCTGTCGAACACCGTGAGCGTGCCAAGGCTTTTTAACCCGACCGAGCTTGTCATAGCCCATCTTGTGCCCCTCGGTGGAAACGATTGAGCCGGCACAAAAAAGATTGGAGGTGTGCGGCATGAATATAGCCCTTTTTGTCGACGTTTACTATCCATTTATAAACGGCGTTGTGACCCACGTCGCAATGCTGCGCGATAGCTTGCAAAAGCGCGGGCATAACGTGCTTATTGTTACTGCGGACCCAAGGCTTCGCCACCATACCATCAGGGACGGGGTACTATACTGCCCGGCTATAGGGATAAAGAAAATATACGGCTTCGGTCTTGCCTCGCCAGTCAGCAGACACCGTATGTCGGCGCTTGCCGAGTTTAAGCCCGACATCATCCATGTGCACGACGAGTTTCCGGTGGCGGTGTTTGGCGTTTATGCGGCGAAAAAGCTCAATGTGCCGCTTGTATATACGCTGCACACAATGTACGACGAGTATTTTCACTATGCCGTATCCCGCCGGATGATACCGATAGCGAAACAGACGTTTTACCGGTACATCAACATTTTCGCCAACCGCGCGGACGTGATAATAAGCCCCTCGGCTAAAGCGATCGACTTTTTCCGCGAATGCAAAGTTACAAAGCCGGTTGAGATAATACCGAATTCTATAGATACCGAAAAGTTTAACCCAGACAGGTTTTCTTATGAAACAATAAAGAAAAAGCGCGCGATTATAGGCATAGGCGAAGGCGACCTCGCAGGTATTTTCGTCGGCAGGCTCGGCAAAGAGAAATCGGTTGACTACTTAATCGAAGCTTGGGCAGAGGAGTTTGGGGACGAGCCTAGGTATAAGCTAATAATCGTCGGCGACGGCCCCGAGCGCCCGGCGCTCGAAGCGCTCGCTAGCTCACTTGGCATGGAAAAACAGGTGATATTTGTCGGCAAAGTCGACCACGCCGACATTCCGCTATATTTTGCGGCGAGCGACTTTTATGTCACCGCATCGCTCAGCGAGATGATGTCGATTTCGATGCTTGAGGGCATGTCGATGGGACTTCCCGCCATAGTCCGGTTCGACCCTGTCAACCGCCAGCAGGTCGAGCACGGCAAAAACGGGTTTATATACAACGATAAAAAAGAGCTCGGCGAAATCGTCCGCCAGCTTGGGGAGTACACGCCATCGCAGCTTGACGACTTCCACCACCGCGTGCGCGAGGCAACGCTTTCGGCAAGCTCCGACCGGAATGTCGACAAAATACTCGAGAAATACGAAAAAGCGAAAGAAATACACGCCACCCGCCAGTCTGAAAAACGGCTCGAGCGAAAAATCTTCCGCTTCAGGCTAAAAGTAAAAAGATAAAATATTATGCCCGGGCATGTGGCCCGGGCTTTTTATTTGTTTTCGCTTTCCGACTCCGACGCTTCCTTTTTGCGGTGCAGGTGGATATGCGAGAGTCGCGTATACTCGTCATAATCAATTTCGCGGAGCATGTTCACAAGCTCCTCGTCGCCCATAACGGTGTTGCGGCCTGCCTCATACTCGGAGTCAACGCGCTCTTTCATGCGCTTTACAATTTCAGCCTGCTTGCTTATCGCGTATGGGGTTTCGAGCAGCCGGAAATAGCTGTTGATCCAGTGTGCGATGCCCGCAAGCCCGCTGTGGGAGTCTACCGCGACCGATGCCGGTCGGTCGAGCAGCTTCTTCGTATTGAATATATTGTAAATTTCCTCATCTTTAAGGAGGCCGTCGGCGTGTATGCCCGCGCGAGTCACGTTAAAGTTGCGCCCGACGAATGGCGTGCGCTCGGGTATCTCGTATCCAATCTCGTCTTCGAAATAGCGCGCTATTTCCGTAATTACCGGCAGGTTCATGCCGTCGTCTGTGCCGCGCAGGCTGCAGTACTCGATTACCATAGCTTCAAGCGGGCAGTTGCCGGTACGCTCGCCGATTCCGAGCAGCGAGCAGTTGACGCTCGAGCAGCCGTAGAGCCATGCTGTCGAGGCGTTTATAACGACTTTGTAAAAGTCGTTATGCCCGTGCCATTCGAGCTGCTCGCTTGCGATGCCCGCATAGTGGCGTAGCCCATAGATAATTCCCGGCACGCTGCGGGGCAGCGCCGCGCCCGGATATGAAACGCCATATCCAAGCGTGTCGCATGCGCGGATTTTGACGGGTATGCCGTATTCCTCCCCAAGCTTGCGCAGCGCTTCGGCAAGCGGCACGACAAAGCCGTAAAAGTCGGCGCGCGTGATGTCCTCGAAGTGGCAGCGCGGCCTTATGCCTTTTTCTAGTATCTGCCCGACGATGCTCACGTATTTTTCCATCGCCGACCGGCGCGTGAGTCCCATCTTCTTATAAATGTGGTAGTCGGAACATGAAAGCAGCACGCCGGTTTCCTTTATGCCCATCGCCTTTACAAGCTCAAAATCCTTTTCGGAGGCGCGGATCCAGCTTGTGACCTCGGGGTACTCAAGGCCGAGCTCAAGGCATTTTTCAACGGCTTTGCGGTCTTTCTCGGTGTATATGAAAAACTCGGTCTGCCTAATGAGGCCTTTCGGGCCGCCGAGTTTGTTTAATAGCTTATAAAGGTGCACTATTTGCTCGACCGAAAACGGCGAGGTCGACTGCTGCCCGTCGCGGAAAGTGGTGTCGGTTATCCAAATCTCCGCGGGCATATCCATTGGCACAAGGCGATGGTTGAATGAAACTTTCGGCACCGAGTCGTAGTCGAAAAGCTCGCGGTAGAGGTTTGGCTCTTCGCGCTCCTGGAGCTGGTAGCGGTATGCCGACTGTTCAAGCAGGTTTGTTTTTTTCGAAAAGTAAATTATCGGGCCCTCATTCGGAGTTTTATGCATAATAACGGCACTCTCTCTTTCATCAGTGGGCTAAAAAACGATTATTGCATGTTATTATAACACCGCTTTTGCAATTTTGCAATACCGTTCTTGCATTTTGTTGAATTTTTATTTATTATATTTGACTATTTTAAAGAATGCCACAAAGTATACAATCGCAGCTTTCGGTTTCCGTATGTTGACAATGCATAATGCAAGAGGTATAATAAGCTGAGCCTAAAATCTGTAAAACCGCAAAAAATTATAATAAAGAAAGGAAATTGTCCCATGGCGGAGAAACTTCGTATAGGAATCATCGGGTGCGGGGGTATCGCTCACGCACATGCCAGATCGTACCTCAATTTTGACGACGTCGAAATTGTCGCAGGCGCTGACATAATACCCGGAAAAGCGCGCAAGTTCCTCGACGAGTTTGGGCTGTCGGGCGCCACCGCATACGAGAGCCATGAAGAGCTTTGCAAGCGCGACGACATCGACGCGGTCAGCGTCTGCACATATAACTCGACCCACGCGGTATGTACGATAGCCGCGCTCGAATCGGGCAAGCACGTGCTGCTTGAAAAGCCGATGACAGTCACGCTCGACGAAGCGGTTGCCATAATGCGCGCCGAGAAAAAGTCGGGCAAAATCGTCACGATCGGTTTTCAGCCCCGCTATGACGTCAACGCGCGCATGGTGAAAGATATAGTCTCCTCCGGCAAGCTCGGCAAGGTTTACTATATCCAGACCGGCGGTGGCCGCCGAAGGGGTATCCCGGGCGGTACGTTTATCGAGCGCGACAAGGCAGGCGTCGGCGCGCTCGCCGATATAGGCTGCTATGCGCTTGATTTTGCGCTGAATACGATAGGCTACCCGAAGCCGCTCACGGTTTCGGCTATGGCATACGATTATTTCGGCAAAAACCCGAAATATTATCCCGATGCCGGGCGCTTCTCTGTCGACGACTTTTCTGCCGCGTTTATAAGGCTTGAAGGCGACATAACGCTCGACTTCCGCATGAGCTGGGCGATGCATATGGACACGACGGGCGACTTTATATTCCTCGGTACCGACGCCGGCCTCAAGGTGCGCCAGCCGAACTATCATCTCTGGGGCGGTGCATGGGACGGCCCGATTGGGGCAATCACGCTCATGCACGACGACGAATCCGGCAAACCCACGCAGACCGACATCCCGCTCATTCAGGAAGAAAAGGCAAACCTCTTTGAGCGCAAGGTCCGCGCATTTGTCGACGCAATAAAAACCGGCGGACCCGCCCCAATACCCACGAGCCAAATAATTTACAACCAGGCGATAATCGATGGCATCATCCGTTCTTCAGCATCGCGCGAGGAAGTTAAAATAGAGATACCCGCCATCTGAATTCTCATGAGGTGATAGGATGTCCGCCAAAAAGCCAAACATACTGTTTTTCGGCGTGGATAGCCTCCGCCGCGACCGCATGAGCCTTTACGGCTACAATAAGCTGACCACGCCGCATATTGACCGCTACTTTTCGACCGACAGCGTCATTTTCAACCAGATGTTCAGTCCTTCAATCCCCACGACGCCGGGCTATGCGTCTATGCTCACCGGTATGGACTGCTTCTCGACCGACGTCGTGGCGCTCCGCCATCAGGGCAAAGTAGCGCCGCACTGCAAGACGCTCCAGCAAGTGCTGCGCGAGGCTGGCTACAATACCGTGTCTATTAACTACGACCAGACGCCCTTTGAGCGCCATCTGCAAGCGAAAGTGACCTGGGGCGGCTGGGAGCAGGGGCGCTCGCGCAAAGCGGAAAGCTTAAACGAGGTCGCAATCCCTGAGCTTGAGCGGCTTGCGGCCGACGACAAGCCTTTCTTCCTGTTCTTAAGGCACATGGACCCGCACTCGCCGTACCTCGCGCCCGAGCCTTTCGAGCGGATGTTCTACACGGGCAACGAGTTTGACCCAAACAACAAAACGCTAGAGCCGGTATACGCGTTTAAGCCGTTCTGCGATTATTTCCGCACCTGGTTCCCTCCGGGATGCACCGACGCGGAATACATATGCGCCCAGTACGACGCGGAGATCGCGTACATGGACGCGTGTATGTCGATACTGTTTAACAAGCTCGAGGCGCTCGGAATCGCCGAGGACACTATTGTGGTGCTTACCTCCGACCACGGCGAGACGCTTTACGAGCACGACTGCTATTTCGACCATCACGGGCTTTACGAGTGCACGCTGAAGGTTCCGTTCGCGGTTAAATACCCGCGCAAGCTAAAAGGCGTGACGAAGCGGTACGACAACATCTGCCAGCTTAAAGATATAATGCCCACGCTTCTTTACCTTATCGGCATTGAGACAGACATCAAGTTCGACGGGCGCAACCTCTTCGACGTGGTGGCGGGCAAGGCGCCGGAGGAGCCTGAAATGTATATTACCGAGGCGACATGGATGCGCAAGCACGGCTGGCGAACGCCCGAGTGGAAGCTGATTTTGGCGCTTGAGCCAGACTTCCACTATAAGCCTCCGGTGGAGCTTTATAACCTAATAATGGATCCCGGCGAAAACCACAACGTCGCCGACCAGTATCCCGAAATCGTAAAGCTCTATACCGACAAAATACACGCCCATATCGAGAAGCGCACGGCTGAAACGGGTCGCGAGGCGCCGATTTATACTAACGCCACAAAGTGGAACGGTATCGGCCGGCCGTTTGCAAGCTCGGACGAGGCGTATAAAACGCTTCATATCGGCGATCCTGAGACCGCAAAGCGCCTGCAGGAGCTGGGCGAAAAGCGGAAAGCACAAAACTAAAATACGAGGGCATGGCTGCAGGGCCGGAAATCAAGCATTCCGGCCCTGCCGGGTGTGCCCTTATGAATAAAGAAGGTATATATAATGCAGCGAGTTTGTGTTATCGGAATGGGGCCTATCGGTAGGCTTCACGCTCGGATATATAAGGAGCTTCCCAACGCGGAGCTTGTAGGCGTTTGCGACATAATCCCCGAACGCGCCAAGGCGGCAAGCGAGGAGACCGGCGTGCCGTATTTCCTTGACGCGCAAGAGATGCTCGACGCCTTAAAGCCTGACATCTGTTCGATAACAACGGGTGGGTACGAGTACTCGTCCGACCACTATATACCGACAATCCAGGCGCTCGAAGCGGGCTGCCATGTGCTCGGCGAAAAGCCGATCTCGAACAGTCTCAAGCACGCTAAAGAGATGGTCGAGACCGCACGGCGCCTTGGACGCTGCTATGGAATCAACTTCAACCACCGCTTCACGCCAGCTGCGCGCCAAGCAGAACAATGGCTTGCCGACGGGCGGATTGGCGAGCTGCTATTTTGCAACATGGCGCTTTGGATCGGCAAGTTCATGAAGCTCGACTCGCCGTATTATCACCTTAAAGCGCTAAACCCGCACAGCGTCAACATGATGATGCATTACTGCGGGCCAATTGAGGAAGTCTCGTGCTTTGCGTACAAAGCTACCGGGCGCGACATTTGGTCGACCGCCTCGATAAACGTCCGCTTCAAGTGCGGAGCCGTCGGGCACCTTACAAGCTCATACGACATAGCACGCGGGCACCCGATGGAGCGCTGCGAGGTGGCGGGGGTCAAAGGCCGCTTCGTAGTCGAGGATATGTGGCGCGAGGCGGTGTTGTACCCTGCCGAAACCTACCTCAAGGAAGTGTACACTAACCCTGTTTTCGGCGGCTACTCGAACTTCGACGACACTTTCCGCGCGAGGATTAAAGCGTTCGTAGACCAGGTCGATTCGGGAGCAAAGCCTGAAGAGATAGACGGCTCAGGCCAGGACGGCTACGAAGCCCAGCGCGTCATCCACGCGGCGATAAAGTCGCTTGACAATGGCGGCATCCCGATAAAAGTTGAAGAAGTAGACGAGTAAATGAAAAGGCCCACCCGCCTATTGTTACTCGCGGCGGTTTTAGCATGCCTTTGCGGCGCGGTTTCGTGCGCGCCGGGGGAGCCGAAATGGGGCGTGCTCTCCGCCGAAAATGCCCTAGTTGGCAGCCGGCTGTACCATGCGGCAAGAGTATCCGACACGTTTCAGTATATTGACCTCGGCGACGTCCCCGGCGGCCAGCAGACGATAGAGCCTAAGGTGGCATGCACCGTAAAGGGCTGCGCGCATAGCGACGACAGCTGCCCCGCGTATATCCGCGGGCTGACATGCTGGGCGCGCGACCCAAAGCCCGGCTCTCACAAGCTTTGGTATGCGCAGATGCGCACATATTTTGACGCCGAGCTAAAAAAAGGCGTGCGCCATAATGTAATCGCCTGCCTAAAACCGCAAAGCGGCGAAACCGCAACGGTTCTTTGGGACTGGAAGTACGCGATAGACCAGCTTTTGCTTTACGGGGAAGAGATTTATTTTCTTTCCAAAAACGAGGAAGGCACGCACGACATATGGGTGATGCCGCAGTCGGGCGGCGAACCAAAGCTGTTTGTGCAAGCACATGGCGCCGATATTATAATGCTCGGAATGGAAGACGGCGTTCTTTACTATATGAGCGAGGATGGCGGGGTGTTCCGGGCACCCCGAAACAGCGGCGCCGCGCAACCGGAGCGTATCTTAACATGCGAGATGCCGACCGGCATATTCGTTTACGGTGGATATATATATTATCCCGTAAGGTACAAAGGAGCGCCGGAGTATGAGCTTTTGCCTGCCGCCGAGACCGACGAGAACGGCGAGCCAATAAAGCCCGCCGTGGCAGTAAACTGCTACGATTACTATAGGATAAAGGTTACCGGCGGCGAGCCTAAGCCGGTAATAACGGGGGTACAGGCGACAATTGGAAGCCTCATTTCTGAGGGCCGCCTTTATTGCCCCGCATGGGATTTTGAATATTACGGCTCGGTTATGTCAGAAGGCGGGGCTACCTATTACTTTAGCCGCTCGTCGGGAAAGGTGTGGGCAGCCGATTTAAGCGGCGGGCAGTCTGCCGAGCTTATAATGTCGCCGTCAAAGTACGGCTATGCCGGCATTGACATAGCTGCAATATATGCGGTAACGGACAAATATTGTTTTTTAAAACTATACGATACCCTCGCCGCATACCAAACCGGCGAAGAAATTAAGCCGCGGTATGCGCTGCTCGAAAAGGAAAGTGGCAAAATCAGCACAGTGGGTTTTGATAGCAGGTATGCCTCATAACGGCACAATTATTATTGAAAGAGGTATATAAATATGGCAAAAGCACCGCTGAAAGTAGGAGTTGTCGGCATGGGAGGCATCGGCAACCTGCACGCCGATTGCCATAAGGCTGACGAGCTTGCCGAGCTTGTCGCGGTCTGCGACCTTATAAAAGAGCGCGCCGACAAGGCGGCTGAAAGGCTCGGCGTACCCGCATACTACAGCCTAAAAGATATGCTCAAAGCGCACCCCGAGCTCGACATCGTCGACGTTTGCACATCAGGTTACGAAAACGGCAGCTGGCACTATGAGCCTACAATGGAAGCCCTCGACGCAGGGAAACACGTGCTGGTCGAAAAGCCTATCTCTAACGATATAAACGAAGCCCGCGAAATGGTGGCATATGCCCAGAAGAGAGGGCTGTACCTTGGCTGCAACCTCAACCACTACTTCTCCATTCCGGCTGAGCGCGCGAAAAAGTACATCGACGAGGGGCAGGTAGGCGAGCAGGTATATTGCATCAATAAGGTCGGTTTCAACGGCTCGGAAACAGGTTACGGCGGTCCGGGCGCGCCGCGCTGGAACCGCCCGTACTCGCACGCGAAAGCGTTCCTTACGCATCCCTTCTCGGTCATGCGCTATTTCTGCGGCGACGTCACGCATGTGCAGGCTTTTATGGATAAGCCGGGCGTAAGGCGCAGGGCGAGCGACCTTATGCTGTCAATCCAAAGCATTCATATGAGGTTTGAAAATGGCTGCGTCGGGTATCTCCTCTCGCAGCGCGGCGACGCGATGTTCGGCCTGGGCGGCTGGTGGAGCTTTGAGCTTGCCGGTACGAAAGGTACATTTGTAATCGAAAACTGCGTTGAGAAGCTAACATACTACAAATCCGGCGCAGAGCCTGAAGTGCTCAATACCGGCATTACGGATTTCAATTCTACCTTCCCTCGCCGCATCCACGCGTTCCTCGAGGACGTCTCAAACGGCGTGCCGCTCGACAACCTTCGCGCAAGCGGCCGCGACGCGCTCGCGACGATGGAATACATTTTCGCTGCTATTGAGTCCTACGAAAACGGCGGGGAACTGGTGCGCCCGCATCCGCTGCCCCCGCTCCACGGCGCGGTCGGTACGATTTAGGCAAAAACTTCGGGCGAAGAACCAAAAAAGTTCTTCGCCCGGTTTTATTAAATGCCCCGGGCTATGAGCCCGGGCTTTGGTTTATTCTAGCGAGGCGAGGTAATCGAAGCTGCGTTTTGCAGTTTCAAGCGAGTCCATATCGTAAGACTGGTCTTGCTCGACTACCACAAATTTCGCGCCGGCGTCTACCGAGGCGGCGAGGATAGAGGGGATGTCCTGCACGCCCATGCCGAGCGGCTTGAACATGAATTTGTTGGTCTGCTTTGCGGTTTTCTCCTGGCCGATGAGGTCGTACATACCTTCGGTCTTCTCGCCCACATAATCTTTGAGGTGGACAATCGGCGCGCGGCCGGTGTACTTGCGCACATATGCTGCCGGGTTCTGGCCTGCGACGCGCACCCAGCAGGTATCAAGTTCCGTCGCAAGGTACTCGGGTGGTATCTGCGCATAGATATAGTCAAGCCCGAAGCTGCCGTCCGGCATAGTGACAAACTCAAAGTCGTGGTTGTGGTAAAGCAGCTGCATGCCGCGATCAGCGCATGCTTTGCCTATCCGTGCCATTTCGGACAGAGCAAACTCGAACTTTTCGGCGCCCGGGCGGTACTCGTCGGCAAGATACGGCACCGCGATGTACTCGCAGCCGAGCGATTTATAAGTGTCGAGCACCTTGTCGGTGTCTCCAATAAGCTCATCGAATGGTATATGCGCGGAAATAGCGACAAGTCCAGCTTCATCAAGCGCCGATTTGACAGCGGCAGGCTCAAGGCCGTAAAGCCCTGCAAGCTCGACATATTTGTAACCGATTTTTGCGACTTTTTTCATCGTGCCGGCAAAATCACGCTCGGCATGGTCGCGAACGGTGTAAACTTGAAGCCCAACTGGAAGTTTCATTTTATATATCTCCTTTTATGCTAATTTTAAATATTTCCATAAGTAACTTTGCTATTTGCTTTCTCTCGGAAGGCGCTCTCCGGCGGGAGGCAAAGGCGCGAATACTTTATGCGGCTCAGACTGGTACCAGTATGCGACGGATGAGATATCGTTTGCGCGGTCGTTAGCGTGGCCATGCTCGATTGACACGCGGATCGACTTTTCAAACGGGATAGGGTCGGCTATATGGTAGCGGTAAACGCAGACTTTTCCTTTGCCATGGTGGTCGTTGCCTTCTTTATACTCGCACCAAGGCTCTCCGCAGAACAAATTGTGCGTATGCTGCATGCCCCAAGCGTGGCAGAGATAATCTTCGCTGCCGGTGCCGTGCATGTCGGGCGGCCATGTGCGGTCGTCGCCGCGGTCGATAAAGATCATGTCGTCGCCTTCGCCCCACCAGCCGCCGCAGAGGTTGTCGACGCTCATATTCATGCCGATATATGTGCCGCGGCCATCCGCCTCGAGAATGAGGTAATTGTATTTGTCGGTGAGATTTCTGCCCTCTAACATCTTTTTGTAGGCGGGATCGTTCGGGTCGCCGGCGACGCCTGCCGGATTCTCGCGGCGCCATGCGGCGTGGAAATAAAGCGCGTCGTCGGGCAGCGAGTCGTGGATCTCGTAGTCGATGTAGAAATAAAACGCGTGCACGGGTTGGTCCTGCTCGTTTGTCACCTCAATGCGCGCCGATTTGCGGAAGGGCATCGGCGCCCAGCAGTTCATCGCTACGCCGTCGCCGACAGAGCCGCCTTCCCTTCCGGAGTTGCAAGAGGTCGAAAACAGCGCGCACGAGTAGGTATAGGACACTGAATGCCCAAGCCCGAAAAAGTCGCCGACCGGGCAGGATACAGAGGGGTTCTCCTCGCCATCCCAGTAAATGTGCAGCGCGATTTTGCGAAGGTAGTAGCGGTCAGGCGAGGCTATCGTAAACCAGATATGGGAGATGACGCCGGGCCCGGTAAGTTCGGCAAGCACTTTGGTCTCCCCGGGTTCAATCCGCCATGCGTCGGCATTGCCGCCGGTTTTGTCATAGCTTGAAACTCTGGCCCGTTTAAAAGGAAGCGGGCGAGTCAATCGCTCGAGATTATACATTGGCAGATCCTCCGCTTTTTTTGTTTCGCTCAAAATTCTACCACAAATATGCCGACAAATCAATCGAATTAGGTATATTTATGCGCCAATCTTTGGTGCAAAATTTATGGGCGCCTACTGGAAAAATGTGCTTTAGAATGTTATAATTTAGAAAAAATAATGAGGTGAAACAATGCTTAAAGGAATACCGCCAATATTATCGCCCGAGCTTTTAAAAGTGCTCTGCGAAATGGGGCACGGCGACGAGCTGGTCATTGCCGACGGCAACTTCCCCGGCGCCTCATGCGCGAAAAACTCGATTTTGCTTCGAGCAGACGGGCACGGCGTGCCCGAGCTGCTCGAAGCGATACTCACGCTGTTCCCGCTCGACGAGTATGCGCCGCCGGTCGCGCTTATGGCAAAAGCGCCGCAGGACGAAGCGCTCGATATCCCGATCTGGGACGAGTTCCGCAGGATAGTAAATAAATACACCGACGCGCCGTTTGAGTTTGTGGAACGCTTTGCCTTCTACGAGCGTGCTAAAAAGGCATATGCGATACTTATGACCGGCGAGAAAGCAATATATGCGAACGTCATAATAAAAAAGGGTGTTGTAAAATTCTAAAAACATAAAGCCGGAACGGGAATGCCCGTTCCGGCAAGTTTTATTTTACAGGCGTAAGCAGCGGCAGGGCTTTTGCCCTCAGCATCGCGAGGCTTTCTTCAGATACGTTTCCAAACGGCCTGCGGCAGCACCCAACATCTAGCCCCATCAACGAAAGCAGCTCTTTCGAGCCTTCAAGTACCCCGGCCTTAAACAGGCAGGATATCACGGTGTTCATTTCAGCTTGCAGCCGTCGTGCCTCGCCGAGATTGCCCGTCGTGACTGCATTAAGGATTGCGACCGCTTTTTCAGGCATAAAGTTGTAAGTTGATCCTATTGCACCGTCGGCGCCTGCGGCAAGCCCCGCAGTGAGCATTTCGTCGACCCCAAACATAACAGGCTTTTGCGGATATGCGGCCTTAATTCGCTCGAGTGTAAAAAGGTCGGTCGATGAAAACTTAATTCCGACAACATAGTCGGGGTCCATAAGCTCGAGCGCCTGCTCGACCGTGAAAGTCACGCCAGAGCGCGAGGGTATGTAGTATACCATCACTGGCAAGCCCGAGGCGTTTGCGATATTGCGATAATAATCTTTGATGTTGTCGAATGTGAAATTGTAGTAAAAAGGCGTTACCGCCGATACGGCGTCATATCCGGAGCCTTTGGCAAACGCCGCCATGCGTATCGCTTTGTCCTCAGATACGTCGCCGATTTGGGCGACCATCGTCGCGCGCCCTCCGACAATATCGGCGCAAAGTTGCAAAACGAGCATGCGCTCCTCAACAGTCATAAGGAACGCCTCGCCGCTGCTGCCGTTGACATAAAAGCCTTTGACACCGCGGCGCAAGTTCATCTCGATGAGTTTTTCAAGTGCTTTTTCATCGATTTCCCCGTTTTGTTTGAATGGCGTTAATAGCGCGGGGAAAATTCCGGCATATTTGCTAATACACATCTCGCAATATCCTCTTACTTGGTGATTTTTAGCAATCTAAAGAATAATATAGCTTAAAATTTTGAATCTGTAAAGCCAAAATAAAAAAGCCGCGGTAAAAAAGCCTTCCGCGGCTTATGTTTTAGTAGTTTTTATTAAGTATCGGCAAAAGCAAAAAGGTTCGGCGAAATTACACCTCGCTTTTTGCTTTTTGTAATTCAACCACGCGCCGGTAAAAAACGACACGGCACGTAAGATAATACGGGATAACAAATAGCGCAAGCATTATCCCAAGCGTGAAAAAACCGAGCAGCCACCATGAAATAAACCCAAGCTCAAGCGATAATGCAGCAGCGCGATAGCCGCGCATCAGCTCGACCGAGCAGCGAGCCGACTCCGCAATCGAAAGATTCGGGTTTTCAATATAAATCGGTGCGGCAAGGTACCTTCGCACGCGAATAAAAAGCCCTAGCAGCAAAAATAGTGCCGAAAGCACTATCGCAAAAGGCAAAACCGGAAAGCCTGCTGGGAGGTAAACCGCAAAAGGAACCAGAACCCCGCTGTCAAGCTCGGCTGCCGCCCAAATGGGAAGCACCACAAGGATTAGCCACAAAACAATGCGGAACACGGCTGAGCCCGCCAGCGCAAACGCCCGGCGGTAATTTTGCGTACCGGCAAAGAAGTAGCCGAGACCGCCGGCGGCATATGACGATATCCCGCGCGCAGAAGGGTATACGCCAAGCTCGGACTCGGCATATGCGCGCAAAATGCAGAGAATCATACCGGCGACCGTGGGCGCGACAAGCGCTAGCGTCAAAAAGTCGCTTGATACGGCAGCAGCCATATCGAGCGCCCACATGGCAGGCTCGGTAAGCTGTTCGGTGAGGATGCTCCCGACCGGAGTGTCGGGCGAGACGGTGCTCGACGCCGTGACAAATTCAAGCGACGGCAGAGTAAAAAAGGTTTTTATCACATTTTTGCAGGCGACCGCAACGAGCAGTGAGACGGCAGATATTGCGGCAAGCGGCGCGAGAGCACCGCTTCTTTTTAGAAACTTTTTCGCTTCGGATCTTATCTCACGATGGAAAATAAAATATCGCCTCCGGATGCATTCTTGCTTTGATTATTGACACCCAAAAGGCGACTGATTATAATATCTTTAAATATCCCGGCAAAAATTTGTAAAACGGGGCGGTAAAAATGAAAAAAATAATATTTGACACCGATATCGGCTGCGATTGCGACGATGTCGGCGCACTGTGCGTTCTGCTTACGGCTGAGCGGCGCGGCGTATGCGAGCTTGCGGCTGTAACAATCTCCTCGCCCTATGAAACGGCCCCCGGGTGCGTCGGGGCGATATTGCGACAGTATGGGCGGGAGGGCGTGCCGATAGGCTCACTTTGCAGCCCGTCTGAAACATATTACCCCCACGGCGACATGTACTCTGCCGGCGTAGCCGAAGCGTTCCCAAACGGCGCAGCGCCGGTTACCGATGCGGTGTCGCTTATCCGCGCCGTGCTTGCCGGCTCCGATGAGAAGGTAACGCTTCTTGCCACAGGGCCGCTGCCGAACATATACGCGTTTTTACGCTCGAAGCCAGACGAGATATCGCCACTCGACGGCGTGACCCTCGCGATGCGCAAAATCGACGAAATTGTACTTATGGGCGGTTGGATTGAGCCGTTTGAAGGAACCGAGCAGCCCCAACCTGAGTTTAATATTGTATGCGACATTAAAAGCGCAAAAGGCGTGTTTGAAAGCTCGCCGGTGCCGGTCACGGTTTTGCCGTTTGAGGCAGGCCTTAGGGTCTATTCCGGCGGCAAGATGATTGAAAAATACGGGCGGGAGCAGCCTTCCTCTCTTGCCTATATACTCCATGGGAGCGGGGGCGGGCGCGACTCGTGGGACCCCGCAACGGCGCTTTACGCAGCATATGGCTGCAGCGGCGTGCTTGAGCTTTCCGAGCCGGGCAAAATAAGCGTGGCGGACGACGGTATGACGGCTTTCTCGCCCGCCCCCGCAGGGAAGCACCGCTATTTGCGCCGGGTAGTTTCGCGCGAGGCGCTCGCCGCAAAAATCGACGAGGCGATTGACTAATCTGATCCGGAAAAACTGCATAAAAATTCCCCGCAGGCTTTGCAGACCTTGCGGGGCTTAAATTATATTGTGACAAGCTTGTATTTGATTCCGTCGAGCTTCGAGAGGGCTTCTTCGAAACGCTTAATCTCTTCCTCATCATCTACAAGGTGCAAAATGATAAGCCCTTCGTCGGAGCAGGTGTCGCCTGCTTCATGCAATCCGAGGCGGGTCATGATAAGGCAGCCGAAATCGGTGAGCACAGTTTGCAGAGCCGGTGCGATCTCGCGCCGCTTTTGGGCTTTAATAAGCATTACATTTGCTTTCGCCATAATAAAACCTCCGAGCTTTTTGTCTATTTTAGCACATTTTTCGGCGCATTGCAACCTCATTCTTCCGGCGTGCCGCTCATGTTTATAAGCTCGCTGACCGTAACGAACCGGTAGCCAAGCTCGATAAGGCGCGGCAAAAAAATGCGCAGCGCGGCTGGGGTGTTGCTTTTACCCACCACATAGTCGTGCATGAGGACGATATATCCGGGCTTAACTTTTTTTATAACCTCGGTTGCGATTTTTGGCGAAGGCGGGCACCGCCAGTCGTGAGTGTCGACATTCCAAAGCACGGCGGTGTAGTTTAGCTGTGTCGCAACACGGTCGAGCGTGACGTTATAAACCCCGCCGGGCGGCCTAAAAAGTCGCGGCCGGTACCCGCGCAGCTCGTGAAGCGTGTCCTCGACGCGCAATAGCTCGCGCATAATTGTGTCTTCGTCGGCTTTCGCGATGTTGGGCAGGTGCGAGTATGTGTGGTTGCCCACCTCGTGCCCTTCGTCGATTATACGCGCCGCAAGCTCGGGATGTTCCTCGCAGTTTTTCCCCACGATAAAAAACGTCGCCTTGACGCCGTACTCGCGCAAAATGTCAAGGATTTCAGGCGTGTATGCTTCATGCGGCCCGTCGTCGAAAGTCAGCGCGATGTATTTGTCGGTAAGAGGCGACGCGCTCGCGCCGGCGATGCCCGGAGAAAAGTATAGGCTCTCAAGCTCGCGCATATCCACCGGCTCGGTTTCGGCTTCAATATACGGCTGAATATCCGGCGTCGTATCCTCGAAGCCCGAAAAGGGGATGAGGCTAATAAATAAATATACACATATAATGTATATAAATGACCGAAGCGTATGTTTAAACATACGGCGCCTCCCGGTTTCAGGAGGTTAGTTCGGTCAACGTGCCAAATCTCCAGCCGTCGCTCTTTAAGCGGTCGATAAAGTCGTCGAGAATTTCAGCGTTTGTCGCCGAAGTTGGGTGCAGAAGCAGCACCATGCCCTCATGGGTGTGCCCGAGCAGCAATTCAAGCGCTTTGTCGGGCTGGGGCTGGGCGTTATTATCCCAGTCTGCATATGCGTAGCTCCACATTATAGTTTTGTAGCCGAGCTTTTTGGCAAGCGCGAGGTCGCGTTCGCTGAATGTGCCCATAGGAGGACGGTAGAACTTCGCCACGTCGACGCCCGCATATTCTTTAACTGCCCGCTCGAGCTTGAAAAGTTCTTCGGCAAACTCGTCGTCGGTGAGCTTTGTCATATCTTTATGGGTCGCCGTGTGGTTGCCGATCAGGTGCCCTTCGTCAGCCATGCGCTTGACAAGCTCGGGCTCGCGTTTTGCGAGGTTTTCAAGTATGAAAAACGTTGCGGGTACGCCTTTGTCTTTAAGGATGTCAAGTATTTTTCTCACATTGCCGTTTTCATAGCCGGCGTCAAAAGTAAGGTATATGGTTTTCCCGACGCCTTCTTTGCCGATCCAATAGGTGTCGTGCTGTTTTATAAAGTTGAACTCGGCAGGCAGCGGCGGTCGAGCATGATCGTTATTGGTCTTAAAGTACCAGTCGTATGATTTTGTAGAGTATCCGGACTTGGCAGGCTCCGCGGTGGGCTTGGCCGATGTTTCGGCTGGTGCCTGCTCCGTTTCGCTGTTTGCGCTTGGATTAGAAGCGCTGCTGTTCGGAGCTGCGGTTTCGGAACCGCCGTTTGGCGATTGGGTTTCGGCATTGCTTTGCTGGTTCTCAGTATCGCAGCCATATGGCGCCGTCTCGGCAGCCGTTTCGGGTAAGTCGCTATGCCGGCGCCTATGATGATGATGCTTACGCTTGCAGCTTGGGTCGGAGTTGCCATCGCCGAAGCCGTGCTCGCCCTCAGCCTTTTTGCAATAAGGGCAGGTTTCTGCGCTCTCCGTGTTTTCAGCATCTTCGTCGCGCTTGTCCGCCATTGCGGGCGCGGCGTCGTCATTGAGGCGCGCTGCGATCGTTTCAACCGCATGGTTTGCAAAAACGAGAATTGTAAGGCAAAGCGCGGTTAGAAAAGCCCATGCAATAAACGCCGAAAGCTGGGATTTGTTTTGCTTTAGCTTTCTTAGTATCCGCTTTATACGGCGGTTTGTCGTATCGATAATTATAAATATCAACTCCTTTCGGTTTTGACGAGTTTATTATTTGCCACACACCGCGTTTTAGACGCGGAAAATAATAGGGTGTAATAAAAACAAATTGCGTCTGTATATTTATTCATTATTGTGCAGGATGCATATTGAATTTTTATACAACGTGTGCTATAATCTTGGCAAGATTTTTTCATTTAGCGGAGATATGGGAGATGGAGAAAGAGATTAAGAAAGTAGTGCTCGCATACTCGGGCGGGCTTGACACATCGGTTATTATTCCATGGCTGAAGGAAAATTATCCAGGCTGCGAGGTAATCGCGGTGTCGGCAAACGTCGGCCAAGGCGACGAGCTAGAGGGCCTTGAGGAAAAAGCGCTGAAAACCGGAGCATCTAAAATATACATTGAGGATTTGCGAAAAGAGTTTATAGAGGAATACATATTCCCGACGCTGAAAGCAGGCGCAAAGTATGAGGGTAAGTATTTGCTCGGCACCTCTTTCGCGCGGCCAGTTATAGCAAAGCGCATAGTCGAAATCGCGCTTTGCGAGGGCGCGGACGCGATTGCGCACGGGTGTACGGGCAAGGGCAACGACCAGGTGCGGTTTGAGCTGACGATAAAGGCTTTTGCGCCCGATATGAAAATCATCGCGCCGTGGCGGATTTGGAACATAAAATCGCGCGACGAGGAAATAGACTACGCGATAGCTCATAATGTCCCGCTCAAGATAAGCCGCGAGACGAACTATTCGAAAGACAAAAACATTTGGCACCTCTCGCACGAAGGGCTTGACCTTGAAGATCCGGCAAACGAGCCGCAGTACGACAAAATTCTCGAGATGGGCGTCACGCCCGAAAAAGCGCCCGACAAGTCCACATATGTGACTATCTCATTTGATAAAGGCATTCCCGTCGCGATAGACGGAGAGAAGCTCGGCCCGATTGAGCTGATTGAAAAGCTCAACAAACTCGGCGGCGAAAACGGCATCGGCATCGTGGACGTAGTTGAGAATAGGCTTGTCGGTATGAAGAGCCGCGGCGTGTACGAAACGCCCGGCGGCACGATACTTTACGCCGCGCACGAAGCGCTCGAAACGCTGACGCTCGACCGCGACACGATGCATATGAAGCAGGTGCTCTCGCACAAGTTTGCCGAGCTTGTATACTACGGCCAGTGGTTCACGCCGCTACGCGAGGCGCTGTCGGCATTCGTAGACAAGACTCAGGAGTATGTCACCGGCGACGTTAAGCTCAAGCTGTACAAAGGCAATATAATAATTTCCTCCATAACCTCGCCTTACTCGCTATACAGTGAGGACATCGCCACCTTCGGCGCAGACGAAGTTTACAACCAAAAAGACGCCGAAGGATTTATAAACCTGTTCGGGCTTCCCATTGCGGTGGCTGCCCGCAAGCGCAGCACGCCCGCAGCGGGAACAGGAGAATAAAAGTGAAGGCTGCGGAGCTGGCGATGGTTGAGCCTGCGGTCAAAAACGGGGATAAAGGATGGGCTGCGGGAGAGATTTGGAATATATCCCGCAGCCCGGGTGATATATAAATGGGAAAATCCAGCGAAAAAATGTGGGCGGGGCGGTTTAAAAAAGAGCTTGACAGCCGTGTTAATGACTTCAACTCCTCAATCTCGTTCGACAGCCGCATGTACCGCCAAGACATACGCGGCAGCATGGCGCATGCGGCAATGCTCGCCCGGCAGGGGATAATCACTGCCGAAGACGCGAATGCAATAATCGCGGGTCTTGGAGGCATACTTGAGGACCTTGAGTCGGGAAAGCTAGAGTTTGACCACTCAGCTGAGGACATCCACATGTTTGTGGAAGCCGAGCTCACCGCGCGCATTGGCGAGCCGGGCAAGAGGCTTCACACTGCGCGCAGCCGAAACGACCAGGTCGCGCTCGACATAAGACTTTATTTAAGGGACGAAATAGAAGAGATAGAAAAGCTCATAATAGGGCTGCTTGAGGCGATATACGATAAAGCCAAGGAGCATACGGCAACGATAATGCCGGGCTACACCCACCTGCAGCGCGCGCAACCGATAACGTTAGCTCACCATATACTCACCTACGCGCAAATGTTTCGGCGCGACATCGGCAGGCTAGACGACGCGGGCAGGCGCATGAATATTTCGCCGCTCGGCTCATGCGCGCTTGCCGGCACAACCTACCCGATTGACCGAGAGTCGGTCGCAATGGAGCTCGGCATGGATGGGGTGGCTGAAAATAGCATCGACGGCGTTTCGGACCGCGATTTTGCAATCGAGCTTGCCGCGGCACTATCGATAATAATGGTCCACCTTTCAAGGTTTGCCGAGGAGATAATCCTTTGGTCGAGCTCGGAATTTGGGTTTGTAACGCTTGACGACGCTTACTCTACCGGCTCGTCAATCATGCCGCAGAAGAAAAACCCCGACATAGCTGAGCTGGTGCGCGGCAAAACGGGGCGGGTCACCGGCTCGCTTGTTACGCTGCTGATGGTGATGAAAGGGCTCCCGCTCGCCTATAACAAAGACATGCAGGAAGACAAAGAGGCGATTTTCGACGCCGTCGACACAGTCAAAATTTGCCTTGAGTTGTTTACGAAAATGTTCGCGACTCTTACGTTCAACAAAGAGGCAATGCGGCGCGCGGCGTCTGGCGGGTTTATCGCGGCTACCGACTGCGCGGATTACCTTGTGAAAAAAGGCGTCCCGTTCAGAGACGCCTATAAAGTAGTCGGTCAGCTTGTAGCATACTGCATCGAGCAGGGCAAAACGTTCGAGGAGCTGACGTTGGAGGAATATAAATCCTTCCACCCCGGCTTTGGCGGCGACATATATGAGGCGGTTGACCTAGAAAATTGCGTAAGCCGCCGAAAGTCGTCCGGCGGTCCGGCTCCTGAGTCGGTAGTCGCCCAGCTTGAGTCGCTAAAAAAGTTTATAGATAGCAGAAAACAGCCGTGAGGTTATAAAGGATGGTTTCGGTCGGAATAATCGGCGCAACTGGTTATGCGGGTATGGAGCTTGTAAGGCTGCTCACTTGCCACCCGGGGGTAAGGCTCGCGGCTCTGTCCTCGGTGTCATTTGAGGGTAAAGCAATCTCTGAGGTATACCCCGGGCTTGCGAAGCTTTGCGATATGAAGCTGGCAAACGAAGACGAGGTAATTGCCGCGTCCGACGTCGTGTTCGCCTCGCTGCCGCATGGGCTTTCGGAGGAGATAGCCGAAAAATGCGTAGACGCCGGGAAAGTGTTCGTTGACCTCGGGGCCGATTTTAGGCTCTATGATGAGGCGGACTATAAGAATTGGTACGGGCTTGACTACAAAAAGCCCGAGCTGCACAAAAAAGCAGTCTACGGGTTGCCCGAGCTTTACCGCGAGAGAATTAAAACTGCCGATATTATAGGCAACCCCGGCTGCTATCCGACCTCTATAGCGCTTGGGCTTGCGCCGGCAATAAAAAACAAGGTTATTTCTTTAGAGGGTATTGTAATAGACTCAAAATCGGGCGTCACCGGGGCAGGGCGCAGCCCAACCCAAAATACGCATTTCCCGGAGGCAAACGAAAGCCTTTCGGCATACAAAGCCGGCTGCCATAGGCACACGCCTGAAATCGAGCAGACGGTTTCGGAGCTGGCGAGCGAAAAGGTGAGCGTTACTTTCGTGCCGCACCTTTTGCCGATAAACCGCGGCATTGAGTCGACGATTTACTGCCGGCTCACAGAGGGCATCGGGCTCGACGAGGTACATAAGCATTACGTCGAGTTTTACCATGGCGAGCGGTTCGTAAGGGTGATGCCCCAAGGTAGTTATGCCGAGATAAGGAATGTGCGCTGTTCGAACTTCTGCGATATTTCGCTGCACGTTGACGCTCGCACCCATACGCTTATAATTTCATCGGTTATAGACAATGTGGTAAAGGGCGCGGCAGGCCAGGCGATACAGAACATGAACATCCGTTTCGGGCTTGACGAGGCAGCAGGCTTGCTCGTGCCACCCGCAATAATCTGAGTTTGTGAGGCGTTATGGATACAGCAATAAAAGAAATACCGGGCGGTGTTACCGCGCCGGCAGGTTTTAGGGCATCCGGAATCCATGCGGGCTTGCGCAAAAACAAATCGCGGCGCGACCTTGCGCTGATAGTTGCCGACTGCCGCTGCGCCGCAGCAGGAGTTTTTACTACAAACAAAGTGTATGCCGCGCCCGTGGGAGTCACGCGCGAGCATATTGCCGACGGATATGCGCAGGCTATAATCTGCAACAGCGGCAACGCCAACGCCTGCACCGTGGATGGGTTTGAGAAGGCAAACCTTACTTGCAAGGCGCTTTCTGAGCACCTTGGAATAAAAGAAGAAGACATCATAGTCGCGTCGACGGGTGTGATTGGATTGCCGCTGCCCGTGGAAATCATAATAAGCGCCATACCCGAGCTTGCGGAGCAGCTTGCATACGGCGAGATGGCTTCATATGCTGCCGCGAATGCGATTATGACGACAGACACAAGGCCGAAAGAGTTCGCCTGCGAGTTTACGCTCGGCGGTAAAAAGGTCAAAATTGGCGCCATTTGCAAAGGCTCGGGAATGATTGAGCCAAATATGGCGACGATGCTAGGGTTTATAACCACAGACGCGGGGATTGAGCCCGCCCCGCTGCGCGAGGCGTTGCGGTCGGTAGTTGCCGACACTTTCAACATGGTAAGCGTCGACGGCGACACCTCGACTAACGACATGGTTATAATCCTCGCGTCTGGCATGGCTAATAATGCGGCAATAACGGCTCCTGAAGGCGAGGATTACGAAACGTTCCGCGCGGCGCTGTTGCAAATCTGCACGAACATGGCGAAAGCGATTGCCGCCGATGGCGAGGGAGCGACAAAGCTGCTTGAGTGCACGGTCAGAAACTACTATGACAAAGAGGGAGCAAAGAAGCTTGCGAAATCGGTTATAAAGTCGCCGCTGGTCAAAACCGCGATGTTCGGCGCAGACGCCAACTGGGGTAGAATAATCTGTGCGCTCGGGTATGCGGGCGTTGAGTTTGACCCCTATAAAGTGGATCTAAAGTTTAAGTCCAAAGCCGGGGAAATCGACGTTTGCAAAAACGGTTGCGCGATAGAGGTCGACGAAGAGAAGGCAAAGGAAATCCTGTCCTGCGACTACATATATATTGATGTTGACTGCAAATGCGGCAAAGCTTCTGCCACCGCATGGGGCTGCGACTTAAGCTACGAGTACGTCCGGATAAACGGTGATTATAGAAGCTAAAGAGGGCAAAGTTATGTTTATATCGAACATGGATAAAGCTCGGATACTCACGCAGGCGCTGCCGTATATACAGAAGTATACGGGAAAAACCGTTGTAATCAAATACGGCGGAAGCGCGATGTATAACCCCGGATTGAATGAGGCGGTTATTTCCGACATCGTTCTTTTATCGCTGGTCGGCATCCATGTCGTGCTCGTCCACGGCGGCGGCCCGGAGATAACCGATATGATGAAAAAGCTCGGCAAGGAGAGCCGGTTTGTCAACGGTTTGCGCTATACGGACGAAGAGGACATGGAAATCGTCCAGATGGTACTCGCCGGCAAGACGAACAAAGACCTAGTAAATCTCATCGGGCGTATCGGCGGCAAAGCGGTCGGCCTTTGCGGAATCGACGGCGGCATGCTTAAAGCCAAAAAGCTCGACGACGGCATGAGCGACTACGGATACGTCGGCGAGATTACCTCGGTCGATGTGTCGATTATTAAGGACACGATTGAAAAAGGGTATATACCCGTAATTGCGCCGATTGCCGCGGGCGTAGACGACGGCGCGGCTTACAACATAAACGCCGACATCGCCGCATCGAAGCTCGCTGTCGCGCTGGGCGCATCAAACTTCCTGCTTCTTACCGACGTGCGCGGGGTGTTGCGCGACCCCAAAGACGAAGACTCGCTGATACCGGTAGTAAAAATTTCTGAAATACCTCAGCTTATAGCCGAAGGGATCATCACCGGCGGAATGATCCCGAAAGTCAACTGCTGTGCCGAGGCTATAGCCCAAGGCATCCAGCGCACTTGCATTTTGGACGGGCGGATACTCCATTCAATACTCATCGAGATGTTCTCCGACGAAGGCATCGGCACAATGTTTGTAAAGTAATGGTTTACGTGCGGGAGGGTTATACCCCGCCCGCGAGTCTGCCGAAAAGCGAAAAGTAGCATTAAGAGGTAGATATGAACAACGCTTATTATTTGGGGCTTGATGCCGAATATGTGATGGGTACCTACGGGCGGCTGCCCGTTGCAATATCCCACGGCAAAAACGCTACTGTTTACGATTGCGACGGACGTAAATATATAGACTTCACATCGGGGATTGGCGTCAACTCGCTTGGGCTCTGCGATGAGGGCTGGACCGCGGCTGTGACCGAGCAGCTCGGCAAGTTCGCGCATATGTCAAATTACTATGTCGCGCCTAAAATGGCAGAGCTGGCTCGCGAGCTTACGGCTGCCACCGGCATGTCAAAAGTGTTTTTTTGCAACTCCGGCGCCGAGGCGAACGAGGGCGCGATAAAGCTTGCGCGCAAATACAGCCGCGACAAGTACGGCTTTGGAAAGCCGGGCAACACCCGCGCGACGATAATTACGCTGAAAAACTCGTTCCACGGGCGCACGATTACGACGCTCGCCGCGACCGGTCAGGATAAGTTCCATGTGGATTTTGCGCCTTATACCGAGGGCTTCAAATATGTGGAGCCAAACGACATTGATGCGCTGAAAGAAGCGATGACGCCCGATGTCTGCGGGCTTATGATTGAGATAATCCAAGGCGAGGGCGGTGTCAATTTCCTGCGCGGGGCGTACCTGCGCGACGTCGAGGAGCTTTGCCGCGAGCATGACATAGCGCTTATCGTCGATGAGGTGCAGACCGGCATTGGGCGGACCGGCAGGTTCCTCACATGCCAAAATTACGGCATCGAGCCTGACATCGTGACGGTCGCAAAGGGCCTCGGCGGCGGGCTTCCAATCGGGGCGTTTATGTGCAATGATAAATTTGCTACAGTGCTCGGGCCCGGCGACCACGGCTCGACATTCGGCGGCAACCCCGCCGCTTGCGCCGGAGCGCTCGAGGTGGTGCGCAGGGTAAAAGACCAGGCATTCCTGCGTTCGGTGCGCGACAAAGGAGAGTATTTACGCGCCCGGATTAAAGATATGAACATCCCAATCGTGCGAGAAGTGCGGGGGCTGGGGCTTATGACCGGCGTGGAGATTGACGGCGACCCGCGCGAGTATGTGAAAAAATGCTGCGAGATGGGGCTTTTGATCCTTTCGGCAGGGTCGAATGTTTTGCGGTTCCTCCCGCCGCTGACGATTACATACGATGAGCTTGACGCAGGTCTTAAGATACTAGAAGCCGTGCTTGGCGGCAGCCAGAGGTGTGAAAAATGAAGCGGAGCCTTCTTAAAATGGCCGACCTTTCAAAGGCCGACATAGACGATTTATTAAATCTTGCCGAGCAGCTAAAATACGAGCGAAAAAACGGCATAGCCCACCCATATCTTGCGGGCAAGACGCTCGGCATGATATTTCAGAAGTCCTCGACGCGCACGCGCGTGTCGTTTGAAGTCGGCATGTACCAGCTTGGTGGCTATGCGCTGTTTTTGTCGGCGCGCGACCTTCAGATAGGGCGCGGCGAGCCGGTGGAAGATACGGCGCGCGTGCTGGGAAGGTATGTCGACGCGATAATGATACGAACCTTTTCGCAAAAAGAGGTCGAGGACCTCGCGAAATACTCGGGAGTGCCGGTAATTAACGGGCTTACCGACTATGAGCATCCCTGCCAAGTGCTCGCGGACCTTATGACAATCCGCGAGTACAAGGGCACGCTCGAGGGGTTAAAGCTCTGCTTTATAGGCGACGGCAACAATGTGGCAAACTCGCTTATCGTCGGCGGGCTTACGGTCGGTATGACGGTGGCTGTCGCCTGCCCGAAAAACCACCTGCCGCATCCCGACGCGCTGGAGTTTGCAAAAAACTATCCCGGCAAGTTTATATTAACGGAGGACGTGCGAGAAGCGGCGAAAGACTCCGACGTGCTTTACACCGACGTTTGGGCGTCGATGGGCATGGAGGATGAGGCCGAGCAGCGCAGAAAGGAATTCCAAGGCTATCAGATAAACGCCGAGATTGAGGCGCTGGCAAAGCCGGACGCGATTGTGCAGCATTGTCTGCCCGCGCACCGCGAGGAGGAGATTACAACCGACGTCTTCGAGCGGCACGCGAACGAAATCTTCGATGAGGCAGAAAACCGGCTGCATATTCAAAAAGCGATATTGGTTAAGCTGATGAGCTAAAAACTGCGGCGGAGCATTACGCTCCGCCGCGCTTTTTAATTCATCGTAAAGCAGCACTTTAAATTAATCGTTTCGTCTGCGTCAACATACGCATCAGCGTAGGCGATTTTGTAAGGCCCGCAGTCAAGAATGCCGCTGCTGCTTAGTGAGATTATGTCAAACCTATTGCGGCTGCGCAGATACGACATCACGGTGTTGCGGGCCACGCTTGAAAGCCAAGCTTCAAGCGAACCCTGCTCGACATAGCTGCCATAGGCTTTAAAACATTTGATAAGCGTTTCTTGTAAAAGGTCCTCGGCAGCCGGTCCGCTTTTCCCGAGCAAGTGGCATATGTAGCGGTAAAGCCAAGCTTGGTTTTCCGCCGCTACTTCTTCGTACGGCTTTTTTAAGGAAGCCACCTCCCCGCCGGCGTTTTGAAGCATGCTTCATATATAATAACGCATATCGGAATGTTTGGTTCAAAAATTTTATTAAACTCTAAAAAACGTGGGCGAAACCCGCGTTTTTTAGTATTTTCTTAAGGAGAGACGGTAACAACTTCAACGCCAAGCTCGCAGAATGCGGCGATGTCCTCCTCGCTTATGTCGCTGTCGGTTATAAGCGTGTGCAGGCGCGAGGCAGGGCAAATCGAAATTGCGCTCTCCGCCCCGATTTTTGCGGTCGGATAAAGGCCGAAGGCTTTGCGCGAGCAGTCGAGCACAAGGCGCAAAAACTCCGCGCGACTCTCGCTTTGCACCGAAAGCCCGAACGTCGGCGAAATGTAAGCCGATGTGACGAATGCTTTGTCAATACGCATCCCGCGCAGTATCTCGCGCGCATACATGCCATATGAGTTGCCCTTCTCGTCAAGCTCCCCGCCGAGCATTACGACTTTGAAGTTTTTGTTTTTGCGCAGCTCCTCGGCCAAAATCGTCGAGTTGACGACTATGCGCAAACTATACTCGCGGGGCAAAAAACCGAGCATAAACCAGCCAACCGTCGCGGCTGAGATGAATATAATGTCGCCGTTTTCGACAAACAATGCCGCGCGTTTTGCAACCGCAAGATAATCGGGCCTTACCTCATTATAGTCGCGGCAGGTTACGCCCGCGGGTTTGCCGACACCGTAGCCCACGAGCGGTATCGCGCCGCCGTAAACTCGCTTGAGAAGCCCTTTTTGCTCAAGTAGCCGCAAGTCGCGCTTTGCGGTCTCGTACCCGACGCCGAAAAGGTTTTTGATTTCGCTTGTGCTAATCCTGCCTTTCTCGGCGATGATTTCCAGAATTGCCCTGTGCCTTTCTTCAATAAACATAACTTATCCTCCATATAATAAACTTAGCTATTTTTGTAGTTGTTGGCGTTTTATAACGATCATACATCATACATTACCGAATATCAACGGTTTTTACGCATTTTTTGACGGTCAATTATAACTATTTGCCGTGTTAAGTAGAATGTTTAATCTTCACCTAATCTTCACTTGACTTTCGTAAACATGGTGATATAATATAAAATGTCATAAGCCGAAAAGCGGAAAAACTGGAGAAAAAAATAAAACTGCGGTTCGCAGCCCACAAATTGGGGCGGACCCGAGACGGAGGTTTTGTCAATGCCGAAGATTACTTTTATGGGTGCCGGCAGCACGGTATTTGCCAAAAACGTGCTCGGCGACTGTATGCTTACCGAATCGCTGCGTGACAGCACGATTGCGCTCTATGACATTGACCCCGAGCGCCTTGAAGAATCCTACATAATGGTCTGCGCGCTCAACCAGAACATCAACAATAACAGGGCAAAAATCGAAAAGTATCTCGGCGTCGAAAACCGGAAGGCGGCGCTGAAGGGCGCGGACTTTGTCGTCAACGCAATCCAGGTTGGCGGCTATGACCCCTGCACGATCATCGACTTTGAGGTGCCCAAAAAGTACGGCCTGCGCCAGACGATCGGCGACACTCATAGCATAGGCGGTATTTTCCGTGCGCTGCGCACTATCCCGGTTCTCGAAGATTTCGCGCGCGACATGGAGGAAGTCTGCCCCGATGCGTGGTTCTTGAACTACACAAACCCGATGGCGATGCTGACCGGCTTTATGCTTCGCTACACGGGCGTTAAGACCGTCGGCCTTTGCCACAGCGTGCAGGTCTGCTCGCGTGGGCTGCTGCATGCCCTGGGCATTCCGTGGAAGGAACCGCTTTACGAGCGCATAGGCGGCATCAACCACATGGCGTGGCTGCTTGAGCTGCGCAACGCCGACGGCACCGACCTTTATCCCGAGGTTCGCCGCAGAGCCATTGCGGAGCTTGAAAATCCCAACTCGAAATCTTGGGACCTTGTCCGCTATGAATACATCCGCAGATTCGGCTACTACTGCACCGAGTCGAGCGAGCACAACGCCGAGTACAACTGCTATTTCATCAAGTCGAAATACCCTGAGCTCATCGAGCGTTACCACATCCCGCTCGACGAGTATCCGAGGCGCTGCGTAGCCCAGATCGCGGGCTGGAAAGCTGCGCGCGAGCAGTATGTAAACGGTAACGTCACGCATAGGCGCACGCATGAGTATGCGTCGTACATCATGGACGCGATATTGACCGACAAGCCTTTCAAGATCGGCGGTAACGTGCTCAACACCGGCCTTATCGAGAACCTGCCGCGCGAGGCTTGCGTCGAGGTCCCGTGCCTTGTAAACCATGCGGGCGTACAGGGTTGCTATTTCGGCCGTCTGCCAACCCAGCTTGCCGCGCTGAACATGATGCATGTCAACGTGCAGCTTATGACGATCGAAGCCGCAGTTACAAAGAAGCGCGAAGCCATTTATCAGGCAGCCATGCTCGACCCACACACCTCGTCCGAACTGTCGCTTGACGACATTGTCAAGCTCTGTGACGAGCTAATCGAAGCTCACGGCAACTGGCTGCCCAAGTACAATTAAAGGTAAAAAACAAACGGTAGCCCGCGCTCCTTCGGGAGATGCGGGCTATATAAAAGAGAGGGAATTTTCCCTGTCCTGCAAGCTGACTTGCACGGAGGTATAAAAAAGTTGATACAGGTTCGAAACCTTACCAAAAAGTATGGCCAAAACACCGTGGTTAAAGGTTTGACGTTTACAATCGAAAAAGGGCGGATATACGGTTTTCTTGGGCCTAACGGCGCCGGCAAGACCACGACGTTGAATATGCTCACCGGGTGCCTTGCGCCGACCGAGGGCGAAATTATCATCAACGGGCACGACATTTTCGAGGAGCCCGAAGAAGCTAAGCGCGCGATTGGGTACTTGCCGGAGCAGCCTCCGCTGTATCTCGACATGACCCCGTATGAATATTTGTGCTTTGTCGCCGAGGCTAAGGGCGTCGAACGCGGCGAAATCGACGACGCCGTCCGCAAGGTTATGGAGGAAACCCATATAATCGACATGGGCGGGCGGCTGATACGGAACCTGTCGAAAGGATACCGCCAGCGTGTCGGCATTGCGCAGGCGATGCTCGGCAATCCCGACCTTATAATTCTTGACGAGCCGACCGTCGGCCTTGACCCGAAACAAATTATCGAGATTCGCGACCTAATCTCAAAGCTTGGCGAAAACCACACGGTGCTGCTTTCTAGCCATATACTCGCCGAGGTAAGCGCGATTTGCGACTACGTCATGATAATTTCAAAAGGCAGGCTGGTCGCAGCGGATACCCTCGAGAATATCCGCCGCTCGCAGGTTAAAGAGAACAGCGTCTCTATAACCGTGCGCGCGCCGCAAGCCAAAGTCGAGGAGTTATTGGACAAAATCGACGGAATCGTAAAATTCGACATGACCGCAGTACCCGGTGTGGACGAAGTTTGGGACGTCGTCATAGATGTCGACGAAGGCATCGACATCCGCGAGCGATTGTTTACGGAGTTTGCGTCGGCGGGGTTGCCGCTGCGCAAGCTCAGCTCGGCTGAGCCTAGCCTTGAGGAAGTATTTTTGAAGCTTACCTCCGAGGACGAAGCCGCTGGTGAGCATGAGCGCGACATGGCTTTTGAGGAGGACGCCGATACCGAAACCGATAAGACAGCCGAAGCTCCCGCCTATGCGAATTATGAAGAAGAGGGCGGGGACGAAGAGGGAGAAGACGACTATTATGTCCCCATGTTTAGTAAAACCGATAGTG
Organism: Clostridiales bacterium; assembly: GCA_012840355.1. Taxonomy (GTDB): domain Bacteria; phylum Bacillota; class Clostridia; order Oscillospirales; family CAG-272; genus DTU078. Next base: position 114,176 of record DULN01000009.1, on the reverse strand, counting down.
ATGAAAATGACGACGAAGAGGGGGACGACGAGTAATGGGCGCTCTATATAAAAAGGAATTTAAAGCATATTTCAACAGCATGATCGGCTGGGTTGTCATAGCCTTTTTACTTTTTGTAGCGGGGATATTTGTCAACGCGGTAAACCTCAACGGCAAATACCCGGGTTTTGAAGTTTCGCTCGGCAGCATGGGCATCGTCCTTATGTTCGTCGTGCCAATCCTTACAATGCGTTCGCTTGCCGAGGAACGAGCGACTAAAACCGACCAGCTTTTGTTTTCGCTGCCTATGTCGGTAACCCAAATGGTGCTTGCGAAATATTTCGCAATGCTCACCGTGTTTGCTATACCGATAGGCGTAATGGCGCTTTACCCGTTGTTTTTACTTCTTTACGGGTCGGTAAACCTCATCACCGCATACAGCGCGCTTTTCGGCTATTTCCTATTGGGCGCGTCACTTATCGCCATCGGCCTTTTCGTCTCGTCGCTGACCGAAAGCATTGTAATTTCAGCGGTCGTTACATTCGGCGCGATTTTGCTTTGCAACCTGATGAGCGGGCTTGCCAATATGGTGCCGCGCACCTCTATAGCGTCGTTTATCGCGTTTACAGTCGTGATTTTCGTGATTGGCTATCTTATATACTCGATGACGAAAAACTATTGGCTTGCGTTTTTCTGCGGCTGCGTCGCCGAAGCTGTGTTGCTTGGTATTTATATTTTCAACCGTTCGGTGCTGGCAGGCTCGTTTTCGAACGTAATGAAATGGCTTTCGCTTTTTGATCGTATGAACACCTTTATATACAGCCGCATGTTTGACATCACTTCGGTAATTTACTACATCTCGGTCGCCGCACTGTTCGTGTTTTTCACTACGCAGTCGGTCGACCGCAGGAGATGGAACTGACGGGAGGGCGAATAAATGTCCAAACTGAACTCGCTGCGACGCATGATTGACACCAAATACATGCGCTTTGGCGGCTACAGCGCACTGATGTGCGCGATAGCCGTAGCCATAGCCGTCGTTGTGAACCTTCTTATAAACGCCCTGCCCGCCACCGTTACAAAGCTTGATACCTCGCGGGACAAGCTGTTATCGATATCAGACCAGACAAATGAGATACTCCGCTCTGTCGACGCAAATATCACAATGTACCTTGTCGCCACTTCGGGCAACGAGGATGAGCAGCTGATAAGGTTCATGGAGCGCTATACGGCTACAAACTCCAAAATTAAGCAAAGCAGCGTCGACCCGGCGCTTAACCCCGACTTTATAAAAAGATACACAGACGAAGACCTCTCTGAAAACAGCGTCATAGTGGTCAACCACGACAACGGAAGGGCTTACGCGATTGACTACTTTGACATTTATGTAACCACTTATTCCGACGAGGAGCTTTATTACTATTACCTTTACGGTACAATGCCGACAGGCACGACTTCATTCGCCGGCGAGCAGATGCTTACGACGGCAATTGACTTTGTGACAGAGGAGAACCTCCCGACGGTTTATTACACGACCGGCCACGGCGAGCGTAGCGTGTCGGAGCTAATCTCTAAAAACATCTCCTCCGAGAATATCAGCACAGCAACAGTGTCGCTAATGAGCGAAGGAAAAGTGCCTGACGACTGCACTGTGCTGATGATAAATACGCCGCAGCTCGACTTTACAAAAGAAGAAATTGACATGCTAAGAAGCTTTGTGTCATCAGGCGGCAAGATTTTGCTAATTTCAAGCTATGCATATCCCGACCTTACGAACCTCTACGGCTTTATGGCTGAGTACGGTTTACAGTATGTAAAGGGGCTTGTCGCCGAAGGCTCGATGTCGTATACCTATAACAATTATCCGTTCTATCTGATGCCTAAAATCAGCCCGAACGATATAACCGACAAAGCGGGCTCGAACATCTATATCGTGCTGCCACACTCGCATGGCATACGCGTGGCTGAAAATCTGCCCGACAATGTAACGGTTACAAGGCTGATGACCACAACCGACAGCGCATACTCGAAAGCCGAGATCAGGGAGAACGAGGAGATTGCAAAAACCGAAGGGGACGAGGCGGGCCCATTCCAGCTCGGCGTGATGGCGACAGTAGAGAATATCGGAGCCGAAAGCGGCAAGCTCGTTTGGTTCTCGTCGCCCGACCTTATATCGGATCTGACGGCTCAGCTTGGAAACCACAGGTATTTCATCGCGACGCTGACCACGCTGTGCAACAAGCAGAGCTCGATTTCAATAGCTTCAAAATCCATGCAGGTCGAAGCGCTCAAGATTTCGGATACCGGCGCAACGATTTGGAGCATTATAATAATAGGTATAATACCCGGGCTTCTGCTCGTCTGGGGATTTGTCCGCTGGAATACACGTCGTAAACGCTGATCGGATATGAACACAAAACGAAAAAAGAAAAATAGGATAACTGCAGCGGCTATAGCGGCCGGCGTACTTTGCGTGCTTGTTGCTGCATATGCGATAATTGTGGCGTACAACAAACGCGCCGAAGCCGAAAGGGATGCCAAATTAGCCGCGAAGAACACAAAAGTCGTTCTAACAGAACAAAAGAGCACCGACGTAAAATATATTGAATACACATACGAAGGCGAAACGATAAAGCTCGAGTATAAAAACAACTCTTGGTATAACGCCGACGACAGTGCCTTCCCGCTCGACCAAACCAAGCCGAGCTCGATGGCAGCAACTCTTGCCTCGGTCGCTGCAGACAGGCTGGTCGAGGAGTCGGCCGACGACTTTTCAAAGTACGGGCTTGACGAGCCTAACTCCTATATTTACGTCAGATACGCCGACGGTACTGGAATTAAAATGCTCATCGGCGACTACAACGAGTTTACTGGCTCCCGGTATATGAATATCGAGGGCACACGTAAGGTCTACCTCGTTTCAAGCTCGCTGGTGAATAGCTTCAGGTATAAACATAATGACCTTATGATACACGACAAAATCCCGTCAATCGATTTTGCCTCGGTGACGGAAATAAGTGTCACCACCCGCTTCGCCGACGGTACCGAGTCGACGCTGAGATACTATAAAGAATCGGCTCCGGAAGGCGAAAATGACGCAGAGACCGCCGAGGAAATCGGTTCGGCTGCGGCTGAAGAGGCGTGGCTGCGTGAGAGCGACGGCGGCGAGCCTGAAGCGGTACAAAGGGCTACAGTTAAAGGCGTATTTGACGAGGTCATGGCACTGAGGCTCGCCAACTGCGTTGCCTATAATGTGCGCGATGACGAGGCTTTGCAAAAATACGGGCTTGGCAGCGCGTCGGCGAAGACGGTCACGATAAAATATACCGAAAAAGCTGAAGTTTCACTTGAAACCTCGGCTATATCCTCAACCGCTGCGCGTACCGTAAACAAAGAATTTGCGGTATCGTACAGCGCGCCGGACGAGGACGGCAACGCTTATGTGAACATTGTGGGTTCAAGACTTGTATATAGTCTAAATGATGAGTAACGCGGGGCGGACAAATGTCCGTCCCGCCGCATGCCGGCGCAAAAATTTAAGTAAAAAGGGTTGACAAACAAGCTATATAGTGTTATAATATAAAAGCCGTAGGAAAAGGGCCGGCATAGCTTTCGGTTGGTTGGGAGTAAAAAAGGCGCGACGGCTTATGCGCCTGCGGGGCGTTTGCCGAAAGCAATACAGTGGCCGGCTGGATGGCCCACGTACCGGCAGTATCGATGCCCCGCGAAAAAGTTTGATATTTTCATGCCGGTGTGGTGGAATAGGCAGACACCCGGGACTTAAAATCCCGTGAAACGAAAGTTTCGTACCGGTTCGATTCCGGTCACCGGCACCAGAAGCCGGAGCAGATATCGCGGAGTGGAGCAGTCCGGTAGCTCGTTGGGCTCATAACCCAAAGGTCGGAGGTTCAAATCCTCCCTCCGCAACCAAATTAAGCACCCGCCTTGATGCGATACGCAAAAGGCGGGTGTTTTTTCATTTACTGCATCGAATCCTAGAGTAAATTTTTACAGCATTGAAAGCAATACCTTATTGACAAACTGACTCAAGTATGTTACCTTATATCTTACTAAAGCTATATGATAAATGTGATATATGTAACCGCAAGCGCATAAAGAATATAGTGAAAGAAAACGGCGAAATATAGGTCGGTTATGAAGCAACTGAAGCTATACATAGATGGAATGACATGTGCAGGCTGCGAGGCTAGGATAAAATCCGCACTTATAAAAATAGATGGCGTAAAGGGCGTCTCGGTTAGTTACAAGGCCGGCGTCGCCGAAATAGAGTTCGGCGAGGGCAAAGTTTCGGCAGGCGAGCTCATCACGAAAATCGAAGAGCTTGGTTACAAAGTGTCTGAAACCCCGCCAAAAAATAAAAAGAATACAGCCTCGCAGTTAGCCGGCGCCGCCGCTTTGATTTTAGCGCTTTATATATTAATCAGCCGGATTGGCACGTCGAGGCTAGCCGGCGTGCTTCCGCTGGCAAGCGAAGGCATGGGCTATGGTATGCTGTTTGTAGTGGGACTGCTAACTTCACTTCATTGCGTGGCGATGTGCGGCGGGATAAACCTTTCGGTTAGTATGCCCCAGGGTGGCGAGAGAAGGGACGCGGGTGCTGCAATATTGCCGAGTCTACTTTACAATTTTGGCAGGATATTATCCTACACTGTAATTGGCGGCATTGTAGGCGCAATAGGCTCGGCAATTAGCCTTTCCGGCACGGTGAAAGGGATCGTGCAGCTTGTGGCGGGCGTTTTTATGATTTTGATGGGTCTTAACATGCTTGGGGTTTTCCCTTGGCTGAGAAAGCTGACCCCTAGGCTGCCTGGCGTGCTGGCAGGAAAGATTGGCAAAGCCGGCGCCAAAAAAAGCCCATTCATTGTGGGTCTGCTAAATGGGTTTATGCCCTGCGGCCCGCTTCAGGCAATGCAGCTTTATGCGCTGTCTACCGGCTCCATGGTAAAAGGCGCGCTTTCGATGCTCGCGTTTGGGCTTGGGACCGCGCCGCTGATGCTTGGGCTTGGTGCGTTTGCCTCGTTGATAAGCAAAAAACACGCCCTAAAAGCGATTAAAATCTTTGCGGCTGCCGTAGTTGCGCTTGGTATCGCGATGCTGCAAAACGGCATGAGCCTAGCGGGCATAGCAATGCCTTTTTCAAAACCGGGCGGCGGCAGCGTAGCAAAGATAGAAGGCAGCGCGCAGGTTGTGACGACCGAGCTTTTGCCGGGCAGATATGTCCCGATAACGGTGCAAAAGGGCATTCCGGTAAAATGGATTATAAAAGCCGACAAGGAAAACATCAACGGCTGCAACAATGAGATTTATATACCTAAGTATGATATCATAAAAAAACTCGAGCCCGGAGACAACATAATAGAATTTATTCCGACCGAAACCGGAGTTTTCCCATATACATGTTGGATGGGGATGATCCGAAGCAGCATAACCGTTGTCGACGAGCTGAATAAAGGGATGGCGCAAGGAGGATAACGTATGCAGAGAAAACTAAAAACGCTTGCCGCTATATTGCTTTTTCTTTCGTTTGCGGTTTTGGCAATAGGATGCGGCAAATCGGAGCCACTAGTAACGCGCGACGCGGATCTGATTATACATAAAAGCGAAGTCACAAAAGACGCGAGATTTTATCCGGTTGAGATCGACGGCGTGAAGATGGAAGTTATCGCAGTGCTCGCGTCAGACAACACGGTTAGGACTGCTTTTAACACCTGTCAAGTATGCTTCGACTCGGGCAGGGGCTATTATGTGCAGGAGGGCGATAAACTCGTTTGCCAAAACTGCGGCAACAAGTTCAGGATGGACGACCTTGAAGTAGTTCGCGGCGGCTGCAACCCGGTCCCGATTACAAGCGAGCATAAAACCGAAACGGATACGAAAATAACAATAACAAAAGAAACGCTGAGCCTTGCAAAAGAGCTTTTCACGAAGTGGAAAAAATAATGCCGGCGCAAAATCGGCCTTCGGGCCGATTTTTTATTTATATGAGCGCATGCTCGGTTTACAGTTGGCGTATAACTAAAATTGCCGGCACAGCCAAATTGTGCTTGATATAAAATGTAGCTTATATTATAATTTTCATAAATCAAGCTTAATTAAACACACCATAAATAGAAAGCTTCTTTACGGCTGGCAAAGCTTTATGTATAATCAGAAAGAAAGCCGGTGCTGTATATGAAATTTTATTGTGGGGCGGCGCGTGAGAAGATTACACCAAAAATCGGTACGCTCCTTTACGGCTATCGCCCTGACATAAAAAGCGAGTCGGTGAACGACGACCTTACGCTTTCAGCTATAGCTATTGGCGATGCAAACTACAGATGCCTACTAATATCGGCCGACATAGGCGACATTCAAACCGAGCTATGCGGCAGCTTGCGCAAAACCTTAGCCGACGCCTGTGGCATAGCCGCGCGCGATATTATAGTCGTCGCAACGCATACGCACTGCGCGCCAAACCTTTCCGGCTTTGAAGGCTGGGGCGAAATCGACCGCGAGTATTATGAAACGGTATTTTTACCCGCCGCGATTTCGGCTGCGAAAAAAGCAATAGCCAATATGGAGCCCGCTGAGCTTGGCGTCGCAACCGGGGATAGCAAGGTAGGTATAAACCGCCGCGAGCATACAAGGGACGGGCAGATTTTGCTTGGTCAAAACCCGTGGGGGCTATTTGACCCGGCTATTACGGTGATAAGGATAAGGCGCGCGGACACGAAAGAGGGTATAGTAAATATTGTCCACTACGGCTGCCACGGCACGGCTTGTGGGATGTCGACAACAATCACTCGCGACTGGCCGGGCGTTATGGTAGACCGGCTCGAAATGGAGACGGGGACGCTCTCGGTATTTGTCAACGGCGCGATTGGAGACGTAGGCCCGCGCCTTTCAAACGGCAAAACTGTCGGCGACATTTCGTATGTAGAAGAGCTCGGCTCATGCGCCGCGATGGATGCAATACGGGTTGCCGCGCAGGTAAAGTCATACGCTCCGGCGAGGGTCGCGGCGTTTTACGGCACGGTGCGGCTCCCATATAAAGAGCTGCCAACGCTTGATGAAATCCGCAAAGAAAAAGCGAAGTTAAAAGACTCCGAGAGCCTTGTCAATATCGACGCGCTGCGGTACGGCTATCTATGTAAAGTAGAAGAAATCCTGCTTTCAGGAAAGTTGCAGCATCCCAATTGCTTTGAGTTTGAAGAGACTATACTTGCGGTCGGAGATATAGTTTTCGTGCCGTTCCCGTTTGAGATATTCTCCGAAATCTCGATGCGGCTGCGGTATTACTCAAAATATGCCCATACGCTGTGCATGTCGTGCGCTAACGGCTACAGTGGCTATCTCCCGTCGCAGGACCAGATTTGCCGGGGCGGATATGAAGTGGGAGTGTTTAGGTATTCTTCCACGTATAGCCTTGCCGATAATTCCGACGACAATATAATAAACGAAGTTCTAAAAATAATCGAAAGAGGAGAAACAAATGTATAGAATCGGCAAAGAGGAAATAGAAGCGTGCGCGCGCGTGATAAATAGCAAAAACCTATTTAAAATCAACGACGGCGCACGCGAAGTTATGCATTTCGAAGCTGAGCTATGCGAGAAAATGGGCGTGCGTCACTCGATTTTGATGACCTCGGGCAAAGCTGCGCTGATATCAGGCCTTGTGGGTATGGGCATCGGCCCCGGCGACGAGGTAATCGTACCGGCATATACATATATCGCTACAGCTATAGCCGTCACAGCGGTGGGCGCGATCCCGGTTATCGCCGACATCGACGAGTCACTGACGCTCGACCCGTCCGACTTTGAAAGTAAAATTTCAAAATATACAAAGGCTGTAATACCGGTGCACATACAGGGCTTTCCGTGTAATATGGATAAAATAAGCGAGATAGCTAAAAAGCACGGGATTTATATACTTGAGGATGCCTGCCAATCGGTCGGCGGCTCGTACAAAGGGAAGCGGCTCGGCACTATAGGAGACGCGGGAGCGTTCAGTTTTAACTACTTTAAGATTATAACCGCGGGCGAGGGCGGCGCGCTTATGACAAACAGCCGCGAGATTTTCGAGCGCGCGCTTATATACCATGACTCGTCGGCTATAGCATATTTCGGCAACCAGCTCGACTCTATAACGGAAGAGCAATTTTGCGGCAGCGAGTTCCGCGTGTCGGAATTTACTGGTGCTATATTGCGCGAGCAGCTAAAAAGGCTTGACTCGATTTTATATGACCTGCGGCGGAACAAAGCTTACCTGCTTGACAAATTTGACGGCAGGTATAGCTTCATCCGCTCAAACGACCTCCTCGGCGACTGCGGCACGACGCTCGCGTTTTGGTTTGACACCGAGTATGAGGCTATAGAGTTCAAGCGCAAAGCCGACACAGCCGGTTATCCCGCGACACGCCCTATAGATACCGGAAAGCACGTTTACACTAACTGGACACCGATAATGAACAAAAAAGGCGCGTTTAACCCTGCGTTTGACCCGTTCCTAATGGAGGCAAACCGGGACTTAAACCATCGCTACACGCCCGATATGTGCGCAAAGTCGCTTGAATACCTAAAGCGCGCCGTATATATTATGGTTGACCCCGACATGGACGAAAGAGGGCTTAACAAGCTAGCAGACGCGTTAAAATAAAGGAAGGCACCGCATATCGCAAGCGGTATGCGGTTTTTTTATATGTTTTTTACCTTGCCGGTAGCGCCGCATTTGGGTAAAATATTGCTGTGCCAACCGGAGGGGAAAACTATGGTTTGGAGCGTTGCTGCGAAGTTGTAAAATATGAGCTGTAAGGAGACATAAAATGATAAAACTACAGGGCAAGAAAGTGTTTTTATCGGCTCTTGAACGCGATGATTGCAGGAAGATTTGGCAAGAAACCGAGTTTGACTTTGAAAACCCGCCAGATTACTTTATTGTCGGCGCGTCGGTTGAGAAAGCCGACGAGTTGTACAGCGATATCCAAAGCAAACAGGGCAAAACGCAAATAAGGCTTGGTATATTTCTTCCAAGCGAAGACGGCGCGACGCTGATAGGCGACATCGCGCTGCTGGACATAAACTGGCAGGACCGCGCTTGCACGCTTGGGTATGGCCTTACGAAAATTGAGTACCGCAACAAAGGCTACACTACCGATGCGGCGATAACAATATTGCGCTACGGTTTTTGCCACCTGGGGTTTGAGCGCATCTCCGCTACGACTCTTGAGCACAATATCGGCTCTCAGCGCGTGCTTGAAAAGTGCGGGTTTACGCTCGAGGGGCGTGAGCGCAAAGCCGTATACATAGCCGGCAGGCGCTATGACAGGCTTATGTATGGGATGCTGGCAGATGAGTTTATTAAGCTGCACGGTACCAAGATAAGCTGGTCAAGTTAAAAAATAAAAAAAGCGCAATCCGAAACCGGATTTGCGCTTTTTTAATCATCAAGCCAGCTTTTCGGCAAGCTCGCGGAGTCCCGCCTCGAAGTTGACACCGAACCGGATGTCGGTACCAGCGGCTTTGGTGCGCAAAATGCTTTTAACCGTGAAATCCACTGCTATTGAGGTGGACTCAGCAAGGCTTTTGCCGCTAATCAGCGACGCGACGAGCGCGCTGCCGAACACGTCGCCGGTGCCGTGGTAGTATCCTTCGATAAGCCGGTCGAAAGCGTAGCTAACCTCGCCGGTGCGAGCGTCATATGAGGCGGCGCCGAGGTGGTCGCCTTTGAAGTATACGCCGGTAAGTATCACCTGTTTCGGACCGAGCTTTGAGAGGCGTTCGAGGATGCCTTCAATGTAACTTTGCGTATAAGGACCTTCGAGGTATGGCTCGTCAAGCAGCAGAGTCGCCTCGGTTATGTTCGGTATAATAACGTCAGCCTTTGCGCAGAGCTTTCTCATGCCGGAGGGGAAAGTGGGCGGAAATACCTTGTAAAGTACGCCATTGTCGGCCATCACCGGGTCGACGACAATGAGGTTATCCGCACTGCGGAACCGGTCGAAAACCTCCGAGACGACGTCAATTTGCTCAAACGAGCCGAGAAAGCCAGAGTAAAGCCCGTCAAACTCAAGTCCGAGCGACTGCCAATGCGAGGCGATAGGCAAAATCTCATCTGTTAGATCGAGGAATGTATACCCGGTGATGCCTCCGGTATGGGTGGAGAGCAGCGCGGTGGGGATAACGCTGCACTCGATGCCCGCGGCGGAGATAATAGGCAGAGCGACGGTTAGCGAGCACCGCCCAAAGCAGGAGATATCGTGAATCGCTGCTACTCTTTTTTGCCTTTTCATGTCGGTTCAGCCTTTCGGTAAGTGTGCGAAGCGCATTGCCCATGCGCTTTGATGCTTTAATTATACATCATTTTTCATCGGAAAACAACGGGGTCGAGAGGTAGCGCTCGCCGGTGTCGGGCAGGATTACGACGATGGTTTTGCCTTCGCTTTCAGGGCGTTTAGCGATTTCAGTTGCCGCCCACACGGCTGCACCCGACGAGATACCGACAAGTAGCCCTTCGAGCCTAGCGATCGCGCGCCCGGTAGCGAACGCGTCCTCGTTTTTGACGCGCACAATCTCGTCGTAAATCGAGGTGTTGAGCACTTTCGGGACAAACCCTGCACCAATGCCCTGGATTTTATGCGGCCCGGGCTTGCCGCCCGAAAGGACCGGTGAAGCGTCGGGCTCGACAGCCACAATTTTAAGGTCCGGCTTTTTTGACCGCAAATACTCGCCCGCACCGGTAATGGTGCCGCCGGTGCCGATACCGGCTACGAAAATGTCTATTTCGCCGTCCGTGTCTTCCCAAATCTCCGGGCCGGTAGTCTGCCGGTGGATTTCAGGGTTGGCAGGGTTGACAAACTGTCCGGGGATGAAAGAGTTGGGAATTTCTTTCGCAAGTTCTTCAGCTTTTGCAATGGCGCCCGACATGCCCTTAGAGCCTTCGGTGAGCACAAGTTCGGCGCCGTATGCGCGAAGCAGGTTGCGACGCTCAATGCTCATCGTCTCGGGCATCGTCAAAATTATGCGGTAGCCGCGCGCCGCCGCGATCGCCGCAAGGCCTATTCCGGTGTTGCCGCTGGTCGGTTCGATAATTACCGAGCCGGGCTTTAGGATTCCTCTTTCCTCCGCGTCGTCGATCATCGCCTTTGCAATCCGGTCTTTGACGCTACCAGCCGGGTTGTAGTACTCAAGCTTTCCAATGAGCCGCGCCTTTAGCTCGTTTGCCTTTGCGTACCTTCCAAGTTCAAGAAGAGGGGTTTTGCCAACAAGCTCTGTTATGCTCTTATAAACACGTGCCATGATTTATCCTCCCGCAATAATGTGAGTATTTCATATATGATTAATATGAATTACTGATAATATAATATTCCAACATAGCCGATTTGTCAATACCTTTTATAAAAATTCATATAGAATTTCTATGAAATTTTCGGTGCGACTATTGACAAATATATACGAATAGGTTATCATTAATGCATACTAACTATATATGATATAAGTGATTAGGAATGAGAGTATCTGCCAGAGGACGATATGCGCTTGCGGCGGCGATAGAGATGGCGCGCCTTTACGAAAGTGGGAGTTATGTCACGGCGTCGAGCATTTCGGAAAAGCTAGGGCTTTCTAAAATATATCTCGAACAGGTGTTCACGCTGCTGAAAAAGGCCAACCTTGTCATATCCTCAAAAGGAGCGCAGGGCGGGTATATGCTGATAAGCGAGCCCGGCAGTATCACGGCGCTGCAAGTGCTCTCTGCTGTGGAAGGATCGCTGTTCGAGCATACGCAGAAAACGGTGCCGGAAACAGCGCCGGAGATTGAGAAAGCGCTTGAGGCATGCGTATACGAGCCGCTCGACAAAAGCGTCCGCGACGCGCTCGGCGCGGTAACGCTTGCGGATATGCTAAAAGAAACGGTAAAACATATCGAAAACAGCGCTGAAATGTATTACATCTAACCGGAGAGCATTATATGGATTTTTCGACCTTATGCGTTCATGGGAGCGGCAAAAGGTATGACACCACCGGCTCGATAAGCGTGCCGATTTTTCAGTCCGCCACTTTCGCGCATCCCGGCGTAGGGCAAAGCACCGGTTTTGATTACACTCGTGTGCAAAACCCGACGCGCGAGTACCTAGAGAGCACGATTGCCGCGCTCGAGGGCGGAGTGGACGCGATTGCATTCTCGTCGGGCATGGCAGCGCTTATGGCGCTGATGGAGCTTTTTTCTCCCGGCGAGCGGCTGATTGTATCCGACGACCTTTATGGCGGGACTCACAGGCTTTTTCGGAGCATTTCGTCAAAAAACGGACTGAAGTATGATTTTGTCGACACGTCAAATCCTGGCGCAGTGGAGGCGGCAATTGCCCCAGAGACGCGGGCTGTTTTTGTAGAGTCCCCGACGAACCCTATGATGCAGGTGACCGACCTTGCCGAAATTGCCCGGATTTGCAAAGCTAATGGGCTGCTTCTTGTTGTCGACAACACTTTTCTGACGCCATATTTTCAGCGCCCGCTTGTGCTCGGCGCAGACATCGTGTTACATAGCGGCACAAAGTACCTTGGCGGGCACAACGACACCCTTGCCGGCTTCCTCGTCGCAGCCGACGCGGGCTTAGCCGAAAAGTTGCGGTTTGTCGCAAAGACCATCGGCGCTTGCCTTTCGCCGTTTGACAGCTTCTTGCTTTTGCGGGGGATAAAAACGCTAGCGGTGAGGCTCGAGCGGCAAGAGGACTCGGCTAAAAAAATCGCAAGCTGGCTAAAAGGGCATAAAAACGTGAAGAAAGTGTATTATCCAGGCTTGCCAGATCATCCGGGCCATGATATTTTAAAAAGGCAGGCGACAGGATTCGGCGCGATGATTTCTTTCGCGGTAGATAGCCCCACTAGAGCGCGTGCGGTGCTTGAAAATGTCAAGATAATAAAATACGCCGAAAGCCTCGGCGGAGTCGAGAGCCTTATAACATACCCGATGCTGCAGACCCACGCGGACATACCCGCGGAAGAGAGGGAGAAAAAGGGGATAAACGGCTGCCTTTTGCGGCTTTCGGTCGGGATTGAATCGCCATGTGACCTCATAGAAGACCTTCGGCAGGCACTGGAAAGCAATTAGGCGGAGTGTTGCTAAAAAACCGGCGGAAGGGTTAACCTTTCCGCCGGATTTATTTTTTATGCGAGATCGTATCTTGCAAGGATTTTTTTATCGCACTCGGGCAGCATGGACTCGACAAATTCGGCCTCGTCGTCAGGCAGTTCGTCAAGCTGGCTTGTGAGGATATCAAGCCAGCCTTTCTCGCGCTCGGAAAGCGTTAGCCGCCCGGACTCCGAGCCTTCGCGCATCGCCTCAATTGCGAGCTTTGCCGCCGCTTTGGTGCGGTTGTAATAGCCATCGGTCTCGACGAGCTGCTTTGAAATCTCGAAAACAACGTCGGGGCGCAGCACATACGCCTGCGGGTCGAGCCTTGAGTCAGAGTCGGCGCATAGGTCGCGCAAAAGCAGGGCTGTTTCTTTGCCCCTTGCGCTGCCTTCGTTGAGCATGCGGCAGTCGTAAGCAAGCTGCTCGAACGATACGGTTGGCGCCATGCCGCCGAGGAGCTTTATATGCTGGACGGACTCGTTGCTCCAGAGGTCCGCCATGCAAACCGCCACATTGCCGACCGGCGACAGGTGAGCGCAAGCCGCAACCCGCCCTTCTGTCGAGATAGGCGTGCCGGTAATCGCCTTTATGTAAACGCCCTCGTATCCACAGTCCTTATGCGGACCGCGCGCGCCGCACTCGAATGCCACAAGGCTGCGCACCGCGGTCATGACCCTAATTGTCGCGGCGAAGACTTTGGGGATATAGTTTTTCTCGGCAAGCACCATAGCGGTGTTGCCGAACCCGCACGCAGTGTCGCCGCTAGCGATCGCGCCGGTTTTGTCGGCAATAGCCACAATTTCATCCCACAGCTTGTTCATATCTTTGCAGCCGAGCACCGCGAGCGCGAAAAGCGATTTTGCAAGGTCGCAGCTAATGACCGCCTCGTCGTGGATTTCTTTTCCGCCCACCGACTCAATGGCAAGGAAACTGGCACCCGCTTTAGCGCAGCCCTCGAAAGTTTCAAGCATCCGCTCCCATTCGGAGCCGCGCCACATATGCACAAGCTGCGGGCCTTCGCGGATGTCATTGGGGGTTATCCGGACGGCAGCCTTGATGCCATGCTTTGCTTCATGCTCCTTTATGACGTCAACGACCGTCTTGCAGACCTCAAAGCCCCACTTGGGGTTTTCGGTCATCGGAGGCAGCGTCTCAATTTCGGCGACAAAACCAGGGACGGACAGCTCTTTTGCCCTTTTGCAGATACCTTCGATGATGTCCTTATAGATGCCTAAAATTTCCGGCATTGTGGACTCTTCTATCGGCATCGGGGGGAGGGTGAAGTTGATTTCAGGATAAAGCGTGCCGCCGCCGATTGACATGCCGTTAGAAAGGTTTATGGGATATTTGGCGCGCGAGTAAACGAGCTCGTCAGATGAGTCGTATGCGAGATTTGTAAAATTGCGTTTGCTCATGATGCATACCACTTTCTTTTAAAAATTTTATATTAAGCCACTAAACGATGATTCCTCCGCCTAGGACGTATTCGCCGTCGTAGATTACTGCCGACTGCCCAGGCGTTACGGCGCGTACTGGGGCGCAAAGCTTTATGCGCGCGGTATTTTCGCCGGTAGCAAAAACCGTCGCCGGCTGCTCGGCTTGGCTGTATCTAATTTTAACGCTTGCGCGAAGCTGCTCCGGAGGGCTGTCAAATGCAATCCAGTTGACGCTTGCAATTTCAATCTCATCCGAGGCTAGTTTATCCTTTTCGGCAAGCACGACTGTGTTTGCCTCGGGGTCAATTTTATATACGTAGAGCGGTTTTGATGCCGATACCCCAAGCCCTTTGCGCTGACCGACTGTATAGCGGATAATGCCTTTATGCTCGCCAAGCACATTGCCCTCTGTATCAGTAAATTTCCCAGGCGGGTAGTTTTTTTGCCGGTAGCTTTCAATAAACCCGGCATAATCACCGTCCGGCACAAAGCAGATGTCCTGGCTGTCGCGCTTTTTCGCGTTGACAAACCCCAGCCGATCGGCAATAGCCCTCGTTTCAGCCTTGTAAAGCTCCCCGAGCGGGAATAGCAGGCGCGCAAGCTGGTTTTGCGTCAGCATATACAAAACATAGCTTTGGTCTTTAGACAAGTCGCGCGCTTTTTTGAGGTAATATCTTTCGCCGGATTTTTCAATGCGCGCGTAGTGGCCGGTGACAAGATAGTCGCAGCCGAGCTCAATTGCGCGGCGCAAAAGCACCCTGAACTTCATATGTCGGTTGCATTCGATGCAGGGGTTTGGCGTCTTGCCGCGCTCATACGAACAGATAAAGTTTTCTATAACATATTCTTTAAACTCGGAGGTAAACTCGAAGACATAAAAGGGGATGCCCAGGCTGTATGCGACATCACGCGCGTCTTCGACGTCTTGCAGGGAACAGCAAGTCCTCGCATTTTTTGAGCAGGCGACCTCGCCCTCCACAAGCCTCATGGTTGCGCCGATGCAGTCGTAGCCCATCTGCTGCGTTAAGTATGCGGCTACGCTGGAGTCGACGCCGCCGCTCATCGCAATAAGCGCTTTTGTCATCTATGCTATATAATTCCTTCTTTCAAAACTCAAGATTCGCAATGCTTCTTAGCCGCCCGACAGCTTTGGCAGTGCACTCGACAATATAGTTAGCCTCGAGTTCGGTATTGTACCTGCCAAGCGTGATGCGGATGGCGCTTTTAGCCTCCTTTTCGGAGAGTCCAAGCGCAAGTAACACATGGCTCGGCTCGGCGGCTCCGGCTTCGCATGCCGAGCCGGTCGAGACCATAATGCCAAAGCTGTCAAGCGCTAAAAGCAGAGACTCGCCGCTTATACCGCCAAAGCCGACGTTTATGTTGCCGGCTAGCCGCCGCGTCCTGTCGCCGTGCAGTTTCGCGCCGGGGATAGAGAGCAGCCCCTCGATGATTTTGTCGCGCAGCCGCGCGATCTTTTGGTTATCCTTTGCCATATTCACGCATGCCTCGCTGAACGCCGCCGCCATGCCAACTATTGCCGGCACGTTAAGCGTGCCCGCGCGCCGCCCGCGCTCCTGAGAGCCTCCTAAAATCAGCTGCGACGGCATGACGCCTTTTTTCGCATATAGCAGGCCAATACCTTTCGGGCCGTGAAACTTGTGGGCTGAGAGGGAAAGCAAATCGGCACAAAGCGCGCCAGGCTTAATGTCGATGTATCCCGCGGCGGATACCGCGTCGGTGTGAAAAAGCACGCTAAACTTCCGGCATATTTCGCCTATTTCGGCGGCGGGCTGGATTGTGCCGATCTCGTTGTTTGCCGCCATTATTGTAACAAGGCATGTGTCGGGTCGTATCGCGCGCTCGACGTCGGCGAGCGAGACAATCCCGTTTTCGCCAACGTCGAGCAGGGTTATCTCGTAACCTTGCGTGCCAAGCCGCTTCAGCACTCGTAAAACTGATGGGTGCTCAATTTTTGACGTAATTATATGTTTTTTATTTTCCGCCGCGCCGATTTCAGCAGCCGTTAGAATCGCTTGGTTGTTAGCCTCGCTGCCGCCCGATGTAAAGTAAAGCTCGTTCGGCAAGCATCCGAGGTTTTCTGCAAGCTCTACCCTTGCTCGGTAAACCGCGTCAGCCGCCGCTTTGCCGGCTGAATGGATGCTTGAAGGGTTGGCGTATGCCTCATCAAGATAGGGCAGCATCGCTTTAAGCGCGGCGGGGCTGATTTTGGTTGTTGCCGCATTGTCGGCGTAAACTGTCATTTTATTACCCATAAACACTACGGGGAAAGTATAGCATCCATAACATATAAAGTCAATAGGAATCCTATGTATATTTTTGTACTTTTTTGTTCATCGCTTAAGGAATTTATATATTTTTGTCAAAAAAGGACTTCAAAAAATTGCAAGAATAGGGTATAATTATCTATCATATGCTCTAAGAAAGGAAGCTGGTGAAGATGAATAACCTCTATATTTTCTCGCCCGAAAAAATTGGGACGATCTCGCCAAACATTTACGGGCATTTTGCCGAGCATCTTGGCGGCGTCATATACGACGGCATGTGGGTAGGCGAGAGCTCAAATGTGCCGAATATAAAGGGGTTCAGGGCCGAGCTTGTCGAAAAGCTGAAAGCGATAAACCCGCCGATCTTGCGTTGGCCGGGCGGCTGCTTTGCCGAAACATACGATTGGCGCGACGGCATAGGCCCGCGCGATAAGCGCCCTGTCAGGCTCAACTGGTGGACAACCCACGGCGACCGCCGCGAGCCGAACGAGGTCGGCACCGACGAGTTCGTCTACTTCTGCCGGCTGATTGGCGCCGAGCCTTATATCGCAGCGAATGTCACCACGCTTAAGCCGCTCGATATCCGCGACTGGATCGACTATTGCAACTCGCCGCGCGGGACCACTACATATGCCAAGTTGCGCGAGCAGAATGGCAACCCCGAGCCGTTTGGCGTCAAATACTGGGGCGTAGGAAACGAAACTTGGGGCGGTGGCGGCAATATGACTGCCGAAGTCTACGCGCACGAGTACCGCAGGTACGCGATGATAATGAGCAACACCGACCCGTCTATAAAGCTTATAGGCTCGGGCGCGAATGCCAACGATTTCAGCTGGACGAAGCGCTTTATGGAGGTCTTCTCCACCTCCGACAAAATAATGAGCTATTTCTCGCTGCATTATTACTGCTGGGGGAGCGGCAACCCGGTTGCGTTTAATACCAACGAGTGGTATCAGCAGCTCGTGCAGGCGGCAGGCATTGAAAACTGCCTGCGCCGCCATTGGAACTATATCTGCGGGTTCGGCATGGAAAAATACGCGAAGCTTTGCATTGACGAGTGGGGCGCATGGCATCCCGAAGGCTCCGGCCCCTCGAAGGGTTACAACCTTTTCGAGCAGCAGAGCACGATGCGTGACGCTATGGTCGCTGCTTTGACGCTTAATATATTCAACAACAACTGCGACAAAGTAGCTATCGCGGCTGTGGCGCAGCTTGTAAACTGCCTGCACTCGCTGTTCTTAGCCAGCGGGCCGAACCTTATAACCACGCCTACGTACCATGTTTTCGACATGTACAAAGGGCATCAGGGCGGCGAGGCTGTAAAGACGGTAGTTGACAATAACGAGGATATAACCTTCACTAGCCCCGTAAACGGCAGGGAGAGCCATATTAATAAGCTTTCGTACTCGGCGTCGATAAAAGACGGCAAGCTGACGCTTACGGTCGCGAACCTTTCGCACGACACATCTGAGGTTCTGCAGCTCGTGCCTATTGGCATTAAACTTGCCGGTACCGCTCAGATAGGAATCTTGACACACAGCGACTATCATGCGCACAATACCTTCGAAGACCCCGAAAATGTCAAGGCAGAGTATAAGTCTATCGATATCTCGGACGGCGTGCTGACCATTCCTGCCGCCTCAATTATCGCGCTCACGGCGGATATAATATAATGCACATTGTGCCTATATACCGCTTTGAGCATGTTGCCTTCCGAACACTGCGCTGATATAATAAAGATGAAATAAATTAACAGTTGGGCAAACCGCCCGAAAGGTTCAGATGCAGCGTTCTATGCTACTGCGTTTTGCAGTTTTATTCCTGCTTCCTTTATGCATATTGTCTTGCAGCCCCGCCGAAACCGGCGGGGCTGGGGGCGCTAATTTTGCCAAAACGGACTCCTATTACGAGGAAAAGCTATTTGAGAAAAAGCAGCAGCTGCTTCGGATGATGGAGCTGCCATACCCGTTGTCGCGCTATGAAGAGGAGTCCGTTGAGGCATACAAAAAGGTGACAGATGAAATCAAAGCCGCTCTTAGGACGTTAAGTTCGGTAAAAGAGGCGGACGATTATATAGAGCGACTTGAGAGCACCATAAGTTCGATGAAAGTGGTCACGGGCGAGCTGCCGCAGGTTTACATAAACATAGATGGCAATGTCGCCGACTATTATAAAAATGCAAAAATATCGATAATCGGCACCGACGGGAAAGATTATACAAGCGTCACGCCCGCGACGATAAAGCTGCGCGGCAATAGCACCCGCGGCGCGCCTAAAAAGCCGTATACGATAAAACTCGATACCGGCTTGTCGATTCTCGGAATGGAGAAAAGCAAAAAGTGGGTGCTGCTCGCGAATGCATTTGACAAAACGATGCTGCGCAATAAAATGGCTTACGACTTGGCGCAGCGGCTGCGGTTCGAGTATTCCCCCGAGGGCGTTTTTGTAGAGGTTTATCTAAACGGGAAATATGCCGGGCTGTACCTTTTGTGCGAGGCGGTAAACGAAGGCAAAAACCGGGTGGATATAGACGTCGGGTCGGGCGATTTCCTCCTAGAGCATGAAACTACCCGTGAAGAGACTGGGTATATTTATATTCCAACAAAAAGGGGCATGCGTTTTAAAATAGTCGAGCCTAAGGCGCCGTCGGCTTTGCAGGTTGCGTCTGCGGAGGAAACTCTCTTAAAGATTGAAGATGCCATCGAAAGCCGCGATATGGATAGAATTTCGCAATATATTGACGTGCCATCATTTGTTGATTTTTATGTGCTAATGGAGCTTTTTAAGGATGTCGACGGCTGGTTTAGCTCGATGTTTTTTTACATAAAGGGCGGCAAGATGTATGCCGGGCCGGTATGGGACATGGATTTGTCCGCGGGTAACGTTTCAAAGTTTGTGGATGAGGACAAATACCGAGATTATTGCAACCTTCCGGGCTATGGTACAGGTACAAATGATAGTGCCGACGGCATTTGGATGAGATACGGCTGGCTCGATATTCTTATGGACTGCGAGGAGTTTTACTCGCTTGTGCGTGAGCGATATTTTGAGCTTCAGCCTTATATCGTTAACCTATACGAGGACAACGAGCTTGGGAAAAATCAAATTGATAATCTAATTGAAACGTACCGCGACGCGATAGACAGGAACAACGAGATATGGACGATGATGGTGCCATATAGCATATATGAAATGAAGCCGCTGCCGACATATGAGGAAAATGTCGAGTTCTACAGGGATTGGCTGAAGCGCAGGAATGAGTTTTTGCTTTCCTATTTTAACCGGTAAAAAAGCGGAAAGATAAGCCGCATGAAATATAAACGTATGGAGGTCATGTTATGATCAAGACCGTGCCTGCATATCCGGTGTTGCGCGATGTAAAGCTATGCGACAGCCGATTTGCCCCGTGGATCGAAGGTATTGCTAAAATAACGGTGCGCGACGTGCTTGACAAGTTCGAATCGCACGGAGCGTATGTTAATTACGACCGCGTGGCGGAAGGCCAAAAAGGCGGGCATAACGGCCCGCCGTGGTACCATGGGCTTGTGTGCGAGACTATCCGCGGTGTAGCCGATCTGCTTGTGCATCATCCTAACGAAGAGGTTGTCGCAAGGATAGACTCGATAATCGAGCGGATGGCGCGCGCGCAGGCTGCCGACCCCGATAATTACATAAACCCTTACACCACACTTGAGTGCCCCAACCAGCGCTGGGGACACAACGGCGGTAACATCCTTTGGCAGCATGAAACTTACAACGCCGGCGGGCTCTTTGAGGCGGCGGTACATTACTACCAAGCTACCGGCAAGACAAACCTGCTCAAGGTCGCCGTCAAGATGGCAAACTACCTCGCCTCGGTTATAGGCGACCCGCCCAAGAAAAACGTGGTGGCGGAGCATCCGCTGCCGGAAGAAGCACTGCTAAGCCTCTATCAGCTGCTGCGGGACAATAAGGAGCTCGCAGAAGAGCTCGGCGCGCAGCCTGAAGAGTACCTGCGCGTCGCAAGGTACATGATAGACCATAAAGGCGACAACGAGAATCGCTACACTTACCCGAAGTTTTTGCGTGAGTACGCGCAGGACCATCGCCCACCAAGGGAGCAGCGCGAAGCTGTCGGACATGCTGTCCGCGCGACGCTGTTTTACTCGGCGATGGCTGCGGTCGGGTTCGAGATTGGCGATGAGGCGCTTTACAATGCGAGCCGTATAATTTGGAAGGATGTCGTAGAGACCAAGCTGCACGCCAACGGCTGCGTAGGAACCCACAGGTATGAGGAAAACTTCGGGCATCAGTACGACCTGCCGAATAACGCGTACCTTGAAACATGTGCAGGCGTCGGGCTTATCTTCTGGGGCGCGAACCTTTTCAGAATCTATCCGGATGCCGGGATATGGGATGTGCTTGAGGGTACGATTTACAACCTCCTCCCTGCTTCGCTGTCTGAAACATTCGACCATTATACCTACGAAAACCCGCTCGAGTCGCGCGGCGATTATAACCGCTGGAGCTGGCACTACTGCCCGTGCTGCCCGCCGATGCTGCTCAAATGCGTAGGCAGGCTGCCTACATATGTGTTCGCGCAAAACGGCGAAAACGTGTGGGTAAACCTCTACATTGACAGCGAGCTTGAGCGGCCTGAATGCAAAATAAAGCTTTCGGGCGGCAAGATAAAAGTGCTACCGAAGTCCGAAAGCCGCGTGCCGCTTACCTTCAGGCTCAGGGTGCCCGAGTGGTCGCGTGAGTTTAAGCTTTATCTCAACGGCAAAGAATGCGAGCTTTGCCGCGACGAGGGCGGATATGCGGTAGTGTCGCACGAGTTCGGCGAGGGCGACCTTATCGAGGTTAAGTACTCGGTTCCGATTGTCAAATATGCGGCTCATCCGTATGTACACGCCGACCGCGGGCGCGTCATGATAAAGCATGGCCCGCTACTCTACTGCGCCGAGAGCATCGACAACGGCGGCATTACAAAGTGGGAAGACTTCGACTTTGTGATAAGCGAAAGCGAACCGCTGACTCTTAACGCCGACGGCACGATTACCGGCAAGCGGACGGACGGCGAAACATTAACGCTCATCCCGTATTACAAATGGAACAACCGCGGTCAAGGATTGATGCGCGTTTGGTTTAGGCAGGAGAACCTCAGAAGCGACCCGATGGACATCGCCGGTTGGGAAGGCAAGCTTTATCGGCCGTTAAGTGAGTATCCAGTATAAAAAAGAAGCTCAGGCATCCCCCCAAGCCTGAGCTTCTTTCCTGTAATATGCAGGCGGTATGCAAAACTTTACCTAACACGCACGCCGTTTTCGGCGTTGGTCGCTATTACTTTGTTTGACCATTTCCTACGCGGCAGTTTAATGATAATGCTCGTCTTTTACTGCGTCTATAACAATCGAGCCGTCAGGAACGCGGGTGACATTCTTTCACCCCTTTGCTAAAATAATGAATTCCCTGCTTAATATTATAAAGTATATATTACTAATCATATCGATTATTGTTTCTTTTTTAGGCACTATTCTCTCATTTGGAAATATAACCGCCGGAAATAAAATGCACATAGTCAGTACATAAAGAATTTCAAAACCAGAAATATGCAGCGCGTATATTGATTGGGATTATTTTGGTATAATATACAAGCCTACGATAAAAGACTAGATATAGCGGCCATAACGCGGTTTTATATCGATATTATCGGTGGGCTTTTGCGGAGATGTGATTAGAAATGTACAATGAAATAATCTTTACAAAACCCGCAGCTTTTGACAGCGTATTTTTTAGGAGTGCAAAGCCCGCTTTGAATTTCCCAACAGCCTTTTTTGTTAAGCTGCCGTATACAATCGACGATCTGGTTATGCCTCACCGGCCGGTCACGGAAAAACCGTATATGGTAGAAAAGACAGTTTTCCTTCCAAGGATCGACTATGAAAACTTCGTTACGGATTTATGCGTGGACCGATGGTTTATAGAGCAAAACCGCTCGCTTTGCCATATAGATGACGACGATATATGGCACTGCATATTAGTAAAGCGTGCCGGCAGCAGGGACGGTATCCTCGTAATGTCTGGCGGGTGCGTTTTTCCATATTGGGCAGCATATCTAAAACGCACAAGCAGCGCGGTATAAAGTCGATAATAGCAAGACGGATAAGAAAAAACTGACGCCGCGATGATGCGGCGTCAGTTTTTTTACTCGGCACGCACGAATTCAAAAGGCACGGCTGGATTTAATATAATCGAAATTTAGAAAAAACTTAAAACTTAAAATTAAACGATGCGGGCGAAAACGACGTTATCGATTTCAACAAAGCCTTGCGGGCTATCGGTCTTGGTGAAAAGAATCCGAGCCTTGGCAGTTCCTTCAGGCGCAGGATCGGTAATGCCTATATAAGGTACCCAGCTCATCGAGTTTACAATATTAGAAACCAAAGTGCGGTCAACAATGAGGTTCAAGCCAATGCCGAGCTCATTGTCGTATCTGTCAAGCCAAATAACCTTAATCTGTGCCGTGCCGTATATCGCTTCAACAGAGGTCTGACGGAATCCAAGCCCTGCGCTGAAGAAGAAGCAATGGCCTTCGGGGCAATCAAGCTCGATATCCTGCCACAGAGCGCCGCCGGTTTCGCCTATGCCTACATCGAAACTGCCTTCGTAAACGTCATCGCGTTCAAAAAGGGTTACAAGGCT
The DNA here is from genome assembly GCA_012840355.1 of Clostridiales bacterium. Taxonomy (GTDB): domain Bacteria; phylum Bacillota; class Clostridia; order Oscillospirales; family CAG-272; genus DTU078. The sequence continues at coordinate 90,663 of DULN01000009.1, read as the reverse complement.
CTGGTTCCAGCCGACAATCTGGCCGTTTTGCTGGATTTCAAAGCTGGGGTTGGTAACAAGGTTGGTGCTCAAAACCGGGACAAACAGCACCTGGTCTATCCTAACGAGGTCTTCCGTGGTCGGGACATCTGCGTCGAAGATTATGCGCGCAAATGCCGTTCCGGGAACCGGAGGCGTAGTGACGAACACATAGGTCAGATAGTTTTGCTGGTTCGGAAGCGTTTGCTCCGGAATCGATGCGGTCAACCCGTTGCCGATGGTTGCGCCGGCTTGGCTGATCCAGTCGACACGCACCGACAGAGACACCGGGCCTTCGCCCTCAACCGCAAAGCTGAGCAGGAACGGAGTCCTGTGCACAAGTTGGCGGATGCTTATATCCTGGAAAAGCTGCCCGTCACTGCTCGTGAAAGCGTTTCCGGAATCAACAAGCGATTCATCGAAAGCGGAGACGAACGAGGTGGCCGGGTCGGCAATCCAGTTTGTCAGGTTCGCTTCAAATCCGCCGTTCCTGACGAGGCTCTTGCCCGCCATTGGAGCAAGGATGATATAGTCGAGATAGATGATGTCGCCGCTTTCAGACAGCCCTTCACCCTTGGAGAAAGCCACTTTTGCATATGCCGCATTCTTGGGGACGACGTCGGTCTGCGCGACAAAGGTAATTCTTGAGGTGTTATAGAGCCTGTCTGCCGGCACGAGCATCCGGAGTCCGAGCCCTATGAAATTGAAGTTCTCGTCAAGCCAGCTGACCTCCGCTATGAGTATGCCCGAGTTTTCATCCGATTCGGGGGAGATGTCGGCAAAGGCGTTGAAACTAAAGAGCAGCGGGCAACCGTTTACGCCGCGTAGCGAGACTTCTTGATAAATCGATGCGATGCCGGGCCCCAGCGCTGCCTGGATCGCGCCTTCGAAAACGCTGTTGTCGGTAAAGAAAACGCCAGAGGTAATCCAGTCGAAAGTTCTCGCCTCGAAGCTGGGGTCCTGAACGAGGTTTACGCAGCGAGTGCATTTTTTCTCGCAGCCGCAGCAGCAGAGGCTTGATAAAACGTCGTTTATGGCATTATCTACAGCATTACTATCTACGTTTCTGTGTTTTTTGCAGTTGCAAAAAAGGGGCATCTTGATTCTCCTTTTTATTTTTTATCTTGAATGTGTTTTGCACACTCAGTTTTATCTTATGTTCTAAACCTCCAACATGCGACAAGCTTGGATTTGTGCGCCAGAAAACCGGGCGGCTGTGCGCAGCATCCGGCGCGACACATCCCCATACTCATTATATAAACGACCCTCGCCGGACGTGAATGAAATATATAAGCGTAAAAAAAAAACGCAAAGGCGCGCCGGTTAGCTAAAAAGCCGCCGTAAAGAAGCTTGCGGCGGGCTTTTTTATAATTTTACTTGACAAATAAAAAATCCTGTGTTATAATGTGAAAGCTTAAACCAAAAGCAAATATTTGCGGGTGTGGCGGAATTGGCAGACGCGCAAGATTCAGGATCTTGTGACTGCACAGTCATGCAGGTTCAAGTCCTGTCACCCGCACCACGGCGGAGCGCAATTGCGCTTCGCTTTTTTTGTCTTGCAATGTTTTCTGATTGCAAGAAATTTATTGTGAAATATACACAATAATATATTGACGTCAGGGTACGCTCTTGGAGTCTTGAAAAAGCCGCGACAGTGAGGTATAATATAATCATAGACACGCTGCTCGGCTTAGAAGAGGGCTAAGTGACGGCGATAATTTTCGTCCGGCGACCCGCCGGACGATTTTGTTTTCGCCCCCGGATATATGAGGGCATTTTTGGGTATAGGTAAAATACACGCGAAATGTCGGGCAGAAAATGTAATACTGGAAAGGCTGAAATCAGGTGGTGCAGAAAAAAGATAGATATGGAAATTATAAGAAACGGGCCTCGCGCATATCACTGAGGCTTGACAAGCGCTCCGAGCACGGCCCGTGCGATATAATCGGGGACGTGCATGGCTGTGCGGACGAGCTTTTCGAGCTACTTGAAAAGCTCGGCTACGTAAACGAAAAAGGTTGCTACACGCACCCGCAGGGAAGGCGCGCGGTATTTCTTGGCGACCTTTGCGACCGAGGCCCACGCAATGTAGATGTGCTGCGAGCCGTGATGGCAATGGTGGAAGCCAAAGCCGCGCTATGCGTTGTGGGGAACCATGACGACAAGCTTATGCGTTGGCTTATGGGCAGGAATGTTCAGCTTACGCACGGCCTTGAGAATACGGCAGCCGAGCTTTTGCGGGAAAGCGGCGATTTCCGCGAGAAGGTGCGGGGTTTTCTTTCGGGTTTGGTTAGCTATTATATACTCGACGATGGGAAACTCGTCGTCGCCCACGCAGGCATAAAAGAAAACCTGCAGGGCATCGATACGGTTTGGGTGCGGAAATTCTGCCTTTACGGCGAGGTCACCGGCGAGGTGGACCAGTATGGGTTCCCAATCCGCAAAGACTGGGCAAATGAGTATAGGGGTCGCGCTACTGTAGTTTATGGCCATACGCCCGGCCCGGAGCCGGTGATTAAAAACAACACATACTGCATTGATACCGCGTGCGTGTTCGGAGGAAAGCTGACGGCGCTCCGCTATCCAGAGCTTGAGCTGGTATCTGTCCCAGCGCGTCGGGTTTACAGCGAGCCGCCACAATCGCTCGCCGCGATTATGCCCTAATTCGGTGCAGGCATTTTTATGTACCGCAAGCATATAGGGAACATATACTAAAGTGTGTGAAAGCTCATCGAGTACTGCGGAGAGGTTCGGCAAAGAACCACGCCATAAAAATTAACAAAAAAATATACAATTGTTCATAATTGATATATATAATAACTTAATAACAAAAATATACCCTCAAATGCGATGAAGGAGACTGGCATGCGGCATCACCGCGCGCAGAGAGCCGGTGGCTGGTGTAAACCGGACGCGGCGCCGAATGCGGATCGCTCCGGAGCAGAGACGCTGAAGGGTAGTAAGCGTATTCCGGTGGGGCACCGTTACCTGCCCGGGGTTTGATGGAACCCTAAAAAATGAGTGGGCTTTTCCTTTCTGACGCAGCCGTACTATACCCATTGGTAGGCGCGGGGAGGGAAAGTCAAAATGAGTGGTACCGCGAGGATAATAGTATATTATCCCCGTCTCATTATACATTCCCGGAAACCCGGATGTATCTTGAGACGGGGTTTTCTTTTAATCATTTTTCCCCAAAGCGAATAAGCGACAATACTGGGAGACAGGCTGATAGTATGAAGAAAATATTTACGCTAGATTCTACGCTACGCGACGGTGCGCAGGCAAAAGGCATATCGTTTTCACTACAGGATAAACTGCGTATAGCCGCTATACTTGACAGGCTCGGAGTGAGCTATATAGAGGCGGGCAATCCCGGTTCAAACCCAAAAGACATGCAGTTTTTCGAGCTTATAAAGCAGACTCCGCTTAAAAATGCGCGGCTTACGGCGTTTGGTAGCACCCGCCGCAAGTATATAAAGCCCGAAGAAGACCAAAACCTCCGCGCATTGCTTGCCGCGGATACCCCTGCCGTGACTGTTTTCGGCAAATCGTGGGATATTCACGTAAAAGAAATCCTTTGCGCAGACCTTGCCGAAAACCTCGCAATGATAAGCGACACGGTGGCATACCTTAAAGCCCACGGGCGCGAGGTAATATACGACGCCGAGCACTTTTTCGACGGGTATAGGGAAAACCCCGAATATGCGCTTGCCACTATCGCCGCGGCATATAATGCCGGAGCGGACTGCATTTGCCTTTGCGATACCAACGGCGGCTCGTTCCCGGATGATGTGCACAAAATAACCAAGCTTGTATATAGCCGTTTCCCGGTACGCATAGGCATACATGCCCACGACGACGGCGGCATGGCTGTGGCCAACAGCATAATGGCTGTCGCTGCGGGCGCGACGCACGTGCAGGGCACGCTCGTAGGATTCGGCGAGCGCTGCGGCAACGCGAACCTTTCGGCGATTATAGCAAACCTGCAGCTTAAAAAGAACTGCGACTGTATACCCGAAAGCGAGCTTGCAAATCTTACGACCACCGTGCGTGAAGTGGCGGAGATCGCGAATATCACGCTGCCAAGCTCGATGCCGTATGTAGGCAGCAGCGCGTTTACTCATAAAGGCGGCATGCATGTCGACGGCGTAATTAAAAATTCCCGCACATTCGAGCATGTCCCGCCGTCCGCTGTAGGCAACACGCGTGAGCTTCTTTTATCCGAGGTAGCCGGTCGCAGCACGATTCTCGAAAAGGTAAAGCAGATTTTCCCCGAAATCCGCAAAGACTCGGAGGAAGCGGCGCGGATAGTAGAGATGGTAAAAGAAATGGAGCTAAAGGGCTACCAGTTCGAGGGCGCCGAACCTTCGTTCGAGCTGGCGGTGCGCCGCAAGCTTGGGCGCGAAATCAAGTTCTTCGAGCTTGAAAAGCTCAACGTCACCGACGAGCAGGGGCTTTTGTCGAGCGGCAAGACGGCATATGCGACCGTCAAGGTAAAAGTGGGCGATAAAAGCGAAATCACCGCGGCGGAAGGCGACGGCCCCGTCAACGCCATCGACTGTGCGCTGCGTAAAGCGCTTGAGGTATTTTATCCCGAGATTGGAGAGGTGCGGCTGACGGACTACAAGGTGCGCGTTCTCGATTCGCGCGCCGCAACCGCCGCAACGGTTAGGGTTATAATAGAGTCGACCGACGGGCATGACTACTGGACTACCGTCGGGGTTTCGGTCGACATTATCGCGGCGAGCACGAAAGCGCTGACCGACTCACTTGAATATAAGCTTCTTAAAACGCATTTGGCACGCAAAGCAGCAGAGCCGACGAGGGAGGCAATATAAAGATGGGAAAAATGCTAACCGGCGCACAAATCGTCATGGAATGCCTGGCCGAACAGGGTGTCGACACAGTGTTCGGCTACCCGGGCGGCGCCGTGCTTAACATATACGATGAGCTTTACAAAAACAGCCATAGGTTTAGGCACATTTTAACGTCGCACGAGCAGCATGCGGCGCATGCCGCCGACGGCTACGCGCGCGTGACCGGCAAAACCGCCGTCTGCATTGCAACCTCTGGCCCGGGCGCGACAAATCTCGTCACCGGCATTGCGACGGCTTATATGGACTCGGTGCCGGTCGTGTTTATTACCGGCAACGTTTCCACCGACCTTATAGGCAAAGACAGCTTCCAAGAGGCGGATATAACAGGCATAACGCTGCCGATTACGAAAAACAATTATCTCGTAAAAGACGTAAATAAGCTGGCGGACGTTTTGCGCGAAGCTTTTGCGATAGCAAGCAGCGGCAGGCCCGGGCCGGTGCTCGTGGATATCCCGAAAAACGTCACTGCCGCCGTTGCCGAGTACACACCGAAAGAGCCGTACAAATACAAAGGGCCGAACGATCTGCCGATTGATCCTGAAAGCGTGAAAAAGCTTGCCGAACTTATTAACTCGACCGAGAAGATTTTCATACTTTGCGGTGGCGGTGTCATCCGTTCAGGCGCCTCGGAGCGGCTTTGCGAGCTTGCGCATAAGCTCGGGGTGCCGGTCGGCGCGACACTGATGGGTATAGGCGGCTTCCCATGCACCGACCCGCTTTATACCGGGCTTGTCGGCATGCATGGCACGAAAGCGTCAAATACCGCAATTTCCGAATGCGAGCTGTTTTTGGCGTTCGGTAGCCGGTTCAGTGACCGCGTGATAGGTGACTCGAGCAAGTTCGGCAAAAAAGCGGTTATCGCACATATTGACATTGACGAGGCGGAAATCAACAAGAACATACGCGCGCACCATCATGTCAGAGGCCCGATTGACGAGGTGCTCGACATGCTTTTGCCTCTGGTAAACCCACCGGAGGAAAGCCTCGCAGCACGCCGCGCATGGGCTGAGTATATCGGCTCGATGCGCTGCGGAGCGCTCACGTCAAAACCCGTCTCCGGCGATAGGAAGCTTACGCCGAAAGGGATTGTCGATACGGTTTACGCCGCCAGCCCGAAGGATACGATTATTGTCACCGACGTCGGCCAGCACCAAATATGGGCGGCGACCTACTACAAATACGTCACGCCAGGCACGCTAATTACATCGGGCGGATTTGGAACGATGGGCTACGGCGCGGGCGCTGCGATTGGCGCAAAGCTTGGCAGACCTGATATGCGTGTGATACACATGACCGGCGACGGCAGCTTCAGGATGAACTGCGGCGAGCTTGCGACCGAGGAGTTTTATAACCTCCCTATTATAACTGTTATTTTCAATAACGGTACGCTTGGCATGGTGCGCCAGTGGCAGTCGCTGTTTTACGGTGGGCGCTACTCGCAGTCAACGCTCGACAGGGGGCCGGATTTTGTCAAGCTAGCCGAGGCGTATGGTATTAAAGGTTATGACCTTTACACCACCGGCCAGCTTGCCGAAGCACTGCGCAATGCGCTGGAGTTGGGCAAGCCCGCGGTGCTCAATTGCCATATTGGGATTAATGAAACCGTTACCCCGATGGTAGCGCCCGGCAAGCCGATAACCGACTTTATTTTGCAGGATATTGACGACTGATATTAATTTTGCTATCATTTTAAATTATTAAAGCGAAAACCGGCGTTCTGTGCGGTTTACAAGCCGCCTTGTCGATTGCAAATTATCCACACCAAAACAGGTTTGTAAACCGCACGAGACGTCGTGAAAATACAAGAGGGCATAGAACATATGAGAAGCGATTCTGTCACAAAAAACGCCGAGCGCGCACCTCACCGGTCGCTACTGAAGGCGATGGGCTATATAGACGAGGAGCTGCAGCGCCCGATTATCGGTATAGCCAACCCGCAAAACGAGATTATACCGGGCCACGTGCACCTTGACACGCTGGTCGAGCAAATAAAAGCGGGTATTCGAATGGCGGGCGGTACGCCGGTCGAGTTCGGCACGATTGGCGTATGCGACGGTATCGCCATGGGACATGAGGGCATGAAATACTCGCTCGCCTCGCGCGAGCTTATAGCCGATAGCTGCGAGACAATGGCTATGGCGCACCAGTTCGACGGCATGGTGTTTGTGCCCGGCTGCGACAAAATCATACCGGGCATGCTGATGGCAGCCGCAAGGCTAAACATACCCTCGATTATAGTCACTGCCGGCCCGATGCTTTCCTATACCACTGCAGACGGGCGCAGCCTTGACCTCAACAGCGTGTTCGAGGCGGTAGGTGCATACAAGGCGGGCAAGATAACCGAAGAGGAGCTCGCGTTTTGCGAAGACCACGCCTGCCCCGGCTGCGGTTCGTGCTCGGGAATGTTCACCGCAAACTCGATGGCATGCCTGTGCGAGGCGATTGGCCTTGCGCTCCCGGGTAACGGCACTATCCCGGCAGTTTATGCAGAACGACTTAGGCTCGCCAAAAAGGCGGGCTTGAAGATAGTGGAACTTGTGAAGAAGGGCATAAAACCGTCGGATATACTCACTCCCACAGCGTTCCGCAATGCGCTTGCGGTCGAAATGGCTCTCGGCTGCTCTACAAATACGGTGCTCCACCTCACGGCGCTGGCAAAAGAGGCGAAAGTGAGGTTTGACCTCGCGCTCGTGAATGAGATGAGCGAGCGAGTTCCGAACCTCTGTCGGTTGGCGCCAGCAGGTCCGTACCATGTCGAAGACCTTTACCGCGCGGGTGGCGTCCAGGCGGTAATACGCCAGCTTATCGACGCCGGGTACTACGATGGCAGCGCGCTGACGGTCACCGGCGCCACCGCGGATGAAAACACGCGCGGCGTGCGGGTGTTTGACCGCAATGTAATCCGCCCCTGCGACGACCCATACTCGCCTACCGGCGGTATTGCGGTGCTTTACGGCAACATCGCGCCGGACGGCGCGGTAGTAAAGCGCTCGGCAGTTGCACAGGAGATGCTCGTGCACCGCGGGCTGGCGAGGGTGTTCGACTCTGAGGATGAAGCCATTGCCGCGATTTACGGCGGCAAGATAAACCCCGGCGACGTGGTGGTCATTCGCTATGAAGGCCCGCGCGGCGGCCCGGGTATGCGGGAGATGCTCGGACCGACCTCGGCGATTGCGGGCATGGGGCTCGATAAAGAAGTCGCGCTAATAACCGACGGCAGATTCTCCGGAGCGACAAGGGGCGCATCGATTGGCCACGTTTCGCCCGAAGCGGCGGCAGGCGGCCCGATAGCGCTTCTCCGGGAAGGGGACATTATATCGATAGACATACCTGCCGGCAAAATAAACGCCGAGCTAACAGATGAAGAATTAGCAGCCCGCCGTGCCGAATGGAAAGAGCCAGCCCCAAAGATAACAAAGGGCTGGATGGCTAGATACGCCCGGCTCGTTTCGTCGGCCTCGGACGGCGCGGTATTGAGATAAAAAGGGATACACACGCATAAATATATAAAATTATAAAAACCTACGCACCGGACTTTATTGGGCGGGCGGGGTATTGTCTCCTTTTATTAAAATTACGTGGCAAGGGGTAATTTCATATGCGAATGATAAAGATTTTTGATACAACACTGCGCGACGGCGAGCAGTCGCCAGGCTGCAGCATGAATATTAACGAGAAAATTGAGATGGCGCGCCAGCTTGAAGCGCTGGGCGTGGACGTAATCGAAGCAGGATTTGCCGCATCGTCGCAAGGAGACTATAACTCCGTAAAAGCAATAGCGAAAGAAATCAAAAATTGCGTGGTGGCGAGCCTTGCGCGCTCGTTGCCGCAAGATATAGACAGCGCATGGGGTGCGGTCAAATACACCGAAAACCCAAGGCTGCACATTTTCATCGCGACCTCGCCGATACATATGGAGTATAAGCTGCGCAAGACTCCCGACGAAGTCTACGAGCAGGCAGTCGAGATGACGAAATATGCTAAAAAATACTGCTCGGACGTCGAGTTCTCGGCGGAGGACGCCTCGCGCAGCGACCGCAAGTTCCTCAAGCGCGTGTTCGAAGGCGTTATCAAAGCCGGCGCGACGACGATAAACGTGCCAGACACGGTCGGTTACGTCTCGCCGTCCGAAATGGCTGACCTTATAAAGTGGCTGCGCGAGAATGTCGAGGGCATGGATAAAGTGACGCTTTCGGTGCACTGCCATAACGACCTCGGTCTTGCTGTGGCAAACTCGCTGGCGGCGATTTTGGCGGGCGCAGAGCAGGTCGAATGCACGGTCAACGGCATCGGCGAGCGCGCAGGCAACGCAGCCCTTGAGGAAATCGTGATGAACCTCAAGACCCGCCGCGACTTCTACGGCGCCGACACTAGGATAGACAACACTCAAATCTACAAGACGAGCAGGATGCTTTCGCAGATTACCGGCGTGCGCATCCCGCCGAACAAAGCTATTGTCGGCGACAACGCGTTTGCGCATGAGTCTGGCATCCATCAGCATGGCGTTTTGGCAAACAGCCTGACATACGAGATTATGACGCCCGAGTCTATAGGGCTGTCACGCAGCAAAATGGTGCTTGGCAAGCACTCCGGCCGTCATGCGTTCACCCAGCGGCTGCGTGAGCTTGGGTTTAACGTCAACCTCGACGTTGCCGACAGCCTCTTTAAGGAGTTCAAGGCGCTCGCAGACAAGAAAAAGACGGTCAGCGACCGCGATATCGAAGCGCTGGTGCGCAGGTCGCTCTCGCTTGAGATACCAGAAGCTTACAAGCTTGAGCGTTATGTAATAAATACCGGTAACACCATAACGCCCACGTCGAGCGTCACGCTGGTAAAATCCGACGGAACGCATGTTGAGGAGGTCGCGATCGGCTTTGGCCCGGTCGACGCCTCGTTCAAGGCGATAAACATGATCGTGGGCTTGCCGATAGAGCTTGAGGATTACTCAATCGAAGCGGTCACCGGCGGGCGTGACGCGCAAGGCGAAGTCAGCGTGAAAATTAGTAGCAATGGCAAGACGGTGAAAGGCTATGGCCTTTCGACCGATATCCTCGAGGCGAGCATACTCGCATATGTAAACGCGATAAACAACCTCATCTACGAATCTGAAAGAACAGAAAAGTCCGATAGCGCCGAAAAGGAAGAAGCTAAATGAAAATGACGATGACCCAAAAGATACTCGCCGCGCACGCAGGCAAAGAGAGCGTCAGAGCCGGCGAGCTTATAACAGTAAATGTCGACATGGTGCTGGGCAACGACATTACTGCACCTGTCGCGATAAGGGAGTTTGAAAGCGCGGGCGCGAGCGAAGTTTTCGACCGCGAAAAAATCGCGCTGGTAATGGACCATTTTACGCCTAACAAAGACATCAAAGCCGCCCAGCAGTGCAAAGTTGTGCGGGAGTTTGCTAAAAAACACGGCATCGTAAACTTTTTCGACACCGGCAGGGTTGGCGTAGAGCATGCGCTTTTGCCGGAGCAGGGGCTTGTAGGGCCGGGCGACCTTGTAATTGGCGCCGACTCGCATACCTGTACATACGGTGCGCTTGGCGCGTTTTCGACGGGTGTCGGCAGCACTGATATGGCATACGCGATGGCGACCGGCAAATGCTGGCTCAAGGTACCCTCGGCAATAAAATTCGTGCTGACCGGAAAGCCGGGGAAATGGGTTTCGGGCAAGGACGTAATCCTTCACATAATAGGAAAAATCGGCGTCGACGGCGCGCTTTATAAATCGATGGAGTTTGTCGGCGACGGGCTAAAGTACCTTTCAATTGACGACAGGTTCGCCATCGCGAACATGGCAATAGAGGCGGGCGCGAAGAATGGCATTTTCGCCTACGATAACGTGACCGAAGAATATGCGATGGCACACTCGAAGCGCCCGTGGACCAAATATGAAGCCGACCCCGACGCGGAGTATGATGAAGTTTATACAATCGACCTGTCAACGATAAAGCCGACGGTCGCATGCCCGCACCTACCCGAGAATACAAAGACGATAGACGAAATTGGAGATATCCTGATAGATCAAGTAGTAATAGGCTCGTGCACGAACGGCAGGCTTGAGGATTTGCGTGTCGCGGCAGAGATTCTACGCGGCCGCACGGTGCATCCGAACGTCCGCTGCATCATAATCCCCGCGACGCAAAAAATCATGCGGCAAGCAATCGAAGAGGGGCTTGTGAGCATTTTCATCGATGCCGGCTGCGCGGTATCGGCGCCAACCTGCGGGCCTTGCCTCGGCGGGCATATGGGCATACTCGCCGACGGCGAGCGCGCGGTGTCGACGACAAACCGCAACTTCGTGGGGCGTATGGGCCATCCCGGCTCCGAGGTCTACCTTGCCTCGCCCGCGATTGCCGCGGCATCTGCGGTCGCTGGTAGGATCGCAAGCCCAGACGAGCTTTAATCCCACTTGACGAAATTTGATGCACGGCGGATGCCAATGGCTTTGGGTGGAATCGAAAAAACTGCCTTGGCATCCGCCCATGCAACCCCAAAATCTTTTAGGAGAAAGCTATGAACGCGAAAGGCAGAGCAATAAAATACGGCGACAATGTTGATACGGATGTCATAATCCCGGCGCGTTACCTTAACACCTCCGACCCGTCGGAGCTTGCGGCGCATTGCATGGAGGACCTAGATCCGGATTTCCGTAAAAAAGTAAAACCGGGCGACATATTGGTAGCAGGAAAAAACTTCGGATGCGGCAGCTCGCGCGAGCATGCGCCGATTGCAATAAAAGCTTCGGGCATCTCGTGCGTTATTGCAGAGACGTTCGCGCGGATCTTCTACCGCAACGCAATAAACATAGGGCTTGCAATAGTCGAGTGCAAAGACGCCGCTGAAAAAATCCGCGAAGGCGACGAGGTCGAAGTGGATTTTGGCGCGGGAGCAATTGTTAACCACACGACCGGCGAGCGCTTTAATATCGAGCCTTTTCCGCCGTTTATCCAGTCGATAATAAAGGCCGGCGGGCTGATGAAGACCCTTGGAAAGGATGCCGGAAATGAAGTATAAAATCGCTGTTATTGCCGGCGACGGGATTGGGCCAGAGATTGTCGCCGAAGCGATAAAAATACTTAACGTTGCCGGCGAGCTTTCGGGGCATGAGTTCGAGTATAAGCATGTGCTCATGGGCGGATGCGCTATTGACGCGACGGGCGTGCCGCTGCCCGAGGAGACGGTAGAGATATGCAAAACCTCCGACGCCGTGCTGCTTGGCGCGGTGGGAGGCCCAAAATGGGACAACCTGCCCGGTCACCTGCGCCCCGAAGCGGGGCTGCTTGGCATACGCTCGGCACTAGGGCTATACGCGAACCTCAGGCCGGCGAAGCTTGAGCCGGCGCTCGCCGACGCTTGCCCGCTCAAGCCTTCGGTTGTCGGCGAGGGGTTTGACATGCTTATAGTCCGCGAGCTTACTGGCGGCATATATTTCGGCCTGCGCGGCAGACGCATGGGCGACGGCGGCGAAGAGGCATATGACACCGAGGTTTACTCGGTGAAAGAGATCGAGCGCATCGCTCGCGTCGCGTTCAAAGCGTCGCAACTTCGCAAAAAAAAGGTGACAAGCGTCGATAAGGCGAATGTGCTTGAGTCGTCGCGCCTTTGGCGCGAGGTAGTTCACCGGGTCGCGTCGGAGTTCCCGGACGTCGAGCTTGAGGATATGCTCGTCGATAACGCGGCGATGCAGATAGTGAAAAACCCCGGCAGATTCGACGTTATGGTAACAAGCAACATGTTCGGCGACATACTCTCCGACGAGGCTTCAATGATAACAGGCTCAATCGGCATGTTGCCCTCTGCTTCGCTTGGCGACGGCACGCTGGGGCTGTATGAGCCGATTCATGGCTCCGCGCCGGATATAGCGGGGCGCGGTATTGCAAACCCGCTTGCGACAATTCTTTCGGCGGCGATGCTTTTGCGCTACTCGCTCGGCCTTGGAGAGGAAGCCGACGCCGTCGAGCGTGCGGTAGCAAAAACGCTTGATGACGGGCTGCGCACGCCGGATATCGCGGGCGGTGCCGAGGGAGTGCGTGTAGTTGGTACATCAGAGATGGGCGACGCGGTCGCAAGGAATCTAAAATCGGCGCTTTGCGCACGGGAAGGTTGAGATTATGAAACGGACCTTACTTGTCAAAGTCCAAAACCACTCGGGCATGCTTTCAAAAGTTTCGGGGCTGTTTTCGCGCCGCGCATTCAATATCCACAGCCTTGCGGTCGGCGTGACTGAAGACCCTGAGATATCGTGCATGACGATTGTAGTTGACGGCGACGACGACATGGTAGAGCAGGTGGAAAAGCAGCTGGCGAAACTAATCGGGGTTCTTTGGGTCAAAAAACTTGAGCCGGGCGAGTTTATAAGCAAAGAGCTTGTGTTTATAAAAGTTCCCGCGGACGCGAAAACCCGTTCGGAGATTGTCGACATTGCGAAAATTTTTGGCGCCAGGATAGTTGAAGTGTCGCCGAAATCGCTTATAATAGAGTTTGCGGACACAACCGATAAGATAGCGGAGCTTGAATACATGCTATCGCCTTACGGGCACTGCGAAATCGTGCGGACCGGGGCGATTGCAATAGAAAAAGACGTCCGCCCGAACGGAAACGGAACGGTGTAAAGGAAAGATATTGCGGAGGGAAAATAAAAATGGCAAAGATTTATTATGAAAGCGACTGTAATCTCGATTACTTAAATGGCAAAAAAGTTGCGGTAATCGGTTACGGTAGCCAAGGACATGCGCATGCACTAAACTTGCACGACAGCGGCGTAGACGTTATTGTCGGGCTTTATGAGGGCAGCAAGTCATGGGCAAAGGCTGAAGAAGCTGGCCTTAAAGTTATGACTGCGGCAGACGCGGCAAAAGCCGCCGACATAATAATGATTTTGGTCAACGACGAAAAGCAGCCCAAGCTCTATCGCGAGAGCATCGAGCCGGGGCTCGCCGAGGGCAAAGCGCTCGCGTTTGCGCATGGATTCAACATACATTACGGGCAGATTGTGCCGCCGCCCTATGTCGACGTGTTTATGGTAGCGCCGAAAGGGCCGGGCCATACGGTGCGAAGCGAGTATGTCCGCGGCGCGGGCGTGCCGTGCCTTGTAGCGGTGGCGCAGGACTTTACCGGCAAAGCGCTTGAAATAGCGAAGGCATATGCGGCGGGAATCGGCGGAAGCCGCGCCGGCGTGCTTGAAACCACGTTCCGCGAAGAGACTGAGACCGACCTGTTCGGCGAGCAGGCGGTCCTTTGCGGCGGCGTGACCGAGCTGATGCGCGCGGGCTTTGAAACGCTGGTCGAGGCGGGTTACTCGCCCGAGAGCGCATATTTCGAGTGCATACATGAGATGAAGCTGATAGTCGACCTCATATATAAAGGCGGGTTTGAGCTTATGCGCTACTCGATAAGCGACACCGCCGAGTATGGCGACTATGTCACCGGCAAGCGCATAATCACCGAGGAGACGCGCAAAGAGATGAAAAAGGTGCTCGCAGAGATTCAAGATGGCACATTTGCGCGCAATTGGATACTTGAAAACCAGGTCGGGCGTCCACACTTTAATGCTATGCGAAGGCAGCATACCGAATCGCTGCTTGTTAAAATCGGCCAGCAGCTACGCAGCCAAATGTCGTTTATAAAAAACGATTAATATATAATGGGGGCATAAAAATTAGCCCCCGTTTTTTATTGCAAAGTTAAAAGCCTCTTCCCCGCATTTAAGGGAGAGGCTTTTTTAAAAGGAGAACACCTATGAAAAGCTAAGCTTTATTATCGCGGTTAACCAGCAGATGGAGCGCCTCGATATAGCCTTCAAGCCCCATGCCTTTGACGGTGGCGATGCAAACGAGACGGACATACGAAATGCGCCTAAAATCTTCGCGCGCGTCAGGGTCTGAAATGTGCACCTCAACAGCCGGTATGCCGACAGCTTTTATCGCGTCGGCAATCGCAATGCTTGTATGCGTGTATGCGGCGGGATTGATTATAATGCCGTCGTAAATTCCATAGGCTTCTTGGATTTTATCGATTATTGCGCCTTCGTGGTTGCTTTGGAAAAAATCAGCCTCAACGCCAAGCCGCTCGGCTTCCGCCGAAACAAGCGAGATAAGGTCAAAGTATGTCCGCGACCCGTAAATCTCAGGCTCGCGGATGCCGAGCATGTTTATGTTCGGCCCGTTAATAACGAGAATTTTCACGGAATTCCTCCAGTATTTTTGCCGCGACCTCGTCGGGCGTTCCGGAAATATTTACCCGCGCGTCGGCAAATTTAAGGTATAGCGGCAGCCGCTCAGCGTAAAGCGCGAAAAGGTCTGCATTTTCAGAAAGCGGGCGGCCCTTGCGCGCAAGCTGTTCTACCGGTCTCTCGAGAAAATAGACGCGCCCATTGCGCTTGAGCGGAGCATAGTTTGCCTCGTCTTTGACAACGCCGCCGCCAGTGACGATAATAGCGCCCGACCGCATGCTCGCCTCAGACACGGCTTTTTTCTCCATAGCGCGGAACTCGGCTTCGCCATACCGCGCGAAAATTTCAGGAATGCTCATCTCTGCGGCTTTCTCGACCATCGCGTCGGTATCGAGCACCTCGCGGCCGGAAATCTTCCCCAGCGTGCACCCGGTCGTCGTTTTGCCGCAGCCCGGCATACCGACAAGCACGATGTTTTCAACAGACCTCCCAAGCTCGGATAAAATACGCTCAATTTCGCCGAGCGGTACAGATACGCCGAAAAACAGCTCATGCGCCCTAACCGCCTGTGCGACAAGCATCGGCAGCCCGCCGGTATGGGGAATGCCAAGCTGCGACGCGCGCAGCACGAAATTCGTACGCAAAGGGTTGTAGATTAAGTCGATAACCCCTTCGCAGAGCGGGAAAAAGCCGGGGTCAATAAGCATCCCCTCAGGCTCCGGATACATGCCGACCGGAGTGGTGTTCACAAGAATTTGCGCGTCTTTGTGCCTGTCAATATTCTCGTAATTGTCAGGCCCGCTTCGCGATATTACGACTATTTCGGAAGCTCCGGCAGCTTTGGCGCAAGCGCGAACTGTTTGCGAAGAGCCGCCGCTGCCGAAAATTAGCACTTTCTTGCCATGCATTATTATCCCGGCGCGGCGGGCCATGTAATCAAAGCCGAAAAAGTCGGTGTTAAACCCATAGAGCCTATTATCCCGCCTGACGACGGTGTTGACGCTGCCGATGCTCTCTGCCTCGGGCGATATTTCGTCAAGATAGCGCATCACTTCGATTTTGTAGGGGATTGTCACGTTGAGCGCGCCTATATCAGGCCTGCGCACGAACCCACCTAGCTCCTCCGGCTCAAGCTCGTAAAGCCTGTACGCGCTGTTGCCGAGCATCGCGTGGATTTTAGCCGAGTAGCTGTGCCCAAGCTTGCGTCCGACCAGCCCGTATATTTTGCCGTTTTGATTAATCATAGGAGTAGCAGCCCAAAAAGTCGAATGCGGGATATGCGGTTTCAAGCTCCGCGAGCATGTCGACAACGCCCGGTTCGTGCACCGACGCTTCGAGCTCGAAAATGAAGTTGAAGTCGAAGTCGCCGCCGGTCACCGGGAAGCTTTCAAGTTTTGTCATGTTAATCCCGCGCGCAGCAAACCTTAAAAGTACCTCGGAAAGCGCGCCGGGCCGGCTGTCGAACCCAAGGACGAAGCATATCCTGCCCGAGCCGGCGTAAATAACCGGCTTGCGCGATATGCAGACGAACCGCGTGTAGTTGTTGTCGCTGTCCGCGATGTCGGATTTCAGCGACTTTAGTCCGTAAAGCTGGGCGCAGCGGGCGGACGAGATTGCGGCAACATGCGGGTCGCCAAGCTCGGCCACTTTTTTGGCGGCGACGGCGGTATTCTCGCAGGGGATAGCCCTCACTTTACCTCCAAGCGAGGCGATAAACTTCGAGCATTGGCCTAGCGCCTGCTCGTGCGAGTATATTTCGGTAATATCCGACAGCTCGGCGCCGGGAAGGGCCAAAAGCTCATGCCTGATATGGAGCGTCGTTCCCCTGACAATATAACATTTTTTAACCCGGAGCAGGTCGAATACTGCGCGAACCGAGCCGTTGACGCTGTTTTCGATAGGCAGCACGCCGAAGTCGCAAAGCCCCGACTGCACCGCGTCGAATACGCCTGAAAATGATTTGAAAAACATTATGTTGCCGCGCGGGAACAGCTTGTCGCAGGCAAGCTGTGAGTTTGATCCTTCGATGCCCTGGCAAGCAATCCTTCCGGTGCGTGGGAAGACGACTTCAGCCGGCATAATCGCCTCTTTGATAAGCTCGTAAACCGACGCCTGCGGCTTGTTAAGCTCGGCTTGGCGCGCTTTCGACATCTCGATTATCATGGAAAAGAGGCTGTAAGCGTACTGCTCATAACCTGCTGAGCGCTCGGTAATTCTCTTTAGTATCTCGCGCTCGCGCGTGCGGTCGGTAAACGGCAAGCCGTGCTGCTTTTTGTATTCCGCAACCTGTTCGGACAGCTTCATGCGCTCAAGGAAAAGCTCTAGTAGCTTTCCGTCGATATCGTTGATACACATGCGCAGATTTTCAATCTCCATCGCGTTCTCCGTCGGCCAAAAAAGCCTGCTCCTTTCTTGTTCCTAACAATTCGTATTATAAAAATAGCCGCTTGATAGCAAAAGGTCTAAAGTAACAAGCGCCGCAACTGCTTCGACTACGGGTACGGCGCGAAGCGCGACGCACGGGTCATGCCTGCCGCGGGCCTCGAGTATTGCGGGCTCATTGCGCGATAGGTAAACAGTGCGTTGGGGCTTACCTATAGTTGGCGTAGGTTTGAAAGCGACGCGGAATACTACCGGCATGCCAGTTGTAATACCTCCGAGTATCCCGCCGGAGTTGTTGGTTTCAGCAGAAATTTTGCCGCCAGCTATAACAAACGGGTCGTTGTTTTGCGAGCCGCGCGATGCCGAGCCGGCAAATCCGTTGCCGAACTCGACGCCTTTGACCGCAGGGATTCCAAAAAGCGCTCGCGAAAGCATGCTTTCGACGCCGTCGAACATTGGGCTTCCAAGCCCGGCAGGCAGCCCGACAATGGCGCACTCGACAATGCCGCCTATCGAGTCAAGCTCAGCAGCGGCTTCGGCAATAGCTTTTTGCATAGCCTTGCCGCACGCATCGTCGATAACCGGAAAAGCTTTCCCTGCAATTTCGTCAAAAAGCTGTTTGGTGGGTAAAAGTGGGAACCGCGCGTCGCTTATCCCGCCCACCGCTTCAAGGTGGGCGCCGACATAAATGTCGCGGCGCTCAAGGATTTGCAATGCTATCCCGCCAATAGCGCATATCGGCGCGGTAAGCCTGCCCGAGAAATGCCCGCCGCCGCGCATGTCGGCTTTGCCGCCCCATTTGACATAAGCAGTATAGTCGGCGTGACCGGGCCGCGGAGTGTCGGCAAACGCCGAGTAATCCGACGGTCGCGCGTCGGTGTTGCGTATTATGGCGCAGAGCGGCGACCCGCATGTGACAAGCTCGGTCTCGCGCTCGCCGGGCAAAACGCCTGAGACAAACTCGGGGGCATCGGGCTCGCGCCTGCCGGTAGTGAGCGGCGCGCCCGGCCTGCGGCGCGCCATAAATTTTGCAAGGCGCTCAAGGCTAAAAGGTTCGCCCGCCGGCAGCCCGTCGGCTACGGCTCCCACAGCCTCGCCATGAGATTGGCCATATACTGTTATTTTGAGGCTATATCCAAACTCAGATGCCAAGCACGACACCTCCGAGCTTTTTGTAGTCACTCCAAAAATCCGGGTATGACTTTGCCACGCACATCGGGCCTTTAATTTTAACCTCGCCCGAGCATACAGTCGCGGCAACTGCCGCCGCCATCGCGATGCGGTGGTCGCCAAAGCTGTCAACCTCCCCGCCTCCTAGCCCGCCGCCGAATACCACAAGCCCATCCTCGCGCTCCTCCACTGTGCCGCCAAGCGCACGGATCATTGCAGCTGTTGAGGCGATGCGGTCACTTTCTTTTAGCCGAAGCCGCCTTGCGCCGGTGAAAACGGTTGCGCCTTCCGCAGCGGATGCTACAGCCGCAAGAACTGGCAAAAGGTCGGGAATTTCCGCCACGTCAATCTCGCAGCCGCGCAGCTTACCGGCATGGCGAGCAATAACCACATCTTTTGATATTTCAACCTCGGCGCCAAATTTCTGAAGGAGATTTGCTACTTCTTTGTCGCCTTGGGGCGAGTTTAGGTCAAGGCCGGTGACAGCCACCTCTCCCGAAAGCGCGCCGGCTGCGAGAAAGAACGCCGCACCGGACCAGTCGCCTTCGGATGCCACTTTGCCGGGCGAGCGGTATTTTGCGTTCGGCGGCACCGCGAAAATGCCGTCACCTTTTGCTACCTGCACGCCAAACTTACGCATGTCAGCGCAAGTGATATCGACATAAGGTGCCGATTCTAGCGGCGTTGTGATTCTGACGCTCCCGCCGCCGCAAAGCGGGAGTGCTAATAGCAAGCCTGTGACAAACTGCGAGCTGACGTTTCCGGGGAGATTGAAGCTGCCGCCCGTGAGTCTGCCGGAAATCTCAAGCGGGAGCATGTATGATGAAACCTGCACTCCGTGCCGGTTAAGCTCGGATGTAAGCTCGCCAATCGGGCGCTCCGGCAACCGACCGCGCCCGACAAATTTTGCGTTGGCGCCAAGCGCAGCCGCGACGGGCAAAAGGAACCGCAGCGTCGAGCCGCTCTCTGCGCAGTCGAGAACCGGCGTGCTCGGGACCTCTTTAATCGGTTCGACATAAACGCCGTCGGGCGTAATGTCGACTTTTGCGCCAAGCGCGCGCAGGCAAAAAATCGTGGCGTTAATGTCGTCAGACGTACCGCGCATTACAATTCTTGTCTGCCCGTCCGCGAGCGCCGCGCAGATGAGCAGCCTGTGAGCGTCTGATTTTGAAGTGACTGCCGATATAGTGCCGCGCAGGGGCGTGGGGACAATTTTTGCGGTCATGGCTACTCCTCCAATGGGCAAAGCCCTTTTTCGATAATCCCGCAAAGCTCGGATGTAGCAATCTCGACAAGCTCGCAGTTACCTATTGTGCGAGGTAAAATAATCGTTATTTTGCTACCCGAGCGTTTTTTATCGGAAAGCGCCGCCTCTGCAAGCTCAGGGGCCCTAAAATGCGTTTCAGTGGGAAGGCTGCAGGCTTTGAGAGCTGCGATGATCCTCTTGCAATCGGCATAACAGCAGATGCCAAGCCTTGCGGCAGCGCGCGTTATAATGGCGATCCCTGCCGAGACCGCGCAGCCGTGCGAAATACTGTAGCCCGAAAGCAACTCAATCGCATGGCCCACCGTATGACCAAGGTTTAAAAGCCTGCGCGGGCCGCTCTCAAACTCGTCGAGCGCCACGATTTTTGCTTTGTAATCTATGCAAAGCTCGATGATGCGCTCGGCGTTTTCCATGATTTTACCTTGCTCGACTAGCGAGAATAGCTCCTCGCCGGAAAGCACACCGGTTTTAACGGATTCAGCCGCACCGTCCGCCAGGATCTCGCCCGGCAGCGTAGAAAGGCATCCGGGGTCTGCGATTACGGCAACGGGAGGGTAAAATAACCCGGCGAGGTTTTTGCCCGCGCGCAAATCGACGGCAGTCTTGCCGCCGACCGCCGAGTCGACAAATGCGAGCAGCGTCGTCGGAAGTTGTGCGTATTTTATGCCGCGCAAATAGCAGCCCGCCGCAAAGCCTGAAATGTCGCCGACAACTCCCCCACCGAGCGCTACAATAGCATCGGTGCGCGAAAGTTTGCTTTCGGCAAGAAACTCTAGTATATCGGAGAGTGTTGAAAGGTTTTTCGACTGCTCGCCGGCGGGGAAGGCGAATGAGCAAACCTCATAGCCCGCGCGCATAAGCGAGCATTTTAATCGCTCAAGGTAAAGCGGCGCGACATTTGTGTCGGTAATGACTGCGATTTTGCCGCCACCAAACAGCGGCGAAAGTAGCTCGCCGCATCGATCGAGCACGCCGCGCCCTATGGTAACGTCATAATCGCGGCTACCGCCCGCCTTAACATGGACTTTTTTCATATCAGTCACCGCCTGCCGACGCTTTCATAAGCCGCCCATCGCGTAAAAGCCCCCTTAGCCGCTCGGCGTCGCCCGCGCGCAGTGCGTCAAGGTACTCCCCGAGGCTTTTAATTAGAAACTCGAGCTGGTAGATGAGGTTGTCGGTGTTGGCTAAAAACAGCTCGGTCCACATGTCCTCGTCAAGCCTTGCGACACGCGTCAAGTCCTTAAAGCTGCCGGCCGAGAAGCCGCGCCGCTTCTGTGCTTCAGGCGATTTGACATAAGCGTTAGAAACTATATGCGCAAGCTGCGAGGTCAGCGCGATTATGCGGTCGTGTTCCTCTGGGGTGGTGTAAGTGATATGGCCAAACCCAATGTCGAGGAAGAAGTTTTTAAGCGTCTCGAGCATTGTGGGCGAGCTGCGCGAGTCGGGCGTGAGGATCATCGACGCGCCGTCGAAAAGGTCGGCGCGGGAGTTAACAAAGCCGCTCACTTCGCGGCCAGCCATCGGGTGGCCGCCGATATATGAAAAGCCATGCTGCATTGCTATTGGCGCGAGCGCCGCGCAGACGGTGCGCTTTACGCCGCAAAGGTCGACAAGCGTGGCCTTTTTGGGGATTTTTTCGGCATTCGCGCGGGTCCATTCTATCGCCACGCCCGGCAGCAGCGCAAGGAGGATAATGTCGCACTCGGCGAGTTTTTCATCGTCGAGCGTGCCGTCTATCGCCCCACAAAGCCTTGCGAGTAGCATGGTTTCGCTGTTTATATCAATACCGTACACGGTATGGGAGGTGCGCGCTTTAATGCTTTTTGCCATTGAGCCGCCGATTAAGCCTAATCCGACTATGCCGACTGTCATTTTATATCCCTCGTGGTTTCGTTATACTGTGGGCTGCGTCTTGAGGAAATCGTGCAGCGCGTAAAGCTTGCGGGCGAGTGTATCGAATACTTCGGGGCGTATAGACTGCGGGCCGTCGCAGAGCGCCTGAGCAGGGTTGTTGTGCACCTCGATAATCACGCCGTCTGCGCCGGCCGCAACTCCCGCAACTGCAAGCGTAGGCACAAGAGCCGCTTTGCCCGACGCATGGCTCGGGTCGATAATAATCGGCAGATGGCTGAGCGCTTTGAGAACTGGTACCGCAGAGATGTCAAGCGTGTTGCGGGTGTAAGTTTCAAACGTGCGGATACCGCGCTCGCAAAGGATGACATTTTCGTTGCCGCCAGCCATTATATACTCGGCGCTCATCAGAAGCTCCTCGTATGTCGACGAAAGCCCACGCTTTAAAAGGATAGGCTTGCGAAGCTTGCCAAGCTCCTTTAACAAGTTGAAGTTCTGCATATTGCGCGCGCCGACTTGGATTACGTCAACATCTTCGAAAAGGTCAAGATGCGCGGTGTCCATAATTTCGGTGACGATCGGGAGCCCGGTCTCCTGCCGCGCGAGTTTGAGAAGTCTAATACCCTCCTCTTGTAATCCCTGGAAAGAGTAAGGCGAGGTACGCGGTTTAAAAGCACCGCCGCGGAGCAGCGTCGCGCCGCTGGCTTTTACGGCTTTGGCAATCGACACAATTTGCTCCTCGGACTCAACCGAGCATGGGCCGGCTATAACCGTGAGTGTACCGCCGCCGATTTGCGTGTTACCGACGTGGATAACGGTGTCCTGTGGGTGGAATTTGCGGTTGGCGTTTTTATAGGGCTCCTGCACGCGCTTGACGTCTGCGACAATGTCGAGCGCTGAGATAAGGTCGATGTCGAGCTTCGACGTATCGCCGATAAGCCCCAAAATCGTGTGGTTTTCGCCTACCGAGGTGTGGACTTTGATCCCTTTTTCATTTAGCCAAGCGATAAATCCTTCAAGTTGGTCGCGGTCTGGGTTTTCTTTTAGAATTACTATCATGCTTTTTTGCCCTCCGGAATAAAAAGAGGCGCAGCCGGTTCGGCTGCGCCTTGTATGTTTTTGGATATTTTTAGTATTACATTATCCGAAAAACACACCGCTTTCATGCCAAACCGAAAAAACT
This sequence comes from Clostridiales bacterium, assembly GCA_012840355.1. Taxonomy (GTDB): domain Bacteria; phylum Bacillota; class Clostridia; order Oscillospirales; family CAG-272; genus DTU078. The sequence goes on along the minus strand of DULN01000009.1, from coordinate 67,736 downwards.
TTAGCTATACCGTAAAAGTAATAGCTAAAGTAGCGGTATTCGGCATAAAAGCGACGGTTCTTCATCTGCGGTTCCACCTATAGGACTCTAATTAACTTTAACATATTATATCACAAAAGCGCAGCGATTGCAATAGCCAAATTGATAAAACTTGGGAATTTATATAGGCTTGTTTAGGCAATTTTATATGTAGCTTCGATTGACAACCCGTTATGTGGTGGATATACTAAAAAGAAAATATGCAAAAATCTTTGCAGCGTGTGGGGGATTATTAAAAAAATATCCATGGTAACTGACGTTGTTGCTGCGGTTATACGCAAAGGCGGGAGAGTTTTAATCTGCAAGCGGCCCGAGGGCAAAAAGAGGGCGCTGCTGTGGGAGTTCCCGGGCGGAAAGCCATTGCCGGGCGAGCCTTCGTCTGCGGCACTCGCGCGGGAGTGCCGGGAAGAGCTTGGGGTGGAGCTTGCCGTCGGCGAAAAAATCGCCGAGTGCGTGCACGAGTATCCCGACATAGCGGTGCGGCTTATGGTTTTTGAAGCCGAAATTTTAGCTGGCGAGCCGAAACCGCTCGAACATGCCGAAATACGCTGGGTGACGGTGGACAGCCTTGGCGAGTATGAGTTTTGCTCGGCGGACGTGCCTATAATTGAAAAACTTAAGGCGGGTGAAGGTAATGGATGAAAAATGCTTTCTTGGGAAAACTGTGGTTATAACCGGTGGCTCGCATGGCATCGGCAGGCGGATATGCGAAAGGTTTACCTTTGCGGGCGCTAAAGTTTACTCGGTGGACCTTGCCGAGCCGGCAGAGCATCTTCCCGGATGTAAAACTTTTGTCGGCGACATCGGCGAGGAGTCGACTCTGCGCGAGTTTGCAAACTTTGTGACGAGCGAGAGCCAAGAGGTTAATATAATTGTAAACAACGCGCCGCCGGTAATGCGCGGGCTTGAAAACTGCACTTGGAATGAGTTTAACTACGCCTTGCGCGTAGGCGTAACGGCACCCTTTATGCTTGTGAAGCTGCTTTTTGATCACCTTGCGCCGGGCGCGTCGATTGTGAATATCTCCTCGACCCGCGACAGCATGAGCCAGCCGAACACCGAAAGCTACGCCGCGGCTAAAGGCGGCATACGCGCGCTGACGCATGCGCTTGCGGTGACGCTTGCCGGTCGCGCGAGGGTGAACTCGATCTCGCCCGGCTGGATAAACTGCTCCGGCGCCGATTACAAAGGGTCGGACCTTACGCAGCATCCGGTAAAGCGCATAGGCACGCCCGACGACATAGCAAGCCTTGTGTTATATTTGTGCTCAGACGCCGCAGGCTTTATAACCGGAGAGAACATAGTCGTCGACGGCGGTATGACAAAACTCATGATCTACCACGGCGACTACGGGTGGAGATTCGAAGGATGAAGCCAATAAGAACCGCGCGGGCTAGGTCCCTGCGGCTTTTGGTTCGGAAAAACAAACCATAGGGTGTTATCCGAGCATACAAGGTAGCGGGGGGAACTTGTCCCCCCGCAATTTTAGTTATATCTCATTTACATCCACGGCGGCGCGGCGCTGGGCGGACAGCTCCACGGCTTCGATAATTTGGCAGCATTTTACGCCGTCATAGAAGCTCGGAACTGTCGGAGTGTCGTTTACAATTGCGCGCACGAACTCGTAAATCTCATGCACGAAGGTATGCTCGTAACCGATTACATGCCCGGCAGGCCACCAAGCGGTCATATACGGATGAATGCCCTCGGTCGCCTGGATAAGGCGGAAGCCCTGCGTGCCCGGCTCGTCGTCGGCCGAGAAGTACTGCAGCTCGTTCATGCGTTCAAACACGAACTTAATGCTGCCTTTGTCGCCGTTGACTTCGATCGAGAGGTCGTTCTTATGGCCCTGCGCAAAGCGGGTCGCCTCGAAGACGCCTAGCGCGCCGTTTTCAAACTCGGCGATAAACACGGTGCCGTCGTCAACGTCGACGGTGCCGCGCGGCGCGTTAGCGTCAGCTTGCGCTGACAGGCCTTCCATCTTCTGGACGAGCGGGCGGCTGGTGATAAATGTCTTTTGGATGCCCATTACGGTCTTAAAATCGCCGCAGAGGTAGCGCGCAAGGTCGATAAAGTGCGCGCCGAGGTCGCCGAGCGCGCCCGAGCCGCATATATCGCGCTGTAGCCTCCATACAAGCGGGAAGTCGGGGTCGATAATAAAGTCCTGCAGGTACGAGGCGCGCACATGGCGGATAGTGCCGAGTTTTCCCTCGTCGATAAGTTTTTTGGCGAGCACTACAGCCGGCGCAAAGCGGTAATTGAAGCCGATCTGGTGCTTGACGCCCGCTTTTTCGGCAGCCTCGAGCATTACACGCGCATCGTCGGTAGTCAGCGCAAGCGGCTTTTCGCAGAAGATATGCTTGCCGTTTTTAGCGGCGGCGACGGCGATTTCTTTATGTACGTTCGACGGTGCCGTGATGTCGATTATGTCGATGTCGTCGCGCTCGACAAGGCGCTCCCACGACGTTTCATAAGTTTCCCAGCCGAATTTTTTCGCAGACTCGGCTACCCATTTTTCGTCGCGCCCGCAGATCGCGCGCTGGCAAATCTCAGCGCCGGGGTCAAAGAACATGCCAAGCCTGGCATAGGCGTTGCTGTGTGCCTTGCCCATGAACTTGTAGCCGACAAGCCCTACGTTAAGACGCATTTCTTCTCCCTCCGTTTAGTTTTAAGCAAAAGCGGGCGTGCGTGGGTGAAAATGTCCCACACACCCCCGCGATCAGTCGTGCTTTTTACGAGTGTGCTTGAATTTGAATATAGCTCCCGGGCGCAAATTGCCTTTGCCTCGCCTTGCTTTTGGCTGCAGCGGCTGTTGTCCGCTATTGCTGCAAAGCTTTAGCCACAAAAGCGCCCTGAAGTTATCAGTCCATAACTCCTTTCGGGAGGTCCGCACGCATCGGGGCCTCACGCTCGAACTTGGTGGTAAGCTCGATAGTCTTGCCGGACTCGTAGCTGCGCTGGAAGCTGGTCATGACTTCAAGCACATGCAGCGTCTGATGGTAGGATGCGCGCGGGCGGCGGTTCTTGCGAATAGCCGCGCAAAACTCCGCAAGGCCGAGGCCGCGGCTGTTTTCGGAATAACCGAACGCAAGCGGCAGCTCCTTCGGGGGCTCGCCGGGCAGGTGCAGCACCACCGGCCCGCCGAAGTAGTTGGGGTCGGGGACCGAAAGCGTGCCTTTCGAGCCGTAAACCTCAATAATCGGCAGGTGCGCTTTCCATACGTCGAACGTCGTGAAAATCGAGCCGATCGCGCCATTGTCGAATTCCATGACGCCGAAGTAGGTGGTGGGCACCTCGACGTCTATAACCTTGCCGTAGAACGGCTGGCTGGTTATAGTGCGCTGCGGGAAGGAGATCCTCGTCATGCCGGTGACCTTCTTAATGCCGCCGACGAGGTTGACAAGGGCGGTAATGTAGTACGGGCCCATGTCGAGCATCGGGCCGCCGCCGTATTTGTAGTAAAACTCGGGGTCGGGATGCCACGACTCATGCCCGTGGCAGGTCATGTTGGCGACGACGCCGACGATGTCGCCTATTAAGCCTTCATCGATAGCTTTGCGGCAAGTCTGGATACCAGCGCCCATGAAGGTGTCGGGCGCGCCACCGATCCACAGGCCTTTCTCCTCGGCGATTTTGACAAGCTCGACGCCTTCTTCCCAAGATGCGCCCAGTGGTTTTTCGCTGTAAACATGCTTGCCTGCTTCAAGCGCCGGCTTGCTGACGCCGTAGTGCTCATACGGGCGGGTCAGGTTGAGCACTACTTCGACTTCCGGATCGGCGAAGCAGTCGTACATTGTTTCGTAAATTTTGCGGATATTATACTTTTTGGCGGCATTTTCGGCGCGTTCGCGAATAAGGTCGCAAACTCCGACAATTTCAAGCTCTTGGTTGAAGACTTTTGTAATATTTTCAAGATAAATGCCGCTTATGTTGCCGATTCCTATAATGCCGATTTTAGTCGCCATAAAGATACCCCATTATATGTAGATTTTAATACATCTTCGCGTCGTTTAGGAACGGTTCGTCGGTCAGGCCGCGCTCCATAGCCCACTGCTTGCCTTCGGCAGCCCAGAGCATCCCGCGGCGCATGAGCTCCTGAGCGGTCGGAGCCTGGTCGAAAACGCTGTCCTGATGACCGAGCGAGAGGTAGAAGATGCGGCCGAGGCCCCAGTATTTGGTCCATGCGACAGGCATATCGACGGGTTTGTTGGAAATATGATAGTAGTTCACTGTGGGGAAGCGGGTCGTCGCGAGCACCTCTACCGCAGGGTCGACGTGCATATAATATTGCTCAGAGCGGACGACAAAATCGCTAAGCCCCTCGGTAATCGGGCTCGAGCTAGGGACAATATGAACGGTATACTCCACGCCGTCACCGCCGGGATGGCTGACCCACTGGCCGCCGGTCATAAACTGCCACTCGGTATCGGTGCGGAAAGCGTCGCACATGCCGCCGTGGCATCCGGCCATGCCGACGCCCTTGCCGACCGCGCGCGCTATATTGCGGGTATGATGCCATTTGATCATGCCGCCGGTCCAGCAGGGGATAATGAGGTCAAGAGACAGCAGGTAGTCAAAATCGTCGAGGCAATCCATGTTGTTTTCGACGCGCACCTCAAACCCTTCGTTTTCAAGGATGCGCGCGAAGCGTTTTGACACGAGCTCGGGCGTATGTCCGTCCCATCCGCCCCAGAAAATCAGCGCTTTCTTTTTCATATGTATCCCTCACTTTGTATAAAGCTTGCCGCTTTTTCAAAATGATTATATACCATATTTGTTAAAGCGTCAAGCAGTTTAGGGCAAATATAGGAAAATAAGAATTTTAACGCCTTTTAAAGGTAAACCTTGACATAGGGAAGCTATAGGGTTAAAATAATACAAACCAGGTATCACGGGGGTAATAATTATGCTGCTGTCCGCAAATTATCGCATAATGCTGCCCGAAAATCCGCATCCTGCGCTCGTTTATGCAAAAGATGAGCTTGAGAAATACCTCGCGAAAATCTTCGGCGAAAACCGCGCCGAGGATGAGGTAATCATAACTCTTGGCGTCGACGGGACGCTGCCTGAAGAGGGTTACAAGCTCCGCGTGCAGGGAAATAATCTTTTTATTTCCGGCGGGTCGCCACGCGGCACGCTTTATGGCGCATACGCGCTTTTACGCGACGTCTGCGGATGCCGCTTTTATGCGAAGGACACCGAAAAGGTGCCGTCGCTCGACAAGCTTGGGCTGAAAGACGGCTTTGAGCTTTTTGACAAGCCCGCGTTTGAGTACCGCGACGTTTACTGGACCTGTGCATTCGACCCCGAGTGGGCGGCGAAAAACCGCGTCAACAGCTGTGTAAGCCGTGCCCTTGGCGAAAAGTACGGCGGCGGCATCAAATACGCGATGTTTGTACATACTTTTAACAATCTTGTGCCGCCGGACAAATACTTTAAGGAGCACCCCGAGTACTACTCGCTGACCGAAGGCGAAAGAAAGCCCACGCAGCTTTGCCTCTCGCACCCCGACGTGCTTAATATCGTAATCGAACGAATAAAAGAGATTTTGCGCCGGAACCCCGACTGCCGCATAATATCGGTGTCGCAAAACGACTGTTTCGGATTCTGCGAATGCGACGCTTGCCGCGCGGCAGACGAGCGCGCCGGCTCGCATATGGGCACGCTGCTCCCGTTTGTAAACGCAATCGCCGACGCGATACGTGACGAGTTCCCGGATGTTGCGATCGATACCCTCGCGTATCAGTACACGCGCCAGCCTCCGGTGGGCATTGTACCGCGCGACAACGTGATCATAAGGCTCTGCTCGATCGAGTGCTGCTTCTCGCATACATTCGAGGAATGCCCCGAGTCGGGAACGCGCTGGGCGTATACTAAGAAGAAGTCGTTTGTCAGCGACCTCAAAGAATGGAAGGCAATCTCAAAGCGCCTTTACGTGTGGAACTATACCACAAACTTTGCGTATTACCAGGCGCCGTTCCCGAACATCCGCACGCTTGTGCCGAATATCCGCTTTATGTACGAAAACAACGTGGTAGGCTTGTTCGACGAGGGCTGCTACCAGACAATTTCGGGCGAGTTTGCAGAGCTGCGCGCGTACCTGCACGCCGAGGCTATGTGGAACCCTTATATTGACTGGAAACAGTGCTACCGCGAGTTTATGGAGGCATACTACGGCAAAGGCTGGCGGCATATTGACGAGTACATAAACCTCACCTGCGACATCGCCGAGCGCATCCATATGGGGATTTATATGCACCCGTCGGAGATAATCCCGCCGGATCCCGAGCTTGTTAAAAAATTCGACGAGCTGTGGGATGCTGCCGAGGCGGAGGCTGATGACGAGCTTACACTCTCACATGTCCGCCGCTCGCGAATACAGTTGCGGGTTTATAAGAGCATCTGCGGATTTAGTACCCCCGAAGAAAACGCAAAGCTGCTTTCCGACATCCGCGCATTCGGCATCACCCGCATGCGAGAGGCGACGCATTTGCGCGAGGACGCCGACCCATATGCGCCGGCGGATAAGTGGTCGTAAAAAATGCAAGATTGTTTTTGCGATTTTGCATTTTTGTCTTGAATCGTTAACAAATATAAATTATAATAGCCTTATAGAAAGTTTGGGACGTTGTTAATGGAAAGAACTCAAATCAGAGATATTTACGCTTCACCCGATGATTTTGGCGGCAAGACAATAACGGTTGCGGGTTGGTGCCGTTCGATCCGCGCCTCGAATAGGTTCGGATTTATCGATTTAAATGACGGAAGTTGTTTTCCAACCCTGCAAATTGTTTTTGAAAGCGAATCGCTCGAAAACTACGAGGAGATAGCCTCGCAAAATGTGGGCGCGGCGGTCATAGCGACGGGCGAGCTGGTGCTCACACCCGAGGCGAAGCAGCCGTTTGAGCTGCGCGCAAAGACGATTGAAGTCGAAGGGCCGTCCACCCCCGATTATCCGCTGCAGAAGAAAAGGCATTCCCACGAGTTTTTGCGCACAATAGCGCACCTGCGCCCGCGCACGAACACATACGGAGCGGTCTTCCGAGTTCGCAGCGAGGCGGCGTTCGCCATCCACAGCTTCTTCCATGAGCGCGGGTTCGTGTACGTGCATACGCCGATAATCACGACCAGTGACTGCGAAGGGGCGGGCGAAATGTTCCGCGTCACCACGCTGGACCTCGAGAATGTCCCGAGGGCTGAAGGTGGCGCGGTCGACTACGCGCAGGACTTCTTCGGCAGGCAGGTGAACCTGACGGTGTCGGGGCAGCTCAACGTCGAGTGCTTTGCGATGGCGTTCGGCAAGGTCTACACATTCGGTCCCACGTTCCGCGCTGAGAAATCGTACACTCCAAGGCATGCCGCCGAATTCTGGATGGTTGAGCCCGAAATGGCTTTCGCCGATTTGTCCGACAACATGGACGTCCAGGAGGCGATGCTGAAATACATCATCCGCCACCTGCTCGACAGATGCCCGGCAGAAATGGAGTTTTTCAACAAATTCATCGACAACACCCTGCTTGAGCGGCTTACAAACATACTTGACAACGAGTTTGCTCGAGTAAGCTATACTGACGCTATAAAACTGCTTGAGACAAGCGGCAAAAAATTCGATTACCCTGTCGGATGGGGGCAGGATCTTCAGACCGAACACGAGCGGTATCTTACGGAGGAGTATTTCAAGCGCCCGGTGTTCGTGTATGACTGGCCGCGGGAGATCAAGGCGTTTTACATGCGCCAAAACGACGACGGCAAGACCGTCGCGGCTGCCGACCTGCTTGTCCCTGGCGTCGGAGAGCTATGCGGTGGCTCGCAGCGCGAAGAGCGTCTTGATAAGCTTGAGGAAGCATATAGGCGTTTCGGTCTTGACCCCAAAGACTATTGGTGGTACACCGAGCTGCGCAAATACGGCGGATGCATACATTCGGGCTTCGGTCTCGGATTTGAGCGCCTGATAATGTATGTCACGGGTATGACAAATATCCGCGACGTCATTCCTTTCCCACGTACCACCGGTACTGCAGAATTTTAATAAAAAAGAAGTTCCGGCGGTGTGCAAAAGTCCCCGCACACCGCCGGCTTTGTGCCTAATATATATATATAGCAAAACTACAAACCCAAAGGACAAAAAAGCGTATGGAATACCGGAACATGACGCGCGGCGAGCTTGAGACCCTGCTCGCCGAAGAGAAGGAGAAGTATGCCGCACTAAAAAGCGCTGGCCTAACTCTTGACATGTCGAGGGGTGTGCCCGGGCGCGACCAGCTCGACCTCTCGCAAGAGATGCTGAGCATCCTCGTGACACCTGAAGACTGCGCGGGAGAGGACGGGCGCGACTATCGCAGTTACGGCTTGCCCGACGGCACGCCGGAAGCAAAACGCATGTTCTCGTATCTAACCGGCGCGCCGGCCGAAAACATCATAGTATGCGGCAACTCGAGCCTCAATGTTATGTTCGACACCGTGGCTCGGAATATGTTGCTCGGCGTCTCAAAAGACTCTGAGCCGTGGTCGAGACAGGGCAATATAAAGTTTTTGTGTCCTGTTCCGGGCTATGATAGGCATTTTTCAATCTGCGAGACCTTCGGCATCGAGATGATAAACATCCCGATGACGACGGAGGGGCCTGATATGGACGCGGTGGAAGCCGCGGTGCGCGACCCGTTGGTGAAAGGCATATGGTGCGTGCCGAAATACAGCAATCCCGACGGCATTACATACTCCGACGAAACGGTGAAAAGGTTTGCGGCACTCAAGCCAGCAGCGCCGGACTTCCGCATCTTTTGGGACAACGCCTATATCGTGCACGACCTTTATGACGAAGGCGACAAGTTGCTTGATATTTTTGCCGAGTGCGAAAAATACGGCAGCACGGACATGGTTTATATGTTCGTGTCGACCTCAAAGATCACGTTCCCGGGCGCCGGCGTCGCCGCAATAATCGCAAGCCGCTCCAATGTCGAGTACATAAAGTCGGTCATGGCGATGCAGACGATATGCCATGACAAGCTCAACCAGCTGCGGCACGCAAAGTTTTTATCCTCGCGCGATAAAATCCTCGAGCATATGAAAAAGCACGCGGCGCTGCTGCGCCCGAAATTTAAAACTGTTTGCGACACGCTCGAGCGCGAGCTCGGCGGCACGGGTGTTGCCGAGTGGAACACTCCTCGCGGAGGGTATTTTATCAGCCTTAACGTCTGCGACGGCTGCGCAAAAAAGGTGTATAGCCTTATGGAAGAGCTCGGCATAAAGCTCACGCCGGCAGGCGCGACTTTCCCGTACAGGCGCGACCCGCGCGACCGAAACCTCCGCATCGCGCCGACCTATCCGCCGATTGAAGAGCTTAAGAAAGCCGTGGACGCTCTTTGCGTTTGTGTAAAAATCGCTTGCATTGAAAAGATTTTAGCTGAAAAGTAAATTAAAATAATAAGCTCCGCCACTTTTGCCATTTATAGGCGAAAAAGCGGCGGATTATTTTCGCAAGCTTGCGGCTAAAGACCGTGAGGCTAATCCCCCATTTTCATCCCATCAGGCTGTCAAGCTCGTTGATAAGCCTGTCGAACAATCCGAGCGCGTCGTATATCGGCTGCGGCGTGGTCATGTCTACGCCGGCGCGGCGTAGCAGCGTTATCGGGTCGGCAGTTGAGCCGCTTGAGAGGAACTCGAGGTATGCGCCGACAGCCGGCTCCCCTTCGCGCAGCACTTTTTCAGCAAGCGCAATCGCGGCAGAATAGCCGGTTGCGTACTGGTAGACGTAGAAGTCCATGAAAAAGTGAGGGATTCGCGCCCATTCGACAGCGATTTCGCGGTCTACCACAATGCTGCTGCCGTAGTACTTTTGGTTGAGCTTATAGTAAATATCGCAGAGCGCGTCAGCCGTCAGCGTTGCGCCCGACTCGGACATGCGGTTTATCTCAAGCTCGAACTCGGCGAACATCGTCTGCCGGTATAGCGTCGTCCTAAACTGCTCGAGGAAGTGGTTTATAAAATACGCGCGCTGCTTTTTATCGTCGGTGTTATCAAGAAGGTACTGCATGAGCAGCGCCTCGTTGAAAGTTGAGGCAACTTCGGCGACGAAGATGGCATAATCCGAGTAGACCGGTCGCTGCGCCTTTGCCGAAAAATACGAGTGCAAGGCATGCCCCATCTCATGCGCGAGAGTGAACATGTTGTCGAGCGTGTCTTTGTAGTTGAGAAGCACATATGGGTGCGGGCGGGTGCCCATCGAATAAGCTCCGCCGCGTTTGCCTTCATTCTCGTAAACGTCTATCCAGCGGCTGGAAAACCCTTCGTCCAGCGCGGCGATGTAGCGCTCGCCAAGCGGGGCAAGCGCTTTGCGGCAGATTTCGCAGGATTTCTCGTACGGGTATTTGTCGTCGACGTCGGGCACAATCGGTACATAAAGGTCGTACATGTGAAGCTCGTCTACGCCCAACAGCTTTTTGCGCAGCTCTACATACTTGTGGAGTACAGAAAGTCGGTCGCCCACGGCTTTGATGAGGTTTTCGTACACTTCAACCGGCACTTCATTTCCAAACAGCGCTTTCTCAAGGTTAGAGTTGAATTTTCGCGCTTTGCGGAAGAATGTCAGCTGTTTTATTTGTGCGTCGAGCATCGCGGCGACGGTATTTTTGAACTTGTCATAGGTGTGGTATACCGACTCGAACGCTTGCTTTCTAATATTAACGTCCGGCGACTCCATGAGCGGTATGAAGCTGCCTTGGGTAACGGGGATTGGGTTCCCATCCTTATCTTTGATGTCTGGGAATCGCAAGTCGGCGTTTCGGAATTGCGAGGCGATGTTGTCGGGAGCGTTTGCAAGCTCGCCGGCTGCGGCAAGCAACGCCTCCTCCGCCGGCGAGAGCGTGTGTGCTTTCATCCTGCGGATTCGGTCGATGCAGAGCTTAAACTCGGAAAGCTCGGGCAGCTCGGCGTAGAACCGCTCAAGCACCTCGTCCGGTATAGCGACAATTTCAGGGCGCGCAAACGCGATTTTTTCTCCGTACTTTGTGTACAGCGAAACCGCGCGCCCATAGTAATCGGCATATTTCGAGTTGCCTTTATCCTCGTCGCTTTTTAGCATCGCATATGAGTAAACTTTGTTTAGCTCAATCGACAGCTTCTCGTCAAAAAGCAAAAACTCATAAAGCTTTTTTGCCGACGAGCCGAGCTTGCCTGAAAACCCTACCGTTTTTTCGATTTCAGACTCAAGGCTGCTGTATGCGGCAAGCCATGCCTCGTCGCTGGGGAAGATATGAGATGTGTCCCATGTATACTCTGCTTTTTGCTCGCTACGCTTTATAGGTTTGTCCATATGGCGGGTAGCTCCTTATTTAGTTAGTTTTTGTTATTATAGCAAACGAACACGGCTTTTTCAATAATAGCGCGTCCGGCTAATATTTAATATGTGACCCGGTCACTTTATTTTTATGGATTTTCGGTTATAATAAAAGTGCAAAAAGACAAAAGGGTTTAGCCCAAATAAAAAATATAGGGTGGGGGAACAAGAATGTCAGTATTGCATGTGACGAAAGATAATTTCCAGACTGAAGTTATGGAGTCTGAGATGCCCGTTTTGATAGATTTCTACGCATCTTGGTGCGGGCCTTGCCGAATGCTTGCTCCGGTTATCGACGAGCTGGCCGAGGAGGCTGACAACGTAAAGATTGTCAAGGTCAATGTCGACGAGCAGCCGGAGCTTGCGCAGGCGTTCGGCGTGATGAGCATCCCGACGCTTGTTGTAATTAAGGAAGGAAAGGTAGTAAACCGCTCTGTCGGCGCGCGCCCCAAAGCGGCGATAAAGGCAATGCTCGAGCAGCAGCTGTCGGTATAAACGCGCCAATAGCCGCCAGCAGCTTTTTGCCGGCGGATGAAAAATGCTCCCGCTAGCACGGGAGCATAGGTTTTTTAGCCCATGGCGAGAGCGCGGAGCTTTTCTTTGTCAAGCACGGTGACGCCGCCGCGCGTGTTTTCGGTAACCCCTTCGGCTGCGAAATACTTTAGCATGCGCGAGACGACCTCGCGCGCCGAGCCCATGTATTTTGCGATCTGCTCGTGGGTAAGGTGCACCGTATTTTGGCCGGTTTTGCTTATCTCGTCCCAGAGGAAAATCGCAAGCCTGCGGTCGAAGCTCATAAATAGTATCTGCTGCATCACCCACATCACGTCGGAAAACCGTTCGACTGCAACCTGCAGCGCGAAGTTTTCAGCGTATATATTGCGATCGGTTATTTCGGCGAGGACACGCCCGCCGATTACATAGCACTCGCTGTCATCTTCGGCGTCGACGAAAACGTCGAAAGTTATAGCTTTGAGCACACAGGACGCCGAAAGCATGCATAAGTCGCCGGGGTAGAGCCTGTAGAGCGTCACTTCTTTGCCTGTCTCCGACATAATGTAGGTGCGCAGGCAGCCGGATTTGACCAAAACCGCGCCGGTACACTCCCCGCTCCCGCCATGTACATTTGTGCCTTTAGGGTATTTTAAAAGCGACGAGTTATCGCAAAGCAAGCTTTTATCAGAGTCCTCAAGTTTATCCCAAAAAGGCAGATATTTTCTAAATGTTAGAGCGCATTCGTTAATTTCCATGCACCCGCACTCCTTTACAGCTTTAATTGGGGGTATAAAAATTGAAAACGGTTATTGTAGGCGGAGTTGCCGGCGGCGCTTCGGCGGCGGCACGGCTTAGAAGGCTTGACGAGCATGCGGAAATAATCATAATTGAGCGGGGAGAATACGTTTCATTTGCTAATTGCGGGCTGCCATACTATATAGGCGGCGTTATCGAGGACATGGAGGATCTGACGCTGCAAACGCCGGAAAGCCTAAAAGCCCGCTTTAATATAGATGTACGCACCAAAAGCGAAGCTGTTGCCATTGATACGAAAGAAAAGGCAATAACAATTAAAAATGCTGCGGGCGAAGCGTACAAGGATAGCTACGACGCGCTTATCCTTGCGCCCGGCGCTAAGCCCGTGTTGCCAAACATACCCGGCATAAGCTCAAAAAAGGTGTTTACCCTCAGAAACATCCCCGACGCGCAAAAAATAAAGGATTATGTAAACGAAGCGCGCCCGAAATCGGCGGCTGTTGTAGGCGGAGGATATATTGGGGTTGAGATTGCCGAGAATTTGGTTAAAGCCGGGCTTGACGTCATTATTATAGAGCTTGCCGACCACCTTATCCCGCCGCTTGATTTTGAGATGGCTGCAGACGTTCATGCCTATATAAGGAGCAAAGGGATTAAGCTCATACTAAACAACGGCATAACGGCAATTGACGAAACCGCAGATGGCCTTGTGCTAAAGCTCGGGCGCGGGGAGATAGCCGCCGACTTTGCGGTTGTGGCCGTCGGCGTCAAGCCCGATACCGATTTTCTTGCCGGCTCGGGCATCACAACAAACACCCGCGGGCAGATAATCGTCGACGCGCATATGCGCACAAACGTGCCAGACGTTTATGCTGTCGGCGACGCTGTTGAGGTCGTCGATTATGTCACCGGCAAGCCGGCATTTTTACCACTCGCCGGGCCGGCGAACCGCCAGGGCAGAATCGCCGCCGACAACATCGCGGGTATTGACAGCCAGTACGAAGGCACGCAGGGTTCGGCTGTGCTTAAAATTTTCGATATGACTGTCGCCACAACCGGCATTAACGAGCGCGCGGCGAAAAGCGCCTGCATCGATTATGACAAAACATATATATACGCGGCGTCGCACGCCACATATTATCCCGGCGCGAAAAGCATGTCGATAAAGGCGATCTGGGATAAAAAGACGCACCGGCTGCTTGGCGCACAAATTGTCGGGTTCGACGGCGTCGACAAGCGCATGGACGTCATTGCTACAGCGATGAGGCTGGGCGCGAAAGTTACAGATCTTGCAAAGCTTGAGCTTTGCTATGCCCCGCCATATGGTAGCGCGAAAGATCCGGTTAATATGCTAGGATTTGTGGCTGAAAATGTGATAAGCGGCAAGCTTAAGCAGTTTTTCTGGGACGAAGCCGACAGCCTGCCTCGCGACGGAAGCGTTACGCTGCTTGACGTGCGCACGCCGGCTGAAGTCCGCCGCGGGAGGATAGAAGGTTTTATAAATATCCCCCTCGACTCGCTGCGCGTGCGTATAGATGAAATCCCGGCTGGCAAACCTGTATATGTACATTGCCACAGCGGCTTACGGAGCTATATAGCCTGCCGGCTGCTCGAGGGCTACGGCTACGAGTGCTATAACCTTGCCGGCGGATGGCGGCTCTACGAGGCTGCAAGAATTGAAAAGGAGCTGAAAAAATAAAGGAGGCGAAACCCCGGCAAAGTGGGTATAAAATTACGACTCGCGGCAATTATTTTAGCAATGCTGGCGCTTACGGGCTGCGCGGGCAGCGCTGCGGCAGAAATGCCAGTCATGCCTGCCGACACGACTGGCGAAACATTTGTGCCTAGGAGAGGGGATGCGGTTTACGTGAGCATTACAGCAGAAGCGGCGAAAGCGCTCATGGACAGCGAGGAAAACTACATGGTCCTCGACGTGCGCACGCCAGAGGAGTACAAAGAAGGCCACATAGCGGGAGCCGTGCTCATCCCCTACGATGAAATAAAAGATCGGGCGGATGAGGTGCTACCTGACAAAGATATGCTAATACTTGTTTATTGCCGCAGCGGGCGGCGAAGCAAAATAGCCGCTCAGGCGCTGGCAGAGCTTGGATATACAAACGTAAAAGAGTTCGGCGGTATAATTGACTGGCCGTATGAAATAATAAAGGACTAAAAAGCGCGCGTCCGGCAGATCGGGCGCGCTATAATTTTGCCTAACGGCTTAATGAGCAACGCTAACATTTGCCGCATTGGCATCCAGCGTGTACCTTACCTCGGCGAGTCCGCAGATGGCGCTTTCCTTTACAGTGCCGTCAAACCGAAAACCATATTTTTCATAAAACTTTCTCGCCCGCGCGTTGTCCGCAAGCGTCCAGAGCATAACGCGGCAAAAGCCAAGCCCGCGAAGCCCCTCAATCCCCGCGTTCAAAAGCGCAAGCCCTACGCCTTTGCCCCAATACTCCTCAAGAGTGTAAATTGCGACAATCTCGCCCCAACCGTCCATGTCCGCGTCGCGGCTGCTGCGGTATGAGCAGATTCCGCAGGGCTTCTTGCCGTCAAATGCTAAAAGGAAGTTGTCGGTGCCGGTTGAGATGAGCCGCTCAAAAAGCGCGCGGCGCGCGCCGATATCGGTATACCGCGCGAGCACGTCAGTCGGTATTATATCTTTATAAGCAGACTGCCATGAGCTGCAAATGACTT
This sequence comes from Clostridiales bacterium, assembly GCA_012840355.1. GTDB lineage: Bacteria > Bacillota > Clostridia > Oscillospirales > CAG-272 > DTU078. The sequence goes on along the minus strand of DULN01000009.1, from coordinate 52,411 downwards.
CGGCTATAAATTGTGCGTCGTCTACAGAGGCCGGCTTTATAAAAAGGTTCATTTTACACCACTTTCAAGTATCGAAAAAGTGAGGTTATCGCAGTCGATTTCTGCGAGCGCCCCATAAGGCAGGCAGCATTTAGGCTCGCAATGGCCAAAACCCACGTTGTAGAGCACCGGCATGTCGTCCCTGCCAAGCTCGGAAAGGACTGTTTTGATTTCAGCCTTGTACTCTTCATAATAGCAGTTGCCGTAAGGTTTGCCGAATATTATGCCGGCTGCGTTGCCTATCACCCCGGAAGCCGCAAGCGCGCGCAAAGTGTATCGTAGGAAATCCGGGGAGATTTTCTCCTCGCTTGTTTCAAAAAAGAGTATCGCGCCCTCGAAATCCTCGCGGTCAGGGAAAAGCACGGTCCCGCGCAGCCAGTCGAAAACCTCGATGCAGCCGCCGATTAGCCTGCCGCGAACGACCCCGCGCCCCGAAAGAAGCTCATAGCCTCCGTTCGGCTCAAATTTGCGTGGGATATCTTTGTTTTCTATGATCCACTCAAGCCGCTGCGAGGTCCAGACAGGCGGCGGCTCGATTTGCCCTATCGGCTCTGCCGAAAACAGCGTTTTTTTCACGTATTTTATCGTATACTCCGGCACAGCCACGTTTTCGGCGAAATCCATGAGTATTGCGGGCCCGTATATGCTCGAGAGCCCCGCATTAAAGCACATGAAATGGTTTACCGTCGTGTCGGAATAGCCCATAAAAACTTTGGGGTTGTTTGCGATGACATTGAAATCTATATAGGGCAAAATCCGAATCGTGTCCTCGCCGCCGATGCAGGAGAATATACCGCGGATGGACGGGTCGGCGAACGCCTGCATGAGATCCTCGGCTCGCGCCTGAGGGTGGCTGTAAACATACTCTGGAGATGCGAGCGTGTGTGGCATCTCGACGACTTCGAGGCCGAGAAGCTCCTTTATCCGATTTTTGCCCTGCTCGTATCGCCAGCGGATTTTCGGATCGCCGGCGCCGCCCCATGAAAGGCTGACCGCAGCAATTTTGTCGCCGGGTTTTAGCGCCGGCGGCACTTTGAGTTTTTTCATTTTATACCTCCTTTTGCCTGTACTCCTTTAAAAGTGCGTCATAATCGAAAATTTCGCCGCTGGCCTCGATTGCAAAACGCTCGCAAAATGCTTTCATGAACCTTTCTTTTTCATCGAAAATAATGCGGCTAAGCTCGAAATTTAGCCCGCTTCGGAAATGCTCGGCGTCAATCGGGCGCAAATTAAGCATGTAATCGATCTGTTCGGCGAGCGTACACCCGTGCGAGACCATATAGAGGAAATTCATAAGCACGTCGTATGTGCCGAAATGGTCGAGCAAGTCGGCATCCTGAAGGATTTTTAATGCATTTGAAAAGCCGGATTTGTCATCCCACCTTTTGTCGTGCACGGCGATGATGGCGCATATCTCGTCAATTTCATCCGGCGTGCAGCAGCCCTCGAGAAGTTTCCGGGCTTTGACCGCGCCCCTTTCGCAGTGGTTTTCGCTGCCGTTTTCGATATCGTGCAGCCACGCGGCGACAGTCAAAATCATGTCGTATGAGTCGTCGTCAGGGAATAAAGCCTTGCGCAGCGTCAGCGCGAGTTTTGCGACGCGCTCGCCGTGGTAGTATTTGTTGCCTTTTTCCTTCCATGGGTGGCTGCTGCGCTCACCCATCTGCTCAAACGCAATCCGCTTGATTTTTTCAAGCTCCATCGGCATACCGTCCCAAAGCGTGATAAAGTGTAGCCATTATATAACAATTTTGGCGAAAATGCAAGCGTTAAGCCGCATTACATGGTGCTCGCGCGCCAAAATGAGGAATATGGCGCATGTTTTCACTTTTATATTTGCGTATCTTGCGCGTCGGGCGGGAGAATAATATTTTCTGAATCCTTTATATAAAAAGGAGACAGATATGAACCCGTTTGAGCAAACGCCGATGAAAGTCGAAGACGGGATAATGGATTGGAATACAATGTATCCCAAGCCCTACGACAAAAACACCGTCGACCCTTATACCCGTCTTCGCGTAATACTCATGAACGGCATCGAAGTCGAGGCCGCTATTTTCAAACACCAGTTCAACCGTAATGTTGACGACAACAACCTGCGCCGGGAGGTGGCTTTGACCCGCCGCGTCGAGCAGCAGCAGCAAAAGCATATAAACTGGCTCAAGCCGCTAAACGAGTCGGTGCTCGAGACCACGATAGGGTACGAGCATGTCGCGGTCGACCTCACCGCGTGGCTCGCGCAGCATGAACCCGACCCGTATGTAAAGCAGGCGCTGGACTTTGCGCTGCTTGAAGACTTCGACCACCTTTACCGCTATGCTAACCTGCTCGACTTCGACATGGGCATTCCCGCCCACCAGATTGTCCAAAGCTATGTCGACATCACCCCGGGACGGCCGACAATTGCCGAGCACCGCCATCCGTATGACTCGATAAGGTACTCGATTGACGCCAAGAAAGCCGACATCCGCACGCTGCTCAACACGCTTATAATCACCGCCGGCGAGCAGCAGACGATGAACTTCTATATGAATCTCGGCAACTACTATGGCTATGACCTCGGGCGCCAGCTTTATATGGAGATAGCGATGATCGAGGAGCAACATGTGACGCACTATGGCTCGCTGCTTGACCCGCGCTGCACATGGCTTGAGAACTTGCTCCTCCACGAGTATGTCGAATGCTATCTCTACTACTCGTTCTACAAGGACGAGGTGTGCCCTAACATCCGCTCGATTTGGGAAATGCACTTGATGCAGGAGATCTCGCACCTGCACAAGGTCGCGGAGCTGCTTAAGACCTACGAGGGCAAGGAGTGGCAAGAGGTTATACCTAATGGAGGCGAGTTCCCCGAGCTGCTCTTCTTCCACGACACGCGCGACTATGTGCGCCAGGTGCTCGGCAGCCAGATAACGCTGACTGCTTACCGCGAAAACTACAAGCAGGTCGACGAGCTGCCTTCCGACTCCGAGTTCTTCAGGTACCAGATGCAGGTCAACCGCGACGTCAGCAGCGTGGCAAGCCACAATGTAATTCAGCTTCACATCAACAAGCTCGGCCAAGATTACCGCGCCGAGTCGAAAGAGAACCCCGTTGCACAGTTGCGTGACAGGCACTGCGACAATACCGAAATCGCGCGCTGCGTGCGTCAGCCCGCACAGGTTTAACGCGGCATAGGAAAATCAATAAGGGGGACAAAGCCCCCCTTATTTTTTTTCATCTGAAGGGCAGCTTCGCTCATGGCTACGCTATGCGGCAAAACGCTAAAAGCAACGCTCTTTGTGAAGCCGGTCGCAGGTCGAGATTTTGCCGCAATAGTAGCACACTTCGTTGGGCAGCGGCTCGCCGGCGAAGAATGCCCTAAGGTTTTCCATCGTAGTCTGCGCTATGTTGTCGAGCGCTTCGCGGGTCAAAAACGCCTGGTGGGCGGTTACAAGCACGTTCGGCATCGTGAGAAGGCGCGCGAGCTTATCGTCTTCAAGTATGTCGCCCGAGACGTCTTCATAGAAGAAGTCCGCTTCTTCCTCGTAAACGTCAAGTCCCACCGCGCCGACCTTGCGGCTTTTTATGGCCTCTAGCAGCGCTTCGGTGTCGATAAGCGCGCCGCGCGAGGTGTTAATAATATAAACGCCGTCTTTCATCATCGAAAGCGCGCGCTCGTCGATGATATGGTGGGTTTCTTTTGTCAGCGGGCAGTGCAGCGAGATTATGTCGGATTCTCTAAACAGCTTGTCAAGCTCGACAAATTCTATTCCGCTGTCAGGCGACGGGTATGGGTCGTATGCGATAACCTTCATACCGAAGCCGCGGCAGATGTCAACAAACACCCTCCCAATTCGGCCGGTACCGATAACGCCGACCGTTTTGCCGTACATGTCGAAGCCGGTGAACCCGACAATCGAGAAGTTGTGGTCGCGCGTGCGGGTATATGCGCGGTGGATTTTGCGGTTTAGTGCAAGCAGAAGCGCCATCGCATGCTCAGCAACCGCGTAGGGCGAGTAAGCCGGGACGTGCAAAACATGGATTTTGCCGTACGCGGCTTTGAAATCGACGTTGTTGTATCCCGCGCTACGCAAAGCAATGACGCGGATGCCCATGTTGTAGAGCCGTTCGATTGTCTCGGCATTTATGGTATCGTTGACAAACGCTATAACTCCGTCGCAGCCCTCAGCCATAACGGCGCTCTGCGGGCCGAGCTTGCTTTCGATATATTTAAGGTTAAAACCGTACTTTGGCGAAAGTTCGTCAAATTTCTCGCGGTCGTACGGCTTTGTATCAAAAAACGCTAACGTCCTAGTTTTTTCAGCCTTTTCCACTGTTTTCAACCCCTTAAAATGGTGCAAGATTAATATTCCCTAGTCGCGCTGTAAGTAAACGCTGGGAAAACCACGCAAGTTGTGGTATAATAAAGTGAAAGCAAGGAAGTTGCTTCCTTAAGCCCATTATACCATAAATATGTAACGCATTCTAAGGGAAATTGAAAATGAAAATCCTTATAGCTTCAGACATTCATGGCGATGCTAAGCGCTGCGAAGAGATTATGGCGCGTTTTGAGGCAGAGCGTGCAGACCGGCTGTTTTTACTTGGCGACATCCTTTACCACGGCCCACGGAACGATTTGCCACCCGGCTATGCCCCAAAGCGCGTGATTGAAATGCTGAATAGCATTGCCGGTAAAATCGACAGCGTGCGCGGCAACTGCGACGCCGAAGTGGACGGAATGGTGCTCGCGTTCGACGTGCTGGTTGAGTCAAAAGATATTTGCATAAACGGTTTCACGCTAAAGCTTGTGCATGGCCACCATCATCTGGATGAGCAAAGTTTTGACGGCGTCGACGCCGTTCTGTATGGTCATACCCACATACCGGCAAAGGAGCGGCGTGGCGGAGTATGGCTGCTAAACCCTGGCTCGACGTCAATTCCAAAAGAAGGCTCAAGCTTTTCATATATGACGTTCGACGGCAGGACTTTTGAGTGGAAAAAGCTCCCGAACGGCGAGGTTTATGATACCTTGATAATTTAAAATGGCACCGCCACGCTTTTTGCAGCATAAAAAAGGGCCGGTATAGAACCGGCTCTATTTTTTATGCCATATTCTTAGGCTGCTTTTGCCCGCCGCGCTCGCTCGATGCAACCGCTATTTTTACCACGCTCGAGACGCCTGCGGAAAGCAGCAGCTTTTCGCAGGCGGCAAAAGTCGTGCCGGTGGTCGCGACGTCGTCGACGAGCACGACCGTGCAGCCGGCAAGTGATTTTTTGGCTTTACGCGCAAGCCTAAACGACGAGGAGGCATTCGCAGCCCTTTGGGAGGCGTCAAGTGTCTTTTGCGCGCGGGTACGCCTTTTGTGCCTGAGGGCGTTTAGATATTTTGTACCCATAATATGCGCGAGCGCACGCGCAAGCAGGCCCGACTGGTCGACGCCTGTGTTGCGGACTGCAGCGGGCGAGCGCGGCACGTTGACGACGTAATCGGCTGTTATATTATGCTGGGCTAGGAGCTTTGAAAGCTCGCCGGCCAGGAAGAGGTAAAGCCTGCGCTCGTTTGAGTTTTTGGCGCGCAGCACAAGCCTGCGTGCGACGCTGTGGGTTTTAGTATAATACGCTAAGTACAAAATGCCGTCCTCGCGTGGGGATGCGGCGCCTTGCCGCTCGGCATGCCATTTATCCAAGCAGGCGGGACACAGCGGGGACTCGCCGGACAGCAGCCTGCCGCAGCAAAGGCAGCGCGGCGGATATATAAAGATTATGACTTTTTTTAGGACCAAAAGAGGGGAAGGGAGAGTCACCGCACAGAATCACCGCCTAAAAAAGATTACATCGACTGAAGCTTCCGAAGGTGAGAAAGGTAATCCCTGAAAGTTAAAGAGTATTCCATAAGCTTTTGTCCACCATAGCCCGGGAGAAATCCGCTTCCCAGAAGCACGCGCGCCGAACGTATGTTTTCACGCCTAACCAAGGCCCGCACGCTGTCGGCACGATGCTCGAAAAATGCTATGTCAAGCGCTTTGCGGACCGCCGCCTTGCCGAAGCCATTACCCCAGAGGTCCTCGCGCCCTATCGCGAATACTAGCTCATATCTGCGGTATGCATACTCGTCGAGCCTTAAAAAGCCGACCGGCTCAAGCGGCTCGTCTTTTTCCAGCGCCCCGTCTATAATAAAAAACATGCCGCCATCACTGAGCTTTAGCGAGTAAAGATGCTCTGGCAGCTCAATTACCATCTCGCGTAACATTTGGACTGTGTCAAGCCCATCTTCCATATATTGGGTCACTATGTCGTTTTCAAGCCAACATATTAGGTTTTCAACATCGTTTTGGGTTATTTCAGCGCGCAAAAAAACGGAAGCGGCTTTTTTCATATCGCTACCTTTTAAGTAATAATACTATAAAGCCCTTCCATGCAAAGCATCGACGGTTCTTTATTTGATTACAAGTATCATACCATACTTATATTATATTGTCAACCCTTATACTGTTTTTACAATGTGTGTAAAACTTCCGCCCCCGAAAATGGCGCCTATCGGGGGCGGTATGTCTGCCGAAATGCTCGGCGCTATTTTATCCATCGTTTTTCAAAAGCGCGTCGGTGAGCTTTTCGATGTCTTTGTTTGCAAGCCGCAGGCGCTTTTCTACATACGACACAATGTTGGTGTCATAATTCATCACCATGTATATAAAGCTGCGTAAGTCGCCCATGTCGAGGATGACGCCAAGGTCATAGCGGCGGTTTGCAAACAGTATGTCGAGCATCTGCGACGACTCGTTGTCGCGCGCGATTATTCCGTTTAAAAGCACGTCGTAATATGCGGGGCGAACGTGCATGTAGCCCTCGTATGCCATTGCCTCAAGGAACATTCCGGTGTGGTCGGTTTCAATATTTGTAACCGGCACGCAGATGAAAATGCCGGTATAGGGGTTGACTGTGCTGTAGTATTCTTTCTGCAACTCTTCAAATTTGGGCACGACTGCGATTCCAAAGTCAGCTTCCATGGTGCGCAGCGGCACGATATTGACCATGCGTATCCACATGTAAAGGCCCTGGTTGCTTTGGAACATGCTGTTCATCCCGACGTTAAAGTCGCCGGGCAGGGTCATAACGTTGAAGCAGGTATTGGTGTCGTAGAGGATTTCGAACATGTGTTGTATTTTGGAAATCGCACTTTCGGAGTTCAGCGAAACATAGGGCAAGCCTTTTTCGTCTTTCTTCGCTACCGACTCGCCGGATGCAATAAGCATGTCGTGTAGCGTGTCGCGCTGGTATAGCAGCCCATAGAGGTCGTTTGAGTCCATCTTGCCGTCCGCATTAAGGTCGGATGAAACCGCCTTGATTTGCTCGGCCATTTTGTCAAGCGTCCATGAGCCATCAAGGATATAGCCGTAAGGCATCTCGATGTTGTAGTCGCGCATCAGCTCTTTGTTGAAGACAAACGTTGAGATCGCGCCTTTGTCCATCGTTGTCATATAGCTGTTGGCGCCGAAATTTTTGCTGGCAAGCGAAAGGTCGTCAACCGCCCTTGCGTCCCACCACGGCTTTGAAAAGTCTATATAACCGAGCTTTTTTAAGTCAATAATCATATCGTTGACAACCAACGTAGTGAGCGCCTGCATGCGGGGTATAAAGATATCGTAGGCGTTGTCGCCTGCATGGATAGATTTGTTCAGCTCGTTTACGGCGTCTACATATGAGTCGATGTTTCGCTCCCCAATCTTGCAGTTGAAGCGGGTTTGCACGTTTACGTTGCGCAGGTACATCGCGTCGTTGACCGCGCTGCCGTCTTGCTCCTCGATTGTGATCTCGTCAAAAGTCCAAATAGCTTCGCCAGGCCAGTTTGTGGTGAGAAAAGTGAAAACTTTGCCTTCCATGTCGGTTTCGGGAAGGTTGAGGGTATAACCTGTGCTTTCTTCGGGCATAGTTTCTGATGTGGATACGTAGCCATCGCTTGGCGCCGGGTTATTAGAGCAGGCAAACAAAGCGGCAAACGTAAAAAATGCTAAAATCAGCGTCCAAAGTCTAAATTTGCCCATTAGTTATCCTCCCGCAATAGTTTATGTTTATAACGATGCTATCATTACCGAGTGAAATTGTCAACATTTTGCGAACAATTTGTTGAAATAACAAATTAAATTAGCCGCTATCCAAATTTCAGCTTTATTGCTCGTTTCGGTATAAAACTACACGTCAATGTAAAAACTAGAATCGGCGGGAATAAAGCTTGTTTCCGTCGGTCAATGTTTCGAACAGAGGGGAAAATATAATGAAAGCAACCGGTATTGTCAGAAGGATAGACGATCTGGGGCGCGTCGTTATACCCAAAGAGATTCGCCGTACAATGCGAATACGCGACGGCGACCCGCTTGAGATATATATAGACCGTGACGGCGAGGTTATATTCAAAAAATACTCGCCAATTGGCGAGCTGACTTCTTTTGCGTCGCAATATGCCGAAACTCTTTACAAGACCTGCGAGCTTTCGGTGCTGATAACCGACCGCGACAGCGTTGTCGCGTGCGCGGGCGTGCCGAAAAAGGAATTTGCCGACCGTCGTATATCGACTGACCTTGAAGGCATAATTGAAGCGCGGTCGCTTTATGTCCATAATCCGGGCGATCGTACGCAAATTGCCGTCGAAGATTCCACCTCGTATTATATATCTTGCGCGATGCCTATCATTACTGAAGGCGATGTTATTGGATGCGTCGTATCTCTGGCGCCTATGGGTACCGAAAACGACACGTCCCGTAACCACGAAACCGAAATAAAGCTTATACAAACCGCCGCAAACTTTCTCGGCAAACAGCTTGAGAGCTAAACAGAATATATCGGAATCGGACAGGCTTTTTGCCTGTCCGTTTTTTGTTCTAACAGCCGGCTGCTTAACATAAGTATTGAAATATCCCTTTTGGCATGTTATAATCGCTAAAAAGTTTCGGAGGATTTTGGCATGATATACGAGTATACGCTAAAAACACCCGCCGAGGCTATGGTTAGCATCACAAGACAGGTAAAAGATGCGCTTGAAAAAAGCGGGGTCGCAGAAGGCCTGTGCATTGTATACTGCCCGCATACGACCGCGGGGATTACGATAAATGAAAACAGCGACCCGGATGTCGTGCGGGATATGCTTCTTGGGCTTGCCCGCGCGTTCCCGCACCTGCCGGAGTACCGTCACTCAGAGGGCAACTCGACGGCGCATATAAAAGCAAGCGTCGTGGGCAGCTCGGTCACTGTTCCGGTTGAAAACGGCAGGATGCTCCTCGGCACCTGGCAGGATATATATTTTTGCGAGTTCGACGGCCCAAGAACAAGGACGTTTTACGTAAAGATTATAAAATGCTGACATGGAAGTCCTATACGCCACGTTTAGGCTGCGCGCCCCATGGTGCAGGTCATTAAAAGACAAGCGCTCGGTCGTAAAGTCGCTGATTGCCGAGCTGAAAAAGCACAACGCTTCGGTTTGCGAGTCTGGAGCGCATGACGCATCTCAGTTTATAGAGCTTACTGTCGCTGCGCTGGTGAAAAATCATGCCCAGGGCGACTCGACTGCCCAGCTGCTTGAATCATGCGTGCTAGGCGCGACCGACGCGGAACTATACGAAGTTACGTTTGAGTATAGATAATGAAAGCGCCTTCCGGAAGGAGGCGCTTTATTCTTGGAGAAGTTTTAAATACCTTTTCAGTTTTAGCGACAAAAATACCGCGAGCGCGATTTTTGCAGCGTCCGGCAAAACAAATGGGAAAACGCACCATGAAAGCACCGTCAGCAGCGAAACCTGCCCGGTCGTGGCTGAGTATACGGTTGCAAACCAGAGTGTGCCGAATATGTAGCACAAAAGCAGGCCTGCCGTCATTGCGAGCGCCATGACCAGCGTTTTTTCCCCAAATGCGCGGGTAATAAGCCAGTATAAAAGCGAGGCGAGCACAAACCCGATTATATAACCTCCGGTGCTCCCGAGCAGCGCGCTGACACCCGACTTAAAGCCTGAGAATACCGGCAGCCCAAACGCGCCGAGCGCGATATAAAGCGCGACCGAAACGGTTCCATATTTGCCGCCGAGCAAGCCGAGCGCAAGGAAAATCATTAGAGTCTGCAGTGTAAACGGCACGGCGGTTGGTATAGAAATCCATGCTCCCACCGCGATAAGCGCGGCAAAAAGTGAAGACAAAACAAGTTTTTTGGTCGGCATAAAATGTCCTATCTTTTAAGATGTCAATAGTATGCTCACGAGTCGTCACGATCAAACGGTTGTGCCTCGTACTATTTTGAAAGGCACTGCCAGCTCACCGGTCTTTGAGCCGTCGCCGGTAATTCCCCACACAACGATTTTATCGCGGTAAAAACGGTCGGCATAACAGGGCCCTTTCAATTGTATATATCAAATAGGAGCGCGCCGGTTACAAGTTTTTCGGCGAAAAATATATTCACTACTCTGATATTTTAACGCGCTAAAGCTGGGCATGTCAAGCAAATTTCAAAAATTATCGGGGCCGGGGCGCTTGACAAACAATAGGGGCAGTGCTATACTGGGAAAAATTTCGGGAGGACTGTCGGATGAGATGCATATGCAATAGCAGAATACATTTCGACGGATATTATGAGCGTGCCGGCTATTGGTATTATACCAACTGCGGCGGGCTTGCCTCCCCATGTTCGTTTTTAAAAGATTAGGGAGACATTGGGTGAAAATAGGCACGGCTTCACCGCAACGGAGCCGTGCCGTTTTTATGAGAGGTGGAGGGAAAATGGACCTATCTGAGGTACTGAACGGCTATTACCAATCCCACGACGAGGATTCAAGGCTGCGATCGAGGCACGGATGCGTCGAGTTTTTGACCACGGTGAGGTATATAGACAAATACCTGCGGCCCGGCATGAAAATCCTCGACATCGGCGCGGGCACGGGGATATATTCGCACCACTACGCAAGGCAAGGGTATGAGGTCGATGCCGTAGAGCTTATAGAGCACAACATTAAAAAGTTCCGCGCAAACACGCAGCCCGGCGAGCGCGTAACGATTTGGCAGGGCAATGCAGTATCGCTTGATTTTATTATGTCCGAATCATATGATGTCACGCTGCTTTTGGGGCCGATGTATCACCTTATGGACGAAAAAAGCAAACACGCAGCGATGGACGAGGCATTCCGCGTGACAAAGCGCGGCGGTGTGATGTTTGTTTCCTACTTCATGAGCGACCCTTCGATAATTGGGTATTGTTTTTTAAAAGGAAACCTTAAAAAAGTGCTTGATGCGGGGCTGATTGACCCAAAAACTTTTTTGACCACATCGACGCCGGCAGAGGTTTTCGAGCTTTACCGCCGCGAGGAAATTGACGCGCTGGCTGCTCGGCTTGACGTTAAGCGGCTGCATTTCGTCGGTACCGATATGTATACAAATTATTTCAAAGAGTATATCGATAGCCTCGACGACGGCACTTTTGAATGGTACCTAAAATACCACTTTAACATTTGCGAGCGGCCCGACATGACGGGCATCTCGCATCACACGCTCGATATTTTAAAAAAGAGGTGATATAGTGGAGTTTACAATACGCCCGGCGGAGCCTTCCGACTGCGAAAAGATTCGACCGCTGCAAAAAGAAATAGCCGACCTGCATCACGAAGGTCGGCCTGTTTTATTCCGCACCGAGGCTTGCTTTTATACTGAGGGAGGAATCATTTTCTGATAGGCACTTAAAGAGGGGAGCTATGTATGCCACTGCGTCGAGGTCGCCCTCATGCATGGCTGTTACAATCTGTTTTTAAATGTGTACTCGTTTAACGCCGGCGCACGAGCAAATTTGCGAGAATTGATGAAGCGCATGGAGCTGCTGTTATAATCGCGCTTATTCGGCTTTTTCCGGTAGTTGCCTTTCAAGCATGAGGTTGAACATAAGCGCCACGGCTGTGCTCATGCCGAACACGTCGTACTGGATGTATTTCTCGGAGGTCTTTGTCCCCCATGCAGTCCAAATAAGGTTTTTCGAGTTGCGGTTTTTCCAAGCGGCGTCGGCATTACGCCTGAGCCAATCAAAAACCTCCTTGTTTTCTACCATAACGGCGTATCTTGAAATCCAGCGCGTGAGTATCCCTTTAAAGCCGATAAGGTCGCCCCCTTCGGTTTCATTGTTCATGACGCCGTAATTATACATGAACCGCATTGCAAACTCGGCGGCTTTCTTGGCTTTGGTTAAATACGACTCATCGCCGCTGTACTCGTAATAAAGCATGCAGGCGCCGATAAATGTGCCTTGGTTGTATGTTGATGACCACTTGTTAATGTTGCCCTTTATGTCAATGGCGTCGTAAACTTTGCCAAGGCCTATCTCATAAAGGTTGGCGATTTGCCAGTCGAGCACAAGCTTTGCTTTCTCGTAATATTCCTCATTTCCGGTAGCTTTGCCAAGCAGGCACGCGGCTATAGCGCCCGGCCCGCAGACGCAGGAGTTTTTGCTTTTGTTGTCGGTTCGCCACCAAAGCCCGCCGCCGAGGTCCTCGCTATACGCGCGCTCCCAAACCGGGTCGAAATTTATCTTTGCATAGCGCAAATAGTCGTCTTCGCCGGTCAAAAAGTATGCGCGCAAAAAGGCGATACAAAGCCACATTATATCGTCATTGTACTCGTTCCAAGTCCACTTTTTGCCGTATTGCTTAAGCGTTGCCTCCGCAATTTCTTTTATATAGTTAAGATATTTTTCATTGCGTGTGACTTCATAGGCGTCGATGACGGTCTCGAAAATCTCGGCATTGTCCCAAAAGTCGGCGTTTCTGAACTTGCCTTTGTTGTAATAATACTTTATAAATGCGTCGAAGACTGTTTCGGCGCGCTCAAGGTCGGTGTCAACCGCCGGCTCGGTTTCAGCTGCAGTTTCAACCGGGGCAGTGGTTTCGGCCTCCGTAGTCTCAGGAGCGGCAGTGCCGTCGCTGTCAGCGCAGCCTGAAGCCAAAAGGGAGCCAAAGATAATAGATGCCGCTAAAAGTAGGGAAACAGTGCGTTTCATTACCGGTATCCTTTCATGGGGTATTTTTGGCGATTTCGCAGTTATAAAAAACGCAGAGGGTAGGTATGTTGCCCTCTGCGGACAAAGTCATGCAAAGTCTAAAGCATCGACAGCCACGCTGCAGCCGACGCGTCGGACGGCATTCGCCAGTCCCCGCGCGGCGATAGCGATACGGTGCCGAGCTTTACGCCGTCGGGCGTGCAGGAGCGCTTGAACTGCTGGCTGAAAAAGCGCCTTATAAAAAGCTTCAGCGTATTTTCTATATGTTTTTCGTCATAGTCGCCGGCAAATGCCAGTTTCGCGATGCGAAGCGTTTTTGCAGGGTCATAGCCCCAGCGGATTATATAATAGAGGAAAAAGTCATGCAGCTCGTACTCGCCCAATATCTCCTCGGTACGCTGCGAAATCTCGCCGTCTTTTGATGGAATAAGCTCTGGAGAGATAGGGGTGTCAAGGATGTCAAGCAGCACACCTGAAAGCTCGGGGCTGTCGCAGGTGTCGGCAAAATAAGCGATAAGGTAGCGCACAAGCGTTTTAGGCACCGAGCAGTTGACGGCGTACATCGACATATGGTCGCCGTTATAAGTCGACCAGCCGAGCGCCATTTCTGAGAGGTCGCCTGTGCCGACAACAAGCCCGCCTGTTTGGTTCGCGATGTCCATCAGCACCTGTGTGCGCTCGCGAGCTTGCGCGTTTTCGAACGTCACGTCTGGCGTTATGCCGTCGTGGCCGATGTCCATAAGGTGCTGTGCGACTGATTTTGCTATCGGAATCTCGCGGAAGGTCACCCCGAGCAGCCGGCAGAGCTTTTCGGCATTGCTTTTCGTACGCGAGCCGGTGCCGAAGCAGGGCATGGTAACGCCTATCGCATCGGTGCGTGGCCTTCCGAGCCGGTCGAGAGCGCGCGAGGCGACGATAAGCGCCAGAGTCGAGTCGAGCCCGCCTGAAACTCCCACCACCGCGGTTTTCGCGCCGGTATGGCGCAGGCGTTTGGCAAGCGCAGCCGCCTGCATATCGAGTATCAGGCTACAGCGCTTGTCGCGGTCGCCTCGGTCTTCTGGCACAAAAGGCCTTTTGGCAAAACGGCGGGTGAGCATTGTCTCGCTCAGCTCGGTTTCAAATGGTATATAGATATAGTCGGGATTACGCTCGCATACGAAGTCCGAGAGCCTGCGGCGCTCGTAATCGAGGCGCTTGACGTCTATCTCGCCGAATGTAATCTCGGCGCCGCCGAACGGTGGGCATTCTGCGACCGTCGTGCCGTACTCGCAGATAAACGCATGGCCTGAGTATATAAGGTCTGTTGTCGACTCGTCCGGTCCCGACGAGGTGTAGGCGTATGCGCAGACATGCCTTGCCGAGTGCATGCGGGCGAGGTCGCGCCGGTACTCGGGCTTGCCGACCGATTCGGGCGAGGCGGAAATGTTGCATATAAGCGTCGCTCCCGCCATACAGTGTCTGGTCGAAGGCGGGGTTTGGCACCAAAGGTCCTCACAGATTTCGGCGCCGACTATAAGCTCGCGCAGCGCGGCATGCTCAAAAAGTATTTTCGTCCCAAACGGGCAGAGCTGGCCGGCGTAGCTTACCTCCGCTGTCATGTGGGGCGCGGGCGTAAACTGCCGCGCTTCGTAAAACTCGTTGTAGTTAGGGAGAAAAGTCTTAGGAATAAGTGCCAGCAGCTTGCCGCGGAAAATCGCCGCGCAGCAGTTGTAGAGCTTTCCGAACAGCCGCACCGGCACGCCGAGGAAATACAGCGTGGCAAGCTCGGCGGTCTTTTTTGCAAACACTTCCACAGCGCGCTCGGCGGCGTCAAGCAGCGCGGAGTGGAAAAACAAATCCGAGCAGCTGTACCCGGTAACGCATAGCTCCGGGAAAAGCGCCACCACCGCTCCGCCTTCGGATGCGGCGAGGGCGAGCCTTACAATCTCGCCTATGTTATACTCGCAATCGGCGACGCGAAGTGGCGGTGACGCCAGCGCAAGCTTTACAAATCCGTCTTTCATAAAGCAAACCTATTAATCGGCAAAATGGGAAACCGTGGATATATCCCATAAACCGGTTTCCCGTTTGATTTTACAAATATTATACACAATTAGCGGCGAAAAGGCAACCCAATAAGTGGGCCTATATCCCGCTTTTATTTTTTGCAGCCGTTTCCTGCAACGCCGAGTGCCGCGCCGACAAACTCGCGGAACAGCGGGTGGGCTTTGTCCGGACGGCTGAGGAATTCGGGATGGAACTGTACGCCGATATAGAAGCGGTTAGCGTCAAGCTCGATGGCTTCAATCAGGCTGCCGTCGGGCGAGGTGCCGCAAAGCGTGATGCCATGATCCATGAAAACTCGGCGGAAATCGTTGTTGAACTCGTAGCGGTGGCGGTGGCGTTCGTGGACCAGCGAGGTGCCATAAGCCGACGCCATGAGCGTGCCGCTCTTAATAACGCAAGGATACGAGCCGAGGCGCATTGTGCCGCCTTTCCTCGTTATATTCTGCTGACCTTCCATCAGGGCGATGACAGGGTAAGGCGTGGCGGGGTTAAATTCGGTCGAGTTTGCGTCCTTCATGCCGCAGACATTTCGCGCAAACTCGATGGTCATAATCTGCATGCCAAGGCAAATGCCGAACAGCGGCACGTTATTCTCGCGCGCGTATTTTGCTGCCGAGATCATGCCCTCTATACCCCTGTCGCCGAACCCGCCGGGGATAAGGATACCTTTGGCTTCCTTAAATATGCGGGCAGCGTTCTCGTCGGTGACGTTTTCGCTGTCGACCCACATTATATCTACATCGGCGCCGTATACATAGCCCGCATGGCGCAAAGCCTCGTTGATTGAGAGGTATGCGTCGTGCAGTTTCGTATACTTGCCGCAGATTGCGATTTTAACGGTTTTGTCGAGGTTTTTGATCTTCTCGACCATTGCGCGCCAGCTCGTGAGATCGGGTTCGGGGCAATCGAGCCCAAGCTCGCGGCAGACAACCCGGTCAAGCCCGTTCTCATGCAGCATGAGCGGCGCCTCGTATAGGCAGGGGAGCGTGACGTTTTCGATCACGCAGTCGCGCCTGACGTTGCAGAACAGCGCGATTTTTTCCTTGATTTCGTCGTCGAGATGCTCGTCCGAGCGCGTGATAATGATGTTAGGGGTGATTCCCGATGCCTGTAGCTCCTTTACGGAGTGCTGCGTGGGCTTGGATTTATGCTCCTGGGTCGCGCGCAGGTACGGGACAAGGGTGACGTGTATGAAAAGGCAGTTTTCGCGGCCTTCCTCAATGGATATTTGGCGGATAGCCTCAAGGAACGCTTGGCTTTCGATGTCACCAATCGTTCCGCCGATCTCGGTTATAAGCACGTCTGCGCATGTCGCCTTTGCACCCGCGCGGATGAAGTCTTTAATTTCATTCGTAATGTGAGGTATAATTTGGACGGTTTGTCCGAGGTACCCGCCCTCGCGCTCGCGCTGCAGCACGTTCCAGTAAACGCGTCCGGAGGTCAGGTTGGAGTATTTATTAAGGTTCTCGTTAATAAACCGCTCGTAATGGCCCAGATCCAAGTCGGTCTCCGCACCGTCGTCGGTAACGAAAACCTCGCCGTGCTGATAAGGGCTCATCGTGCCCGGGTCGACGTTCATATATGGGTCAAGTTTCTGTGCCGCGACTTTAAGTCCGCGCTGCTTGAGCAATCTGCCCAGCGAGGCGGCGGTTATTCCTTTGCCGAGCCCAGAAACCACGCCGCCGGTTACAAATACATATTTTGTCCTTTTCATAATCTTAAACGCCCCTATCCGCTTTTATCGATTGGATGTATTCATTGATGTCTATCAAGCTGACATTCTCCTCGTTATACCCGCTTTGCAAGCTGTCGGCCAGCGCATTGGCGGTGTCAATAGAAGTAAGGCACGGGATGCCGAGCGATACCGCGCGCCGGCGTATCTTTACGTCGTCAAATGCGGGATTTCTTCCTTTTGCCGATGTAGAAATTATATAAGAAATTTCGCCGCTGTCAAGTGCCGTTATGGGGTTATCGCGCGGATTTTCGCTGATTTTGTTTAAAACCGTCACAGGCATGCCGCCCGCGCGGATTTCTACCGCTGTACCCGAGGTGGCGTATAGCCTAAAGCCCATCACGCGGAATTTCCTCGCGATTGCGGCGATCTCGCTTTTGTCGGAGTCGCGTACCGTGAAAATAACCCCGCCTTTGCGCTTCATTTTATACCCGGCCGCGACAAGGCCCTTATAAAGCGCCTCCCGCATATCGCGCCCGATGCCGAGAACCTCGCCAGTCGACTTCATCTCCGGGCCAAGCTGGGTGTCGACGCCCGAGAGCTTTTCAAACGAGAAGACCGGCACTTTAACCGCGAAATACGGCGTGATTGGCGCGATGCCGTCGGAATATCCACAATCTGCGAGCGACTCGCCCATCATAATGCGCGTTGCGACTGTGCACATCGGGATACCGGTCACCTTACTGAGATATGGAACCGTGCGCGACGCGCGCGGGTTAACCTCTATAACATACAGCTCGCCGCCACTGATGAGGTACTGCACGTTTATAAGCCCGCGCACATTTAGCGCAAGGCAGATTTTCTTTGTTTCCTCGAAGATGCGGTTTGCCATCTCCTCGCTGACGTGGATGGCGGGGTAAATGGCTATGCTGTCGCCCGAGTGAATGCCCGACCGCTCGACATGCTCCATAATACCGGGCAGAAGCACTTCTTTGCCGTCGGAAATTGCGTCGACCTCGACTTCAAGCCCGCTTATATATTTGTCGATAAGCACCGGGCGGTCTTGGCGGTGCGAGAAAATGATGCGAGCATACTCGACGACGTCGTCCTCGCCATACGCTATAATCATATTCTGACCGCCGAGCACATACGAGGGGCGCATGAGCACGGGATAGCCTAGCTCCTCGGCGGCATGGATCGCTTCCTCTTCGCTGGTGACCGAGTAGCCTTTCGGCCGCTTTATGCCGAGCGACTCGAGCAGCGCGTCAAAACGCTTGCGGTCCTCGCAGATGTCAATCGCCTCGGCGCCGGTGCCAAGGATTTTAACGCCGCGCTCGTCAAGCTGCTTTGCGAGCTTCACTGAGGTGCCTCCGCCGAACGCGACAATAACGCCGAGCGGCTTTTCAATCTCGATGACCCGCATCACGTCGTCGATTGTCAGTGGCTCAAAGTATAGCCTGTCGGAGATGTCAAAGTCTGTCGAGACGGTCTCGGGGTTGTTGTTTATGACAATCGCTTCATAGCCCATCTCCTTGAGCGCGAAGACGCACCGCACGCAGGCATAGTCGAACTCGATGCCTTGGCCGATCCTGATGGGGCCTGATCCGATGACGACTACGCGCGGCTTCGTGCTGCGCGCGACAAACTCGCCTGCCTCGTCAGCAAATTTTCCGTCGCCGTTTGGCACCGCATAAAAATACGGGGTCTGGGCCTCAAACTCGCCCGCGCAAGTGTCGACCATGCGATACACCGGTTTGCCGGTACGCACTTTACCTTCCACAATGTTGCGGAACTTGTCGATAAAGAACCGGTCGATTTTAGTAAGCTCGTAAAGCTCATCGTCCGAGTAGCCGCGGCGTATCGCCTCGCCGATGACGAAAAGCCGGTCGTCGGTAGCGTGGACAAGAAGCTCCCTGAGTTTTTTGTCAGGCAAATCGCGGTATTCAGGTGCCTCGAGCGTCTTGCGCCCGATCTCTGCGCCGCGGATGGCTTTAAGCAGCGCGTCCTCAAATGTGTCGGAAATGCTCATTACCTCGCCGGTCGCCTTCATCTGCGTGCCAAGCTCGCGGCTGGCATAGACGAACTTGTCGAAGGGCCATTTTGGCATCTTGACGGCAACATAGTCGAGCGAAGGCTCAAATGCGGCGCAGGTTTTACCGGTGACGACGTTCTTAATCTCATCGAGCGTGTAGCCGAGCGCGATCCTCGTCGCGACTTTTGCGATGGGATAGCCGGTCGCCTTCGATGCGAGCGCAGACGAACGCGAAACGCGCGGGTTGACCTCAATGACCGCATACTCAAAGCTGTTTGGGTTGAGCGCGAACTGCACGTTGCAGCCACCTTCGACACCGAGCGCCTGGATGATGTCGAGCGCTGCTGAGCGCAGCATCTGATACTCGCGGTCGGCGAGAGTCAAAGCGGGCGCGACGACAATGCTGTCACCGGTATGTATCCCTACCGGATCGATATTTTCCATTGAACATACCGCGATGACGTTGCCGATCTTGTCGCGCATTACCTCAAACTCGATTTCCTTCCAGCCGGCGACGCAGCGTTCGACGAGAATCTGCCCGATAGGCGACGCGGCAAGTCCGGTCGACGCGACTTCGGTCAGCTCGGCGCGGTTATGCGCGATGCCGCCGCCGCTGCCGCCGAGCGTGAACGCTGGGCGGATTATTACCGGGTAGCCGTTTTCCTCGGCGAACGCATATGCTTCCTCCATGCTCGTCGCGATAGCCGAGGGGATGACAGGTTGCCCAATGGACTGCATCGTCTCTTTGAAGAGCTTTCTGTCCTCGGCTTTGTCGATGGTTTCAGGCGAGCTGCCGAGCAACCGCACGCCGTATTTTTCAAGCACGCCGGTGCGCGCGAGCTGCATACAGAGCGTAAGCCCCGTCTGCCCACCCATTCCTGAGAGTATGCTGTCCGGACGCTCTTTTTCGATAATCCGGCGCACGGTAGTCAGCGTCAGCGGCTCTATATATATTTTATCGGCCATAACGCTGTCGGTCATGATTGTCGCCGGGTTTGAGTTGACAAGCACTATCTCCACGCCTTCTTCGCGCAGCACGCGGCAAGCTTGCGTTCCCGCATAGTCAAACTCGGCAGCCTGCCCGATGGCGATCGGGCCGGAGCCGATGAGCATTACCTTCTTTATGGAATTATCCTTTGGCACGTCTATACTCCCCCATGAGCTTTACAAACTCGTCGAAAAGGAACGCGGTGTCGCGCGGACCCCCGCAGCCTTCAGGATGGAACTGGACTGAGAACGTCCATTTCCTTTTGTACTGCAGTCCTTCGTTTGTACCGTCGTTCATATTTACGAAACGAGTTTGCGCTATTTCGGGATCCACGCTTTCGCTGGTAACCACGTAGCCGTGGTTTTGCGTGGTGATGTATGTCCTGCCGGTGACAACGTCTTTTGCCGGCTGGTTGGAGCCGCGATGGCCGAACTTGAGCTTTTCTGTCGAAAATCCCGCGGCGAGCGCGAGAAGTTGGTGCCCGAGGCAGATTCCGAACATCGGTATTTCGGTACTTTTGAAAAGCTCTCGCAATGTGGCGATTGATTCGGTATTATCCGCGGGGTTGCCGGGGCCGTTTGAAAGCATTATGCCGTCGGGGCTAAAGTCCGCAATTTCTTTCGCGGAGGTGTTGTATGGGAATATCGTGACGCTGCAACCCCGCTGCTCAAGCTCGCGGCGTATGTTTTCTTTGTAGCCGTAGTCGAGCATCGCCACTTTAAAATTGCCGCCCCGTCCGGAAACCGGCGAGGCGACCGAAACGTTTTTGACGGCGTCCTTTATTTTATACGCTGCGATATCGGGCGAATACTCGGGAGCATATGCAATTCTCCCGTTCATCGTCCCGCGTGAGCGAAGGATAAGCGTAAGCTTCCTTGTGTCGATGCCGAAAATCCCCGGCACGCCCTGCTCGCGCAGGAATTTGTCGAGCGTGCCTTGGCAACGGAAGTTTGAGGGCGCCGTGCAGAGGTCGTTTACGATATAACCGAACGCACGGATGCTTTTGCCCTCGAAATCTTCCGGAATAACCCCATAGTTGCCTATAAGCGGGAATGTCTGGGTTATAATCTGTCCGTAGTAGCTTTTGTCGGTCAGTGTTTCAAGATAGCCTGTCATCGCGGTGGTGAATACCACTTCGCCGGTCACTTCTTTTTCCGCTCCGAAGGCGTATCCTTCAAAGCACTGCCCGTCTTCGAGTATTAAATACGCTTTCTTTTCAGCCATAAATGCCGGGTTTACCGTAACTCTCCTTACTAGAATTCCCGAATTATCCGCGGCGACCGACAAAGCACTGCTTGCAGAAATACTCGGCAGGCTTACCGCAAGCCGCAACAAGCCCTTCCACGCTGATATAACCGAGGCTGTCCGCTCCAAGTTTCTTACAAATCTGGTCGACAGTCATATGGTTCGCGATAAGCGCGTCCTCGCTTGCGATGTCGGTGCCGTATCGGCAGACATGCCTAAACGGCGGCGACGAAATGCGTAGGTGCACTTCTTTAGCCCCGGCTTCGCGCAGGGACGCGACTATCTTCTCGCTTGTCGTGCCGCGCACGATCGAATCGTCGACAAGCACCACCCTTTTGCCTTCTATGTTCGCGCGCAGCGGGTTGAGCTTGAGCTTGACGATTTTTTTGCGCTGGGCTTGGGTCGGATATATGAAGCTCCTGCCGAGATAGCGGTTTTTGACAAAACCGGTAACCAGCGGAAGACCGCTTTCCGCAGCAAATCCGGCCGCAGCCTCGAGTCCGGAGTCAGGAACTCCGCAAACGACATCGGCTTCGGCCGGATGCTCGCGCGCGAGCGTGCGCCCCATATTAAATCTTGCCTCGTATACAGACACGCCGTCGATTACCGAGTCGGGGCGGGCAAAGTATACGTATTCAAAGATGCAAAGGCCATTGTCGGGAGTGCGATGTGTGAGTACTTTTTCCGAGTAAACGAGCTCTCCGCCCTCAAAGACGACAAGCTCACCCGGCTCGACATCGCGTAGGAACTTATAGTCTATCGCATCGAGCGCGCAGCTTTCGGACGCAACCGCTATGCCGCTTTCGCCGACGCCGATGCAAAGCGGCCTGAAACCGTCGGCGTCACGGACAGCGACAATCCTGCCGTCGCCGCACAGTATGACAAGCGAAAACGCGCCGCGGAGCTCGGACACCGCTTTTTTAACGCCTGCTTTTATATCGCCGAGAGTGACGGTATAGTAAGCCACCAGCGCAGAGATTACCTCGCTGTCGCTTGTCGCTTCAAAGCGGACGCCGAGTTTGCGGAGCCACTCGCGCAGTTCGTCGGCATTCGTCACGTTTCCATTATGCGCCGCGGCATGCCGCCCGGTCAGATACTCGGTGACGAAAGGCTGGACGTTCTGTTCGCTGCTGCCACCTGCCGTTGAGTATCGGTTATGGCCAAGAGCCGACGAGCTTTTTGGTAGCTCAGCCAGCGCGCCGCCACCGAACACGTCGCCGACAAGCCCCATGCCTTTGTGAACGACTATCTGGTTGTCGACGGTTACGGCGATGCCGCTACCCTCCTGCCCCCGGTGCTGGAGCGAGAGAAGGGCATTGTATGTAAGGCCCGCGGCTTCGTCGCTGCCATGAAGGCTTATGCCGAAAACCGCGCACTCCTCATGAGGCTTGTCTTCGTTTGTTGTGCAGTGCCTGCGACTGCAAAAATACTGCATATTAAAGGTTTCCCCCGAGTTATTGAGATTGGTACGTCTTTATTATATTTTCCGCAGCCGCCCGTTTTGTAATACGCATATCCATTGCTTGCTTTTCAATAAAACGGTGGGCTTCGGCTTCTGTCATTTTAAACTGGTCTATTAGTATCCATTTGGCGCGGTTGACCAAACGGATTTCTTCCATTTTATTCTCAAGCGTCTCAAACTTCTTTTCAATCCGGCGCAGGCGTTCCCGCGTCGCGCAGAGCAGCTTTAGCGCAGATGCCACCGCGGGCTTCGTGACGGGCTTTGCTAGCACATAAACGCCAAAGCCGCTTACCCGCTCGGTTATATCTTCGGCGAGCTCGCTTTTGACAAACATAAGCACGCCCGCATCGCTGGATTGGCAGATTTCGATCGCGAAATCGCAGCCGAATTCGTCCGGAAGAGGTGTGTTGACAATAACAATATCAAACTCCGACTCCAGTGTCGCGCGTTTGGCGCTGCCTATATCGCGCACGACAGTGACAGGCCAAAACTCGGATTTAGGGAGCAGCGGCTCCAAAAACTCCGTCAGTTTCGCGGACGCAGAGACAACGAGCGTATTGTAAGTACGTTCGTCGAATGTCATGCGCTTTACCGCCTTTCGTCCGAGGTGCCCCGCTGCGAGCAGGTGTCACTGCTTGCCGAAAAAGGAGTCAAGAAGCCTTTTCGGCAAATGCGCGCGAACAAAATCGCTCTCGAGCGCGAGCTTTTTCGCGTCTTGGTATGTTTTTGGAAGCTGCTGAAGGCACATGCCTTCCACTGCGCCGGAAGCGTTCAAATCTATATTTATCGGCTCCGGCAGCATAGCGCCGCTCTCGAATCCCTCAAGGCACGCGTAAATAAGCAAGAGTATTATAAGGTAGGGATTTGCTAGCGGATCGGGCGAGCGCAGCTCGACGCGGCGGTTTCCCCATTGCGCTACAGGTACTCTGACAAGCTGGGAGCGGTTGCCGTGCGACCACGAAACATATGCCGGCGCTTTCATTTTGCCGAGCCTCTTGTAAGATTCCTCGGAGGGGTTGAAAAACGCCGTAAGCTCGCGCGCGCGGGTTAGCACTCCGGCGACGATGCCGGGGATACAGTCGCGGCTGTCGTCAGCGGTGGCGGAGATATGGACGTGCAGGGCGTTCCCCGGCGCGTCATCAAGCGGTTTGGGCGAAAAGTCCGCGAAAAGCCCGCTGCGGGCTGTTATCGTGCGGACCACAGACTTAAATGTGATTGCGTTATCCGCGGCAGAAAGCGGATCGGAGTAGCGGAACGCAATTGTATTTTGACCCGGGCCTTCCTCGTGATGGGAAGACTCGGGGATTATTCCCATCTGTTCGAGCGTGAGGCAGATTTCCCTGCGGATGTTTTCCCCCTTGTCTTCGGGGGCTATATCCATATAGCCTGCCCGGTCGTAAGGTTCGCGCGTGGGCAGGCCGTGCTCGTCGGTTTTGAAAAGGTAAAATTCATACTCGGTGCCGAACTTGAAGCTGTAACCGGCGGCTTTCGCCTTCTCATCGGCGGCGGCAAGGAGGCTGCGGGTGTCAAGCTCGAATGGGCTGCCGTCGGGATAGGTGATATTGCAGTACATGCGCACGACCCTGCCGTGCTCGGGACGCCAGGGCAAAAGCGCCAGGGTCGACGGGTCGGGGCACAGAATCAAATCGGAGCCGGATTCCTCGCCGAAGCCGCGGACGGCGGAAGCATCGAACGCTATACCATGCAAAAATGCGCGTTCCAGCTCCGTCGGCATGATGGAAATATTCATCGGTTTGCCGAATATGTCGCAAAAGGCGAGCCGGATGAACTTTACGTCCTCTTCCGCGACATATTGCATAACCTCGTCAATTGTGTATCCCATGCCCCACGGCCTCCTCAGTTCTGTACATAAAGCTGTTTGTACGGTCTTTTGGTGTTCGGCGTCACGACCGTGTAGTCGCTGTCAAGCAGCCAGCCGAGCGGGTATCCAAACGAGTATGCGAAAATCTCAAGGTGCCCCGCAAGCTCAGCCCTGTCTTCTTCGCCGGCTAGGCGGACGTTTACTTGGGCGGGGAAATCCACGCCTTCCGCCCTACCGCGCAAAAAGAGCTTTCCGCCATGCATTCCCGTGCAGGGGAACTCGCCGACGATGTTGCCGGTATAAGGGCTTGGGCCGCCAAGCCCCAGTACTATTATAACGCCGCCGGCTTGGTATTCGCCGAGAAAGCTGCCTGTATAGCCGCCGATTATAATCACCGGGCGCTTGTCTTTGTACTCTTTCATGTGGATGCCGGTTCGGTAACCGGCGTTGCCGCGAACGCAGATTACTCCTCCGCGCATCGCGTAGCCTGCCGCATCGCCGATATTGCCATGTACAATGATGCGGCCGGCGTTCATCGTGTCGCCGACCTCGTCTTGCGCGTTGCCGAACACTTCAATGGTGGCGCCGTTGAGATAGCCGCCGAGCGTGTTGCCCGGGGTGCCGTACAGCTTCAGCGTCACTCCGTCAAGCCCTTCGCCGATATAGCGCTGCCCGATGCAGCCTTCCACAACGCAATCGGATCCCACGGCGCGAATTTTCGCGTTAAGCTCCTTAAAATCGAGGCCGTACGCATTTATAACCATTATACCACACCTCCGAGCATTTTCAATCGAGAATTTCCCGAAAAAGCCATAAGGGAAGGATAATTTTTTATAAGCTCGAAATCGATCTCATCAAGCGGCGTTTTGTTTCGTATCAAGGAGGTATAAATACCAGCGCGAGTCGTGTCGCCGATGATGATAAATCCGACGAGCCTGCCTTCATTTACATATAGCTTTTTCAGGCAGCCCAGGGTGCGTATTTCGTGCAGCTCTCCGGTATAGGTGCCGGCAGTCGCGATGTGAAGGCCGAAAAACCCGACCGAGTTCATCGGGACGGCGTTTGCATAGCTGGAGTATCCCTCCGCCATGTTTATGCCGGCGCACTCGCCCTGCATATATGCGTTTGGCAAGATGGCTAGCACGCGGCTTGAGGACGAGGTTATATCGAAGCTTTCAGTGCAATCCCCTGCGGCATAGACGTCGGGCAGCGAGGTGAGCATCGTGTCGTCGACGATTATGCCGCGCCCGATCTTCCCGCCCGCGTCGCGCACGAGCGCGACGTTTGGGCGGACGCCGACCGCAAGCACGAGAACGTCAAACTCGACACTCGCGCCGCTTTGCAGGATCGCCACATTCTCCTCGAATTTTGCCACAGTGTCGCCGAGGATAAGATTTATGCCATGGCTTTGGAGGGTTTCCTCGACAATATTGGCGCTGTCAGAATCGAGTATGCTTGCCAGCACCTGCGGCGCAAGGTCGCAGACTGTGATGCTGCCGACCCGGCCGTGGATGCCTTCGGCGCATTTGAGGCCGATAAGCCCCGCGCCTACTATAAAGACGCGCGACTCGGGGGTGATGGCTCTCTCGAGTTCAAGCGCGTCGTCAAGTGTCAAAAACGAAAATTTACTTTTTACTGTATCGAGCCCTTCAAACGGCGGCACAAAAGGCACCGATCCCGTCGCGCATAGGAGTTTCTCATAGCCTATGCTTGTGCCGTCCGAGAGCATAACGGTTTTGCGCTCTGGGTCAATGCGCTCAGATTTTGTGGCGAGCATAACCCGCACGCCGTTTTTCTCATAGAAGCTCTCGGGCCGGTATAGCATCTTCTCCAGCGTCGTTTTGCCCTCGAGCAGGTATGAGATAAGCGGGCGGCAATAGGTAAGGTATGGTTCGGCGGTGATAAGCGTTATCCCGCCTGACGGGTCTACTTTGCGGATGCCCTCAATGCAACCGGTTGAAGCAACGCCTCCGCCTATTATAACATATTTTGATATCATTTTCAATCCCTCTCTTCGTAAACGATGGCAGCGTTTGGGCAGCCTTTAACGCATGCGGGGTATCCGGCGGTATTGGTAAGGCACAGTTCGCATTTTAACGCCGCGCCCCTCTCGTCCTGGACGACCGCCCCATATGGGCAGACGAGCACGCAGGTAAGGCAGCCGACGCACTTTGTGCGGTCGAGCTTTACCATGCCATCGCCTTCTTTTGATAGTGCGCCCGCGATGCAGCTTTTGACGCAGATCGGATCCTCGCAGTGGCGGCAGGATACCGCAAAAGTAATGCCGTCATGCTCGTCGACCCTGATACGCGGGTAAATTTTTTTGCCTTTCAGCGCCTTTACCATATCTTTTTCACCCGAGTTGGCGAAGGCGCAGTTGTACTCGCAGAGCCGGCAGCCGAGGCACCATTTTTCATTAACGTATACTCTTTTCATAACTACTCCCCTTAGCCTGTGGGATTTGCAAGGATTACTCGCCCGCATGTTTAATTCCTAAAATCTCAAGCTCTTTTTCGTTGAGGCCGACGCCTCGCAGCATAAGCCGGTTTCCGCGCAGCGCCTCGATTGAGTTGATGCCCATGCCGCCGAGTAGCTCTTTGATTTCGTGCTGCCATGCGGTGACGAGGTTGACAAGCCTCTTGTAACCGATTTCGGGATTAAGCCGCTTTACAAGGTCGGGGCGCTGGGTCGCGATGCCCCAATTGCATTTGCCAAGGTGGCAGGTCCTGCAAAGATGGCAGCCGAGCGCGATGAGAGCCGCCGTGCCTATGTAGCAGGCGTCCGCGCCGAGCGCGATGGCTTTGACGACGTCGGCCGAGTTGCGGATGCTACCCGCCACGACAAGCGAGACATTGCCGCGGATGCCCTCGTCGCGCAGCCGCTTGTCGACGCTTGCGAGCGCAAGCTCGATGGGGATGCCGACGTTGTCGCGTATGCGGGTCGGCGCCGCGCCAGTTCCGCCGCGGAAGCCGTCGATTGCGATTATGTCCGCGCCGCTGCGCGCTATGCCGCTGGCTATCGCCGCGATGTTGTGTACCGCCGCGACTTTTACAATGACCGGCTTTTTGTACTCGGTCGCTTCTTTGAGCGAGTAGACAAGCTGGCGCAAATCTTCAATTGAATATATATCGTGGTGCGGCGCCGGCGAGATTGCGTCGGTGCCGACGGGGATCATGCGGGCACGTGAGACGTCTTCTGTGATTTTTTCGCCGGGAAGGTGCCCGCCGATGCCCGGCTTTGCGCCTTGGCCCATCTTGATTTCAATCGCTGCGGCGACGTCGAGGTAACCCTTATGCACGCCGAATCGTCCGGATGCGACCTGAACAATCGTGTTCGGGCCATATTTGTAGAAGTCCTCGTGCAAGCCGCCTTCGCCGGTATTGTAGTAGATGCCAAGCTCGGTCGCCGCGCGCGCGAGGCTCTCGTGCGCGTTGTAGCTTATCGAGCCGTACGACATCGCCGAAAACATGATCGGAACCGAAAGTTCAAGCTGGGGCGGCAGGTTGTTATTGAGCTTGCCTGTCTCGTCGCGCTCTATATTTTGGGGTCTTTTGCCGAGGAAGACGCGCGTTTCCATCGGCTCGCGTAGTGGGTCGATCGAGGGGTTTGTAACCTGAGAGGCGTTGATGAGGATTTTATCGAAATAAACGGGACATGGGTTTGGCGTGCCCATGGAAGACAAAAGCACGCCGCCGCTTTCAGCCTGCTTGTAAATCTCCAGTATCGACTGGTTTGACCAGTTAGCGTTTTCACGGAAAGTGCCGCTATATTTTACAATTTTCAGTGCACGCGTAGGGCAGAGCGCAACACAGCGGTGGCAGCCGACGCATTTCAACTCATCGGCAAGCATGACATCATTTTCTTCATCGTATGAGTGCACCTCGTTGGCGCATTGCCGTTCGCAAACACGGCAACGGATGCATCTGTCGTCTCTTCGCTCAACTTCAAAATCCGGTAAGATATAATTAGGCATTGTCTTTGCCTCCGTTTAGTGTTACGATTACCGGCTCGCCGCCAGAAGGATATCGCAGGTTTTCTGCGTCGGGCTCTACCGCGCGTATAGCGCATTCTTCGCTTGCGACATAGACCATGTCGCCTTTTTCGGCGGTGACCATCGAGCGCAGCTTTAGCCGGTCGTTAAGCGCCATCATGCCGCCTTCAAAGCAGAAAATAATCGAAAACGGTCCGGTGACAAGCAGGCTCGGGAACATTGTGCGCAGGTACGTCAGCCGCTCGCGCTCTTCGGGCGGCTTTTTTGCAATCGAGCTCCAGAAAGGCGCCGCAATAACCGAAGCGCTCTCTTCAAGCGTCAGCCCCACGTGGCGTATGAGATAATCGAGAATATAAGTGATAACCTCGGTATCGGTCATCAGCGCGCACCGGTAGCCGAACATCTCAATAAACCTTCGGTTTGCGTCATAGGACGAGATTTCGCCGTTGTGCACTACGGCAAAGTCCAAAAGCGAGAATGGGTGTGCGCCTCCCCACCAACCGGGGGTATTTGTAGGATAGCGGCCGTGGCCGATGAACATATAGCCTTCGTACTCGTCGAGCATGTAAAACCTTCCGACGTCCTCTGGGTATCCAACCGCTTTAAACACGCCCATATTCTTGCCGCTTGAGAAAACATAAGCGCCGTCGATTCGCGCGTTAATGGCGAACACGCAGCGCGCGGTGTATTCTCGCTCGTCGAGCTGGCTTGCCGCGAGCCTTGACGGGCGGGGTAGCGCAAAATAGCGCCAGATAAGCGGCTCGTCGGTGATTTCGGGGATTTTGCGCGTCGGCAGCTCCGACGCTTCGTCGATTTCAAAATGTTCGTTCAAAAATGCTTCGCACTCGCGCTTGGCGTTTGAATCGTTATAAAATATATGCAGCGCGTAGCTGTCTTTGTATTTGGGATAAATGCCATATGCCGCAAAACCCCCGCCAAGCCCGTTAGATCGCTCGCGCATGACTTTCATAGACTCGACAATGCGCTCGCCGGTAAATTTTCTTCTGTCGCGCGATATGATTCCGGAAATCGCGCAACCCGACGGGATGCGCACCCGGCCTTCGACAAGCTTCATCAGTGATCACCGTCCGTAATTTTCAGAATAAACGCACAAATATTAATAAGGAAAGAAAAAGGCGCTCATCGCGCGGGCATAGCTTGCCCGCTGATGAACGCCATTGTTCACGGTAGTATTATTATAATCGGTAGGTTGCTATTTTGTCAATGGATTTGCAAGAACACAATACACAATCTTGCAATACACACAAGCAATTGCCCAGCTAATTGCCTCGGCATTGACGAATATGCATAATCTTTTAAAATGTCATGCATTTTTGAAAAAACTATTGACAAATTGATACAGCGCGATTATAATGTTAGTGTCAATACGGCAAAGGCGCCGCAGATTGGTATCTGCGGCGCTTTATCTTTGTAAAAAACTTTGAGAAGGCAACAGGAGGCTCCATATGAAAAAGCTCCCCGATTATTTCGGCTCACTCGTCTTCGGCCCGACAGTAATGAAACAGCGCCTTCCCGCAGAGACCTACAATTCCCTGATGCGTACCATAAAGGAAGGCAAGGACCTTGACATCGAGGTAGCGAACGTAGTCGCTAACGCGATGAAGGATTGGGCGATCGAGCACGGGGCGACACATTACACGCACTGGTTCCAGCCGCTAACCGGTATCACCGCCGAAAAGCACGACAGCTTCATCTCGCCGACTCCCGACGGCAAAGTCATAATGGAGTTTTCGGGCAAGCAGCTGGTCCGCGGCGAGCCGGACGCGTCGTCATTCCCGTCGGGCGGCTTGCGTGCCACGTTTGAAGCTCGCGGCTACACCGCTTGGGACCCAACCTCTTACGCGTTTATAAAGGGCAAGACGCTTTGCATCCCGACCGCGTTCTGTTCGTACGGCGGCCACGCGCTCGACAAAAAGACGCCGCTGCTTCGTTCGATGGAGGCGCTCAACAAGCAGGCGCTGCGCATCCTGCGGCTTTTCGGGAACACAGATGTTTCGTATGTTTATCCCACCGTCGGACCCGAGCAGGAATACTTCCTTGTAGACCGCGCGCTTTACGAAAGGCGGCCCGACTTGATTTTTACTGGCCGCACGCTGTTTGGAGCACGCCCGCCCAAAGGCCAGGAGCTTGAAGACCACTACTTCGGCTCGATAAAGCCGCGCGTTGCAGCGTTTATGGAAGACCTCAACGAAGAACTTTGGAAGCTTGGAGTTCTCGCGAAGACCGAGCACAACGAGGTCGCGCCCTCCCAGCACGAGCTTGCGCCTATCCACACGACGCTCAACGTCGCGACCGACCACAACCAGCTGGTAATGGAGATTATGCAGCAGGTCGCGCTGCGCCATGGGCTTGTTTGCCTGCTCCACGAGAAGCCTTTTGCTGGTGTGAACGGCTCCGGCAAGCACAACAACTGGTCGCTTGAGACGAACACCGGGGTAAACCTGCTCTCGCCGGGCGAAACGCCGTACGAAAACGCGCAGTTCCTCTTGTTCCTTGTCGCGGTAATCAAAGCGGTGGACGATTATCAGGACCTGCTCCGCCTTTCGGTCGCAACGGCGTCGAACGATTTGCGGCTAGGCGCCAACGAAGCTCCACCGGCTATCGTGTCGGTTTATCTTGGCAGCGAGCTTACCGCGATCCTTGAGTCGATTGAGTCTGGCAAGCCCTATAATGCGGCGGCAAAAGAGAAGATACTGCTTGGCACGTCTATTCTCCCACAGCTGCCCAAAGACACGACCGACCGCAACAGGACCTCGCCGTTCGCGTTTACCGGCAACAAGTTTGAGTTCCGCATGGTCGGCTCGTCAAGCAGCATAGCCGACGCCAACACGATGCTTAACACCGCGGTTGCTGAGTCGCTACGCCAGTTTGCGGATGTGCTTGAGGGTGCCTCGGACTTCAAAGCAACGCTCAACGACCTTATAAAGACGACGATAAGCAAGCATAAGCGCATTATCTTCAACGGCAACGGCTACGACGAAGCATGGGTGAAGGAAGCTGTCGAAAAGCGCGGGCTGCTGAACCTCAAGACCACGCCGGATGCGGTTCCTCACCTTATCAGCAAGAAGAATATCGACCTTATGACCAGCCACAATGTGTACTCGGCGGAGGAACTGCACGCGAGATATGAAATCTTGCTGTCGAATTACTGCAAAGTCACAAACATCGAAGCTTTGACGATGCTCGACATGACGCGCAAGCAGATTCTTCCAGCAATCGCCGCTTATGTATCCGATATTGCAAATACCGCGGCAGCAAAGAAGGCGGTATCTGAAAGCATCGACATAAGCTATGAAAAGGGCTTGCTCGAACGCCTTTCGACTCTAATGAGCATTATCTCGTCGAGGGCCGACGCGCTTGAGGATGCGGTTATAAAAGTTCACAGCATCAAAGACGTAGCAGAGGAGGCCTGCGGCTATCGCGACCTTGTGATACCAAAGATGAATGAGCTGCGCGCCGCGGTAGACGAGGCGGAGCTTATAGTGGCGGCAAAATACTGGCCATTCCCCACTTACGGCGACCTGCTATTCAGCGTTAGGTAAGCTTACCCGTTCCCCAATCTATAAAACAGGAGAAGGGCTATTATGGAGTATAGCATAGTCAATACTCTATGGGTTTTGGTTGCAGGTTTCCTAGTGTTCTTTATGAATTTAGGCTTCGCCGCAGTCGAATCGGGATTTGCGAGAAGCAAAAACGCCGTCAACATCCTGTCGAAAAACTTTATAGTCTTTGCCGTTTCTTCGCTTGGCTTTATGCTCCTTGGCTGGGGGCTGATGCAAGGGGGAACAAACCCCTTTGTCGGCACCGAAAACCTATGGATACTCGGCAAGACGGCTGAAGAGCTTAACAATACCCCGTATTACCTCTCCGGCAACGGAATCCCGTTTTGGGCAAACTTCTTCTGGATGCTTGTCTTCTGCGGAACCGCAGCGACCATAGTGTCCGGCGCCGTTGCCG
The DNA here is from genome assembly GCA_012840355.1 of Clostridiales bacterium. GTDB lineage: Bacteria > Bacillota > Clostridia > Oscillospirales > CAG-272 > DTU078. Next base: position 20,139 of record DULN01000009.1, on the reverse strand, counting down.
AACGCATCAAGTATATATCGTTTATAGTATTCTCGTTCATCCTTACTTTGCTCATATATCCGATAACCGGGCACTGGATATGGGGCGGAGGATGGCTCTCGACGCTAAAGGTCCCATTCCACGACTTTGCGGGTAGCACAGCCGTGCACTCGGTCGGAGGCTGGGCTGCGCTGACAGGCGCCGCTTTACTAGGCCCGCGTATCGGAAAGTACGGCAGCGATGGCAAGCCGAAAGCGATTCCAGGCCATAATATGTCGCTTGCGGTTATCGGGCTGTTCATTCTTTGGCTCGGCTGGTTCGGGTTTAACCCCGGCTCGACGATGAGCCTTGACAATCCCGCAGACGTCGCGCACATCGTCCTGACGACGAACACTTCGGCAATTGCCGCGATTCTCACATCGACCGCCACCTCGTGGTTATTCATAGGCAAGCCAGATCTTGGGATGACGATAAACGGCTGCCTTGCGGGGCTTGTCGCGGTGACCGCAGGATGCGCATATGTGACCGTGGCTGGCTCTCTTATAATTGGCGCAATTGCCGGCGTGGTAGTAGTATTCGCGGTGCTTTTCTTTGATAAAATCAAAATCGACGACCCGGTCGGAGCGACTAGCGTCCACCTTGTCTGCGGAGTGCTTGGCACGCTGCTTGTCGGGTTGTTCGCAAAAGAGGGCGTCACCTCATACGCGCAGCACAGCGGCATCTTCTACGGAGGCGGTGCCGGGCTGCTTGTAAGCCAGCTGATTGGCACGGTAAGTGTCGCGGCGTTTGTCCTAGTAACCTCGACGCTTGTATGGATAATCATAGACAAGACGCTCGGCTTGCGTGTCTCTCCCGAAGAGGAAATTGACGGACTTGACATTGGTGAGCATGGCAACCATGCGTATCCGGACTTTGTGATTGCCCCGCCGGTTACCTCGGCGACCGCAGTAGCTGCTCCAGATGAAGCTGCAGGCGATGTGCCGGTTGCCGCAGAAGCGCCGCCCGAGCCGAAGCCATCGTCAAAGCCAGGCGTCAAGATCACTAAGGTCGAGATTATCTGCAAAGACTCGAAGCTCGAGGCGCTAAAGAACGCGCTTACCGAAATAGGCATAACCGGCATGACCGTCACCCATGTGCTTGGGTGCGGGCTGCAGAGAGGGCAGCCTGAGTATTACCGCGGCGTGCCCGTCGAAACCAACCTCTTGCCGAAAGTGCAAGTTGAGGTTGTGGTAAGCAAGATCCCGGTTTCAAAAGTAATCGAAACCGCAAAGAAAGTGCTGTACACCGGGCATATTGGCGACGGCAAGATATTTGTATACGACGTCGAGAATGTCATAAAGGTGCGCACCGGCGAAGAGGGCTACGACGCCCTGCAGGATGTTGAATAACCTTTTGAATAAATAGAACACAATTTGCAACCAAAGCCCAATAAAACTGCATGCCGAGGCGAATGAAAGGTTTTCGCGCCGGCATGCAGCCATCTCTTCTCCTGGCGTGTGTGGGGTTTATTGGCTATGATTTAAAATTTTAACATATACTCAGCCGGCAGACCGGACTGCATTTGGTCGCGGCATCTTTTTGGGGGTAATTTATGTGCACAATAATGGGCGCCTCGCGCGCCTCGATTTCAGAAGAAGAATTTGGACGCCTCCTTGATAGAACAAAAACGCGCGGGCCCGACGCTGTAAGGATAGTGTCGGTTGATGGCGTTTTGCTGGGCTTTAGGCGGCTTTCGATTATGGGGCTTGACGAGAGCGGGATGCAGCCCTTTGAACTTGGCGGTAACTATGTGGTTTGCAACGGCGAAATTTACGGCTTCCGCGCAATAAAAAAGCAGCTTTCGAGCGAGTATGATTTTAAAAGCGGCTCAGACTGCGAGGTGCTTTTGCCGCTGTACGAAAAATACGGCACCGACATGTTCCGCATGCTCGACGCGGAGTTTGCGCTTATAATTTGGGACGCAAGGCGGCGCTCGCTTGTAGCCGCGCGCGACCCTATTGGGATAAGGCCGCTTTATTATGGCTATGCGAAAAACGGCGACATCGCGTTCGCCAGTGAGCCGAAAAACCTTGTGGGGTACTGTGACCGAATAATGCCATTCCCGCCGGGACACTATTATGCCGACGGAAAGTTCGTTTGCTACCGCGACGTCGCGGCGGTTAAAGAAGTATGCTATGACGATATCGACACAGCGTGCAAAAATATTCACGATAAGCTCATTGCGGGGGTTGTAAAAAGGCTTGACTCGGACGTACCGCTGGGATTCTTGCTTTCCGGCGGGCTTGACTCGTCGCTTGTATGTGCGATTGCCCGGCACGAGCTTGGTAAGCCGATCCGCACGTTTTCTATCGGCATGAGCGACGACGCGATCGACTTAAAATACGCGCGAGAGGTCGCGCAGTTTATAGAAAGCGAGCATACCGAAGTTCTAATCACGCGCAACGACGTCATCGCCGCGATCGAGCCGGTTATAGAGGCGCTCGCGTCGTACGATATAACGACCGTGCGCGCGAGCATCGGTATGTATCTTGTATGCAAATACATACACGAGCATACCGATATAAGGGTGCTATTGACCGGCGAGATTTCGGATGAGCTATTTGGCTACAAATACACAGACTTTGCGCCGTCGGCGGAAGAGTTTCAGCGCGAGGCACAAAAGAGAATCCGTGAAATACACATGTACGACGTGCTGCGCGCCGACCGTTGCATCGCGGTCAACTCGCTAGAGGCGCGCGTGCCTTTCGGCGACCTCGAGTTTGCCGAGTATGTGATGAGCCTTAACCCGGAGCTTAAAATGAACAGGTATGGCAAAGGAAAATACCTCTTGCGCCGCGCGTTTGCCGAGGATGGGATTTTGCCGGAGAGGATACTATGGCGCGAGAAGGCGGCGTTCAGCGACGCCGTCGGCCATTCGATGGTCGATTACATTAAGGAATATGCCGCGGAGCTTTATACTGAGGATGAGCTAAAGAAAAAATGCGCACGATACGAGCACGTGCCGCCGTATACGCCCGAGTCGCTGCTATACCGCGAGATTTTTGAAAAGTATTATCCCGGCCAAGCGCACATGATAGTCGATTTCTGGATGCCTAACAGGTCGTGGGAAGGCTGCAATGTAGACGACCCATCAGCCCGCGTTTTGTCGAACTACGGCGCAAGCGGGGTATAAGAGCAGCAAAAAATCGAAAAACAGCCGCCCGTCGGGGGAGCCGACCGGACGGCTTTTTGATTTGCTTTTATGCGTAGAGCCTAAACCAAGCGCAGGCTAGCCTTATAAATTCATAGTTGTATCCGTGCCCGCGACCTGCTAGCGAGTAAATCGCTTTTGTTGAGGGCAGCACTTTGTAAAGCTCTTCGATAGTATCGGGCGGGCAGACGCCGTCGTTTGTGCCTACCGTGAGAAGCACAGGGAAATCCATCCTGTCTGCATAATTCATCGTGTCGCAGTATCCAAGCCCATGCCAGAGCTTTTCAGCCGGAACCTCAAACCCCGGCTCAAACGCGCGCGCGAGCATCGAGTAGCCGCTGTTTGGCTTTGTGATGCCGAGCGGGAAGTTTGTAAGGTACGGCTCGTCAGCAGCGACGCAGCGCGTGCCGGCACCCGCAAAAATTGCACCGAGCAAAAGCGAGGTGCCCCCACCTTGGCTTGTCCCATAGAATGACACGCGTCCAGGTATAACCTGCGGCTGCGTCCAAGCCCACATAACAGCCATAGCAGCATCGGCAAGCCACTGGCGGTAACCTTTCTCGCCGTCTGAGAGCATCGTATCCGGCAGCACCGGCCAGTTGCCGTTTTCGCCGCGCAAGCTGTCGTCAAAGCCTTGCGGCGTCCAATATCCAAGCGGCGAGAGGCAGAGGACATTATAGCCTTCGGCGTTAACGTCAGGATGCACCGATAGCTCGGCGCCGTATCCGGGCAGGTGTACTACGAGCGGAGCGGGCCCGCACAGCGCGGGCTGCCAGATTCCGTAAAACGGGCGCCTGCCTTCTGGCATAAATTTAACAATCCTGTTGCCTCCCATATGGAAAGTCCCGAAATTGTTGCGGACGCCGCTGTCGGCAGTGATTTCGGCGTGGGAGGCATTGGCTTTCGCCTCATTTAAAATATCGGATATCCATTTGTCACGCTCGGCTTTGCTTGGGTAAAAGTCAAACGGTGTGCTGTTCATAGCGGAGCCTCCAAAATTTGCCCGCATTGCCTGCGGGAATTTATGGCAAGTGCATTATATCATGCGCTAAATTCGCTGTCAACGCCGCAGAAAAACGAAGGGGAGGCAATATATAAGCAATATGACAAAATTTTATTAAATTTTATTTTAAGCCGTGTTATAATATAATGGTATATGTGTGATATTTTTATGTTTTCTACCGGACGGGAGGCAAAAAAGGCTTTCTCATGGTTACAGTACCGGACAAGCCCAAAATCCTTTTGCCGCCGTATAGGCAATATAGACTAAAAGCTTATGCCCGACGCCGCCCGTCAAGGCGTATAAAAGTGAACTTCGCCGCCCTTCGCGTTGTGACATATGTAATTTTCCATCTGGCGCTGGTGGCGGCGATTGCTCTTTATATCCATACCTTAATGGGCAGCGATATTGCCGTTACGGCATATGTCAACGGCCATAAAATTGCCTCCGTGTCCAACCCCGCCGTAATACGAGAGGCGGTTTATACCTTGACGCTTGACTCGACAAACCTCAGCGCAGATTTTGCCGACGGGAAATTGCCGCCGATGGTTAAAGTGCCGAGGTTTAACTTTGATTTAGACTACAGGTTTTCGCTTATTGGGGCGTTTGGTGCCCAGGGGCTTTCATCCGTGCGGGTATGCACGGAAAAGCTGTTTGACATTGTCCGCGAAAGTTATGCGTATGCGTTTGTAGTATTTGTGGACGACGTGCCGGTTGCCGCAACTGAGCGCTATAGCGATGCAGAGGAGGCGGTTGAAAAGGTCGAGCGGCTGCTCGACGATGCGACGATTGGCAACGGCGAGGACGTCGACCAGGTGCGGATCTGCTCGTCAATAAAAGTGCAGTACGGGCTTTGCGAGCGTGCCAAAATCCTCACGCCGGAGGGGTTGTACAGCAAGCTTGAAAGGCTGCTCGACATCGATATCCCGGAATACTCGGTAGCGGCGAAAAATACCACCCCGGTAAACTATGCTATTGATTACGGCATAAACCGAGTGATAACCGTAAACGGCACGCCGGTTATGGCAAGCTCTGTACCTGCGATTCAAACGGAGAATATAATAATTGAGACCGAAACTTACCCAATCGATTATAAAACGCGGTATGTAGAGTCGGACGAGCATTATGTTGGCGAAACGTTTGTGCTAACAAAAGGTAGTGCGGGGCTTCAGCTTGTCACATATGACCTTGTGATGGAAAATGGTGAGGTTATAGAGCGAAGGATTGCCTCGCGCGAGACGATTGTCAGGCCGACGGACGAGGTTATAGTCGTTGGGACGCGCCCGTTGCCGCCGGCAGTGCCGACCGGTTCTTTCTCTTTTCCGGTAGCGCTGCCCTATACGATAACCTCAGATTTTGGCGTGAAGCGCGCAGAGTTCGACGGCGACGCTTACCATTTCGGCGTTGATTTTGCCGGCAAAAAAGGCGACCCGGTATATGCAGCCGACGGGGGGACTGTTGTTTATGCCGGCTACTCCCCTTCATATGGGCTGATGATAAAAATCGACCATGGGAATGGGTTGACGACTGTATATGCCCACTGCTCGAAACTGCTCCTCGATGTGGGCGACAAGGTCTACAAAGGCCAGCTTATTGCGCATGTCGGCGATACCGGAACGACTACGGGTACACACCTGCATTTTGAGATACGGAAAAATGGGGTTTACCAAGACCCGCTAAAACATCTTGAAAAATAATAATCGCCGCATCCTGAATCTATCAGAATGCGGCTTTTTATATAGCTACGGGGGGTTATATTAGCTTATTTATTACATATCTTGGAAAATGCGCGCCGCACGTCGGCTGAAAAATATAGGCTGCCAAGCGCGGCTATGGGGCAGCCACGCTCGCGCGCAAGCTTCACGGCTAAATGCGCTCCTTCGTCGATGCTGCCGCATGCTGTGGCAGGCACGCCAAAAACCCTAATTTGCTCGGCGAGCTTTTCGGCAGGTAGCGCTCGCGGATTTTGGGGCGTTACAGTAACAAACGCGGCGGCGTGTTTTGCGAGCAGTTCGACCATGTTTTTTACATCTTTGTCAGCCATTACGCCAATTAAAATTACAAGCTTTTGCCCCGGGAAGAGGGAGACAAAGCCTTCAGTAGCCGCCTTTACGCCGTGCACATTGTGCGCGCCGTCCAAAATTACTACGGGATCGCGGCATAAAAGCTCAAACCTGCCCGGCCAGCTAACATTTGCAAGTCCGGTCCGCAGGCTTCCCTCGGTTATGTGCCAGCCTTTCTCGCGCAAAACCTCAAGCGCGGTGACAGCCAAAGCCATGTTTTTAGGTTGATATGTGCCTGCAAGCGGTACAAAAAGGTCAAAGTAAGGTTTAAAATCGGCAACCGCGCCGTCTAGTGAGAGCTTCTTTACTGAAAGCCTTGAAAAATCGACGCGGTGGAGCCTTGCGCCGACAGATTTGCATTTCTCTTCAAAAACGCGCATCGCTTCTGGCTCGGCGCCGTAGACTACGACGTCGCCGCCGGGTTTTATAATGCCCGCTTTGGCGAAGGCTATCTCTTCAATGTTGTTACCCAGCTGCGCAGTGTGGTCGAGTCCTATTGCCGTTATAACGGCAAGCTCAGGAGTATCGATGACGTTGGTGCTGTCAAGCTCGCCGCCGAGCCCTACCTCAAGTACGACGATGTCGCACTGATGCCGCTTAAAATACAGCATAGCCAGCGCGGTGATGATTTCAAACTCGGTCGGATGGTCATCCATCGAATCGGCAAAAGGCTGCACAAACCCGACAAGCTCGGATAGCTCCTCATCGGAAATTGCCTCGCCAGAGACGCTCATATATTCATTGAACCGGCTGATATAAGGCGAGGTGTAAAGACCTACACGATAGCCCGAGGCGCGCAATACCGACGCTATCATCGCGCAGGTGCTTCCTTTGCCATTTGTGCCGGCGACATGCACGAACCGCAGCGATTTTTGGGGATTGCCGAGCTTATCAAGCAACTCGCGTATTCGCGAAAGGCCCAGTTTTGAGCCGAGCCAATTTACCGAGCGTATATAATCTATTGCCTCATCGACTTTCAAATTAGTCCACCGCCTTGGCTGCAATTCTTCCGGCTATCCAGTTTCTGAGCGCCTCGCGGTCGAAAATGCGTTTGCCATTTATCTCGCCAAAGGTTCCATCAAGCTCGCCTTCGGCGATAAGCTCCGAGAGCTTTTCGGCGGTCATTTTGAGGTAGTCGGCTGCTTCGGCTTCGGTCAGAAAATCGGCGAGCACAGCCGTTTTATCGACGGTATCGGAAATCTTCCTGTAGAGCATTAGCCCGGTAAATGCCACCGTGAGCGAGATGAGCATGCAACCGAGCAGCACCGCAGCCGAGATTTTACGCCATGAAACAGCTTCTTCGCCTACATACTCGCTTTCAATGAGCCCGGAAGCGCGAAGCCTCCAGACAAAGCTCATAAGAAGCGGGTTTATGACTATTTGGACGGGGATTATAATTGCCTCTTGCAAAATCCTTGAGGTAACGAAGTATACAAACCCTCTTGGATAAATAATGCTGAGCCAATAGGAGTTTAAAAGCAGGGAAAACACTATGGCGTTGAATACGACAACGCCGGCATGCCTTATCCAGAAAAGCGGTGATTTCGGCTTTACTTCTAGACCATAGTAAGCAAAACCTAAAGCGGCGCCGCGCAGCAATGCGGTAAACGTTATGCCGGGCATAAATGGCCCGACCGGGAACAAAATCGCGCCGATAATATCCGCAACCGCAGCGCAGGCGCCTGCCCAAAGCGGGCCGTATGCGGCGGCGCAGATGACAACAGGGACAAAAGCAAACCCGATTTTTACTACTTGCGTGTTAATCGAAAGGAATCTTGAAAGCACAATCTCGAGTGCCACAAGCAGCGAAACCTGCGCGAGCACCCGTATGGAAAAGGGAGCTTTTGATAGTTTCCTTGGCGATGCGTTGGTCATAATGCTCTTTTGCACTCCCATGCGCGGCACAAAAGTGCGGAATTTTTCATTTTAAGCATAAAAATAAACCCTCCTTTGGGAGCATCTGCAGCCACATAAGGAGAGCTTAGGTATTTCGGCGCAAAATACCTCCGGCTTCCATATGTAACAGCGGGATGCGGCTGCGGCACCGCGAAACGGCAGCTGCCGTTTACTTCGTCCGCGCGACAACTCCCCGTTCGCGCGGCACTAAAACGCGCCGTAGCCTACTCTGTATTTTTATACGGCAATTATAGCATTATAATCTTATATTGTCAATTGTACGGCATAATAATAAAATTGCGCTGTAAGGCATTATATTTTGGCGAAATCTGTAAAAGTTCACTTTGGGAAGGTTATAATTACGAAAAAGGCGCAAAATGTAAAGGCCCATTAGGCTAAAAACCTATTGGGCCTTCTAATTTATACCGTGTGCACTCCGAGTTTTGCGTCGCTGTTTTCGTAATCGAGGTTATATTGCTGCGCACGGCGCCACTCGAAGAACTTTAGAGCCACCTGTTCGAACAGCGCGTAAGAGAGCACATCCTCTTCCTGTATCGTATATGCTTTGATCTTCTCGCGCAGAGTGTCGAGCTCGGGCTTCAGGTCGTCAGCAGGGCGATAGGTAATGGGCTTCTCTTTGCCGAGTATCTTCTTCTGGAACTCGGGGTCAATGGGCGCCGGAGTGCGCCCGTACTCGCCCTTGATAAGCGCGCGGAACTCCTTCGAAACCATCTTGTAGCGCTCGCCGGCGAGCACGTTGAACACTGCCTGCGTGCCGACGATCTGCGAGGTCGGAGTGACGAGCGGCGGATAGCCGGCGTCCTCGCGCACGCGCGGCACTTCCTCAAGCACCTCATTAAGAAGCTCGGGCTTACCGGCCTGTTTGAGCTGGGAGATGAGATTTGAAAGCATTCCGCCCGGGATCTGGTAAAGCAGCGCGTTGACGTCGACTTTGAGCACTTTCGGGTCGAGCACGCCGGACTCGAGGGACTTCTCGCGGATGGGCGTGAAGTATTTGTTGATCTTATCGAGCTTATTAAGGTCTAGCCCGGTGTCGTATGGCGTGCCTTGCAGCGCGGCGACTATAGCCTCGGTCGGAGGCTGGCTTGTGCCCTGCGCGAAAGGCGATATCGCAGTGTCGACTATATCGCAGCCTGCCTCGATAGCTTTAAGTACCGTCATCGACGCAAGGCCGGACGTATAGTGCGTATGCAGCTCGACAGGTATCTTTACGGTTTCTTTAATCGCCTTTACCAGCTCGTAAGCGTCGTACGGGCGCAGAAGGCCCGCCATATCCTTAATGCAGATAGAGTGCGCGCCCATCTCCTCGAGCTGTTTTGCGAATTTCGCAAAATACTCGATGCTATGTACGGGGCTTGTTGTATAAGAGAGCGCAGCCTGGACATGGCCGCCTTCGCGGATTGTCGCTTTGACTGCTGTCTCAAGGTTGCGCGGGTCGTTAAGTGCGTCGAAAATGCGGATGATGTCTATGCCGTTAGCCAACGATTTCTCTACGAAATACTCGACCACGTCGTCGGCGTAATGCCTGTAGCCAAGGATGTTTTGCCCGCGGAAAAGCATCTGAAGCTTTGTCTTTTTAACTTTGTCGCGGATTTTTCGCAATCTGTCCCACGGATCCTCATTGAGGAAGCGCATGCAGGCGTCAAAAGTGGCGCCGCCCCAGCACTCAAGCGAATAGTATCCGACATCGTCCATCGCTTCGAGTATCGGGAGCATATCCGCGGTCGTCATCCTAGTCGCGATAAGCGACTGATGCGAGTCGCGCAGCACGGTTTCGCAAATTTTTACTTTTGCCATTGTATACTCCTATTTTATTACGCGAATTTGGCAAGGAACACGCCAGCCGCAACCGCGGAGCCGATAACTCCGGCGACGTTGGGGCCCATAGCGTGCATCAAAAGGAAGTTAGCCGGGTCTTCCTGCTGGCCAACCATCTGCGACACGCGCGCAGCCATTGGCACGGCTGACACGCCGGCAGAGCCGATGAGCGGATTGACTTTGCCGCCGGTGACAAGATACATAATCTTGCCGAACAAAATGCCACCGATTGTCGAAAAGATAAAGGCGCACAAGCCGAGCAGGATGATAAAGATAGTCTGCTGGCTTAAGAAGTTTTCTGCGTTGGCGGTGCCGCCGACCGATACCGCAAGGAAGATGGTGACGATGTTGATAAGCTCGTTTTGCGCGGTCTTGGAGAGCCTTTCAGTGACGCCGCAAACGGTAAATAGATTACCGAGCATGAGCGCGCCGACAAGCGGCGTCGCCGAAGGCACGATAAGCGCGACTACCAGCGTAACGATGATGGGGAATGCGACTTTCTCAACGTATGATACCGGGCGCAGGGTTTCCATATGGACCGTGCGCTCTTTTTTAGTCGTCAGGAGCCTCATAAACGGTGGCTGGATAATGGGTATCAGCGCCATATATGAGTAAGCCGCAATCGCAATCGCGCCAAGCAGCGTCGGAGCGAGTATTTTGGTAACAAGGATTGCCGTCGGGCCGTCTGCGCCGCCGATAATGCCGATCGAAGCGGCGGCTTCGGGTGTAAAGCCAAGCGCGAGCGCGCCCAAAAATGCGGCATAAATGCCAAGCTGAGCCGCTGCGCCGAGGAGCAGGCTGCTCGGGTTTGCTATAAGCGGGGTAAAGTCGGTCATCGCGCCGACTCCCATAAAGATGAGCGAGGGGTAAAGACCGGCTTTAACGCCTATATAAAGCACGTCAAGCAGCCCGCCGTTGGTTAGGATATAGCCATAGTCGGGCTTATCGACCATGAAATATTCCATGTGGAAGAGTTCGGCGCCCGGCAGGTTGGCAAGAAGCATGCCGAATGCAATCGAAAGGAGCAAAAGGGGCTCAAACTTCTTCCAAATCGCAAGGTAAAACAGTATGCCTATGAGGATATACATTACAATGTATTTCCAGCCGCTGGGGCCGGCAATCATTTCGTATATCCCGGTTGTCTTTAGAAAGTTAACAAATGCTTCCAACATAATATGCACTACACCCTCGGAGATTTATCAGGACAGTGTCATTATGACATCGCCTGTACCGACCGAAGCGCCCTGTGATACATTTATAGAGGCAACGGTGCCGTCCTGCGGCGCGAAAATTTCGTTCTCCATCTTCATGGCTTCTAGTATGCAAAGCACATCGCCGCGCTTAACGGCTGCGCCGACCGATACGTTGATTTTAAGTATCGTGCCCGGCATCGGCGCGGTTATCTTGACGGAGCCGGTAGTGCCGGCTGCCGCGGGTTTGGGAGCAGCCGCAGGGGCAGCCTCGGCGGAAGGCTTTGCGGGCGCCGCGGGCTTAGGCGCGGCAGCAGGAGCTGCTGCTGGAGCGGGAGCCGCCGCGGGTGCGCTTGCCGAAACTTCTTCAACCTCAACTTCGTACCTTACGCCATTTACAGTGACAATGTATTTTTTCATGGGTGTCTTGTCCTTTCATGCCTAAAAATTTATTTACGAGTAAACCTAACGACGCGCAGGGACGATGGGCTTGTGCCTTCGTATGCCGCGATGGCGGCGGTTATAGCCGCGACTATGTCAGCCTCGCTTGCCGGATCGGCTTCAGGGGCTTTGCCTGATTCGCTGATTTTGGGCTGTTTTGGCTTGTTTGATACTGAGAATACAATTCTCGAAAGCTCTAGGACGCCCCAAATTACAATCAGCACGACAAAAACCGTCAAAATCCCGATTAAGGAAACCTCAAGGCCGATAAGCATGCGCTCGCCAAACGGCAGGTCGCTTTGCGTGACCGAGCTCGCGGCTAAAGAAAGAATTGTGGATAGGGAAATCATGCTTTCCCTCCCGACTTAAACGCGAGCATCTCAAATGCTGCTGCGGCGCGGCGGCGGAGGTCGTCGGAAGTTATGATGTCGTCAATCGCTCCGCTGCGTGCCGCCGCCACGGGCGAGGAAAGCACGTGGCTCCAGCCCGCAAGCAGTTTTGCCCGCATCGCTGCAGGGTCGTCAGCCTCTTTGATTTCTTTATCGAACACAAACTCGACTGCCGACTCAGGCGGCATAATGCTTATTTTTGCGCTGTCTAGCGCAAAAGCTATATCGGCGCCGAGGGCTTTCGAGCCAAGCAAAGTAAACGGCGCGCCGTATGAGCGGCCGAGCGTTATTGTTACTTTGGCGTTGTTGCCCGAAGAATATGCGAGCGCCAGCTCTGCAAGCTGGTTTGTGTATGGCGCAAACTCGCTGTCGGGTGCGTACTCAAACCCGCCGCAGTCGACGAGCGTAAGCAGCGGGATTTTATAGTCGGCTGCAAAGCTCACAAGCTTTGCAGCTTTTTTTGCTGCGCCCGCTGTCAGAAGCCCTCCGCCAACTGCCGGTTGGTTTGCCACAAGCGCGACGGCTCGTCCGTTGAGGGTTATAAAACCGGTCAAAATCTCGGGTGACGCGTCAGCCTGCAGCTCAAAGAACTCGCCATTGTCGGCAAGCTCGGCAATGACGTGCCGCATGTCGTAATCTTCAGACTTGACATCGATGTTGGTAGAGCGGTTGGGGTCGTCGCCGGTCATGCCGCAGATGGTGCCGTCATAGCAGCTCGAGGGGAGGTAAGCGAGCAGCGATCGGGTGGTGCTTACCGCGGCGGAAGTGTCGGGCGCGAAAAGGTCGACTGCCGCGACGATAGGCACTTTGGGCTTGACTGCGCCGGCTTCAGCCACGCTGAATTTAGCCTTTAAAATGGCGGGAGGCGCGATATAAAGGCGTGCGTCGCGCTCGTTTGCTATTATAAAGTCAAACATCGAGCACAGCGTTGCCGAAAGGCCGGAGCAAATGCCGTCGACAATCGCAACCTGAGGCACCACGCCTTTAAGAGATGCGCATTTTTTCATAATACGGCCGTATCCGGCTAAAACATCTACGCCTTCAAGCACTACCGCGCCCGAGCTTGAAAATACCCCGATAATGGGCGCGCGGCTCGATGCGGCGAGGTCGTACAGCGCGCAGATTTTGTCCGCGTGCGCTGCCGTTACGGCTCCTCGGCAGCGGTCTACGTCCTGCACAAATGCAAAGACGAGGCGCCCGTCGATTGCGCCGTAGCCGGTTATAACGCCTTCAAACTCACTTGCGCCCTCGGTCGGGACGAGCTCCGAGGTTCGCTTTACATATACTCCGGTTTCGACGAACGTCCCGGGGTCGAACAGCTCGGCGATGATGCCGTCAGCTTGCCCAGACACCCCGCGCAGCGCGCGTAGCTCCGAAGCTGACTTTAACTTTTGGGCTTCTTTTTCCATACAGCGCTGAAATACCTCCAAAAATTCTATTAAAAAAACTTTTCCCCCATTTTAAACAATCAGATTTTATGATATCGCAAAAATGTGAATCGCCGGTGTCTTTGGTGTGTATAATGATTTAACTTAAAATTTTTTGATTATTTATATACAAAAATACCGACTAAAGGCGTGGGATTTGGCAATTTTATGCGTGGCAAAGTAAGGCAATGTTGAGGCTAATCGACTGTAAAGCTATAGGGCGTTACAATATATTTGTTATTGTATTGTATCCGTACTTTTATATCGGTTAGGGCTTGTATAAATCCCGCCGCATTTTAGGCATTGGATTTATCCATAAACTTGCTTCGTGGATAGGGGAGTCGTATCCAAAGTTTTTGCATTTGGCAATACCAAGTGGATGATAGGGCAAAAGCGTTATTGACACCACGTTCGTCAACCGGTTTGCCAGCGCGGCGATGCCCCGATAGTAGTCCTCGCGGGTATTGCGTTCGGGAATAAGCGGGCAGCGCAGCTCGATATGCGCGCCCGCCGAATCGATCGACAAAAGGTTTTCGATTATCGGTTTGTTCGACACACCAGTGTGTTTGATGTGTAAAGCTTCAGCGCTTTGCGCGCATTTATGCAGATGCTCAGTCCCCCGGATTTTGCAAGTTTATGCATTTCAAGGAGAAAATCAAACTGCAAAAAAGGCTCGCCGCCGGTAATGTGACCGCGCCGCCGCTGTTTTATAAAAGGGCATGTCGCGCTGCGCTTCGGTAATTACCTTTTATGGGTTGTAAAGCATTCAAGCTTTAGTGAGCGCGCTATATATGCAAGCAGAAGCGCAGCTGCCACAAACGGTGCATTTTTTACGGTTTAGAGTGTGGAAGAAAGGCACTCTTTTGCGTCCTTCAGGGTTATGGCACCACTCGCAGCTCATCGGGCAGCCTTTCCAAAAAACCGAGGTGCGTATCCCGGCCCGTCGTGTACCGAAAAACGCTGAATATCAAAAATCATTCCTTGGTTCATTTCGCGCACCTACGGTTTAACTACAAGTATCACATAATTGTAACGCTGGCAACAAATAATTGTCAAGCCAACGCTTATTTATTTTGCATATATGCGGCATATGAAAATGATATAATATATAGCGGCTATTGTTATAAGGATGGGGTTTTATGGCAGAGAGGACTAATGTTCAGGCATTTGTTTTTTGTAGAAATCCTATTTTCAAGGTATTGATATTGAAGCGTACGCCTGAGCGAAGCGGGTACTGGCAACCGGTATGCGGAGGCGTGACTCCCGGCGAAAAGCTAGTTGACGCCGTAATGCGAGAAGTCGAAGAGGAGACCGGCATAAAAGACGTAAAAGCGGTAATCGACCTGGAGTACAATTTTACATACAAAGAGACCAAGTCGGGCGTACTGATGTCAATGCAGGATTTTTGCTTTGGCGTTGAGGTTGACTGTGAAGTTGAGGTTAAACTTTCGACTGAGCACGAGGCTTATAGATGGTGCTCCTACAGCGAGGCGAAAGAGGTACTTAAGTGGGAGCACAACCTAATAGCGCTTGAAAAGCTGATGCAAAAGTTATAAAATGCAAAAGCCGGAGAGGATTTGCCTCTCCGGCAGCATTTATTTGCCTTTTGCAAGCGTGAAAATGAACTCGCAGTCTTTGCCCCACACGCTGCGTACTTTGATTTCCTCGCCGTGCGCGTCCATAATAGTTTTCGCGATGTAAAGGCCGAGCCCTGCGCCGGTCTTGTCGAGTCCGCGGCTCTTGTCGCTCTTGTAAAACCTATCGAACACCATCGCGAGGTCTTCCTCGGGAATGCCTTGCCCTTCGTTATAAACCGAGACGTTTATCTTTTTATCCTTAGTCGTTATGCGTATGCGGAATTTGCCGCCTTCGCGCGAGAATTTTACCGCGTTGTCGCAGATGTTGTAAAGCACCTGGTAGATAGCGTCGCGGTCGGCGTATGCGAGCATTTTGTCGCTTTCGCACTCGAACTCGACGTCAAGGTTCTTCGCTTCGATGCGCTTTTCAAATGAAATTATAATCTCGCGAGCCATCTCGCAGATGTCAAACGACGTCTTGTTGAACTTGCGCTCGCCGGCTTGTATGCGCGTGATGTCGAGAAGCGACTGCACAAGGCGCGAGAGCCGCTTTACTTCGTTTGAGCAGCGTTGCAGGTACTCGGTATGTTTCTCGGGCGGTATGGTGCCGTCGAGTATGCCGTCGATAAACCCGCCGATTGAGGTCATCGGCGTGCGCAAATCGTGGCTGACATTTGCGAGGAAGGTGCGGCGGGTATCCTCGAGCCGCTCGAGTGAGGCAGCCATGTTGTTAAAAGCCACCGCAAGTTCTGCGACCTCGTCGTGGCCGACGACCGGAACCCGCACGTCAAACTGCCCTTGAGCAAAGCTTTTTGCAGCTTTGCTCATCTCTTTCAACGGGCCGATGATCTTTTCGCTTATAAAATAGACTGCGATTAGCGCCGCGAGCATTACCCAGAGGCTGCCCATGATGATGATTTTGATCATCACTTCGACATACATCGTGGTAAGCTCGGACGACGAGCATACAAACACCATGCCGACGACGTTCTGTCCGCATAAGATCGGCACTTCGTGGACCAGGTACGGCTCGGTGAACATGCCGCCCAGCGTCGTTTCGGCAAGATATGACTGCTTGTTTATAAGCTCTTTTACAATCTCGGAGTCAATCTTGCTTAGCCTAAAGGTTTTGGGATCGGTGTAGTCGTCGGTCAATAGCAGATTCCCGGCGGCGTCGGTGACCATAAAGACAAATTCTTTCGTATACCTTGCTAGCGTCGTTATTTCCCTGATTATGTTCTGCTTGTTGTCGCCGGTGTTTATAAACTCGCTGAAGCTGAAATCTTCCACAGCCTCTTCGCTGTTAAGCGAAGAAAGGTGACTTGCTATATCGTTTTCAAACTTTACTTTTAGAAAGTTTGCGGTATTTATTACCGTCGCCTGTTTGGTTTTTATCGAGTATTGAATCGTCTGCGAGCTTATGATCCCCGCAAGGATCGAAAAGCTGATGACGATTATAACCATAAAGGCGGTTATATATTTTGTAAATACGCTTTTGAACATAGCGTTTGCTATTTATTCGAGGACTTCGAACTTATAGCCCACACCCCAAACTGTCTTAAGGCACCATTTGTCCGATACGCCCTCAAGCTTTTCGCGCAAACGCTTGATGTGCACGTCGACGGTACGGCTGTCGCCGAGGTAATCGAAGCTCCAAACCTTGTCGAGCAGCTGGTCGCGAGTGAATACGCGGTTGTAGTTGGAAGCGAGGAAATAAAGCAGCTCGAGCTCTTTTGGAGGAATGTCGACGGGTTTGCCTTTGATTTTCAGCTCGTATTTCTGCAAGCTGATTTCGATGTTGTCAAACTTTATAACCTCGTCGTCGGGCTGTTTGTCGTGCGTGTTGTAGCGGCGCAGTACCGCTTTGACGCGGGCGGAAACTTCCTTCATATCGAACGGCTTTACGATGAAGTCGTCCGCGCCCAGCTCAAGCCCGAGCACCTTGTCGAAAACGTCGCCCTTAGCGGTTATCATTATAATCGGCTTTGAGGATATTTCGCGGATCTCGCGGCATACCTGCCAGCCGTCCTTTTTGGGCAGCATTATATCGAGCAGCACAAGGTCGGGCTCGTACATCTTAAAGAAATTTATAGCTTCTGCGCCGTCGTTGGCTGTTTTTACCTCATATCCTTCGTTTTCAAGATAAAGGCGAAGCAAATCGCATATGCTGACTTCGTCGTCAACTACGAGTATCTTGGTTCCCATCACAGCGAGCCTCCAATTATTAAAATTGTCGACTGTTCGACTATGTTCATTATAATTAATTCCAAGCGCGAAATGGTGGACAAATCATGAACGCGGTATAATCAAAACGTTAACAAACGCGCGGGTTGAAAATGATATAAAAAACTGCTATTATAATTTGGATAATGAAAGTAAACTATATGACAAATAGGAGAACATATATTTTATGAAACTTGGTATAGTTGGGCTTCCGAATGTCGGAAAAAGCACGCTTTTTAATGCGATCACGGCAGCGGGCGCGGAGACCGCGAATTATCCGTTTTGTACGATAGAGCCGAACGTAGGCGTGGTTGCGGTGCCGGACAAAAGGCTAGATGTTTTGGCTGAGATGTATAAGCCTGAAAAGGTTACTCCGGCTGTTATCGAGTTTGTTGATATAGCGGGGCTTGTCAAAGGCGCTTCGAAAGGCGAGGGCCTTGGCAACAAGTTCCTTTCGCATATACGGGAAGTCGACGCGGTGGTGCACGTCGTGCGCTGTTTTGAAAATGAAAACATAATCCATGTCGACGGCAGTGTAAACCCGGCGCGCGACGTCGAGACGATTGAAACCGAGCTGATACTTGCCGATATTGAAATGGTCGAGCGAAGACTCGAACGAGCGAAAAAGGCGGCGAAAGGGGACAAGTCCGCCGAAGCCGATGTCGCGCTGTTTTCAAGGCTTCACGAGTGGCTGAATTTGGGAAAACCAGCAAGGGCGTTTGGTTTTACAAAAGAGGAGCTCGATTCAATGTATGACACTCCGCTGCTGACAATGAAGCCGGTGATATTTGCCGCGAACATCGGCGAGGATGAAATCGCCGACCCGGCGTCAAACCCTCATTTTAACACTCTTTCAAAGCTCGCAGCGGAGCAAGGCGCTGAGATTATGCCGATATCAGCCGCGATCGAGGCGGAGATTGCCGAGCTTGATCCTGAAGAAAAGAAGGCGTTTTTGGCCGAGCTCGGGCTTGAGGAGTCGGGGCTTGACAGGCTGATACGCGCGAGCTACAGGCTGCTTGGGCTTATCAGCTATTTCACTGCTGGGCCAAAAGAGGTTCGCGCCTGGACGATTAAGCAGGGTACAAAGGCGCCGCAGGCGGCAGGCAAAATCCACAGCGACTTTGAGCGCGGGTTTATACGCGCCGAGATAGTAAAGTACGAGGACCTTGTTGCGTGCGGTTCGATGACAGCGGCGAAGGAAAAAGGCCTTGTGCGCAGTGAGGGAAAAGATTATGTAATGTGCGACGGTGACGTTGTGCTGTTCAGATTCAACGTATAGGCTGGCATTCTATGAGTTTGGGCAAATATAAGGATAAAATCTTTACTGTCGAAGTAACCGACCTTAATAATTTGGGATACGGGGTTTGCCGGGTAGACGGAATTGTGACATTCGTTGGCGGGGCTGTAGACGGCGACAAAGTGAAAATAAAAATAATAAAAACGGCGCGCGACTATATGGTGGCGCGCACTGAGGAGATAATTGAGCCGTCGCCGTATCGAATTTCGCCCGAGTGCCCGGCGACGCGCAAATGCGGCGGCTGCGTTTATGGCTTGGTCTCGTATGAACATGAACTCGAGCTCAAGCGGCGATATATTGAAGGCGCGATGCGCAAACACCGGCTTGAGGCTTTTGTTGCGCCGGTCGTATCCGACGGGCGCGTATGGGGATGGCGCAACAAAGTGCAGTATCCGGTCGGCGAAAACTGGGAGATTGGTTATTATCGCAGACACACGCACGAGATATCGGGCATTGCCGACTGCGGGCTTGAGGCAGCGCCGCTGCGCGGAATCGCTCCATTTGTCGCGCAGTGGCTGAAAGCGCACAAGCTGCCGGCCCGACATATATACTTGCGTTGCGGCGAGGGTACCGGCGAGGTTATGGTATGCGTTGTTACGCGCGCGGAGTCTTTTCCGTATGCGGATGAGTTTGCGGCAGAGCTTGTCAAGCGGTTCCCGGCAGTCGTAAGCGTGATGCAGAATATTAATCCAAAGGACACAAACGTGATACTCGGTGAAAAATGGCGACTGATTTGGGGAAGGGAATATATTGAAGATTTGCTGTGCGGCTGCCGGTTCAAGATAGCGCCGCAGGCATTTTATCAGGTCAACCGTGGCTGCGCCGAGCTGCTTTACAGGCGCGCTGCCGAACTTGCATTTGATGGCGCGTGTGAGGGCCGGTTTGTGCTTGCCGACCTTTATTGCGGTGTGGGGACTATAGGAATATGCGCAGCCTCGATGAGGCAAGAAGTTAAGCTCGTCGGCGTTGAGGTCACGCCCGAGGCTGTGGAGAATGCCGCGTATAATGCGAAGAAAAACGGTATAGATGATGCGGATTTTATATGCGCAGAGATAGGCGACGATTTTAGGCTGCCAGAGGCGGTTTATACGGCTGACGCTGTTATAGTAGACCCTCCGCGCAAGGGGCTTGCCGGCGGGCTTATTAATACGCTTGCCGATGCGGAGGTAAGAAAAGTAGTATATGTTTCATGCAATCCAGATACACTCGCGCGAGATATAGCGCTTTTTGCGCAGCGCGGATACAGATTCGAGGCCATCGAGCCGTTTGATATGTTCCCACGGACGGGGCACGTGGAGTGCGTGGTATTGATGTCAAGGGTTTAAAACAGGGTGCTGAAAAAGCATTGAGATAGGCTGGATTTTTGATTTTACTGCTCGATACTATAACATAAAAAATGCCTGATTTTTGCTTTTAGGGAATTGAGCAAATCAGGCATTTTTTATTGTGAGTGTACAGGTAAGATGTCGGTGGTCGTTGAGTGTACAGGTTGGATGGCAGGGGGGGAGTGAGTGTACGGGTTGGATGTTTACACATGATTAAATGGGCGAACTCGATCAACCAATGACTTACGTTGCTACAACTATGTCTTCAAACACATAAAGATAGTAATCTTCGAGAGTTGGTGT